>NZ_JAIFZR010000001.1:0-492500 GCF_020005195.1 Azospirillum agricola
TGCGGCGCACTCGTGAGGCTGGAAGTGCTCCAGCAGGTTTCCGATGCGCCGCCATACGGCTTCGATCGTCCTTTCCTCGGCTTTCCGGACCAAGGTTTTGAGCTTTGCGAACATCATCTCGATGGGATTGAGATCAGGACTGTAGGGCGGCAGGAAGAGCAGATGGGCGCCGACATTCCGTATGGCGTTGCGCGCCGCGGCTCCTTTGTGACTGCCCAGGTTGTCGAGAACGACGACATCGCCCGGTGCCAGGGTGGGCACCAGGAATTGCTCGACCCAGGCCGTAAACATGGTCCCGTTGATCGGCCCATCCAGGACCAGAGGAGCCACGATCCTGTCGTGACGCAGGCCTGCCAGGAAAGTCAGCGTCTTCCAATGGCCGTGGGGAACTTTGGCGAGGTAAGGCTGGCCCTGCGCACACCAACCCCGGGTGCGGGTCATGTTGGTCTTCACCCAGGTCTCGTCGATGAAGACCAGGCGCTTGGGATCGATCTTATGCTGGTGGGCTTTCCAGCGCGCTCGGAAGCGAGCCAGCTTCGTCCCATCCTGCTCCTTGGCCAGCAGCGTTTTTTTTGAAGCTGAGGCCCAACCGGCGCACGCATCGCCAGACGGTGTCCGGCGTCACCACTGTGCCGCGTTCCGCCAACTCCGCCGTCAGCGCCCGGATCGTCAGGTCGCCCTTCTCAGCCAGCCGCTCGCGCAGCCAATCCACCGCCTCCGGCCCCAGCACGAAGGGACGATGACCGCCCATCTTGCCCGGCTCAAGCCCTTGTCCGGCACGTTGCTTCTGACCGATCCGCACTGCCGTCGCAACTGAGACGCTGAACTGCTGCGCCACCGCGCGGGTCGTCAGGCCACTCGCCAACGCCGCCGCAATCCGCTCACGAAGATCCAGAGACAACGGACGTGCCATCAGGGTTGATCTCCCAAATCAGTCAACCCGTTGAATCACACATCCGCTCCCTCGGGAATCCCCATCTCCGATTCAGACACAAACAGACAGACTCTAAGAAGTCGTCCAATCATTATAGACACTTAATGAATGAGTTGAATTCGTATTTTTCACGCATATGTGGTGAAAAATCATTGCGCCCCGACACAAGCATCGCTATCATCCGCACGTTGCATTTTCGATGAGAAAATCCTCCATGAAATATTGATTTACAGTAAATCGCAGCCCAAAGATTGCTGCGAAATACAGTGACCTGTCTTGTTGATAAAAATTTCCCACGGAAACGATCAATTATCGCAAGCGCTTCTGGAACAGGAAAAGTCGAAAAGTAGAAAAATTGTAAAACCGCACAATTCGAGTGTTTCGATCATGCCGAGGCTGGTGGAAGAGAATTCGGTCCCGGACACCGGCTTGTCCTGCCTGGTGATCCTGCTGCGCCTCCTGGGAAATCCAGCCGATCCGGAACAGATCCTCCACGCGCAGGCGGCGCGCGGCCGGGCGATGGACACGCTGGACATCCTGCGGGCGGCCAAGGGGTTCGGCGTCAAGGCCCGTTCGGTCACCACCAGCTGGGATCGCCTGACGGCGACGCCGCTTCCCGCCATCGCGAAGCGGCGCGACGGGCGTTTCTTCATCATCGCGAAGGTGGACGGCGACCGGGTCCTGATCCAGGACCCGCTGGAACAGCGTCCGCTGACCCTGCCGCGCGCCGTCGTCGAGCCGGCCTGGTCGGGCGAACTCCTGCTGATGACGCGCCGCGCCAGCCTCGATCTGGCCCAGGTGAGGTTCGGCATCGGCTGGTTCGTGCCGGCCCTGTTCAAGTACCGCCGCCCGTTCGCGGAGGTGCTGCTCGCCTCCTTCGTGCTGCAACTGTTCGCGCTGGTCAGCCCGCTGTTCTTCCAGGTGGTCGTCGACAAGGTGCTGGCGCACCGGGGCTTGACCACGCTCGACATCCTCATCATCGGGCTCGTCGTGGTCTCGCTGTTCGAGACGGTGCTGGGGGGCCTGCGCACCTACATCTTCTCCCACACCACCAGCCGGGTCGACGTGACGCTCGGCGTCCGGCTGTTCGACCATCTGCTGGCGCTGCCGCTCTCCTATTTCCAGGCGCGGCGGGTGGGGGACAGCGTGGCGCGGGTGCGCGAGCTGGACCGTATCCGCGACTTCCTGACCGGCTCGGCGCTGACCCTGGTGATGGACCTGTTCTTCACCGTCGTCTTCCTGGCGGTGATGTGGTGGTACAGCCCGACGCTCACCGGCATCGTGCTGGCGTCGCTGCCGGTCTACGCCGCGATCAGCCTGATCGCCACCCCGATCCTGCGCCGCCGGCTGGAGGCGAAATTCGCGCTGGGCGCCGAGAACCAGGCCTTCCTGGTCGAGAGCATCTCCGGCATCGAGACGCTGAAGGCGATGGCGGTGGAACCGGAGATGCGCCGCCATTGGGAGGAACGCTCGGCCGCCTTCGTCGGCGCCGCCTTCCGCGCCGGCAACCTCGGCGCCATCGCCGGGCAGGGCGTCCAACTGGTCAGCAAGCTGGCGATGGCGGCCCTGCTGTATTTCGGCGCGCTGGAGGTGATCGACGGCACGCTGACGGTGGGCGCGCTGGTGGCGGTGAACATGCTCGCCGGCCGGGTGTCCGCCCCGGTCCTGCGGCTGGCCCAGCTGTGGAACGACTTCCAGCAGGCGCGCATCTCGGTCGAGCGGCTGGCCGACATCCTCAACACCGCCGCCGAGCCGGCCGCCAAGCCGGGCCGGCTGCCGCTGCCGGCCATCCGCGGCGGCATCCGCTTCGACCGGGTGGGCTTCCGCTACCGCCCGGACGCCTCGCCCACCCTGCAATCCATCGACCTGACCATCCAGCCCGGCGAGACGGTCGGCATCGTCGGTTCCTCGGGCTCGGGCAAGAGCACGCTCACCAAGCTGGTGCAGCGGCTCTACGTGCCGGAATCGGGGCGGGTGCTGGTCGACGACGTCGATCTGGCGCTGGTCGACGTCGCGTGGCTGCGCCGCCAGATCGGCGTCGTCCTCCAGGAGAACGTCCTGTTCAACCGCTCGATCCGCGACAACATCGCGCTGGCCGATCCCGGCATGGCGATGGAGGACATCGTGGCGGCGGCGAGGCTGGCCGGGGCCGACCGCTTCATCCTGGGGCTTCCGGAAGGCTACGACACGGTGATCGGCGAGCGTGGCGCCAGCCTGTCCGGCGGCCAGCGCCAGCGCATCGCCATCGCCCGCGCCCTGGCCACCAACCCCCGCATCCTGATCTTCGACGAGGCGACCAGCGCCCTCGACGTGGAGAGCGAGGCGGCGATCCAGGCCAACATGCGCCGCATCTGCGAGAACCGCACGGTGCTGATCGTCGCCCACCGGCTCTCCACCGTGCGCAACTGCGACCGCATCGTCACGGTGGAGGAAGGGCGGATCGCCGAGCAGGGCACGCACGAGTCCCTGATCCGCCAGGGCGGGCGCTACGCGGAGCTGTGGCGGATGCAGATGGGGGCCGAGCATGGCATCGCCTGACGGCGCCGCCGAAGCGGCCCCTCCTGCGGCGGAAGCGCCGTCGCCCCAGCCCGCCCGCCGCGCGGCGCGTCCGCTCCGGCGGCGGCTCGGGCACGAGCTGGAGTTCCTGCCCGCCGCGCTGGAGGCGGTGGAGACGCCGGCCTCGCCGGTGGCCCGCGCGGTCGCGCTGCTGATCGCGCTGTTCGCCTTCATCGCGCTGGCCTGGGCCTGGATCGGCCACATCGACATCACCGCCGTCACCCGCGGGCGCGTCATCCCGAGCGAGCGCAACAAGCTGGTGCAGCCGCTGGAGCCCGGCATCGTCCGCAGCATCCACGTCGTCGAGGGCCAGCGAGTCGAGGAAGGCGCCCGGCTGCTCGAACTGGACCCGACCGACAGCGCCGCCGACGCCGGCCGCGCCGAATGGGAGCTGGAGGTCGCCGAGACCGAGGCGGCCCGCCTGCGCGCCGCGCTGGCCGGGGAGCGGCAGTTCCAGCCGCCGGAGCAGGCCGACGCCGCGCTGGTCACCCTCCAGCGCTCCATCCTGGTCAACCAGCTCACCGCGCGCGAGGCGGGCCTGTCCGCCATCGACAGCCAGGAACGCCAGCGCCGCGCGGAAAAGGCGGCGCTGGCCGCCGAGAAGGCCCGGCTGGCCGCGACGCTGCCGCTGATCCGCGAGCAGGTGCAGGCCAAGCGCGGCCTCTCGCAGCGCGGCTACAGCCCGCGCTTCGACCTGCTGGAGCTGGAGAAGGAGCTGGCGGAGGTCGAGTTCGGCGGCGTCGCGGCGAGGAACCGCGAGGAGGAGGTCGACGCCGCGCTGAAGGGGTTGGGCGACGAGCGGCGGCGGGTGGTCGCCGAGTTCGAGGGCAAGGCGATGACCGATCTGGCCGACGCCGAGAACCGCATCGCCGCCCTGCGCCAGGAACTGACCAAGGCGCACCGCCGCCGCGCCCGCCAGGTGATGACGGCGCCGGTCGCCGGCGTGGTCCAGCAGCTCGCGGTCCACACCGTGGGCGGCGTGGTGACCACCGCCGAACCGCTGATGGTGATCGTGCCGGCCAGCCGGACGCTGATCGTCGAGACCCAGGTGGACAACAAGGACATCGGCTTCCTGCGCCCCGGCATGCCGGCGGCGGTCAAGGTCGATGCCTTTCCCTTTACCCGCTACGGTCTGCTGCCGGGCGTGGTGATGGGGGTTTCCCACGACGTCATCCTGCCGCCCGACGGAGCCGCCGCACGCACCGGCGCCACCGACCCGGCGGCGTCCGCCAACCCGGACGGCCCGAAGTTTGCCGCCCGGATCGCTTTGGACCGTGCCGTCATCCGGGGGGAAGACGGCGAGGACATCGCGCTCGCTCCCGGGATGGCGGTGACGGCCGAGATCAAGACCGGCCGCCGCCGCATCCTCGACTACCTGCTGTCGCCGGTGCTCGCCCATGTCCACGACGCCATGCGCGAGCGATGACCGGCACAGGCCGATCTCCGACCACCGACCGCCTCGACCCGTTGCCGCCGAAATGAATTCGAACCGGGCAGAAAGCCCGCAGGGGGAAAACCGATGACCGACACGCCGACCACCACCGCCGCCAACCAGACCCTGCGCGGCGACTGGCGCGCCGAAACCCTGGAGGGCGGCGCCGGGAACGACACCATCACCAGCGGCGGCGGCGGCGGCGTGATGGACGGCGGGGCCGGCGACGACCTGCTGACCGGCGACTGGGGCGACGACACCATCCGCGGCGGGGCGGGCGACGACCGGCTCTATGGCGGCAGCAACAACGACCTGCTGGATGGCGGTGACGGCAACGACTATCTGGACGGCGGAACCGACGCCAACACCCTGATCGGCGGGGATGGCAACGACACCCTGGTCGGCAACAGCGCGAGCGACCGGCTCGACGGCGGCGCCGGCAACGACCTCGTCCAGGCCGGCGGCGGCGACGACAGCGTCTGGGGCGGCGACGGCGACGACACCGTCAACGCCGACGGCGGGGCCGACTGGGTCGACGGCGGGGCGGGCAACGACGTGCTGACCGGCGGGGATGGCAACGACACCCTGCTGGGCGGTGCCGGCAACGACCGGCTGAGCGACGGCAACGGTTGGAGCAACGACTGGTTCGACGGCGGCGACGGCGACGACGCCATCGACGGCGGCTATGGCAGCGACACGCTGATCGGCGGGGCGGGCAACGACCGGCTGACCGTCGCCAACGACTACAACGGCGATCTGCTGGACGGCGGCGACGGCGACGACACGCTGACCGGCGGCATGGGGGCCGACACGCTGACCGGCGGGGCCGGCGCCGACCTCGTCCAGGCGGGCGGCGGCGACGATCTCGCTGTCCACACCCTGTCCGCCCAGAGCGGCCACGACACGATGGACGGCGGGGCCGGCAACGACCGGCTGCGCGTCCAGCTCGCCTCCGGCCAGATCACCGCCGGGATCGCCGCCGATCTCGTCCGCTTGAGCGACTTCGTGCGCCAGCACGGCGACGACAACCAGATCTTCACCGGCGACGCCCTCAAGCTCAAGGCCAGCAACTGGAACGCGCTGGAGGTGACGGTCGACGGCCGCGTCGTCGACGTCGGCGCGCTGGCCGCCCTCGTCGTCGTGAGCAACAGCGCTCCCGTGGCCGCCGACCAGACGCTGCAGGGCCGCGAGGACACGGTGCTCGCCGGCTCGGTCGGGGCGGTGGACGCCGACGGCGACGCGCTGAGCTACGCCGTGGCCGACGGGCCGGGCCACGGCCGCCTGCGTCTGGCCGCCGATGGAACCTTCACCTACACGCCCGACGCCGACTACGCGGGCGCCGACAGCTTCCGGATCGCGGTGTCGGACGGGCGCGGCGGGGTCGCCAGCCAGACGGTGACGATCGCGCTGGAGGAGGTCAACGACGCCCCCTCGGCCGTCTCCCTGAGCGGCGGCCGCGTCTCCGGAACGGCGGCTGCCGGCACCCTGGTCGGCACCGCCCACGCGACGGACGTGGAAGACGGCGCGCTGACCTACAGCCTGGCCGACGACGCCGGGGGCCGTTTCGTCATCGACGCGGCGACCGGCCGGATCACCGTCGCCGAGGGCGCGGTCCTGGACCACGACGCGGCGCCGACCCACGCCATCACCGTGCGCGTTACCGACAGCGGCGGCCTGAGCACCGACAGCGTGCTGGTCATCGGCGTGACGGGGACCGGCAACGACGGCGTCGCGGACGTTGAGGGTGAATCGCCGGCCGACGAGCGGACCCGCGAGATGACGGAGGCGCAGGCCGGCACCGATGACGCGGTGAGCGGCGACTGGCGGGCCGAGACCCTCGACGGCGGGGCCGGCAACGACACCCTCAACAGCGGTGGCGGCGGCGGGGTCCTGCTGGGCGGGGCCGGCGACGATGCGCTGAACGGCGACTGGGGCGACGACACCCTGCGCGGCGGCTCCGGCAACGACACGCTCGTCGGCGGCGCCCAGAGCGATTCCCTGTCGGGCGGCTCGGGCGACGACCGTCTGGACGGCGGCAGCGAGAACGACACGCTGGACGGCGGCAGCGGAAACGACACCCTGCTGGGCGGAAGCAACAACGACCTGCTCTACGGCGGGCTGGGTGACGATTATCTGGACGGAGGAACCGATTCCGACACCCTCTACGGCGGCGCCGGCAACGACACCCTGATCGGCGGCGACAACGCCGACCTGCTGGACGGCGGCAGCGGCGACGATTCCATCACCGCCGGCAGCGGCGACGACAGCATCCGGGGCGGGGCCGGCAATGATACCATCGACGCCGGGGAGAACGCCGACACCATCGACGGCGGCAGCGGCGACGACGTGATCGACGCCGGGGGCGGCGCCGACCGCGTCACCGCCGGGGCCGGCGACGACACGGTCATCGGTGGCGGGGGCGACGACTGGATCGACGGCGGGGACGGCGACGACGTGCTCACCGGCGGCGAGGGGGCCGACACCCTGCTCGGCGGCGCCGGCAACGACCGGCTGGGCGAGGGCGGCTCCTACTGGAGCAACGACCGTTTCGACGGCGGCGACGGCGACGACACCATCGACGGCGGCTACGGCAGCGACACGCTGATCGGCGGGGCCGGCAACGACCGGTTGACCGTGGCGGACGACTACAACGGCGATCTGCTGGACGGCGGCGACGGCGACGACACGTTGGTCGGCGGCTCCGGCGCCGACACGCTGATCGGCGGGGCGGGCAACGATGTCCTGGCCGGCGGCGGCGGCAACAACGTGCTGATCGGCGGCGACGGGATCGACACGGTCGATTACTCGGCGGAAACCGGCGCGATCACGGTGGATCTCGCCACCGGCAGCGTCGGGCATGGCGGGTGGATGACCGACAGCCTGTCGGGCATCGAGAAGATCCTGGCCGGCTCCGGCGCCGACGCCCTGACGGGCGGTACCGGCGCCGACAGCCTGTCGGGCGGCGGCGGCGACGACAGCCTCTCCGGCGGGGCTGGCGACGACTGGCTCGAAGGCGGCAGCGGAGCCGACGTGCTGACCGGCGACGACGGCATCGACACCGTCGACTATTCGGCCTCGGATGCGAGCGTGACGGTGGATCTGGCCGCTGGCACGGGCAGCGGCGGCGACGCCGAGGGCGACCGGATCGCCGAAGTGGAGAACGTCGTCGGATCCGTCCACGACGACCGGCTGACCGGCGACGCCGACGCCAACCGGCTCGACGGTGGCGAGGGCGACGACCTCCTGACCGGCGGCGGCGGGGCCGACACCCTGATCGGCGGCGAGGGCACCGACACGGCCGATTACTCGGCCTCGGATGCCGGCGTGACGGTGGACCTGTCCGCCGGGACCGGCTCCGGCGGTGACGCCGAGGGCGACGTCCTGAGCGGCGTCGAGAACCTTGCCGGCTCCGCCCATGACGACCGGCTGACCGGCGACGCCGGAACCAACCTCATCAGCGGCGGCGGCGGTGACGACACGCTGACCGGCGGCGCGGGAGCCGACACGCTGGTCGGTGGCGAGGGCACGGACACCGCCGACTACTCGGCGTCGGATGCCGGCGTGGTGGTGGACCTGTCCGCCGGAACCGGCGCTGGCGGCGACGCCGAGGGCGACGTCCTGACCGGCGTCGAGAACATCGACGGTTCCGACCATGACGACCGGCTGACCGGCGACGGCGGTGACAACCGTCTGGACGGCGGGGACGGCGCCGACACCCTGATCGGTGGCCTGGGCGCCGACACGCTGGTCGGCGGCGGCGGCATCGACATGGCGGATTATTCGGCTTCCGGCGCGGGCGTCACGGTGGACCTGTCCGCCGGCACGGGCGTCGGTGGCGACGCCGAGGGCGACGTCCTGACCGGCGTCGAGAACATCGACGGTTCCGACCATGACGACTATCTGACCGGCGACGCCAACGCCAACCGGCTGGACGGACGCGGCGGCAACGACACGCTGGCCGGACTGGGCGGCGCCGACACGCTGATCGGCGGCGACGGCATCGACACCGCCGATTACTCGGCCTCCGGCGACGGCGTGACGGTCAGCCTGGCCGACGGAGCCGGCAGCGGTGGCGACGCCGAGGCCGACGTCCTGAGCGGCATCGAGAACCTCACCGGCTCCGCCCATGGCGATTCCCTCACCGGCGATGCCGGCGCCAACCTCATCGACGGCGGTGAGGGTGACGACACGCTGGCCGGGCTGGACGGCGCCGACACGCTGGTGGGCGGCGAGGGCACCGACACCGCCGACTATTCGGCCTCCGGGGCCGGGGTGACGGTGGATCTGGCGGCCGGCACGGGCACCGGCGGCGACGCCGAAGGCGACGTTCTGGCGGACATCGAGAACATCATCGGTTCCGGTCACGGCGACTCCCTCATCGGCGACGGCGGCGCCAACCTCATCGACGGCGGGGACGGCGCCGACACCCTGGTTGGTGGCCTGGGCGCCGACACGCTGGTTGGTGGTGATGGCATCGACACCGCCGACTATTCGGCTTCCGGCGGTGGCGTGACGGTCAGCCTGGCCGACGGAACCGGCAGTGGCGGCGACGCCGAGGGCGACGTCCTGAGCGGCATCGAGAACCTCTCCGGCTCCGCCCATGGCGATTCCCTCACCGGCGATGCCGGCGCTAACCTCATCGACGGCAGTGAGGGTGACGACACGCTGGCCGGGCTGGACGGCGCCGACACGCTGGTGGGCGGCGAGGGCACCGACACCGCCGACTATTCGGCCTCCGGCGGCGGCGTGACGGTGGACCTGTCCGCCGGGACCGGCTCCGGTGGTGACGCCGAGGGCGACGTCCTGAGCGGCATCGAGAACCTTGCCGGCTCCGCCCATGACGACCGGCTGACCGGCGACGCCGGAACCAACCTCATCAGCGGCGGCGGCGGTGACGACACGCTGACCGGCGGCGCGGGAGCCGACACGCTGGTCGGTGGCGAGGGCACGGACACCGCCGACTACTCGGCGTCGGATGCCGGCGTGGTGGTGGACCTGTCCGCCGGAACCGGCGCTGGCGGCGACGCCGAGGGCGACGTCCTGACCGGCGTCGAGAACATCGACGGTTCCGACCATGACGACCGGCTGACCGGCGACGGCGGTGACAACCGTCTGGACGGCGGGGACGGCGCCGACACCCTGATCGGTGGCCTGGGCGCCGACACGCTGGTCGGCGGCGGCGGCATCGACATGGCGGATTATTCGGCTTCCGGCGCGGGCGTCACGGTGGACCTGTCCGCCGGCACGGGCGTCGGTGGCGACGCCGAGGGCGACGTCCTGACCGGCGTCGAGAACATCGACGGTTCCGACCATGACGACTATCTGACCGGCGACGCCAACGCCAACCGGCTGGACGGACGCGGCGGCAACGACACGCTGGCCGGACTGGGCGGCGCCGACACGCTGATCGGCGGCGACGGCATCGACACCGCCGATTACTCGGCCTCCGGGGGCGGGGTGACGGTCAGCCTCGCCACCGGTACGGGCAGCGGCGGCGACGCCCAGGGCGACCGGCTCTCCGGCATCGAGAACCTGACCGGCTCCGCTCACGGTGACCGGCTCACCGGCGACGGCGGCGCCAACCGGCTCGACGGCGGCGCCGGCAACGACACGCTGGTCGGCGGCGCGGGGGCGGACACGCTGATCGGCGGCGCCGGCACCGACACCGCCGACTATTCGGCCTCCGGCGACGCCGTGACGCTGGATCTGGCGGCCGGCACCGGCCTCGGCGGCACCGCCGAGGGCGATGTGCTGAGCGGCATCGAGAATCTGGTCGGCTCGGCCCGGAACGACGTGCTGACCGGCGACGAGCGCAACAACGTGCTGAAGGGCGGCGGCGGCGCCGACACCCTGACCGGCGGCGGCGGCAGCGACACGGCGGATTATTCCGGTTCGGGCGCCGGGGTGACGGTGGACCTGTCCGCCGGGACCGGCCTGGGCGGCGATGCCCAAGGCGATGTCCTGAGCGGGATCGAGAACCTGACCGGCTCCGGCCGCGACGACCGGCTGACCGGCGACGGCGGCGCCAACCGGCTCGACGGCGGTTCCGGCAACGACACGCTGATCGGCGGTGCCGGGGCCGACACGCTGGTCGGCGGCGCCGGCCTCGACACCGCCGACTATTCGGCCTCCGGGGCCGGGGTGACGGTCAATCTGGCCACCGGCATCGGATCGGGCGGCGACGCCCAGGGCGACCGGCTGAGCGGCGTCGAGATCGTCATCGGCACCGGCTTCGCCGACCGGCTGACCGGCGACGGCGCCGACAACCGGCTGGACGGCGGCGGCGGCGCCGACATCCTGTCGGGCGGCGGCGGCAACGACACGCTGCGGATCCTGGACGACGGCTTCGTCTCGGTCGACGGCGGCGACGGCATCGACACGCTGCGCTTCGAGGGCGACCGGCTGTCGATGGTGGGGGCCGACGCCGGCGGTGTCCACGGCATCGAGACGCTCGACCTGACCGGCGCCGACCGGCAGGTCGTGATCCTCAACGAGCAGGGCGTGCTGGCCAACGGCGGCGGCACGCCGCTCTGGGTCACCGGCGACCGCGACGATCTGGTGACCTTCAAGGAGTCCGGCTGGCGGAAGACCGGCAGCGGGATCCTCGTCGATTCGGTGCTCTACAACAGCTACGGCCGGGGCGAGGCGGTCGTCTACGTGCAGGACGGCGTGCGGATGTTCGGCGACCTCGTCGTGACCGGCACGCCGGGCGACGACACCCTCACCGCACCGTCGGGCGTCGGCCATGTCGTCGTCTTCGGCGAGGGCGGCGACGACACCGTCAAACTCGGCGCCGGCTTCCGGCACGAGATCGCCCATCTGGTCCGCATCGACGACGACCTGCACATCCTGTTCGACGCCGAGGGCGGCCCGGCGGGCGAGGACGGCTACGCCCGCGACCGCGTCACCATCATGGGCCATTTCGCCCCCAACGGCGCCGAGGCGGCCGGCGACGGCAGCGTCCGCCGGATCGCCTTCGCCGACGGCGTGGTCTGGCCGGTCTGGGGCGACGATCTGCGGATGGGCACGACCGGCGACGACACCATCGCCATCGATGCCGGCTTCGGCACCCGCACCCTGCACGCCGACGGCGGCGAGAACACCATCCGCTTCGGCGCGGACGTGACGGCCGACGACCTGCGCCTGTCGCGCCTGGGCGACGACCTGGAGATCCGCATCGCGGGCACCGACCGCTCGGTCCGGCTCTTCAACCACTTCTCCGCCGAGGCGCTGGCCGGGGCGGGCAACGGAGGGATCCAGACCATCGAGCTGGCCGACGGCACCCGCTGGCGCGTCCGCGGCGACGATGTGGTGATCGGCAGCACCGGCGACGACAGCGTCGTCTTCGGGCTCGGGAGCGGCCAAGGGGGCAATGAGACCACCCTGTATGGCAGCGGCGGCAGCGACACCATCCGCTTCGCGCTGAACGTCGATCCCGACCGGATGCGGCTGACCCGCGACGGCGACGATCTGCGCATCACCTACGGCGCCGGCTCCGACGCCTGGATCGTCAAGAACCACTTCGACGGCAACCCCGACGGCTACGCCAGCATCCGCTTCGGCGACGGCACGAGCTGGGCCATCGACAACACCCGCCTGATCGCCGGCACCGGCGGCGACGAGAGCTTCAGCGTCCAGAAGGGGCTGGGCGAGCGCGTGCTGGCGGCCGGCGGCGGGCGCGACGGGCTGGTGCTGGGCGCCGGCATCGATCCGGCCGACGTCGCTCTGCGCCGGGTCGGCGACACGCTGGTGCTGGAGATCGCCGGCACCGCCGACCGCGTGACCGTGCTGAACCACTTCAACGGGACCGGCGCCGGCAACGGCGGCCTTTCCTCCGTCACCTTCGCCGACGGCACGGTGTGGAGCGTCGACGCCGGCCACGGCTTCCGCATCGGCGGCGACACCGCCGACGTCTTCACCGTCAACGCCGGGGACGGCGCGGTCAGCCTGTTCGCCGGCAAGGGCTTCGACAGCCTGAAGTTCGGCGCCGGTGTCGCCACCGACAAGCTGGAGTTCGTGCGCGAGGGCGACAACCTGATCGTCTCGGTCCGCGGCACGGCGGACCGCATCACCGTGCTGAACCATTTCTCCACCGACTGGGGCGCCTCGGCGCTGGAGAATGTGGTGGTCGGCGGGCGGAACTGGAGCCTGTCGGGCACCAACGTCCTGGTCGGCGGCAGCGGCGACGACAGCTTCACCCTGACCCCCGGCAGCGGCGCGCGCATCGTGCTGCCCGGCACCGGCAACGACCGGATCACCATCGGCGAGGGCATCGACAAGGCCAGCCTGAAGATCCAGCGGGTCGGCGACGACCTCGTGGTGACGGTCAACGGGCTGAGCGATTCCCTGACGGTGCTCAACCATTTCTCCGGCGGGGCCAGCGGCGGTGTCCACACCATCCGCTTCCTCGACGGCGCCGTCTGGAACATCTGGGGCCACGAGATCCGCGTCGGCGGCAGCAGCACCGAGACCTTCACCTTCGAGCCCGGCATCGGTCACGTCTCGCTCTATCCGGGCGGCGGCACCGACCGGCTGCGGATGGGCGCCGGCTTCGACAGCCTCGCCACCGTGGCGCGCCGGGTCGGCGACGACCTCCAGATCGTGCTGGGCGACGGCGCCGACGTGGTGACCGTCCTCAACCACTTCCTCGGCAACGCCGCCCGCGACATCGCGTTCGCCGACGGCACGCTGTGGACGGTCGGCGGCGCCAATGTCCGCATCGGTTCCGACGCGGACAACGTGTTCGTCCTCAACCCCGGCATGGGCAACGTCACGGTCTATCCCGGCGGGCAGGCCTCCGGCGACCGGATCGAGGTGGCGCCCGGAATCGATCCGGGCAGCGTCCGCCTGACCCGCGTCGGCGCCGACCTGCGCGTCACCGCCGGCGGCGACACCATGACCATCGTCAACCACTTCGCGCCCGGCGGCGTCGTGGCGATTCCGGAGATCGTCTTCCCCAACGGCGTGATCTGGCCCATCGCCAGCACCACGATCCACATCGGCGGCACCGGGCCGGAGACCATCCGCGACGCCTCGATCATCTACCCCGGCGCGCCCGGCCAGCATCTCCAGCTCGACGCCGATCCCGGCACGACGCGGGTGGTCCGCGTCGGCAACGACCTGCACATCCACATCGAGGGCCGGCCCGACGCCATCGTCGTCGTCAACCACTTCACGCTGAACGGCATCGGCGACATCACCTTCGACAACGGCACCACCTGGAACATCCAGGGCGGCAAGGTGCTGATCGGCGGCTCCGGCCACGACGAGTACCTGATCCAGCGCGGCATGGGCGACATGATCGTCTATCCGGACAGCAACGGCGACGACAGCCTGCGCTTCGTCGACACCGTCGACGGATCGAAGATCCGGGTGGCGCGCGACGGCGTCAACTTGCGGATCACCGTCGACGGCACGGCGGATTCCCTGACCATCGTCAACCATTTCGCCGGCGCGCCGCTGAAATCGCTGACGCGCCCCGACGGCTCGGTCCTGCACCTGACAGGCGACACGCTGGTGTTCGGCGGCGCCGGGCGCGACACCTTCCTGATCGGTCCGGATTCCGGATCGAAGACGATCTACGCCCAGGGCGGCGACACGGTGAAGCTCGACGGGATCGACAGCACCGAGGTGCGCTTCGTCCGCACCGGCTCCGACCTGGAACTCTTCATCGACCGCACCGGTCAGGTGGTGACCGTCCTCAACTACTTCGGCGCGATCGGCCAACTGGAGTTCGACGACGGGCGGACCTTCGACCTGTCCTCCCCCTTCACGCTGATCGGCGAGGGTGGTGGCGACCGCTTCCAGATCGGCAAGACCGGCCCGGCCCGCCAGGAGATCCACGCGGGCGGCGGCGGCAGCCAGATCGTCTTCGGCCCCGACGTCGGGCCGGGCGACGTCACGCTGGCGCGGGACGGCACCGACCTCGTGGTCGTCTTCATCGGCAGCGGCCGGACCGTGCGGATCGTCAACCAGTTCGTCGCGCCGACCGACGGGGTGTCGCGCGGCCTCGACGCCGTCAGCTTCTCCGGCGGCGTCACCTGGGACGTCGTCGGCGACAACGTCCTGTTCGGCGAGATGGGGACCGACAGCTTCACGGTGCTGCCCGGCCACGGCCGCCAGTACATCTTCGCGGGCGGCGGCACCGACGCCCTCAGCTTCGGCCCCGGCATCGACCCGGCCCTGGTGCGCATGGAGCGGATCGGCGTCGACCTGCATTTCTACACCGATGACGGCAGCATCGACCTGATCGCGGTCAACCATTTCGGACCGACCGGGGTGGCGGGCGCCGGCTCGGGCCTCGGCACCGTGACCTTCGAGGGCGGGCAGAGCTGGGCGATCGGCGGCAACGGAATCCTGATCGGCAGCCGCGGCAACAGCAACTTCGTGGTGGGGGCCGGCGCTGGTCCGACGACCATCCACCCGGCCGGCGACGCCGTCAACCAGCTCAGCTTCGGCGCCGGCGTTCCGCCGGCCAACCTGCGGCTGGTGCGCATCCACGACGACCTGCGCATCACCTCGGCCGACGGCGCCATCAACGTGCTGGTGGTCAACCATTTCCAGAACCAGCTCGATCGGGTGACCTTCACGTCCGGGGCGCCGTGGAACCTGGGATCGGGCCATGTGTGGATCGGCGGCGACGGGCCGTCGGTCTTCCAGCTCGACGACAGCGGGGCCGACCAGACGGTGTTCCCCGGCGACGGCGACACGGTCGGGCTGCCGGGCGGGCTCGACTGGCGCGACGTCGTGCTGACCCGCTCGGGCGGCGACCTCGTCGTGGTGGTCCGCGCCACCGGGCAGCGGATCGTCGTCGTCAACCACTTCTCCGCCACCGACGGCACCACCGGGCTGGCCGGGCTGACCTTCGCCGACGGCACCACCCTGCCGCTCGGCGAGCTGGCGGTGCTCGGCGGCACCGGCGGCGACCTGCTGACCGGCACCGCCACCGACGACGTGCTGCTGGGCCAGGACGGCGACGACCGCCTGAGCGGCGGGGCCGGCAACGACACGCTGATCGGCGGCATCGGCAACGACACGCTCGACGGCGGGGCCGGCAACGACGTGTATGTCTACCGCGCCGGCGACGGCCGCGACCTGCTCATGGACAGCAGCGGCCTCGACACCATCGAGATGGGGCCGGGGATCGACCGCGACGGGATCTACTTCGCCCGCTTCGGCAACGACCTGCACATCCGTTTCCGCAACAGCGCGACCGACGAGATCGTCGTGGTCGGCCGCTTCAACGCGGCCGGCGACGGCACGGCCTATGTCGAGCGGATCGCGTTTGCCAACGGCACCAGCTTCGACCTGACCCGCACCGACATCGCGCTGGAGACGGTGGCGACCAGCGCCGCCGAGTATCTGCAGGGCTACAACGTCGGCGACCGCATCGTCGGCGGGGCCGGCAACGACACCATCCTCGGCTACGCCGGCAACGACACGCTGATCGGCGGCACCGGGGCGGATTCCCTCGACGGCGGGGCCGGCGACGACCTGATCGACGGGCGCGACGACAGCGCGGGTGGCGACGTGGCCTATGGCCGCGACGGCAACGACACCATCTATGGCGGCGGCGGCGGCGACATCCTGTTCGGCGGCACCGGCAACGACAGCATCGAGGGCGGGGCCGGCAACGACAGCATCGACGGCGAGGACGGCGACGACGACCTGAGCGGCGGCGACGGGGCCGACACGATCTACGGCCGCGCCGGCAACGACACGCTGGCCGGCGGCGCCGGCAACGACACGCTTTACAGCGGCACCGGCGACGACCTCATCCGCTACGGCGGCGGCAGCGACACCGTCACCAACGAGGGCGGCAGCGACGTGCTGGAGATGGGGCCGGGCATCGCGCGGAGCGACCTCTATTTCGCCCGCTTCGGCAACGACCTGTACGTCCGCTTCCGGGGATCGAGCGAGCAGATCATCCTCACCGGCCGCTTCAACGCGGCGGGCGACGGGGCGAGCTTCGTGCAGACCCTGCGCTTCGCCGACGGCTCCACCCTCGATCTGGCCTCCCAGACCCTGGCGCTGGAGACGGTGGCGACCAACGCCAGCGAAAAGCTGGAGGGCTACAACGTCGGCGACCTCATCCAGGGGCTGGGCGGCAACGACACCGTCTACGGCTACGCGGGCGACGACACGCTCGACGGCGGGGCGGGCAACGACTTCCTCTACGCCGGTGCCGGCAACGACAGCGTCGAGGGCGGCGACGGGGCCGACGTCCTCAACGGTGACCAGGGCGACGACACGCTGTCCGGCGGCACCGGCAACGACAGCCTGCACGGCGACGCGGGCGACGATTCCCTGGACGGTGGCGACGGGGCCGACTTCCTGTCGGGCGGCGACGGGGCCGACATCCTGAACGGCGGCGAGGGCAACGACACGCTCGACGGCGGCGACGGCAACGACACGCTGACCGGCGGCGGCGGCACCGACACCCTGTTCACCGGGCTGGGCGACGACCTGATCCGCTTCGACGGCGGGCGCGAGACGATCACCAACGCGGGCGGCCAGGACGTGCTGGAGATCGGCGGCGGCCTTGCGGTGGGCGACCTCTATCTCGCGCGCTTCGGCAACGACCTCCACCTGCGTTTCCGCAACCGGAGCGACGAGGTTGTGCTGGTCAACCGCTTCAACGGGGCCGGCGACGGGGCGAGCTATGTCCAGACCCTGCGCTTCGCCGACGGCGCGCTGGTGGACATCACCGCCCAGGATCTGGTGCTGGACACGGTGGCGACCGACGCGGCCGAGAAGCTGGAAGGCTACAACGCCAACGACACCATCCAGGGCCTGGGCGGCAGCGACACCATCTACGGCTATGCCGGCGACGACCGGCTGGATGGCGGAGCCGGCAACGATATCCTGTTCGGCGGGGCCGGTGCCGACGAGCTGCTGGGCGGGGCCGGTGCCGACCGGCTGGAAGGCGGCGACGGCGACGACACGCTCGACGGCGGGGCCGACAACGACCTGCATTACGGCGGGGCCGGCAACGACGTCATCGCGGGCGGCGACGGCAACGACTACGCCGAGGGCGGCGACGGCAACGACACGGTGACCGGCGGGACCGGCAACGACACCCTCTACGGCGACGTCGGCGACGATTCCCTCGGCGGCGGCACCGGCGACGACGCGCTGTACGGCGGCACCGGCAACGACACGCTGGAGGGCGGAGCGGGCGCCAACAGCATCCAGACCGGGCTGGGCGACGACCTTATCCGCCACAGCGGTGGGCGCGACGTCATCGGCAACGAGGGCGGCCAGGACGTGCTGGAGATCCGCGAGGGGCTGGCGGCCGCCGACCTCTATTACGCGCGCTTCGGCAACGACCTCCACCTGCGCTTCCGCAACGCCACCGACGAGATCGTGCTGAAGAACCGCTTCAACGGGGCGGCCGACGGGGCGAGCTACGTCCAGACCTTGCGCTTCGCCGATGGGGCGCTGGTCGACCTCACTGCCCAGGATCTGAAGATCGAGACGCTGGCGACCGCCGCCAACGAGACGCTAGAGGGCTACAACGTCGGCGATTCCATCCAGGGCGCCGACGGCAACGACACCGTCTACGGCTATGCCGGCGACGACACGCTCGACGGCGGCACCGGCAACGACCAGCTCTACGGCGGAGTCGGCGACGACACGCTGCTGGGCGGGGCCGGCGCCGACCGGCTGGAGGGCGGCGACGGTGACGACCTTCTGCAAGGCGGCGACGGCAACGACAGCCTCGTCGGCGGGGCGGGCGACGACACGCTGGAAGGCGGGCTCGGCGCCGACCAGATCTATGGCGGGGCCGGCAACGACCTGATCGACAACCGCAACGACACCGGGACCGGCGCCTCGGCCAACGTCGCCTATGGCGAGGCCGGGGACGACACCATCCTCGGCGGCGACGGGGGCGAGACCTTCTCCGGCGGCGACGGCAACGACAGCCTTGCCGGCAACGCCGGCAACGACTGGCTGGAAGGCAACGCCGGCAACGACCGGCTGGACGGCGGGGCGGGCAACGACTCCCTCCAGGGCGGTGACGGCGACGACACGCTGGAGGGCGGGCTCGGCACCAACACTATCCTGACCGGGCTCGGTGACGACCTCATCCGCCACAGCGGCGGGCGCGACATCATCACCAACGAGGGCGGCCGGGACGTGCTGGAGATCCGCGAGGGGCTGGCGGCCGCCGACCTCTATTACGCGCGCTTCGGCAACGACCTCCACCTGCGCTTCCGCAACGCCACCGACGAGATCGTGCTGGTCGGGCGCTTCAACGGGGCGTTGGATGGGGCGAGCTACGTCCAGACCCTGCGCTTCGCCGACGGCACGCTGGTCGACATCACCGCCCCGGATCTGAAGATCGAGACGGTGGCGACCGCCGCCAACGAGACGCTGGAGGGCTACAACGTCGGCGATTCCATCCAGGGCACCGGGGGCAACGACACCATCCACGGCTATGCCGGCGACGACACGCTCGACGGCGGGATCGGCAACGACACGCTCTACGGCTATGCCGGCGACGACCTTCTGCTCGGCGGCGACGGCGGCGACCGGCTGGAAGGCGGCGACGGCGACGATTCGATGGAGGGCGGCGCCGGGGACGACACGCTGCTGGGCGACGCCGGCAACGACACGCTGGTCGGCGGGGCCGGCAACGACGCGGTCTACGGCGGGGCCGGCGAGAACCTCATCCGCTTCACCGGCGGCCAGGACAGCGTCTACAACACCGGCGGCACCGACGTGATCGAGCTTGCCGGCGCCTTCGCTCCCGAAGCGCTCTATTTCGCCCGCTTCGGCAACGACCTGCATGTCCGTTTCAGAGGCGTCGCCGACGAGGTCATCGTCAAGGGGCGCTTCAACGGCAACGGGAACGGGACCAGCTACTCCCAGGCCCTGCGCTTCGCCGATGGAACCCTGATGGATCTGACCCGCCCGGATCTGGTGATCGCCACCACGGGGACCAGCGCCTCGGAGAAGCTGGAGGGCTACAACGTCGGCGACGTCATCGACGGCGGGGCCGGCAACGACACGATCTATGGCTATGGCGGCGCCGACACGCTGACCGGCGGGGCCGGGTACAACGCTCTCTATGGCGGTGACGGCGGCGATGTGCTGGACAGCCGCGCGGGCGCGGGCGACAACCTCTACGGCGAAGCGGGCAACGACACCCTCTATGGCGGGGCCGGCGGCGACGGGCTGCGGGGCGGCGCCGGGGAGGATTCCGTGGACGGCGGCGGCGGGAACGACATCGCCTTCGGTGGTGACGGCGACGACACGATAACCGGAGGAGCCGGCGAAGATCGGCTGTGGGGCGACGAGTTTTCGACGACCGGAAACGAGGTGATCACCGTCCGCATCCGCATGGGCGCCCACAATGTGTATTACTGGCCGAAGGTGGTCGTTACCCTCGACGGCGTGGTGTTGATGAACGGCATCGTGGACGTGCTCTACTCCACCTTGGCCTCCGACGGAAACACCATGATCTATTCGGGAAACATGCGCGACTACACCTTCACCGTTCGGGATCGGAGCGAGGCGGACCGGCTGCAAATCCATGTCGTCGACGAGACCGGCGGCTGGAACAGGGCCAAGAAGGCCGTCTATGTCGGCGGCATCGAGATCAACGGTTACCCGATCGGTGCCAACGGCTACATCTGGGAAACCTATGGCGATGGGGTGTGGGATCTGAATTCGGTCCTGCCCTCCCCCTCCCCCAGCGAACCGGCCGGCAACGACATCGTCGCGGGCGGTGATGGCAACGACGCGGTCAACGGCGGCGTCGGCGACGACAGCCTCGATGGCGGCACCGGCAACGACACGATCCTGGGCGGAGCGGGGAACGACACGATCAAGGGCGGCACCGGCTCCGACGAAATGCACGGCGGCGCCGGCAACGACCTGATCGACAACCGCGACGACCCCAGCGCCGCGAACATCAACGACCAGTCCTATGGCGGCACCGGCAACGACACCATCTACGGCGGCGGCGGCGTGGATCTGGTCTATGGCGGCGCCGACGACGACCTGATCGACGGCGGCGGCGGGGCCGACCAACTCTACGGCGAGGGTGGCGACGATTCGATCTTCGGCGGTGACGGAGCCGACGCCCTTTATGGCCAGGCGGGCAACGACACGCTGGACGGAGGCGCCGGCAACGACGTCATCGACGGCGGTGCCGGAGACGACCTGATCCGCTACGCCGGGCCGGGGGCCGGCGAGGACTCCGTCATCGGCGGCGGCGGCAGCGACGTTCTGGAACTGGGAGCCGGGCTGGCACGCGACCAACTGTATGTCTCCCGGATCGGCAACGACCTTCATCTCAATTTCCGCGATACGGGGGACCGCATCGTCGTGGTGGGCCGCTTCAACGGCAACAGCGACGCCGACGGCGCCAACTTCGTCCAGACGCTGCGCTTCGCCGATGGGACCGAGGTCGATCTCACGGCGCAGGACATCGGGCTGGAAACCCATGGACAAGCGGCGAGCGAGACTCTGCGCGGTTACAAGTCGGGTGACCGGATCGACGGCGGGGCGGGCAACGACACCATCCTCGGATACGGCGGCAACGACACGCTGGAGGGCGGCGACGGCAACGATTCCCTGGAGGGCGGCGAGGGCAACGACAGCCTGTCGGGCGACGCCGGCAACGACACGCTGTTCGGCGGGGCCGGCGACGACACGCTGACCGGCGGGGCCGGCGCCAACGCCATCGACGGCGGGGCCGGCAACGACACCGTGGTCTATGGCGGCGGGGCGGACACCATCGTCGGCGGCGGCGGCAACGACGTGCTGGTCTTCGGCGCAGGCTACACGGTGGCCGGCCTGCGGATGGAACGCTTCGGCAAGGATCTCCACCTGGTGTTCGACTCCGCCGCGCAGCGGATCGTCGTCGCCAACCGCTTCGCCCTCAAAGGCACGGCCGACGGGACCGACTACATCCAGACCCTGCGTTTCGCCGATGGCGGCGAGATCGACCTGAGCCGTCCGGATCTGGTCATCCGCACCATCGACAGCGACGTCGGCCACACGCTGGACGGTTACAACGCCGGCGATGTCATCCGTGGCAGCGGCGGGACCGACGCCATCTATGGTTACGGCGGCGACGACACGCTCCATGGCGGGGCCGGGGCCGACCTGCTCTATGGCGGCGACGGCAACGACCTCATCGACGGCCGCGACGACACCGCCAGCGCCGACACCGCCTATGGCGAGGCCGGCAACGACACGCTCTATGGCGGGGCGCTCGGCGACGCGCTCCATGGCGGCGACGGCGACGACCTGCTCGACGGCGGGACCGGCGACGACAGCCTGGTCGGCGGGGCCGGTGCCGACGTCCTGCTCGGCGGAGCCGGCAAGGACACGCTCTATGGCGGGGCGGATGACGACCGCCTCGACGGCGGCGACGGCAACGACAGCCTCTTCGGCGAGGACGGGAACGACACGCTGGCCGGTGGCCTGGGCGCCAACTGGATCGTCACCGGGGCCGGCGACGACGTGGTGCTGTACCAGGGTGGACAGGACACCGTGACCGGCGGCGGCGGCAACGACATCCTCGACTTCGCCGAGGGCTTCGACGCGGCCGCCCTGCGCTTCGAACGCTACGGCAACGACCTGCACGTCCTGTTCGAGGGCCGGACCGAGCGGATCGTCATCGCCAACCGCTTCAACGGCAACGGGAACGGCGCCAACTATCTCCAGACCCTGCGCTTCGCCGACCAGTCGACCTACGATCTCACCCGGCCGGATCTCGTGATCGACACGCGGGACGACGACGTCGCCCGCACGCTGGAGGGCTACAACGCCAACGACACCATCCGGGGTTCCGGCGGCAACGACGCGATCTTCGGCTATGACGGCGACGATCACCTCTATGGCGGCGCGGGGATCGACGTGGTCCGTGGCGGCAACGGCAATGATTTCATCGACAGCAGCGACGACACCGCCAGCCGCGACTCGCTCTATGGCGAGGCCGGCGACGACACGCTGCTGGGCGGCGGCGGCGGCGACTCGCTCTACGGCGGCGACGGCGACGACCGCGTCGACGGCGGGGGCGGCAGCGACTACATCGAGGGCGGCAGCGGCGGCGACACGCTGTTCGGCGGCGACGGCAACGACACGCTGTTCGGCGGCGACGGCGCGGATTCCATCGAGGGTGGCGCCGGCAACGATTACATCCAGGGCGATGCCGGTGCCGACGACCTTGCCGGCGGCCTCGGCAACGACACGCTGTCTGGCGGGGCCGATGGCGACCGGCTGCATGGCGGCGACGGCAACGACATCCTCTTTGGCGAGGCCGGCAACGACACGCTGTCCGGTGGGGCCGGCGACGACGCCATCGACGCCGGTGCCGGCGACGATCTCGTGCTGTATGATGGCGGGCAGGACACCATCCTCGGCGGCGGCGGTTCCGACGTGCTGCTGATGGGCGAAGGCTTCGCGGCCGAGAACCTGTATTTCGCGCGTTTCGACAACAACCTCGTGCTGCGGTTCCGCGACCGGCCGGAGCAGATCGTCATCTCCAACCGCTTCAACGGGGCTGGCGACGGGGTGAACTATCTCCAGACGGTGCGCTTCGCCGATGGGCGGGAGGTGGACCTGTCCTCCCCCGCCCTGACGCTGGAGACCGTCGGCGGCAGCGCCGCGGAAGCGCTGCTGGGCTACGCGAACGGCGACCTCATCGACGGCCAGGGGGGCAACGACTTCCTGTCGGGCTATGGCGGCAACGACACCCTGGCCGGTGGTCTCGGCCGTGACACGCTGCATGGCGGTGACGGCGACGACCTGCTGGACAGCCGTGCCGACCCGGCCGGTTCGGGGTTCTACGACGAGGCCTACGGCGAGGCCGGCAACGACACGCTGTGGGGCGGCGGCGGCAACGACAGCCTGTCGGGCGGCGACGGCGACGACGACATGGACGGCGGGGCGGGCAACGACGTCCTGGCCGGCGGCACCGGCAACGACGTCTACCGGTTCGGCCGCGGCGGCGGCAGCGACCGCATCGTCGAGAACGACGCCGACGCCGGCAACGATCGCCTGGTGTTCGGCGAGGGGATCGACCGGCACCAGCTGTGGCTTCGCAAGACCGGCAGCGATCTGGAGATCCAGGTCGTGGGGTCGGCTGACAAGGTCACGGTCGCCGGCTGGTACAGCGGCACCAGCCATCGCATGGACAGCATCGAGACCAGCGACGGCGCGGTGCTGGCGGATTCGATGGTGGACCAGCTGGTGCAGGCGATGGCGGGCTTCGCGCCGCCGGCGGCCGGCACGCTGAGCATCGAGGGCAGCGCCTATCCGCAGGTCGACAACGCCATCACCGCCGCGTGGCGGTGATCCGGCGCGGCCGGTTCGGAAGGACAAGGGACGCCGCCGGCCATGATGCATGGCCGGCGGCGTCACCCCTTGATCGAAAGGGGGCCGCCCGCGTCCCGTGGCTTCATCGGGATAAGGACCGCCGTCAGGCGGGAGCCCCCATCAGCGTCTTCAGCATGCGGTCGAAGCGCGCGCCGGCGAGCGAGACCTGATCGAGCAGCCCCTCGTCCAGCTCGTCCTCCATGATGGCGCCGGCCGCCATGGCCTGCCCCTTGCCGTAGGCCAGCCGGTCCACCGTGCCGCGCAGGCGGTCGGCCAGGAAGATGGCGAGCGCCTTGTAGAAGCGCCCGGCGAAGCCGCCGTCGGTCCGCAGCCGCGCCTCGACGTCGCGGCGGTTCAGCGCCAGGGCGATGCAGCGGCCGTCGGCCGACACGGTGGCCGACGGAGGGGCCGAATCGACGAAGGAGACCTCGCCGATCACCTCGCCGCTGCCCAGTCGGGCGACGGTGCCGACCCCGGCGACCTCCACCAGGGCGTGCCCCTCGAGCACGATGTAGAGCTGCTCGGCGGGCTGGCCCTGGCGGACCAGCGCATGGCCGTCGCCGACGTCCAGCCGCTTGCCGGCCCGCGCCATCCACTCGACGTCCTCGTCGCTGAGATTGCCCAGGATATACAGCACCTTGCGCATGATCGTTCCCCTCCCCCGCTTATCCTAGAGCAATTGCCGGCTGGCCAGCCTTCTGAAAGGTCCGTCCACGGCCATCAGATCCTCGCCACGCCCCGACTGGACCAGCCGCCCGCCCTCCAGCACGAAGACGCGGTCGACGTCGCGGATGGTGCTGAGCCGGTGGGCGATCACCACGCGGGTGACGCTGAGCTTGGCGAGCGACGCCGTCACCACCGCCTGGGTGCGGTTGTCGAGCGCGCTCGTCGCCTCGTCCAGCAGCAGGATGCGCGGGCGGTGGACCAGCGCGCGGGCGATCATCAACCGCTGCCGCTGCCCTCCCGACAGGGTGCCCCCGCCATCCATCAGCACCGTGTGCATGCCCATCGGCATCGCCTCGATGTCCAGGTCGAGCCCGACCAGCCGGGCAGCGTGCCAGGCGTCGTCGAGGCCGAGCGGAGCGGAGCCGACGATGTTCTGGAACAGGCTGCCGGCGGTGACCCGGCCGTTCTGGAGCACGACGCCGATCTGCCGGCGCACCGCGGCCAGATCCAGCCGTTCCGCCGCGCGGCCGTCGAAGAAGACCTCGCCCCGGTCGGGCCGCTCGAACCCCAACAGCAGGCGCAGCAGGGTGGATTTGCCGCTGCCGGACGCGCCGACGACGGCGACGAACTCCCCCGGCTCGATCGACAGGCTGAGGTCGTGCAGCACGAACGGCGCGTCGGGACCGTAGCGGAAGGCGACACGGCTGAGCGACACGCCGCCGGCCAGATCGCCCGGCGCGTCGCGGCCCGCCGGCACCTCGGGCGCCGTGTCGAGGATCGGGCGGGCGCGCTCCAGAAGCGGCAGGACGGTCAGGCTCTTGGTCAGCGCCTGCGCCATCGCGGTCAGCGAGGCGAGCAACTGCCCGAAGGCGGTGGTGAAGGCGAGGAAGCTGCCGGTCGAGAAGGGCTCCGGCGGCGCCTCGCCGGGGGTGGCGGCCAGCGCCCGCAACGCCTGCTCCTTCGCGTCGGACTCCATCAGCAGGGCGACGGCGGCGAAGACGGCGACCGACGCCAGGGTCGGGAAGGCGGCGTGGAAGCTTTCCAGCGCGTTGGCGTAGCGCTGGGCGGCGACGGCGCGGGCCTTCTGCCCGGTGAAGCCGCGCGCCCATTCGGCCATGGCGCGCGGCTCGGCGGCGGCGACGCGCAGCTTGCCGATGCCGACGATCAATTGCAGCACCAGCCCGTCGAGCCGGCCCTGGCGGCGGATGTGCTCGCGCTCGTGGCGGAGCTGGCCGTAGGACAGCGCCCCCGTCACCAGCGCGGAGAGCAGCGCCAGCCCCCCTGCCAGCAGGGCGAGGCGCGCGTCGTAGACCAGCAGCAGGCCGAGGCTGACCAGCCCGAAGACCGAGCCGAGCAGCCCGGCCATGGTGCTCGCCGCCAGGATCTCGCGCACCGTCTGGAGCCCCAGCGTGCGGTCGGCGAGGTCGCCCGCCGTGAAGCGGCGGAAGAATCCGACCGGCAGGGTGAGCAGCCGGTCCATGAAGGCCGCCTGCATCGTCCCGTCGATCCGGCTTTCCAGCCGCAGCACCGCCAGCGTCTTGACCAGATCGAAGGCGGCCCCGCCGACGGCGGCGGCAACCAGCCCGGCGATGACGAAGGCGAGCTGCCCATGCTCGGCGCGCGGGATGATGTCGTCGAACAGGAGGCCGGTGGCGACCGGGGTCAGCAGCGCCAGCAGCGCCCCGCCCAGCCCGCACAGCGCCAGCCGCAGACCGTCGCCGCCGAGACCGCGCAGGGGAAAGCGGATCGCCTCCATCGCCGACAGCGCGCGGGCCGGCAGCGGGCGGTAGACATGCAGGGCGTCGGGGGCGAGTTGCCCGGCGATGAGGGCGGTGACGCGGCGGCTGTCGGCGGCGGACCGCATCACGAAGCCGGTGGGGCCGGGCAGCAGGGCGACGGGCTGCCGCTCCGCGCCCAGCCAGCCGAGCATCGCCACGCCCTCCACCCGCCACCAGCCCTCGCGCAGCAGGACCTTGCGGCTGCGCAGCCGCGCCGCGGCGAGCAGGCCGGTCAGGCGGGCGGCGGGGGTGGCGCCGTCCTGGCCGGCGTCCGGGCGCGGCAGGGGCTCTATCGCCCCGATGTGGACCATCACCGCCGTCAACGCCGTCGCCAGCGGGTCGCCCCCGTCGGGAAGCGGAACGGCGTCGGGCGCCGCGCCATCGACCAGCCCGCTCATGGCGCCCAGCGCGTGGGCCAGCGCGTCGCGCGAGGAGTCGCGGCTGCGCCGGGCCCGCTGCGCCTCCTGATCCGCCTGGGTGGAGACGCGTGTCCCGATGCGGTCGAGCACCAGCGCGTGGAAGCGGTCGAGCGCCGGCCACAGCAGCGGCGCGTCGGGCCAGGCCTCGGCTAGCGACAAGGTGGCGCCGCCGGCCGCCTCGACCCAGGAGCGTTCGGTCAGCGGCAGCGGTGGGGCGCCCGTCGGAAGGTCGGGACTGCCGAGCCAGGAGGCCGCGCCGTCCTCCACCCGCAGCCACAGCGGACGGCGGGGATCGGCGTGCAGACGCCCGGCAGGACCGAGGCGATGCGTGCCCGGCTCGGCGACTCGGTCGGGCCAGATGGCCTCGCCGCCGGTGGCCGCGTCGGTCAGGCGCAGGATCCAGGCTTCGGCGCGCGGCTGGAAATCGCCGGCGGCCGCCAGTTCCCGGCGGTCGACGCCGCGCAGCCGGGCGCCGATCGAGCCGACCGCGACCAGCGCAGCGCCACCTTGCGTGGGCGTGCCGAACAGCAGGGCGCCGGCCTCGGCACGGAACAGGTGGCGGCGGCGTCCGACCGGAACACCGTCCTTCAACGCGACGTGGAAGAGGTCGGCGTAGCCGTCCTCCACCCGCCAGCCGAGCGCCGGGTCGTCGAGCAGCAGCGGCCGGTGGTTGCCGCCCTCGATGAGGACGGGGGCGACCGGAGCGGCGGGGGCGGCGGAATGGTCGAGAATGAGGTCGGGCTTCATGCGGACGCAGGCCCCCACCACCCCGGCTCCGTGGACCATCCCCCCTTCCCGCGGGGGAGAGGAGGATGAAAGCGGGGGGGCGTCACAGCCATGCCAAGCCGGGTCTGCCGAATCAAGATCACCCCCCTACCCCGCCGCGATCAGCGAGGCGTATTCGCCGCCGCGCGCCAGCAGCGCCTCGTGGGTGCCGCGCTCCACCACCCGGCCGTGGTCGAGAACGATGATCTCGTCGCAGTCGCGGATCGTGCTCAGCCGGTGGGCGATGATGACGCAGGTGCAGCCGCGCCGCCGCAGGTTGTCGTCGATCAGCGCCTCGGTCGCCACGTCGAGCGCGGCGGTCGCCTCGTCCAGCACCAGGATCGACGGGTTGCCGGACAGCGCGCGGGCGATCTCCAGGCGCTGGCGCTGTCCGCCGCTGAAATTCACCCCGCCCTCGGCGACCGGGGCGTCGAGCTGGCCGGGACGCCCGGCCACCTCGTCGAGGATGGCGGCGTCGGCCAGCGCGGCGGTCAGGGACGCCTCGGGAGCGGTCGCGTCCCACAATGTAAGATTGTCTCTCACCGTGCCGTCGAACAGGAACACATCCTGGTCGACATAGGCGACGGAGGCGGCGCGCAGTCCCGCCGGAATCTCGGCGGCCGGCCGTCCGTCGAACAGGATGCGCCCCGACCAGGGCCGGCACAGCCCGCAGATCAGCCGGCCGACGGTGGATTTCCCGCTGCCCGACCCGCCGACCAGCGCCACCCGCATGCCGGGGGCGAGCGACAGCGACAGCCCCTCGATCAGCGGCGGGTCGAGCGGACTGTAGCCGAAGGACACGTCCACCAGTTCGACGGCGCCGCCAAGCCTGGCGTCGTCAAGTCTGGCGGCGTCGGGCCGCGCCGGCCCGTCGGGCTGGAGCGCGGCGCCGCCCTCCCCCGCCAGGCCGGAATGCGGATCGACCGGATGGTCGAGCGTGTCGCTCAGCCGTTGCAGATCCGCCGTCACCCGTTGCAGCGTGCCGCCCATGCCGACCAGCGTCGCCACCGGCGCCGAGAAGCTGGCGGCGAGGCTCTGGAAGGCGACCAGCGCGCCGACCGTCAGCGCCCCGTCCATCACGCGGACGCTGCCCAGCCCGAGGATCGCCGCCGTGCCCAGCGCGTTGAGGAAGCCCGGCGCCACCGTCAGCAGCCCCGAATGCACGCCCAGCGTCTGGCGCACCGACAGCAGGCGCGCCTGATGGCCGGCCCAGCGCTCGAACGCCTGCCCTTCCAGCCCGGCGGACTTCAGCGTCTCGATGGCCTGGATGCTGCCGACGGTGACGGCGCCCAGCTTGGCCTGCTCCGCCAGCAGCCGGCGGCCGGCGTCGTCGCGCCCGCGCGAGGCTCCGCGCAGGAGCAGCAGGTTGCCGGCGGTCAGGAGGACGGTGATCCCGGCCAGCAGCGGGTCGTAGGCCAGCATGACCAGCCCGAAGAACAGGACGGTCAGCAGGTTCAGCGCCGCCGTCGCCAGCTCGCCCGACAGCAGCCGCGCCACCCGGTCGTTGGCGGCGACCCGCCCGGCGATGTCGCCGGGATGGCGCTGGCCGAAGAAGGGCACCGGGAGTTGCAGCAGCCGCCACAGATAGCGGCTGGCCAGCACCATGCCGAGCTTGGTCTCCAGCTTCAGCAGCGCGCTCTGCTGCAAGGCGGTCAGCAGCGCGCGCACCAGCGCCGTCGCCGTCATTCCCAGCAGCAGCGGCACCAGCCAGCCGCGCTGGCCGCCGATCAGCACCTCGTCGACGAAGGCCTTGGTGAAGGCCGGCAGCGCGATCCCCGGCAGAACCAGCGCGACCGTGGCGGCCAGCGCGTAGCCCACCGCCGCGCGCGACCGCGCCAGCTGCCGTCCCAGCAGGCGGGTGAAACCCGGCGGCTTGCGGCCCGGCTTGAACTCCGGCCCCCTCTCGAAGGCCAGCGCGACGCCGGTGAAGGCCTCGCCGAACTCGGCGCGGGAGACGTTGCGCGGGCCGGTCACCGGATCGTTCAGATGGGCACGGTCGCCCTTGAAGCCCTCGAAGACCAGATAATGGTTGAAGTTCCAGTGGACGATCAGCGGCCAGGGCATGTCGGCCAGCCTGTCCGGTTCCTTCTTGAAGCCCTTGGCGGTCAGGCCGTAGCCGCGGGCGGCGCGCAGCAGGTTGCTGGCCTTGCTGCCGTCGCGCGACACGCCGCAGGCGACGCGCAGCTCCTCCAGAGGCACCCAGCGCCCGAAATGCGCCAGGATGATGGCGAGCGAGGCGGCGCCGCATTCCACCGCCTCCATTTGCAGGATGGTGGGGGTACGGACGCGCGTCTGCTTCGGTGCGGCCGGCTTCGCGGCCGGCGGCTTTCCGGCCGGCGTGCCCGCGGTCTTGCTCACAGGCCGGTCGCCTTGCGCAGCGCCGGGATGACGAAGGCCATCGGCGGCTGTTCGCGCACCGTCACCTCGCCCTCCGCCGGGGTGCCGCTGGTGACGCTGGTCGGCGGTCCACCGCCCGACGACCAGCGGTAGCCGGTGGCCGAGCCGGCGTCGCGGAGCAGGTCGACCCGGACCGCGAAGGGTGGGCCCTTGGCCGAGAATTGCTGGACCAGCCGGTCGTTCTGCAACACCGCCAGCATGCCTTGCGGGGTGGAGGGGAAGTCCGACACCTCGGCGACCGTGCCGACCAGCGTGCCGTACTCCTCCTTGCGCACGGTGGAGGGAGCGATGCGGACGTCCATGCCGGGCTTCAGCTTCTTGCCGTGTTCCGGCGGCACGTAGAGCATCAGTTGCAGATGGCTCGCCCCGCTCTCGACGCTGACCACCGGGGTGCCGCCGGTGATCCGCGTGCCCTCGGCCACCTTCCATTCGGTGACGCGGCCGGCGGCCGGGCTGAGGATTCGGGTGGTCTGCTCGATCTGCAACCGCGTCTCGGCGACGTGGCGGCGGGCGTCGGCGACACGGTCGCGGCCGTCCGACAGCGCCTGCTCGGCGCGGCTCGCCATGTCCAGTTCCTCGGTGTCGATCTGGAGCCGCTGGCTCTTCGCGTCGCTGACCCTCTGGCGGGCGGCGGCCAGCTCCTGCCGGGTCTCCTCGACGCGCTGGCGGGTGGCGAAGCCGCGCGCGGCGATGTCCTCCTGCCCGCGCAGCATGGTGTCGAGGAACTGCACGCGCGTCTCCGCCGCCGCCACGACCTGGCCCAGGGCGGCGCGGCGGCTGGCGAAATTGGCGCTCCGCGCCTTGGCCTCGCGCTCGAGCTGCTCGGCGCGGCGGTCGAGATCCGCTTCGCGCTCGGCCAGAACGGCGCGGGCGTGGGACAGGGTCTGCTCCAGGTCCGCCCGATCGATGCGGGCCAGAAGCTGCCCGGCCGTCACCGTGTCGCCGGAGCGCACGGCGGGCTCGACCAGCAGGCCGGCCGCCGGGGCGACCGCGTCGAACACCCGGCCGCCGCCGCTGACCAGGATGCCCGATCCGGTCACCCGCGTCGGCAGGCTGCCGGCGAAGCCCCAGACCACCGCAAGCCCCAGCAGCGCCGCCGTCGCCGACAGCGCCAGCCAGCCGCGCGGGCTCGTCAGGGTGACGAGACGGTCCAGCTCCTCCGGCGAGGACAGGCGGTCGAGAGCGGCCTTGCGGAACAGCCGCTCCGAGGGTGAGGACGACATGCGCGGCGAACCCCCGTCTCAATTCACCAGCGGCTTGTTGAGGGCGAGCAGGAAATCGCCGCCCTCGTCGTAGCCCGCCGCCTTGATGACACCGTACTGCGGGGTCTGCGGCGCTTCCTTCGTCACATCCTCGCGGACCTGCTGGTACAGGCCGAAGCCGTTGCTGTCAGCCGGCAACGTCCGGACCCGCTCGACCAGCGCCGCCGCGAAGGGGGAGTTCACGTCGCCGTCGGCCACCGGCTCGTCGCCGCCCGACGACAGCGCCATCACCGAACGGCGCTGGCGCAGCTCGTCGTCGTTGCCGATCGCGCCGGCGTCGATCTTCTGCTCCTTGGTGAAGGCCCCGGAATAGCAGCTGTCCGACACCACCATGACGTGCCGGGCCGGCATGCGGCTGAGGAAGCGGCCGATGTCGTTGTTCGACACCCAGTTCTTCGCGCTGTCGGTGTTGGCGTCGGCCGGCAGCCAGTAGCCGGTTCCGGTCTCCGCCAGCTCGTAGCCGTGGCCGGCGTAATAGACCATCACCTGGTCCTGGTCGCCGACCTCGCGGCCCAGCTTGCGCAGCGCCTCGCCGATCTGCGCCTTGGTCGGGTTGCGCAGCACCCGCGTCTCGTAGCCGAGGCGATCGTTCAGCTCCTTGCCGACCAGGGCGATGTCGGCGGCGGGGGTCGCCAGGGCGGGGATGCCGCTGTCCTTGTAAGTGTCCACCGCGATCATCAGCGCGATCTTGCGCCCGCCCAGTCCCGAGGGAACCGGCTCGGCGGTGGCGTTGGTGTCGATGCGGATGCGCTGCTCGGTGGTGGCGCCGGCCTCGTCGGTCATGGTCAGGGTGGCTTCGGTCTCGCCGGGGGTGGCCGGGATGCTGGTGCGGAACTGCCCCTGCTCGTCGATGAAGACCCAGCGCCCGTTGACCCGCGCCTCCGCCACGTTGGCGCTGTCGGTGACGACGCCGCGCAGCGTCATGGTGTTGCCGCGCGTGCGCGTTCCCCGCCCCTGCCGCAGGCTGGGCAGCGTCGTGAAGATGGCCGGGCGGGTGAACATGTCGGAGGCCGACGGATCGGCGACGAGCTGCCGCAGGGCGCCGTTCAGGCTCCGGGTGCGCTGCTCGCGCTGGACCCGCTGGGCCATCGCCAGATAGGTGCGCGCCACCGCGGACGGAACCCCGGCCTGCTGCACGGCGGCCCGGACCTCGGCGTAGCCGTTCTGCCCTCCCCCCATGATGCCCTGGAGGATGGCGCCGACGCCGGTGGCGACCGGATCGCCGCTCTGCGCCAAGCCGCCGATCAGGGTGGCGACGGGCACGTTCTGAAGGACCGCGCGCTGCTCCATCGGCGACAGCCCGCTGCCGGCGATCTCGGCGACCGCCTGGGCCATGCCGCCGCCGGACGCCGCCTGGATGAGGCTGCCCGCCGCCGCCTGGATTTGGGGCGAGGCCAGCATCTGCGGGCTCGGCTGGGTCAGCATCGCCCCGGCGGAATGGGCGGCGTTGGCGCCGGCCGAGAAGGTGATCGTCGATCCCGACGCCAGAGTCACGGTCGTCGATCCGGCCGGCGCCGACGGCCGCCCGCTGCCGCCGCCGGCCGGGGGTGGCGGGGGAGCCTGCGCCGGAGCGTTCGGCGGGGTGTCGGCCGGGTCGCCGCCGCCGTCCTGGGACAGGGGTTCGCCCTGCTGGAGCCGGTTCAGGAAGCGGACGGGGTCGGTGTTCTGGGCCGAGGCCGATCCAACCCCCGATGGCGGGGGCGGAGGCGTCGTGACCGGCGTGGCGGTGACGGCCGCCACCGTTTGCAGCGTGCTCTGGACGTTCGGATTCGCCGTGGCCGCCGGTGGCGACACCGGCGTCGCGCCGGGAGGGGGCGGCGGGGGGGAGACCGGCGGCGACACGGGTGTGGCCGGCGTTTCCGGATCCGTCGTTACCGGCGGGGGCGGCGGCGGTGAGACCGGCGGCGACACCGGAGGGGAAACCGGTGGCGAGACGGGTGGCGAGACCGGGGGGGAAACCGGCGGCGAGATCGGGGGGGAAACCGGTGGCGACACCGGCGGCGATACCGGGGGCGATACGGGCGGCGGCGGTGGTGGCGGCGACGTCGGAGCCGCGCCTGCGACGATGAAGAGGTTGCCGCTTTCCGTCACCGCCTGCGGGCCGTAGGAGGCGTAGGTCTGGCCATAGATCGTGCCGGCCGTCAGGTCGCCGGTGACCATGTTGGCCCGGCTGGCGGCGTAGACCAGCCAGCGGCCGTTCTGCACGCTCAGGCTCGACGAGCCGGTGGGCGGCGTGCTGGTGTTGACGAAGCGTCCGCCGGCCGCCAGCACGATGTTGCCGATGCCGGTGGCCGCGACGCTGGCGCCGCTGTCGAGCGTCAGGTTGCCGGCCGTGCGGATGGAGACGTTGCCGCCGCCGACCGCCCCGGTCAGGCGAAGGCCGTTGCCGCTGTTGGACAGGAACAGGTTGCCCTGCCCCTGGACGCTGCCCAGCGCCGCGATCCCGTTGTCCACGCCCGAACGGTCCAGCTCGATGGCGCCGCCGGAGGAGAGCGTCAGGAGGCTGACGCCCCGCAGCGCCGCCGTCTGATAGACGCCTCCACCCGTGGTGGTCAGGGACAGCGTGCCGTTGTTGAGGGTCAGCCCGGCGCTGCCGCCGGCGCTTCCGATCTCCAGGCCGCCGGCGTTGGTCAGTGTGACGGCCCCGGTGGTGCCGGCGAGCTTGGTCACGGAATTGTCGGCGTGGTCCAGCGTGTGGGAGCCGGAGCCCAGCAGCTCCAGGTGGGTCGTCTCGATGCGCTCGCTCTGCGTCACCGCGCCACCGCTGTTCAGCGTCAGCGTGCCGTTGATGATCCTGACGACGCCATCCAGGCTGATGGCCGGCTGGGTGCTGGCCACCGATGGCGCGCGCAGGGTCAGATGCCCGTTCAGCCTCAAGAGGCCGCCGACGGTGATCAGCCCCTCCCCGTCGGCCCGCCCGATGGTGACGGAGGAGAAATCATCGCCGAAGTTCCACAGGTTGCCTTCCCCGTCGGTGGCCACCCGCAGCAGGCCGCTGCCGCTGCCGACCCCGATCGTTCCCGTCGTGCTCCAGGGCTGCACCACCAGCGCGCCGCCGCCGAGGATCAGCGGGCGGTAGCCGTTGCCGTTGTCCTCCAGCTCCATCGAATCGGCCGTCAGGGTGACGTTCACCGCGTTGCCGGTGACGCCGTTGCCGACCTGCACATGGTCCGTCATGCGGATGCCGGTGGACTTGGGGTCGGCGCTCCTCAGCCCTTCCAGTGTGACCGTGCCGGCGTGCGACATCACCTTGATGCCGGCGGAGCTGTTGGCGTGGAGGTCGATGCCGGCCACGACGGTGTTCGATGAGGATTGGCCGCTCTGCCCCTTCAGCCGAACGCCGCCCTGGGCGCTGATCATGGTCGCGTGGGTGATGTACAGGCCGGGGGTCTGGCTGGCCGTCACCGGGGCGGCGCTTCCCTCGATCACGATCGCGTCGGCGGCGGCGGAGTTCGAGGTGATCGTCAGGGCGTTGCTCTCGCTGCCGGAATCGATCAGCACGCCGCCGATCAACGATGGAGTGGAGTAGCCGCCCGCCTCGTAGGTCGTCGTGCCGCGGATGAGGATCCGGCCGTAGCCGGCGTTGATCGAGGTCGAATCGCCGATGATGGCGACGCCCCTGACCTCCGACGTGCCGGAGACGAGGCCTTCGCCGATGATCGAGATGTCGCCGCCGTTGGACGCCAGCTGGCTGTCGCGGATCGACACGCCGGCTTCCTGGATTCCCGACTGGGTCTTGGCCGCCTTCGCGAACGGATCGTCGCCGCCGCCCAGCGTGATGGCGCCGCCTCCGGTGGAGGTGATGGTCGCGTGATCCAGGATGACGGCGCCGTCGTCCGACTCGTCGGTGTCGCTGTTCAGCGTCACCGCTCCGCCGGCGAGGATGCTGCTCTCGCTCAGGCTCACGTCGCCCTTGGCCGACAGCCTGGCCCAGTTGGACGCCGAGATGTCGGTGTCCGAGACGGACACGCTGAAATCGCCGGACAGACGGACCGTCTGGCCGCTGATGGTGCTGTGGTTGGACGAGTCGCCGGTGATCCTGAGATCGAAATCCTGGGCGTCCACCGAAACCTGGCCGCCGCTGCTGACCAGGGACACTTGGTCCAGCCGGACGTCGCGGTCGTATCCGGTGACCGTGATGTCGCCGGCCGTCGACAGCGCCGTGCCGTTCGCCAGCACGATGGCTTCGTTGTCCTGGATGTTCGCCCTACCGCCGGTGCCGGTCAAACGGATCGCGCCGCTTGCCGAGGTCAGGGTCGAGTTCGTCAGGGTGATGCCGGTGTTGTAGGGGGAATAGGGATCCTCGCGGTCGCTTCCGCCGATGCCGGTCAGGGTGATCGCGCCGGAGCCGGTCTGGAGATGGCTTTCCGTCAGAAGGACGCCGTGGTTCTGGCCGCCGAGATCGTCGCCGCCCTTGCCCAGCAGGGTGATGCCGCCCGTTCCGCCGCCGCCGCTGTTGGTGGTCCGGACGGTGGTGTAGGAGAAATCGATGCCGGAGCGGTAAATCTGGCTGCCGTCGTTGCCGCTCAGCCCCTCCGCCGGGTCCGGCTCTACCCCCGGCATGCCGCCGGCCCAGAAGGAGCCGCCGTTGGTGCTGATGAGACGCTCCGCGCCCGAGGCGCCGTTCACCTTGACCACGCCGCCCTGCCCTTCGCTGCTGGCGATCAGCTCCAGATTCAGGGCTCCGGCGGTGGAGGTGATGTCGGCGTTGACGACGACGTTGCGGTAGGCCTGGAGCGTCAGGGTGGCATCGCCGCCGGCCGTCTTCTCGATGGAATTGCTGACCACGATGTCGCCGGTTCCGCCGGTTCCGGACGACGTGGTCATGATGGTCACGGAGGTGCCGGCGTCGAGCGCGGCTTCGATCGTCGAGGGCGCGATGCTGCTCGCGCCGGGAGGGTCGTAAAGCCCGCCCGTCAGGGTGCCGGTGGCGCCGTCGACGATGGTGACGCTGTTCGGGTCGAGCAGCCAGGAGCCGGCCCGGCCGCCGGCCGAGCGCGCGTCGACCCTTCCCCCCACCTGCAAGGTCAGCTTGCCGGACGTCTCGACGAAGCCGCCGTCGCCGCCGGCCGCGCCACCGCGCGCGGAGATGGCGCCGTCGAAACGGGTGCGGTCCTCGGCCCACACCACCACCTTGCCGCCCTGCCCGCTCTCGACGGCGTCGGCGCCGATGGTGGCCCCGGCCTGCACCACGGTGACGGCCGACGGCGGCACCGGCTTGCGCGCCGGGCGGATGTTGTGGCCGGCAAGCGTCGCCGCCGAGGCCTTGCCGCCCTGCACGTCGCCACCGATCAGCACCTCGCCGCCCCCGGCCCGGCCGGAAGCCTCGACGCGCGCCGTCGCCGTCAGCGCCGTGCGGTCGCCCGACACGGCGACGCTGCCGCCCGTCTGTCCCGCCCCGGTACCCGAGACGTCCAGCGTGCCGGACAGCTCGACGTCGCCACCATCGCCGAGCAGGACGATCTCGCCGTCCCTCTGCTCCACCGTGCGGGCCTGGACGGTGCCGGTCATGTTGACCACCCGGTCCACCAGCCCCTTGGCGGCGGCGGCCGACATCCGCACGCGGCCGCCGTCGGCGAAGATTTTGCCCGAATTCGCCACCAGCGCATCGACCGGCTTGCCGTCGGCGCCGACGGGACGCGCGTCGGTCTTGGCGTCCATTGCGATGTTGATCTTCTGGTCGCCGAACAGGTCGACGACGAATTTCCGCCCCGAGGCCAGAGCCACCTCGCCGAGCCGCGCCTCGATGGTGCCGCGGTTGGCGACGCCCGGCGCCACGAAGGCGGCAAGGCCCGCCTGGGCGACGGTGATGGTCCCGGCGTTCTCCACCGTCGCGGTGGAGCCGGCGCGGCCTTCGAAATTGTAGCGTCCGGCGAGGAAATCCTCGTTGCGGATGTCGTGGGTGGTGGCGATCAGCCCGCCGACGTCGACCCTGGCGTTGGGGCCGAAGAGGATGCCGTTGGGGTTGACCAGCCAGACCTGCCCGTTCGCCGACAGCCGCCCCAGGATGTCGGAGCGCTCGGTCCCGACCACCCGGTTCAGCGTGATGGCGTTGGCGTCGGGCTGCTGAAAGCGGGTGTGCTCGCCTTCGCCGACGCCGAAGCGCTGCCAGTCGATGATCGCCTTGGAGGTGGTTTGGATGACGTCGAGTTGTCCGGGCCCGTTGGAGCGGATGGCCGCCTGCCCGGCGACGACGGCGCCGCCCTCCGGGTTTGCCAGGGCGGCGGACGGCGCCAGCGAGGCCGCCAGCACCAGCAGCCCGGCCGCCCCGGCGAGCGCCGTGCTGGCGCGCAGGCGCGGCAGCAGCGCCGACGCGGATCGGGAATGCTCGACAGGGCGATGCTCTCCGCTTCGCTGGAACGACGCGTCACGATCCGCAAATTCACCCGACATGACGAAACCAGCCCCCGCGCCCAATCAACCAAGTTGCCGGGCGGCCGCATCGCTCCGCGTCCGGCTGTCGTGAACGGCTCTTGCGGACAGCGTCATCCGGAGCCGGATTGTTTTCACCACTGTACTGCGCTTTCGGTCGAGTCTCCACCCGAAATTGCCGACAGCCCGATGTTTCTTCGGTCGGCGATATTGTTATAGCAAGGAAATTGTTGAATCTTTTTGCAACTGTTCTTGGGCCGCCCGCTTTGGATGCAATCCCTCCGCCCTCATGACGGAAAAGCGTTACCGGCGACGGATTTGATGCGCCGGAGCCGGCAAAAGCGTTACCGGTAACGTCATCCGCTGCCGGCTTGATCGGTAAATTTCTTTGGCCTTCCGGTGCGCCGGCCGATCCGCTACAAGAGCCTATCATGCCGATGCAGGGGGAACCGATGGCCAGTCCGACCGCCGTCGCTGCGAAGAAACGTCCGGGCCCGCGCCCGCCGAAACCCGTAAAGAAGACAGACTCAGCCGCCGCCCGCTGGGTGGTCTACAGCGCGCCCAAGGGCGGCACCGGCAAGACGACGAGCTGCAAGAACACCGCGGTCGCGGCGGCCCGCGACGGCATGCGGGTGGCCACGCTGGACTTCGACCCGCAGCGCACGCTCGGCCAGTGGCACGAGCTGCGCCGCCCGCACGACGTCGCCCGCATCGACCATTTCGAGGGCTCTCTGGAGGATGCCGGGGCCGCGCTGGCGCAGATCGCTCCGGACGCCTATGACGTCGTCTTCGTCGACACCCCGCCGTCGGTGGAGCTGTTTCCCGAGGCCACGAAGATTCTGTTGCGCCGGGCCGATCTGGTGCTGGTGCCGACCGGCGTCGGGCGGTTCGACAAGATGAGCGTCATTCCCTGGATGGAGTTCCTGCGCGACTATGGCCGTCCGGCCGCCTTCCTGCTGAATCGGGTCAAGCGCCGCTCGGTCAGCCTGCGCGAGGCCAAGCTTGAGCTGGGCCGCATCGGCCGGCTGGTGCCGCACGAGGTCCCGGACATCGAGGACATGCACCGGGTCGACGACATCGGCTGCTCCATCGTCGATGTCGGCGCGGTGAACGGCGCGGATGAATGTCTGGGCGCCTGGTATTTCGTCCGGCACGAATTGGGACTGTGAGAGAAATGGTGAACGTCAAGTCCTTCATGAAGAAAGCGGCGGAGCAGGGCAGGGCGGCGCCCGCGCCCGGCGGAAGCCCGGCCGTCCCCGCGGCGCCGGCGGCGCTGCCCGCATCGAAGGCCGACCGCCGCGCCGCCGACATCAGCGACGCCATCGTTCCCTGCCGCACCCGGCAGGAGTTCACGCAGGAGATCCGCTATCACTGGAACCGCAGCCGGAAGGAGTTCCTGTCGATCGGCCGTTATCTGAACCGTGCCAAGGAAACCCTTCCCCACGGCGAGTTCGAGGCGATGATCGAGAGCGACATGCCCTTCTCGGTGGAGACCGCCTTCCGCTTCCGTGCGGTCGCCGACGCCATCGACACCGGCCGGCTGACGATGGAGATGCTGCCGGGGGCCGAAAGCGTCGCCTACCAGATCGTGACGATGAAGCCGGACGAGCTGGAGCGGGCCAAGGCGGTCGGCCTCATCCGCCCGGACGTCACGCGGCGGCAGCTGATCGACTTCAAGCAGTCCCTGCGCGCGCCGAAGCCGGAAAGCACGCCCGACCGCCGCAAGCAGCTGCTGGCCGAATACGCCCGCCACATGGCGCGGCTTGCCGAGATCCGCGCGGAGCTTCTGCGTGACCATGGCGTCGATCCGGACAAGCCGACGGGCGGAATCACCATCGACGTCGAAGCGGAGGATGTCGGGGCCGCCTCCTGATCTCCGCCCGCCCGGCACCCGCCCGCCCGGCGCGTCCGCGTCCGCGTCAGCGTCCGGAATGGGACGGATAGCTGGAGCCGTCGCCGCCCGCCCGCCGGGTGCCCTGTGAGGCGTCGCCGCCCAGCAGGTCGACCAGCTTCCCGAAATCCCGCTGGAGGTTGTCGAAGAAATCGCCGCCGGAGCGGACCTGAGCGGTCTGGACCGGAATCCGGCGTGATGCGTGCGGACCGCCGGCGTGAGGGCGGGAGCGGACCGATGCCGCCTTGGGAACCGGTTTCCGCGACGGCGTCACCATCGTGGGTGGAGGCGGGGGCGGCGCTTCCGGCAGGCTGGCGGTCGGCCCGAGGGTCGGCGGCTCGCCGGGCTTGCTGTTGCGGGAAAAGGCGTCGCCGCACAGGCCGTTGTCGGCCGCCTGCTCCTTCCGGTCGCCATCGAGCAGCCAGCAATCGACGGCGGCATGGGCCTTGCCCATGCCGGTCCCCGCCGCGCCGATTCCCACCGCCGCGATCACCACCCAGAGCCAGCCGCGCCGCGCCATCACGCTCCCCGTTCGTCGCCGGTCCCGATCACCAGAGATAAACGCCCGCCACGCTTCTTTCGTCCGTGCGAAATGGGAGCGCGGCATCGGAATCGTGGTAACCCGGCGGGGGCGGCAGGGGAGGGGAGGTCCGTGGCGGCGGTGCGACGGGCGATCGTGCCGCACTTGTCTTGCGCGCGGGTTGATGGGACAGTTCGGCCCCCTCCGCCCCGGATTCCGTGACGCAGCAGCGACGATGGCCGACTTCAACTGGAACGATCTGCGCTACTTCTTGGCGGTGGCCCGCGCCGGCACGCTGACCACGGCGGCGCAGCGCCTGCGGGCCGATCACAGCACGGTCAGCCGCCGCATCACCGCGCTGGAGGAGGCGTTGCGGGTGACGCTGTTCGAACGCCGTCCCAGCGGCTTTACCCTGACCACCCAGGGCGAACGGCTGAAGGACACCGCCGAGGCGATGGAAAGCGCCGCCTTCCTGGCGCAGAGCATGGTCGCCGATGGGGATTCCTCCCTGTCCGGCCCGGTGCGGATCGGAGCGCCGGAGGGGTTCGGCAGCTGCTTCCTGGCGCCGCGCATCGGCGGCCTGTGCGACCGCCATCCGGATCTGGAGGTGCAGCTTGTCGCCATGCCGCGCGTCTTCAGCCTGTCGAAGCGCGAGGCCGACCTCGCCATCAGCCTGTCCTGCCCGCAGGAAGGGCGGCTTTACGCCCGCAAGCTCACCGACTACCGGCTGGGTCTCTACGCGACGGCCGACTACCTCGACGCGCATCCGCCCATCGGCAATCGCGCGGCCTTGGCCAGCCACGACTTCATCGGCTACATCGACGATCTGATCTTCGCGCCGGAGCTGGACTACATCGAAGCCATCGGCACGATCACCCCGCGCATCAAGAGCAGCAGTCTGGTCGCGCAGATGAAGGCGACGCTGGCCGGGGCGGGGCTGTGCATGCTGCCGGCCTTCATCGCCCGATCGGAGCCGGCGCTGGTGCCGGTTCTGCAAGAGGAGGTGACGATCACCCGCTCCTTCTGGCTGATCGTCCACGAGGACATGCGGTCGATGGCGCGCATCGCCGTGGCCGCCGACTTCATCGCCGAGACCGTGCGGCGGGAGCAGGGGCTGTTCCTGCCGTCGTGAGGAGCGCCTGGAGAGGCGTGGGAAGGGCGGGAGGACGGAAGAGGGCGGGGGAGGACGCAATCCTCCCCCCGGTCCAGGCACCGTCCGTCCCTGGGCACGGTCAGGCGTTGTCGCCGCGCAGCATGCGGATGATGCCGGAGAAGTCGGCGCCGCCTTCGCCGGCCGCCGCCATCATGGCGTAGAGCTGGGTCGCGGCCGCCCCCAGCGGGGTCGGGGCGCCGGCGCTCTGCGAGGCCTCCTGGGCAAGCTTCAGATCCTTCAGCATCAGCGCGGCCGCGAAGCCCGGCTGATAGTCGCGGTTGGCCGGGCTGGCCGGGACCGGGCCGGGGACCGGGCAATAGCTGGTCAGCGACCAGCACTGGCCCGACGCGGTGGAGGCGACGTCGAACAGCGACTGGTGCGACAGCCCCAGCTTCTCCGCCAGCACGAAGGCCTCGCAGACGCCGATCATCGAGATGCCGAGGATCATGTTGTTGCAAATCTTCGCCGCCTGCCCGGCCCCGGCGCCGCCACACAGCACGATCTTCTTGCCCATGGCCTCCAGCACCGGGCGGGCGCGCTCGAAGGCGTCCGCCTCGCCGCCGGCCATGAAAGTCAGCGTGCCGGCCGCCGCCCCGCCGACGCCGCCCGACACCGGCGCGTCGAGCGAGGCCGCCCCCTTGGCCGCCGCCAGGGCGTGCGCCTTGCGCGCGGAATCCACGTCGATGGTGGAGCTGTCGATCAGCAGGGCGCCCGGCCGCGCCGCCGCGACGATGCCCTCGGCGCCGTCATAGACACCCAGCACATGCTTGCCGCTGGGCAGCATGGTGATGACGATGTCGGCCTCGCGCGCCACGTCGGCCGGGGAGGCGCCGATCGCCACGCCGGCCTCGCGGGCGGCCTCGATCGCCGCCGGGACGAGATCGAACCCGCGCACGCTGTGCCCGGCCTTGACCAGATTGGCGGCCATCGGGCCGCCCATGTTCCCCAAACCGATGAAACCGATGACGGCCATATGCGCTTCTCCCTCGGTGTGTTGCTTTTGGTTGTTGGCTGTTGCGGCTTGGCCGGCGGTCACCCCAGGCGGGCGATCTCGCTGCGCGACACGATCAGGCGCATGATCTCGTTGGTGCCCTCCAGGATCTGGTGCACCCGCAGGTCGCGCACGATCTTTTCGACCCCATAGTCGGACAGGTAGCCATAACCGCCGAAGAGTTGCAGCGCGCTGTTGGCCACCTCGAATCCGGTGTCGGTGCCGAAGCGCTTGGCCATGGCGCAGAGACGGGTGGCGTCCCTGCTCTTGGCGTCGAGCGCCGCCGCCGCGCGGTGGACGAAGGTGCGCGCCGCCTCCAGCTCGGTCGCCATGTCGGCGATGCGGAACTGGAGCGCCTGGAAACGGTCGAGCGACTGGCCGAACGCCTTGCGCTCGCCCATGTATCTCAGCGCCGCGTCGAGCGCCGCCTGGGCGCCGCCGATCGAGCAGGCGGCGATGTTGATGCGGCCGCCGTCGAGCCCCTTCATGGCGAACTTGAAGCCCATCCCCTCCTGCCCCAGCAGGGCGGAGGCCGGGATGCGGGCGTCCTCCAGGATCACGGCGCGGGTCGGCTGGGCGTTCCAGCCCATCTTGTGCTCGTTGGCGCCGAAGGACAGGCCGGGCGTGTCCCGGGGCACCAGGAAGGCGCTGATGCCGCCGGGGCCGTCCTCGCCGGTGCGGGCCATGACGAGGTAGAGGTCGGAGCTTCCCGCTCCCGAGATGAACTGTTTGGCGCCGTTCAGCACATAGGAATCGCCGTCGCGCACCGCCCGCGTTCGCAGCGCCGCCGCGTCGGAGCCGGCGTTGGCCTCGGTCAGGCAGTAGCTGGCGAGCCATTCCATCCGGCAGAGCTTCGGCAGCCAATGGGTCTTCTGCTCCGCCGAGCCGAAGGCATCGACCATCCCCGCCACCATGTTGTGGATCGAGATGTAGGAGGCGATGGTCGGGCAGCCCTGGCTCAGCGCCTCGAAGATGACGACGGCGTCGAAGCGCGACAGGGCCGAGCCGCCATGCTCCTCCGCCACATAGATGCCACCCATGCCGAGGTCGCCGGCGGCGCGGAGCTTGTCGACCGGAAAATGCTTTTTCTGATCCCATTCGACGGCGAAGGGCGCCAGTTCGTCACGGGCGAAGGACAGCGCCATGTCGCGGATGGCGAGTTGATCGTCGGACAGTTCGAAGGACATCGCGTCACCCTGGACAGTCAAGACCGGCTGCGTCTTCCCACCGCGTCACGCCCCCGCCGGAAACCAATTCGTCGGGAAAGGGCGTGACGCGCGAGAGCGATGGTCAGTCCATCGTCGGGATGGCGAAGCTGGCGCCTTCCTTGATGCCCGATGGCCAGCGCGAGGTGACGGTCTTGGTCTTGGTGTAGAAGCGCACCGAATCCGGTCCGTGCTGGTTCAGGTCGCCGAAGCCCGAGCGCTTCCAGCCGCCGAAGGTGTAGTAGGCCAGCGGAACCGGGATCGGCACGTTGATGCCGACCATGCCGACGTCGACGCGGCTGGCGAAGTCGCGGGCGGCGTCGCCGTCGCGGGTGAAGATGGCGACGCCGTTGCCGTACTCGTGGTCGTTCGGCAGCGACAGCGCCTCTTCATAGGTGTCGGCGCGGACAACGGAGAGGACCGGACCGAAGATCTCCTCCTTGTAGATGCGCATGTCCGGCTTGACGTTGTCGAACAGGCAGCCGCCCATGTAGTAGCCGTTCTCGTAGCCCTGCATCTTGAAGTCGCGGCCGTCGACCGCCAGCGTGGCGCCTTCCTTGACGCCGATCTCGACGTAGGACTTCACCTTCTCCAGATGCTCGCGGGTCACCAGCGGGCCGAAATCGGCGGCGCCATCGGTCGAGGGGCCGATCTTCAGGCTCTCGACGCGCGGGATCAGACGCTCCATCAGCGCGTCGGCGGTCTTCTTGCCGACCGGGACGACGACCGAGATCGCCATGCAGCGCTCGCCGGCGGCACCATAGCCGGCGCCGATCAGCGCGTCGGTCGCCTGGTCGAGGTCGGCGTCGGGCATGACCAGCGCGTGGTTCTTGGCGCCGCCGAAGCACTGCACGCGCTTTCCGTTGGCGCAGCCGCGGTTGTAGATGTATTCGGCGATCGGGGTCGAGCCGACGAAGCCGATGGCCTTGATGTCGGGGTCGTCGAGGATGGCGTCCACCGCCACCTTGTCGCCATGGACGACGTTCAGCACGCCCGCCGGCAGGCCGGCCTCCAGCATCAGCTCGGCCAGCTTGACCGGCACGCCGGGGGTGCGCTCCGACGGCTTGAGGATGAAGGCGTTGCCGCAGGCGATGGCCGGGGCGAACTTCCACATCGGGATCATGGCCGGGAAGTTGAACGGCGTGATGCCGGCGACGACGCCGAGCGGCTGGCGCATGGAGTAGATGTCGATGCCGGGGCCCGCGCCCTCGGTGTATTCGCCCTTCAGCAGATGCGGGATGCCGCAGGCGAACTCGACCACTTCCAGGCCGCGCTGGATGTCGCCACGGGCGTCGACGATGGTCTTGCCATGCTCCAGCGACAGCAGCAGCGCCAGCTGGTCATAGTCGCGCTGGACCAGATCGAGGAAACGCATCAGCACGCGGGCGCGCTTTTGCGGGTTCTGCGCGGCCCAACCGCGCTGGGCGGCCTTGGCGTTCTCCACGGCGCCGCGCATCTCGGCGACGCTGGCCAGCGGAACCCGGGCACGAACTTCGCCAGTCATGGGGGAGAAGACATCGGAGAAGCGGCCCGACGTGCCGGCAACCAGCTTGCCGCCGATCAGGTGATGGAGTTCGGTGGTCATTGGCGTTGTCCTCCCACGGAATGTTTGCTGACGCAGCGTTGTGTGATGTTGCCCTTCATGTGCGCCAAACCAACATTAAGGGGCGACTGGAAACTTTGCGCAACCGTTGTGCAGGAATGCTCTCTCTTTCTCTGGATGGAACCATAAAGTGTTACGAGAGCACCCATAACCTGCACTCCTTGGAACCATAAAATGGTCCGCCACAACCGCACGCCTCCGGGACCAGTGGAGAGTGTGGGAGTGCTGTGAAATCGCCCCCCTACCAAGCGGATCGGTTTGTAAAATCTCCCGCACTGTGAGTGTTGTGGCGACCGCCCGATCGGCGTCCACCTCCAGGCGTCCACCTCCAAGCGCCCGCCATCCGAAACTTGGTTGACGTGTTGTTGTGGCCTCTCGCAGAAGAAGCCTTCGGCCCCTCCTGTCATCGAAGCCGCAAAATATCGTTTGAACACAATGGCTTTCACCGACTCACAAAAGGCGCAAAGCGATCGGTCAAGAAGAGAGGAATAATTCAGAAAATTATCTAATATATTGGATAATTTTATCAGAAGCCTATTACGAATACTCCCCTTCCTTAGAACCAAGATTTGAATATCCTGTTGACGAACAGTCGTCGCAGGAAGCCTCATGTCTTACAGCCTCACACTGCGTGTCTCGGGCGCGCGCGCTTGTTTTTCCCGAGCCGAGTTCAAGACCGAACGTGCCTCCTATGAGGTGATCACGCCCTCCGCGGCCCGTGGCATTCTTGACGCTGTGTACTGGCGCCCCGGCCTGCGCTGGGTGATCGACCGCATCCACGTGCTCAACCCCATCCGCTTCCAGTCGCTCAGCCGCAACGAGGTCGGTGATCGCGTCCCGGTCGCCACCGTGCGCCACGCCATGCGCACCGGTGACCTTCACGCCCTGTCGCGCGTCGCCGCCGACAACCACCAGCGCCGCGCCGCGGCCATCCTGGTCCCGGTCGACTATCTGGTCACCGCCCATCTCATCCTGACCGACGACGCTCCGGCCGGCGACCGGCTGGACGAGCCCCTCACCATCGCCACCCGCCGCGGCCAATGCTTCCGCACCCCGTGTCTCGGCACCCGCGAGTTTCCCGCCGACGTCGCGCTGTGGGAGGGCCCGCCGCCGGCGCACCGGCTGCCCGACGACCAGCGCGACCGTGATCTCGGCCTGATGCTGCTCGACATCGACTACGCCGCCGACCGCGCCTCCCGCTTCTTCCACGCCGTCCTGCGCGACGGCGTCATCGACGTTCCGCCCTTCGTCGCGGCGGCGGTGCGGCCATGAGCGTCCTCGCCGCCCTCACCGCCCACTACGGCCGGCTGGAGCGCCGCCACGACGTCGCCCCCTTCGGCTACAGCCGCGAGACCATCGCCTTCGGCCTCGTGCTCGCCGCCGACGGCGAACCGGTCGCCTGCGATGACTTGCGGCTTGGCAAGGCGCCGGGCCGAGGCCAAGCGCTGACGGTGCCGCGCTCGACCAAGCGCTCAGGGATCCGGCCGCCGCCCTTCTTCCTGTGGGACAACAGCCGTTACGTCCTCGGGCTCGGCCGTTCCGCGGAGGGTGGCGAGCCCGCGGCCTACGCCGCCCGCGCCGACGCCTTCCGCGCCTGGCACGAGCGGCTTCTCGCCGGCACCGAGGACCCCGGCCTGCGGACGCTGCTGCGCTTCCTGCGCCGCTGGACCCCGGAGCGCTTCGCAGAGCCACCGTTTTCGTCGGCGTTGCTCGACCGCACCCTGGCCTTCCGCCTCGCCGGCGACACCGGTGCCGACGGCTACCCCCGCTTCCTGCACGACCGGCCGGCGGCGCGGGCGCTCTGGGAAACCCACGCCGCCAACGGCAACCGGCCGGACGCGGTGTGTCTGGTCACCGGCCGCACCGCGCCGGTTGCCCGCCTGCACCCCGCCATCAAGGGCGTGTGGGGTGCCCGCGAAACCGGGGCGTCGCTGGTCTCCTTCCATCAGGCCGCCTTCACCTCGCACGGCAAGCGGCAGGGCGACAACGCTCCGGTCTCGGAGGCCGCCGCCTTCCAGTATGGCGCGGCGCTCAACGCCCTGCTGGCGCCGGGCAGCGGCTGCCGGCTGCGGATCGGCGACACCACCACGGTGTTCTGGGCCGACGCCGCCGTCCACGGCGAGGCGGCGGCCCGCCGGGTCGAGGCTCTGGTCGCCGCCGTGCTGCTCCCCACCGGTCCGCCCGGTCGCCAGCGTGACGGGGGCGACCGACCCGACCCTGTCCGGAGCTGGGATTGGCTGGACGCACCGTCCGCCGGCCGGGCCACCGCGCTCGGTGTCGAGCCCGACGTCCGTGTGCATGTTCTCGGCTTGGCGCCGAACGGCCCCCGGCTGTCGGTGCGCTTCTGGCAGGTGCTGACGGCGGGGGCGCTGCTCGAGCGGCTGACCGCCCACTGGGACGATCTGCGGCTCGAGCCGCCGGCCTGGAAACGGCCACCGGCACCGGAGGCGATGCTCTACCCCCTGGCGCGCCAGGGGCGGCCCGAGACCATCCCGCCCCAGCTCGCCGGCGAGCTGATGCGGGCCATCCTCACCGGCGACCGCTACCCGCGGGCCCTGCTGGCGGCGGTGATCCAGCGCCTGCGAGCCGGCCGACGGCCCGCGCGCCGCCCTGTGCAAGGCGATCCTCCAGCGCGAGGCTCGCCTGCACCGCCGCGGTGCCGCCGATCCGTCCACCAACCCGACCCAGGGGGTGCCCGTGAGCCTCGACCGTACGGAATCCGACCAAGCCTACCGGCTGGGACGGCTGTTCGTCGTCCTCGAGAACGCGCAGCGCGCCGCCCTCGGGCGGCTCAACGCCAGCGTCCGCGACCGCTACTACGGCGCCGCCTCGGCGACCCCGGCCAGCGTGTTCCCCCGCCTGCTGCGCACCACCACCCATCATCTGGCGGCGCTGCACCGGGATCGCCGGACCCGCCGCCTCGCCGTCTGGTTCGAGCGCGAGATCGACGAGATCATGCGCGGGTTGGACATGAGCCTGCCGCGTCAGTTGCAGCCGCTCGGCCAAGGCCGCTTCGCCGTCGGCTATCACCACCAGCGCCACACCCGCAAGCCCGCCCCGGAGGCTGCCGACCCGGCGTCCCAGCCCGACCCGGACGGCGCCGACGCGGCTCCCGAGCCCGAGGAGTGACATCATGCCCGTCATCGCCAAGCGTCACGAGTTCGTCCTGCTGTTCGACGTGACCAACGGCAACCCCAACGGCGATCCGGACAGCGGCAACCAGCCGCGCCTCGATCCCGACACCAGCCACGGGCTGGTCACCGACGTCTGCCTGAAGCGCAAGATCCGCAACTACGTCAGCCTGTTCCATGGCGACGATCCACGCTTCGGCATCTATCTACAGGACGGTGGCATCCTCAACCGGACCCACCGCACCGCCTACCAAGCGGTGCGGCCCGGCGAGACGATGGTGGCGACGGCCGCCCGGCTGTCGCCGCGCGACGAGGACGAGGCGGCGGCGGTGCGCCGCTTCATGTGCGACCATTTCTTCGACGTCCGCGCCTTCGGGGCGGTGATGAGCACCGGGGTGAATTGCGGCCAGGTGTTGGGACCGGTGCAACTGGCCTTCGCCCAGTCGCTCGAGCCGATCGTGCCGCAGGAGCTGACGATCACCCGCATGGCCGCCACCGAGGAGCCGGAGGAGCGCCGCCGCAAGAAGGCCCGGGGAAGGCGGGCCGGCAACGGGCGAGGCGCGGCCTTGGACGCGGACGCCGACCCGGCTGTGGAGGAGGGTGGCAGGGGAGCGGAGGAGGACGAGCGGCGGGAGAACCGGACGATGGGGCGCAAGCACCGGGTGCCCTACGCGCTGTACCGGGTTCATGGCTTCGTCTCGGCCAAGCAGGCCGAGCGCGGCGCGCCCGGGCGGGCGGCCACGCAAGGCGGGGGCTGTCAATCGGCTTCCAATTTCCAGCCGGCATCGGCTTGCAATTTCCAGCCACGCTTGCGGTTGCAGAACCTGTTGTCCAGGGAGTCCACGGGAGGGGCCTGTGGGCCCCCTGGGCAACGGACGGAGGGAAGGCTTTGGATCAGGAGCGGTTCTTGAACCGCCAGCTCTCGTTGCCGGTTTCCAGGATGTCGCAGTGATGCGTCAGCCGGTCGAGCAAAGCGGTGGTCATCTTGGCGTCGCCAGCGAACACCGTCGGCCATTGAGCGAAGCTCAAGTTGGTGGTGATCAACACCGAGGTCCGCGAGTACAACTGGCTGAGCGCGTGGAACAGCAGTTGGCCGCCCCTCTGTGAGAACGGCAGGTAGCCGAGTTCGTCCAGCACCACGAGATCAACGCGGGTCAACTGGTCAGCGAGTTTGCCCGCCTGCCCGGTTCGGGCTTCGGCCTCCAACCGGTTCACCAGGTCGATGACGTTGAAGAACCGGGCACGGGCGCCGCGGCGCACGCAGTTGGCCGTGATGGCGATGCACATGTGCGTCTTGCCGGTCCCGGTTCCCCCGATGAACACGGCGTTGCGCTGGGTTTCCAGAAAGCCGCCATCGTGCAGGTCGCGCACCAGCCCCTCGTTGAGGGGACTGGCGGTGAAGTCGAACTCGGCCAGCGTCTTGGCCAGGGGCAGCTTGGCGGCGCCGAGCTGGTAACGGATCGAGCGCGCCTGCTTCTCCGCCCGCTCCGCGGCCAGCAGATCGCCCAGGATCTGCTGGACGGTGCGCTGCCGCTTCAGCCCGTCGCCCATCACCTCGTCGTAGGCGGCACGCATGCCGGCCAAGCTGAGCTCGGCCATCAGCGCCATCAGCTCATGCCGTTCCATGGCAGCCCTCCCGCACCGCGCGCAGGCGGTCGTAGCGCCCGCAGTCGGCGGCCGGCTCGATGGACAGCGTCAACGCCGTCGGCACCGCCATGGCCGGTGCCGGTGTGACGTCGTGGTGCCGGGCGAGGATGTTCAGGATCACGTCCCGGCTGTGCGTACCGCTCGCCAGTGCCTCGCGGCAGGCGACCTCCACCGCCTCCAGGCCATCGGTGAGGATGGCGGCGAGCACGCCAACGAACTGCCGGTCAGCGTCGTCGCCGCGGCCCAGGCGGGTCCGCACCGTCGCCAGGGCTGGCGGCAAATCCCAGTCCCGGAACGGCGCCCCGTTGCGCAGCGCCCCCGGCTTGCGGACGAGAACCGGAAGGTAGTGCAGCGGATTGTACCGCGTGTGGCCGTGCCCGAAAGCTCGAGGGTGCTCGGCGACGATCGCCCCGTTGAACCACACCACGATCCGTGTCGCGTAGGCGCGGACCTGCACCGGCTTTCCGGCGGCGACCGCGGCCACGCTGTAGCGGTTGCGGTCAAAGTGGATCAGGCAGGTTTTCGAGACGCTGAGCGTGGCCTCGTGGAAGCCGTCGAAAGGATCGCTCACGGTGATCAGCGCCGGCCGCTCCGCCTGGAACACCTCCCACACCGTCCGGCTTTTATCCTCTGGATGCGACGTCTGTTGGGCCCAGACGATCACCTCGTCGTGCAGGCGTTCGTTCACCTCTTCCAGCGTCTTGGCCCGCAGCCGCGGCGTGAACAGCCGCTGGCGCAAGGTGCCGACCTGGTTCTCGACCTGGCCCTTTTCCCAGCCCGAAGCCGGGGTGCAGGCCACCGGCTCGACCAGGTAATGCGAGCACATCTGGGCGAAGCGGCGGTTGAAGCGGCGCTCTTTGCCGACAAATACGGCGTCCACCGCCGTCTTCATGTTGTCGTAGATGCCGCGCTCGCACAGGCCGCCGTAGAAGGCCGCGGCACGGGCGTGGGCGTCGAACACCATCTCCTGGGTCTGGCGCGGGTAGACCGCCACGAACGGCATGCGGCTGTGGCACAGGCGGGCATGGGCCACCTGCACCTTGGTTGTCACCCCGTCCAGGATGATCCACTCCTCCGCCCAGTCGAACTGGTACGCCTCGGCCGGGGCGAAGGTGAGCGGAACGTAGGCGTTCACCGGCCCACTCGGCGGCTGGCGCTGCTTGAAGCGCTTGATGTAGCGCCGCACCGTGTCGTAGCCGCCCTGGAACCCGGCATCCTTCAGCCGTCCGAAGAGCCCCAGGTAGTCGAGCCGGTCACGCACCGGCCGCCGCTCGTTCTCCGTGATCAGCCGTTCCAGCTCCTCCTGGAACCCGGCCAACTTCGGAAGCGGCTGGTGCTGGCGTTCGTAGCGCGGCGCCGTCTCGCCCGAACGCAGGTATTTCGTCACCGTCTCCCGCGACACCTTCAGCGACCGGGCAATGGCCCGGATGCTTTTCCCCTTCGCGTGCTCGCGTCGTATCCGTGCGATCGTCTCCACCGTCAACATCCCTGTCCGCCACCCTGTCGTCCAAACCCAGGGTCGTAGTCTGCCAGATCAGGGGTGGCTGGTTATTGGACGCCGATCACCCCTGAAACTGGCCCAGTGTTGCAGGCCGATGCACAAGATGATGCCTGTTGTCGCTTCCTCCTGAGAATCTTCGCTGCTTGCAGCCGGGTTCGTATCGGAGAATCAACATGTTATGCCCAACCATCGCGGCTCATAATTGTCTTGCCGCTGAAATCTTTCCTTTCAAGCCAGTGTTCCGGGTCCGCCGCCCAAGGCTCGCACGCGGGGTCTCAGTCCAGTCGATAATCGAAACCGACAGTGGTCTACGGCGATTGTGGTGCGTCAGAGCCAGATGATATCAAAACGGCTAAAAGGTTCCTTGGCTGGAGTGTCGTTGTCAGGCAGTTGATGCGAAAAGCCGGATCCGGAGGGGTTGGGGGCCTCCCATGCCTCGGCTTTGCAAACCGGTTCATGCAAAATGTCAGAGGTTCATGCAAAAAGCTGGTCAAAGCCCCTCCGCATCCACTTCAACCCGCTGATAAAAAACGGCTTCTTCCAGGCGCCCGAATCCTGCCCAGCACGGGGGCGCGCTTCCGACCGTCTCGGCCGGCGCTTACCAGCCGACCATCCGGTTTGGCGTCTTGTCTCGCTGCCTGCGGAGAGGATCGGGGCCAGCGTGGCGGCCAAAATTTTTCCGCTGATATTCAACCGGACGGTTATCAGAAAGCGAATGGCCTGAAAATGGGGTATACTGGCGCAGCCGGCTGGGATGGAAATTCCGTTTTCTGGCCGGGGAGCCCTCGCATCACAGTAATCCGTCGGCCATGGCCCTCATCGGCTACGCACGCGTCTCCACCGAGGACCAGTCGACCGAGGCGCAGTTCCTCGACCTGAAGAGATTCGGCTGCACCGAGATCTTCCGGGAGAACGCGTCGGGCGCCGACCGCGAGCGCCCCCAACTCAAGGCGGTGCTGAACCGGCTCCGCAAGGGCGACACGCTGGTGGTGGTGCGCATCGACCGCTTGGCGCGCTCCCTCGCCCACCTGCTCGCTGTGATCAACGACCTGGAGCGCAAGGGAGCGGCCTTCAAGTCGCTCGGCGACCCGATCGACACCGGCAGCCCTCAGGGGAAGTTCACCCTCCAGATCCTCGGCGCCGTAGCCGAGTTCGAGCGCTCCCTGATCCGTGAGCGGACGAAGGCCGGCGTGCGGGCTGCCAAGGCGATCGGCAAGCAGCCGGGCAACCCAGGACTGATCGCCAAGGACCCACTCGCCCGGCGCCGGGTGGCCCGCGCCCGGGACGACCGCCTCAGCGAGCGGGTTGCCGAGGGGGCCGGGGAGTTTCTCCCGATCGTCGAGCGACTGCGGCCGGCGCACCCCTGGGACCGCGTCGTCGATGTGCTCAATACCGCGGTGAAGAAGCGCCCGGGCGACAACCCGGCGCCCTGGACCCGGGACGCGCTGATCCGAGCCGTCCGTCGCCTGGTCGGCGACGGTCTCGCTGATCCCGGCCTGCTCAAGGCGGCGCCGCGCCGTTCCAAGAAGGCGATGGCGCAGGACAAGCGGCTGGTCGAACTGGTCGCGACCATCCACAACGCCGCCGACGGTGAGAAGCCGACGCTCGCCCGCATCGGCCGCCAGTTGGAGCGTCAGAACATCCCGACCAAGACCGGAGCTCGAACCTGGGCGCCGTCGAGCGTCAAGGCCCTGCTTGACCGAGCGCGCGACCAGGGCTTGCTCGACCTCGCCGATGACAAACCCTGATGCTCCTCTTACCGCGCTTGGTCTGCCGGCCTCGCCGCAATGCGGTCGTGGCAGTCTGATACCGTGGCGTTGTTGGCAGCGAGGCTTGAGCTTAAGATTTGTGCGTCCCCCATGGTTGGACTGTCCCACATGCCGCCACCTCCTTCCGCCCCGCTTGCTCCATTGCGCAGCGCCATCATCGAAGCCCTGTACCCGACCAGCGCCAACATCCTGCCGGCGGTGTGTGAGGGGTTGGGGCTTGCATCCGGCGACCGCGACAAGGCGTTCGCCAGCAAACGCAACTATGTGCAGGGGCGGATCAGCGGGCTGTCGCGCGACCGTTTGCTTCAGGTCGCGCACCAGCTTTTGCAGGATGGGCCGAACTTCGAGCTGGAAGAGGCGGTGGCGCGGGTGGAGGAAGCCAGCGAACGGCTGATGTCGGACCTCCTTCGGCGTGCGATCGGCCGGGCGCTCATCCCGTTCGATCTGTCGGGTCACATACCGTTGAACGAGTTTCTGCGGGACGTCTGGCCAATCGACCGGTTGCCATCCCGCCTCAATCACGGCGAAACCGTACAGGACGACCTTGACCGTCATATGCACCGAAATGCGGACATGGACAATGAGGACGCTCTGGAAGCGGTCGGTGCCTACAGCGGCTCCCAGCGCCGCTTCTTCCGATTCCTGGAAGCTCTGATCCATCCACGCACCCGAGAGGAGGATGAACAGCGCCGACTGGTCGCCATCTTGAATCCTCTCCTACAGCGCGATGGCTTTCATCTGGCCGAAACCGGTTCCGTGTCGGGCTATCCGGTGTTCACCATCAAAGCCATCGGCGGCTCCGCCGAGGCGCCGGCCGACCCTCTCATTTCGGAAGTGCTTGCCGCCTTCGACGAGGCCAGCGTGCATGAAGCCTGGACCCGGGCGCTACAGCGGCGTGCAACCCATCCGGAGGGGGCGATCACCTTGGCCCGCACACTGCTGGAAACCGTCTGCAAGCATATCATCGAGGAGGCCGGCGGCACCTACAGCGATCGGGACGAGTTGCCGAAGCTCTACCGGACCGCCGCTGAGCACCTCCAGCTTGCCCCGGACCAGCACACCGAAGAGGTGTTCAAGACAATCCTTGGCAACTGTCAGAACGTCGTGAACAGCTTGGCCAGCATCCGCAACAAGCTGAGCGACGCCCACGGCCGCGGACGCAAGGCGGTCCGTCCAGCGGCGCGGCATGCGGAGCTGGCGGTGAACCTCGCCGGGACAGTGGCGACATTTCTGGTATCGACGTGGCGGGCCCGCCAAGCGGCCAAGCTGTGACGCGCCATGCCTCATGGTAGTGCGCCAGCCGATCACTTCCAAACGGCCTCAATGCGCCAAAAGCGGAAGTGGGTTCAGAATATGCCTTTCTTTGGCAGCACAAGCGCTTCGGCATTGGAGATATCTACTTCTAGTTGCTTACAACATGTGCTAAGTGATCTAAAAATGAATTATTAATACAAAGCCTGTTACCGGGGGATGATCAATGTCTGCGTTAATCGGTACCAATGGAAACGACACGCTCCTGGGTAGCTTGGAGGATGATGCAATTTACGGTCTGGGTGGTGATGATTGGCTTGATGGAGGGGGAGGAGCCAACCGACTGATCGGAGGTGCCGGCAACGACACTCTGATTGGCTCTTCAGGAACTGTGGATGCCAGCCACAATGGCACGTTCGCGCCGGCCATGGTTGCGCTGCCCGGAGCCTATGTTTACAGCAGCGGCTTCACGTCGGACAATCTCAGCCCCCGCTCCGTCGCCGACGTGAACGGGGACGGCCGCGCCGACCTGATCGGGTTCGGCAACAACGCCGTCTACGTCGCTTATGGACAGGCCGACGGGACTTTTGCCAACAATCACATTGCCATTACGAACAACTTCGGCGCTGGTAACAGTTGGACGAATCAAGATGTCTTTCCGCGCACTGTTGCCGATGTGAATGGCGACGGCCGGGCCGATATCATCGGCTTTGCCTACAGTTCCGTTCAGGTGGCCCTTTCGCGGGCGGATGGCACCTTCGCACCGGCCATGACCGCTTTGCCTGGAGCTTATGTCTACGGCAGCGGTTTCACCTCGGACAATCTCAGCCCCCGCTCCGTCGCCGATGTGAACGGGGACGGCCGCGCCGACCTGATCGGGTTCGGCAACAACGCCGTCTACGTCGCTTATGGACAGGCCGACGGGACTTTTGCCAACAATCACATCGCCATCACGAACAACTTCGGTGTCGGCAATGGCTGGACAAACCAAGACGTCTTTCCGCGCACCGTCGCTGATGTCAACGGTGACGGTCGGGCCGACATCATCGGCTTTGCCTACAGCTCCATTCAGGTGGCCCTCTCTCAGGCTGACGGCACATTCGCGCCGGCCATGACCGCACTATCTGGAGCCTATGTCTACAGCAGCGGCTTCACGTCGGACGACTTTGGCCCCCGCGCCGTCGCCGACATCAACGGCGATGGCCGCGCCGACATCATCGGCTTTGGGAACAACGCCGTCTACGTCACGTACGGGCAAGCAGACGGGACTTTCACCAACAATCAGATCGTCCTCACCAACTCTTTCGGCGCCGGCAACGGTTGGACCAGCCAGAACGCCTATCCCCGCACGATCGCCGACGTCAACGGCGACGGCCAAGCCGACATCATCGGCTTCGCCTACAGCGCCGTCCAAGTGGCCCTGAGCAACCCCGCGCAAAATCTTGAGGGAGGCGAAGGTGACGACACCTATATCGTCTCATCACGAAACACCAATATCTTCGAAATCAACAATCAAGGGTGCGACACTGTAAAAACATCGCTTACAAGCTATTCCCTATCTAGCGCCTATCATGTGGAAAATTTAGTATACACCGGCTCTGAGAACTTCAGCGGTTTCGGGAGTTCACTGGACAACCACATGATTTCCGGCTCAGGCCGGGATACCCTTTTGGATGGAGACGGCAACGACACGCTGGATGGCGGGGCTGGAGCCGACACCCTGACCGGCGGCATCGGCAACGATGTCTACCTCGTGGATGACGTCGGCGATGTGGTGGTCGAACTGGCCGGCGAAGGCACCGATGAGGTCCGGACCAGTCTTGCCGCCTATACGCTTGGGAACAATCTCGAAAACCTCACCCACACAGGAAGCGGCCCCTTCGCCGGCACCGGCAACGCCCTCGCCAACGCTATCCGGGGTGGAGCGGGCAATGACACGCTGGCCGGCGGGCTCGGCCTCGACACCTTGACCGGTGGGGACGGCAACGACCTCTACCTGATCGACGACATGGCCGATCTCGTCATCGAAAACGCCGGTGAAGGCACCGACGAGATTCGGACCTCGCTGTCCGCCTTTACCCTCGCGGCCAACGTCGAGGTGCTTACCTACACCGGCCCGGGGAATTTCGCCGGCACCGGCAGCGCCGGCAACGACACCCTGCGCGGCGGGGCTGGCGCCGACACGCTGGCGGGAGCCGCCGGCAACGACTGGCTCGACGGCGGCAGCGGTGCCGACAGCTTGGTCGGTGGGGTGGGCAACGACACCTACATCGTCGACCAGACCGGTGACGTGGTGGTGGAGTTGGCCGACGAGGGCAGCGACACGGTGCGCAGCGCCATCGACTACACGCTGGGCGCCAACCTCGAGGCGCTGGTGCTGACCGGTTCCGCCCTCAACGCCACCGGCAACGAACTGAACAACAGCCTGACCGGCACGGCCGGCAACAATGTGCTGACCGGCCTGGGCGGCAACGACACGCTCAACGGCGGAGCCGGAGCCGACACCCTGATCGGTGGCACGGGCAACGACACCTACGTCATCGACAACATCGGCGATGTGCTGGTCGAACTGCCCGGCGAAGGCACCGACACCGTGCAGAGTTCGATCACCCACATGCTGCTGGCGGATTTCGAGAATCTCACTCTGACCGGCTCGGCCGCCATCGGCGGCACCGGCAACGCGGCCAACAACCTGCTCACCGGCAACGGCGCCGCCAACGTGCTGAGCGGGCTGGCCGGTGACGACACGCTCAACGGCGGCGGTGGGGCCGACACGCTGGTCGGTGGAACGGGCAACGACCTTTACGTTGTCGACAACGCCGGCGACAGCGTCGTCGAACTGGCCGACGAAGGGACCGATACAGTGAACGCCTCGGTGTCCTGGATGCTCGGCGCCAACGTCGAGAATCTGACGCTGACCGGCTCGGGCGCGATCAACGCCACCGGCAATGACCTGGGCAACGTTCTCACCGGCAACGGCGGCGCCAATGTGCTCGACGGCGGGCTGGGCGCGGACAGCATGGCCGGCGGGGCGGGGAACGACGTCTACATCGTCGATGATGCCGGCGACGTGGTGACGGAACTGGTCGGCCAAGGCACGGACGAGGTGCGCACCAGCCTGTCGGTCTACGCGCTGGGCGCCAACGTCGAACGGCTGACCTACACAGGCGGCGGCTCGTTCAGCGGTACCGGCAACAGCCTGGACAATCTCCTGACGGGCGGGGCGGATGACGACACGTTGGTCGGCGATGCTGGAAACGACACCCTCGCTGGCGGACTGGGCGCGGACAGCCTGGCCGGTGGGCTTGGCGATGATGTCTATCTGGCTGACGGCGCGGGTGGGCAGGTCATCGAGCTTGCCGGGGAAGGCTGGGACGAGGTGCGCACCGGCCTGTCCTCCTACAGCCTGACCGTCAATGTCGAGGCGCTGACCTTCTCTGGAACCGGCGCCTTCGCCGGAACCGGCAACGACCTCGACAACCGGCTGGTGGGTGGCATCGGCAGCGACACGCTCAATGGCGGTTTCGGGTCGGACACGCTCGATGGCGGTGCTGGAGGTGACCTTCTGGTCGGCGGTTTCGGCGATGACCTGTACATCGTCGACAGCCTGGACGACCAGATCGTCGAACTGCTTGGCGAGGGCATCGACGAGGTCCGGACCGCCTTGGCCGGCTACACCCTGACCGATGGGGTCGAGATCCTCACCTACACCGGTTTGGGTTCCTTCAGTGGGGACGGCAACGGGCTGGACAACCGGCTGCAAGGCGGGGCGGGGGCCGACACGCTTGACGGCGGAGCCGGCAACGACACGCTGATCGGTGGCCTCGGCGATGATGTCTACCGGATCGACAGCGTTGGCGACGTGGTGGTCGAAACGGCCGATGGCGGCATCGACGAGGTGCGGACGACGTTGACGGTCTTCACGCTGGGCGACAACGTGGAGCGGTTGCTGCTGCAAGGCGGTGCCGGTCTCGGGATCGGCAACGCGCTGGACAATGCCCTGATCGGTGGATCGGGGAACGACAGCCTGGAGGGCTGGTCCGGCAACGACACGCTGTCCGGCGGCCTGGGCGACGACCTTCTCACCGGTGGCGAGGGGGCCGATCTGTTCGTGTTCGCCACCGGCGACGGCCAGGACCTCATCACCGATTTCGATGCCCTGCTGGGCGATCGGATCGGGGTGGCGGGCGACTGGACCTACACCGTGACCAGCGACATCAACGGCGATGCGCGCATCGTCTTCGGCACCTCGGATGCTCTGACCCTGGCTGGTGTTCAGGCCTCCGCGGTGTCGGCGTCCTGGTTTGTGACTGTGTGAACCTCTGGTGGGGGAGGCAAAAATGCCTTCCCCGCCTCTCCATCATCCGGGCAGCATACCGTTACGAGAGCCGCATATCATACGCCGGGCATGTCCGCTTTGGGTCAGATTCGGACGTTCGAGACTGCCTCGAAAGCGAGGGCCATGTCACCGCCCATTGGGTCGAGACGGAACCCCAGGAACTTGGTGTTCGCGCTGAAGGGTCGACCCGATGGTGTCGTCGTGGCGGATGGACAACTCCCGCCCCGCTGTCTCGGCCAGGTGCTTGGCGGCTGCCGCGGACAGCTTGCGAAGCAGAGCCCGGCGCTCACGGGCGCGGAGTTTTTTCGGCAAGGGCCCATGAGCCTCCAGAACCTGCCGGACGGCATCCAGGATGTGCGGGCTGATCGTCAGGGAAAGGGCCGTTCGGCTCGGGGGCGACTTGGGGTGCCGTCGGGCGCGCCGCATCGCCTTCTCAGGAAACCGCGGCAAGCCCGGCCGCTTGCCAAGAGCAAGGTTCCGCTCGTCCCACGCTGTTCGACGCGCGGCGCCGATGCGCGACGCGGCCTGGGTGTTGGACGCCACGGGCCGGTAATGGAAGGGGCCAACCGACGGAAAGCGCGAAACGTGGTGATTCCCCATGACCGGAGGCCGGTCGGCCAGCAGCGCCCTGGCCCAGGCCATGTGGTTCCAATGTGCCTCGGCCAGACGGTCCGCGTAGCTGGGGTGGTTGCTCCACGGCTTGGCGAGGGTCTGGGCCGTGCGCGTGGCGACCGTATCCTTCGACCGCCACTCGACCGACAGAGCCCGGCCGATCATCGGCATCGCCAGCATCTCGCCCGGCCAGACCTCCAGGAGCAGCCGGACCACGGCCGTGAACTGCCCCTCGTCGCGGTCCGTCTTGCGGCCAGCCCGGTTGGCCGTGCGCAGACCGGCGAACAGGGTGGTGAAGGGCGTCGCGACGAGTTGCCAAGCCAAGACGAGCGACACGGCCAGCCCGTTGCGCTCCTCCGTGGGCAGCGGCACCGGCCGGCCGTCGGCGCTCGCATCAAAGGCATCCAGGATGCGGAACTCGCAGCACTCGCGCATCGTGTCGATGTCGGCGATCTCGACCCTGAGGAAGCTGTTGAGCAGGTGGACGAACCAGAGGAAGACGTCGACGGAATAGGCGGGTGCCAGACGCGTGCCCACCACCTCCTGGAAGACGGAGCGGTCGAAGGCCGCCCGATCAAGGAACCCGATGACGTGCCGCACCTGATCGTAGAAAGCCGGCAGCGGTACCCCGGCCACCACCTCCCACGGGTTCAGGTCGGGAGGATGGAGCGGACAGACCACGCGCCAGGCGGCGCGCGCGAACAGCAGTTCGACCGGCCGATCCGCCCGGCGCTCGGCCTCGTAGGCGCACTCCGGACAGGGGACGTGATGGGTCCGGCAAGGGTCCTCCAGCGGGCGGTCGAGCCCCCCGAAGGTCATGCCCCGCAGCACCTCCCCAGCGATCCCCGTGTCGACCTGCAGCCGCGCCATCACAGTGGGCAGCGGCCGGAACACGAGGTCCCGGTTGATTGCCTCGGTCACCCAGCGGCGCGGCACGCCGAGCCGCTCCAGGTAGTCGGCCCGGCTCAGGCCGTAGAGGTTGGCGATCGCCTCCACCCAACCGCCCAGCGCCTCGCCCGGCGCCGGCCGGGGGACAACGGGCAAGTCCGGGATGGAGGCGAACAGCCGCATCCCGGTCACGCTATCCCGGGCCGGCCGATGAGGTCGTTGACCATGTCAGCCGTGATCCGTTCCTCGCCGACCTGGATCGCGTCGATGCCGAGGTCAATGAGCGTCTCGAAGAGCTTGGCGGTGGTTCCCCCGCAGTGGGACAGCAGCGCCCGGATCGAGCGCGTGGTGAGAGTCGAGGGCCGGCGCAGCGGCAGGGTGCGCACGACGCTGCCGACCATCGTCTGGAACTCCTCCCCGGCCTCCCAGACCGGCAGCTCGACGAAGCGGAAGCGGCGGGTGAGTTGATGGTCGTGCATCAGTGCCTCGCGGGCGTCCTGGGTGCCGAAGAGGACGAGCGGGATGCCCAGCACGTTGCTCAGGTGGCGGATCACCGTCAGCATGATCCGCTGCTGGCGCAGCGTGCCCATCAGCATGTTGTGCGCCTCGTCGATCAGGATCTGGCGCACCCCGGTCAGCCGGTAGAGGGTGACGACGCGGTCCGCCATGACCGGGATGTTGACGCGGCTCTCGTTGACCGGGGCGTCGATGGCCCGGAGCAACTGGGTGTAGAACCATTTCACGTCGCACATCGGCGGCATCTCCAGCCCGACCACGCTGGTGCGACGCACGCCGGAGTTCCGGTCGAACACCGCGGGATGGTCGCGCAGATGCTTGCGCATGATCGTCGACTTGCCCTGGCCGGATTCGCCCCAGATCAGCAGGTTGGGCTTGATCGTGCCGGCCGGTTGTTCGAGCTGGTCGAGCATGAGGTCGAGGACGAAGCGGCAGCGCGGGTATTCGGTGAAGCGTCGGCCTTGCATGCGGGCGATCCGCTCCTCCGGAGACAGGGCGATCACCTCCAGCGCCGACGGTCCGAGATGCCGGTAGGCGTCGTCAGTCATCCCAGGTCTCCGTGTCGTAGTAGGGCAGTTCGAGCGGGGCGTCGTCCGCGCCGTCAGGCAAGACCCGATACGCCGCGTCGATGACCGGCGCGGTGGGGGCCGCCGGCAGGGCCGGTGTCGACCGTGGACCCGCGCCCCGCGCCCGCTCCAGGCGGGTCCGCCGGCTGCGGCCGCTGGCCTCCTCCACCAGCTTGCGCCGGGCCAGCACCATGTCGAAGATCATGGCCTCGTCGACGCCGGCGCGACCCTGACGACGCAGCGCCCGGTTCGCGGCCTTGTGCTCCCACATGGAAATGGCCGGACGCCGCAGGTTGCGGTAGGGAACCTCCAGGTACTCGCCCGACACGCCGCGGATGAAGACCTTGGAGAGGTCGGCGGGGTTGTAGTGGACCGTGACCTTGCGCTTGTCGTGGAGGAAGGGTGTCAGCGCCTCGTGCCAGTAGGAGATGTTGAACAGGTGGACGCCGTCGCGCTGCACCGTCCGCTCCTCGAACGGCAGGAAGTCGCGGTGGAAGGTCCGCAGGTCAGCCGGCATCCGGAAGACCCTGCCCTCGGTGTCGGCCGCCCACTTGGCGTTGGGCGACGTGCCGATGCCTTCATGGAAGGAGGCGTGGTGCTCCAGGATGATGCTGGCCACCAGCCACTCGATCTCGGTGATGGTGAGGCAGGCGTTGCCGGCGGCGTCGTAGACGCCGCGCTCCTTGATGTTGGAGAAGGTGGTGCCGGGGAGCAGATGCAGCTCCTGGCTCAGATGGCCGATGCGGCGCTCGACATGCCCGCCCATGTGCGGCGTGCCGGGCGGCCGGTAGCGCAACTCGATGCCGTAATCCTCGCAGGCGCGGGTGAAGGCCTTGGAGTGGAACTCCTTGCCATTGTCGGTGTGGACGACCTCGCACAGGCCCATGACCGGCCAGCGGGCCGGCAACCCCCGCGACGCCAGCCACTCGCTCTTGTCCATCACGGCGTGGGCGATGCAGGCGGCAACGCTGGTCGCCGAGGGCGGATCGAAGGTCAGGTAGAAGCCGCAGTACATGCGGGTCCGGATGTCGACGGCCAAGGTGATGAACGGGCGACCGATCACCTCCAGGCTGTCGGGCTCGACGGCCATCAGGTCGGTCGGGGTGTGGTCGATCTGGATGATCTCCAAGGCGCGCTCGGCCTCAAGCGATCCCCGGATCGGGTTGAACTCGTCCCGCGCCCTCTTGCGTCCATGGCGGCGCTTGGTCTGCTCCCGCTTGCTGATCGCCGCCAGCCGGGTGTCCACGGTCTGGCGGGCCGGCCTGGTCAGGCCCTCCGCCGCGCACCGGGCGTGGATGCCCTTCATCAGCAGCGATTTCTTGGGGTGGTGGAGAGTGAGGTAGGTGCCTTTGATCTCCTCCTCGATGATCGCCTCGACCCGGTCATCCAGGCGCTTTCCGCCACTGGCGGGACCCGGCGCCTTCAGCAGCAGGGAGCGGGTCCGGGGGGCGGCTTCGTAGGCCTTGAGCAAACGGTAGAGGTGATTGGGCGTGAGCGCGAGTTCGCTGGCCGCCGCCGCCATCGCTTCCGCCCGGGCGCCATAGGCGGGAGGGTTCTGCACCAGGTCGCGAACGATGGGTTCGCGCTCACGGGCAAGAGCCCAGTCCTCTTCGGAGACGGTCGTCAGCGCCTGGGAGCTGTGCGGATGCCGCGGCACTTTTCACCCGATCCACTTTCTGCTTTTCGCAGCATCCTCTCTGCTTTTTGCATCAAATGGATGACGAAGACGCGAAGAATCGCTTACATTTCCTCGCCAGGATTTTGCGCGAACTACTTTGCGGTGACAACGGACCCAAAAAAAGGCGCCATCCTGGCGCCCGATCCGGCCGTTTCCCCCGCCCTTCCGGCGGGGCGGGGCCTCCCCTGGACCCGTCCCTGGTCCGCCCGTCGCAACGGTCGGCCGGCGGGCGGTCCGCCCCCACGCCGCAAGGATGCGCCCGCGATGAGCGACCGTCAAGACCCACCGGCCGAGGTAACCCCCGACCACCGGCCCGACCGGCCGATCGCCACCGCCGGCGATGACCGCCTCGGCCGCGACGGGTTCGTCGCCCGCCTCGCCCGCGCCCTGGTGCGCGACGGCCGGGCCAGCGGCGTGGTCGTCGGGCTGACCGGGCCGTGGGGCAGCGGCAAGTCGTCGATCCTCAACCTGCTCGAGGGCGAGATCAAGAAGACGCACCCCGGCGCGGTGGTGGTGCGCTTCGACCCCTGGCTGGTCAGCGGGCGCGACGACGTCATCACCCAGTTCTTCGCCGAGCTGCTGGCCACAATCAAAAAGGTAGGCACCACCAGTCCGCAGACCGGCAAGGTCGCGGCTCAGCTGACCGGCCGCCTGACCAAGTACGCGGCCAACTTGGCGCCGGGGACGGCGTTGTTGGGCCTGCCCATCCCCGGGCTGCGGGAAGCGTTAAAGGCGGTCGGAGAGGCGCTGGATCGGACGGAAAGCCTTGCCGATCAGCATAAGGACCTGAAAACGTGCCTCGAGGGTGTCGAGGTGCCGATCGTCGTGCTGATCGACGAGCTCGACCGCGTCGAGGATGCGGAGGTCCGCGCTGTCGCGCAACTGGTTCGCGCCGTTGCCGACTTTCCGGGAATCTCCTACCTGCTGGCTTACGACCGCGACCGCGTCGTCGAGGCGCTGGGTGCCGGAGCGACCACCGGGAGGGAGGCGCGTGGCAACGCCTATCTGGAGAAGATCGTCCAGTTGGAGTTGCCGTTGCCCGTCACCTTGCCGGACGAGATCAGTGAGCTGCTGGCCGCTGAACTGGACGCGGTGGCGCCGGCGGGGCTCCTCCCGGTTGGCTGGCGCGATGACCCGCGCCTTGGCCGGGTCCTGGCGAGCGCCATCGGCACGCTGGTGGCCACCCCCCGCGACGTCCGGCGGGTCTGCGGCATGTATGCGGCTCTGGCGCCGATGGTCGCCGGCGAGGTCGACCCAGTCGACCTGCTCGGCTTCATCATCCTGCGGGCCAAGGCCCCCGAGGTGATCGAAGCCATCCGCCGGCAGCCGGCGCTGGTCGTGCAGGACCCGCCGTTCCATCTGAGGGAGGGGGCCAACTGGCAAGAGGGTCTCAAGGGAGGGCGGGCCAATCCGGGTGAGCGGATGCTCCGGTTGGGCGTTGACGCGGCGTCGCCGGCGGCGCCTCTGCTCGGGGTGCTGTTCCCGCGCCTGAACCCCGGCGAGGTCCGGGGGGATCGCGAACCACCGGACGGCCTGCGCCGGTATGGCGCTCTGATGACCCTGTTGCGCCTCGGCCTGCTGCCCGGCGCCATTTCCCGACAGGACGTCGTGGCCTTTCTCAGTCGCGCTGACGACGCCATGCTGGAGCATGTTCGGACCGCCGCGGCGGAGCGGCGGCTCTGGACCTTGCTCGACCGCTTGGCGAATGTTTACGACGATGTCGGAGATCGTGATCCGGAGCGAACCCTGCGGGTGCTCGGCGCGATGCCCCGTGTGGTCGTCTCGGTGGCCAGCGTTGACAGCGGTACTGGGAGCGGCACCGTCACCGCGCTCTGCCGCTGGTTCGACCAATTCGCCGAGATTGTGTGCCGTCGTGGTGATGGGGCGCGGCTGGAGATGGTCCGGAGCGCCCTGTCAACTCTCATCGGCGCCGGTGAGTTCGATGCCCCGAGTTGGCTCCTGCGCCACCATTTTTTTGCCCATGGGCTCTTCGGCCGGCCCGCACGGGAGCCCAGCGGGTGGCTTCCGGCCGCGATTGTACGGGAACTGGCCCATGGTTTGGGCGCCGCCGTCGTGGCCGCCCACACCGGTGACCGGCTGCTCGCCAGCGTCGAAAGCGCGGAGCCGCTGCTGCTGGCCCATGAGGTGGAGGCCTGGGGAGCGGAGCACCGCGAGGCGATGACCCGACAGATTCAGCACGACGACGCCGCGCTGGTCCGGTTTGTCCGGGCCTTCTACGGGGAGGGGTCTGTCGAAGAGGATGTCCTCGAGCGGTTCGTTGACACCGCGATCTTGCGGTGGCGCTTCAACACGGTCGATGCCCAGGCTCCCGCATGGAGTGAGTCCCGGACCCAACGAGCCCGTCTGAGAGCCGCTCAACGTCTGGGAGCCGCATAATGGCCACTGGCCCCTGGTCCGGCGCACCCGACAGCCACATCCTGGCCGCTTGGGCTGATATCCCGTTCGCGATGGTGTGGTCATGACTTCGGTGAGGCGGAAAGGCGGAGCGGCCCTGGATGAGGCGGACGCTGCGGCGGTCATCGCCATTCCGTTCGCCTTCGTGCCGTCGCTGTCCCGCAGCGATGTCGAGGCCCTGCGCGCGGCCTTTGCAGCCCGGACCATGGCGCCGTCGACCCGGCGGGCCTTGCGCGGCGACGGGAAACTGTTCGTGACCTGGTGCAGCCAGGCCAAGCGCCAGGCGATGCCGGCCAGCCGGGAGACGGTGGTGGCGTTCCTGGCGGCCGCGGCGGCCGACGGCCGGTCGGCCGCCACCCTGCGGCGCTACCGCAGCTCGCTGGCGTGGTGGCACGCCGCCGGCGGCTTCGCCAACCCGTGCGGCGGGTCGGCCGTCGCCGTGCCGGTGCCCGAGCCGGACGTGACCGACACCGCCATGGCGGCGCTGCGCGATTTCATGGATCTGGCCCAGCGCGGCTACGCGCCGGCGACGCTGCGCGCCACCGAGGCCGATGTCCGCCGGTTCGCCGGCTGGTGCGTCCAGCAGGGTCTGCCCTGGCTCCCGGCCGAACCGGCGACTGTGGGGCGCTACATCCGGGAGATTGGGCCGTCCCGCAAGCCGGCGACGGTGGCGCGGTATCTCGCGTCGATCGCCCTGATCCACCGCGCCGCCGGGCACAGCGAGCCGTGCCGGCACTGGCGTGTGACGCTGGAGCGGCGCGGGCACGCGCGCGACGGGGGCTCGGAGCAACGGCAGGCGGCGGCGCTGACCGACGCGGTGCTGGCGCCGATCCTCGACCGCCTCGATCCGGACCAGCCCGACCGGCGCAAGCCGCTGAAGCCGATCGATCTGCGCGACCGGGCGCTGCTGCTAGTCGGCCGCGACACGCTGGCCCGCGCCGACGAGCTGGTGGCGTTGCGCTGGGCCGACCTGCGGCCGGTCGATCCCGCTCTGATACCAAGGCCGTTAAGTTTTGACCTGCACTGCCCATGAGTAGCCGCATGTTGCTCGGATACGTCCGGGTTCGGTGAGGATTTGGTTCCAGACCCGACAGCAGACATCCAGAATGGCGTTGAGGTCGAGGAAGAGCCTGTGGGCCAGCAGGGTGTGGCGCATGAATTGCCAGAGCCTTTCGATGGCGTTGAGTTCCGGACTGTAGGGCGGGAGCGGAACGAGGGTGATGTTGGCTGGCACGACGAGGTCGCCGCTGGTGTGCCATCCCGCCCCGTCGATGACGACGGCGGCATGGGCGCCAGGAGCGATGGTCCGACTGATTTCCTCCAGCATGAGGGTCATCGCCTGGGTGTTGGCGCGTGTCATGACGATGGCGGCCCCGGTGTCGCGGGCCGGGCAGACGGCGCCGAGGAGATAGGCCGACTTGAAGCGATGATCGCGCACGGCGCGTGGCCGGCTGCCACGCGACGCCCATCGCCGGGTCAGGGTGCCTTTCTGCCCGATGCGGGCTTCGTCCTGAAACCAGACCTCCACGGCGCCCGCTTCGGGGTGGTCCTGTGCGATGAAAGCGAGGCGGTCGGCGAAGTTTTTTTAAACGCCTCCTGGGCCGCCGCGTCGGTCTTGGGATGGATCGGGCGCGGCGTGAGGAAGGACAGCTTCATCCGATACAAGCGGTCCTGCATGCCGGTGCGGCTGTAGTCCGCCCCGAAATGCCGCAGGGCCAGTTCGCGGATATGCCGAACCCGGTATTCGACGACACCGTCCCGCTCGACATCGGGGCCGGCGGCGATCAGGTCGGCCAACTCCGCTTCCAAGGCAGCGGCCAGCAGTGGCGGCCGGCCGGTGCGGGCCCGATCCCGCAGGCCGTCCACCCCTTGGGCGTTGTAGCGCGCCACCCAGTCGCGCAGTGTCTGCCGATCCATGCCGGCTTGCCGCGCCGCTTCTTCCCGGCTGCTGCCCTCCAGCGCCATGGCGATCGCCAGCAGGCGCCGGCAAACCCGGCTGTCGCTCTCGCCACGGGCCAAGCGACGCAATTCCTCGGAACTCAGATCAGTGCAGATCTTCAAGGCAGGCATGGCGGTGGTTGGCTCGGTGGGGAGGGCCCATACAGCGAATCACCTCCAGCGCCAATTCGCAACCCGAAGTCATACCGAGTCAGAACTTTCCGGCTTTGGTATCAATCCCGACGCGCACCCGGGCGAGGCCACCATCCGCATCCGCCGCTCGAAGACCGACCAGGAGGGGCAGGGCGCCGAGGCCTGGCTGTCGGCCGAGGCGGCGGCGGCGCTCGCCGCCTGGCGCGCGGCGGCGCCGCGGTGGCCGGCCGAACCGGACGGGCAGGGGACGCACACCAGGGAGGGGGGCTACCTGTTCTGCCACCTGTCGCGCAGCGGCGCCGGCGAGCGGATGAGTACCGAGGCGGTGCGGCGGGTGGTGGCGCGACGCACCGGCGAGGCCGACCCGTGCGCCGTCGGCTTCAGCGGCCACAGCCTGCGCGTCGGTGCCGCCCAGGATCTGCTGGCCGCCGGCGTCGATCTGCCTGGGCTGATGCAGGCGGGGCGGTGGTCGACGCCGGCGATGCCGGCCCGCTACACCGAGCGTCTGCGGGCGACGCGTGGTGCGGTCGCCCGCGTCCGACGGGAAAAGGGCAAAATGAAGTGAGCCTTCTTGAGCTCCTGCTCACCGTCGAAGTCTAGCGCCCGACGGTGCCGTGGGCTACGAGCGGTTGTCCAGGGGCTGCTCGCCGCCGGCTTCGACCGGCGCGCGAAGCCGACCGCGGCCACCACGGTGATCGTGCCGGGCTCACTCCGCCGTCGGCGCTTGGCGCTGGGCTGCGTCCAGCGCCCGTTGCGCCTCCAGCAGGTCCTTTCGCTTCTGCCGCTCCTGCGTTTGCGCCTCGATCAGCGCGTTGACCTCGGAGTCATAGTTCACCCGGACCTTGATCAGCTCCGCCGGGACCGAGATCGCCGCCTTCAGCACCTCGACGGGGATGCCGAGCGCGCCCGCCACCTCGCTCGGCCGGTCGACACTGTATTCCGTCGGCATCCCGTCCTTGAAGACGTGGCCAATCGTCGAGCTCGTGAAGCCCCCCGCTTGGGCGGGCAGCACGAACGAGGCGGTGGAGTCCGGCACCATCACCGTGGTGGCGACGGTCGGCGGGGGACTCGCCAGCTCGCAGGGGGCGGAAGAGGTGGTGACTCCCGGGATGCTGCCGGCCGCCGCCACCGCGATCCGGACCGGCCGCGGGACCCGGTAGACCAGCCCACGCACCTCGTCCCCGGCCGACAGAGCCAAGTGGGCCCGGCTTCCACGCGCGAGGGCCTCCTCGGTTTGCCCGAGAGAGCCCGGGTCACCGGTGGCGGAGTCCGGGAGCGGTGGCCCCGCGTCCGCGGGGAGCCCACCCGACGGCGCCCCGCTGGTCGGGCAGAGACCCGGCGTGGACCTGGGCGCGGCAGTGCAGTGGAGGCCATCGACCTCGACGGTCAGCAGGCTGCCAGCCGCCGACAGGCGGGACAGGGCAGCGATCGTCTCCTGGCGGTCGGTGGGATCGAACTCCTCGGTGATGGCATAGAGCTCGCAGCGCGCGGCCGGCGCCTCCGGTGTCGCCGGCCGCGCCGGCGCGCGGTAGGTGTAGGGTCGGACGAGCGGGGGTAGCGTCGGCAATGCTACCACCCCGATGAGGCTGGCGAGGCTCGTCAGGATGGTTTTGGTCTCATCGGCCGAGCTTGCGGTCGTGGTCGACAGAAGCCCGTTCGCCACGGCCAGTTTGAGCTTGTCGCTGCGCAGAGGCGAGTGGTTGATGCTGGCGATGTAGCCGCGGGCCGTATCGGCGATGACCGGCAGCGTGGTGATGGTGGCGCTCTCCTCGTAGGTCCCATCCAAGTCAGCGGTGCGTTCGGCCTGCGCCTTCGTCAGCGCCGCGATCTTCTTCTTGTCGGCGGCCGTCCTGGTCAGAAACGCGACTTTGGCCGTGGCGACGGTGACGCGTGTGACAAGCTCGATCGGAGGGGTCGCTCCGGCGGCATTGAGCGTTCCGTTGAGGATTGTGAGGTCCTCCTCAGCTGTGGCCAAGGCCTCGGCGGTGGTCTTGGCCGCGTCGGCCGCCTCGCTGGCGGCCGCCTTCGCTTTGGCGACATCCGTGGCGGTGACCAGCCGCCGTTGCGCGGTCAACTGGACGCGCCCCTTCGGCAGCCCGTAAACCAACCCGCTCGGTGTTCCGCTCACCGCGCTCAGCTTGCGGGAGATCACGAGATCGTCGGCGCATCCGGCCAGAAGCAGGCCGGCGACGCCGAACACGATCGTCACGCCGCCGGCCGAGCGGCGGGTTTGGTCGGGTGCAGATGCCTGGTGGGTCTGCGGTCTCACAGGATCGGTCAATGGCTGGCGCATCGAAACCCCGCCGGTTGAATTCACACCAAAAATAATGCGTTATCTATAATTTATGCAACCCATTAGGGATGTGAGCAACATAGTTGCGCGTTTATTGTGGTGCTGACCACAGGTTTCGCCAGGACCGAGGGGCGCGGGTATGGACGAGCATCGCTCGCGTGCCAGTGCGAGCGGACCGGCAGGCGCGGGTGACCGACGCGGTGCTGGCGCTGATCCTCGGCCGCCTCGATCCCGACCAGCCCGACCGGCGGAAACCGCTGAAGCCGATCGATCTGCGCGATCGCGCGCTGCTGCTGGTCGGCCGCGACACCCTGGCCCGCGCCGACGAGCTGGTGGCGCTGCGCTGGGCCGACCTGCGGCCGGTCGATCCGGTCCTCAATCCCGACGCCCACCCGGGCGAGGCAACGATCCGAATCCAGCGATCGAAGACCGATCAGGAAGGGCACGGCGCCGAGGCCTGGCTGTCGGCCGAGGCGGTGGGGGCGCTCACCGCCTGGCGCGCGGTGGCGCCGCAGTGGCCGGCCGAGCCGGGCGGGCAGGGGCCGCTCACCAGGGAAGGGGTCTGCCTGTTCTGCCACCTGTCGCGCAGCGGCGCCGGCGAGCGGATGAGCCCGGCGGCGGTGCGGCGGGTGGTGGCGCGGCGCACCGGCGAGGCCGACCCGTGCGCCGTCGGCTTCAGCGGCCACAGCCTGCGGGTCGGCGCCGCCCAGGACCTGCTGGCCGCCGGCGTCGACCTGCCCGGGCTGATGCAGGCGGGGCGGTGGTCGACGCCGGCGATGCCGGCGCGCTACACCGAGCGCCTGCGGGCGACGCGGGGGGCGGTGGCGCGGGTCCGGCGGGAAAAGGTCAAAGGAAAGTGAGGCGGCGGTGGCCGACCGGCGGCCCGCCCAGGCGCAGCGCCGACCCGCCGGCGTGCTGGAGGTGCTGATCGGCGGGGCGCCGCCGCCCAGGCGCCGGGCCTGCGGCGGGTTGGCATCGAGGCGGCGGCTGCTGAACGGCAGCTCTATCGCCTACGTGTCGACATGCGTTAAAGTTCCGATCGACGTCGGCGCTATCAGCACCGCACCGACCGACCGACCGACCGACCGACTGGCCGGGCCGCAGCGATCCCTGCCGCTTGTCGGCGCAGATGGCGCACAGAGCCTGCAGGTTGCACGGCGTCCGTCGGGTGCCCGGTACCGCTCCTCGATGTCGGTCAGCGGAATCGTCAAGTCGGACCACAGCCCGGCCCTGGCCACAGGGGGCCAAGCGGCCCAGCTTTGGCGCGCCGCGCTAAAGCTGGGCTCCCTTTCCTCCTACTTCTTGTAGGTGGCGAACTTGACCGTGTAATCGCAGTTGGAGTGACCCGCGCCGCCGCGGGGGCCTTCATGGCTCCAGGCCCAGGCCTGGAGGTGGAATCTGCGCGGCATGGTGATGCCGGAGCCGGGGATGATCTCGACGCGCTCCCCGAAGACCTCCTTGCAGCCCCAGGTGCCATTCCCGGACGTGGCCCGCTGCATGTCGTTCTCGACGATCACGGTGCCTTCAGGAGCCTCCAGCACCTGCCACCCGCTCTCGCAGGTGTCCTGGCGTCCATCCCAATCGGACGCCTCGGTCTGGCAGCTGGCCTTGATCACTTGGGTGGCAGGTTTCCCAAAGGTGGCCACGCTAGACGGTTGGACGACCTGGACCTTGGCGTCGGGCATGATCGCAGGCCGGATCTTGCTGTCCTGGGCGGCTGAAGGTAGGGCCATGGCGGTCGTCATCACGGCCGCGAGCAGCAACTGTCGCATGGTGTTTCTCCCTACATGTTGGCTTTGGGTGGTTGGCACGTCTGGCATCGTCATGGTAGCGGCTGAATGCGGCTACATGGTATGCCGATGTTCCCGTGTGCCGGCGGACTGGCGATTTGTTATCGTTTCGCGGGGGAACTAGTGCTGTGAGCCTCAGCCGCCGCTGGACGACGTGCCGCTCCACACCCGGCCCGTCGATCGGGCCGGCGCGTGTTGTGTTGACGATCGCGACGTCAGCACGCGGATGGAGACAGCGGGCCATGGCGGATCCAGGTACACAGCTATCGCATCGGTATTATGTCGTGCTTCTGTAGCGTTGACTAGCATCAGTTGCAATTTTATCGGCTTATCGTCAGCAAAATTGCGTGAGGTTGAGTGTAATGAGGGAAGCAACTGCTTGGTGTGAACAAACGCAGACCGGAGGTATCTGGATGCGCTCTATTAGACCATCTATTAGAGCAACCCTTAGACGGAGCTAACCCTCGACCGCCTAGAGTCTGTCTGTTTGTGTCTGAATCGGAGATGGGGATTCCCGAGGGAGCGGATGTGTGATTCAACGGGTTGACTGATTTGGGAGATCAACCCTGATGGCACGTCCGTTGTCTCTGGATCTTCGTGAGCGGATTGCGGCGGCGTTGGCGAGTGGCCTGACGACCCGCGCGGTGGCGCAGCAGTTCAGCGTCTCAGTTGCGACGGCAGTGCGGATCGGTCAGAAGCAACGTGCCGGACAAGGGCTTGAGCCGGGCAAGATGGGCGGTCATCGTCCCTTCGTGCTGGGGCCGGAGGCGGTGGATTGGCTGCGCGAGCGGCTGGCTGAGAAGGGCGACCTGACGATCCGGGCGCTGACGGCGGAGTTGGCGGAACGCGGCACAGTGGTGACGCCGGACACCGTCTGGCGATGCGTGCGCCGGTTGGGCCTCAGCTTCAAAAAAAACGCTGCTGGCCAAGGAGCAGGATGGGACGAAGCTGGCTCGCTTCCGAGCGCGCTGGAAAGCCCACCAGCATAAGATCGATCCCAAGCGCCTGGTCTTCATCGACGAGACCTGGGTGAAGACCAACATGACCCGCACCCGGGGTTGGTGTGCGCAGGGCCAGCCTTACCTCGCCAAAGTTCCCCACGGCCATTGGAAGACGCTGACTTTCCTGGCAGGCCTGCGTCACGACAGGATCGTGGCTCCTCTGGTCCTGGATGGGCCGATCAACGGGACCATGTTTACGGCCTGGGTCGAGCAATTCCTGGTGCCCACCCTGGCACCGGGCGATGTCGTCGTTCTCGACAACCTGGGCAGTCACAAAGGAGCCGCGGCGCGCAACGCCATACGGAATGTCGGCGCCCATCTGCTCTTCCTGCCGCCCTACAGTCCTGATCTCAATCCCATCGAGATGATGTTCGCAAAGCTCAAAACCTTGGTCCGGAAAGCCGAGGAAAGGACGATCGAAGCCGTATGGCGGCGCATCGGAAACCTGCTGGAGCACTTCCAGCCTCACGAGTGCGCCGCATATATCCGACATGCAGGATACGATCCTACTTAAATCAGACAGACTCTAGCTTCTGGGCCAGTCCGGCTGGTAGAGGCAGCTGAAGCCGATCGATCGGCGGGACCGCGCGCTGCTGCTGGTCGGCCGCGACACGCTGGCCCGCGCCGACGAGCTCGTGGCGCTGCGCTGGGCCGACCTGCACCCGGTCGATCCCGTTCTCAATCCCGACGCGCACCCGGGCGAGGCAACCATCCGCATCCGCCGCTCGAAGACCGACCAGGAGGGGCAGGGCGCCGAGGCCTGGCTGTCGGCTGAGACGGCGGCCGCGCTCGCCGCTTGGCGCGCCGTGGCGCCGCGGTGGCCGGCCGAGCCGGGCGGGCAGGGGCCGCTCACCAGGGAAGGGGTCTACCTGTTCTGCCACCTGTCGCGCAGCGGCGCCGGCGAGCGGATGAGCACCGAGGTGGTGCAGCGGGTGGTGGCGCGACGCACCGGCGAGGCCGACCCGTGCGCCGTCGGCTTCAGCGGCCACAGCCTGCGGGTCGGCGCCGCCCAGGACCTGCTCGCCGCCGGCGTCGACCTGCCCGGGCTGATGCAGGCGGGGCGGTGGTCGACGCCGGCGATGCCGGCCCGCTACACCGAGCGCCTGCGTGCGACCCGGAGCGCCGTGGCAAAGGTCCGGCGCGGGAAAGCGAGCGGATGACCTCCCCGAATGGCCCATGGTTGTGCTTTAATTGAACTGTTCGACCGGCAATCCCATAGGGCCCTGAGCACCAATGATGTTTGAGATCAGCCCAGAGGACATCGAGCGCTTCGACGGCCAACAGCTGGTCGAGCTGCTGCGCGTCCTGGTCTACGCGCGAAGCGCGCAAGGCCGGCGTGCCCCTGCGCAACGTCGCTGTTCCGTTGCAGATCACCATCGCGGACGGTGGCCAGGACGCGTCGGTTCGTTGGGAGAACGGCGAAGCCTCCACCCCCTATTTTCCGGGGCGCGACATCGTCTTCCAGTGCAAGGCGACCGACCAGGGGGACGCCCAATGGAAAAAGGAAGTCTGGACCAAGGGCACGCAGAACGGAAAGGTCAAGTCCAAGGCCCTCAATCCGGCAGTCACCGAGGTGATCGCGCGTGGCGGCAGTTACATCGGTGTCACGGCCACGCCGCTGGTCGGGACCAAGGCCGAGGAGCGGGCAACGGCCATCCGGGCCGGCATCACCGCAGCCGGCGGCGATCCGACCAGGCTTGTCTCGGTCCAGGTCTACGACGGCAACATGCTCAGCGCCTGGATCAACGATCATCCCGCCGTCGCCCTGTGGGTCAGGGAGCGCAAGGCTGGGATTCCACTGTCCGTGTTCGCGACGCTCGATCGGTGGGGCCAACGCGTCGACGTGGCGACGCCACCGTACGTGCACAGCCCGGAGCGGCAATTCTCGCTTGGGTCCGGTCGCCACGATCTGCTCGCCGTCGACCAGCTCGCCGTGAGGATTCTGGATCATCTCGCGGAGCCGGGCGCCTGCATCCGCGTTTGGTGTGAAACAGCACGCGGCTGGGTCCCCTTGGTTTCCATTATTATCAACGTGCTCCCGTGCCGATCGGCGTCAGAACCCCACGCCGATTCACAGCTCACCGCTTTGGCGGAAAGCCCCCACGCGTCCGCGATTACCCCGTGTCACTGGGCCCACTCCGGCTTTCCCTGATCGTCACGATCCGAGGGCTGCTTTATTACTGTCGGCCAAATGCCGTAACGGGCCGCACCGGGAAGGATGACCGTTTTCGGTGCTTCCGTATAGAGAAGGGCAGGTAACCGGTTCTTCACGCTCTTAGGCAGCAGACATTTGAGCCAGGAAAAGATCATCAAAGCATTCCGAAGTGTGCGAACAATTATTTATGACCGCTCAAAGAATATTATGACTGCATGGGACGCAAAAGGGAAGAATCGGCATGCCGACGCGGCCGGTGATGTCCAACGTGAGCCTCCTCCGAATCGGGTTCTTCCGCCCTTTGCGTGGATCAGGCAGCGAGCAGCGTTCGTCGCCGGAGGAGGTCCAGATTGGCCCTGCCGTACATCTGGCGCTTGAGCAGTTTGAGGCGGTTGATCTGTCCCTCGGCTTGCCCGCTGCTCCAAGGTATCGTCAGCGCGGCCCGGACGGCAGCGCCATCCTGCTCCAAGCCGGCGGCGAACGTCGCGACCGCGGGCACTCCACAGGAGCGGGCGTCGGGGCATCAGGAGGTCCGTTTTCCAGAAGTTCCGACCCTCCACCCCCCGGATCCGCCGATCTACTCGACCGCCCCACACTTCTGCATGCTCTCATCAAGCGGGCGACGCGATCGGGACGCAGACCGCGTGTTGCCCCAGATGGACCTTGCGGCTGGTGTTGACGAAGGTGGCGTGGCCGCCAACCTGTTCGACCCGCGATCCATTGCGGAAGAAAATAGGCGCCAAGCGCATTCTCGCTCGGGGCATGATCGCGATCTTGTGGGTCACAGGGTGGAGGAACGGCACATCGAACTGGTCGCTTTCCACCAGTTCGGAGAGAACATAGGCCACGCCCGAGATGTCCGGCCGGCCGACCACGCTTCCGGCGACCGCCGCGTCGACGGTGTTTTGCCAGCGGGACCGAGCCCCCAAGCCGAAAAAGACGCCCCGGCTTCCCCAGGCGTATTGGGGATGGCCAGGGCAGTCAACGATCTTCAAGACCCCTTGCTTATGAAGTGCATAGAGCGGGCGCGGATCCTCGTTCAACTTGACCATGCGGCAGCGGGGAACCGCGTCCCGGAGGGCCGAGAACAGAGCCTCGCCCATGTGCAAGCGCAGAGCGGGCGCAATCTCCTCGTCATAGGCCAAGCCCAGCAACGCCTTGGTGCCGTAGCCATGAAACAGCGGGTTAGTGAAGTTCCAGTCGGACCCGACGATCCGGTGTTGATGGTCCTGGTCATATTGGGAAAAGTCCCGCGTGTAGCAGAAGCGCCACGCTGATCGTCCCTGTCCATTCCTGTCGAACGCGGAAAAATAGGTGTGGGGCACATCCATGCCGAAACTGCGCTTCAGTCGGCTTCGCATCAGCGTTAGTTCACCGGAATAATTGGTGACGCTGTCATCGACATAGATGTGTTCGATTTTCCGTTCCGCAAAGTTCTCGAACAACCGGTCGAAGCGGAGTCCATAGGCGGCTTCCATGGCATGGAGCTTGCCCACATTGCCATATACCTCCTCGATTTCGGTGATTCGCGGCTGCCCTCGCTCCAGGATGATGTCCAGCCGGAAGGTGTGGATCGGCCGTTCGATCTGCAATCCCTTCAGATTGTTCGGCGTGTTGATGTCCAGCGTGCTGCGCACCACCGGCTCCCCGTCCCGGTAGAACTGCTGGACGGCATCGACGAAGGCGAACGTCGCTTCGCCCGCCAATTGCAGCCGGTCCCAGACATAACGGGGCAAGCGGAATGGCGCGCTGCCCACCAGCCAGGGAAAAGTCTCGATGTCGCCGAAGCGCACCCCCAGGGACTGCATTTCCCGGAGCGCGTGCCAAGCGGACTCGGACTCGGCGGGGGGCAAGTGGGGGGCGTCGACATGGTTCACCCCTCGCAGGACATTGGGCATGTCCCGCTCCTCAGTAAAGGGGACGGGTCATGCAACGGGGGCCGCCGGTGCCCTTGACCAGTTCCGAGCCGGGAACGGCATGCGCCGTTATGCCGGATTCGCGGAAAAGGTCGAGAACCCGGGGGCACAGGTCGTAGCAGACGATCCGGCGATCGCCGAGGCAGAAGCAGTTGCACGCTTGCAGAAACCGGGATTCCTCGAAGCTGACGTCGATGATCGTGAAGCCGCTGTCGCGCAGCATCGTGGGCAGGTCGATCGGGCGGGTGCCGTGAAGATCGATCTGGATTGCCGACAGCAGGCTCGGCAGGTGCGCCACCGCCACATCGGCCGCCACCGGTACGAAGCCGCCATCCAAGTTGATCCGCCAATTGCCGAGTTCGATGGCAATGATCTCGTCCACCGCATGAGGAATCAGCGCTTGGGCAAGGAACCGGGCGGTGTCCAGCTGGGTCCGCGGCCCGTAGCCGATCAGCAGCGTCCGCCGCCCAGCCCTGGAAAACGGGATGACGTCGCCGCCTTCGAGCGTCAGATGAGGCGGCACGTCGACGAGGTTCCGCAGGCCAAGGGCCTTGGCCGCCGCGGCCATGGTGTCGCGCTCTGGCTTGCGGATGGACGGCCCCATGTTGCAGAGGATGCAGTTGCCCGGCATCCAGGGCAATGTGATCATGGCGTCCCGGGTGTAGACTTGATTGGGATTTGTCCCAAGACGCGCACGCTCCACCGGTCCGAGGAGCGATTCCAGCACGATGACCTGTGCGACATGTTGGGAAAGCGTGTCGTGGAACGCATCGTATTGTGCGGCGAAACGCCGGGTGTCCGGGCGCTCGCGGAAAAGCAGGTAATCAAGGTCCGCGTCGCCGTCGAAGACATCAAGCGCGCCGCAATGGACGGGATTATGAATGAGAACCGCTTTTGGGGTCACTTCGTGCTCGGCAGCCATAAGCGAGAGAGTATGGGCAACGGACGTCATCGGCTGAGTCTTCCTTCTTGGCAATTGGATTTCTTTGTCTAAATCCACATGGTCTCAGAATTCCACTTGGTGGAGGCGGTGTACGTCCCGGATCAGGGTTTCGCCGTCCCGCTCCACCGCCATGGACAGGCGCCCCTGCGGCGCGCGGGCCAGGGTGATCCGGGTCGGGCGTCGATCGGGGAGCGGCTCAGGCGCTACAGCCGCTTGGTCGACGGGGTAGGCGAAAAAATGGGGCCGCAGAATGTCCAACCGCGCCTCGGCATCGGCAGCGGGCGCGCCGTTGGCGATTTCCTCCAGATCCTGTTCCATCGTCCAGATGCTGGCCTGGGCGCATAAGTGTTCGTACCGGGCGAGATCCTTGAGAAACGGCGCGGCTTCTCCCTCTTCCTCGGCAAGGAAGGACACGAAGCCGAAGACGTGCACGATAATGTCACGGAGTTCCGTGCGCCAATGCAGCAATCCCTGGAGCAGCTCCGCGTCGCCCACCCGCCCCGACAGCCATGCCATGGCCGCCGAATGCGTCCGTTCCACCGTGGCGAAATGCCCGTGTTCCATGAGGCGTCGGACGGTCGCCGGGAAGTAGGACGCGGTGAACTCGAAGAATTTCAGGGACCGGTATACCTCTCTGGGGACGCCGCTTTCCAGATAGAAATTGCTTGGAAACACATCGGGGGCGCCGATCAATTCGGCTTCAGACACGCTGTCGAAAAAACGGTTGTACCAGGTGGTCGTGGAAAGCCCGTCATAGCGCAGCGCGGCCTGGTGCGTTTCCTGGATCGACGAACCGGAAACCGGCGACAGAAAGCCGATTTGGGAATCGAAGCCGGCCATCTGGTCGTAGTGCAGATACTCGCGGAAACTTTCCTCAAGGTCGGACATGGTCTCGCCGGGGAGGCCCACGATGTAGGACATGTGCGGCTTGATGCCGCAGGCCGAGGTGGCCAGGATGTTCCTGGCTGCGTCGGTTCGCTTCAGCCTTTTACCAGTGCTTGCCTGCATGGCATCGGAGGCGCTTTCCATGCCGTAGAGGATGGTGTTGCACCCGGCTGCGGCCATCATTCCGAGCAGGGGCTCGTCCACACAGTCGGCACGGGTGAAGCACGACCATTCGACAGCGAGGCCAGCCGCCGTCAGCGCCTCGCAAAACGCGGCGGTCCAACGCTTGTTGCCGGTGAACAGCTGGTGATGGAGAACGAACTTGTCGGCGCCGAAATTCCGGGCGCAGTAAAGAATTTCCTCGACGCAGCGGTGAGGCGACTTCACCCTGTAACGGCGCCTCCATAAGCCGGGATTCGCGCAAAAATTGCAACTGAAGGGACAGCCTCGGCCGGCTTCCACATGGGTGTGCTCTTCGACGGACAGATGCGGGCGGGTTCGCGACAGGGCGGTGATGGCCCGGATCACATCCCCGTAAAGGTCGAAGGCGGGCAGCGGAAGAGTGTCCAAGTCGGCGATGAGGGGGCGCTCCGGAGTGCGCGCGAAGCCACCAACGCCACGGTAGGCGAGGCCGGGAACCGCGGCCAGGGCGGTCCGGTCGAGCACCGTGCCCGCCGCCGCCAACTCCAGCAGATAGTCGAGGGTCGCCTCAATTTCGCCCTTTATCACCACGTCCACACACGGGTATCGGCGCAGCAGGGATTCGTCCACCGCCGAGGGGGCCACTCCGCAAAAGACAATCGGCGCATCCGTGCGTTCGCGTAGGGATTCGGCGATCTTCAACGAATGGAACAACGTTCCGGAGGTGTGGATGGTGACGGGAAAGATGAACAGATCCGCCCCGGTTTCGGCCAGAACGGCCGAAGCCCGGCCATAGAACTGGCCGTCCAGGGGCAGGCCGGGAAACAGGGCGTCGTCGTCCTGGCACCGGATGCTGGCTTGGCGGTTGTTGAAATCCGTGATGGTGACGCCGATCCCGTGGGCGCGGGCGACCCCGGCCACTTCCAGACATTCGAACGGTACCCTCGGCTGCGTGAAGCGCGAATTGCTGTGAAAGTAAATGGCCGGGACAATTCCTACGCGCATGGCGGGCGCCCCCTCTCCGGCGCCTGTATCCATAGCCGCTTGAGGAGCCTTGAGCCCCTGGGGGAATATTCGTGCCGCCCGTGCACGACGCGGCGGTTGTTGATGATCAGGCAGTCGCCGTCGGTCAAATGGACCTGCTTCAGGATGCCGTCACTGTTGAAAAGCTCGTTCAGCCGGGCGTGCGCGGCGAGATTCTCCTCCGGGGGCGGCGTGAAGCCCAGCCGCCGGCACCGCGCGACTTCCATCGGATTGAACCGGATTTCCCCGTCCGCGACGATCCGTCGCGCGCCGGACAGGGAGGGGTAGACAGGCTCCGCCAGCCTAGCCTTTTCCTCCTGCGACAGGCGGGGCAGGACGTCGTCCAGCGCTGCGAGGAGCGACCCGCCGCCGCCCTGGCGGTCCGGACGGACGCAGAGAAGAACAAGGATATCGGGCGCGACGGAGGCGCTGTATCCGTCGGTGTGGAGTGGAAAGAAGCAGGGGGAGGTCGAGTAGACCAGATGCCCCTCGTCGTCGGCGACCCCGTCGCCTTTCGCCTCGATCCGGTACACCCCGCCCGGCTCCAACGGATTCGACGAGAACGAGATGCCGTCCGTCAGAACGCCGCCGAATTGGCCCGCCACCAGCAGCAAAGCCGCGTTGCCGTCATCGAGCGGCATCCCGGTGAGCATGACAGCACCGCTGCCGGTCTCGATTTCCGACCGGACGTCTTCGGGAACATCCGAGCGCCAAGCCATCTCGTCGTATCTGATCCCATACACGGCAAATCTCCCCGTCGCTCCATGTCCCAATGCCGGATTCCCCTGAAGCCGATGCCGGCCACTTCGGGGCGCCATGGCCGGCTGCGCCAGCACCCCATCGCCGAGCCCCGGCCCTTGTGCTATTTCTCTGCATGGTGGTTGGGAAACCAAGATATATCCGCAGAGGGCGTATCATATCTCTAGAACCCGCATAGCGGTTGTTTGCTGTGGAACGGTGTCCGGTGTGTGGGACGAACCGTCACCGGCCCGTTTCCGTTTCATAGTCCTCCAGCACGTCAAGAACGTTGCGGCCACCGTTCGGCGGCTGCACGAGCCTGTTCACCGTCGACTCCTGTCCGGCAAGGGTGACGCAGCCGTGCTCGGCAAAGATGGCGTCGTGCCGCACCAGCACGTCGGGCCGGGTGATCCGGACCGCCAACGCCAGTCGGCGCCCCAACGACCGGTTGGGGCCGGAGCGATGCAGGGCGGTTTCGTCGAAAAGCACGAACTGCCCCGCCTTGAGTTCCAGGAGCCGGGTGCCGACGCCCTGCGGCAGACACTCCTTCGGGATCCGATTGTTGAACATGAGGTCCGGGCGCGGCGTCCGGATATGTGGCAGATAGCCGGGCTCCCGGGTTGCGAAGACTTCCAGCGCCCCGTTCTCCTCGGTCGTATCGGTCAGCGCCACCCAGGCGGTGACGTTTGCCATGGGCTCGATGGGCCAGTCGGCGCCATCCTGGTGCCAGCCAATGGCGTGTCCCCCCGGAGGCTTGTCCCAGTAGCGGGACCGCCACAGCATCAGCGATCCGCCGAGGATGCTGCGCGCCTTCGCCACGATCCGGGGATCGGTGCAGATCGCCGCGGTCAACGGATCGTCGAGATAGCGGGATTTCTGGGGATGTCCACCCGCCGCTGACGGCGAGCAGAGAACTGCCCGATCCAGATGGGCGACTAGGCGGCGGGCGGTGGCTTCGTCGAAAAGCTGATGCGGGCCGCTCCAGCCCGATCGGGCGAAGGCGAGCGCCTCCGCCTCGGACAAGCCGCCGCCATGGCCTTGCCCCGGCCGCAGACTATGCTCCCCCGTCACCGAGGCCACACCACGGGAAAGTCCAGGCCGTCCAGGATGTCTCCGGCCACCAGATCGGGCCGCACGGCGCCCAGGATCCGATGGGCTTCGGGCCCCCCGGTGAACCGGCAGCCGATGGGCATGAAATGGATAGCGATCCCGACCCGTTCGTTCTTGCCCGGATTCGGCCCGGAAGCATGCAGGCACAGCCCGTGGTGAAGGGTGATTTCGCCGGCCCTGAGCGCCATGGGGACCGGACGCCATACCTCTCCCGGGCGTTGGAGGCGATCGCGCAAATCGTCCAGATTTTGTTCGAAGAAGGCGCGGGAGCCTGCGAGAAGGCCCCATCGGTGGGATCCGTCCAGATATATCAGCCCGCCGTTGTTCTCGTCCGTGTCCTGTAGCGCGACCCAGGCCGTGCACATGTTGTCCCGCTGTAGGCCGTTCCAATAGGCGGCGTCCTGGTGCCACCCGACCACGCCCCCCGAAGAGGCCGCGCCGGGAGGTTTACCGATCACCACGTCCCCCCACAGCCGGGCTCCGTCCTCGCCGATCAGTGCGGAGACCACCGAACCGAGAAAGGTGCTGGTGGCCAGCCGCTCGATGGTCTCGTGCAGCCACCACGCTTGGTTGATCCGCCAGACCGCGTTTGCGCTGGCCTCACGGCAGATTTCGGACCGTATTGGGTCCAGCGCCCTGCATCGCCGTCCGGCCCGCAGGTCGGCGACCGCCTCCCGCAACGACGCCACCACCGCCGCGCCGAGGGCGGCGGGCGCACGGATGAACCCACTCTCGCGGTAAGAGGCGACAGCGCCCGCCGACAGCTGGACCGCGTCTTCAAGCTGACAATCGGCGCTTTTAGCCACACATTCTTGCAGCGTCATGCCAGTCGCTCTCCAATGTTGTCCTCAAGGCGTGGGCCCTGTCACGCACCAAAGGATGCGCCGAAGACATGTCCAGATTTAGGAAGGCCGTCCGCAGATAGGCGTAGAACGCCTGTATGCGCGCTACCTGCCGGTCGCTTCGACCCTCCACGAGCCGCTCATAGACCGGCCAGCGGTGATAGAACGCCGTCTCCATGAGGACGTGCATGCGGTTCAGTTCAGCCTTGTCGACCGCCTCGCAGACCGTCGGCAGGCCGGCGGGCTGCAGCGCGCCGAACCGCTCCAGATCCGGCTTGACCCGGCTTGCGTGGCGGTCTCCGCCAAGGACGGCCAGCATGTCGCCGCCGCTGTTGACCGCGCGGCGGAACTCGACGGTCCCCGGATCCGGGCTGAGAATGCTACAGGCGATCCCGTAGAGAGGAAGTTCGAGAAACGTGTCGAAAGCCGTGAGCATCCCCTCGACGGTATGGTGCGGGGCGCCGATGATGAAGCCGGCCACCGTGTCGATCCCCGCCGCGGCCAGAGCGATCACCCCCTCCCGGTTGTGGGCCACGCTCGTCTGTTTGTTGAAGTAGTCCAGTGTCGGTTGGTCCATCGCCTCGATGCCCAGGAAGATCCGCCGGCACCCGGCTCGCGCCATCCGCTCCGCCACATTGCCGTCGATGGTTTCCGCCCGGCCGAAACAGAACCACGGGACGCCGATCCTCTCCAGCACCGTCAGCAAATCGTCGAATCGCGGGTGCTGGAGCAGATCGTCGTCGTGAAACTCGATGCAGTCATGCCCGAGATCCCCGGTCAGATAGGCAAGGTCGCGCTCGATCAGCGGGACGGGGCGCGCCTTGCTGTGTCCATGCACCAGATAGGTGGAGCAGAACGTGCACCGCGCTCGGCAGCTTTGGGTGCAGACATAGATCTGGGGCCGCTGCCCCATCAATCGGGTCAGGTTGGTTTCGAATGCCGCCCGCTGGCCGTCGCCGCCCGATTCCAGCAGGTTATAGGCGAAACCGGGGCTGGAGACGGTTTCCAGCGACCGGTCGAAGACCGCCCGCCCCCGGCGGACGACGCCGTCCAGCTTGAAGCAAAGCCCCTCTCCGCCCTCGCCCTGCCCCAAACCGGTGGTGCCGAGCGCATTCAGGATATGCCGCATCGCGGCCCCGCCCTCGCCCCGGACCAGAATGTGCGCAAAATCGGATTCGGGGGCTACGGTGACGTGGGCGCCGCCAAGCAGGAGCAGTGTTTCCCGCCGGTCGAACCGGCTCAGGAACCGCTCGAGTCCGTCGATCGAGAACGTGTAGGTGCTGGACGCCAGAATCCGCCGTGGGGCGCCCGCCAGATATTCCTGCACGGCATGGAAAAGCTCATCCTCCGAGAAAAAGGATTCCTCGTCGAAAACCTGGAATTCCGGGAGGCTCACCAGCCCCAACGACGCGTCGTCGCGAAGGGACTGGACAAGATTGAGCAGGCCGAGTGGAGGAAAATGCGCCGCGAACGCCTTTCTGCCGATCCCGCGCTCACGGTCCAGGACCCGAAAGCTGCGGTGCAGCAGCGCGACCCGGGTCATCGCACTGCTTTCAGCGGTGAATCTGCCGGAGTCCAACAGTTCTCTCAGCTCATACATGGTTTTTTCCTCTTCGGGCACCGGAGCAGCTGAACCACTTTGAACCCGCAGTTTACAGAGAGGGGAGGATCCGTCCTTTCCGAAGGCAGGATAGCCTGTTTCCAGAAAAATTAGAACGTAAAATCAGTTTATTCTATTTCAGAGCGGTGATTCGGCCGTCATCGCCACCATAATCAGACAATTTCGCCGGGTTCGACAATTTTTCTTGTGCGCTTTGCCTGCCGCTCGCCACATGCGGGTGCTCCCTGCCAGTCCGACCCGGGATCACGATACGTTTGCCGTCTCGCCGATGGAGGGCTGGAGCGTGCGTTCACGCGGTCATCGACAATTCCAGCGGGCCCGTAGGGCAGAGCCTGAGGAGCGCGCTGTGCATCGGCCTGCAACACTGGGCCAGTTTCAGGGGTGATCGGCGTCCAATAACCAGCCACCCCTGATCTGGCAGACTACGACCCTGGGTTTGGACGACAGGGTGGCGGACAGGGATGTTGACGGTGGAGACGATCGCACGGATACGACGCGAGCACGCGAAGGGGAAAAGCATCCGGGCCATTGCCCGGTCGCTGAAGGTGTCGCGGGAGACGGTGACGAAATACCTGCGTTCGGGCGAGACGGCGCCGCGCTACGAACGCCAGCACCAGCCGCTTCCGAAGTTGGCCGGGTTCCAGGAGGAGCTGGAACGGCTGATCACGGAGAACGAGCGGCGGCCGGTGCGTGACCGGCTCGACTACCTGGGGCTCTTCGGACGGCTGAAGGATGCCGGGTTCCAGGGCGGCTACGACACGGTGCGGCGCTACATCAAGCGCTTCAAGCAGCGCCAGCCGCCGAGTGGGCCGGTGAACGCCTACGTTCCGCTCACCTTCGCCCCGGCCGAGGCGTACCAGTTCGACTGGGCGGAGGAGTGGATCATCCTGGACGGGGTGACAACCAAGGTGCAGGTGGCCCATGCCCGCCTGTGCCACAGCCGCATGCCGTTCGTGGCGGTCTACCCGCGCCAGACCCAGGAGATGGTGTTCGACGCCCACGCCCGGGTCGCGTCCCGGTGAGTGGTGTCCGAACGTGAGGCTGGCCCGCCGGAGCGCTCCCCCCTAGCTGGCGCAGGCGGGCCAGCCGTTCGGAAGCAGGCGGTCACCGTGTGTCTTCGGTAAGTTGAGGTTGCTTGACGACCATCAACTGTGACGGAGACCACGATGACCGAGGACAGGATCGCTCTTCAGGACCTGATTGGGAAGAGCGCCGACGCTGACTTCCTGCGCGAGATGGTCGGTTTCGCCGCCCAGCGGCTGATGGAACTGGAGGTCGAAACCTTGTGCGGCGCCGGTTACGGCGAGCGCACGGACGAGCGGCAGACCAAGCGCAACGGGTATCGCGAGCGGAGCTGGGAAACCCGCGCCGGGGCCATCGACCTTCGGATCCCCAAGCTTCGGCGCGGCTCCTACTTCCCGGCCTTCCTGGAGCCACGGCGCACGGCGGAGAAGGCGCTGGTCGCGGTGATCCAGGAGGCCTACGTGCAGGGCATCTCGACGCGCAACGTCGATGACTTGGTCAAGGCGATGGGCATGACCGGCATCTCGAAGAGCCAGGTCAGCCGCCTGTGCCAGGACATCGACGAGCGCGTCCAGGCGTTTTTGAACCGGCCGCTGGAGGGTGACTGGCCCTTTGTGTGGCTGGACGCCACCTATGTCAAAGTGCGCCAGGACGGCCGCATCGTCTCGGTTGCCGCCATACTCGCCATCGGCGTCACCACCGATGGCCGGCGCGAGGTGCTGGGGCTCGGTCTCGGGCTGTCGGAAGCCGAAATCTTCTGGAGCGAGTTCCTGCGCTCCTTGACGCGCCGGGGGCTGCGCGGAGTGAAACTGGTGATCGCCGATGCTCATCTCGGGCTGAAGGCCGCCGCTTCCAAGGTGCTGGGCGCGACACTCCAACGGTGTCGTGTTCATTGCATGAGGAACCTCCTGGCCTGCGTCGGCAAGGCGCACCAGACGATGGTCGCCGCCACCATCCGCACCGCCTTTGCCCAGGAGACCGCCCAGGCCGCCCACGAGCAGTGGCGACACGTCGCCGACAGCCTGCGGCCGCGCTTCTCCAAACTGGCCGCCTTGATGGACGAGGCCGAGTTCGACGTGCTGGCCTACATGGCCTATCCCAAGGACCTGCGCACCAAGCTGCACTCCACCAACCCCTTGGAACGCCTGAACGGCGAGATCAAGCGGCGCACCAATGTCGTCGGCATCTTCCCATGCGAAGCCGCCGTCACCCGACTGGTCGGCGCCCTGCTGCTGGAGCAACACGACGAGTGGGCTGTATGCCGACGCTACATGACCATGGAAAGCTTGGCCGTGCTGTGCAACCCTGCGGGCGACCCGCTTGTCATCTCAGCGGAGTAAACCGGCAGCCTCAGCGCGCCGAGGAACACGAAGCCTCCTCAGACACCACACCCCGGGGCACGATCGCATAACGTCAGCAAGGCCGAACGGCAGAGCGCTGGTGGCGCCGCGATGTCCGGCGGTGGCCGGTATCAGGATGCCGTCGGCGCTTATCTCCTCGCTCATTTCCTTGCTGGACTGCCTCCCTTCGGGCTGCCGAACCCAACTCTGCTTGTTCATGTGGCCAGCGAAACCGGCCAGGATACCGACGATTGGATGGCCATCACGTCCCAGGGCGGACGCATCTACATCCAAGCTAAACGACGAATCGAACATTCGGCGCGTCCAGCGTCCGAAATGGGCAAGACTTGGCGACAGTTCTTGCGCCAGCACGCTGCGGGCGCCATCGATCCACACCGACCGCTCGATGGGGCTCGCGACTGCATTGTGCTCGCGGTTGGGCCGGAGACACCAGAAACCGTCCGCGTTCGCTTACCCCGAATATTGTCGCGGATGGCGACCTTGCCGGCGTCGGCACCCATCGAGCGCGCGGGCGGATCGTGCCCCGGGGTGTGGTGTCTGAGGAGGCTTCGTGTTCCTCGGCGCGCTGAGGCTGCCGGTTTACTCCGCTGAGATGACAAGCGGGTCGCCCGCAGGGTTGCACAGCACGGCCAAGCTTTCCATGGTCATGTAGCGTCGGCATACAGCCCACTCGTCGTGTTGCTCCAGCAGCAGGGCGCCGACCAGTCGGGTGACGGCGGCTTCGCATGGGAAGATGCCGACGACATTGGTGCGCCGCTTGATCTCGCCGTTCAGGCGTTCCAAGGGGTTGGTGGAGTGCAGCTTGGTGCGCAGGTCCTTGGGATAGGCCATGTAGGCCAGCACGTCGAACTCGGCCTCGTCCATCAAGGCGGCCAGTTTGGAGAAGCGCGGCCGCAGGCTGTCGGCGACGTGTCGCCACTGCTCGTGGGCGGCCTGGGCGGTCTCCTGGGCAAAGGCGGTGCGGATGGTGGCGGCGACCATCGTCTGGTGCGCCTTGCCGACGCAGGCCAGGAGGTTCCTCATGCAATGAACACGACACCGTTGGAGTGTCGCGCCCAGCACCTTGGAAGCGGCGGCCTTCAGCCCGAGATGAGCATCGGCGATCACCAGTTTCACTCCGCGCAGCCCCCGGCGCGTCAAGGAGCGCAGGAACTCGCTCCAGAAGATTTCGGCTTCCGACAGCCCGAGACCGAGCCCCAGCACCTCGCGCCGGCCATCGGTGGTGACGCCGATGGCGAGTATGGCGGCAACCGAGACGATGCGGCCGTCCTGGCGCACTTTGACATAGGTGGCGTCCAGCCACACAAAGGGCCAGTCACCCTCCAGCGGCCGGTTCAAAAACGCCTGGACGCGCTCGTCGATGTCCTGGCACAGGCGGCTGACCTGGCTCTTCGAGATGCCGGTCATGCCCATCGCCTTGACCAAGTCATCGACGTTGCGCGTCGAGATGCCCTGCACGTAGGCCTCCTGGATCACCGCGACCAGCGCCTTCTCCGCCGTGCGCCGTGGCTCCAGGAAGGCCGGGAAGTAGGAGCCGCGCCGAAGCTTGGGGATCCGAAGGTCGATGGCCCCGGCGCGGGTTTCCCAGCTCCGCTCGCGATACCCGTTGCGCTTGGTCTGCCGCTCGTCCGTGCGCTCGCCGTAACCGGCGCCGCACAAGGTTTCGACCTCCAGTTCCATCAGCCGCTGGGCGGCGAAACCGACCATCTCGCGCAGGAAGTCAGCGTCGGCGCTCTTCCCAATCAGGTCCTGAAGAGCGATCCTGTCCTCGGTCATCGTGGTCTCCGTCACAGTTGATGGTCGTCAAGCAACCTCAACTTACCGAAGACACACGGTGACCGCCTGCTTCCGAACGGCTGGCCCGCCTGCGCCAGCTAGGGGGGAGCGCTCCGGCGGGCCAGCCTCACGTTCGGACACCACTCACCGGGACGCGACCCGTTATGCTCGCTGGATTTCCGCATTCTTGCCATGATCGCCGTGTTTTGCGGATCGGTGGTGTGCCGCCACCACCGCGCGCTGAATTATGACCGGTGGCAGAATCGGGCGCAATGACAGCTCCTGCCACTGCTTTATCAAGCGTGCGCAGTCAAGTCTTGTGCGTTGCCGTGACTTCGACATAATTTGTCGCAGTGTAACAGCCCGCTTCGAAAGTCGCGCTGACAGGGTGATGGTCCAAGCTATCGGCTGTTGACGGGGTGTGAAACAGCACGCGGCCGGGCCCCCAGAGTTTCCATCATTACCAACGCGCTCCCATACCGATCGGTATCAGACCCCCGCGCCGATTCACAGCGATGCGCGCATCGTCTTCGGCATTTCGGATGACCTGACCCTGGTTGGCGTTCAGGCTGCCGCGGTGTCGGCTTCCTGGTTTGTGACTGTGTGAACCTTCAGCGGGAAAGGCATGATACCTTCCCCGCCTTTTTTGCCTGCGGACAGATTGGGGCAACGGATCAACTGCGACCACCATAGAGGAGAGCGATTTCCCGCGAAGCGGGCATAAAATTACAGGCCTTTTTAACGAGATTCCTATGTTCATCGGCATTTTTCACAGAACCACTTTATGGTTCCAAAACCGCCTCTGGGGACCATTTTATGGTTCCAGTGAGGCACTTTATGGTTCCAGATTTTCTGAATTCCTCAATGAAATCAATACGTGCTAGATGCACTTTATGGTTCCTTGCAGACTTCTTCTCTGGATGGAACCATAACCTGTTCCGCCAGCCCCCATAACCTGTCACAGTGGACACATAAAATGATCCGTCCACAACCGCACGCCAACGCGGCGGACGAGGACGCGGAACCGCTGTGAAAACGGTTCCCGCCCAGCGAGCCTCCTTGTAAATTCCCAACGCCTCCAGGGGCAGCGATCGCTTGGTCGGCGCCACGCCTGGATGCCTGCCATCCGGATTTTGACTGACATGCCGTTGTGACCTCTCACAGGAGAAGCCTTCGGCTCCTCCTGTTATCCAGGTCGCAAGATATCGTTTGAAGACAGCGGCCTTCAGAGCATTGCAAAAGGTACAAGACAAGTGCCAATAAAAAACAATGTTTCGCTAGATTAGCATATATGTTAGGGAGTTTTATCGGAAGTCTATCACGAATAACCCTCTTCACCAAGTCTGAGGCTCGCTTATTCTATTGTCGAACCGTCGTCGTAGGAGGCCTCATGTCTTACAGCCTCACACTGCGTGTCTCGGGCGCGCGCGCTTGTTTTTCCCGAGCCGAGTTCAAGACCGAACGTGCCTCCTATGAGGTGATCACGCCCTCCGCGGCCCGTGGCATCTTCGATGCCGTGTACTGGCGTCCCGGCCTGCGCTGGGTGATCGACCGCATCCACGTGCTCAACCCCATCCGCTTCCAGTCGCTCAGCCGCAACGAGGTCGGGGATCGCGTCCCGGTCGCCACCGTGCGCCACGCCATGCGCACCGGTGACCTTCACGCCCTGCCGCGCGCCGCGACCGAGAACCACCAGCGCCGCGCCGCCACCATCCTGGTCGAGGTCGACTATCTGGTCACCGCCCATCTCATCCTGACCGACGACGCTCCGGCCGGCGACCGGCTGGACGAGCCTTTGGCCATCGCCACCCGCCGTGCCCGCCGCGGCCAATGCTTCCGCACCCCGTGTCTCGGCACCCGCGAGTTTCCCGCCGACGTCGCGCTGTGGGAGGGCCCGCCGCCGGCGCACCGGTTGCCCGACGACCAGCGCGACCGCGATCTCGGCCTGATGCTGCTCGACATCGACTACGCCGCCGACCGCGCCTCCCGCTTCTTCCACGCCGTCCTGCGCGACGGGGTCATCGACGTTCCGCCCTTCGTCGCGGCGGCGGTGCGGCCATGAGCGTCCTCGCCGCCCTCACCGCCCACTACCGCCGGCTGGAGCGCCGCCACGCCGTTGCCCCCTTCGGCTACAGCTCCGAGGCCATCGCCTTCGGCCTCGTGCTCGCCGCCGACGGCGAGCCGGTCGCCTGCGACGACTTGCGGCTTGGCAAGGCGCCGGGCCGAGGCCAAGCGCTGACGGTGCCGCGCTCGGCGAAGCGCTCGGGGATCCGGCCGCCGCCCTTCTTCCTGTGGGACAACAGCCGTTACGTCCTCGGCCTCGGCCGTTCCGCGGAGGGCGGCGAGCCTGCAGCCTACGCGGCCCGCGCCGACGCCTTCCGCGCCTGGCACGAGCGGCTTCTCGCCGGCACCGAGGACCCCGGCCTGCGGACGCTGCTGCGCTTCCTGCGCCGCTGGACCCCGGAGCGCTTCGCGGAACCACCGTTCTCGCCGGCGTTGCTCGACCGCACCCTGGCCTTCCGCCTCGCCGGCGACAGCGATGCCGCCGGCCGGCCCCGCTTCCTGCACGACCGGCCGGCGGCGCGGGCGCTCTGGGAAACCCACGCCGCCAACGGCAACCGGCCGGACGCGGTGTGTCTGGTCGCCCGCCTGCACCCCGCCATCAAGGGCGTGTCGGGCGCCCGCGAAACCGGTGCGTCGCTGGTCTCCTTCCACCAAGCCGCCTTCACCTCGCACGGCAAGCGGCAGGGCGACAACGCCCCGGTCTCTGAGGCCGCCGCCTTTCAGTACGGCGCGGCGCTCAACGCCCTGCTGGCGCCGGGCAGCGGCTGCCGGCTGCGGATCGGCGACACCACCACGGTGTTCTGGGCCGACGCCGCCGTCCACGGCGAGGCGGCGGCCCGCCGGGTCGAGGCGCTGGTCGCCGCCGTGCTGCTCCCGACCGGCCCGCCCGATCGTCACCGCGATGAGGGCGACCGACCCGCCCCTGTCCGGAGCTGGGCCTGGCTGGACGCACCGTCCGCCGGCCGGGCCGCCGCGCTCGGTGTCGAGCCCGAGGTCCGCGTGCATGTCCTCGGCCTCGCGCCGAACGGCCCGCGCCTGTCGGTGCGCTTCTGGCAGGTGCTGACGGCAGGGGCGCTGCTCGAGCGGCTGACCGCCCACTGGGACGATCTGCGGCTCGAGCCACCGGCCTGGAGACGGCCACCGGCACCGGAGGCGCTGCTCCACGCCCTGGCGCGGCAGGGGCGGCCCGAGACATCCCGCCCCAGCTCGCCGGCGAACTGATGCGGGCCATCCTCACCGGCGACCGCTACCCGCGGGCCCTGCTGGCGGCGGTGATCCAGCGCCTGCGCGCCGGCGAGCTGGCCGACGGCCCACGCGCCGCCCTGTGCAAGGCCATCCTCCAGCGCGAAGCCCGCCTGCACCGGCGGGGTGCCGCCGATCCGTCCACCAACCCGACCCAGGGGGTGCCCGTGAGCCTCGACCGTACGGAATCCGACCAAGCCTACCGGCTGGGACGGCTGTTCGCCGTCCTCGAGAACGCGCAGCGTGCCGCCCTCGGGCGGCTCAACGCCAGCGTCCGCGACCGCTACTACGGTGCCGCCTCGGCGACCCCGGCCAACGTGTTCCCCGGCCTGCTGCGCACCACCACCCATCATCTGGCGGCGCTGCACCGGGATCGCCGGACCCGCCGCCTCGCTGTCTGGTTCGAGCGCGAGATCGACGAGATCATGCGCGGGATGGACATGAGCCTGCCGCGTCAGCTGTAGCCGCTCGGCCAAGGCCGCTTCGCCGTCGGCTATCACCACCAGCGCCACACCCGCAAGCCCGCCCCGGAGGCTGCCGGCCCGGCGTCCCAGCCCGACCCGGACGGCGCCGACGCGGCTCCCGAGCCCGAGGAGTGATACCAAAGCCGTTAAGTTTTGACCTGTAAGGCTCAGTGGTAGCCGCATGTGGAGCGGATGCGTCCTGGTTCGGCGAGGATCTGGTTCCAGACTTGGCAGCAGACATCCAGTATGGCGTTGAGATCGGCGAAGAGCCTATGGGCCAGGAGATTGTCGCGCATGAACTGCCAGAGCCTCTCGATGGCGTTGAGTTCCGGACTGTAGGGCGGGAGCGGAACGAGGGTGATGTTGGCTGGCACGACGAGGTCGCCGCTGGTGTGCCATCCCGCTCCGTCGATGACCACGGCGGCGTGGGCGCCGGGTGCGACGGTACGGCTGATTTCCTCCAGCATGAGGGTCATCGCCTGGGTGTTGGCGCGTGTCATGACGATGGCGGCCCCGGTGTGGCGTGCCGGGCAGACGGCGCCGAGGAGATAGGCCGACTTGAAGCGATGATCGCGCACGGCGCGTGGCCGGCTGCCACGCGACGCCCATCGCCGGGTCAGGGTGCCTTTCTGGCCGATGCGGGCTTCGTCCTGGAACCAGACCTCCACGGCGCCCGCTTCGGGATGCTCCTTTCCGATGGCGGCGAGCCGGTCGGCAAAGTTTTTTTAAACGCTTCCTGGGCCGCCGCGTCGGTCTTGGGATGGATCGGGCGCGGGGTGAGGAAGGACAGCCTCATCCGGTACAAGCGGTCCTGCATGCCGGAGCGGCTGTAGTCCGCCCCGAAATGCCGCAGGGCCAGTTCGCGGATATGCCGAACCCGGTATTCGACGATGCCGTCCCGCTCGCTATCGGGCCCGGCGGCGATCAGGGCGGCCAATTCCGCCTCCAGGGCATCGGCCAGAAGCGGCGGTCGGCCGGTGCGGGTCCGATCCCCCAGGCCCTCCACGCCTTCGGCGTTGTAGCGCACGACCCAGTCGCGCAGCGTCTGCCGGTCCATGCCGGCTTGCCGCGCCGCCGCCTCCCGGCTGGTGCCATTCAGCGCCATGGCGATCGCCAGCAGGCGTCGGCAAACACGGCCGTCGCTCTCGCCACGGGCCAGACGGCGCAACTCGTCCGAACTCAGATCGCTGCGGATCCTCAAGGCTGGCATGGCGGGGGGCGCTCGAGGGTGAGGTCCAACACAGGGAATCACCACCGACCCCAAACCGCAACCCACAGCCACACAGAGTCAGAAATTTCCGGCTCCGGTATCACGCACACCTTTGTGCGCGAAATTATTCCTTTTCGTGACACCCTTTTACCGAGTGTATTCTACTCCACGAATCATCGGATGCGTGAAAATTTTGATCGATGTTGACTGCCGGCGAGCGGATCGCCCAGGGCGGCGCCGCGCCGTCGGCGCCGAACAGCGGGCACTAGGCGCAGGGCCTCGACGTCGATCTGCTGGCGGTCGCGGTGGAGATCGAAGAGCCGGCCGGGCCGGTGCTGGCCCAGCTGGTCGCCGACGGCATGCCGGCAAGGTGGCCATGGCCCCTTTCGCGACAGTGGTTCGACCGCCCGGTTATACCAGAGCCGGAAATTTCTGACTCTGTGTGGCTGTGGGTTGCGGTTTGGGGTCGGTGGTGATTCCCTGTGTTGGACCTCACCCTCGAGCGCCCCCCGCCATGCCTGCCTTGAAGATCTGCACTGATCTGAGTTCCGAGGAATTGCGTCGCTTGGCCCGTGGCGAGAGCGACGGCCGTGTTTGCCGACGCCTGCTGGCGATCGCCATGGCGCTGGACGGCACCAGCCGGGAGGCGGCGGCGCGGCAAGCCGGCATGGACCGGCAGACGCTGCGCGACTGGGTCGTGCGCTACAACGCCGAAGGCGTGGAGGGCCTGGGGGATCGGACCCGCACCGGCCGACCGCCGCTTCTGGCCGATGCCCTGGAGGCGGAATTGGCCGCCCTGATCGCCGCCGGGCCCGATAGCGAGCGGGACGGCATCGTCGAATACCGGGTTCGGCATATCCGCGAACTGGCCCTGCGGTATTTCGGGGCGGACTACAGCCGCTCCGGCATGCAGGACCGCTTGTACCGGATGATACCAGAGCCAGAAAGTTTTGACTTCTGGCTCTGGTATCGGCCGCGACTGCGGCCGCGCGGGCCCATGCCCGCGAAGCCAAGGCCCGCGGAGGCGGGCCGCCCGGCGTTTGAGGGACCGGAAAGTTCCGACCACAGGTCGGAACTTTCCGGTACTGGTATGAGGCTGTCCTTCCTCACCCCGCGCCCGATCCATCCCAAGACCGACGCGGCGGCCCAGGAAGCGTTTAAAAAACTTTGCCGACCGGCTCGCCGCCATCGGAAAGGAGCATCCCGAAGCGGGCGCCGTGGAGGTCTGGTTCCAGGACGAAGCCCGCATCGGCCAGAAAGGCACCCTGACCCGGCGATGGGCGTCGCGTGGCAGCCGGCCACGCGCCGTGCGCGATCACCGCTTCAAGTCGGCCTATCTCTTCGGCGCCGTCTGCCCGGCACGCCACACCGGGGCCGCCATCGTCATGACACGCGCCAACACCCAGGCGATGACCCTCATGCTGGAGGAAATCAGCCGTACCGTCGCACCCGGCGCCCACGCCGCCGTGGTCATCGACGGAGCGGGATGGCACACCAGCGGCGACCTCGTCGTGCCAGCCAACATCACCCTCGTTCCGCTCCCGCCCTACAGTCCGGAACTCAACGCCATCGAAAGGCTTTGGCAGTTCATGCGCGACAATCTCCTGGCCCACAGGCTCTTCCTCGACCTCAACACCATTCTGGATGTCTACTGTCGGGTCTGGAACCAAATCCTCGCCGAACCCGGACGTATCCGAGCAACATGCGGCTACTCATGGGCCTTACAGGTCAAAACTTAACGGCTTTGGTATGACACCTATCGCGCCGCACTCTGATAAGGGGATCTGGTGCCTGCCGACAGTTCCGCCCGCCGGAGCGGGAAACGTGCTTCGGCAAGGCGCGCCGGGTCTCACCACGTCGTGCGGAAGCCGGCGCGGAGCGCGTGCCGGCCGGTGTTGGAGCGGGATTCGCCGCTGTAATCAACGAACAGACCGGTCATGTCGCTGAACAGGACCGTCACCCCGGCGCCATAGGTCACGCCGTCGCGGCCGGGCCGGCTGGCGTCGACGCCGAAATTGAGGCCGCCCAGCGCGGCGTCGCTGTGCCCGCCGACGTCGAGCCAGTCGTGACTCCAGCCGAGCCGGGCCGACGGCGCCACCACCAGACCGCTCGCGGTCTCGAAGCGGCGGCCGGCGCGCACCCCGAGCCAGCTTTCCAGCCCGTCCAGCGTGGCGGATTGTCCTGTCAGCCCGAGGGGGCCGGCGCCTGTCTCGGTGAAGCCGTCGCGGGTGACGCGGTTGTAGCGGAATCCGGCCGACGGCTCGACCTCGAGGTCGCCGGCAGTCCACCGGTAGCCGCCGCCGAGCGACGCGCCGATGGTGTGCCCGTCGGCGTCGCTGGCCGCGCGGATCCGCGTGGCGCCCAGCGTGATGTCGCGGCTGGTGCGGTGGGTGGTGAGGGCGTAGGAGGCCGAGGCCGTGACGAAGGCTTCGCCGAACCGATAGCCGCCATAGCCGGCGACGCGGTAGCTGTCGACGGTGCCGCTGCCGCTCCCGCTTTTGCCGTCGACCCAGGTCCGGGCGTAGCCGACCGCGACGCCGAGGTCGAGACCGGGCAGAAGGCTGGCGTCGATGCCGGCGGCGCCGGCACCGGCCTTGCTGAGCGCGCCGGGGCCGTTGCCGTTGCCGTCCACCACGAACAGGCTGCCGGTGATGTCGGTCCAGGGGCGGACGGTCACGCCGCCCACCGCCTCGTCACCGGCGGCCTTGGCGCCCTGGCGCCCTCCGCCTGCCCGGCCGGCCACGGCGGAGGGACCGCCGCCGCCGAGGCGGAAATCAATGGACCGCGCGGAGGCGAACTCTCCGCCCGTGCCTTGGCGCAGGCTGTGCAGCCGATCGTCCAGCATCTCGTCGAACAGCCGTTCGGTGGCCAGCGTCGCGGTCATGGTTTCGGCGTGCAGCGCCCCGCCCAGCCCGTCGAGCATGGATCCCACCCCGTCCGTCCCGCCGTCGGCAAGGTAGAGGGCGTCGAACAGGGCCGTGGTGGCGCTGCCGTCCCGTGTGCCGGCCGCCGGCCGAATCGTGTCGAGCGCGGCGCCGACCGCGTTGCGGTTGGCCGTGGCGGCCGTGCCGGTCGCCGCGAGGTTGCCGTAGGCGGAGGGCGTCACCACCAGCGTCAGCGTGCCGGCGCCATAGACCGTGTCGAACCGGGTCCCGGCCGGCAGCCCCTCGGCCGGCTGGGTCAGGCGGTCGAAGCCGCCGCTGATGCCGCCCGCGGCCTGGACGATGGTGAAGCTCTGGCCGAGCGTCGGCGTGTAGGCGTTGGTGGCGTCGCCGCTGATGCCGCGCAGCAGCGGCGTGAGGGTGCCGCCGGCGATGGCGTAGGTGCCGGGCGTCCCGCCGACCAGCAGGCGGTCGTGGCTGCCGGCCCCGGTGCCGGTCCCGGTGCCGTCGATGTCGACCAGGAAGGTGCCGTTCTGGACGAAGGAGCCGTTGACGGTCTGGGTTCCCGGCGAGTTGCCGGGCGAGTAGGTTGCGCCCGCGCCGATGGTCACGGCGCCGTTGATCGTGCCGGTCCCGCCCAGCCTGCCGCCGGCCGCGACCATCACCGCCGGGCTGTTCAGCGTGCCGTTGACCGTCAGGGCGGCGTTGGGGCGGACCAGGGTGGTCTCGACGCGTTGGGTGCCCGACTGGAGCGTCAGGTCGGACAGGGTGCCGAGCGCGTCGCCGATCTGGAGGCTCTCCACATTGACCATGTTGGCCTGGAGCCGGTTCCCGGTGCCCTGGAAGGTGACGCTGTCCCAATCCTCCAGCCCGTCGAGATCGTTGGTGATGGTGGTTCCCGACAGCAGCACGCTGTCGGATCCCGGGGTGAAGCCGACGCCGATGCTCAGGCGGTAGCTGCTGCCCAGGTTGCTGCCGGTCAGGATGAAGGGCAGCAGGCGCTGGGCTTCCGGCACGACAAAGCTGTCGAAGTTGCCGGTGATGCCGCCGCCCGCGGTGATGACGTCATAGCTGCGTATGGAATAGGCGCCGCTCTCCATCGCCACGCGCAGCGTTCCGCCGTTGATGGCGACGCCGCCGCTCACCGCCAGCCGGTCGGCGGCGGCCGGGCTCACCTCGATCTCCAGGGTGGAGCCGGGGTTGAAGGTCGCGTTGCCGGCGACGGTCAGCGTGCCGATCGACGCCCCCGGCGCCAGCGTGCCGCCGGACACGACGCCGCCCACCGTGCCGGTGCCGAGCAGGGTGGCGCCCGGCCGCACCGTCACCGCGCTGGAGGCGAGCGAGCCGGTGACCTTGAGGGCGCCGGCCGTCACGGCGGTGGAACCGGAGAAGCTGCTCCGGCCCGAGAAGGTCAGCGTGCCGGCCCCGGTCTTGGCGAGCGTGCCGCCGCCCGAGACGGTCCCGGCGAAGACGCCGTTCTCGGTCTGGTCGAACACCAGCGCCGCGTTGTTGGCGATGGCGCCGGTCAGGCTGGCGGCGTTGCCTTGCAACGTGCCGGCGGAAACAACGGTGCCGCCGTCGTGGCTCGCCGTTCCGGTCAGGATCAGGGTGCCGGCGCCGTCCTTGGCCAGCTCGCCGCTGCCGGACACGCCCCCCGACAGCGTCAGCGTCCCGGCCTCCGTGGTGATCCGCGTCGCCGAGCCCAGCGTGACCGCCCCGCCGTAGCTCGTGCTGCCGGAGAGGCTGCGCAGGGCGCCGCCGCCGGCCATGCCCGTGCCGTTCAGCGTCAGGGTCTCGGCGCCGACCGCGATTCCGCTCTCCAGTTCCAGGGTCGCCCCGGCGGCGACGCTGGTGCCACCGACGGTGCTGCCGAGGCCGCTGGCGTCGCGCAGGCGGACCAGACCGCCGTCGATCGCCGTGACGCCGTCGTAGCTGTTGGCGCCCGTCAGGATCAAGGTGCCGGCACCGTCCTTGCTCAACCCGCCGGCCCCGCCGACCGCTCCCGACAGCGTGGTATCGCCGCCGCCGCCGATGGTCAGGCCGAAGCCGGCGGTGGCGACGGCGCCGCCCAGCGTCAGGCTGCCGGCGTCGCTGTTGACCCGCGCCGCCGAGCCCAGCGTGATCGTCCCGCCATAGCTGTTGGCGCCGGACAGGCTGCGCAGCGCCCCGCCGCCCGCCACGCCGGTGCCGTTGAGGGTCAGCGCCTCCGTCGCCACGGCGATGCCGCCCTGGAGTTGGAGCGCGCCGCCGGCGCCGACCGTGGTGCCGCCGGCGGCGCTGCCGAGCCCGGCGGCGTTCCCCAGGGTGAGGGCGCCAGCCCTGATGGTGGTGGCGCCGTCGTAGGTGCTGGCGCCCGACAGGGCGAGGGTGCCCGATCCCGTCTTCGTCAGGCCGCCGGCTCCGGACAGCGTGCCGCCGAAGGCGTTGTCCCCGCTTCCCCCGACCGTCAGGGTGGCGCCGCCCAGCGCGACGGTGCCGCCGCCCGACAGCCCGCCGACGCTCTGGCTGAAGCCGTTCAGGTCGAGCGTGGCACCGGAGGCCAGCGACAGCGCCGCGCCGGACACCGCGCCGGCGGCGCCGGCCCGCAGGACGCCGCCGGTGACGCTGGTCGTTCCGGCATAGCCGTTGGCGCTGGACAGCAGGAGCGTGCCGCCGCCCTCCTTGGTCAGGGAACCGGAGCCGAGCGACAGCCCGCCCGCCAGCGTGACATCCCCGGCGCCGCCGACGGTCAGGCCGCTGTCGGTGCCGCCGACCGCGCCCGACAGGGTCAGCGTCCCGGAATCGGCGGCGATCGTGGCGGAGCCCCGCAACGTGACGGCCCCGCCATAGCTGTTGGCTCCCCCGGCGCCGCGCAGGCTGCCGCCATCCAGCGTCAGCGCCTCGCCCGCCACGGCGATGCCGCCGCGGAGCTGGAGCGACGCGCCGCCGCCGACCGTCGTGCCCGCCGCGCTGCCGCCGAGCGCCCCGGCGCTCTCGATGACCAGCGTGCCGCCGGTGACGGCGGTGACGCCGTCGTGGCCGTTGGCGGCCGACAGGGTCAGGCTGCCGCCCCCAGCCTTGGTCAGCCCGCCGGATCCGCCGATGCTGCCGGCGAAGCTTCCGTCGCTTCCCTGGTTCACGGTCAGGGACGCCCCGCCCAGCGCGATGCTGCCGCCGCTGCCCGACAGGCCCTGGACCGACAGGTCGAAGCCGCCGAGGTCGAGGGTGCCGCCCGACAGCGCCAGCGCCGAGGCCGAGGACAGCGCCCCCGCCGCCGCCGCGCGCAGCGTGCCGCCGTCGAGCGTGGTGGTGCCGGTGTAGCTGTTGGCCGCCGACAGGGTCAGGGTGCCGCCGCCGTCCTTGGTCAGCCCGCTGACGCCGCCGCCCAGCGCGCTGGAGATGGTGGTGTCGCCGCCGCCGCCGATGGTCAGCCGGCCGCCGCTGATCGCGCCCGACAGGGTCAGCGTCCCGGAATCGGCGTTGATGCGGGTGGCCGGGCCCAGCGCGATGGCGCTGGTGACCTCGTTGGCGCCGGACAGGCTGCGCAGGGCGCCGCCGCCCGACACCCCGGTGCCGTTCAGCGTCAGCGTTCCGCTCGACAGCGTGGTGCCGCCCTGGATTTGCAGGGCGCCGCCCGAGCCGACCGAGGTGGCGCCGCTGCCCAGCGCCGTCGCGCTCTGCACCGTGATGGCGCCGCCGTTGATGGTGGTGCCGCCGCCATGGGCGTTGGCGCCGGCCAGCGTGAGCGTGCCGCCGCCGGTCTTGACCAGGCTGCCGGCGCCGGACAGCGCGCCGGCGTAGGTGGTGTCGCCGCTCTGGTCGACGGTCAGGGTGGCGCTGCCCAGCGCGAAGTTGCCGCCGCTGGCGCCGCCGCCCGACAGCCCGCCGATGGTCTGGCTGAAGCCGTTGAGGTCGAGGGTGGCTCCGGCGGTGTCGGCGAGGGCGACGCTGGAGGAGGCCAGCGCGTTGGCCACGCCGAGCCGCAGCGTGCCGGCGTTGATGGTGGTGGTTCCGGTGTGGGTGTTGAGCCCCGACAGGGTCAGCGTGCTGGCGCCGGCCTTGACCAGATTGCCGCTGCCCGAGATCACCCCGGAATAGACGTCGCCGATCCCCTGGGTCACCGTCAGGGTGGCGCTGCCCAGCGCGATGTTGCCGCCGCTGTTGCCGCCGCCGCCCAGGCTGCCGACCGACTGGTCGAAGCCGTCGAGGTCGAACAGCGCCCCGGCGGCGTTGCCCAGCGTGATCCGCGAGCCGGCGGCGATCACGTTGGCCGCCCCGGCGCGGACGGTGCCGCCGTTGATCGTGGTCGCCCCGGTGTAGCTGTTGGCGCCCGACAGCGTCAGCACGCCGGTTCCGTCCTTGGTCAAGCCGCCGGTGGTGGTGCCGATGGCGTCGGAGATGGTGGTGTTGCCGCTGCCGCCGACCGTCAGGCCGAGCCCGGCCCCGCCGATGCCGCCGCCGAGCGTCAGCGTGCCCGCGTCGCTGTTGATGCGCGTGGCCGAGCCCAGCGTGATCGCGCCGCCATAGCTGTTGGCGCCGGACAGGTTGCGCAGCGCGCCGCCGCTGGAGACGCCGTCGCCGTTCAGCGTCAGCGCCTCCGCCCCGACGCTGATGCCGCCCTGGAGCTGGAGCGCCGCCCCGGAGGTCACCGAGGTGCCCCCGGCGGTGGTGCCGAGCGCCGTGGCGTGGGTGACGGTCAGCGCGCCGGCGGCGATGCTGGTGGCGCCGGTGTAGCTGTTGGCGCCCGACAGGGTCAGCGTGCCGCTGCCGCTCTTGGTGAGGCTGCCGACGGCGGTGCTGGAGACGACGCCGCTCAGCGTCAGGCTGTTGCCGTTGGTGTCGATCCCGCCGCCTGCGGAGTCGAGGCTGACCGTGTTGGCGAGGGTCAGGCCGGCGGCGTCGGCCCGCAGACCGCCGCCGTTCATCACGATGCCGTTGGTGGCGCCGAGCGAATTGTTCGCCGAGACGGCGATCCGCCCGGCGTTGATCGTCGTGGTGCCGGTGTAGTTGCCGTTGGCGCCGGTGATCGCCAGCACGCCGGCGCCCGACTTGGTCAGCCCGCCGTCGCCGGCGATGGCGCCGGCGCCGCCGATGGTCTGCGTGCCGGTGGTGACGTCGAGGGTGGTCGAGGCGGTGTTGTCGTTGAGGTACATCACCGCGCCCCGCGCCTGACCGGCGGTGGCGGGCGTCGAGACGGCTCCCGTGCCGGCGGCTCCTCCGGTGACGTTGTAGGTGCCGGTGAAGCCGCTGTCGGTGATGGTGAGGCTGCCGCCCGCCCGCACGAAGACCGCCCCGCCCAGCCCCGCCCCGCCGCCGCCGCCGGTGCCGGCGCCTCCGTTGGCTCCACCGGAGCCGCCCAGGGTGCCGCCCGCCCCGCTGGTGCCGCCGCCACCACCGCCGCCGCCGAAGCCGCCGGTGCCACCGGTGGCCAACCGGAAACCGCCGCCGCCGCCGCCGCCGAAGCCGCCGGTGCCGGCGCTGCCGGCGCTGTTGCGCCCGCTGCCGCCGCCGCCGCCGTACAGGCCGCCGTTGCCCCCGACTCCGTTGGCGCCGCCTCCGCCGCCGCCGCCGATGCCGCCATTGCCGCCGTTGCTGTCGCGGCCGCCGCCGCCGCCGCCGCCGGACAGGCCGCCGTCGCCGCCGGCGCTGCCCGTGCCGGCGCTGCCGCCGGCACCGCCGCCGCCGCCGCCGAAATTGCCGCCCGTGGCTCCCGCGGTGACGGTTCCGTTGTTGGCGCCGTCGCCGCCTTCGGGACTGCCGCCGGTGCCGCCGGTCTGGCCGCTGCCTCCAGTGGGGTTGTTGCCATCGACGGTGGCGCCGCCGCCCTCGCCGCCGGCGCCGTTGCCTCCGCCGACGGCGTCGCTGCCGGTGCCACCGTTGCCCTGCTGCCCGCCGCCGCCGCCGCCGCCGCCGCCGGGAATGCTGGCCGTGCCGGAGCCGCCTCCGTTGCCGAACTCGCCGCCGCCGCCGCCGCCGGCGGAGAGGCCGCCCCGGCCACCCGCACCGGCATAGCCGCCGCCGCCGCCGCCGCCGGTGCCGTTGGCGACACCGCCCGCGTCGCCGCCCGCGCCGCCAATGCCGCCGCCGCCGCCGCCGCCGCCGCCGGGGAGCCCGGTGCCACCACCGTTGCCGCCGGCGCCGCCGGTGGCCGAGGCGTCGCCGACCGTCACGCCCGACAGCGTGACGGCGGCCCCGGCACCGACGAACACGGCGGCCCCGGCACCCAGGCCGCCGCCGCCAGCGCCGGCACTGGTGTTGCTGTCGCCGCCCTTGCCGCCCGCCGCCGCCACGTTGGCGATCGTCAGCCCGGTGACCGACACCGTGCCGGTGTGGACGAAGAAGGCGCGGTGGGTGCCGGCCCCGTTCAGTTGCCAGCCTCCGGCGGGGGCCGAGTTGGTGTTCCCGGTGAACGCGATCGACGACGTGATCATCGGCAGCGACTGGGACAGCGTGATGTTCGCCGTGATGTTGATGACGCCGTCGCCGGTGCCGGTGTTGTTGGCAAGGATGGCAGCGCGCAAGGCCGCTTCGCTGGCGACGTTCACCGCGCCGGCCGGCGTCGCCAGCAGTGCCAGGATGGCGGCCGGCGTCGCCAGCAGCGCGGCTTGCCGGCGGTGCGGCAACCTGTCGGGGAGGGTGGGAGAGGGAAGGATGGACCGCAGAGCGGAACTGCCCAACAGAAGCCGCTTCATCCGTTAACCCGCAGTCTCAAGCATTCGAAGATGCCGTGTATTTTCCAGAAATTTCACGAAACCCGCCCAAAAATTCCACCCCGTCGGTCATAAACTCTTGTCAACATCATCGGTCTGCATCAACGTCCGGCTTATGTGATCAACGGACCGGACATTATGCGCGAGCGTCACCACTGCCCACCACCCCGCCGGGTGGTCCCGTTTCCGTAGAGGGTGCGCCGTGCCGGACATCGAATGGTTGCTGAACGCGGCGACCGGCCGCAAGTCGCTGTGGGTCGAGGAGCGCACCCCGGTCGAGGACGAGAACTGGCGGGGCAGCGTCGAGCGCATCGAGATCGCCCAGGGCCTGCGGGTCTTCCTGGTCGCCGCCGACATCCTGCGCGACATGGCGGTCGAGCCGCGCAACGGCGCCTCGACCGACTGGCTGACCGGCCAGATCAGCGTGTCGGGTGTGCTCGACCACCGTTTCACCGACGGCACGGAGCTGCGCATCGCGCCGGAGCAGGCGATGCTCTTCCGCCCGCTGGAAAGCTCGTCGGTCGTCACCATGCGCGGTGGCCAGAGCCTGCGGTTGACGGGCTACGCCTTCGACCTCGACCGCGCCGTCGGCCTGTTCGACGGCGCGGTGCCGGGACCGCTGGCGCCGCTGTTCGCGCCCGACCCGGTCCACACGCCGGTCCTTCCCACCCGCGCCTCGCCGCACCTGCGCCGGCTGGCGGAGGATCTGTTCGCTCCGGGGCTGAACGGGCCGCTGCGCATCCTGTTCATGGAGGGGGTCGCCCTCCAGCTCCTGGCTCTCCAGGCCGCGGCGGTCGTCGAGTTGCGGGAGGGGCGGCCGGACACCGTCTCGGCCCACGAGCGCGCGTTGATCGGGGAGGCGCGGGACCGCCTGCTCGCCGACATGCGCAGCCCGCCGAGCCTGGGCGAACTGGCCGCCGCCGTTGGAATGACCGAGCGCCGGCTCAACGCCGGCTTCCGCGAGCTGTTCGGCACCACGGCGTTCGAGCTGCTGCGCAACGAACGGCTGGAACACGCCCGCCGCGCCATCACCACGGAGGAGGTGGTGCTGAAGGAGATCGCCTACCGGGTCGGTTACAACCACGTCTCCAACTTCATCCACGCCTTCACCGCCCGCTTCGGCGTGCCGCCGCGCGGCTATCCGGACGCGGTGGCGCCGCCGCGCCGCAAGAGCGTGGTCTCGAAGCCGTGATCGTTCCTGGCGGAGCCGCCCTTTCGCGGGGTCATTCTTTCGCCGGCAGGGGCGGTGTCACGCACCAGCCGCTTCGGCCGCGTTCAGCTTTCCCGTGACCTCGTCCAGAAGCTGGATCACGTCCTGATGCGCGTGGCTCGCGTTGTTGCACGGATGGAGCTGGTGGGTTAGGTCGGAACACCGTTCTTCGTCAGCTGGATTTCCCGCGATGCCGCAGAAGGCGAACGCTGCTCGCCGTCATCATATCCCGCGACCGAAACGCAAGGTGACGAACTGGGCCGAGTACGACGCCTCCCTGCGCCAGCGCGGCAGCCTGACCGTGTGGTTCACCGAGGGCGCGATCGCACGCTGGAAGGCGGCCCCGCGAGCCACGCCGGGCGGACAGCCCTGCTACTCCGACTTGGCGATCCGACTTGGCGATCATGACGGGACTGATGCTGCGCGCCGTCTTCCGGCTGGCGCTGCGCCAGACCGAAGGGCTGATCGCCTCCGTCCTACAGTTGCTCGGCCTCGACCTGCCGGTGCCCGACTGCTCGGCCCTTGCCCGGTGCGCTCGGACTGTGACACTGCACGCAAGTGCCGCGCTCACCGAGATCGCCATCGGCGCCGCTTTGCTCAACCGCATGCTCGACCTCGGACGCCCGAACTCCATTCGCGTCACCTGATCGGCGGTGGGACCGGGCGATCTCCGGAACTCGTCGTCTCGCTGCAACACGCCGTGTCCGACATATCCGCGAACTGGCCCTGCGGCATTTCGGGGCGGACTACAGCCGCACCGGCATGCAGGACCGCTTGTACCGGATGAAGCTGTCCTTCCTCACCCCGCGCCCGATCCATCCCAAGACCGACGCGGCGGCCCAGGAAGCGTTTAAAAAACTTTGCCGACCGGCTCGCCGCCATCGGAAAGGAGCATCCCGAAGCGGGCGCCGTGGAGGTCTGGTTCCAGGACGAAGCCCGCATCGGCCAGAAAGGCACCCTGCCCCGGCGATAGGCGGCGCGTGGCAGCCGGCCACGCGCCGTGCGCGATCATCGCTTCAAGTCGGCCTATCTCTTCGGCGCCGTCTGCCCGGCCCGCGACACCGGGGCCGCCATCGTCATGACACGCGCCAACACCGAGGCGATGACCCTCATGCTGGAGGAAATCAGCCGTACCGTCGCACCCGGCGCCCACGCCGCCGTGGTCATCGACGGAGCGGGATGGCACACCAGCGGCGACCTCGTCGTGCCAGCCAACATCACCCTCGTCCCGCTCCCGCCCTACAGTCCGGAACTCAACGCCATCGAGAGGCTTTGGCAGTTCATGCGCCACACGCTGCTGGCCCACAGGCTCTTCGCCGATCTCAACGCCATACTGGATGTCTGCTGCCAAGTCTGGAACCAGATCCTCGCCGAACCAGGACCCATCCGCTCCACATGCGGCTACCACTGGGCCTTACAGGTCAAAACTTAACGGCTTTGGTATCAGTGGGGAACTCGGGCATGAGGTCATGAGTGTCATGCGCATCGCCAACCGGCCGCTCACGGCGCAGCAGATCGGGCGTGCGCTGTGTGAACGCCGACAGGTGACGCCGGACACAGCCGCCGAAGCAACTCGCAAGGGAGATTGGGCGAAGATTTTACGGTGAAGATGAGATCATTCATGGGCGCTATCCGTCAAAGGGGCGACGAACGCTCATGCATTCGCGTTCAGGTTGGGATCCGTCGGATCCGACGACTCCCATCCCGGCACCGCCGGTGCGCGCCACGGCGCCCTTGATCGAAGTTCAGTTGGCTTGCGACGATGTAGGTTGCTCGAAGCGGAGGGCCGGCTGAATCGGAAAGCATGCGTCAGTGTAGCGGGATCGCCACCACCAAGCACTCACGCGGGCTGGGGTGAGTCATCCCGCCACAGCTTCAGCCGATCAGGTTTCTCGCAAAGCGAGTATAAAGTCACAGACCTTTTTAACGGACCTCGTATGTCCATAAGGTATTTTCACAGAACTATTTTATGGTTCCAAAACCGTTCCAGGGGATCATTTTATGGTTCCAATGAGGCGCTTTATGGTTCCAACTTTTCCGAATTTCCCAATGGAATCAATAAGTGTCAGATGTATTTTATGGTTCCTTGCAGATATCCTTCCCCATTTGGGGCACTCCAGCAGGAAAGGAAACATTAACCATAAAAGCGTTTCCTCCGGCCCACAGCACTGGAGGACTTGACCATGACGACCACCGACCAGACGGCCTTCTACGTTTCGACGCAAGGCAACGACAGCTGGTCCGGCCGGCTTGCGGCCCCCAACGCCGACGGCACCGACGGCCCCTTCGCCAGCCTGGAGAAGGCGCGGGATGCGATGCGGGCGGGTGATACCGACACCACCCACATCCGTGGCGGCACCTACCGCCTCGATGAAACGCTCACCCTCGATTCCCGCGACAGCGGCCACAGCTTCGCCGCCTACGAGGGCGAGACGCCGGTGATCAGCGGCGGCGAGCTGGTGCGCGGCTTCACCGCCGAGGGGAACGGCCTCTATTCCGCCAAGCTCGATTACGCCAGCGGGCTCGACCTGACCATCGGCGGCGTCCGCCAGACGGTCGCCCAGACCGGCGACGTCGACCCGGCCGACCCGGCCAGCGGCTGGCAGGTCCTGCGCGCCGCCGAGGGTGGGGCCAGCAAGACCGCCTTCACCGTCAAGGACGGCGACATTCCGGCCGGCCTGACCACCCATGACGGGCTGGTCGTCCAGACCTTCGACACCGAGCGGCTGAAGGACGACATCACGGCGGTGCGCGCCATCGACGGCGACCGCGTCACGCTGGCCGACGACGCCTCCTACGCGCTGCGCTCCGGCGGCACCTACCGGGTGATGAACGACGCCACGCTGATCCGCGACGCCGGCGAGTTCGGCTGGCGTGCCGGCGACGACGCCCTGGTGGTGAAGCCGGAGGATGCCGCCGCCCTGCTCAAGGACGGCGCCGTGGTGGCGCGGCTCGGCACGCTGATCAGCGCCAAGGACGCCAGCGACCTCTCCATCACCGGCCTGACCTTCACCGACGGGCAATACGACGGCGCGGCGCTGTCGCTGACCGGCGGGCACGGCAACGCGGTCGGCGGCAACCATTTCGTCAATGTCGGCACTGCCATCGCCCTGAACGGCACCGACAACAGCCTGATCGGCGGCAACGTCATGGAGCATCTGGGCTCCAGCGGCATCACCATGAGCAACGCCGCCAACGGCAACCACATCTATGCCAACCGCATGGAGCACATCGGCGAGATCGTGAAGGGCGGAGCCGGGGTCGGGGGCGTCGGCAGCAGCGACAGCGTCATCAGCCACAACGACATCTCCCACGCGCCGCGCTACGGCGTGTCGCTGAAGGAATGGGATGACGGCCAGATCAACCGGAACAACATGGTCGAGTTCAACAGCATCCACCATGTCGGGCAGGAGACCGCCGACGGCGGCGGCATCGAGATGCTGGGCCGCTCCGGCACCCCGACCGGCTCGGTGATCCGCGGCAACGACGTGCAGGACACCGGCGGTCTTGCTACCGACGCGGATGGCAACTGGTTGACCGACCACAAGGGCTGGGGCATCTCGCTCGACGACCTGACCAGCGGCGTCACCGTGCGCGACAATTTCGTCAAGGGCTTCTCCTGGGGCGGCATCTACGTCCATGGCGGCGACGGCAACCTGCTGGAGAACAATTTCGGCGTCGTCGGCGATCCGGACCACGCCTTCATCCGCGTCGAGTGGGTGCCCAAGGCCGGCGACCAGGCGCGCCCCGACGACACCACCATCATCCGCAACCTCACGGCCGGCGACATGCCGATCGAGCAGTATTGGAAGCTGATGAGCCCCGGCCAGAATTTCCTGATGGACGGCAACCTCGCCGCCAACGGGAAGGGCTACGGGCCGAACGACGCGGTGTTCAACCCCGGCTTCACCGACAGCGCGAACGGCGACTATTCGCTGAAGGAGGATGCGGCGGCGCTCTCCCACGGCATCCATGACCTGAGCTGGTCGTCGATGGGCAGCGACGGCTACGGCGCCGACGCCACCATGCCGCATTTCTGGGGCGACGCGGCGTAACGCCGCCACGGCCTACGCATTTTTTTCCGCGTCGCACGCAGGCCGCCGTCCCTCCCGGACGGCGGCCTTTTTGCTGCCCCGACCGATTCTTCGAAAAAACCGCGCCAGCTTTCCCGCCCTGTCCCGTGGATACCCACAGAACGAACGGGCGGCGCCGTGGCGCGGCCCTTCCCTGGACAACACCGGCCTCGCCGCCGCGGACGCCCACGACCGGAGTCCGCGAACGGGCCGCGATTTGGGTGGAGAAGGCGATGTCGGTGTCAGCACTCAGCTCCACATACGCGACCAGTTCGACCGCGACGACCAGCGCATCGTCGAGCCGCTCGTCGGCCTCGCTGGTCGAGAACTACCAGTCCTTCCTGACCCTGCTGCTGAAGCAGCTGGAGGTCCAGGACCCGACCGATCCGGTGGACGCCAGCGAATACACCAGCCAGCTCGTGCAGCTCGCCTCGCTGGAGCAGCAGATGTCGATCGGCGACAAGCTGGACGATCTGACCACCGCCGTCTCGGCGCTCGGCACCGGCAGCAGCGCCATCGGCTATCTCGGACGCACGGTGGAGGCCGAGGGCGACACCACGGCACTCCAGGACGGCAGCGCCGAGTGGGAGTACGACCTCGACTCCACCGCTTCCAGGGTGACGCTGACCATCACCGATTCCGTGGGCAAGACGGTGTACGCGACCAGCGGCGAAACCGCGTCGGGCACCCACGCGCTGAGTTGGGACGGCACCGGCAGCAACGGCAACTCCTACACCAGCGGCACCTACACCCTGGCGGTCACCGCCTTCGATTCCAGCGGCAGCGCCGTCGGCGCCACCACCCGCATCAAGGGCACGGTGACCGGCGTCGACAGCAGCTCGGGATCCGCCGTGCTCGACGTCGGCGGGGTCAGCGTCTCGGCCGACGACGTGCTGGCGATCTCCTGACCGCCATCTCCTGACCGCCGCATCCACCCGAATTTCCCGATCTATCGACAGGTGCCGCCATGAGCATCACCAGCGCGATGTACAGCGCCATGTCCGGCCTGACCGCCCAGAGCAAGGCGCTCGCCTCGATCTCCAGCAACATCGCCAACTCCAGCACCACCGGCTTCAAGGGCACGGTCACCAGCTTCACCTCCTACATCAACAAGACGACCACGGTCGACGAGCAGGTCGGCGGCGTCATCGCCTCCAACACCCGCAACATCAACCGCCAGGGCGAGATCCAGTCCTCCGCCACCACCACCAACATGGCGATCAACGGCGAGGGCTTCTTCGTCATCTCCGACGCCTCGGCGAACGGCGCGATCGCCTTCACCCGCAACGGCTCCTTTTCGGCCGACGCGTCGGGCTACCTGAAGAACGACGAGGGCAACTACCTCTACGGCTGGAAGCTGGACGAGAGCGGCAAGATCACCGCCAGCAACAAGACCTCCACCGACAGCCTGGAGGCGGTCAACCTGACCAGCATCAAGGGCACGCCCAAGGCGACTTCGACGCTGGGGGTCGAGGCCAACCTGCCGTCCGACGCCGAGACCGGCGACAGCTTCACCACCGACGTCGAGATGTTCGACACGCTCGGCAACAGCCATTCGGTGACGCTGAGCTGGACCAAGACCGCCGACAACACATGGTCGCTCGACGCGTCGGACCCGGCCAAATCGTCCGACGGCACGGTGACCACCGGCACGATGGCGGGCTTCCCGCTGTCGATCAGCTTCAACAGCGACGGCTCGCTGGCCTCGGCGACGCAGGACGACGGCACCGGCACCATGGTGTCGGTCGATCCGTCGGCGATCTCCTTCTCGGTCGGCGGGTGGACCACCGGCGCCACCGACAGCGCGGTCACGCTCGATCTGGGAACGGCCAACGGCACCGACGGGCTGACGCAGTACGCGTCGGGCGACAGCGACCCGTCGGTCGGCGACTGGAGCAGCGCGCAGAACGGCTACGCGCCGGGCACGCTGACCGGCACCACCATCGACGACAGCGGCGTCATCCGCGCCACCTTCGACAACGGCGAGACGCGGGCGATCTACCAGATCCCGATCGCGACATTCGCCAACGCCGACGGGCTGGACAGCGAGACCGGCAGCACCTTCACCCAGACCTACGAGTCCGGCGCCTACCAGCTGCGCACCGCCGGCGACGGCAAGGCGGGCGGTATCGCCGCCGGCTCGCTGGAAAGCTCCACGGTCGAGCTGACCGACGAGTTCAGCCGCATGATCACCGCGCAACAGGCCTATTCCGCCGCCTCAAAGGTGGTGACGACGGCGCAGGACATGCTGGACACGCTGATCGCCATGAAGCGGTGAGGGCCGGGGCATGGACGCCGATCCGGACCGCTTCGCCGAGGAGGACGCGCTGCTGCTCGACCACAGGCGCGTCGTCGCGCGGGCGCGGCGGCTGCTGGCCGGACCGTCGACGCGGACGGAGCGGCTGGCGCTCGCCGACGACCTGCTGACGCTGATCGAGCGGTTGCAGGAGGCCAGGGCGGCGCTCGGCGTGACGATCCGGCGCGGCAGCGCGGCGCGGACGGCGGCGACGGCGTATGGCCGGGCCGGCGGGCTGCGGCGGTAGCGGACGCCGGACGCCGCGGCTCGCCGGCTCACAGCACGGCGAGTTCATGAAACCAGCGCTTGAACGCATCCGAGACGTTGGTGGGCGAGTTGCTCACCCGCTGCGAGTTGGCGCGGGCGTCGCGCGGCGCCATGCCGAACGCGGCGCGGAAGGCGCGGCTGAAGGCGGTTTCGGAGCTGAAGCCCCAACGCCGGGCGATATCGGCGATGCGCTGGGGCCGGTGCGCCATCAGGTCGGCCAGGCTGCGGGCGAGCCGGCGTTGCAGGATGTAGGCGGCGACCCCGCCCATCGGCTCGAACAGCCGGTACAGCGTCGGCCGCGACATGCGGAAAGCCTCGGCGATGCGCGCCGCGTCCAGCTGCGGATCGCCGAGATGGCTGTCGATGTGCCGCTTGATGGCCCTCACGCGCGACGCCTGCATTTCCGGCCGGACGAGATCGAGCGCGTCGACGGTCGGCCCCAGGCAGCCGGCGACGAAGGCGGCGGCGCCGCGCGCCACGCTCAGCGCCTCGCGCGCCGACAGGGTGGACGCGACGCGGTGCAGCGATCGGACATGGCCGGCCAGCATCGCGCCCAGCGGGCTGCGGCCGGGCAGCACCAGCCCGTGCAGCGCGTCGGGATCCACAACCAGCGGGGCCAGCATCTCGCGCGGCAGGCAGAGGGTCAGGGTGTCGATGTCATGGTCGACGGTGCTGACCGTCTGCGCCAGATCCAGGATGCAGACGTCGCCCGTGCGGACGTCGACCTCGCGCGCGCCCATCCGGCCGCGTGAATCGCCCCGGTGCTGGAACTGGACCAGATAATGATCGATGCCGCTGCGGGCGATGATCGGCCGGCTGCGTTCGAAGCTCTGGGTCACCGACGCGCAGCGGCCCAGCAGCACGCTGCCCATGTGGTAGGTCTCCAGCACGCCATGGAAGGCGCCGACGGCGTCCCGGTCGGGAACGCTGATCTCGAAGATCGGCGACATCTGATCGCGCCAGAGCCAGAATCCCTCCTCCGGCGCCATGCCGGCGCTGTCGAAGCGAAGAACGGGGGACGCTTCCCCTCCGGTGTCGGCCATCGAACGCGCTCACGCCAGTTCCCCGACATAGCACCATCATTGCACCCGGCTCCTGTCAAGCCGGCTTCCACCGCCGGCCCGTGACCATTTGAGACGGCCTGGCAAGTTTCTGGGACGCCTTGAAGGGTGGGCGCCCACCGTCCCCGCTAAGCTCCCGACGATCATCAACCGGGGGGGACGACGGCCATGAGCCAAGCGGAACTGGAGCGGTTCGCCACCGCGGCCCTGAACGAGCCGGCGCTGGCCGAGCGCCACGCGGCGGCGGCCAACCTCGCCGAGCTGGCGGCGCGGCTGCGCGCCGACGGCTACGACGTCACCGACGCCGAGGTCGCGGACGCCCACCGCCGCAGCGTCGAGCTGCCCGACGAGATGCTCGATCAGGTCAGCGGGGGCGCCGGGGTGCTGCTCGGCCTCGGCGGGCTGGCGCTGGTCGGCGGGCTGGTGTTCGGCGCCGTGGTCGCCGCCGACGGGATCAACAACCTCGTCACCGGCAGGCCGGCGGTGATCAACGACGCCCTGCGCAACTTCGCCTCCAAGCTCTATCCCCATTGAACCGGGGCCTGCGGAATCGCGCCCCGATGAGACGCCGCGGCAAGTTTCTGGGACGCGGCGGCGGGCGGCGCCCCGGCCCGGCCTCTAGCATTCCCGGCAGCACGCAGGCGAGACAGGAGTCCCGAACATGAGTCAGGCCGAGATCGAGCGGTTCGCCGCCGCGATCCGGGAAACCCCGGAATTGGCCGAGTCCTACGGCGCGGCGGCCGATCTGCCGGAGCTGGCGGCGCGGCTGCGCGCCGACGGCTACGACGTCGGCGACGACGAGATCGCCGAAACCGCGTCCCGCCTCGCCGAAGGGCCGGACATTGGGCGCCTCCATGAGGAGCGGCCGGATGGGGAGCTGTCGGACGGGGAGCTGGACAGGGTGTCCGGCGGCCTCAAGCAGCGTCCGACGCCGGCCCTGCTTCTCAACATGATCCGGTTCTGACCACCCCGTTTCCCGAGCATCGGAGTCCCCGGGATGAGCCAAGTCGACATCCAACGCTTTGCCGCCGCCGTCCAGGCCGACCCGTCGCTTCTCGACGCCTACCGCGACATCGCCGACCCGGCCGCGCTGGTGGCGCGGCTGCGCGCCGATGGCTACGACGTCAGCGACGACGAGATCGCGGCGGCGATCCGGCGCGGTCGGGAACTTTCGGACGAGCAGCTCGACCAGGTGTCGGGAGGCGGCGTCCTCGTCGCCGTCGGCGTGGCCGCCACGGCCCTGGCCGTCGTCGCCATCACCGGGCTGATCGGCGTGGGGGGCTGGGCCGCCTTCGAGATGGCCAGGGCGGGCCGGCCGCTCGGCGGGCGCTGACACTTTCGACACCAAGGGGGAACCGGACATGAGCCAGACCGATCTTCAGCGTTTCGCCGACGCGATCCGCACCACGCCCGACCTGCTCGAACGCTACGCCGGTCTTGCCGGCCCGGCGGAGGTGGCGGCCCAACTGCGCGCCGACGGCTACGACGTCAGCGGCGACGAGGTCGAGGCCGGGATGAGCCGTGGCCGGGAGCTCTCGGACGAGCAGCTCGACCAGGTGTCGGGCGGCAGCATCCTCGCGACCGCCGCGATCGGCGTGGCGGTCGGGGCCGGCGCCCTGTTCGCCGCCGGCGTCGCCGGCACCTGGATCTGGGCCGTGGCCACCATCGCCCAGGGCGCCGGGCAATCCGCCCCCGCCACCCCCGATCCCCGCAGCTACCGGATCGGCTGGCGGTCCTGAAGCACCCGACCGGAACCATCCGACAGGAAAGGACGACACCCCCATGAGCCAAGCGGAGCTACAGCGGTTCGCCGCCGCGGTGCAGGCCGATCCGGCGCTGGCCGAATCCTACGGGACGGCCGCCACCCCGGCGGAGCTGGCGGCCCGGCTGCGCGCCGACGGCTACGACATCGGCGACGGCGAGCTGGCGGCGGCGCACCGCGGCGGCAGCGAACTGTCCGACGAGCAGCTCGACGGGGTGTCCGGCGGCTTCGTCGTGGCGACGGTCATGGCGAACCTCTTCGCGCTCGGGTTGGGCGGCGCGCTCGTCGGGGCCGTCGCCGGGATCGTCGCCGACTCCGCCCGGAGGGGCACGCTGCCCAAGGCCTGACCCGCCGTCGGGCCGGACACCGGAAAGGAGGCACGCGCATGAGCCAGACGGAACTCCAGAGATTCGCGAACGCGGTGCTCGGCGTGGCCGGCACGGTCGTGGCGGCGATCCTGTCGACCGGCGTGCCGGCCCAGCGCAACGGCGGCGCCAACGGGGTGCGGCGCCTGGACAGCGGCGGCCTGTGAACGGCCGCCGGCCGCGCGGCCATCCGACAAGCCGGGACACCCGCCGGGCGCCCGCCGTCACGGCGCGGGACGATCCGGCGCCCGCGTCGCCCGTGGCGCCCAGCACGCTCGACCTCCTCTTCGTCCAATTGCAGCAACGCATCGGCACGGCGAACCGCGTCGCCGAACCGCCGGACCGCGACCCACCGGAGAAGCAACGATGAGCCAGACCGAATTGGACCGCTTCGCCGCGGCCGTCAGCAACAACCCCGCGCTGGCACAGGATTACAAGGATCTGGGCAGCGCCGCCGCGATGGCGGCCCGCCTGCGCGCCGACGGCTACGACGTCAGCGACGCCGAGCTCGAGGACGCCGCCCGCTCGGGCCGGACCCTGACGGACGAGCAGCTCGATCGGGTCACCGGCGGGTCGCTCGGCCTCATCTTCGGCGCGCTGACGGCGGTCGGCGCGGTCGCCACCTTCGGCACGGTGGCGATGCTCGCCATCGTCCATGGGGTGAAGCCGCCGCCAAAGGCCGGCTGAGCCGGCCACCACACCCACCAATTCCGCCTGGGAGCGCACGCCATGAGTCTCAAGGAGTTCGAGCGTTTCACCACCGCGCTGCGCGCCGATCCGGCGCTGGCCGACGGCTACCGCTCCCTGTCGACCACCGCCGAGGTGGCGGAGCGGATGCACCGGGACGGCTACGGCGTCACCGACGCCGAGGTCGCGGAGGTCGCCCGCATCGGCGCCGAGCGCGCCGGCAGGCCGGCGGCCGAACTGGAGGACGAGCAGCTCGACCAGGTCACGGGCGGCAGCCTCGCGCTGACCTTCGGCGCCCTCGCCGTCACGCTGGCCATCGTCGCCATCCCCGTCTTCGCCGGGGGAGCCATCGGAGTCGCCCAGAAGCTGGGCGCCCGGATTCCCTGAGCAGGCCCCCGAGCGAGCCCTCATGTCCCTGTTCCGCAAAAGCGCGCTCGACCGCCTGTCCAGCCCGGAGCGCCTCGACACCGTCTTCGTCGCGGCCTCGCCGGGCTACTGGATCGCCTTTCTCGCCCTGGCGCTGCTGGTGGCGTCCGCGGTGGCCTGGTCGCTGATCGGGCGGCTGCCGACCCGCGTCGCCGGGGACGGCATCCTGCTGAGCGCGCGCGGCGAGGTGTTCTCCGCCGCCGCCAAGGGGCCGGGCTCCCTGCGGGAGTTCCTGGTCCAGCCCGGCGAGCGGGTCTCGGCGGGCCAGACGCTGGCCGTCATCGACCAGACCCTCGCCGTGCGCCGTCGCGACGCCGAGGCCGCGACGCTGGCCCAGATGGAGGCGCGCCAGGCCGACCTCGTCGCCGAGGACCGCGCCCAGGGCAACCGCCGGGCCGAGATCATCGTCGCCCAGAAGATGGCGCTGGTCGGCCAGCTTCAGCGGGCGCGCGAACGGCTGGTGGCGGTGCGCGGCCAGGCGACCGACCAGCGCGCGCTGATGGAGCGTGGATTCACCACCCGCGCCCGCGTGCTCGACAGCGACCGCGAGCTGAACGACCTGACCGAGCGCATCGAGGGGCTGGAGCAGAAATCGCTGTCGCTGACCTCCGACGAGATGGCGCGGCAGGCCGAATGGCGGCTCAAGCTGCTCGACCACGAGAACGACGTCAAGCGCCAGCGCGACAAGCTGAAGACCGTGGAGCTTGAGCTGCGCGCCAACTCCGCCGTCGAGGCGCCGGTGGACGGCATCGTCACCGAGCTCGCCGCCTCGCTGGGCGACGTCGTCGCCGCCGGCGCCCCGGTGCTCCGCATCGTGCAGGAGGCGGCGGCGATGGACGCGCTGGTCTTCCTGCCGCCCCTGAAGGCCAAGCAGGTCCGCCCCGGCATGGCGGTCCAGGTCGAGCCCGGCGTGGCGAAGAAGGAGGAGTACGGCGCCGTGCTGGGCCGTGTCCGCACCGTGTCGGACCTGCCGGCCTCGCGCGAGGCCCTGGCGGCGATGCTGCACAACGAGGAGCTGGTCCGCCTCTTCATGAAGGAGGGGCCGCCGGTCATCGTCCGCGCCGATCTGGAGACGGACGGGGAGGGCGTCTCCGGGTTGCGCTGGGCGGGCGGGCGCGGTCCGGACTTCCGTATCGAGCCCGGCACGCTCGCCCGCCTCACCGTGTCGGTGCGCGAACAGGCGCCCGCCTCGCTGGTGCTGCCCTTCCTCCGTTCGCTGATCGGGGCCTGAGATGGCCAACTGGTTCGGGCGCCGCGTGCGGACGCCGACCCTGCTCCAGATGGAGGCGGTCGAGTGCGGCGCCGCGGCGCTCGGCATCGTCCTGCACCACCATGGCCGCCACCCGCCGCTGGAGGAGCTGCGCGTCGAATGCGGGGTGTCGCGCGACGGCAGCAAGGCGAGCGACATCCTGCGCGCCGCCCGCCGCTACGGCTGCGAGGCCAAGGGCATGCGGCTGGAGCCGGCCGCCGCCCTGGCGCTTCCCTTTCCCTTCATCGCCCACTGGAACTTCAACCACTTCCTGGTGGTGGAGGGGGTGCGGGGCGGCAAGGTCTTCCTCAACGACCCGGCCACCGGCCCGACCCGCGTGACGCTGGAGGCGTTCGACGCCGCCTTCACCGGCATCGCCCTCACCGTCGAGCCGGGCCCGGAGTTCCGCCGCGATGCCCGGCCGGCCGGCACGCTGCGCCAGTTCGTGCCGCTGCTGCGGCAGGCCGGGTCGGCGGTGCCGCTGTCGGTGCTGATCAGCCTGCTGCTGATCGTGCCCGGGCTGCTGATCCCGGCTTTCACCAAGATCTTCGTCGACGACGTCCTGATCCACGAGAAGACCGACTGGCTGCGCCCGCTGATCGCCATCATGATCGTCACCGCGCTGGTCTATGGCGCGCTCAGCTGGTTGCAGCAGCTCGTCCTGCTGCGGGCGCAGACGGCGCTCGCCGTCGGCGGCTCGGCGCGCTTCCTGTGGCATCTGCTGCGCCTGCCGGTCGAGTTCTTCACCCAGCGCCACACCGGCGACGTCGCCAACCGCGTCGCCGCCAACGACCGGCTGGCCGGGATCGCCGCCAACCAGCTGGGCGCCAGCGCGGTCAACGCCGTCACCGCGCTGTTCTATGCCCTGGTCATGCTGTCACTCGACGCGCCGCTGGCGCTGGCCTGCATCGCGCTCGGCACCACGAACCTCGCGGTGTGGAAACTGCTGGCCCGCCGGCGCGAGGATGCCGGCCGTCGCCTCGCCCAGGATCTCGGCCGGTTCGAGAGCGCCACCGTCACCGGCATCCTCGCCATCGAGACGCTGAAGGCCACCGCCACCGACGACGACTATTTCGCCCGCTGGTCGGGGTTGCAGGCCAACCACAACGCCAACCAGCGCCAGCTCGGCGGCTACGGCTTGGCCACCGGCGCGGTCGAGCCGTTGATCGGCGGCCTGACCACCGCCGCCATCCTGGGGCTGGGGGGCCTGCGCGTGGTCGAGGGCGACATGACCATCGGCACGCTGGTCGCCTTCCAGATGCTGGTGCAGAGCTTCATGGGGCCGCTCTCCGCCCTGGTCGCCGTGTTCGGCACGCTGGTGGAGGCCAAGGCCGACCTCGCCCGTGTCGGCGATGTGATGCGGCATCCGCAGGCGCGGCCTTTCGCCGAGCCGGTCAGCGAATCCGGGGCGGAGCCGCGCCGCCTGGAGGGCCGCGTGACGCTGGAGGGTGTCGGCTTCGGCTACCAGCGCCACGCGCCGCCCCTGATCAAGGATTTCAATCTGGAGGTCGCGCCCGGCGCCCGCGTCGCCCTGGTTGGCGGTTCGGGCAGCGGCAAGTCGACGGTGGCGAAGCTGATCGCCGGCCTGCACCGGCCGTGGAGCGGCGTCATCCGCTTCGACGGGGTGCCGATGGAGGAACTGCCGCGCTCCACCCTGATCGCCTCGGTCGGGGTGGTCGGCCAGGAGATCCATATCCTGTCAGGCAGCGTGCGCGAGAATTTGTCGATGTGGGATCCGACGCTGCCCGACCGCGCGCTGGCCGACGCGCTGGCCGACGCCGACGTGATGGAGGTGGTGACGGCCCGCCCGCGCGGCCTGTCGGGGCTGATCGACGAGGGGGGCGCCAATTTCAGCGGCGGGCAGGCCCAGCGCCTCGCCATCGCCCGCGCGCTGGCCCGCGACCCGTCGATCCTGATCCTCGACGAGGCGATGTCGGCGCTCGACCCGCTGACCGAGCAGCGCATCGACGAGGCGATCCGGCGGCGCGGCTGCACCTGCATCGTCGTCGCGCACCGTCTCAGCACGGTGCGCGACGCCGACGAGATCCTCGTGCTCGACCGTGGCCGGGTGGTCGAACGCGGCAACCACGACGCGCTGATCGCCCGCGACGGCGCCTACCGCTGCCTGATGGTGGCGGAGTGACGGCGATGCTCCGCGACGCGATCCGGATCGACGGCGAGCCCCTGACCCTGCTCGGCAACCGGCCATTGCGCCTCGATGGGGCGCGGCACCCGCTGCGGGTGGCGGAAGGGCGCATCTCCGTCTTCGCGATCCGCCTCGACGCGGACGGCAAGCCGACCGGCACCCGCCGGCATGTCGTCACCGTCGGCGCGGACGACGCCTTGCCCGGCTGGCCGCGGCGCGGCACCGGCATCGGGCTGTTCGCCGTCGCCATCGGCGCCGCCCGGGCGGTTCCCTGGCCACGCGAGAGTGCGGAGCCCGGCGAGGCCGGCCGGCTCGACGCGGTGCTGGCCGCCTTCGGCGACGCCCGCGCGGCGGCCGGAGTCCCGGCGGAGGCGTTGCGCGTCGAGCCCGGCGAGACCTGGCGGTTCGACCATGCCCGGACCCTGGTCGGCCACCACGTCCTGTGGGCGCAAGTGGAGGGCGATTCCACGCCCCATCTGCTGACGCAGCGCTCTTGGCACCGGGTGGAGGCCGGCCGCGCCGTGCAGGGTCTGACCACTGGGGCGATGGTGGCCCGCCACGGCTGGGCGCCGGTCGACGCGGTGTGCGAGGAGGCCATGCTCTGGTTCGCCGCCGAGATCGGCGTCGCCGGTCTGGAGGCCCGCGAGGGCATCGCCGCCCGCGGGGAACACGACCGCAAGGCGATCGACGGGGCGCTGCGCGCCGCCGCCGGCATCCTGGGCGGGGCGGCCGCCGTCGAGGCGAGCGCCATTCCCGGCGACCCCGCCGCCGCTGCGCTGCACCGGGTGGCGCACGACCTCGGCATCCCGCTGCGCGCCCCGCCGGAGAGCCAGGGACCGGCGGGCCATGCGTCGGAGGGCGGGGCCGGCGCCGACCTGATGGCCATGGTTCAGCGCCACGCCCGCAGCGGCGGCTTCCGCTGCCGTGCCATCACCCTGCCCACGGGCTGGTGGCGCCGCGACATGCCGTCCTTCGTCGGTTCCTGGGCCGGAAGCGAGGGGGCGGACGGCGACACGGGGAACGGGGCGCCCTGCGCCGTGCTGCGCCGGGGCGTCCGACGCTACGAGGTCGTCGACGCCGACGGCCGCCGCCACGCCGTGACCGCCGCCATCGCCCGCCGGCTGGCGCCGGACGGAATCGCCCTCTACCGCCCGCTGCCGGCCCGCGCGCTGACACCGCTCGACCTGCTCTCGGCGGCCTTCCGCGGCTCGGGCGGCGATGTCGGCGGTGCGGTGCTGCTCACCCTCGTCTCGGTGCTGCTCGGCCTGCTGACCCCGGTCGCCACCGGCGTGCTGGTCGACGAGGCGGTGCCCTTCGCCGAGACCGCCAGCATCCTCCACATGGCGCTCGGCCTCGCCGCCATCGCGGTGGGCAGCGCCATGTTCGCCCTGACCCGCGCCCTGCTGCTCCTTCGCTTCGAGGGCCGCGCCGACGCCCAGCTCCAGGCTGCGGTGTGGGACCGGCTGCTCCGTCTGCCGGCGGGGTTCTTCCGCCGCTTCCACACCGGCGACCTGCTGATGCGGGCGCTCGCCCCCACCCAGCTCCGCCGGGTGGTCGCCGACACGCTGCTGTCGACCGGGCTGTCGGGCGTCTTCTCCGTGGTCAATTTCGCGCTGATGCTGACCTACGATTCCCGCCTCGCCGTCGCGGCGCTGGGCGTCGCCGGAGTGGCGGCGCTGCTGCTGTCCCTCACCGGCCTGGTGCAGCTCCGCTTCGAGCGCCGCTCGGTCGAGCGCGCGGCCGAGACCTCATCGGCGCTGATCGACGTGCTGAACGCGCTGCCCACCGTCCGCGTCAACGGGGCGGAGGACCGGCTGTTCGCCCGCTGGCTGCGCCTGTTCGCCGCCCAGCGGCGGGAGGGCTTCCGCGTCGGGCTGGCCGGCGCCGTGTTCGCGGTGCTCAACGCGCTGGTGCCGCTGCTGTCCACCCTGGTGTTCTTCCTGGTCGTCGCGTCGGCCGCCAAACCCGTCCCGGTCGGCGATTTCGTCGCCTTCAACGCCGCCTTCGGGCAGTTCCTCGGCGCCGCGCTGGGCGTGGTGACCGCGCTCACCGCGTCGCTCGACGCGGTGCCGATCCTCAAGCGCATGCGGCCGATCCTCGACGCCGTGCCGGAAAGCACCGACGACAAGCCGGAGGTCGCGGCGCTGCGCGGCGCGGTGTCGGTCAGCGGCGTCACCTTCCGCTACGGCGACGGGCCGGCGGTGCTCGACGACCTCAGCCTCGACGCGCCGCCGGGGTCCTTCGTCGCCCTGGTCGGTGCGTCCGGCTCGGGCAAATCGACCCTGTTCCGCCTGCTGCTCGGCTTCGAGACGCCGGAGCGCGGGGCCGTGTCCTACGACGGGCGGTCGCTGGCCGACGTCGATCCCGCCTCGGTGCGCCGGCAGCTCGGCGTCGTGCTCCAGCGCGGCGCGCTGCTGCCCGGCAGCATCCTGGAGAACATCGTCGGCTCGGCCCCGCTCGGCATCGACGACGCCTGGGAGGCGGTGCGGCTCGCCGGGCTCGAGGAGGACGTCAAGGCGATGCCGATGGGTCTGCACACCCTGCTGTCGGACGGGGCGGCGACGCTGTCGGGCGGCCAGCGCCAGCGCCTGATGATCGCGCGGGCCATCGTGCGCCGCCCGCAAATCCTGCTGCTGGACGAGGCGACCAGCGCGCTCGACAACCGCACCCAGGCGATCGTCGCCGACAGTTTGGCGCGGCTGAACGCCACACGGATCGTCATCGCCCACCGTCTGAGCACGGTCGTCCACGCCGACCTGATCTGCGTGATGGAACGCGGCCGCATCGTGCAGCGCGGCACCCACCGCGAGCTGATGGAGCAGGACGGCCCCTTCCGCGCGCTGGCGCGCCGGCAACTCCTGGAAAGCGCCCCTTCCTGACCAGGGGCGGGGCGGTCAGGCCGGCCCGGCCGGCTCCACCGGGTTGAGCGAGCCCATCCAGTGCCGAAGAACGCGGTCGGCGGCGCCGGCGTCCTTGGGCGCCAGCAGGCGGCGCATGGCGTCGGCGGTGTCGCGCGCCTCGCTGGGCGACAGGCCGTAGGCGGCGCGGAACGCCCGGCTGAACGAGGCTTCCGACCCGAATCCCCAGTGCAGCGCGACGTCGATCACCCGCGTCCGCCCCGCCCGTGGCGCGACGAGGTCGGCGAGCGCCCGCGCCAGCCGGCGCCCGCGCACATGGGCCGCCACGCCGCCCAGCGGCTCGAACAGGCGGTAGAGGCTGGACCGCGACAGGCCGAAGTGGCGTCCGATGGCATCGCTGTCGAGGTCCGGCGTTTCCAGCCGCTCGTCAATGAAGCGCTTGATCCGCGCCAGCGTCGCCGCGTGCAGGTCGGCGACTGCGCGTTCTCGCGCGTCGAGCGCCGGCCCCAGGCAGGCGGCGACCAGACCGGCGGTGCCGCCCGCCACGGCCTGGGCCTCGCGGGCGGTCATGGCGGGAATCTGGTCGTGGAGCGTGCGCAGATGGTCGGCCAGCAGCGAGCCCATCGCCGATTCCCCCGGCAGGATCAGGCCGTGCAGCGCGTCCGGCGCCTTGACCAGGGGGGCGAGGCTCTCGCGCGGGACGACGATGGTGAGGTTGCGGAAGTCGCTGGCCCGCGTCGACAGCGGTTGTGTCATGTCGAGCACGCAGACGTCGCCCGTCCGCATCGTGACCTCCTGCCCCCCCACCGTGCCGGCGTAGCCGCCCTCCAGATAGACCTGGACCAGATAATGCTCGATGGCGCCGCGGGCGATGGTGGCGCCGCCGCGGTGGAAGCGCACCCCGGAACCGGCGGTGTCGGACAGCAGCAGCCCCCCCAGATGGTAGGTCCGCATCGATCCGGTGAAGCCGTTGGCATCGTCGCGATGGGCCAGCTCCACGTCGAAGACGATCGAGAGGATGTCCCGCCACCGCTCGAAGCACGCACCCCCCGAAAGATCGGCACGGTCGAACGCCAGCACGGGAAGCTGGGGAGTGATCGGCGCCATCACGTCATCCTGCATCGCCAGCGGCGTCTTCCGGGGTGGGGTCACTGACAGAGTGCATCACCGACCGCAATGATTCCATATGATGCGGCTCCGGTCCGATCCTTTCCCGCTGAAAGACGTCGGCGTCGGCGCCGCGCGGCGACGGTTCCGTTCAGTCCAGGGCGTTGCCGCGCAACCGCCGCAGCGCGTCCGTCCCGCGCAGGCCGGCCACCAGCCCCGCCCCGGCCGCCGCCATGGCGACCGGGGCGGCCAGGAAGGCGGCCAGGGCGACCGTCCCCCCGGCCGCCGAGCCGGCATCGGTGACGCCCGCGACGACGGCCGTCCCGCCAAGCCAACCCAGAGGTGCCGCCACCGCCGCCACCGCCGCGCCGAGAAGGGAAAACTCCAGCACCACGGCCAGGCCGATCGGACGCCGTCCGATCCCGAGGGCGTGCAGGATCGCCATCTCATGGAGCCGCCGTCTTGCGCTGTTGGCGATGGCGCCCAGCAGGACGAGGCCGCTCGCCCCGAGCGCGACGAGCGACAGGCCGTCCAGCAGCCGGCGGACCTGATCGACGGTCGAGCGGAGCGAGCGCAGCAGCCCGGCCGTGCGCAGCGCGGCGGCGTCCGGGGCGGCCGTCGCCATGGCCGCCTCCACCGCGGGCACGGCCGCCGCGCCGGACCAGACGGCGGCGACGAGGCTGTGGCGCGGCGGCTCGGCGAAGGGCGAGAGGATGACCGGAAAGTCCAGGTCGAGCCTTGTCCAGTCGACGCGCCGGAGATTGGCGACCGTCGCGGTCAGCGGGCCGTCCGCCAGGGCCAGGGTGACGGTGTCCCCCACCGCCAGACCCAGCCGGCCGGCCACCTGCGCGTCCAGCGAGGCGAGCGGCGGACCGTCGTAGGCCGGAGGCCACCATGCCCCCGCGACGACCCGGTCCGTCGCGGCGGGGCGGTCGCGCCAGGACAGGCCCCGGTCGCCACGCACAGCCCAGGCCACGGAGCGCGGGACATCCGCCTCGGTCACGGGGATCCCGTTGACGCGGCTGATCCGGGCGTGGAGGAAAGGTGCCGTCTCCACCCGCTCGACCCCGGACAGGGCGGAGAGGCGCTCCCGCACGTTGCGGTCGGCGTGCGGGGCGACGTTCAGGAAGATGAGGGACGGCGTTTCGGCCGGAAGCGTCGCCTCGACATGCTCGACCGCCGCCGTTCCGGTCACGCCGACCGCCACCAGCACGGTCAGCCCGACACCCAGGGCGACCGCGACCGGGACCGTCGGTGCTCCGGGCCGCCCGAGGTTGGCGACGGCCAGACGGACCAACGGCCCACGGTTGCGCGCCAGGCGGCGGGCGGCCAGGGCGAGGCCATGCCCGAGGAGCGCGAAGCCGGCCGCCACCGCCCCGGCGACCGACAGGAAGCCCGCGACCGCCAGCGGCATGCCCGTCCAGGCGGCGAGCAGGCCGGCGAGCGACAGCCCGAGAACGCCGACGGCCGTGCGGATCCGCCATCCATGCCGCCATCCATGCCGCCATCCGTGCCATTGCCGGGGAGGGCTCCCGGGGCTCCGCCAGATCGCGGCAGGGCTCGTTCCGACCGCGCGGCCCAGCGGCGGCAGGGCGCAGAGGAGCGCCGCAAGGAGGCTCACCGTCGCGGACAGCAGAAAGGCCGGCGGATGGAGGGCGCCCGCCGTTTCCGGAAGCCAATCGAGCGGCAGCGCGTGCGCCGCCGCGCCGGCCAAGCCGGCTCCGGCCGCCAGCCCGATCAGGAGCGCGACGGCGACCACGAACAGTGTCTGCAACAGGAAGGCTGTGAAGAGAAGGCGCGGTGAACCGCCCGACGCCTTCAGCGCGGCGATCACCGGCAACCGCCGGTCGAGATGCGCCGACAGCGCACGGCCGATCCCCACGCCACCGACCAGGGTGATCGACAGCGCCCCCAGCAGCAGCAGGGTGCGGGCGAGCTGGACCGTGCGGTCGACGCCGGGGATGCCGTGTGCGGCATCGACGATCCGCCAGCCGGCGTCGGGAAAGCGGCGCTCCAGGTCACGCAGGACGGCGCCGGACCGGCCTTTCTCCGGCAGGAGAAGGCGGTAGTACCAGTAGACCGGCGCTCCGGGGCCGGCGAGTCCGGTCGCCGCCAGGGCGGGGCGGGCGACGACGACCCGCGGGCCGAGGGAGAAGGCGCGGAACGCCCGGTCCGGCTCATGCCCCAGCACGGCGCGGATCACGACTTCCCCCACGCCGATCCGCAGCCGGTCCCCGATCCCCAGCCGCAGCGCGTCGAGAAGCTCGGCGGAGACCGCCGCGCCCCAGAACCCGTCCCGATGGGCCACGGCGGCGGCGAGGGAAGCCGCGCCGGAGACGGTCGCCGCGCCGACGAGCGGATAGGCCCCGTCGACCGCCTTCAGCTCGACCAGGATCCGCGCGCTGCCGCTCACCGTCCCGGCGGCCGGTCTCAGTTCCGCCGTTTCGCTGACCGTGCCCGCCGCCTCCAGGAAGGCCCGCTGCTCCGGCGTCGCCGGGGCGTGGAAGAGGCGCACGGACAGGTCGCCGCCGACGGCCTCGCGGGCGGACGCCTGCATCCCGTCGAGCACGGCGCCGCCGAGCGAACCCACGGCGGCCATCATGGCGGTGCCGAGCGCCACCCCGAGGACGACGATCCACAGGCCGGCGGTCCCGCCACGCAGGTCCCGCCACGCCAGCCTCAACGCGATGCGCAGGAAGGTCATGCCGGAACTATCGTGGAGGTCCGGCGGCGTGGCAACCACCGGCGTGGCGTTTCCCGCCCGCTTTCCGGCTTCCTGTCTCCGGCCTCACGCCTCCGGCTTCACCAGATCGCGGTAGGCGTGCCAGCTCGCGTGGCCGATCAGCGGCAGGGCGACGATCAGGCCCAGCATCGCGGTGGCCAGCCCGATGCCGGTGATCAGCACGATCAGCCCGGCCCACAGCATCATGGCGCGCGGATTCTTCAGAACCGCCATGATCGAGACCAGCGCCGCCGCGAAGATGTCCTCCTGGCGGTCGAGCATCATCGGCAGGGCCGTCACGTTGGTGACGAAGGCGATGGCTGCGAAGGCGAAGCCGAGCGCCGTGACGAACAGCGTGAAGGCGATGCCGTCCAGCGTGAGGGTCTGCGCCAGCAGGCTGGACAGGCTCATCGACACGTAGGGGAAGAACAGCGCGAAGGCGATGACGTTCAGCCGGATCCAGATCATCATGAACAGCATCAGCACCAGCCCGGCCGTCAGGATGTGATAGGGGTTGGCCCGCCACGCCATCAGCGCCCGCCCGAAGCGCGGCTTGCGGCCCTCCTCCACATCCTTCGACACCTGATAGAGGCCGAGCGTCAGCAGCGGCGCCACCAGCAGGAAGGCGCCGATCATCGGCGCGATCAGATAGGCCATCCCCGCCAGCGTCAGTCCGGCGGTCAGCGCGAAGCCGATGGCGACGAACAGGGCGCCGTAGGCCATGCTGACCCAGCCGGCCGCCCGCATGTCGGCCCAGCCCCTCCACAGCCAGCCGACGACCTGGGAGGGCGCGACCGCGCGCACGCGGTCCTCGTAGGGGAGGCCGGCGAGGGACGAAGGGGCGGTCGGTCGCGTGTCGGTCATGTCCTGTCTCCACCTGTCATCGGAACGGAATCTGGTGTGTCGGGAGGCTGTTGAAAGTTGGTATGACGAATTATTGAGTAACGAACCTTTTTGCGTATCCGGCAACCGGAAAAACTGCGGCCGCAAGGGACGGCAGCGCCGCCGTCACATCCGCCATTGTGCGCCCCTTGCGAATGGGGGCAGAAATCGCCTGTCCGCGATCTGGGAACACCGAAGGCATCCATGGAACCGACCATCACGCGGCCCGGAATCCGGCGGCACGGGCCCGCGTCGCGTCACGGCCGATCCGCCTTGCGGCTCGTCGCGCTGGCCGTCTGGCTCACCGCCGCCCAGACCGCCGCCCCCGCGCAGGCCGCCGGTCCGCCCATCCGTGTCGGCGTGCTGGCCTACCGGGGCGGCGACCATGCGAACGCCGCCTGGGAGCCGACCGTCCGCTATCTGGCCGAGCGCTTTCCCGAGCGCGGCGCCGAGATGGTTCCGCTGGACCTGCTCGGCATGGACGCCGCCGTTCAGGCGCGCGGCGTCGATTTCGTGCTGACCAACACCGGCAACTACGTGGAGCTGGAGGCGCGCCACGGCGTGACCCGCATCGCCACGCTGCACTCCGCGCGGGCCGGGGCGTCGGGGGCCGCGATCGGCTCCGCCGTGATCGTCCGGGCCGACCGCTCCGACATCCGCGAACTGGGCGACCTGAGGGGACGGACCGTGATGGCGATCGATCCGGACGCCTTCGGCGGTTTCCAGATCGCCTGGGGGGCGATGCTGGAGGCCGGGGTCGATCCCTACCGCGACCTGAGGGAGCTGCGCTTCTCCGGCTTTCCGGTGGACCGGGTCGCCTTCGCGGTCGGCGAGGGGGAGGTGGACGCCGGCATCCTGCGGGCCTGCGTGCTGGAGGAGCTGGTGGCGGAGGGCCGCGTCGACGCCGGCCGGTTCCGGGTCCTGGGGGCCGGGGCGTTGCCGGGCTTCGGCTGCGCGCTCTCCACCGGCCTCTATCCGGACTGGCCGCTGGCGCGGCTCGCCTCGACGCCGGAGGAGCTGGCGAAGGCGGTCGTCGTTGCCCTGTTCCAGATGCCCGGCGACCATCCGGCGGCCAGGGCCGGCGGCTACGACGGCTGGACGGTGCCGCTCGACTACCAGCCGGTCCACGCCCTGTTCCGCTCCCTGCGCATCGGGCCGTACCGCTCCCTGCGCGAGGTTTCGCTCGTCGAGCTGGCGCGCGAGCATTGGGAATGGCTCGCCGCCGGCGCGCTGGCGCTGCTGTGGTGGGCGGTGCATTCCCTGCGGGTGGAGCATCTGATCAAGGTGCGCACCGCCGAGTTGCGGGCGGCCAACCGCGACCTCCGGCACGAGATGGCCGAGCGGCGTCGCGCCGAGGAGACCGCGCGCGAGCGGCAGAAGGAGATGGATCATGTCGCCCGCCTCTCCATCCTCGGCGAGATGGCCAGCAACCTCGCCCACGAGCTGAACCAGCCGCTCGGCGCTATCGCCAACTACGCCCGCGGCTGCACCCGGCGCCTGGAGACGGGGACGGTGGAACCGGCCCAGCTGGCGGCGATCACCCGCGCCATCGCCGAGCAGGCGGAGCGCGCCGGCCACATCATCGCGCGAATCCGCGGCTTCGTGCGCAAGCGGGCCGCCCGGCCGGAGCCGATGGACCTCAACGAGGCCGTCCGCGCGGCGATCCTGCTGTGCGAGCCCCGCGCGCGGGGCGACGGCGTCGCCATCCGGCCGGACCTTGCCGACGGTCTGCCGCCGGTCCTGGCGGACGGCGTCCAGATCGAGCAGGTCGTCCTGAACCTGATCAAGAACGCCCTCGATGCCCTGGAGGGCGGGCCGTCCGGCGCGCCGCCGATCACGGTCCGCACCGGCCTCGACGGGGAAGGGCGGGTCGAGGTCGCCGTGACCGACCGTGGCCACGGGCTGACCGGCGAGGCGCGGTCCCGCCTGTTCGATCCCTTCTTCACCACCAAGCCGGACGGCATGGGGTTGGGGCTGTCGATCTGCCGCACCATCGTGGAGGCCCATGGCGGCCATCTATGGGCCACCGACAACCAGGGAGAGGGGACCGTGATGCGCTTCGTCCTGCCCGCCGCGACCGGCGGACAAAGGATTGCCGGCAAGGAGCAGCGCCATGCAGGCTGACACCAAACCCGCCGTCGCCAACCGCGTCGTCTACGTCGTCGACGACGACCCGGCCATGCGGCACTCGCTGGCCTGGCTGATCGGGTCGCTCGGGGTGCCGGTGGAGAGTTTCGGCTCGGGCGAGGAGTTCTTCCGCACCGTCCGCCCGGACCATCCGGGCTGCCTCGTGACCGACGTGCGGATGCCGGGGATGAGCGGGCTGGAGTTGCAGGACACGCTCGCCCGCGCCGGGTCGCTGCTGGCGGTGGTGGTCATCACCGGCCACGCCGACGTGCCGATGGCGGTGCGGGCGCTGCGGGCGGGGGCCGTCGATTTCATCGAGAAGCCGCTGAACGACCAGATGCTGCTGGACCGGGTCCACGAGGCGCTGGAATCCTCGCACCGGGCCTGGGCCGTGCAGGCGCGCAAGCGGGAGGTCCGTGCCCGGCTGGCGCGCCTGACCCCGCGCGAGCGGCAGGTCGCCGATCTGGTCGTCGCCGGCAAGCTGAACAAGGTGATCGCCGCCGAGATCAACCTCAGCCTGAAGACGGTCGAGGTCCACCGGCACAACGTGATGGACAAGCTGGAGGTCGCGTCGGTCGCCGACCTGACCCGGCTGCTGATCGAGGCCGAGTGAACGCGGAAGCTCCCCTATCCCTTCCCTTTCCCCCTGCGGCATGGCGTCACTGGGGAAAACCCCAGAAAGTCTGGCGATAGCCCCAATGGGAGGCGGCTGAGCGGTCCGCCTATCCTGGATGCCGAGGGGGTCGCGGAGCGCGACGCCCGTCAATCCAGGCGCGAGGGGACCGGCCATGGACCGATCACGACGGAATTTCTGCCTCGGCGCCGGGGCCGTGGCGGCGGGCGCGGCCTCGCTGGACCCGGCGCCGGCCGCCGCCATCCAGGCCCGCCGGGGCGGCGACCCGGCGCACCGCTGGGGCATGGTGGTCGATGTGCGCAAATGCGTCGGCTGCCAGGCCTGCACGGTCGCCTGCATCATGGAGAACGACGTCCCGGAGAACAGCTTCCGCACCATCGTCTCGACCTACGAGGTGACGGAGCGGGGCAAGGCCGGCTCCACCATGCTGCCGCGCCTGTGCAACCATTGCGAGGATGCGCCCTGCATCCCCGTCTGCCCGACCGGCGCCACCTTCCAGCGCCGCGACGGCATCGTGGTGGTCGACAACAGCGTCTGCGTCGGCTGCGCCTACTGCGTCCAGGCCTGCCCCTACGACGCGCGTTTCATCAACCACGGGACCCAGACCGCCGATAAATGCACCTTCTGCGTCCACCGGGTGGACGCCGGGCTGCTGCCCGCCTGCGTCGAGACCTGCGTCGGCGGCGCGCGAATCTTCGGCGATCTGAACGACCCGGACAGCAGCGTGTCGCGCCTTGTCCGCGAGGCCGACCCGAAGGTGCTGAAGCCGGAGCAGGGCACCCGGCCGCGGGTCTTCTACGTCGGCCTCGACCCGAAGTTCCAGGGCAAGGTGGACGGCACGCCGACCCTGTGGCGCCCCAGCGCGCATGCCGACCGCGCCCATGCCGGGAAGGAGCACGCGTGATGGACACCAGCATCGTCGAGCTCATCAACGTGACCCGCGAGGTCGCGTGGCTTCCCTGGGCCGTGCAGTATTTCTTCCTGATCGGCCTGTCGGTCGGCGGCCTGCTGCTGAGCCTGCCCGGCTACGCTTTCGCCCGCACTTTCGCTCACGGGGGCTGGCGCCGGCTCGGCCGCCTCGCCCTGCTGGTGGCCCTGACCTGCGGGCTGGCGGCGCCGGTGGCGCTGCTGTCCGACCTGCACCAGCCCGGCCGCTTCTGGCACTTCTACGTCGTGTTCCGCCCGAGTTCCTGGATGTGGTGGGGCTCGGTCTTCATCCCCTTCTACGTCGCCGGGCTGCTGGCCTACGGCTGGGCCTGCTTCCGCGAGGAGTTGCAGGAGCATGGCCGCGTCGACAGCCGTCTCGCCGCACTCTACCGGCTGGCCGCGCTCGGCGGCGGGCGCGACGACCGGCTGATCCGCGCCACCGGCCTCGTCGTCCTGACCGGGGCGGCCCTGGTCGCCCTCTACACCGGCGTCGAGGTCGCGGTGGTCAAGGCGCGCCCGCTGTGGCACACGCCCATCCTGCCGCTCCAGTTCCTGACGACCGCGCTGGCCGGGGCCGCCGGGCTGGTGCTGGTGTTGAACCGCTTCGCCGCCGGCAACGACCGCGGCGTCGAGCGCCTGGCGAACCGGCTGCTCGCCGGCTTCCTGGGGGCGGTGATGCTGTTCGGCGGGCTGTGGCTGGCGCTCGGCCTGTCCGGGATCGAACGGACGCACGCCGAGGCGCTGGAGAGCGTGGCGACCTCCGAAGCGTGGCGCGTCACCGCGCTGTGGGCCGTGCTGGCGACTGTGGTGCCCTTCGCGATCGCCGTCGCCAAGCCGGTGGGAAGCGGCCTGCTGACCGGGCTGATCGCCGTGCACGGCGCCTGGATGTTCCGCTGGACCGTGTTCATCGGCGGGCAGACCGTGCCGAAGACCGGCGCCGGCTTCTACGAGTACGCGCTTCCGGCCGGCCCGGACGGCCTGCTCGGCATCGTCGGCACCGCCGGCTTGTGGCTCTTCCTGCTTCTCGTCATCACCGCCTTCCTGCCGGTCCCGCCCGATCCGGCGTCGCGCCTGATGTCCCGGCCGCTGCGCGCCATGGCCGCCGAATGACCAAGCGCGGGATCAAAGGAGTTTCCACCATGTCCATTACCCGTCGCATCCTCCTGAAGACCACCGCCGCGGGCGGCGCGCTCGCCGCCTTTGTCGGCGGCTTCTCCGAAACCGGCCGCAAGCTGGTCAAGGGCGCCTGGGCCGGGGAGCGGCCCACCGACCCGATCTCCGGCAACGCGCCGGCCCCCGAATTCCGTGTCGATCCGACGAGCGGCGACATCGCCCTGACGCCGGGCCAGATCGTCGCCAACGTCGCCTGCCTCGGCTGCACCACGCTGTGCGGCGTGCGGGTGCGGGTCGACGTCGCGAGGAACAAGGTGCTGCGGGTCGCCGGCAACCCCTACAGCCCGCTGTCCACCGACCCGTTCCTGCCCTACGGCACGCCCATCAAGGAAAGCTTCAAATCGCTGTCGCGGCTGGACGAGAAGGGGCTCCAGGGCCGTTCGACCGCCTGCGGGCGCGGCAACGCGGCGCTGGAGATGCTGACCTCGCCCTTCCGCGTCACGACGCCGATGAAGCGCGTCGGCCCGCGCGGCTCCGGCAAATGGGAGCCCATCGCCTTCGACCGGCTGGTCGAGGAGATCGCGGAGGGCGGCGACCTGTTCGGCGAGGGGCCGGTGGAGGGGCTGCGGAGCCTGCGCGACCTGAAGACGCCGATCGATCCGGCGGCGCCGGAACTGGGCGCGAAGGTCAACCAGCTGGCCCTGCTGTCCTCGGTCAACGACGGGCGCGAGCCCTTCGTGCGCCGCTTCTTCAACCAGGCGTTCGGCACCATCAACTTCGTCGGCCACGGCTCCTATTGCGGCGGCGCCTACCGTTCCGGCTCGGGCGCGGTGTTCGGCGACGCCAAGGCGATGCCGCACGCCAAGCCGGATCTCCAGAACGCCGAGTTCGTGCTGTTCATCGGCACCGCCCCGTCGAACGCCGGCAACCCGTTCAAGCGGCAGGCCATGCTGCTGGCCAAGGGGCGCACCGACGGCGTCCTGAACTACGTCGTCGTCGACCCGGTCTTGACCAACGCCGACAACCGCGCGGCGGCCGGGCGCTCCGACTGGATTCCGATCCGCCCGGGCACCGACGGCGCGCTGGTCATGGGCATGATGCGCTGGATGTTCGAGAACGGGCGCATCGACGCCAAGTACCTGTCCCAGCCCAACGGCAAGGCGGCCGAGGCGGCGGGCGAGGCGGGCTGGTGCAACGCCACCCATCTGGTCATCGCGCGGAAGGGCCACCCGCGCGAGGGGCGCCTGCTGCGGGCCTCCGACATGGGCTGGGTGGTGCTGGACGAGACGGAGCGCTACGGCGCCAAGGACGCCTTCGTGGTGCTGGACGCCGACGGCAAGCCCGTCGCGCACGACGCCCTGGCGGCGGCGGCGACGCCGTTCCATGACGGTCCGGTGATGACGCCAGGGGGCGAGGTCGCGGTGAAGACCGGCCTGAGCCTGCTGCGCGATGAAACCATGAAGATGGACCTGCGCGGTTGCGCCGAGGTCTGCGGCGTCCCCGCCGACGTCATCGCCGGCCTGGCCCACGAGTTCACCAGCCATGGCAAGAAGGCCGCCGCCAACGCGCATGGCGGCATGATGGCGGGCAACGGCTTCTACAACGCCTTCGGCGTGGTGACGCTGAACACGCTGATCGGCAACCTGAACTGGAAGGGCGGCACCATCGTCGGCGGCGGCCGCTTCCCGGACGAGCAGGACGGCCCGCGCTACAAGCTCGCCAGCTTCCCCGGTCAGGTGAAGCCGTCGGGCATCGCCATCAGCCGCCCGGTCCCCTACGAGCGGTCGAGCGAGTTCAAGGCGAAGAAGGAGGCGGGCAAGCCCTACCCGTCCAGGGCGCCCTGGTACCCCAACGCGCCGCAGCTGACGACCGAGTACCTGACCAGCGGCGTGGTGGACGGCTACCCGTACCCGCTGAAGGCGCTGGTGCTGTGGAACAGCAACCCGGTCTACGGCATTCCCGGACTCCGTTCCGTCGTGGAGGCGAAGCTGCGCGACCCGAAGGCGCTGCCGCTGATCGTCGCCATCGATCCCTTCATCAACGAGACCTCGGCCTTCGCCGACTATCTCGTGCCCGACACGGTGCTGTACGAGACCTGGGGCTGGGCGGCGCCCTGGGCCGGCGTGCCGACCAAGACGACGACCGCGCGCTGGCCGGTGGTCGATCCCCGCACCGACGCGCTGGCGGACGGGCGGCACGTCCAGATGGAGAGCTTCCTCATCGCCATGGCCAAGCGCCTCGGCCTGCCGGGCTTCGGTCCGGACGCCATCGAGGACATGGCGGGCAACACGCATCCCCTGGAGCGGCCGGAGGACTGGTACCTGCGCGGCGGGGCGAACATCGCGTGGCTTGGCAAGCAGCCGGTGCCCGACGCCAGCGACGAGGACATCGCCCTGTCCGGGGTCGGGCGCGTGCTGCCCGCGCTGAAGACGGTGCTGAAGCCGGAGGAATGGCGCAAGGTCGCCTTCATCCTCGCCCGCGGCGGCCGTTACCAGAACCAGGCGGAGGGCTTCGAGGGCGACAAGGCGACCCACCGCTTCGCCAAGCCGCTGCTCGTCTACAACGAGGCGCTCGGTGTCTCGAGGAGCAGCGTCACCGGCCGGCGCTGGACCGGCACGGCGGCTTGGATGGCGCCCGTCTTCGCCGACGGCACGCCGGTGGACCGCGTCCACAAGCCGGCGGACTGGCCCTTCCGTCTGGTCAGCTCGAAGTCGGTGCTGGTCAGCGCCTACACCATCGCCGCCAGCCGCCTGCGCCATCTGCACCCGGAGAACCCGGTCGGCATCAACGCGGAGGACGCCCGGAGCCTCGGCATCGAGACCGGCGACCGCATCCGCATCGCCACGCCGGGCGGCGCCGAGCTGGCGACCGCCATCGTCCGCCACGGTGTCATGCCGGGCGTGCTGGCGGTTGAGCACGGCTTCGGCCACAAGGAGTACGGTGCCCGTCCGCACGTCATCGGCGGCAAAAGCCAGCCCGCGGTCCCCGAGATCGGCGCGGGCGTCAACCTCAACGACCTCGGCCTCGCCGACCCGACCCGCCAGGGAGCGTCGGTGTGGGTCGACCCCATCGCGGGGACGTCCGTCCGCCAGGGCATTCCGGCGCGGCTGGAGCGCATCGCCGCGGCGGCATGAGGCGCCGCCCGGAACGCTGCCGGTTTTGCCGGCGCACGTCATGGATGCCGATGGCGTGCGTCCGGCGCGGCCTATGCCGTTGGCCGTGGCGGATCGGCGGAACCGCCGAGCCTGGTCGGAGCGGACCGTTGGCGGTAGGACGCATTTCCGAGCGTTCTTCGACCAAGCTCCTGTTTTCCCGCCGCTTTCCCCGAATTAGCTTTGGATGGCTCGACCGAGACCGGCGGCTCCCCGAACGGTGGAACCGCCCTTCACAGCAGGGAATCCGGCCATGACCCCGACCACCGTTGTCCTCGTCGATCCGAACCGTCTGTTCCGCGAGGGAATGAAGCGGTTGTTCGACGGCTCACGCTTCCAGATCGTTGGCGAGGCCGCCGACCCGCGCGCCACCGTCGCGTCGCAGGCCGCGATCCTGCTGATCGATCCGGTGGACGACCTCACCTCCGAGACTGTCCAGACGCTGCGCGCCGCGCATCCGAAGGCCCGACTCGTGGTGCTGACCGGCGAACTGGACGCCCAGCGCCTGACCAGCGCGCTGAAGGCCGGCGTCGACGGCTATCTGCGCAAGGACATCGCCAGCGAGGCGCTGATGCAGTCGCTGACGCTGGTGACGATGGGCGAGAAGGTGTTTCCGACCGACCTCGCCGTTCTGCTGATCGGCGGCCGTGGCGAGGCCCTGGTCGAGGAGCCGGCCCCGCGCAAGGGACTGTCGCAGCGGGAGCGGCAGATCCTCCAATGCCTGCTGCGCGGCCACAGCAACAAGATGATCGCCAACCATCTGGCCATCACCGAGGCGACGGTGAAGGTCCACCTGAAGAGCCTGCTGCGCAAGATCAACGCTTCCAACCGCACCCAGGCCGCCATCTGGGCGATGAACAACGGCATCGGCCAGGATGCCGCCGAGACGGCGGCCATGCCCGTCTGACCCAGGCCAACCGGCCTTCGTCTTCACCGGTCGGGGCTCCGGCTCCGCCGGTTCCGCCAAGTTGATCGGGGCGACCGTGCCGTCATGGCGCGGTCGCCTTTTGCTTGGGCGCCTGAAAAAACCGCGCCAGTTCCTTCCCCTCCCTCCGTGCAAGGAAGCGTTCGACCCCAGCCAAGGAGCCCCGCCATGACGACCACGCCGGCAAACACCGTCTTCCTGCGTGTCGATCCGGTGGAGGTTCTGGAGGGCTTTGCCGCCGAGCTGGACGCCCACGCCGCCGCCGCGGCGAAGGCCGTGCGCGAGGGCCGCGCGCGCGACGCCCTGCTGGCGGCCGGCGCCATGCAGTCGCTGCTCGCCGCCTGGAAGGATCGGCTGGCCGATGCGTTGGGGCAGGCGCGCAGCAAGCGCGTGCCGCCCGCCGTCCGTGCCGCCGCCCGGCGGGCCGCCGCGCGCGTGCTGCCGGTGCTGCGCGACCCGATGCGCGAGATGGAGGCGCGGATCCGCGTTCACCGTGACCGGCAGGCTGCCATTGGTGCCGCCCTGCGCGCCGCCTCCACCGCCCCGGCGATGTCCTACGGCGCCAGCGCCCGACACGGCGTGCGGGTGGGGGACCGCACGGTGCGCCACGCGCTGGCCGTCACCGTCTGACGCCCCGAGCCCGCCCCACCCCCCGTTCTTCCGGAGACGCCGCCATGTCCCTTAGTGTCGCGGGTTCCATCGCCACCTCGGCGCTCCGCACGGCGGAGGTCGGCATGGCGGTGGCCGCCTCCAACGTCGCCAACGCCGGCACCGACGGCTACACGCGCAAGGTGGCGTCCAACGCCACCAGCGACACCGCCGTCGGCTACGCCAGCGTCGACGTCGCCAGGATCGGCAGCAACGTCAACCAGTTCCTGCTGAAGACCATCGTCACGGCAATGTCCGGCCTGGGCGCCGCGGAGACCCGCAACAGCTACCTGGACCAGCTCCAGTCGGCGATGGGCAGCGTGACGGCCGACGAGGACGGCGGCGGCAGCGACCTCGGCTCGATGATCGACGCGGTGGCCGACGTCGCCGCCACGCTCGCCACCTCGCCGGAAAGCCAGAGCGCCAAGGCGGCCGTCGTGCAGTCGGTCTCCGATCTGGCGGAGAGCCTGCGCAACATTTCGGCCTCGGTGCAGGCGCTGCGCGCGCAGGCCGACGACGGGATCGCCGCCACGGTCGACAGCATCAACCGGTCGCTGGGCGCGCTCGACGACCTCAACGGCCGCATCGTGAAGGGCAGGGCGCTCGGCCAGAACACCGCCGACCTGGAGGATCAGCGCAACGAGGCGCTGAAGGGCCTCGCCGAGACCATCGGCGTCACCTACCAGATCGACGGCAACGGCCTGATGCGCATCTCGACGACGTCGGGCAAGTCGCTGCTGGATTCCTCGGTGCACGCGCTGTCCTACACGGCGGCGGCCTCGGTCGGCGCCGGCACCGTCTACAGCGCGACGGGGATCAGCGGCTTCCAGGGCATCATGATCGACGGCACCGACATCACGACGTCGGTGAAGGGCGGCACGCTGAGCGCATTGATCGCGCTGCGCGACACCGACCTGCCGGCGCAGCAGGCGCAGCTCGACGAGCTGGCGATGACGCTGAAGGAGTCGCTGAACGCCATCCAGAACCAGGGCACCGCCTACCCGCCGCCGCAGAGTCTGACCGGAACCGCGACGGTCGCCGGCACCGACGCGCTGGCCGTCACCGGCGGCACGCTGCGCGTCGCCGTCACCGACTCCACGGGCACGGCGGCGGAGGTGCTCGACATCGACCTGTCGACGATGGCGACCATGCAGGACGTGGTCGACGCCATCAACACGATGGGCAACGCCTCCGCTTCGATCTCCGCTGACGGCAAGCTGGTGATTTCGGCCGACAGCGCCGGCAACGGCATCGCGCTCGGCGGCGCCGGCAATGGTGATGGGGGCGCGTTTTCGGCCGCCTACGGGATGAACGACCTGCTGACCGGCTCCGGCGCCTCGGACATCCGGATTTCCAGTGCCGTCGGGGCCGACAGCGCGCTTCTGGCGACCGGGGCGCTGTCGACGGCGTCCGGTCTGGCGGCGGGGGATGCCGCGCTGACCAGCGGTGACGGATCGGTGGCGCAGGCGCTCAAATCCGCCTTTTCCACCCCGCGCGGCTTCGACGCGGCGGGCGGGCTCGCCGGCCGCAGCACCAGTTTCGCCGGCTACGCCGGGGCGGTCATCCAGAGCGCGGCGACGCTCGCCGACAAGGCGGCGACCGCCTACGAGAGCCAGAGCAGCTACGCCAACGGCCTGGAGACGAGTTTTGCGTCCCAGAGCGGCGTCAACGTCGACGAGGAGACCGCGGCGATCTCCACCCTGCAATCCGCCTACGAGGCCGCCGCGGCGGTGATGTCGGCGTTGCAGGAGATGTTCGACGCGGCGCTGAACATGGTCCAGTAGAGGAGACCGCGATGGAACGGGTCGCGACCTACAACCACCAGAACACGCTCGTCCAGTACATGATGAAGGCGGAGGCGAAGGTCGCCGCCGAACAGGTGCGCTCGGCCAGCGGTCTGAACTCGACCGACTACAAGGGCATCGCGACGGACAGCGGCCGGCTCGTCAATCTGGAAAGCCATTACAAGCGGCTGGAGCGGTACATCGACGAGGGCGAGGTCGTGAACGGCCGGATCCAAAGCATGTACGACGCGGTCGGCAGCATGGCCGACCTGACGTCGCGGCTCAGCGCGCTGGTGGTCGGGCTCCAGGGCAACAACGCCGCCGGGGTCGAGGGCGCCGTCGCCGAGGCGGCGGAGCTGATGAAGGAGTTCGCCAGCCTGCTGAACACCCGGCAGGAGGGGCGTTACCTGTTCGCCGGCGGGCGCACCGACCAGCCGGCCGTGACCATCGACGGCGCCACCTACCCGGCGGCGACGACCGTGCCATCGAGCGCGGACACCCGCTATTACCAGGGCGATTCGACGGTCGCGCATTTTCAGGCGGCCGACGATCTGATCCTGTCCTATGGCGTGACGGCGAACGAGCCCGGCTTCGAGAAGGCGCTGCGCGCCTTCAACCTGCTGGCCAACCTGTCGACCAATCCGGTGGACACCGCCGTTCTCGACGAGGTGACGCGGCTCGCCTCGGATTCGACCGACGCGCTGGCGGTGACGCAGGCCAGGCTGGGGGCGGCCAGCGCCTCGCTGGAGCGCACCATCGACCGCCACGTCGACGAGCAGCTCGTGCTGCAAAGCCACGTCGACGACATCCGCAGCGTCGATCTGGCGGAATCCACCACCCGTCTGTCGCAGCTCCAGGCCTCGCTGGAGGCGACGATGAGCCTGATGAAGATCCTCGAAGAGAACAATCTGTCCAAGTACCTGTGACGGCTTCTCTTTTCCTCCCTTTCCCGCCCCTGAAGAGGGAATTCGAGGGAGAAGAAAAAATCGAAGGTGCCGCGAAAAACTCCGCCAGCTTTCGACCCGCCGCCCGTGAGTCCCTGTGAGGGTCGCCGAAACGGCCCGGTTCGATCCAGGAGACCACACCATGCCCGTCATCACGACCAACACCGCCTCCAACTCGGCCCTCCGGTACCTGAACATCAACTCCGACAACCAGGCGAACTCGGTGTCGAAGATCGCCAGCGGGTCGCGGATCACCAAGGCGTCGGACGACGCGGCCGGTCTGGCGGTCGGCACCTCGCTTCAGTCGGACATCACGGTACTGAACCAGGCCGCCACCAACGCCTCGCACGGCTCGTCGATCCTGCAAACCGCCGACGGCGGCATGTCCAGCATCTCCGACATCGTGCAGCGCATGCGCTCGCTGGCGACCCAGGCGCTGTCCGGCTCGGTCACCGACAACGAGCGCACCTACCTCGACGCCGAGTTCCAGCAGCTCCAGGACGAAATCGACGGCATCGCGTCGGGCACGCGATTCAACGACGAATCGCTGCTCGACGGCACCGAGAACTGGGCGACCGGCGTCGATTTCCGCGTCGGCACCACCGCCAACGACAAGATCACCGTGTCGATCGCCAACGTGACGACCACCGGGCTCGCCATCAACACCAACGACATCACCAGCTCGGCCAACGCCGCCACCGCGCTGACCGCGCTGGACGCGGCGGTCACCACCCTGTCGGACGCCCGCGCCGACGTCGGCGCGCTGATCTCGCGCTTCGAGTTCCGCAGCGACATGATCGACACGACCATCGAGAACACCGAGGCGGCGCAGTCCGCCATCATGGACGTCGACGTTGCCGCCGAACAGTCGAAGCTGGCCTCGACCAAGGTGCTGACCCAGGCCGCCATCGCCGTGCTTTCCCAGGCGAACTCGATGCCCGAGCAGCTTCTCTCCCTGCTCCGCTGACGGTTCGTTGACCGCCGGTCCCGCCAAGGGGCCGGGCCGTCCGCACCGCCTCACAAACGACGGGCGCCCGGCACGGACCGGCGGTCACTTCCCTTTCGTCCCTTCGCCCGCACCCCCGCCGCCGACGCGTCGCCGTCCGCTGGCCACAGGATGGGTTTGCCGCCATGACGACCGTGTCCTCGACGTCAACGACCGCATCGACCTCGGCTGGCACCGGCTATTCCGCCCTGTCCTCCAGCAGTTCCGGCACCGGCATCGACTATTCGCTGCTGATCGAGGCCAAGGTGCAGGCGCGTCTGGTGCGGGCCGACCGCATCGACGCCAAGATCACCGCCAACGAGGCGAAGGTCAGTGCCTACAGCGATCTGCAAAGTCTCCTCCAGACCGTCAACAGTTCGCTGGACGGCCTGCGCAACCGCTCCACCGCGACCGGCGCGTCGAGCAACCTGTTCGGCCAGCGCACCGCCTACATCGGCGACGGCGACGTGTTCAGCGCCACGGTGGCCGACGGGACCGAGACCGGCACCTACTCCGTGGTCGTCCAGCAGCTCGCCACCAGGCACAAGATCGGCGCCGACGCGGTCGGCAGCAAGACGAGCGCGCTCGGCCAGTCGGGCAGCTTCACCCTGCAGGCGGCCGACGGCAGCGCGGTGACGATCGTCATGGACGCCGACGACAGCCTGACCGATCTGCGCGACGCCATCAACGCGCGGAAAGCGGCGAGCGGCGTCACCGCCAGCATCGTGCAGGTCAGCAGCAGCAGCTACCAGCTCATCCTGACCGCCAACAACACCGGCGAGGCGATCTCGGTGACCGACGGCGGCGGCAGCGGGCTGGCGGGCGCGCTCGGGCTGACCGACGGCTCCGGCAACGTGAGGAACGAGCTGGTCGCCGTGCAGGACGCCATCGTCCAGATCGACGGGGTGACGGTCACCCGCAGTTCCAACACCATCGCCGACGCCATCGAGGGCGTGACGCTGAACCTCTACACCGCCAGTCCCGACACCGCGGTGTCGATGGAGGTGTCGACCGACCTGTCCTCGATCAAGACGGCGATCACCGGCTTCGTCGACGCCTACAACGCGCTGCGCGACTTCGTGGTGCAGCAGCAGGCGACCAACAGCAACGGCACCAAGACCGACAGCGCCACCCTGTTCGCCGACAGCCTGCTGCGGCAGGTCACCAAGTCGGTCTATGCGGCGCTGAACACATCGGTCGCCACCGACGACGGCAACGTGCTGTCGCTCGCCTCGCTCGGCATCGGCTTCGACAGCTCCAACAATCTGGAGCTGGACGAGGACACGCTGAACAGCTTCCTGACCAGCGACATCGACGCGGTCCGGCAGCTGCTCGGCCTGAACATGACCGCGTCGTCGAGCCAGATCTCACTGCTGCGCTACAACACCGGCCTGACCAGCGCGTCCTTCACGCTGGACATCGAGGTCGGCGCGGACGGGTCGCTCAGTTCGGCGTCCGTCGGCGGTGACAGCTCGCTGTTCACGGTCAGCGGCAACCGCATCATCGGCGCCACCGGCTCGATCTACGACGGCATCGTCATGGTCTACACCGGGGGCGGCGGCAGCGTCGACGTCGGCTTCTCCCAGGGGCTGGCCGACCGGCTCTACACGACGATCGACAAGTTCGCCAACCGCTACAGCGGCGACCTCGCCACCATCATCAACAGCCTTGAAGCCAACGACACCGAGCTGCAAAGCCGGTCCGACGACATCCGGGCCAAGGCGGAAACCTACCGCACCACCCTGACCGCCTACTACGCCCGGCTGGAGGCCGCCGCCGAGACCGCGGCGCTGCTGCTGAAGCAGCTCACCTACAAGTCGAACGACGATGACGATTGACGACGGCCAAGACGGCGACCGACGGCGGGCGCTCCCCTCCACCCGGCCGGTTTTCCTCCGGCCAGACCGCACAGAAGGACCTGCGCCATGCGCAACCCGTTCCTCAACAAAGCCATTTCCGCCTACACCACCGCCAACAGCGCGGTGCCGCCGCTGGTCGCCGTGGTGCGGCTCTACGAACGGGCGATGGCCCATCTGCACGCGGCGCGCGCCGCCGCCGCCGCGGGCCGGTTCGAGGCGCATCACGACGCGGTGAATCGCGCCGTCATGATCTTCGCGGGCCTTGATTCCATTCTGATTTTCGACAAATATGAGGATGTGGCCACGACGTTGCGGCAGTTCTACCGCCGCCTCATCGTCCAGGCCGGGGCAGCGGCGAGCCGGCGGGATCCGGTGGCCGCCTGCGACTCGCTCATCAGCCAGCTGTCCTTCATGCTGAAGGCGTGGCAGTCCATCGCCGCAGAACGCGGCGAGGCACCCAGTGTCGCCGGTGCGACGGCCAAAGGGCCGCATGCATCCGTCGTCGGGAGAACGATGGATCATGCACATGGCGGAATCTCGGCTTGACGAGCGCGGCGGCGCCGTGAACCGCGGGCCGGTCACGGCGGGCGTCAACATCGCGACGGGCGAGGAGCCGGACGAGGCGCTGATGGCGCTGATCCGCGCCGGCGACCAGACGGCCTACCGCCGTCTGGTGCACCGCCACCTGAAGCGCACCTACGGGCTGGCGCGCCGCCTGTGCGGCAACGAGGCGGAGGCCGAGGACATCGTCCAGGACGCCTTCCTCCAGGTCTGGCAGCGCCGCGCCCAATGGACCGACGAGGGGGCGAAATTCACCACCTGGCTGTACCGTGTGGTGGTGAACCGCTGCATCGACCACAAGCGCCGCCCGGTCGGCCAGGACATCGAGGCGGTGCCGGAACCCTCCGACGCCGCCCCCGACGCCGTTCACACCATCCAGCGCCGGCAGGTCGCCGCCCGGCTCGCCGACGCCCAGACAATGCTGACGCCGCAGCAGCGCGCCGCCGTGACCCTGTTTTATTACGAGAATTTAAGCAACGCGGACATCGCGATCGTTATGCGGATCAGCGTGGGTGCTGTAGAGTCCCTGCTGAAACGCGCGCGCCAGCAGCTCCGCCTGCTGCTGCGGGCGAGCGCGCAGGCGGCCAAGGATTCGTTCGATGACGGATGAGGAGTTCCGCGACCATCTGGATCGCTTCGGCGGCGACCTCGCCCTGTGGCCGCCCCCGGCGGCGCGGGACGCGCGGCGCCTTCTGCTGCGTTCGATTCCCGCGCAGAGGATGCTGGACGAGGCGACGGTGGTCGAGCTGGGGTTGAGCCGGCCGGAACCGGGGCCGCCGGCGGGGCTGGCCGACCGCATCTTCGAGGCGGCCTTCCGGTCGGAACCGTCCGACCGGGGATTCGACGAGGAGCTTGAGCGGCCGAAACGGCTGATGTGACGGGTCAGCGCCTCGTCCGGCCGCTTTGCTTCTTTCCATCATCCACCCGCGGCAGACGACGCAGTTCCGCGGCGATCCGCGCCATCGCATCCCCCAAACCCTGGCCGGGCAGCGGCTGGAACACGCGCATCGACGGATACCAGGGCCGGCCGGCGGTGCCCAGATGGGTCCAGTCGCGGTGGCCGAAGCGCCAGACCGGGACGCCCAGCGCGCCGGCCAGCTCGGCCACCGAATTGGCCGGGGCGATCACCAGATCCAGGTTGGCGATCAGCGCCGCCGTCTCCTCGAAATCGTCGCGCAGGTCGAGCCCGGTCCAGCCATGGATCGGGCGGCCGAAGCGCGCCTCGGCCTGCGCGATCTCGGCACGGCACTCGTCGTATTGCAGGTTGACGAAGGTGACGCCCGGCACCGCGAAGACCGGCCCCCATTGATCGAGCGGCAGGTAGGACGCCCGGCGTTCCTCGGCCATCAGCTGGCTGCGCCAGCTGATCCCGACCCGGAGCCCGGTCCCGTCGGCCTCCAGCCGCTCGCGCCAGTCGGCGACCAGCGCCGTGTCGGGGAACAGCCAGGAGGACCGCGCGGGAAAGCTCCCCAGCGTGTCGCGCAGCCGGCGGGGCAGCGAGCCGGCCGGGATGTGGCAGTCGCAATCGACGACCTCCGCCTCGGTCAGCCCGTACAGCGGCTGCTCGGCGCGGACCAGGGCGCGCGGGAAGGAGCGGGTGAACAGCGGCACCAGCCGCCGCTCGCATTCGATCACCACCGAGCCGGCCATGCGGATGGCGTCGGCGTAGCAGGAGGCGAAGAGGAACTCGTCGCCGATGCCCTGCTCGCGCCAGACGAACAGGCGTTTGCCGGCCAGCGGCTCGCCTTGCCATTCGGGAATGGTGAAGCGGCGCTCCGGCCGCGCCCGTCCGGCCCGGAAGCGGCTGGCGTAGTCGGCCCAGCCGCTGGTCAGGGCGCCCTGTTCGAGCGCCAGCAGGCCGCGGTTGAAGCGGGCCAGCGCGTGGCCGGGCAGGGCCGCGACCGCGCGGTCGAACAGGCGGCGCGCGCCGGGCCGGCCCAGGCGCTGCTCGACCAGACCCAGCGTGCAGAGCGGGTCGGCCAGCGCCGGCGCCAGCGCCAGCGCGGTGCGGCAGGCGCGGGCCGCCTCGATCAGGCGCCCGGCACCGCTCAGCGCGTAGGCGAGCATCGCATGCAGCGGCGCGTGCTCCGGCATCAGCCGCAAGGCGCGGCGCAGATGCAGCGCGGCCGGGGCGAAGCGCTCCTGGTCGCGCAACTCGCCCCCGAGGTTGCCGAGCGCGTCGGCAAAGCCGGGGTTGAGCGCCAGCGCGCGTGCCCAGCACTCCGCCGCCTCGGCGCGGCGGCCGGTGGCTTTCAAGACGTTGCCGAGGTTGTTCCAAGCCTCCGGTTGCCGGCGGTCGAGGGCGATGGCGCGCCGCTGGAAGGCTTCGGCCGGACCCCAGGCGCCCAGCGCCGCGTTGGCCAGCCCGATGTTGATGAGGGCCGGCACATGGTGCGGGGCCAGCGCCAGCACGGCGGCGAAGCAGCCGCGCGCCTCGGCGTGGCGTCCCAGCCCGTGCAGCAGCAGGCCGAGGTTGTTGCGCGCCTCGACATTCTCCGGCTGCCGGCGCAGCGCCTCGACGTGGCAGTCCCGCGCCTGTCCGGCCTGTCCCAGGGATTGCCAAACGGCGCCCAGATTGGCCCAGACCGAGGCGTTGGCGACATCGTGCTTCAGGGCCTCCTGGTAGGCGTGGACGGCGTCGGCCGGGCGCCCCCGGCGGCGCAGCGCGTTGGCCAGCGTGATCCAGGCGCCCGCGTCGCCGGGGCGCATCCGCACCGCCAGCCGGTAGCAGCCGATCGCGGCGTCGATCCGCCGCAGATCCTCGAGCGCGCGGCCCAGTCCGAGCCGGGCTTCCGGTGCCGTCGGGACCAGCCGGACGGCGGCGTTGAAGGCGCGGAGCGCCAGCGTCGGCCGCCCCAGCCGGCCGGCGGCGGCGCCCAGCAGGCACAGCGCGTCGGCGTCGTCGGGGTTGAGCGCCAGGGCGCGCCGGGCGCTGGCGAGGGCCGGGGCGGCACGCCCCTCCTCCAGCAGCGATTGGCCGAGCGCCAGATGGTAGGAGCCGACGGTGGCGTTGCCGCGCGCCGCCGTGACGAACAGCGCGGTCGCCGCCTTGCGGCGCCCGTCCTGGTAGACGATGTGGCCCAGCAGATGCGCCGCGTCGCTGTGGGTCGGGTCGATGCGCAGGATTTCGCGGTAGAACCGCTCCGCCCGCTCGGTCTGTCCGGCGTTGTGATGCTGAACCGCCAGACGCAGCAAGCTGTCGGTCTGCCGTGTCGCGTTCCCGGTCATGGTCCGTCGCCGTCCCGTCTGTCGGATGATGGGCGGTGAATTCACCGCGCCTGTTCCTTGTACGGGGCTGTTGGGAATTTCCTGCGGCGGCGTGCGGTCTTTTCTTTCGGGCGTTCGGACTTTACCTGCGCGCCGTTCGCGGCTCAGCCATGAAGCAGCGGCCGGGCGGGGGCGTCGGGGTGCTCCCCATGATGCCTCAGGTAGGCGCGCGGGTCGCAGTCCTGCCCCAGCGCCACGGCGCGGGCGCGGTGGATGTGCTGCATCAGGATGTCGCGGAACTCCTGCGCGGCGAGGTCGCTCCATTCCGGGGTCTCGCTGGCGAAGGTCATCTGGCCGGCGGTCGTCTCGAACAGCCGCAGCCACTCGTCGGCCTTGGCCGCCGGGTCGCCCGACTGGCGGAACAGCTCCTCCATCAGCTTGGCCATCAAGGTGCCGAGGGCCAGCAGATTGACGTGCAGCAGCATGTTGCCCAGCTTCACGTCCGGCTTCGCGTCGAGCATGGGATCCTCATCCTTGGGGTCGGGTGATCCCTCACACGGACGGGGCGGCGAAAGCTGGCGCGGTTTTTCTTGGTGCGCCGCGCGGCGGGTCAGGTCGTCGACGTCACCTTGGAGAGGTTGGCCGGCCGGTCGGGGTCGAACCCCCTGCGGCGGGCCACCGCCTCGATCATCCGGTAATAGCAGGCGATCGACACCAGCGGGTCGATCAGGCCGAAGCCGGTCGTCGGAACCGTGCCGCCGGAACCGGGCAGGGCCTTCGTCGACAGCGGCCGGGCGATGGCGCCGAGGGCGGTCAGCCGTTCCAGGGCCTGCCGGCTGTGGTCGAAGGCGGCGTCGTCGGGGACGAAGGCGACGACCGGGAAGCCGGCGCCGACCAGCCGCAGCGGCCCGTGCATCAGCTCCGCCAGGGAGAAGGCCTCGGCGTGGATGCCGGCGGTCTCCTTGGCCTTCAGCGCCGCCTCCAGGGCGATGGCGTAACCAGGGCCGCGACCGGCGGTGTAGAAGGAGGTCGCTTCGGCGAGCGCGTCGGCGATTCCCGAGCTGTCGACGGCGGCCGTGGCGGCGAGCGCTTTGGGCAGCGCATGGACGCCTTTGCGCAGCGCATCGTCCCCGGAAACGGCGGCGACCGTGGCGGCGAGCGCGGCACCGGTGGCGATGAAGGATTTCGTCGCGGCGACGCTGCGCTCCGCCCCCGCGTGCAGCGCCAGCACGAGGTCGGCCTCGCGGGCGAGCGGGCTGTCGGTGACGTTGACGACGGCGACGGCGACGGCGCCGCCGCGCCTGGCGGCGGCCTGGAGCGCCACGATGTCCGGGCTCGCCCCCGATTGCGAGACGGTGACGTGGACGCCGCCGTCAAGCCGCAGGGGCGCCTCGTAGACCGAGGCCACCGACGGGCCGATCGAGGCGACCGGGATGCCGGTCCGGATCTCCATCAGATATTTGAAGAAGGTCGCGGCGTGGTCGGACGAGCCGCGCGCGGCGGTGGTCACCACCGTCGCGCGCCGCGCCGCGAACAGGCGGGCGATCTCGGCGAAGACCGCCGCCTCACGATCGAGCAGGGCCGCGACCACGGCCGGCGATTCGTTGGTCTCGGTCAGCATCAGCGATTGAGTGGTCGTCATGGGTCGCATCCCGTCATCAGGAAGTCTCAGGCCGCCGGGCACGGGGCGCCCCGCCGGCGTGGCCGACCGAGGCGCTGCCGGTGGCGATCGCCGTCGCGAGGCAGTCCCGGTGCCCATGCCCGTCCAGCCAGGCGTCGAGGAAGCCGGCGTTGAAGGCGTCACCGGCCCCGGTGGTGTCGACCACGGGGACCGTCTCCGCCGCCATCTCCAGCCGCAAGCCGCCGGCTGCGGCCAGCAGCGCGCCGGCGCCGCCGCGCTTCACGACCGTCAGGGGAAAGGCGTCGGCGAGGGACTCCAGCCCGTCCTCGACGTCGGCGCGGCCGGTGATGGCGCGCAGCTCCTCCTCGTTGGGGAAGAACAGGTCGATCCCGGCGCAGCTTGCCAGCAGGCCGGGGTCGCGGATCAGCGAATCGTCCCAGCTCGGGTCGAGCGACAGCGTCAGGCCGCGCGCCTTGGCTTGCGCGACGAGGCCGGGAATCTCGTGGAGCGTCGCGTATTCGGCGATGTGGAGGTGGCGGATCCGCCGGTCGGCCAGCGCGGCGTCGAGCGTCGCCGGCCGCGCGCTCCCGGCGCGGCGCGACACGAAGGCGCGCTCGCTGCCCCGCACCAGGGCGACGGTCGGCTGCGGCCCGGCCCCGGCGGAGCGCTCCAGATGGCCGAGATCGACGCCGCTCGCCGCCAGCTCCGCCTCCAGCGCGCAGGACAGGGAGTCGAGCCCGAGACGGCTGGCGAGAAAGGCACGGCGGCCGCACGCCGCCAGATGCGCGGCGGTGATGTAGGCGCCACCGCCGGCCGAGAGGGTGAAGCCCTCGGCGAAGCGCTCCCGCCCGAGTTCGGGCATCGCGGCGAGGCCGGTGAACAGCAGGTCGCAATAGAGGCGCCCGAGGCACAGGATCCCGTGGGTGTCGGCGTTCGTCGGCATGGGTCAGGGCTGCTGGAGAAGGGGGCGCGGGAAGGCGCGTTCCGTCGCGGCGTCGAACAGGTGCAGGGCGCCCGGGTCGGCGGCCAGCGTCACCCGCTGGCCCGGAACCGGCACGGCGCGGCCGGGGGCGAGGCCGATCACGCTGCGGTGGCCGATGTCGACATGGACCAGCGTCTCGGTGCCCAGCGTCTCGACGACGGCGACGGTGCCGGACAGGGTGAAGGCGCCGGGGGCGGGCGAGCCCGTCAGCACCAGATCGTGCGGGCGGACGCCGAGCAGCACGTTTGTCCCGCCACCGCCGCCAGTCAGCGCGATGGGGGGGCGGATAAAGGCGCCGCTGTCCTCCAGCGCCACGCCGTCGGCGCCGTCGCGGCTGGCCAGCGCGCCGGGCAGCAGGTTCATCGTCGGGCTGCCGATGAAGCGGGCGGTGAAGACGTCGACCGGCCGCTCGTACAGCTCCATCGGCGCGCCGATCTGGAGGATGCGGCCCTCGCGCATCACGACGATGCGGTCGGCCATGGTCATCGCCTCGACCTGGTCGTGGGTGACGAAGACCGAGGTGGCGCCGAGCTTCTGGTGCAGCCGCTTGATCTCGATGCGCATCTGGCCGCGCAGCTGGGCGTCGAGGTTGGACAGCGGCTCGTCGAACAGGAAGGCCGAGGGGTTGCGCACCATGGCGCGGCCGATCGCCACGCGCTGGCGCTGGCCGCCCGACAGCTGCGCCGGCCGGCGGTCGAGCAGCGCCTCCAGCCCGAGCGAGCGGGCGACCTCCTGGATGCGCGCCTGCTTCTCCGCCTTCGACAGCGCGCTGGTGTAGAGACCGAAACCGATGTTCTCGGCGACCGTCACATGCGGGTAGATGGCGTAGTTCTGGAACACCATCGCGATGTTGCGGCCCTTCGGCTCGACCTGGTTCACCACCCGGCCGTCGATGCGGATGGTGCCCTCAGAGACGTCCTCCAGCCCGGCGATCATCCGCAGCGTCGTCGATTTGCCGCAGCCGCTGGGGCCGACCAGCACGACGAACTCGCCCTCGGCGACCGTCAGGTCGATGCCCTGGACGATGGTGGTCGGGCCATAGCGCTTGACCAGCTTTTCCAACGCGATCGTGGCCATGGGGTCAGTCTCCGAGAAGGGCGGCGAAGGCGGCGGCGCGGCGTTCGGCGGCGTCGCGCTCGCGCGTGGAATCGGCGGCCGACGCGGCCTTCAGCGCGGCAAGCTCGGCCTCGTAGCGGGCGAAGGCGGCGTCGAGCGCCGCCGGGGCCGGGCCGCCCAGGCGGTCGCGCGCGGCGATGAAATGCCCGACCGAGACGATGCGGGCGTAATCCTCGGCGGACAGCGCGCTCTCGCGGCCGGTGGCGTGAGCGAAGGCGGCGCGGAAGGGTTCGTAACCGTCGGTCCCGATGTCGCCCTCCACCGCCACCACGGCGCGGGCGACGGCGGCGGCGATCTCGTGCGCCTGCCGGAAGGACAGATCCTCGCGGCGCACCAGGCTGTCGGCCAGCTCGGTGATGGTGATGCAGCTCCGCCGCGTGTTGCGGGCGACCTTGGCCGGGTCGATGCGCACCGCCTCGATCAGCGCGGTGTAGAGCGCCAGCACGCGGTCGGCCTGGGCGAAGGCCTCGTGGCCGAAGCCCTGGGACTCGCCCTCGCTGTCGTTCATGTCGGTGAAGGGGGTGTTGTGCATGATGGTGACGACCGCGTGGGCGCGCGCCGCCGTCTGCGAGGCGAGATGGCGCAGATGCTCGATCGGCACCGGGTTGCGCTTCTGCGGCATGATCGAGCTGATCTGCACGAAGGCGTTGGGGGCGTAGATTTGCCCGACCTCGAAGGAGGTCCAGACCTGGAGATCCTGAATCGGTCGGCCGAGATGCAGGGCGAACAGCTCCAGCGCCGAATAGGTCGAGGTCACGTAATCGACGGCGGCGATGCAGCCGTAGGAATTCTCCAGCGGCCGGGCGAAGCCGAGCAGATCGGCCATCCGTTCGCGGTCGATCGGGAAGCCGGAGGTGGTGATCGCGGCGGCGCCCATCGGGCAGCGGTCGACGATGCCGCGCGCCGCCGCCATGCGGGCGGTGTCGCGCAGCACCACCTCGATCACCGCCGACAGGTAATGGCCGAAGGTGGAGGGCTGGGCCGGCTGGCCGTGGGTGTAGGCGACGATCGGCGTGTCGCGGTCGCGCCGGGCGACGCGCAGCAGCGTCTCGGCCAGCGCGAAGGCACGGGCCAGGAAGCCGTCGATGCGGTCCTTCAGCGCCAGCTTGAACAAGGTGTGGTCGATGTCGTTGCGCGAGCGCGCGGTGTGCAGCCGCCCGGCGACGTCGGGGCCGAGGCGGGTCTTCAGCTCCTTCTCGATCAGGAAGAAGAAGTCCTCGACCTCGCCGGTGTAGGTCAGGGCGGGGACGTCGATCTCGCGGTCGATGGCCTCCAGCGCGCGGGCGATGGCCTGGGCGGTCGGCCGGTCGAGGATGCCGGTCTCGACCAGCATCACCAGATGCGCGCGGTCGATGGCGCGGAAGCCCTCGACATGCGCCGCCTTGGCGCCGTCGAACAGCGGCCGCAGCACCGTCTCCTTGTAGACGGGGTCGGGGAAGCGGCTGTCGTCCGCGCTGCGCGGGTCGAGGCTGCGTGGGTCGGACATCGCGATCACCCTTTCAATCCGGCCAGCATGACGCCGCGCACGATGAAGCGTTGCAGAACGAGGAAGACCAGGAGCGTCGGCAGCGTGGCGATGGCCGCCCCGGTCATGATCATCTCCCAGGCCACCGACTGCTCGACCGAGAAGCTCGACAGCCCGACCGGCAGCGTGAACATCTCGGCGCGGGTGGAGACGATCAGCGGCCAGATGAAGGCCGTCCAGTTGCCGAGGAAGGTGAAGATCGCCAGCGCCGACAGGGCCGGCGTCACCAGCGGCATCGCCACCTTCCACCAGATGGTGAACTCGTTCAGCCCGTCGATGCGCGCCGCCTCCAGGAAATCGTCGGGGACGGTCTCGAAGAACTGGCGCATCAGGAAGGTGCCGAAGGCGGTCATCAGGCCGGGGAAGACGATGCCCCAGTAGCTGTCGAGCCAGCCGAAGCGGCTCGCCATCAGGTACCAGGGGATGACCAGCATCTCGGTCGGGATCATCAGCGTCGACAGGATGGCGAGAAAGACCAGCCGGCGGCCGGGGAAGCGGAACTTGGCCAGCGTGTAGCCGACCAGCCCGTCGAAGAAGACGTTGGAGACCGTCGCCAGCACGGCGATGAACAGCGAGTTGAGGAACCAGCGCAGGAAGCGCCCGTCCTCCAGGATGGTGCGGTAATTGTCCAGCGTCGGCTCGGCCGGGACCAGCCGCAGGTCGAAGACCTGGGAGGAATCCTTCAGCGAGGTCGAGAACATGAACAGGATCGGCGTCACCATAACGACGCCGCCGAGGAACAGCAGGGTCCAGGCCACCACCCGGCCGGGCCGGACCTTGGAAAGGGCGGTCATGTCGGTTGCCTCATCAGCCGGAGCTGGAGCAGGGAGATCACCAGCAGGATCAGGAACAGCACCACCGTCTGCGCCGACGCGTAGCCGATGTCGTAGGACTTGAAGGCGGTCTGGTAGATCATGATCACCAGCGGCTTGGTCGAATCGAGCGGCCCGCCGGGATCGTTGGTGTTCATGTTGTAGACGTAGTCGAAGATGCGCAGGAAGCCGATCGAGGCGAACACCACCAGGAAGACCAGCGTCGGCTTCAGCAGCGGCAGGGTGATGCGCCACAGGATGGCGCGCTCACTCAGGCCGTCGATGCGGGCGGCCTCGTAGTAGGAGGTCGGGATGGCGCGCAGCCCGGCCAGAAAGATGATGATCTGGAAGCCCATCCCGGCCCACACCGCCGGCACCAGGATGGTCGGCAGCGCCTGGAAGGTCGAGCGCAGGAAGGGCTGCGCCGGCAGGCCGAGCGAGGCCAGCAGGTTGTTGATCGGCCCGATCGGCACCGGCTGGAAGAAGTAGCGCCACACCCAGGCCATCGCCACGGCGGTGGTCAGGAAGGGCAGGAAGTAGAGCGCGCGCAGGAAGCCGTGCAGGAAGCGCACGCGGTCGAGATGGTAGGCGATGGCGAAGGACAGCACGAGGCTGACCGGCGTGCCCAGGATCAGGTAGAGGAAGGTGTTGGCGAACACCTTCCAGAACAACGGATCGGCGATCAGGCGCCGGTAGTTGTCCAGCCCGACGAACTGAGCGGGGCGCAGCAGGTTCCAGTCGGTGAAGGAGATCCAGAAGGCCTCCGCCGTCGGCCAGAAGCGGATGGCCCCGTAGAAGACCACCGGCACCGCCAGGAACAGCCACGCCCACAGCACGCGCTTGGCGGAGAGGCTGAGCCGGTCCGACAGGCGACCGGCCTTCCCCTCCGTTCCATGCGCCGTTGCCGGAGCCTCGCGCATGTCCAGCCCCGTCACTTCTTGGTCACGCGGTCGATCAGCGCCTGCTCGGCCGTGGCGGCGGCGGCCACGGCGTCGGCCGGGCTCTGGCCCTGCAGCAGCACGCGGTTGACCATGTCCATGGTGATCTGGCGCTGCGCGGCCTCGTCGACGAACATGGTGGTGTGGGCGTTGGTCAGTCCGGCCAGGAAGGGGCCGTGGATCGGGTTGGCGAGGTTGGCGTCGGTCAGCGCCACCGCGCGCCGCGCCGGCAGCTCGCCCACCACCTTCAGCCAGACCTCCATCGCCTCGGGCGAGGTGAGGTAGGACAGGAACTTGGCGGCGGCGGCCTTCTTCTCGCCCTCGGCCTTGGCGGTGATGGCGTTGGCGAAGTAGCTGGCGTAGTTGCTGCGCACCCCTTGCGCGTTGGCCGGCAGCTCGGCGACGCCCCACTCGAAGCCCTTGATGGCGGAGAAGGCGCCGAGGCGGAAGGTGCCGTCGATGGTGAAGGTCGCCTTGCCGGCCTTGAAGGCGGCCTGCGCCTCGTCCATGAAGCCGAGCTGGCCGACCCTCCGCTTGAGCTGGAGGTCGGTGTAGAAGGCGAGCGCCTTGGCCCCGGCCGCGTCACCGTAGGTCACCTTGCGGTCGCCCTCGGCGTAGGGGGCGCCGCCGAACTGGCGCACCAGCACCTCGCGCCACCATTGGTGGTCCTGCCCGGCCATGTCGAGCGCGAAGCCCTCCGACGTGATGTTGCCGGCGCCGTCGCGCTTGACGGTCTTCTCCGCCATCGTCACGAGGTCGTCGAGCGTCTTGGGCGGGGCGTTGGGGTCGAGCCCGGCGTCGGCCAGCAGCTTCTTGTTGTAGAACAGCGCCAGCGAGCGCACCGCCGTCGGCAGGCCGTAATAATCCTCGCCGCGCTTCATCGCCGAGACGATGGGGAAGAAGTCGGCCTCGATGGCGGCGGCGGGGAAGACGTCCTTGGGCAGCGGCTGGATCAGCTTGGCGGCGACGAAGCCGTCGAGCCAGCCGTAGAAGAGCTGGACCACGTCGGGGCCGTTGCCGGCGGCGACGGCGGCCGACACCTTGGTCTGGTAGTCGGCGTAGGGGAAGGTGGTCTGCTTGACCTTGATGTCGGGGTTGGCGGCCTGGAACTTGCCGATCAGCTGATCCATCGCCTTGACGCGGGTGTCGAAGATGTACTGCCAATACTCGATCTCGACGGCCCCGGCCTGTCCGGCGAGCGTCAGCCCGATCCCGAAGGCCGCACCGGCGAGGAGCTTCTTGGTGAAGGAATTCCCGGCAATCCGTTTCGACATCCGCATGCGTCACCTCCATCGGGGCCGGCGGCGCGAGGCCGGGCCTGCGAGCGTTGTTGGTTCACCCACGGTCGCTGTTGCCGCGCCGCTGACACAAAGGTGACCCACGCCCGACGACCCTGTCAATAAGATAACTAACTTGAGTTATTCATGAGACGACCGCATTCTCAGTTCCGGGCCGAAGGCTCCGCACCACGCCGCGAGGACTAGAATGACGCCGGCATCGCAGCACGCCATCGGCAACAACCCCGGACGCAGCCGCTCGCACAACCGCCGGGTCGTGCTGGAGGCCGTCCGCCTGCACGGCCCGCTCGGCCGCACCGACATCGCGCGGATCGCCCATCTGACGGCGCAGGCGGTGTCCAACATCGTCGGCGAACTGCTGGCCGAGGGGCTGCTGGTCGAGGACGGCCGGCGGCGCAGCGGGCGCGGCCAGCCACCGATCCAGTTCGCGGTCAACCCGGACGGCGGCGTCACGCTGGGCATCGAGATCGGCGCGCACCGGCTGACCACGCTGGCGGTCGACCTCGCCGGGCGGCTGCGCGCCCAGCGCGAGCGTTCCATCGCCGCCACCGACCCGGCCCATGTCCTGCCGCTGATCGTGGGCGAGGTCGCCGCCATCCGCGCCACCGATTCGATCCGCCGCTCCGCCCTGCTCGGCGTCGGGGTGGTGATGCCGGGGCCGTTCGGGGTGGATGGCTTGATCGCCGGCGGGCCGACCACGCTGGGGGGCTGGGACGGGCTCGACCCGGCGGCGCTGATCGAGGCCGCCCTGGCGGAGGCGGAACTGGGCGAGCCGGTGCTGCTCGGCAACGACGCCACCGCCGCCGCTGTCGGCGAGCGGTTGCACGGTGCCGCGCGCAGCCTGCGCAACTTCTGCCACCTCTATTTCGGCCAGGGACTCGGACTTGGCATCATGATCGACGGGCGGCCGTTCGGCGGCGCCTTCGGCAACGCCGGCGAGATCGGCCATGTCGTCGTCGAGGCCGGCGGCCGCGCCTGCCCCTGCGGCAACCGCGGCTGCCTGGAGCAGTACGCCTCCCTACAGGCGCTGGAGGAGCAACTCGCCGCCGCCGGGATCGGAGCCGTGGACAGCGACGCCATCGACCGGCTGCACCGCGAGGGCCATCCGGTGGTGACGGGCTGGATCGCCGAGGCCGCCGCCCGGCTCGCCCCGCAGATCGTGACGCTGGAGAATCTGTTCGACCCCGAGGCCATCGTCTTCGGCGGGATCCTGCCCGAGGGCGTCATCGCCGCCCTGATCGCCGCCCTGGATCCGCTGCCGACCTCCGTCGCCGGCCGGCGCCACCGCGGCGTGCCGCGCGTGATCGCCGGCACCACCGGCCGCCTGACCGCCGCGCTGGGCGCCGCCGCCCTGCCGTTGCTGGAGACGATGACCCCGAAGCTCGACCGCACCCCGCCGCCGGAGGTGTGAACTGGTCCCCATTGGTTCTCCCGCACTTTGGGTGGAAAAGCTGACAACGCTGGTGTCGGCGCCGTCGGGAGATCCCATGCAATGGAGCATGCAAGAGCTTTTTGTGATCCCGGACTGCCGTGTCGTAACGGTGGAACCTGTTGGCGCGGCTGGTCTTCATGTGGCTGCCCAGGTCAAGCATTCCCACGCATGCTGTCCATCCTGTCAGCGGCCGAGCCAATCCGTTCATAGCCGGTACCATCGGCATCCCGCTGACCTTCCGAGCCTGGGGAACGCCGTCCACATCAACCTTCTCGTTCGTCGTTTCCATTGCCGCAACCCGATCTGTCCGCGCCGGACCTTCGCTGAACCCGTGCCGGAGCTTTTGTCGCCGCGGGCGCGCCGCACCCGGCGGCTCGTCGGCGCGCAAGGGAGGGTCGGCGTCACCTGTGGTGGGGAAGCCGGCGCACGACTGCTGCGTCGGCTCGGCATGCCGACCAGCGCCGACACCGTGCTGCGGTTGGTGCGCGCCCTTCCCCTGCCGGAGTACGCGCCGCCGAGCATCGACACCGCCGCAACCGAGGCCCCCGCCCGGATTTCGCAGGACCCGGAGGTCGCCAAGGCGCGCGACTTGGTCCACCGCTTTGCTGAACTGATCGGACGGGCGGCTCGTCCGGGAAAAGGTATTGGCAAGGATGTTCAGCAGGAAGCGTGCAAGGTTTCAACATAACCAAAAGTTGTTTTCTGGTGCGCGGTGAAAGGCGGTGAAGCCGTGTCGCCGGTCAAGCCGAAGATGCGCAGCAGGGTGGCCACGGTGCGGGGGGCATCTCAATGCTGTATAGGGGTTGCTCCTAGATATTTTCGATATCGCCATATGCGGTAAGCAGAGAGGACTGCGGAGGAACACATCCGCGCCTCCTGGAGCCGACGAATGGCCGTCTCAAGTCAACACGTTACGGTTGTCTTTGACAAGCCGGCGACGATCATATCCATCGAAGCCATCTGCAATCACTTGAATGACGCGCTCCAGACGGCCTCGGTGGTTGAGGTCGACTGCCGGGCGGTGACAGAGGTGGATGTTTGCTTCCTGCAAGCCCTCATCTCGGCTCGGGTGGTGGCAAAGCGGCGTGGGGTGGAGTTGCGGTTGCGGCAGCCACTTGCCCGGACGCTCTCCGACGCACTGGAGCGCAGTGGCCTCGTCGCGAAGTCCGGGCCTCCGCGTCCGGATCAGGAATTCTGGGCTGGGGGGGTGTAAAGACATGACGAAATCGATCCTTGCCGTCGATGATTCCGCGAGCATGCGCCAGATGGTCAAATTGACCTTGTCTTCCGCCGGCTACCAAGTGGTGGAGGCCGCAGACGGACGCGAAGCGCTGACCAAGGCCAAGTCCGGCATCTTCAATCTGGTGCTGACCGACCTGAACATGCCGAACATGGACGGCTTGGCGCTGATCCGCGAATTGCGGACCTTGCCGGCCTATCGCGGCGTTCCGATCGTTTTCCTGACCACCGAGTCCGACACCGGCAAGAAGGCCGAAGCCAAGGCGGCCGGCGCCACCGCCTGGATCGTCAAGCCGTTCCAGCAGGACCAGCTGCTGGGTGTCGTCCGCAAGATCGTCGGCGCATGACCGCCGGCGATCCGGGCCAGATCTTCCGCGAAGAGGCGGCGGAACTGCTGGCCGATCTCGAAGCCGCGCTGCTCCAGCTGGAGCAGAACCCCACCGACCGTGAGCCGCTCGACACGGCCTTCCGCGCTCTGCACACGATCAAAGGCTCCGGCTCGATGTTCGGGTTCGAGGGCGCGGCGAGCTTCACCCATCATCTGGAAAGCGCGTTCGATCGGATGCGCAAGGGCGAACTGGCCGCGACGCCCGCCATGATTGGCATCGCCCTTGCCGCCAAGGACCACATCCGCATCCTGATCGACGATCCGGCAAGCGCCGACGCCGCGGCTGGCGACGGCATCCTGGCCCGGCTGGTCGAACAGAGCGGCAGCGCCACGATGTCGGCGTGCCCTCGTCAGGAGCATGACGATGTGGAACGCCGGGCGAGCTGGCGCGTCCGTTTCCGGCTCGCCCCCGACGTGCTCGAGCGCGGAACAAACCCGCTGCTGCTGCTCGACGAATTGCGCGAACTGGGGGACGCCGAGGTCGTCGCCCTGACCGACGGGGTTCCGCCTCTGGAGGAGTTGGAACCGACCCGCTGCCACATCGCATGGGACGTGATCCTCACCACCGCCCACCCGCGCTCGACCATCGAAGACGTGTTCATCTTCGTGATCGACGAGACCGAACTGACGATCGAGCCCCTGTCGGCGTCGGCGTCGGCGTCGGCGCCCGTGCTGGCGATAGCGTCCGACGGGCCCGCCCCCTCCCTGCGGGAGCCGTTTGACGCTGTCCCGCAGGCGCGGCCGTCGGCCCCATCGAAGGCGGAGGCCGGTCCGGAGAAGGGAAAGGCGCAGCCGGCGGCCAATTCGATCCGTGTTCCGGCGGAACGGCTCGACGATCTGATGGATCAGGTCGGCGAACTGGTGATCGCCCATGCCCGGCTGAAGCAGCTCATTTCCGACAGCGTCGATCTTCAGATCAAGTCGGTCACCGAGGAGATCGAGCGGCTGTCCAACGGGCTGCGCGACATCACCATGGGGATCCGCATGGTGCCGGTGGAATCGCTGTTCGGCCGGTTCCGCCGGCTGGTCCGCGATCTGTCGCAGGAACTCGGCAAGGATGTGGTCCTGACGATGTCCGGCGAGGAGACCGAGCTGGACAAGACGATGATCGAGCGGCTGAACGATCCGCTTGTCCACATCATCCGCAACAGCCTGGACCACGGGCTGGAGCCGGCGGCCGACCGGGTCGCGGCGGGCAAGCCGCCGCAGGGCCGCATCCACCTGTCGGCGCGCCATGCGGGAACCCGCGTGCTGATGACCATCCGCGACGACGGGCGCGGGCTGGACCGCGACCGCATCCGGGCCAAGGCCGAGGAGCAGGACCTCATCCCGCCCGGCGCCAAGCTGTCGGACGCCGAACTGTTCCAGCTGATCTTTCATCCCGGCTTCTCGACGGCGCGGACCCTGACCAGCGTGTCGGGGCGCGGCATCGGCATGGATGTGGTCAAACGCACGATCGACGGGCTGCGCGGCACCATCGAGGTGTCCAGCACCGCCGGCGGCGGCACCGAGATCACCCTCGGCCTGCCGCTGACGCTGGCGATCATCGACGGCCTGCTGGTCCGGGTCGGGCAGGGGCGCTACGTCATCCCGCTGTTCGCCGTCGAGGAATGCGTGGAGCTGCCGCCGGACGTCGAGCGCCGCCACGCCAACCGCAATTTCCTGAACATACGCGGCGCGCTGGTGCCGTTCCTGCGGCTTCGCGACAGCTTCGGCGTGCGCCATCCTCCCGATCTCTACCAGAAGGTCGTCATCATCTCCTCCGGCGACAAGCGGGTCGGGCTGGTGGTGGATCAGGTTCTGGGCGACCACCAGACCGTCATCAAGTCGATGTCGAAGCTGCACGCCGACGTCGCCAACTTCTCCGGCGCCACCATCCTGGGCGACGGGTCGGTGGCGCTGATCATGGACATCGCCCAGATCGTCGCGGCCGGACAGATCCAGGAGCCGCGGCGCGAAGCCTCGTGACATCCGCCGGGCACCGCACCGGCCTCTCTTCAAGAGACTGACTTCAGGGGGACGACATGACCGTCACCGAAACCCGATCCTTCGAAGCGCTGACCCTGGGGCTGGGCGGCGAGATCTTCGCCATCGACGCCAATTCGGTCCACGAGATCCTGGACATCGTTCCGCAGACCGAGGTTCCGGGCGCGCCCCCGCTGGTCAGCCATCTGATCAACGTGCGCGGCAAGGTGGTGCCGCTCGCCGACCTGCGGATACGGTTCGGGATGGACCGCACGCCGCCGACCATCGACACCCGCATCGTCGTCGTCGAAATCCTGCTGGACGGGGAACCGACCGTGGTCGGGCTGCTGGCCGACAAGGTCCATGAGGTGACCAGCATCGCCGGCGCCTCGATCGAGGAAACCCCGGACATCGGCATGCGCTGGAACCCCGACCTGATCAAGGGAATCGGCAAGCGCGGCGACGACTTCATCGTCATTCCGGACATCGTCCGAATCGTCACGACCCACTGACCCACTGAAATTCCGGCCAACGGAAACCGCCCGACCGGCCCCGTCCCACCAACAGGGCGCGCCGTACCAGCAAGGAACGACCATGCGCATTTCCATCAAAGCCAAAATCATCGCGGCATTCGGCACGGTCATCCTGCTGTCCGCCGCCACCGCCGGCATCGCCCTGAACGGCCTGTCGGATCTAAACGAGAAGATCGAACAGCTGGTCAATGTCTCCACCCAGCGGATCAACGTCGCCCGGCAGATGCCGACCACGGTCTATCTGCTCCAGCGCGAGGAAAAGAACTTCCTGTTGTCGAGCAGCGAAGAGGACATGGAGCGCTTCGACAAGGGGATGCTGGCCCGCCGGGAGGAGTTCAAGGGAATCCTGGAGCAGTTCCACCGGATCGCCGATGCCGAAGGCAACCGCAAGGCGACCCAGATCGAAGCGCTGATGACGGAATTCACCAGCGCCCAGGACAAGGTCCGATCGATCGGCCGCATCCACTCCAATTCCAAGGGCGCCGAACTGCTGACCAGTTCGGGCAACGACTCGGTCGTCGCGGCGCAGGAGCCCCTGCGGCCCCTGCTCGAGCGGGTGGAAAATGGGTCCCAGGCGACGGCGGAACAGGTCGCCATCGCCCATCTGATCCGGCGCATGACGACGGACTGGGCCAATGCGCGCATCATCGTCAGGAATGCCCTGCTTGTTCCCGACGATGCGGCGACGGCTGCGATCCTCAAGCCGCTGCCCGATCTTCTGAAGAACATTTCCCAGCAGCAGGATTACATCCGCGGCCGCCTGACGGCCGACGAGGACATCCGGACGTTCAACAGCTTCCTCGACCGCTATCGCGCTTACGAGCTCATCACCAACGATGCCGTCGCCCTGGCCTTGAAGAACACGGAAGTCAAGGCGCTGGCGCTGTCCATCGGCGAGGTTCGCACGGCCGCCAGCAAGCTGGGCCTGGCCGCCAACGAACTGGTCGCCGACGCCGAAAAAGGCATGGCGGCGGACAAGCAGGCGGCCGAGGCGACTTATGCCCAGATCCGCGCGATCACCATCGGTGCCGTCGCCCTTGGCCTGCTGATCGCCATCGCCGCCGGTGCCTACATCGCGATTTCCATCGCCCGCGGCCTCGGCAAGGCGGTCGGGCTGGCGGACGCGGTGGCGATCGGCGACCTTGGCCAGAAGGTCGAGGTGTCGAGCGACGACGAGATCAAGGATCTGGTGACGGCGCTCAACAGCATGACCGCCAACCTGCGGGCGACCGCGGATGTGGCCGAGGAAATCTCCCGCGGCAACCTGACCGTCCAGGCCCGTCCGCTGTCCGACAAGGACACGCTGGGCATGGCGCTGGAAACCATGCTGGAGAAGCTGCGCGGCGTCGTGACCGACGCGCTGTCCGCCTCCGACAACGTGGCGGCGGGCAGCCAGCAGCTCTCGGCCAGCTCGGAGGAGCTGTCGCAGGGCTCCACCGAACAGGCCTCCGCCGCCGAGGAGGCGTCGGCCTCGATGGAGGAGATGGCCGCCAACATCAAGCAGAACGCCGAGAACGCCACCCAGACGGAAAAGATCGCCCGCCAGTCGTCCAAGGACGCCCAGTCCTCGGGCGAGGCGGTCAACAAGGCGGTTCAGGCGATGCAGACCATCGCCGAGAAGATCAGCATCGTCCAGGAGATTGCCCGCCAGACCGACCTGCTGGCGCTGAACGCCGCGGTGGAGGCGGCGCGGGCCGGCGAGCATGGCCGCGGCTTCGCCGTGGTCGCCTCGGAGGTGCGCAAGCTGGCCGAGCGCAGCCAGGGGGCGGCGGCGGAGATCAGCTCCCTGTCGGCGGAATCGACCAAGATCGCCCAGGAGGCCGGGCAGATGCTGGCCCGGCTGGTGCCCGACATCCGCAAGACCGCCGAACTGGTCGAGGAGATCAGCGCCGCCTGCCGCGAGCAGGACATCGGCGCCGAGCAGATCAACCAGGCGATCCAGCAGCTCGACAAGGTGACGCAGCAGAATTCCAGCGCGTCGGAACAGATGGCGGCGACGTCGGAGGAGCTGTCCTCGATGGCGACGCAGCTCCAGGGGACGATCTCCTACTTCACGGTGGAGGAGAAGGCCGCCGGCCGGTCCGCCGTCCGGAGCCCGGCAGCCCAGGCAGCCCCGGCGCGGCCGACGCAAGCCCAGGCCTCCCGCCGTCCCGCCTCGGTCGTCGCCCTGCCGCACAAGCCGGCGGCGAAGCCGAACGGCAAGGAGCGCGGGGTGAGGATCGCGCTCGAAGGCGGCAACGGCCCCGACGACCTGGACGCCCGCTACACCGCGTTCTGATCGCACCGGGAGGGGGCGGCGCGCGGAGCGCCGTCCCCGGAGTGCAGCCCCTGTCCCCCCGAACCGGAAGCCGCAGATGACCAGCGCGACCGCGCCCCGCGAACCGGCGCAATATGTGACGATCGGCATCGATCGCGAAGTGTTCGCCATAGAGGTCGGCATCGTGCGCGAGATCCTCGACCTCCAGCCGATCACCCGCCTGCCGCACGCGCCCCCGTTCCTGATCGGCATGATCGACGTGCGGGGACAAGGGGTGCCCACCGTCGACCTGCGGGTCAAGCTGGGGTTGCCGGCGGCCCAGCCCACCGCCAACACCCGGATCATCGTGCTCGACGTGCCCCAGCAGGGACAGGGGAGCTTGCCGGCCGAGGGGCGGGGGAGTCCGCTGACCGTTGGCGTCGTCGCCGACCGGGTTTTCGAAGTCACGTCGCTCGACGGTCAGGAGCTGGAAACGCCGCCCCAGGTTGGGGGGCGCTGGCGGTCCGACTGCATCCAGGCGATCGGTCGCTCCAATGGAACCTTCGTCATCGTCTTCGACATCGCCCGTCTGTTCGCCCAGGACGACGTGGCCCTGCTGGGCAGGGCGGACGCGGCATGATGAGCGAGGTCGAGGCCCCGCGGTTCATCGGCGAACCGGCTCCGCCGTCTTCCCGCGACGGTCTGTCGCCGCGGGATTTCGGCCGGCTGGCCGTCATCATCGAATCCCACACCGGCATCCGCATGCCGCCGACCAAGCGGACGATGGTGGAAGGCCGGCTGCGGCGCCGGCTGAGGACATTGGGCTTGCCGGACATGAACGCCTATTGCCGCCATGTGCTGGACGGCGGCGGGCTGGATGGCGAACTGGTCAGCTTGATCGACGCCGTTACCACCAACAAGACCGACTTCTTCCGCGAGATCGACCATTTCCGCTACCTGATGGGCACCGCCATTCCGGCATTGTCCCGCCTTCCCCATCACCCCGGCCGCGACCGCCCGTTGAAGATCTGGAGCGCCGCCTGTTCGACCGGGGCCGAACCCTACACGGTGGCCATGCTGCTGCTGGAGCAGGCACGCGCCGGCATGCCGATCCGCCACGAGATCGTCGCGACCGACATCTGCACGGAGGCGCTCGATACGGCCAGGATGGGCATCTATCCCGCCGATATGGCCAGGATGGTGCCCGAGCCCTTCGCATCCCGCTATCTGATGCGGTCACGCGACCCGGAGGACGCCACGGTCAGGCTGGTGCCGCCGGTCCGCCAGTCCGTCCGTTTCGGCCGCCTCAACATGATGGATCCGGCCTATCCGGTTTCAACGGACATGGATGTGATCTTCTTCCGCAACATATTGATCTACTTCGACAAGGCGACGCAAAAAAAGGTGCTGGAGAAGCTGTGCGGCCATCTGCGCCCCGGCGGCTGCCTGTTCATCGGCCACAGCGAGACCATCACCAACATGGACCTGCCGCTGAAACAGGCCGGCTCCGCAATCTTCATCCGGAGTTGAGCGATGAGCCAGAGGATACGCGTGCTGATCGTCGATGACTCCGCGACCGTCCGCCGGACCCTGACGGACATCCTGTCGTCCGATCCGGAGATCGAGGTGATGGGGACGGCGGCCGATCCCTACGCCGCCGTCCGCCGGATCGGGGAGGAGGCGCCGGACGTCATCACCCTGGACGTCGAGATGCCGCGCATGGACGGCATCACCTTCCTGCGCAAGCTGATGAGCCAGCATCCCATACCGGTGGTGATGTGTTCCTCTCTGGTGGAGGACGGCAGCGAGACCCTGATGCAGGCGCTCGAAGCCGGTGCCGCCGACGTCATTCTGAAGCCGCGGATCGACACCCGCCAGAGCCTGCTCGACGCCCAGGTGCGCATCTGCGACACGGTCAAGGCGGCGGCCCGCGCCCGTGTCCGCCCGCGCGCCCGTGTCGCCGTTGCCGCACAGGCGACCGCAAGCCCCCGCATCCCGGAACCGAAGCTGAGCGCCGATGTCATGATGCCGGCGCCCGGAAAAGGGGCGATGGCGCGCACGACCGAGCGCATCGTCTGCATCGGCGCCTCGACCGGCGGCACCGAGGCCCTGCGCGAGGTGCTGGAGGCGTTGCCCGCCGACAGCCCCGGCATCGTCATCGTCCAGCATATGCCGGAAAGCTTCACCGCGGCCTTCGCCCGTCGCCTCGACAGCCTGTGCGAGGTCACGGTGCGCGAGGCGCGCGACGGCGACACGGTTCTGCGCGGACAGGTTCTGATCGCGCCGGGCAACCGGCACATGCTGCTGCAACGCAGCGGCGCCCGCTATCTGGTGGCGGTGAAGGACGGGCCGCTCGTCTCCCGCCACCGGCCGTCGGTCGACGTGCTGTTCCGCTCGACCGCGCACTGCGCCGGGGCCAATGCCGTCGGTGTCATCATGACCGGCATGGGTGACGACGGCGCCACCGGGATGCGCGAGATGCGCGAAGCCGGCGCCTTTACGCTGGCCCAGGACGAAGAGAGCTGCGTCGTGTTCGGAATGCCGAAGGAGGCGATCGCCCGGGGCGGTGTTGGAAAGGTGGTCGGGCTTTCCTCGATCACCCGCGAAATCCTGCGCCATGACCGGTCGTGACGCAGCCCGCTCTCCTTCCGACACATCTGACCGCACAAGGGCTTCGGCATGGACAGCATCCTTGACACAGCCGCCTTCGGGGATTTTGCCCGCGCCGACACCGGGATTCCACCGTCCGGCCTCGGCATCGGGGTTGTTCGGTCGCTGAAGGCCGAGCTGCACGACGCATCGGCGCCGATTGAAACGGCGTTCCTGGCGGTCGGCGAGACACTGTCGCAGATTCTGGACCGGATGGCGGCCATCGGCGAGCGGTTTCGCGCCCTGTCGGTGCTGATCGACAGTGAAGACGGCGTCGATGCATCGAGCCGTCTGGGGAGAATTCGCGCGGTGACCGACGGGCTGGCGGCGAATCTCGAACAGACGCTGGCTGACCTGACCGGCCTTGACGAGGCGGGCGCCGACATGGCGGCCCTGCTCGGCAACCTGTCCCGGATCATCGGCGAGATCACCGCCCTGGCGATCAACGCAAAAGTCCAATCGGTTCAGATCCGCTCCGGCACCGATGATTTCAGTGTCTTCAATCGCGAGATCGACCGGCTCCATCGGTTGGCGGAGGAGGCGACGACACAGGCGATCGGCCATCTCGGGGCTTTGCGGAATGCCATCTCGTCGGCCAAGGATGGCGCGGCCGTCTTTCAACGTGACAACCGGATGCGCCTGGTCGATGTCGGACGCCGGTTGCAGGACAGTCTGGACAAGCTGACGGCCTGCCGCAGCACCGCGCAGCAGGCTGCCCGCCGTTTCGCCGACCGTATCGGTGAGGTCGGCCAGCGGATCGCCTGCTGCATCAGCGAGCTCCAGGTCGGCGACCTCACCTGTCAGCGGCTGTCCCACATCGGTGCGGCGCTGGATGTGCTTGGGCTGCTGGCCGAGACGCCACAGGCAGCGGCGTTGCCGCCGGAGCGACGGTGGCTTGCGGATCTGGACGACCGTCACCGGATCGACCTGTCGGCGGCGATCTGTGCGCTCCAGATCCGCCAATACGAGGAGGCGAGCGGTGATTTCAGCAGCCAAGTGGCGTCCCTGAAGGCCAATCTGGAGGCGCTGGTCCGGGATGCCGACGCCATCGCGCGGGAAGCGGCGACGCTGTTCGGTTCGGAGCGTGGCCATCCCGGGGGCGATCATCCACCCGGTGCCGCCAAGAATCCCGGCGGCTCCATGCTTGCGGATGTCGCGACCGATGTCGACCGCGCCCTGGACCTGTTGCAGCACTATTGCCGGTCCGACGACGCTCTCAGGGAACGGGTGTTCGAGGTTTCGCATGGCTTCGATGCCATGGGGCGGGATGTCCTGGCCATCCGCTCCATCGACACCGACATGCGCCTGATGGGGCTGAACACGACGTTGAAATGCACGCGTCTCGGACCGGAGGGGCGCGGGCTGGGCGTGGTGGCGCAGGAGTTGCGCGCGTGCAGCCGGCGGACCGAGGGCGTGTCGAAGGCAATCACCGGAGCCATCCAGTCAGCCACCCGGCGCGCGGCCGCGTTGGACCAGAGGTCGGGCACCAGTCATCAGGCAGCCAGGGAAGTGGCTGAAGAGATGTCGAATTCGATGGATTGCCTGAACCGGCTGCACGTTGACCAGATGCGCTCCCTGTCGGTTCTGACCGGGGACTGCCTGGAAGTGTCGAGGCTTCTGACCGGGACCATAGACCGTCTTGCCATCGAGCAACGGCTGGAGGCTTCCACTCTGCGCTTTGTCGAACGGGTGGAGGCGGCCTCCAAGATCGGGGAGATCCACGCTTCCGGGATTGCCGACGATCTGCATCGCCTGTTTGCCAATCTCTACACCGCGGAACGGGAGCGGAAAACGCACTCGCAACTCTTCGGTGGCGGTTGCCCGGACGAGAGCCAGGGCCAGGGCCAGGGCCAGGATGGAGCCATGGATGATTTTTTCCTCTAAAAGCCTGTCCTGAAAGATTATTTCCGTGCGAGGCGGCGAATCACCGACCGCCTCAACACCCTGTTGGCCGAACGCGCCGAAGCCGGCCACCCGGGGCTTCCCGCCTTCCTGGCGGTCCGGGCCAAGCTCGGCTGATGGAGCGATGGGCCCGCCCTTCTCGCGATGCTGACGGACGAGACCGACCGTTATGAAATGGCGATCGGCGCTTTTCGCCACGCCACGCCGGGCGGAATCGACTGACTGCGGTGGAGCGATCGGGCGTGCTGGCGCGACGGTCCTCGCGCGCGCCATCGACCTGGCGCGCGGCCGGCACCCCGCTCAGACGAACACCATCGCCGTGCAGGGGGCCGCCGCCAGCAGGATCAGCAGCCCGCCGATGCGGGAGGAAATCTGCTCCGCCGGCGGCAGCGGAGCGAACAGGTGGCTGGCCCAGGCAGCGGACCGCTACTCCGCCATCCCTTGCCTTCACCATGCGGACGGGCTGGTCAACTGCTTTGTGTCCGCCACAAGGCTCGAAGCGGCGGAGGCACCGCTGGGGCGTTCTGGCACGTCACACCCGGTCGGGCAGCACCGCCCCGGTTGCTTCGACGTTCGCTGTCCTTCGTCGAGAACCCCGCGGTCGAGGAGGCTCTCGACCAGCGCGACCTTCTCCATCACCGGGTAGTTGCGCCAGATCTCCCGCTTCATCGCTTCCGGCGAGCCGCCCCCGTGCAGGGAGATGACCGAATACCAGCCGGCTTGGTTGGACACGGTCAGATCCTCGATGAAGCGCGACACCTCCAGGCGCTGTTCCATCGGAATGTCGGTCCGGCCGCCCAGCACCGCGGCCAGCGACCCCTTGGTCTCGGGATTGTGGTCCTCGTCCGGACCCGGCAGGGCGACGATCAACCCACCCGAAACGTAATGGGCGATCCGGTGCATGTCGTAAATCCTGGTCGCGAGCAGCAGCTTGCCGATGTTCGAGAACACCGCCTCCGGGATCACCGTCCCCGACGGATCCTTGGTGCAATAGACCGACGCGGCGACGCCGCAGGCGTAGAAGCTCTCGGTGATGGTGATGAGTTCGACCATCGCCTCGCGGATGTGGCCGTGGCGCTCGGGATCGAGGCCGTTGGCCTCCACCATCAGGGCACCGGCCCCGATCAGCAGGTCGCCGAAGCCGGCGCGGGCGCCGATGCAGGAGTGGCGGTGGTGCGCGGCGTAGGTCGTGGTCAGGAAGCCGCCCTCCTCCGTCTCGCCGGCGAGGAACACGCGGTCGTGCGGCACGAACACGTCGTCGAAGATCACGACGCCGGTCGACTGCCCATACTTCGCCGAGAATTTGGCGGCGGCCTCGCCCGGCCGTCCCGCCGGCCGCGCCACGATGGTGACGCCCGGCGCATCGACCGGCACGGCGCAGCACACGGCGAAGGCGGCGTCCTCCGGGCTGTGCGTCCGGCACGGCATGACCAGGAACTCGTGCATGTAGGGGGCGCCGGTGACGATCGCCTTGGTGCCGCGGATGACGATGCCGTCGGGTCGGCGCTCGACGATGTGGACGTAGACGTCGGGGTTGGCCTGCCGGCCGGGCCGCTTTGAGCGATCGCCCTTGGCGTCCGTCATCGCCACCCCCAGCGTCAGGTCGCGGTCCTGCACCTCGTGGAGGTAATTCAGGAAGCGTTGGCTGTAGTCCGTGCCGTGCGCGTCGTCGGTGCGCCTGGCCGCCTGGAAGATGCCGTTCAGGGCATCGTGCGTCAGGTAGCGCTGCGCGCAGCCGGACACCTTGCAGACGAGCCGGACGGCTTCGAGCTTGTGGAGGAGGTCGGTCGAGCTCTCGTTGATGTGGAGCATCCGGTTGACGGTTTTCCCCGACGTCCCCTGCCGGGCGGTCATGATGGCCCGATGCTCCGGCGCATGGGCGAAGTCATAGGTGATGCCGACGGCGTTGACGCCGGGCGCCAGAAGCGGCTCGTCGGCCACGCTCTCGACGAGCCGTCCGTTGACGAACACCCGCGGTTTGTAGGCACGCAGCGACTCCCGGTAGTCGGCGGCGGTCATCAGCATGAGGTCCTCCCTGATTGACGTTCTGAAATTTGAACATTGTTCATAAAAATGATCAACGGTAGAGTTTTCTTCGGGATCGTTCGAGGAGGCATCGTGGCGGAGCGGCAGCGGGTCAGCCGGCGGGAAGCGGTGAGCGAGCATAAGCGTGGCCTGATCCTGCAGGCCGCCCGCGACGTGTTCGAGGCCGAAGGGTTGGAAGGCGCCAGCCTGCGCGCCGTCGCGACGCGCGCCGGTTACACGCCCGGCGCGCTTTATTCCTACTTCGATTCCAAGGAGGCGATTTACGCCGAGGTGCTGCGGACATCGCTCGCCGCGCTGGGCCAGGCGGTGGACGAGGCGGTGGCGCGGGTCGAGGCTCCGGCGGACCGCCTCGCCGCCGCCGCCATGGGGTTCTTCGGCTTCTACGCCGCCAACCCGCGCGACCTCGATCTCGGCTTCTACCTGTTCCGTGGCGGCATGAAGCCGTTGGGCCTGGGACGCGAGCGCGACGAGGAGCTGAACCGGGCGCTGAACGCCGCCCTCCGGCCGGTTGCCGACGCGGCCGAGGCGCTGGGCGCGTCGAAGGCGGCCGCCGACCTGCTCCTGGTCGATGTCTTCGCCCACGCGACCGGGCTGCTGCTTCTGCTGCACACCGGGCGCATCCGCATGTTCGGTGCCTCGGCCCCGGCGCTGATGGAGGCTTATGTCCAGCTTCGGATCGACACCCTGAGGCAGAGTGGGCCCGGACGCGGCGGGTGACGTCCGCCGCGCCGATGGCCCTCCTCAGGCAGGGGCGACCATGGCCCGCCGCACGATCGTCCGGGCCGTGGGTTGATCGACGGTCAGGGCCAAAGTCCCATAGTGCGCCCCCCAGGCCCCCGCGGCCCCGGGCGCGCGGGTGGCGAGGAACACGTCCACCACCTCCCGCGGGCTGTGGCGCAGCAGTTCGGCGCCCTGTAGAACGCGCGCCACCGCCTCGGTCATCGGGCGGGCCGGGAACTCGTCCCGCACCGCCTCGCGCACCAGGGTTTCGGTGTGCCGGACCAGGGCGTCGAAGCGGGCGTCCTGGCCGGCGAGCGGCCGGACCTCGTCGAACAGGGCGTTGATCGTGCGCGCGTCCTTGATCATGGCCCGGCGGACATCCATGCACATCATGTTGGCGGTGCCCTCCCAGACGCTGTTGAGCGGGGCTTCGCGGTACAGGCGCGCCATCGGGTTCTCCTCGATGAACCCGTTGCCGCCGTGGCACTGCAACGCCTCGCAGACGATGGACGGCGCCCGCGAGCAGTTGAAGAACTTGGCCGCCGGGGTGGCCACGCGCGCCAGCAGGCGCTCGTGCCCGTTCTCCGCCAACTGGTCGGTGGCCTTGGCCACGCGCAGCGCCATCAGCGTCGCCGCCTCGACCTCGACGGCCATGTCCGCCAGCACGTTGGTCATCATCGGCCGGTCGGCGATGGTCGTCCCGAAGGCGTTGCGGGTCGTGGTGTGCCGCAGCGCCAGCGTCAGCGCCTGGCGCATCAGGCCGGCCGAACCGATGGCGAAGTCCAGGCGGGTCAGATGGGCGTGCGAGAGGATCTCGCGGATGCCGCGCCCCTCCTCGCCGACGCGGATCGCCAGCGTCCCGGCGTACTCCACCTCGCTGGAGGCGTTCGACTTGTTCCCGGCCTTGTCCTTGAGGCGCTGGACGAAGAAGCGGTTGTAGCTCCCGTCGGGCAGCGTTCGCGGCAGGAAGAAGCAGGTGACCCCGCCATCGACCTTGGCCAGGGTGAAGAAGCCGTCCGACTGCGGCACCGAACAGAACCATTTGTGGCCGGTCAGCTCGTACCAGTGCGCCGTCTTTCCGTGGTAATCGGCCGAATGCGAAAAGCGCGCGGTGGTCTGGGTCTCGCGCAGGTCGGACCCACCCTGCTTCTCGGTCATGGCGTAGCCGATGACGACCGACGGCTTGTCGCCGACCTCCCTGCGGCTGAACTCGTACTCGGTGCCCTTGGATTTTTCCGCCCAGATGGCGAGGGCCGGCTCGGCCTCGAAACCGGCGTGGGAGGCGTAGGCCATGCCCGTGGGACAGCCTGTGCCCTGCTCGACCTGGTTCCAGAGGTAGGACAGCACGGCGCGGGCGACGTGGCCATTCTTCTGGTTGGTGCGCCAGGCGAGGGTGGGGACTTCGTGCTTCCACGCCAGCGACATCAGTTGGTGCCAGCTCGGGTGGAAGTCGACCCAGTCGACGCGGTTGCCGAAGCGGTCGTGCGTCTTGAGTTCGGGCAGGTGCCGGTTGGCCAGGCGCGCCAACTCCTGGACGGCCTCGTCGCCGGCGACGGCGCCGAGCGCCGCGCAGCGGTCCGCCGCCCAGGGTGCCTCGCGATCGATGGCCGCGCGGAGCACCGCGTCGCCGCTGAAGGCGTTGAACCCGCTGGCGGGCTGCGCCTGGTTGAGGACCGTGTGCGTGCTGTAGCGGCCGGCCGTCTCGGTCTGGATGGCGGCGGAGAGGGTGCTGCTCATGATGGACTCCACGAGAGGTTTCGAACCGTGGCCGTCGGGGGCGCCACGCCGACGCGGGCCGGCACGGCGGTCGGATCGGCCGGCATGGCCACGTCATGCCGGCAAGAATGTGCTGTGAAATGGCGGAGGGCGGCGATCTCCCGGTGCCGGTTGGCCTTCCGGAGCAGGCTCTTCCGGATCGTGCCCGCCGCTGCGCGGTTCCACGAACGCCACCGGCCCCTCGCCCCATTCTTCGTCCGGTGTCGCCACCACGGGCCGCCGCCATGAGCGCCGCCATGACCGCCGGGTGAGCGCGGAGGATGACGGCAACGCCGGTGGTCAGGAGAACTGGGTCAGGGTCTCGGTCGCAACGGAATGGCCTGTGCGGCGCTTTCCGTGCGGGGGGCGCGGTTCAGAAGCGGATGCCCGGGCTTCGCCACGGCGGCCAGGCACAGATCGGCGATCGCGTCGGCGATTTCGTCGGCCCGCTCCTGAATGCCGCCGGTGTCCGGCGCGAGCGATCCCACCAGCCCCTCCATGAAGGCGCCGACCAGAAAGGCGCCCGCGACCTCGACGTCGACATCCCGGAACTCGCCGGCGGCGATGCCCTCGCGGATGATGGTCTCGAACACCCGCGCGATGGCGCGCCGGTACTTCAGACGAGTGCTTTCCACCTCCGGGTCGATCGGCTCGAAGATCAAGCCGTAGGCGAGCCGGCGGCCGCGCATCGCGCGGGCGGCGAAGGTGCGCACGGCGTCCCGCACCTTCCGGGAAGGCTCGCCCTCGGCCACCGCGATCCCCGACAGGACGTCGACCTCGCGCTGGGAGGTGACGCTGACGATGGCCGCGCACAGCTCGGCCCGGGACGGGAAGTAGCGGTAGATCGTGCCCACCGCCACGCCGGCGGCGGCGGCGACCGCGTTCATCTGTAGCTCGCGAAAGCCGCCATCCATGACGACGGAGCGGGCCGCGCGCAGGATCTGGGTCTTCTTGTCGAGCGCGCGGCTGGGCTTGGGGCTCATGATGGGCTGTCCTCGATGAGCGATGTGGCAGACGGCGGTGGCGCGCAGCGGCTGTGATGGATGGTCCGCACCGACCTGGCCGTCACCGGATGGATCCAAGCTGGTTCGAAGCTGTCATGACCACCCCCGATGAGCCTCCCACCGAAGTGAATGTGAATTCATTTTCATTTCTAAGCCAAGCGTCATTGAGCGTCAAGACTTTTGTACGTCTCGCGATCAATCCGTGTGCCCAGCGTGGCGGCATCATGAAAGTGAATGCGAATTCAACGAAACCCGAGGGGGCAGGAGAAGCCGACCGCAGGCCGGCGCCATTTCCTCCAACGACATGCGGACCCAAGCCGCCTTCATCGCCCGCCTGTCCGGTGTCGCCACCTGATGCCGCCGTCACGGCACGCCGCGCCTGCCGGCAGACCATGCAACGGAACCGCAAGACGCGTTTACACCCCCGTCGACCCTCGGGCTGCCACGGCGATTTCCTCCCGAAGCCAGCGATGCGGCGCGTCCTTTTCGCGACGACGATGCCAAGTCTGCACGAATGGAAAGCCGGCCAGACGGAACGGCGGTTCGCTGCACCGGAGGCTTCCCTTCCCCAGAATCTCAAGGCTTCGCTTCGCCGCGGTCAGCACGAGATCGGTGCCCCTGACAAGCTCGGGAGCGGCGGACCAATGTGGGATTTGGATGGCGACGCGGCGCTTGTGGCCCAGGCGGGCAAGCGCCGCGTCGATCTCGCTGTCATCCTCCAGCGCGACGGTGACCCTGACATGCGGCCGCGCAAGGTAACGCTCGATCGAGAGCGCCCCCGGTTGGCCCGATTCATCGGACAGGCAGGCGAATGTCTCTTGGAACAGAAGATCGCTCCTGAGATCGCGGCGCCCCGCCGTCGCCAGCTCGGGATAAACACCGACGGCCAGATCGATCTCCCCGTCGATCAGCGCCGCAAGTGCCCGGTCCCTGCCATAGGACACGACGGACAGATCGATGAGCGGCGCGGCCTTTCGCAACCGCGCGACCAGGGGCGGCAGCAGGATCGTCGTCCCATAATCCGACAGGGACAAACGGAAGTGGCGGCTGCACCGCCCGATATCGAAGGTCGGCGGATCGGCCATCGAACGCACCAGCGCAAGGGCCTCGGCCAGCGGTTCGGCAAGTTGGAGTGCGCGCGCCGTTGGCTGTAGACCTCCTTCGCCCCTCACCAGCAGCGGGTCGCCAAAGATGTCCCTCAGCCTCGCAAGGGCATGGCTGACCGCTGGTTGCGAGCGGTTCAACCGCATCGCCGCGCGCGAGACATGCCGCTCTTCGAGCAGGGCCTCGAGCACCAGCAGCAGGTTCAGGTCGGAGGACGGAAGATCATTCCTTCTGTGCATGGTCTGCATATCACATTCTAATTTCCATAATTTTCATCGATGAAGCAAGCTGTCCCGGAAAGGAGATGTGACCATGACCCAACCCCTCAATCCGGATCTCGGGCTGTCCCATGTGGCGCTGCTCGTGCGCGATCTCGACAGCAGCATCGCCTTCTATCAGGAGTTTGCCGATCTTCGGGTGGTTCATCGCCGGACTGCGGGTGGCGATGTCAAGGAGGTGGCGTGGATGGCGGATGGGGTGCGCCCGTTCGCCCTCGTCCTCGTGGCATCGACACGGCTGACCGACACGCCGCTCGGACCGTTCGGGCATCTCGGTGTCGCCTGCGCGACGCGCGAGGACGTCTTGAACCGGGCGGCCGAAGCCGGATGCCGGGGCATACTGCGCTCCGCTCCCCGCGATTCCGGACCTCCCGTCGGTCTCTGGACCTACATCGCCGACCCGGATGGCAACACGCTTGAACTGTCCTTCGGGCAGGAAATCGCCTTCACGGTGAAGGAGGCCGACGACAAAGCCGGAACGTCCTGACGTCCGGCTCCGGCATCGGCGGCAGGTGGTCGCCGACGCGACCGAGATCGACGCGACCGAACAGGCCTTCGTCACCGCCCTGCTCTCCCGTTCTCCGAAACTGGCGCAGACCGTCGCGTTGGCTCGGGCCTTCCGGACGATGGTTCGCGAACAGCGGACCGGAGAACTGGATGAGTGGCTGCCGGCAACCGACGGTACGGCCATGGCGGGATTCGCCGGCGGCCTGAAGCGTGATCTGGCGGCGGTGCGCGCGGCCTTGTCGTTGCCGTGGAGCACCGGCCCGGTGGAGGGCCAGATCAGCAGGCTGAAGACGATCAAGCGCACGATGAACGGTCGCGGTGGCTTCGACCTGCTGCGTCAGCGAGTCCTCGAAGCTGCCTGAATAGTGCCGTTCACGCTGCCCCCTGCACCGAAAATGCGGAAGGACCCATGCAGTGCCGGATGATGCCGGGGAACTACACTGCTGTCGAGACTGTGCGAGCACAGCGAAAATCGGCATTCAAAAATGGAAGAAAACAACGGCTTAGCGGGGGAGGAAAGTTGTCCTCTGCGGTTGTGCTAGGTCTGCGCTAGGTAAGTTAGTTTTACCTATTGCGCCATTAACCATTTGATCCATAAGAGGAAAATGGTGCCCAGGGACGGAATTGAACCGCCGACACGGGGATTTTCAGTCCCCTGCTCTACCAACTGAGCTACCTGGGCATCCGGCGCTGCGCGGTTGGCCGTGTCGACCGGTGCAGCGCATCGAGGGCCGCTTTGTAGAAAAAATCGCACGGCCTGTCCAAACAAAAATCGACGATTCTTCACGCCGCATCCGGGACTCTGGCGGTCATCGGTGGCACGCGCTAGGGTTCCGCCTCCCAAGTCACGGCAAAGCGACGGGCCGGGAGGCCGGAGACCAGGATGCCGAAGGCGATGCCCAGGCCGGCTGAACCCGAACCTGAAGCTGCAACTCCTTGCCCCCGGCATGCCGGACCAGCCGATGTACTACGTCGTGCCGGCCAAGGCCGCCAACCCGGATCTGGCCCGCAAGTTCATCGAGATGGCGACCGGCCCCGAGGCGCAGGCCGAGGGGATCGTCAAGCGCTTCAACTGGTACCCCGGCATCGACGCCCAGCATGTCCAGGCCAAGCTGGACGAAAAGACCTGGGCCAAGCTGTTCACCGACGTGAAGCCGGACGAGTTGGCGGCCAAGGGCAAGTGCCGACGTGCGCCACCAGCCCGGCCTGCTGTTCGCGGCCGGCGGCATCGACCCGGAGCGCTCGCTGTCCTTCCCGCTGCGCTGGCGGACCGTGGCGGCCGGGATGCTCGGGCCGTGCGGGCGGTGCGGGCGGCGGCCTGCGCGGGGAACGGCCGGATCGCGCTCGCCGTGCCGGGCGAGCGCATCGCGGTGTGACGCCTTTTTTCGGTGTCAGCGGGCGAGTTCGAAGCGGATCGGCTGCGCGCCCTGCCACAGGGTGCGCTTGCCGAGTTCCACCAGATTCTCCAGCCCCTCGGTGATGGTTATGAAGTGGTTGCCGGCGAGCTGGCCCATCTTGCTGGAGAACTGCACGCCGCCGTAGGCCAGCAGGATCTCGGTCTCGCTGATGCCGCCCGGATAGAGGATGATCTGGCCCGGCGCCGGGTGGCTGGTGTGGTTCTCGTAGCCGAGGCCGTAATCGGTGTCGCCGAGCGGGATCCAGACGCCTTCGCCGCTCCAGCGGACATGGACGATCTGGCCCTCGTAGGGCAGCAGGCTGCGGAACTTGGCGCAGGTCTTGGGCGCTGCGGCCGACTCGAAGCGGGCACCGAAGGTGAAGGGGCCGGCGGTGATGGTCAGGGCGTCCATGGTGGCGATCATCCTGGATAATGGTTGAAATCGGAAGGGTTAGCCTTTTCCGACTCGTCATGCCCGGACTTGGTCCGGGCATCCACGGCTGCAAACATCAGGGTTCTGCGTGGATGACAGGGTCAAGCCCGGTCATGACGAATGGGAAGAGGCTGATTGTTGAGGAAAGGCCATGGGTGACGGACATTCGTCTCCCGCCTGTCGATCGAACAATGATCAAACCGCCGCCACCTTCGGCTTTGCCAAATCCGGCGTGTCGCAGCGCAGGAAGGCGCCGCGGCCGGGCTGAGCCACGCAGGTGCCGCCCTCCACCACGACTTCGCCGCGCGACAGCACGGTCTCCGGCCAGCCGGTCACCTCCAACCCCTCATACGGCGTGTAATCGACGTTGTGGTGCAGCAGGCTGTTGGTGATGGTGACCTTGCGGTCCGGGTCGTAGATCACGATGTCGGCGTCGGCGCCGATGGCGAGGCTGCCCTTGCGCGGGTGCAGGCCGTACATCTTGGCCGGGTTGGTCGAGGACAGCTCGACGAAGCGTTGCAGGCTGATGCGGCCCTTCTTCACCCCTTCCGAGAACAGGATCGGCAGGCGCGTCTCGATGCCCGGCACGCCGTTGGGGATCCAGTTGAAGGGCGTGTTGGCGCCGTGCAGCATCTTGCCCTTCGGGTCCTGGTAGCGGAAGGGCGCATGGTCGGACGACACGATGTGGAAGGTGCCGCCGGCCAGCGCGTCCCAGATCACCGCCTGGTTGGCCTTGTCGCGCGGCGGCGGGCTACAGATGCACTTCGCCCCCTCCATGCCGTGTCCGTGCAGGTCGTGCTCGGTCAACACCATGTATTGCGGGCAGGTTTCGGCGTAGATGCGCATGCCGCGACCCTGCGCCCAATGGATCTGCTCGATCGCCTCGCGGCCCGAGACGTGGACGATCAGGATCGGCACGTCGGCGAGCTCGGCCATGGCGATGGCGCGGTGGGTCGCCTCGCGCTCGACCAGCATCGGCCGGGAATCGGCGTGGTAGCGCGGCGCGGTGTGGCCGGCGGCGAGCAGCTTGTCGGTCAGCCAGCCGATGAAATCGGCGTTCTCGGCGTGGATCATCGCCATGGCGCCGTCGCGCCGGGCGACGCTCAGCAGTTCCAGCACCTGCCGGTCGTTCAGCTTCATGTCGTCGTAGGTCATGTAGATCTTGAACGACGTGTAGCCGTCATGGATCAGCGCCGGCAGGTCCTGGCCGAGCAGCTGGTCGGTCGGGTCGCTGACGATGAGGTGGAAGGCGTAGTCGATCACCGCCTTGCCGTCGGCCCGCCGGTGGTAGTCGGTCACCGCGTCGCGCAGCGACTGGCCCTTGAACTGGCAGGCGAAGGGGATGACCGTCGTCGTTCCGCCGCAGGCCGCCGAGCGCGTGCCGGTCTCGAAATCGTCGGCCGACTGCGAGCCGTCGCTGGTCGGCTGGTCGAGGTGGCAATGGCCGTCGACGCCGCCGGGCAGCACCAGCTTGCCGGTCGCGTCGATCTCGCGTGCCCCCGGCCCCAGCCCGGTGCCGATGGCGGCGATGCGGCCGCCGATCACGCCGAGGTCGGCGGCGAACACGTCGGACGCGGTGGCCAGCGTGCCGTGGCGGATGACGGTGTCGAACTGCGGCATGGAACTCTCCTTGGTCCTTAAGGGGCGGTCCTTGGAACGCGTGAACGAATGCTTCCGGCTTTCCGACGCGTCATGCCCGTGCTCGACACGGGCATCCATGGGCAAGCCTGACGTTTCCGCGTGGATGACCGGGACAGGCCCGGTCATGACGAAAGACGGCGATGGAGCGGGCTTTCCAAATCACAGGAAATAGCCGCCCGGATTGGCCTCGGCGGCGATGGCGCGGCGGGCGTCGTCCTGGAGGTTGCGCAGATGCGCCAGCATGGCGGCCTTGGCCGCGCCGATGTCGCGCCGCTCGGCGGCCTCCAGCACCGCCCGGTGCTCGGTGTCGATCTCGCGCTTGCGATGGAAGGTGCTGGAGATGCGGAACAGACGGGCGACCACCCGCATCCGCGTGATGGTGTCGGCCAGCGTCGCGTTGCCGCTGACACGGGCGAAGAAGCTGTGGAAGTGGTTGTCGTAGAGCCAGTGCTGCATGTCGTCCTCGCCGTCGCTTTCCAGCGCGTCGAGCCCGCGCCGCAGCTCCGCCAGATCGTCGTCGCCGACCAGCGGCACCGCCTGCTCGATGGCGTGGCACTCCAGCAGCTCGCGCATCTGCATGCACTCGAAGAACTCGCGGGCCGAGACGACGCGGACCCGGTAGCTGCGCTCGCTGGTGCGCTCCAGCAGCCCCTCGCCGACCAGCCGGACCAGCGCCTCGCGCATCGGCGTGCGCGACACGTTGAGCCGCTCGGCGAGCCGGCCCTCCGGTACCTCGGCGCCGCCGGGGATCTGGCGGCTGAGGATCAGCTCGCGCAGATGCCCGTGGGCCTGGTCGCCGAGGTTGGCGGGCCGGGGGAACAGCGGGTCGGCCGGGGGGAGGGGAGGACTCATCGGCGGGCGCCTTACTGGCCGTCGACGATCGCGATGTTGCGGTAGGCGCGGCCGAAATGGCGTTCGATGCGGCGCTGGACGATGTCCCACAGCGAGGTCATCAGCAGGTAGTAGAGGGCGGCCACCGTGAACAGCTCCAGCACCATGAAGCGCTCCTGGATGAGCAGCTGGGTGCTGCGCAGAAGCTCCTCCATCGAGATGACCGAGGTGACCGAGGTGGTCTTCAGCAGCCCGTTCACGCTGTTGCCCAGCGCCGGGATGATGATGCGGATGGCCTGCGGCAGCACGATGTAGACCATCACCTGGGCCGAGTTGAGGCCGAGCGCGCGGCCGGCGTTGCTCTGCCCGGCGGCGACGCCGAGGATGCCGCCGCGGATGATCTCGGCCAGATAGGCGGCCTCGTTGAGGATCAGGCCGATCAGCGCGGATTCCGTCACCGACAGCTTGATGCCGATCTGCGGCAGGCCGGTGTAGATGATGATGAGTTGGACCAGCAGCGGCGTGCCGCGGAACACCCAGATGTAGGCCTTGGCCGCCGCCGACACCCAGCGGTAGGGCGACAGCCGCAGCAGCGCCAGCAGGCAGCCGACCACGAGGCCGCCGGCGATGCCCGCGAGCGTCAGCCACAAAGTGGTGATCGCCCCGCTGAGCAGATACCCGTTGAACAGGTACTCGAAGAAGCCGTCCCAGTTCCAGCCGCTGGTCATTCCATCACCCTTTCGCTCTTCTTATCCGGCGTGCCAAGCGGCGGCGGGGACACGCCCCGCCGCCGCTTGGCACCCGCGTCTCACATGCCGGGGGCGTTGACCTTGAAGGCGCCGTCGTTGGGCAGCAGGCCGTATTCGTCCATCAGCTTCCTGTACGACCCGTCCTTCTGCATGTCGTTGAGGACGGCCACCACGGCCTCGCTCAGCGGCTTGCTCTTCATCGCCAGGGCGACCGGGGTCGGGAACAGGCCGTGCAGGGCGCGGTCGAAGTCGCCGCGCTTGCTGTATTCCGCCGCCGTCGGGTCGATCGCCACCGACGCCTCGGTCTGGCCGGCGCGCAGCGCCTGGTAGGCCGTGGCGAAATTGTCGAAGGTCTTGATCTCGATGCCCTTCAGCCCCTTGGCGGTCAGCATCTTGTCGAGCTCGCGCAGCTTGCGCTCCTCGAAGCCGCCCAGCTCGACGCCGACCGGACGGCCCGACAGATCCTCCGGCTTGGTGATCTTCAGCGGGTTGCCCTTGGCGACCGAGATGCTGATCGCCTGCGATTCATAGTTGATCATCGGCATCATCTTGGCCCGCTCCTCGGTCCAGAAGATGCCGGTGTTGATCAGGTCCCAGCGGCCGGCCTGGAGGCCGGGGATCATCGCCGAGAACTCGATGCGGACATATTCGGGCTTCAGGCAGAGCCGCTTGGCGATCTCGTCGCCCAGCGTGACGCGCATGCCCTTCAACTGGCCGTTGGAATCGACGAACTGCATCGGCGGCAGGGTCGGGTTCATCGACATCACCAGCGTGCCCGGCTTGACCAGCTCGGAATCGGCGACCGCCGGTTTGCAGGTGGTTTGGGCGGCGGCCGGCAGGGCGAACAGGGTCAGGCCGGCGGCGATCAACAGCTTGCGAATGGTCATCATGGTCCCCTTCTCTCGTGTTTGGGTCTCATACCCAGGTGGCCAGCACTCACACCCGTTCAGCGTCCGGTCCCGGCGGCCGGGGGGACGTTCAGGGAATCGATCAGGCCGTACGCCGCCAGATCGGCGCGCAGGGCCTCGGCGTCGGCCGCCGGCAGCGGCAGGCGCGGCGCGCGAGGGTTCCCGACCGGCAGGCCCATCATGCCCAGCCCGGTCTTCGACGCGGCGACGTAGCGGTGGCCGCCGACCCAGCGGACGATCGGCAGCATCTTCTTGTAGAGCGCCAGCGCCTGCTCCTTGTCGCCATGGTCGGCCACCAGCTCGAACAGCCGGGCCGAATCGCGCGGGATCAGGTTGGAGCAGACAGCGACCCAGCCCTGGGCGCCGAGCCAGAAGGATTCGTAGCCGAGGATGCCGGCGAACACCGTCATGCGGTCGCCGCACAGCTCGATGATGTCGCGGACCCGCGTCACCTCCAGCGTCGATTCCTTGATGTAGAGCACGTTGTCGATCTCGCTCAGCCGGGCGACGATCGGCGGCGTGAGGTCGACGTTGGCGGTCGCCGGGTTGTTGTAGATCATCACCGGCAGCGAGATCGCCTCGCCGATGCGGCGGTAATGCTCGAACAGCTCGTCCGGTGTCGGGGAGCTGTAGAAGGGCGGGATCACCATGATGCCGTCGGCGCCCATCCGCTCCGCTTCCTTGGCGTGGGCCACCGCGTCGCGGGTCCATTCGGCGCCGGTGCCGATCAGCACGGGCACGCGGCCGGCCGATTCCTGCACGCAGATCTCGATGACCTGGGCCCGCTCCTCCGGGGTCATCGACAGGAACTCGCCGGTGCTGCCGAGCGGGATCAGGCCGTGGATGCCCTGCTCGATCTGCCAGTTCACCAGTCGCTTCAGGGCGGGGACGTCCACAGCACCACCGTCGGCGGTGAAGGGGGTGATCAGGACCGTGTAGGTGCCGCGCAATGCCGTCATGGGTTCCCCCAAGCTCCTGCCTAATTTTTGACCTTGCCTAAATACTACTCGTATACTATCTGTATACAGGAATCCAGCGCAAATTGACGCAGCCCTCGAAAACCGCTTCCCTCCGAAATCTCCCCACCGCAATCCGGAAAAGCCGCCCCGCCCATGCGCCTCGAACATCCCAGCGTCCGCCGCGACGGCGCCTTCATCGAGATCACCTATGACGGCGAGCGCGTCCCCGCGCTGGCCGGGGAGACGGTGGCGGCGGCGCTGGCGGCGCATGGTGTCGCCGCCTACCGCCACACCCGCGACGGCGGGCGGCGCGGCCTCTATTGCGGCATGGGCGCCTGCTTCGAATGCCTGGTGACGGTGGACGGCAAGGCCAGCCAGCGCGCCTGCCTGACCAAGGTGGCGGATGGCCAAACCATCCGCTCGCAGCCGCCGGCCGGCACGCCCGAGGATCCGCTGGCCCCGCTGGTGCCGCCGCCGCAGGGCAAGGCGCCGGAGGAGCGGACCCTCGACCTGTTGGTGATCGGCGCCGGCCCGGCCGGTCTGGCGGCGGCGGAAGCGGCGGCGCGGCGCGGCGCCGACGTGGTGGTGCTCGACGAGCGGCCGCAGAGCGGCGGCCAGTATTTCAAGCCGCTCGCCCCCTCGCACCGCGCTGACCGGCCGACCGACCGCCAGTTCCGCGCCGGCCTCGCCCTGGTCGAGGCGGCGAAGAAGGCCGGCGCCGCCATCGTCCAGGAGGCGACGGTGTGGGGCGCCCACGCCCCCGACGAGGTGGTCGCCGTCGTCGCCGGGCGCGAGACCGTCTACCGGCCGCGCCGGCTGGTGATCGCCAGCGGCGCCTACGAGCGGCCGGCGCCCTTCGCGGGCTGGACGCTGCCCGGCGTGATGACGACCGGGGCGGGGCAGACCCTGGCGCGCGCCTACCGCGTGGCGCCCGGCCGCCGGGTGGTGGTCGCCGGCAACGGCCCGCTCAACCTGCAACTGGCCTGCGAGCTTGTGCAGGGCGGCGTCGAGGTGGTCGCCGTGCTGGAAAGCGCGCCGCGCCCGTCGCCCGCCCAGTGGCGCGACCTGCTGAAGGCCGTGCGCTCGGCCCCCGGCCTGATCGGCGATGGCGCCCGCTACATGCTGACGCTGCGCCGCGCCGGGGTGCCGGTGTTGTGGTCGCACGGGATCGTCGCGGCGACGGGCCGGGAGCGCTTGGACCATGTCCGCTACGCCCCGCTCGGCGCCGACGGCGCGCCCCGGCTGGCCGAGGCCGTCACCGTTCCCGCCGACGCGCTGTGCCTGGGCTACGGTTTCATCCCCTCGACCGAGATCGCCCGTGCGCTCGGCTGCGCGCACCGGCTGGTCGACCGCCATCTCGGCTACCTCGCCACCGAGACGGCGGTGGACGGCGCCACCAGCCTGCCGGGGGTCTTCGCGGTCGGCGACGGCGTCGATCTCGGCGGCTCGCGGGTGGCGCTGGCGCGCGGCACGCTGGCCGGGATCGCCGCCGCGACCCAGCTCGGGCTGGCCGACACGCACCCGGAGGACAGCCGGCGGGCGCTGGCCGACCTGAAGCGGGCAGACGGCTTCCAGGCGGCGTTGTGGTCGATCTACCGGGCGCCGCCGGTGCGGCTCGATGCCGTGCCCGACGACGCCACGCTGTGCCGCTGCGAGGAGGTCACCTTCGGCCGCGTCCGCGCCGAGATCGCCGCCGGCCACGACAGCCTCGCGGCGCTGAAGCGCAACACCCGGCTCGGCATGGGCCGTTGCCAGGGCCGCTACTGCGCGGCGACCGCCGCCCTGCTGCTGGAGCAGGCGACCGGCCGGCCGCGCGCCCCCGACCAGTATCTGGCGCCGCGCCTGCCGGCCAAGCCGACGCCGGCCGGCGCCTTCGCTTTCGAGAAGCCAGAATGGGGCGGCCACCAGCGCGCCATCACCCCCAACCTCGCCCGCCCGCTGGAGGACGGCCCGCTGCCCGACCAGGAGGCCGAGATCCTGATCGTCGGCGGCGGCGTGGTCGGCGCCTGCCTCGCCTACTACCTGACCCAGGCCGGCCGCGACGTGCTGGTGGTCGAGCGCGGCGACACCAACCTCCAGGCCTCGGGCGCCAACGCCGGCAGCCTGCACGTCCAGCTCCTGTCCTTCGACTTCGGCGCGCGGGCCGAGGCGGGCGGCGGCCCGGCGGCGGCGACGCTGACGCTCGGCCCGCGCTCCGTCGCGCTGTGGCGGGAGTTGGAGAAGGCCTGCGGCGCCGATTTCGAGCTGGCCGTCACCGGCGGGCTGATGGTGGCCGACAGCCCGGCCGGCATGGAGTTCCTCCGCGCCAAGGCGGCGCTGGAGCGGCAGTACGGCGTCGAGAACGCCATCATCGACGCCGCCGAGCTGCGCCGCCTCGCCCCCGCCCTGTCCGACGAGCTGGTCGGCGCCGAATACGCCCCGCAGGAGGGCAAGATCAACCCGCTGCGCGCGACCTACGCGGTGCTGGAGCAGGCGCGCCGCCAGGGCGCCCGCTTCCTGCGCGGGGTCAACGTCACCGGCATCGCCGCCGCTCCGGCGGTCGAGGGCGGCGGCTGGCGGGTCGAGACCCCGCGCTGCCGCATCCGCGCGAAACAGATCATCAACGCCAGCGGCCCCTGGGCGCGCGAGACCGGGCGGCTGGTCGGCATCGACGTGCCGGTCCACAGCGCGCCGCTCCAGATGATCGTCACCGAGCCGGCGCCCAAGCTGGTCAGCCAGCTCGTCGCCCACGCCGACCGCCATCTCAGCCTGAAGCAGGCCGTCACCGGCGGGTTGATCATCGGCGGCGCCTGGACCGCCGTGTTCGATCCGGCGCGGCGCTTCAACACGGTGTCGCGCCCCAGCATCGAGGGCAATCTGTGGGTCGCCCGCCATGTGCTGCCGCAGGTCGCCGGGCTGCATGTGGTGCGCGCCTGGGCGGCGATGAACATCAACATCGACGGCGCGCCGATTCTCGGCCCGGTGCCGGGCCTGCCCGGATTCTTCAACACGGTGACCTCGAACGGCTTCACCCTGGCCCCGGTCGTCGCCCGCATGACCGCCGACCTGCTGCTCGACGGCCGCACCGACATCGACCCGACGCCCTTCCTGATCGACCGGTTCCGCTGACCCGCCATCCTTGTCCAACGCCCGGCGCCGCAGCGGCGCCGCCCATCCGCAAGAGAAGCCGCATGATCGCCATCGAGAACGTCAGCAAGCATTACGGCACCTTCCAGGTCCTGAAGGACTGCACGACCACCGTGCGGAAGGGGGAGGTCGTGGTGGTCTGCGGCCCCTCCGGCTCGGGCAAGTCGACGCTGATCAAGTGCGTCAACGGGCTGGAGCCCTTCCAGTCCGGCCACATCCGGATCGACGGCATCGACGTCGGCGCGCGGGGGACCAACCTGTCGGCGCTGCGCGCCCGCGTCGGCATGGTGTTCCAGAATTTCGAGCTGTTCCCCCATCTGACCATCATGCAGAACCTGACCCTGTCGCAGCGCAAGGTGCTGGGCCGCGCGACCGCCGAGGCCGAGGCCAAGGGCGAGGCGCTGCTGGCGCGGGTCGGGCTTGCCAGCCAGGCGCACAAGTTCCCCGGCCAGCTTTCCGGCGGCCAGCAGCAGCGCGTCGCCATCGCCCGCGCCCTGGCGATGGACCCGATCGCCATCCTGTTCGACGAGCCGACCTCGGCGCTCGACCCGGAGATGATCAACGAGGTGCTCGACGTCATGGTCGAGCTGGCCAACGAGGGCATGACGATGATCTGCGTCACCCACGAGATGGGCTTCGCCCGCAAGGTCGCCCACCGGGTGATCTTCATGGACCATGGCAGCATCATCGAGGACTGCACCAAGACCGAGTTCTTCGAGACGCAGAGGTCGGAACGCGCCACCCAGTTCCTCGCCAAGATCCTGCAACATTGAGTGCGCCCAGTTGTCTGGCGAAGTGTCTTGTCCTCCAGGCATCGTCCTGACCGGGCTTGTCCCGGTCATCCACGTGCAATCTTCACATGATGATTGGCAGCCATGGATGCCCGGCACAGGGCCGGGCATGACGAGAGGGAAGGGCGCCCGCCAAAGAATCGCGTTGCATCCGCCCATCTCGCGGATCGTTCAGAACCTTTGCAGGACAACGATCCGTCTGCTTTGTTAGGGAGGGATCAGCGTCAGGTGGCAGGACTTGGTATGAGCATGGACATGGACAGCCCAAAAACCGCCGCTCCGGCCGCCGCCGGTGTGAATCTGGCGAGCATGGCCTACCGGACCATCCTGGAGATGATCCTCGACCGCCGCATTCCCAGCGGCGAGGTGATCGTCGAGGACCGGCTCGCCACCGCGCTCAGCATCTCGCGCACGCCGATCCGCGAGGCGCTGGTGCGGCTGGCGAGCGAGGGGCTGATCCGCAAGGAGTTCAACCGCCCCTACCGTGTCCGCGAGGTCTCCAACCGCGAGTATTTCCAGAGCATGCGCCTGCGCGAGATCCTGGAGGGGGAGGCCATCGCCGCCGCCGCGCCACGGATCGACCCGGTCCGGCTCCAGGCGATGAAGACCGAGATGCTGCGGCTGCGCGACGAAGCCAAGATCCGCTTCGAGGACCATTGGGCGGCCGACGAGGAACTGCACACCTTGATCGCCGAGGCGTCGGGCAACGCGGTGCTGGCGCAGATCATCCGCGACCTGCGGGTGACGACGCGGCTGTTCGAGCTGTCCGGCCTGCCGTCGCGCATCCGCCCCGACTGCGACGAGCATCTCGACGTCATCGCCGCGCTGGAGACCGGCGACCCGGCCGAGGCCCGCGCCGCCATGGAACGGCACATCCAGAGTCTGGCGAAGGATGTCCTCGGCGAGATCGCCAAAAGCTGACGCGAGGCCCGTCCCGGCCCCGCGCCAGCCCTGCGGCCGCTCGGGCTTACAGCCCGTAGGGCGGATCGCCGGCCAGGATGTCGGCGGTCACGTCGCGGACGTCGCGCAGGCCGCACATCGCCATGGTGACGTCCAGCTCCTTGCGGATGACCTCCAGGCATTGCGACACGCCGGCCTCGCCGCCCGCACCCAGCCCGTAGAGGAAGGCGCGGCCGATGTAGACGCCCTTAGCGCCCAGCGCCAGCGCCTTGATGACGTCCTGGCCGGTGCGGATGCCGCCGTCCATGTGGACCTCGATGCTGTCGCCGACCGCCTCGACGATCGACGGCAGCGCCGCGATCGAGGAGACGGCGCCGTCGAGCTGGCGCCCGCCATGGTTCGACACGATCAGCGCGTCGGCGCCGGACTGGGCGGCGGCGGCGGCGTCCTCCGGATCGAGGATGCCCTTCAGGATCAGCTTGCCGTCCCACTGGTCGCGGATGCGCTTGACGTCGTCCCAGTTCAGCCTGGGATCGAACTGCTCGGCCGTCCAGGAGGACAGCGAGCGCAGGTCGCCCACCCCGGTGGCGTGGCCGACGATGTTGCGGAAGGTCCGCCGCCGGGTCTGGAGCATGTTCAGGCACCAGTAGGGCTTGGTCGCCATGTCCAGCATGTTGGGGATGGTCAGGCGCGGCGGGGTCGACAGGCCGTTCTTGATGTCCTTGTGGCGCTGCCCGAGGATCTGGAGGTCGAGCGTCAGCACCAGCGCCGAGCATTGCGCCGCCTTGGCCCGCGCGATCAGCCGGTCGATGAAGTCGCGGTCGCGCATGACGTAGAGCTGGAACCAGAAGGGCCGGTCCGTGTTCTCGGCGACGTCCTCGATCGAGCAGATGCTCATGGTCGACAGCGTGAAGGGGATGCCGGCCCTGGCCGCCGCGCGCGCCGCGTGGATCTCGCCGTCGGCGTGCTGCATGCCGGTCAGGCCGGTGGGGGCGATGGCGACGGGCATGCCGACCGGCTGACCGACCATCGTGCTGGCGAGCGTGCGGTTGGTCATGTCGACCGCGACGCGCTGGCGCAGCTTGATCTTCTGGAAGTCGCTCTCGTTCGCCCGGTAGGTCGATTCCGTGTAGGAGCCGGAATCGGCGTAGTCGTAGAACATGCGCGGGACGCGCCGCTTGGCGAGCCGCCGCAGATCCTCCACGCAGGTGACGTGACCGAGGGAGAACAGCTTCTCCCACTGCGACGGCGGCTTGGAGGAGGGCATCTTGGTGGCGGTCATGACGGGGCGTTCCGGTTCAGGTCGGCGACGGGAAGAAGGCCGCGATTTGGCCACCGACGGGGCCGCATCGTCAAGCCCGCGCTGCCACCTTTCCGGACGCGCATGCCGCTCCTATGCTGCGAAGTTCCGCGTCGGAATGCCGCGCCCCGGCAGCCGCTCGCGGCCATGCGGCGAGTCGAGGTCGAGCGCCGGCCCCTTCGGCACGATCAGCGTCGGGTTGATCGCCGGGTTGGTGTAGTAGCCGGTCTTGATGTCGTCGATCCGCACCGTCGCGGCGATGCCGGGCCACTGGTACAGCTCGCGCAGGCAGCCCGACAGGTTCGGATAGTCGGCGATGCGGCGCAGGTTGCATTTGAAGGCGCCGTGATAGGCGGCGTCGAAGCGCACCAGCGTCACGAACAGCCGCCAATCGGCCTCGGTCAGCCATTCGCCGGCCAGATAGCGGCTGGAGGCCAGATGCTGCTCCAGCCGGTCGAGCGTTTCAAACAGCGCGTCGAAGGCCGCGTCGTAGCTGGCCTGGCTCTTGGCGAAGCCGCAGCGGTACACGCCGTTGTTGACCGTCGGGTAGATCAGCTCGTTCCAGTGGTCGATCTCCGGGCGCAGGGCTTCCGGATAGAGGTCCAGCCGGTTCCCGGTCAGACGGTCGAAGGCCCCGTTCAGGATGCGGATGATGTCGGCGGATTCGTTGTTGACGATCCGCCCCTCCCGCCGGTCCCACAGCACCGGGACCGAGACCTTGCCGGTGTAGGTCGGGTCGCTCGTCGTGTAGAGCTGGTAGTGGTAACGGAAACGGGGCAGGGCGGGGCCGGCGTCCTCGTCGGTCGGGTAGACCCAGCCGTCCTCGCCGATCACCGGCCCGGCGACCGAGACGCCGACGATCCCCTCCAGCCCCTTCAGCGCGCGGAAAATCAGGGTGCGCGACGCCCAGGGGCAGAGGTAGGAGACGTAGAGGTGATAGCGCCCGGCCTCGGCCGGCAGCGCCGGCTCGCCCTGCGGGCCGGGGGCGCCGTCCGGCGTGATCCAGCCGCGGAAGCGCGTCGGCTCGCGGTGGAAGGCGCCGTCCTTGATCTCCCCGGCGGCGATGTCGCCCTTGACCCACACGCCGTTCACCAGTTGAGGCATCCCGCCCTCCCACGATCCTGAAAAACCATTTTCGGAAAAGAAGAAGGGCGCGGCGGAGGATTCCGCCGCGCCCCTCATGCACAACGCGCGATCAGGGACCGGGGATCAGGACTTGACCGCTTCGGCCTCGATCAGGATCTGGATCTCGTCGCCGATGTTGGGAACGCCGTACTTCATGCCGAAGTCGCTGCGCTTGATCGTGCCGCGCGCCGAGAAGCCGGCGGTTTCCAGCTTCGAGGCGGCGCTGACGCCGTCCTTGTTGAAGGTGACGGTCAGCACCACCGGCTTGGTCACGCCCAGCATGGTGAAGTCGCCGGTCAGCGTGCCGGTCGCCTCGCCGGTCTTCTCGATCTTGGTGCTCTTGAAGGTCAGCTTGGGGAACTCCTTCGCGTTGAAGAAGTCCGGCGAGCGCAGGTGCTCGTCGCGCTTGGCGTGGTTGGTGTCGACGCTGGCGGCGTCGATGGTGACCGACAGGCTGCTCGTCTCGACGGCGGCTTTGTCGAAGCTGAGCTCGCCGGCGGCGGTGTTGAAGCGGCCGATCAGGTTGGCGAAGCCGAGATGGTTGACGATGAAGGCGACGCTGAGGTGGCTCGGGTCGATCTTGTAGGCGACCGGGGCGGCAAAGGCCGGAGCCGTGGTCAGCGAGGCGAACAGAACGGCGGCGGACAGAATCTTCTTCATGATGCTTCGGGTTCCCAGGAGATGAGGATGGAGGAAGGACGTCAGTAGGGGGAGGCTTCGCCGCCGGTCAGCAGCCAGGAGGCGCCGATGGCGACGAGGGCGGGCAGGACGGCCAGCACCGTCACCGCCACCGTGCCGAGCGCCGGGCCGAAGCCGGTGTCGGGGATCGGCAGACGGCGGCGCAGCGGGCCGGCGGCCAGGGCGGGCAGGGCGAGCAGAAGCGTGGCGGCCTGCACCTGGGTGTAGAGGGCGAGGATGGCGGCGAGCAGCACCGGCAGGCCGAGCGCGATCCGGCCCGACGCCCCCCACAGATGACGCTCGGTCGGCCAGTTCCACAGCAGGAAGCCGCCGGTCGCCGCCGTCAGCGCCAGCCCGAGCTGGGCCAGCGAGGCCGAGGAGCCGATCAGCGCGGTGACGCCGACCGACAGGGACAGCGCCAGCAGCACGGCGGCCGAGGCGGCGGGCCGGTCCTCGGACGCGGCCGAGTCGGCGAAGGCGACCCACGCGCCGACCGCCAGAAGCACGGCCAGCGGCAATGCGGCGGCGACCGAGTCGAGCGCCGGCCCGGCGATCCAGCCGAGCGCCAGCGCCAGCCAAGCGGCGACCGCCAGCGAGGCCGCGCGGCCCTTGACCCCGGCGAAATCGAGGCCGGCGCCGAGAACCAGGCCGGCGGCGGCCGACCAGAACAGCTTGCCCATGCTCGACGGCGGCGGGAAGGCGGGGATTCCGACGACCAGCGCGAAGATCAGCAGGAAGGCCAGCGCGATCCCGGCCGGCGCCAACGACCGCCCGGATTGGCCCCCGGCCAGCCGCAGCAGCCCCACCGCGGCCACGCCGAGCAGCAGCGGCAGCAGGCTGGATTGGACGAAGGGATCGTGCAGCAGGTCGGTCATGGCGGGGCGCGGGTCCGTGTTGGTGGGAAACCGGCGTCGGTGCGCCGTCTCTCTTCCCGCTCAAGCTAGCGTGTGCGTAAATGAGCGAGAATTCGGTTTCGCCGCATAAGGAGTCTGCATGAACGCACAGAACGACTGGGACGACGTCCGCTATTTCCTGGCGGTGGCGCGGCAGGGCTCGCTGTCGTCGGCGTCGCGGCTGCTCGGGGTCAACCACTCGACCGTGCTGCGCCGCGTCGCCGGGCTGGAGGCGGCGATGGGGGTGCGGCTGTTCGACAAGCTGCCCCGCGGCTATGTGCTGACGGCGGCGGGCGAGGATCTGCGCGACAGCGCGCTGGCGATGGAGGAGACGCTGGCGGCGGCCAGCCGCCGGCTGTCGGGACGCGACACGCAGCTCGAAGGCAGCCTGCGGGTGACGACGGTGGACATCATGGCGATGCATGTGCTGCCGCGCCATCTGGTCGCCTTCCGCGCCCTGCATCCAGGCATCCGGCTGGACGTCAGCGTGTCGGAGGCCAGCCTCAGCCTGACCCGGCGCGAGGCCGACGTCGCCATCCGCCTGATCGCCCACCCGCCCGACAATCTGGTCGGGCGCGCCCTGTCCGGCCTCGCCTTCGCCCCCTATGGCGCGGTGTCGCTGGCGGAGCGCTCGGGCGGTGTCGCCCCGGATCAGGCTGGCTGGGCCGGGCTGGACGAGAGCTTCGACCACACCGCCATGGCCCGCTGGCTGAAGGCGGCGGTGCCGGCGGAGCGCATCGTCTACCGGGTGAACTCGGTGGCGACGTTGGTCGAGTCGGTGCGGGCCGGGGTGGGTTTCGGCCTGCTGCCCTGCGCCCTGGCCGACCGCATGCCGGATCTGCGGCGCATCGGCCCGCCGGTGGAGGATTTCGGCGTCCGCGTCTGGCTGCTGACCCACCGCGACCTGCGGATGATGGGCCGGGTGCGCGCCTTCCTGGATTTCATGGCCGCCGCGCTCACCGGCGACCGCGACCTGCTGGAGGGGCGCGGCGGCTGAGCCGCCCGCCCCCTGGCTCCTACCGCTCCACGGCGACGGGGACGTTCAGCGCGTTGCGTTTCGCCACCGCCTCGTAGACCGGCGGGAAGGCCGGGCGGTTCACGTAGCGGCCGGCGCCGCGCACCGCGCGGCTTTCGCCGAGCGCGTGGACGATCCGACCCTGGCTCAGCGTGTAGGCCGGTGCGCCGGTGACCGTCATGCCCTCGAAGATGTTCAGGCCGACCTTCTGCATCTGGGTCTTCGCCGAGATCGTCTTCGTCGCCGCCGGGTCCCACACCACCAGATCGGCGTCCGCCCCGACGCTGACCGAGCCCTTGCGCGGGTAGAGGTTGAAGATCTTCGCCGCGTTGGCCGAGGTCACCGCGACGAACTCGTTCATCGTCAGCCGGCCGCTGTTCACGCCGTGGGTCCACAGGGCGGTCATGCGATCCTCGATGCCGGCGGTGCCGTTGGGGATTCGGGTGAAGTCGTTCCTGCCCATCGCCTTCTGCTCGGCGCAGAAACAGCAATGGTCGGTCGCCGTCGTGTGCAGCCGCCCGGACTGGAGGCCGCGCCACAGCGCCTCCTGATGCTCCTTCGGGCGGAAGGGCGGGCTCATCACATGGCCGGCGGCGAAGTCCCAGTCGGGGCTGCGGTAGACGCCGTCGTCGACCAGCAGATGGCCGGCCAGCACCTCGCCGAACACCCGCTGCCCGTCGTTCTGGCCGCGCTCGATGGCGGCAAGCGCCTCCTTGGCCGAGACATGGACGATGTAGACCGGCACGCCGAACACCTTGGCGACCTGGATGGCACGGTTGGCGGCCTCGCCCTCGACCTCCGGCGGACGGGACAGCGGGTGCGCCTCCGGCCCGGTCAGGCCGCGCGCCAGCAACGTCTTCTGGAGCTGGAAGACCAGCTCGCCGTTCTCGGCGTGGACGGTCGGGATGGCGCCCAGCTCCAGGCAGCGCTGGAAGCTGTTCACCAGCGTCTCGTCGTCGGCCATGATGGCGTTCTTGTAGGCCATGAAGTGCTTGAAGCTGTTCACCCCATGGTCGGCGACCAGCGTCCCCATGTCGGCCCGCACGCTCTCGTCCCACCAGGTCACGGCGACGTGGAAGGAATAGTCGCCGGCCGCCTTCTCCGCCCAGCCGCGCCAGGTGTGGTAGGCCTCCATCAGGCTCTGTTTCGGGTTGGGAATGACGAAGTCGATGATCGTCGTCGTTCCGCCCGCGAAACCGGCCGCCGTGCCGCTGAAGAAATCCTCGGTCGTCACGGTGCCCATGAAGGGCAGTTCCATGTGGGTGTGCGGGTCGATCCCGCCAGGCATGACGGTGCAGCCGCTGGCCTCCACCAGCTCCGTCCCGGCCGGCACGTCAAGCGCCGGCCCCACCGCCTTGATCGTTCCGTCCTCGCAATAGACGTCGGCGCGGAAGGTCTGTTCGGCTGTGACGACGGTTCCACCACGAATGACGATACCCATGGAGGCGCTCCCTTATGCGTTGTGCGAGGAGGAGGGGGATTCAGGCAGCCCGGCGGCGCGCAGAACCAGTTGCAGCACGCCGGCCGTGATGTGGGCGAAGTCCTGCCGCGTCAGCGCGCGGCGGCCCAGCAGCTTGCGGATCTGGACGTCGAAGTCGGCGTAATGCTGGGTCACCGCCCAGATCATGAAGAGGAACTGGCGGGCGTCGAGCGGGGCGATGCGTCCCGCCGCCACCCAGCCGTCGATGACGGCGGCCTTGGCGTCGACCAGCCGGCGCAGGTCGCCGGCCAGGAAGCCCTCGATCTGGGTGGCGCCGTGCAGGATCTCGTTGGCGAAGACCTTGGAGGCGTGGGGGCGGGTGCGCGACAGCTCCAGCTTGGCGGTGACGTAGGCGGTCAGCGCCGTGGCCGGATCGGCGTCGGGGGTCAGCGCCTGGATCGGCGTCAGCCACAGCCGCAGGATGTTGTCGAGCACCGCCCGGTAGAGATCCTCCTTGGTGCCGAAGTAATAATGCAGGTTGGCCTTGGGCAGCCCGGCCTTGTCGGCGATGTCCGCCATCGTCGCCCCGGCGCAGCCGGCCTCGGCGAAGACGAGTTCGGCCGCCTTGAGGATGCGCTCGACGTTCTCGCGGCGGATGCGCCCCCGCGCGGGGGCGGAGGGGGCGGGTCGCCGGCCAGTGTCATGGCCTTCGCCATTCGGTTCGGTGTCCCCCTCCCGTGGCGGGAGAGGGAGCGTGTCATTCCGCAATGGCATTCGCCCTCTCCAGCACGGCGTGCAGCAGCACCTCGCAGCCGGCCGTCGCCCATTCCGGGGTGGTTTCCTCGATCTCGTTGTGGCTGATGCCGTCGATGCAGGGGATGAAGACCATGGCGGTCGGCGCCACCTTCGACAGATAGCAGGCGTCGTGCCCGGCGCCCGAGACGATGTCGCGGAAGGAATGACCGGTCCGCTCCACCCCCTGGCGCACCGCCGCGACGCACGCCTCGTCGAACTTGATCGGCGCGTAGTACCAGATCTGCTGGAAGTCGCTCGCCAGCCCGATGGTCCGGGCGATGTCCGCCACGGCGGCGCGCAACTCGGCGTCCATCGCGGCCAGCGTCGCGTCGTTCGGATGGCGGAAATCGACGGTGAAGAAGACCCGCCCCGGAATGACGTTGCGCGAGTTGGGGTGGATCTGCATCAGCCCGACGGTGGCGCAGGCGAAGGGCGCGTGCTTCAACCCGATGCGGTTCACCGCCTCGACCACCCGCGCGGCGCCGAGCAGGGCGTCCCTGCGGCGGCCCATCGGCGTCGGGCCGGCGTGCGCCTCCTGGCCGGTGAAGGTGATCTCGTACCAGCGCTGGCCCTGGCAGTCGGTGACGACGCCGATGGTCTTGCCTTCGGCCTCCAGGATCGGACCCTGCTCGATGTGGGCCTCGAAATAGGCGCCGACCTTGCGTCCGCCGACCGGTTCGTCGCCGGCGTAGCCGATGCGTTCCAGTTCCCCGCCCATGGTCTTGCCGTCGAGGTCGGCGCGCGACAGGCCGTACTCCAGGTCGAACACCCCGGCGAAGACGCCGGACGACACCATGGCCGGGGCAAAGCGCGAGCCCTCCTCGTTGGTCCACACCGCGACCTCGATGGGCGCTTCGGTGACGTAGCCGAGGTCGTTGAGGCTGCGCACCACCTCCAGCCCGGCGAGCACGCCATAGACCCCGTCATACTTGCCGCCGGTCGGCTGGCTGTCGAGGTGGCTGCCCATGATGATGGGGGCCAAGCTGTCGTCGCGGCCGGGACGGCGGGCGAAGATGTTGCCCATCTTGTCGACGCTGACGGTGCAGCCGGCCTCCTCGCACCAGCGCACGAACAGGTCGCGGCTCTCGCGGTCGAGGTCGGTCAGGGCCAGCCGGCAGACGCCGCCCTTGGGCGTCGCGCCGATCCGCGCCATGTCCATCAGGCTCTGCCACAGGCGGGAGCCGTTCACGGCGACGTTCTGAGGATAGGACATCGGAGTAGCCTCCCAGGCTTATTCGGCGGCGGCGGGAACAGGGGACGGGGAGGTGCGCATCGGGTTGCGGGCGTCCTCCGGCCAGGTGACGTAGGGAAGCCCGTTCTCCTCGGGCCGCATGGTGATGCAGTCCGGCACCGGGCAGACGTGGGAGCACAGGTTGCACCCGACGCACTCCGCGTCGATGACCGTGAACAGGCGGCGCCCCTCCCGCCCCGCGCCCGGATCGATGCGGATCGCCTGGTGCGAGGTGTCCTCGCAGACGATGTGGCAGCGCCCGCAGTCGATGCACAAGGCGGGGTCGATCGCCGCCTTGGTCGAGAAGTTCATGTTCAGGTCGTTCCAGTTCACCACGTTGCGCACCGCGCGGCCGGAGAGCCGGTCGAGATCCGCGTAGCCCTTCTCGTCCATCCAGTTGGACAGGCCGTCGATCATGTCCTCGACGATCTTGAAGCCGAAGGTCATGGCGGCGGTGCAGACCTGCACGTTGGTGGCGCCCAGCGCCAGGAACTCCGCCGCGTCGCGCCACGTCGTGACGCCGCCGATGCCGGAAACGGGCAGCCGGGCCGTCTCCGGGTTGCGGGCGATCTCCGCCACCATGTTGAGCGCGATGGGCTTCACCGCCGGGCCGCAATAGCCGCCGTGGCTGCCCTTGCCGTCGACCACCGGGGTCGGCGCCATGGCATCGAGGTCGACGGCGACGATCGAGTTCACCGTGTTGATCAGCGACACCGCGTCGGCGCCGCCGCGCTTGGCCGCCTCGGCCGACCACAGGATGTTGGTGATGTTGGGGGTCAGCTTGACGATCACCGGCATGCGGGTGGCGGCCTTGGCCCAGCGCGTGACCTGCTCCACCAGTTCGGGCACCTGTCCGGTCGCCGATCCCATGCCGCGCTCGCACATGCCGTGCGGGCAGCCGAGGTTCAGTTCGATCCCGTCGGCTCCGGTCGCCTCGACCTTGCGGATCAGCCCGGCCCAGGCTTCCTCCTCGATGCGGGCCATCAGCGAGACGACCAGCGCGCGGTCGGGCCAGTCGCGCTTGACCTGCACGACCTCCTGGAGGTTGACCTCCAGCGGCCGGTCGGAGATCAGCTCGATGTTGTTCAGCCCGATCAGCCGGCGCTCGGTGTCGAGATGGGCGCCGTAGCGGCTGGAGACGTTGACGACGGGCGGATCCTCGCCCAGCGTCTTCCACACCACGCCGCCCCAGCCGGCCTTGAAGGCGCGGACGACGTTGGTCAGCTTGTCGGTGGGCGGGGCGGAGGCCAGCCAGAAGGGGTTCGGCGAGCGGATTCCGGCAAGGGTGCTGCGCAGGTCGGCCATGGTTCGGCTCCCGTCTCAGATATTTTGAGCGGTGGCGGCGCTCAGATGGCGGTGGATGGCCAGGGCGGCGAGCTTGCCGTCCTGCACCGACTGGACCGTCAGGTCCTCGCCCGTCGCGACGCAGTCGCCGCCCGCGAAGACGCCGGCCAGCGTCGTCCGGTACTCCGGATCCACGGCGATCTTGCCACCGGCGATCTCGAGCCCCGCCAGCGATTCCCGCGCCAGCGTCTGGCCGACCGCCTTCAGAACCATGTCGGCGGCGATGGTGAAGGTCTCACCGATGCCGGCGAGCCGGCCTTCCTCCAGCCGGGTGCGCTCGAAGGTCACGCCGTCCTCGCCAATGGCGGCCGGGGCGGCGAAGGTGCGCAGCGCAACGCCGTTGGTCTGGGCCAGCTCCTGCTCCCAGGCGGTGGCGCCCATCTGGCCGCGCCCGCGCCGGTAGACCAGCGTCACCTCCTCCGCTCCCAGCCGCTTCGCCTGGATGGCGGCGTCCACCGCGGTGTTGCCGCCGCCGATCACCACCACGCGCCGGCCGACGGCCGGCGGAGCCTGCGGGGGGGCCTGACGGACCCGCTCGATGAAGGCGGTCGCGTCCTCCACGCCGGCGCGTTCCTCGCCGGGAATGTTCAGGCGGTTGTTGCCGCCGAGCCCGACGCCGAGGAACACCGCGTCGAAGCCGGCGCGCAGTTCCTCCAGCGACAGGTCGGCGCCGAGGCGGCGGCCACGCTCGACGGTGATGCCACCGATGCCGAGGATGAAGGCGACCTCGCGCTGGGCGAAGTCGTCGGCCATCTTGTAGGGGGCGAGGCCGTACTCGTTCAGCCCGCCGGCCTTCGGCTTCGCCTCGAACACCGTGACCGCGTGGCCCAGCGTGGCGAGCCGGTGCGCGCAGGACAGGCCGGCCGGGCCGGCGCCGACCACGGCGACGCGCTTGCCGGTGGAATCCGCACGGGCGAAGGGATGGGCGGCGGCGGTGGCCAGAAGCCGGTCGGTGGCATGGCGCTGCAAGCGGCCGATGGCGACCGGCCGTTCCTCCGCCGTGTTGCGCACGCAGGCCTGCTCGCACAGCGTCTCGGTCGGGCAGACCCGGCCACAGGTGCCGCCCATGATGTTTTCCGACAGGATCGTCCGCGCGGCCCCCTTCAGGTTGCCGGTGGCGATGGAGCGGATGAAGGCGGGGATGTCGATCCCGGTCGGACAGGCACGGACGCAGGCGGCGTCGTAGCAGAACAGGCAACGGTTGGCCTCGGCGAGCGCCTGCACCGCGGTCAGCGGCGGCGTGAGGTCGGCGTAGGGCGAGGCCGGGCGGTCGGCGGTTGGAGGCGTGTCAGCGGTCAGGGTCATGGCGGATGGCTTCCCTTGTGTCGCTAGACGTGTGTGTCGCTGGGCGTGTGATCGATTGGCTTGGGTCTCGCTGGATTGGCGTGCGCCATGTGGGCGTGGCGTCCCGAGCCTCAGCAACCCGCATGCCAAGCCGGACCAAGGGCGACGCAGGGGCGGAAAAGCTGACTGTTCGGTCAGAGATTGACGCTTTGGACAATCATGGCAGCCATGCGCGTTGCACGCAACTCAGCCTTTCGGCGCCTGCATTTGCGGCGTTCGCGGGAAGTGGAGGGAGGATGCGGCCGGCGGCCGGCGGGAAACGCAACCCGTTCAACGGCTTGTGGGACCGGGGAGATGCCTCGCTTTTCGGCAGCCGGAGGACGGCCCGCCGCACCGGCCGATCGCGCAAAGGGGCTATGCCCGGAAAGGCCCGCATGGAATCCTGCCCCCGGCTTCTTCGCTGCACCGGACCGCCCGCCGATGGCCGAACCGCTTCGCCTGCTGATCGACCGGACCGACACGCCCATCGGCGAGCTGATCGTCGTCGCCGATGCGGAGGGCCATCTGCGCGCCGTCGATTGGACCGAGCATGAGCCGCGCATGCACCGGCTGCTGCGGCTTCATTACGGCACCGGATTCACCCTCACCCCGGCGCATGACCCGGCCGGGCTGACCGACGCGATGGCCGCCTATTTCGCGGGCGACCTCGCGATCATCGACCGTCTGCCGCTTCGCACCGGCGGCACCGGCTTCCAGCGGACGGTGTGGGAGGCGCTGCGCGGCGTTCCCTGCGGAACCACCATCACTTACACGGAACTGGCGCGGCGGGCCGGACGGCCAGCGGCGGTGCGGGCGGCCGGGCACGCCAACGGGGCGAACCCGGTGGGCATCGTGGTGCCCTGCCACCGGGTCGTCGGAACCGACGGATCGCTCACCGGCTATGGCGGCGGGATCGAGCGCAAGCGCTGGCTGCTGGCTCACGAACAGGGGCGGCTCTCCGAAGAGAGCCGTCTCATGGGAGCTTGACGCCGCGCCTCACCCCGCCAGACGCGTCAGGTGGTTGTCCCAGCGGAAGGCCGGGTCGCGGCGCTGGTCGGCGGCGCTCGCCGTCGGGGCGGCGACCGTCTCGATCACGCCGAGGCCGCTCGTCGCCTTGAAGCCGCCCTCGCCGGGAGCCAGGCCGCAACCGTCGGGCAGGGCGGTGGAGCCGAGCCACGCGCCGGACATCGCGTCCCACAGGCCGATCAGCCCGCCCTTGGGCGAACTAGCGGCGACCGTCCGGCCGTCCGAGGCGACGCTGCCGATGTAGCCGTCCAGCCGGGCCAGGATGTCGTCGGGCGTCTCGAACAGGCGAATGGCGCCGCTGCCCGGACGATGGGCGCCGGTCAAGGGCTGGAGCTCACCGATCGGCCGCTCGTCCTGCACGCCGAAGGCGACGCCGCCGTCGGCCAGCGGGGCGATGTGGCGGATGCCGAGGTTGGCGTGCTGCTCCGGCAGCCGCACCTTGTCGAGCAGCCGGCCGGTCGCCGCCTCGACGTAGGTCAGCGAGGCGTCCATCTCGTCGAGGTTCAGCTTCGCCCGCCCGGTGTCGGGGTGGGTGATGACGCCGCCGTTGGCGACGGCCAGCACCGTGCCGCCGTCCAGCATCAGCAGTTCGTGCGGGCCGAGCCCGTGGGTCGGCAGCACGCCGATCCGGCGGTAGCCGTCGTTGGCGTCGTAGACGCCGATGGCGCCGGTCTCGTTGGGGACGTCGTCCTCGGCCACATAGAGCAACGCGCCGTCGGCGGAGAAGGCGCCGTGGCCGGTGAAGCGGCGGTCGTCGGGCGCCCGCACCACCGGGCCGGCGGCCCCGTCGGTCAGCGACAGCGGCATGAACCAGCGGCCGGGCCGGCGGGCGAAGGCGACCGCCTCCGGCCGGGTCGGATGCGGCTCGATGGCGTGGGCGCGGCCCGGCGTGGCGGTGGTGAACAGAACCCGCCCGGCCTTGTCGAGCCCGGCGACGCCGAAATCGGGCGTCGCCCCGGCGGTGGCGTAGGCGTTGAGGTAGACCGGCGCGCCCGTGGCGCCGAAGGCGCGGGCCAGCCCGGCAACGGCGTCGAGCAGGCCGCTGCCCAGCGCGCCGCCGCCCAGCAGGCCCATGATGTTCCGGCGGTTCATCCTCTGACGATTCAGGGCCATGGCGTCAGTCCCCGTCCAGCTCGTTGAAGCCCAGCGTGATGTCGAGCAGCGGCGCCAGCGTGCCCAGCATCTCGACCCGCGCCGCCTTGATCAGGCGGAGCGCGCCGTCCACCGTCTTGCGCATCGCCGGATCGGCGACCGCGAGGTTGAGCGGGGCGGGGATGGCGGCGGCGGCCCCGATGGCGGCGGCGAAGCTTTCGTCGAGCGCCTGCTTGGCCGTGGCGCCGTCGTCGTTGGCGGGCAGCAGCGCGGCGAAGCCGGGGCCGCCCTTCTCGCCCAGCATCAGCGCCCGCATGGCTTCCAGGTTGATGACGATGTTGCGGGTCGAGCGGCCGCTGCGCAGCGCCTCGACCACCGCCGGCTTGGCCTCGGCGGCGCTGGTGCCGAGCGGGGCCATCAGCTTCTGGTCGACGACCACCTGCATGGCGGTGACGGCCGACGAGAACAGCGTGTTGACCGCCTCGGTCGGCGTCGGGCCGAGAATGGTCGCCTGCCCGGCGGCCAGCGGCGCCTCCAGCGCCTTCCAGCCGTCGCGCGCCTCGGCGGCCATGGCGGCGAGGTTGCGGGCGGCGGCCACGGCCAGGGCGCCCCGGAAGCGCTTGGCGTCGTCGCCGGCGAAGCTGTCGGCGGTGACGCCCTCGTCGAACAACAGCCGCTCCAGCACGGTCAGCCCCTGCACGGCGGCGCTCTGGCGGGCCAGGGCGCCGGGCTCCAGCAGCTTCGCGTTGCGGTCGCGCAGGATCTGGGCAATCTGGCGCTGGACCACGCCGGGGCGCTCCGGCCAGAAGGCGATGCGGTCGGAGCGCAGGTCGGTGGTCAGCGGGCCGGGGCGGAGATGCTGGACGCCGGCCCAGGCGTCGGTGACGGCCCGGTGGGCGGCGCGCGCCTCCTCCAGCCCGGCGGCGTCGGGGGCCGCCGCGAAGCGGTCGAGCCGGTCGGCGTAGGCGGTCGTCGCCGTGGCGAAGGTCTCGAAGCGGGGCAGGGCGTGGGTGCGGAGCAGGCCGACCAGGAAGCCGGTGTCCTTCGACGCCTCCCGCGCGGCCAGGGCGGCGCGTCCCGGCAGCAGGGCCGCCAGGGCGGCGGCGGCGGACATCAGACCAAGCAGGACGCGGCGTCGCATGTTCTCTTCCTCGTTGCCGTTCGGCGGGGCCGGTCCCGGCCACCCGTCTCCTTTACAAACCCAGCACGTAGCGCACCAGCGCTTTCCGCGACCCGGCGGGCAAATCCATGAAATTGCTAAGGGCTTTCTCCGCCTCGCCACCGTGCCAGAGGATCGCCTCGGTCACGCTGCGGGCGCGGCCGTCGTGCAACAGCGACAGGCGGCCGTCGTCCTTGGCCAGCCGGTTCAGCCCCCACAGCGGCGTGGTGCGCCAGTCCCGCCCGCGCGCCTCGCCCATCGGCACGTCGTCGGCCAGCCCGTCGCCCATGTCGTGCAGCAGCAGATCGCTGTGCGGGAAGATCGTCCCCACGGTCGGGCCGGCGTCCTTGCCCGGCTCGCCATCCGTCACCGGGTAGGAGGGGCGGTGGCAGGCGGCGCAGCCCGTCGCGGCGAACAGGGCGCCGCCGGCCTTGTCCCTGGACGCCTTCAGCCCGCCATCGGGCGGCAGGGAGCGCAGATAGACGTCGATCAGCCCGATGACGGTGGAGGGAATCTCCAGCCCCTCGAACTGCTTGGAATCGCCGTGCCTGGCCTCGCGGCAGGCGGTCTGCGCCGGCGTGCAGTCGCCCCACGGGTCGGGGAAGGCCGGGGTCGACATGCCGATGTCGAGGCTGAAGGCTTCGGAATCCTGGTGGTTCAGGGTCGGGTGGGTGGCCTTCCAGCCGAAACGGCCGATGCGGGGCGCGGTCTCCCCCAGGGAGGTCATCGTGATGCGGTTGGGGCGGCCGGCGACGACGCCCTCGCGCGCCTGCCGGTCGGCCTCGGCCTGGATCGCGGCCTCCGGGATGCGGTCGAGCAGCCCCATGCCATGGACGCGCGGCGCCACGCGCGCCGACAGCGCCGTCGCCTCGGCGAGCGGGCCGTAGCCGAGATCCTTCACAGCGTAGGCCGGGCGGCGCAGCCGGACGATCTCGCCGTCGTCGAAGCGGACAGGCTCCTCGCGGTAGGCGACGCCCGGCCGGCCCTCGATGATCTGGCCGAGAAGGGCGTTCGACTGGATCTGCCGGCCATAGACCGGGTCGTCGTTCAGCTTGATGGCGAAGCCGACGCCCTGGTCGCCCTGATCGTTGCCCTCGGCCGCCGGGTCGGGCGGACGCCCGCCACCGCCGCGCGGGTGGCAGGTGGCGCAGGAGCGCGCGTTGTAGAGCGGCCCCAGCCCGTCGGCCGCCTGGGTGGCGGTGGGGGCGGCGACCCACATGCGGCGGAACAGCCCCTCGCCGATCCGGGCGTCGAGCCCGTCGGCGGCCGGAGCCGCGCCGGAGGGCAGGGCAAGCAGCAGCGCGGCGGCCAGGCCGAGCGGCAGACGGCTCAGGAATCGGCGGCGCGGGCGCGGGGAGGAAACGTCAGGCAACGCGGATGTATCCCATCATGCCGGTGTCCTGATGCTCGATGATGTGGCAGTGGAACATCCAGTCGCCGGGGTTGTCGGCCTTGATGGCGACGCGCAGCCGCTCCTTCGGCTCCAGCAGCACGGTGTCGGCGTGGTGCGGCACGACCTTGCGCTGGTCCGACGACAGCACCGAGAAGGTGTAGCCGTGGATGTGGATCGGGTGCAGGTGCGGCGTCAGGTTGGCCAGCTCGAAGACGTAGCTGCGCCCCAGCTCCAGCGTGGTGATCGGCGGCGGCAGCCGCTCGTGCCCGCCCTCCGGCCAGCTCTGCTGGTTGATCGCCCAGAAGGTCTTCTGCGACAGGCACAGCGAATCGGCGTAGGGCAGGGTCGTCAGCAGCGCCTCGTCGAAGACCTGCGCCACGGCGGTCGCCGAGAAGGCCATCGGGATGACCTGGGCGTTTCTCAGGTCCGGCTTCGGGATGTCGGCGGCCGGCAGGGCGCGCGGGGCGAAGCGCTTGTTGGGCAGGGTCGGGCCGGCGGCGCGGAAGACGGCCAGCGGCTTGGGCTCGGCGGAATAGACGTTGAGCAGACGGATCGTCCTACCGGCCTCCCTCGGCGCGCGGAAGACCACGTCGACCCGCATCGCCGGGCCCATCGGCCAGCCGTCGAGCGGGCGGGGCGGCAGCGGGTTGCCGTCCACCGCGATGATCCAGGCGTCCGCCCCCTCGACCTTCAGGTCGATGACCCGGCTGCTGTCGACGTTGTAGAAGCGGGCGCGGACGTCGCCGTTGGCCGGCACGTCGATCACCGGCTCGATCAGCCCGTTGACGGTGGAAACGCCGCCGAAGGTCCCGGCGCGCGAGGCGCCGCGGTCGCTGGTGAAGGCGCCGAACGCCCCGGTTTTGTCGAGGATCCAATCCTTGATCATGCAGACGAGGTCGGCGTCGAATTTGGGGCCGCCCTCCTCCTCGACGATCAGGGCGCCGGCCAGACCGCGCCCCAGCAGCTCCACCGTGTTGCAATGGGGGTGGAAGAAGAAGGAACCGGAATCGGGCGGGGTGAATTCGTAGACGTGCCGCTCGCCTGGTTTGGTCGCCGGCTGGGTCAGGAAGGGAACGCCGTCCTCGGCGTTGGGCAGGCGGATGCCGTGCCAGTGGATCGAGGTGTGCTCCTCCAGCTCGTTGACCAGCGTGGCGCGCAGCCGCTGGCCCTTGCGCATGCGGATCACCGGGCCGGGAAAGCGTTCGGCGTAGGTGATCAGCGGCGAGGGGCCCGCCGGTTCCGCCAGGATGCGCTGGAACCGCTGCTTGGCGACCAGTTCCACCTCGACAAGGCTGCCGGCCGCCGGATCGCCTGGAGCGGCGCCGCGCGGGGCGGGGAGGGGAGCGGCGCCGGTCGATCCGCCGCCCACCGCCGACGCCGCCAGAGCCACCCCGCCCGCCCGCAACAGGGCACGGCGGGACAAACGGGACTCAAAGGGATGCGTCATGGCAGGCGTCCGTACAGGCACACGGAGAACAAAAACGACGAGGCGGTTCCCGGCCCCGTCCCCCCGCGCGCGTTGGCCCGGAAGGGAAAGGGCAGCGTCCCGACGCGGGGAACGGGGCCGAAACCGCTGGGTCGGAGGATTGCCGGACCCTTACTTGCCGATCTTCGACGGGTCGTCAAGGCTGTCGGAGCCCTGGACGTTGATCGACACACCCAGCGCCGCGACGGCGCCCTCCAGCGCCTTCTTCTGGGCGACGAGGCTGTCCACCGCGTCGGAGACCAGCTTGTTGCCCTCGGGGTTGTCGGCGCCGATCATCTGGTCGTAGGCCATCTTGTGGCTGTCGGCCGTGTCCTTGATCGCCTGCATCGACTTGGTGGTCGCGGCCATCGCCTGCTTCACCTGGGCGTCGGCCTCGGCCGACTTGGCGGCCACGAGCTGCGACAGCGACGCGCCCGACACGATTTTGCCGTCGGTCCGCTTGTAGGTGCCGCCATAGACGTTCACCATGCCGACCTGGTCGTAGTAGTGGGAGTTGTGCGTGTTGTCGGAGAAGCAGTCATGCTCCTCCTCCGGGTCGTGCAGCATCAGGCCGAGCTTCATGCGCTCGCCGGCCAGCTCGCCGTAGCTCAAGGATCCGAGGCCGGTCAGGATGCGGGCGACGCCCTCCTCCTCCTTGGCCTTGGCGATCGAGGCGCGGGCCTTGCCCTTGGCGCCCCAGGCCTCGACCATCTCGCCCAGATCCTCGACCAGCATCTGGCTGGCGACCTTCAGGAACTGCGCGCGGCGGTCGCAGTTGCCGTTGGTGCAGTCCTTGCCCTTGGCGTAGTCGGTCGCCTTGCGCTCGCCGGCGCCCGGACCGGTGCCGTGCAGGTCCTGGCCCCACAGCAGGAACTCGATGGCGTGGTAGCCGGTGGCGACGTTCGCCTCGACCTTGCCGGCCTCGTGCAGCTTGTCGGCCAGCAGCTCCTTGGTGATCTTGGAGGCGTTGATCGTCTTGCCGCCGGCCGTGATCTTCGGGTTGGCGATGACGTTGGCCTTGGCGTAGGGGTTGCTCTCGCCACCGCCGTAGGACTCGTCAACATAGTCGATCAGGCCCTCGTCGAGCGGCCAGGCGTTGACCTTGCCCTCCCAGGCATCGACGATCGGGTTGCCGAAGCGGAAGGCCTCGGTCTGCATGTAGGGCACGCGGGCGTTCAGCCAGGCGGTGCGGGCCTTGGCGAGGTTCTCCTCGGTCGGCTGGGCGACCAGCGCGTCGATGGCCGTCTTCAGCGCCTTGGCGCCGTTGGCGGAGTCCTCATAGGCGGCGTGGGCGATGTCGGCGTAGGTCTTCGCGACGTCCTTGTAGGCCGGCTTGGCCGTCTGGGCATGGGCGGCGAAGGGCAGCAGAGCAACAACGGCCACGGCGGCAAGGCCGGCAGCGCGCTTCGACATGGAGGTCTCCTCGAACGGCGGTGAGCCCGTGGGCGGGCGAGAGTGAACCTGTGCAAGTGCGAATGATTTTCACGGATTAACGTCGCGAATCGTTCGCACTGTCAAGCCCTAACCGCCTTATGGCTATCACGATCGGAATGGGACGGCGGGACAGGCCGGCGGGGCGTGCCGCCGGCCCGCTCCCTCAGCGGTCGGCGCGCAGCGGGCCATGCTCCACCGGAACCCAGGCGTAACCGTTCCCCTCGGCGCGGACATGGCCGATGCCGGGGAAGGGCAGGTGGGCGCCCGCCACCCACAGCCGGTCGCGCGCCGCGTCGGCCAGGATCGCCTTGCGGGTCGCCACCGCCTTGGGCTGGTCGGTGTCGAACTCGATGGCGACCTCCGGCCGGGGGAACTGGACGGCGTGGTTGTGGATGATGTCCCCCCAGGCCAGCAGGCTCTTGCCACCCGACGCGATGAGGTAGCCGGTGTGCCCGGGGGTGTGACCGAACGCCGCGACCGGCGTGATCCCCGGCAGCAGTTCGGCGCCGCCCTGGAACGTCTTGAAGCGGCCGGCGGCGCGGTAGGGCGCCACGGAGTCGCTCGCCATCTTGAAGAAGGGCTTCATCCCGTCGGGCGCCTTGGCGGCGGTCGCCTCGTCGAGCCAGAAATCGGCCTCCTCCTTGGCCGCCCGCACCTCGGCGTTGGGAAACAGCGGCTTGCCGTCCGGGGTCAGCAGCCCGGCGGCGTGGTCGGCGTGCAGATGGGTCAGCAGCACCGTGTCGATCTGCGCCGGCTCGTAGCCCGCGGCGCGGATGGCGGCGCGCAGGCCGCCCAGCGTCGGGCCGAAGGCGCCGGCCGCCCCGACGTCGACCAGCACCAGATTGGAGCCGGTGTGGACCAGGAAGGCGTTCACCGCCGTCTGCACGCCCGGCGTCGCCTCCTGGAACATGCGGGCGAGCAGGCTTTGCAGGTCGCCGGCGCTGACCCCGGTCAACAGGGTGGGGGCGAGGTCGATGTAGCCGTCGTAGAGCGCCGTCACCTCGAAGGCGCCCAGCGCCATCCGGTAATAGCCCGGAACCTGGGTCTTCTGCTGGGCCGGCGGCGCCGCGAGGGCGGAGGCCGCCGGCAGCGCCACCGGGGCGGCGACGGCCAGCGCGACCAGCGCGGCCCGGGTCAGGGTGGACAGACGGTGCGCCATGGATTGGGTCCTCGCCGTTGGATCAGCCGTTCACCCACGCATCCTTGCGTGGCGGCGGGCGGATTCGGGATCCGCGTTCGCCGCCATCCTCCGAAAGCACGGCAAGCCCGTCAACCGTGTCTGGCGCGAGGCAGGCAACCGGCGCGTGCCGGTTGATCGGTGACGGTCACAAGGGGCGCCGTCCCGAGACACGGATGAACGCGAATATCCACGGACGAACACGGATTTTGTTGCGTCTTGATCCCGTTCATCCGTGAGCCGGCGCAGCCGGCATCCGTGTTCATCCACGCCAAAAAGCACGTCAACCGGCGCGACGCAGCGCCTGGTCGAGATCCGCGAACAGGTCGTCGGGCGACTCCAGGCCGACCGACAGGCGCAGCAGGTCGCCCGGCACCGGGGAGTTCGGCCCCTCGATGCTCGATCGGTGCTCGATCAGGCTCTCCACCCCGCCCAGCGAAGTGGCGCGGCGCCAGATGCCGACGTTGGCGGCTGTGGATATCGCCGCCTGGGTGCCGGCCTTGACGCGGATCGACAGCATGCCGCCGTAGCCGCCGGTCATCTGGCGCGCGGCGATGCCGTGGCCGGGGAAGCCGGGCAGGCCGGGGTAGAGCACGTCGGACACCGCCGGATGCGCCAGCAGCTTCTCGGCCAGCCCCTGCGCCGCCGCGCTCTGCCAGCGGACGCGGGCGAACAGGGTGCGCAGGCCGCGCTGGAGCAGCCACGCCTCGAAGCTGCCGAGGATGCCGCCCTGCTGGCCCTGCACCGCCTTGATGCGCGCCCAATGCTCGTCCTTGCGGGCGGTGGTGAGCGTGCCGGCGATCACGTCGGAATGGCCGTTCAGGTACTTGGTCGCCGAATGCATGACGAGGTCGGCGCCGAGGTCGAGCGGGCGGGTGTGGACCGGCGTCGCCACCGTGCTGTCCACCGCCAGCCGGGCGCCGGCCTCGTGCGCCAGCCCGGCGACGGCGGCGATGTCTGTGACCGTCCACAGCGGGTTGGCCGGCGTCTCCACCCACACCAGCCTGGTCTCGCCGGGGCGGAGCGCGGCGCGCACCGCGTCGCTGTCGCTGGTGTCGACGCCCTCGACCCGCAGGCCCCAGCGGGTGGCGGATCCGTGCAGCCAGTTGCGCAGCGCCCAGTACATGACGTCCGGCACCAGCACATGGTCGCCGGGGTCGAGCGCCTGGAAGACCGCCGTCGCCGCCGCCATGCCCGAGGCGAACAGCAGCGTGTCGGCGCCGTTCTCCAGCGCGCTCAGCGTGCGGGCCGGCGTGTCGAAGGTCGGGTTGTCGGCGCGGGCGTAGACCCGGCCCCGGCCGTAGGCGTTGTCGGGGTCGCGGATGTAGGTGGTGGAGGGGTGGATCGGCGGGATGATGGCGCCGCTGTCCGCGTCCTCGTAGCCGAGCGCGCCGGCGGCGACGGTCTCCGGACGGTGGGGGTGGTCGGTCATCGCCGGGGAACTCCAGATCGGGGAATAACTTTGCAGGGAAAGCCAAGAATAGCGGGCGCCGCCGCGCTTGTCGCTTTTCCCGGACGGCCTATCCGCTCTTGTTGGATTGCCGCGACCCGGCCGGTTTCGCTATGACAGTGGGACCTTGGACCGAGGAGACCACGCCCTGGACCGCCCGCCAGACCACCAGGATGCCATGGACCGGCATCTCCTGACGCTGAGCGACAGCCCGACCGGCGCGCTGGTCGCGGCCTTCGACTGGTCGGCGACCAGCCTCGGCCCCATCGCGGACTGGCCGCGGAGCCTGCGCACGGTCGTCGATCTGGTGGTGCATTCGCCGGTTCCGATGGTGCTGATGTGGGGGCCGGACCACCGCATGGTCTACAACGACGGCTACGCGCGGATCGCCGGGGGCAAGCACCCCCAGGCGCTGGGCGGCACCGTCCCCGGCGTCTGGCCGGAAATCTGGGACTGGAACCGGGCCATCCTGGAGAAGGGCTTCCGCGGCGAGGTGCAGGCCCACACCGACCATCTCTTCCTGCTGGAGCGCAACGGCGCGCCGGAGGAGGTGTGGTGCGACCTGTTCTACAGCCCGGTTCCCGATGAAAGCGGGCGGGTCGCCGGGGTGCTCTGCACCGTGATCGAGACCACCGCGCGCATCCACGCCATGCGCGCCACCGAGCGCAGCGAGGAGCGGCTGCGCCACGCGCTGGACGCGGCGGCGGCGGTCGGCGTGTGGGACTGGGATGTCGTCGGCGGCCGTGTCCACACCGACGCCGCCTACGCGCGGCTCTTCTCGGTCGATCCGGCGGCGGCGGCGGCCGGGGCGCCGCTGTCCGACTTCGTCGACGGCATCCTGCCGGAGGACCGTGACGGCGTCCGGCGCTGCCTGGACGCGGCGATGCGGGACGGCCGCCGCTTCACCATCGAGTACCGCCTGCTTTCGGACGGCGGGATGCGTTGGGTGTCGAGCCACGGACGCCGCCTGTCGGGCCCCGAGGGCGCGCCGCTGCGCATATCCGGCGTGACGGTGGACATCACCGAACGCAAGGCCATCGAGGAGGCGCTGCGCGGCAGCGAGAGCCGGCTGCGCCGGGCGCAGGAAGCCGGCCGGGTCGGCACCTTCGAGGTCGACATCGCCGGCTCCACCCTGACCGGCTCGGACATGTTCTTCCGCCTGTGGGGGCTGGAGCCGATGGAAAGCGCCCCGGCCGCCCTGTTCGAGGGCATGCTGGTGCCGGAGGACCGGGCGCTGTCCTCCAACGACGGCAGCCGGGCGGCGGGCAGCGCGGCGACGGCCGTGGAATACCGCATCCGCCGCGCCGACACCGGCGAGGAGCGCTGGCTCTCCCGCCACGCCGACTTCCTGCGCGACGGCGACGGACACCCGGTGCGGCTGGTCGGCACGCTGCACGACGTGACCGAACGCAAGCGGGCCGAGATCGCCCTGCGCGCGCTGAACGCCGAGCTGGAGGCCCGCGTCGCCGAGCGCACGCGCGAGCGCGACCGCATCTGGGCGGTGTCGCAGGATCTGCTGTGCATCGCCGACCTGGACGGCGTGCTTCTGAGCGTCAACCCGGCCTGGAGCCGGACGCTGGGCTGGTCGGATTCGGAGATCGTCGGGCGGACCGCCACCTGGATGGAGCACCCTGACGATCACGAGCGCAGCCGGCGGAAGGTCGCCGGGCTGGCGGCCGGGACTCCGACGCTGAACTACGAGAACCGTTTCCGCTGCCGCGACGGCACCCACCGCTGGCTGTCCTGGGCGGCGGTGCTCGACAACGGCCTCGTCTACGGCGTCGCCCGCGACATCACCGCCGGGAAGGAGCGCGACGCCGAGCTGGAACGCGCCCGCGAGCAGCTCCGCCAGAGCCAGAAGATGGAGGCGATCGGCCAGCTCACCGGCGGCATCGCCCACGATTTCAACAACCTGCTCCAGGCCATGTCCGGCTGCCTGCAACTGATCGGCCGGCGCGCCGGGGAACGGCCGGGGGTGGCGCCGCTGATCGACGCCGGGCGGCAGGCGGTGGACCGCGGGGCGCGGCTGGTCCAGCAGCTGATGGCCTTCGCCCGCAAGCAGAGCCTGCACCCCGAGCCCTTCGACCTGCGCGACCGGCTGCTCGGCATGACCGGCCTGCTGGAGCGCGCGCTGCGCGCCGACATCCAGGTCTCGATGGACCTCGCCACCGGGCTGTGGGCGGTGGAGGCCGATCCGACACAGTTCGAGCTGGCGGTGCTGAATCTTGCCGTCAACGCGCGCGACGCCATGCCCGGCGGCGGGCGCCTCGTCATCGCCGCCTGCAACGTCACGCTGGGCGGAGCCGCCACCGGCGGGCCGGGACCGGACGGGCTGGCCGGCGATTTCCTGCGCATCCGCGTCACCGACACCGGAACCGGCATGGCGCCGGAGGTGACGGCGCACGCCTTCGAACCCTTCTTCACCACCAAGCCGGTCGGCAAGGGCACCGGGCTCGGCCTGTCCCAGGTCTACGGCTTCGCCCGCCAGTCGGGCGGCACGGTGATGGTCGACAGCGCCCCCGGCCATGGCACCACCGTGACCCTGCTGCTGCCGCGCGCCACCTGCGACAAGGTGAGCGACGCGGCCGGCGAACCGATGGCCGGGAACGGCGCCGCCCCGCCCGGACGCGGCCTGCGCATCCTGATGGTGGAGGACGACCCGCTGGTCGCCCCGGTGGTGAGGGCGGCGCTGGAGGAGATGGGCTACACGGTCGCCCATGCGGTCAACGGCCACGAGGCGCTGGTCCGCCTGCGCGGCGGCGAGCCGGCCGACCTGCTGTTCTCCGACGTGGTCATGCCGGGAACGGTCAGCGGCGTCGATCTGGCGCGCGAGATCCGCCGCCTGCGCCCCGGCCTGCCGGTGCTGCTGACCACCGGCTACAACGAGGATCTGATGGGGATGGAGGCGTTCCACGTCCTGCCCAAGCCGTACCGCATCGAGGATCTGGCCGCCGCCATCGAGGCTGAGCTGACGGCCGGGCGCGGGTGAGGCCCGCCTTTCCGACGCGCGGGGTCAGGCGTAGCGGGCGATCAGCCGGGCCAGCGGCGGGCCGGACAGGACGACGACGAACAGCCGCAGGGTCTGCAACGCCAGCACCAGCGGCAGGTTGACGTTGGCGCCGAGCGCGATGACCACCACCGAATCCAGCCCGCCGGGGCTGGTCGCCAGATAGGCGGTCAGCGGATCGGTCGGCAGCAGCGTCACCAGGATCCAGGCCGACACCCCGCACAGGGCGATCATCAGCCCGGTCGACAGCAGCATCTGCGGGATGGCGCGGAAGGCGTGCCCCAGCACCTCGCGGGTAAAACGGAGGCCGATGCTCCAGCCCAGCACCGCGTAGGTGACGGTCAGCAGCGGGTGCGGCAGTTGCAGCGTGACGCCGCCGCCGGCCTGGAGCAGCGCCCCGGCGACCATCGGCACCAGCAGCGCCCCCGAGGGCACGCGGAAGCGCGTGCCGGCCCAGCCGCCGACCCCGGCCACCGCCAGCGTCGCCATGAAGCCCAGCGGGTCGAGCGCCTCCACCGGCGCGACCGGCGCGTTCGCCGCCGGAGCCCCCCCGTCCATCAGGATGTGCGAGACGATCGACGCGCTGAGCACCACCAGCACGACGCGCAGATACTGCATCACCGCGACCAGCCGCGCGTCGGCGCCGTACTCCCCGGCCATGGCGACCATCGCCGCGGCGGCGCCCGGCGAGGTGCCCCAGGCGGCGGTGGTGCCGGGCAGGCTGCCATAGCGCACGAACAGCCAGCCGACGATGCCGCTGACCAGCACGGTGACGCCGACCGTCGCCAGCATCAGCGGCCAGTTCTGGACGATGGACAGCAGGATGTCCGACGTGACGGCGTGGGCGACGAGGCAGCCGATGACCGCCTGCGCCCCGATGAAGCCGCTGCCCGGCACCCGGATCACCGCGCCGCCGACCCCCAGCGCAATGGCCGCGACCATCGGCCCGATCAGCCAGGCGGCGGGCAGGGCGACGGCGTCCAGCCCCAGCGTCAGCCCGGCCGACAGCGCGAGCAGCCCCGCCCATTGCCCGGCGGCTCTCTTCCACACCATTCCAAACCCCAGACGCCCCAGCCGATCGAAGGCGGTCATGGTGCCGGCCGGGGGCGGTCCCGTCCAGCCGCGCGGGGGGCGCCGGATGTGGCGGCTGCCATGCGCGGGCCGGGAGCGGTCCCGGCCGGAACCGCTCCCCGGACGGCGGGCTAGCGCACCGAGCGGATGCGGGTCAGGAAGTCGCCGACGCCCCGGCTCAGCCCGTCCGCCTGCCCGTGCAGGGTGCCGGCGGCCTCCAGCACCTCGCGCGCGATGTCGCCGGTCTCGGTCGAGGAGCGGGTGACGTTGCCGATCGAGGCGGTGACGCGACGGGCGCCGACCGCGACCTCCTGCACGTTGCGGGTGATCTCCTGGGTGGCGGCGGTCTGCTCCTCCACCGTGGCGGCGACGGCGGTGACGATCTCGTTGATCTGGGTGATCGTCTTGCCGACGTCCTGGATCGCCCCGGCGGCGCTGCCGGCGGCGTTCTGCATGCCGGTGATCTGGCTGGAGATGTCCTCCGTCGCCTTCGCCGTCTGGTTGGCGAGGTTCTTCACCTCGCTGGCGACGACGGCGAAGCCCTTTCCCGCCTCCCCGGCGCGGGCCGCCTCGATGGTGGCGTTCAGCGCCAGCAGGTTGGTCTGGCTGGCGATGCTGTTGATCAGGCTGACCACCTCGCCGATCCGCTGGGCGGCCTCGACCAGCCCGCTGACCGTGGCCTTGGTGCGCTCCGCCTCGGCGACCGCCGCGTTGGAGATGCGCGAGGTCTCGCTGACGTGGCGGCTGATGTCGGCGATGGAGGTCGCGAGCTGCTCCGACGCGCTCGCCACCGTCTGCATGCTGGCCGAGGCCTGCTCGGTCTCCGAGGCAACCTCGGTCGATTGCCGGCTGGCGGCCGACGCGATCTCGCTCATCCGCCGGGCGTGGGCCTGCATCTGGTCCGATGCGGCGACGGTGCCGGCGACGATGCTCTGGACGCTGCCCTCGAAATTGCCGGCCAGCTCCGCCAGGGTGGCGCGCTGGCTCTCGGCCTCGGCGGACGCGTAGGTCTCCATCAGCAGTTCCAGGTCCATCCAGGTGACCTTGGTCAGCGCGTCCCGCATCGCCGCGCGGGTCCGGCGCGCGGCGCCGCCGAGCAGCCCGGCGATCGGCCCCGATTCCTGGCTGCCGTCCAGATCCAGCGCGCGGATGATGCCGGCGCTGACCGTGTAATGGCAGAGCGCCACGGCATAGCCGGGAACGCCGTTCCGGTAGAAGGCGGTCGCCAGCCGCCGCGCCGAGTCCTCGAAGCCGTCGTCGATGCGGCCGGAGGCGGCGCGGGTCCAATGCTCGACGCGGGCGGCATGGACCTCCGGCAGCTTCAGCGCCGCCTGGATCTCCGGCCATTCCGCGAACAGCCCGTGCCATTCCGCCAGCAGGCCGGGGAGTTGCCGCTCCGCGAAATCGCGGTTGCCACGCAACAGGGCGAGGTCGTCGGGGGTGATGGAGAAGGTCGAGAATCTCCGGATCTGACCATTGGACACAGCCGCGCTCATCTCTTGATCACCCTTTCCAAAAGCCCCGATGCCGATGTTGCGCCGAATTCAGCAGGCGCTGCCCTTTCGGGCAAGCCGCCATCCGCAAGACGTCCGGTTGAACGAACGCTGCATAACGGAGTATGATACTCAGACATTCAACCATGGAAACCGCACAGGATACAGTGTAATTTTTCTGATAATTGATGCCAATTTTGTTCTTTCGTAACCTTTTGTTCCCCCACGACCGCGAAGACGCGGGACGCCCAGGCTAAGCGGGTGGAAAAGCGGGGATCAGGCGGCGCGGATGCCGACCAGGAAGCGCTCGACCTCGCCCTTCAGCCGATCCGACTGGCGCGCCAGCTCGCCGGACGCGCCGAGCACCTGGGAGGCGGCGGCGCCGGTCTGGTTGGCGGCCTCGCTGACGCTGACGATGTTGCTGGTGACGGCCTGGGTGCCGGACGCCGCCTCCTGGACGTTGCGGGCGATCTCGCCGGTCGCCGCCCCCTGCTCCTCGACGGCCGCGGCGATGGAGGCGGCGACCTCGCGGATCGTGCCGATGGTGCGGCCGATTCCGTGGATGGCCCGCGCCGCCCCGTCGGTGGCGCCCTGCATCGAGGCGATCTGGCCGGAGATGTCCTCGGTGGCCCTGGCGGTCTGGTTGGCAAGGCTCTTGACCTCGCTGGCGACCACGGCGAAGCCCTTGCCGGCCTCGCCGGCGCGCGCCGCCTCGATCGTTGCGTTCAAGGCCAACAGGTTGGTCTGCGAGGCTATGTCGGTGATCAGCCGGACGATCTCGCCGATGCGCTGGGCCTGCTCGACCAGCCCCTGGACCTGGGCGTTGGTGTGGCCGGCCTCCTCGCCGGCCCGGTTGGCGATGTCGGTCGAGCGGGCGACCTGCCCGCTGATCTCGGTGATCGAGATGCTCAACTCCTCGGAGGCGGACGCGACGGTCTGGACGTTGACCGACGCCTCCTCGGCGGCGCGGGCGGTGGCGGATGCGCGGGCGTTGGTCCGCTCGGCGATGCCGGTCATGCTGCGGGCGGTGGCGTCCAGCTCGATCGCAGCGGCGGTCACGGTGTGCAGGATGTCGCCGATTCCGGCCTCGAAGCCCGCGATCAGCCGCTCGACCTCGGCGGCGCGCCGTTCCCGCGCCAGGCGGGCCTGGGCCTGCTCGGCCTCCAGCCGGTCGGCGGTCCGCATGGCGTCGCGGAACACCGCCACGGCGCCGGCCATGGTGCCGACCTCGTCGGTGCGCGCCGTGTCGGACAGGTCGATGCCATACTCCTTGCGCGACAGCTTGCTCATCGCGTCGGTCAGCCGGCCGAGCGGCCGGACGATGCCACGGCGCGCGATCAGCAGCGACAGCAGCACGCCGGCCAGGATCCCCAACAGCCCGACCGTCCACACCAGCGTCCGGACGAAGCCCTCGACCCGCTCCAGATCGGCGGTCAGCCGCTCGATCTCCCGCGCGCCCTCCTCGATCAGCGGGTCGGTCAGCCGGGAGGCGGCGCGCTCCTCGCCGCGCAGGTCGGACTGGAACAGCGCCTCGGCCTCCGCCGGCTTGCCGGCGAGCGCGAGGTCTCGGACGCGCGCCAGGGTGCCGGCGACCTTGGCCTGCAAACCGGCGATGGCGCGGTCCTGTTCACGCCCGCCGTCGGCGAGGAAACCGGCCAGCGCCTTGATGCCGTGGTCCATCTCCTCCAGACGCCCGGCGAAGCGGCCCTTCAGCTCCGCCTGCCCCTTCGCATCCTCCGCGATCAGGTTCAGCGCGTCGCGCTGCAAGGCGCGGCTGACCGACCGCAGCTCCGACGCGGTCAGCACCATCCGGTTGGTGTGCAGCAGCGCCAGCGTTGCGTCGCCGGTGCGCTGGAAACCCCACATGGAAATTCCGCCCACCGTCGCCGCCACCCCGGAGAGTATGACGACAGGCATCAGTATCTTCGTTGAAACCTTCATCAAATTTCTCCGAGAAAAGTTGTGCGCAGGCAACGGAAGCACAAACGCAACGTCTTCCCCGGATTATTGGCCAACGGACGTTTTTGGGCAGTCAGGCAAAACCCTGAGGCGGGACGAATTTTCCATTTTTCACTTGCCGTCTTGGTGAAACAAGGGGAGGCGGTTGCCCGGAATATTTGCAGGCCGTCGATTTCATGCGAAGCGGCGGCCCGTCCCGCAACGACTCTTTCTTGATTGAGCGTTCAATAAAAAACAAAGCGCGGCCTGTTGTCGCTGCCGCCACGGCCCGATCACCAAAATGCAATTCAGATGAAACGCGCTCTCGACCGCGACGGGGTGCTCGGGGCAATCTACGGCCTTTCCCGGTTTCCGGGACATCATCGCGACCGAGGCCGCCCTCATGACGCTGATCCTGCCTTCCGAAACCGCCTCGTCTTCGACGGGACCGGCGGAAGTGCGCCTGGAGGTCCGTCGTCTCTGCAAGATCTTCGCCGACGACCCGCGCCCGGCCCTGTCGCTCCTGGAGGCCGGCGCCAGCAAGGCCGAGGTGCTGCGCCGGCTGAACGTCAATGTCGGGGTGGTGGACGCCAGCTTCGACATCCGGGCCGGCGAGATCTTCGTCATCATGGGGCTGTCCGGATCGGGCAAGTCGACGATGGTCCGGCTGCTCAACCGGCTGATCGAGCCGAGCCGCGGCGAGATCCGGCTGTACGGCCGCGACCTGACCCGGCTGCCCAGGCGGGCGCTGGTCGAGGTGCTGCGCCGCGACATGAGCATGGTCTTCCAATCCTTCGCCCTGCTGCCCAACCGCACCGCGCTGGAGAACGCCGCCTTCGGGCTGGAGGTGGCCGGGGTCGGCAAGGCGGCCCGCCGCGCCGCCGCCCTCCAGGCGCTGGAGCAGGTCGGCCTGGGCGCCTACGCCGGACGCTACCCGCGCGAGCTGTCGGGCGGCATGCAGCAGCGTGTCGGGCTGGCCCGCGCGCTCGCCAAGAACCCGACCATCATGCTGATGGACGAGGCCTTTTCCGCCCTCGACCCGCTGATCCGCGCCGAGATGCAGAACGAGCTGCTGCGCCTCCAGCGCGAGCAGGCGCGCACCATCGTCTTCATCTCCCACGACGCGGAGGAGGCGATGCGCATCGCCGACCGCATCGCGGTGATGGAGGACGGCCGCATCGTCCAGATCGGCACTCCGGCGGAGATCCTGCGCGAGCCAGCCGACGACTATGTCCGCGCCTTCTTCCGCGGGGTGGATTCCTCCCGCGTGCTGCGCGCGCGCGACCTCGCCCGCTGCGACGCCGCCACCGTGCTGCTCGACGAGGCCGACGACCGCCGCCCGGCCCTGCGGCGGCTGAGCGAGCTCGGCGCCGGCTACGGCTATGTCCGCGACCGCGCCGGCCGCTTCCGGGGGGTCCTGTCGCGCGACGGCGCCGACCTGCTCGACGGGGTGGAGCCGGCGGCCGGCGACGCGCCGGTGCACGCGCTGCTGCGCCGGGTGGCGACGGCGCCCTGCCCGCTGCCGGTGGTGGACGGGCAGGGGGTTTTCCTCGGGGTCGTCTCGCGCGCCGCCCTGCTGGAGACGCTCGACCGCGGGAGCCTCGGCGATGGGTGAGGAACTCGCCGCAGCCATCGGCGGCGGCATCGGGGTGTGGTCGGAACGGCTGGTCAACGCGATCCTCGACCACGGCCAGCCGGCGCTGGACGTCGTGGCCGCGGTGGTGGACGGCTTCGGCGGGGCCATCGACGGGGCGCTGCTGGGGGCGCCGCCCTGGGCGCTCGGCGGGGCGATCACGGCGGCGGCGCTGTGGCGCGTCGGCAAGGGCTTCGCTTTGTTCACGGCCCTGGCCTTCGCCGCCATCTTCGCCATGGATCTGTGGGAGCCGACCGTCTCGACGCTCGGGCTGGTGCTGGCCTCGACCGCGCTCAGTCTGGCGGCGGGGGTGCCGCTCGGCATCTGGATGGCGCGCAGCCGGGTCGCCGACGGGCTGGGGAAGACGCTGCTCGACCTGATGCAGACGATGCCGGCCTTCGTCTACCTGATCCCGGCGGTGATGTTCTTCGGGCTGGGGCGGGTGCCGGGCATCATCGCCACCGTCATCTTCGCCATGCCGCCGGCCGTGCGGCTGACCGCGCTCGGCATCCGGCAGGTGCCGGCGGAACTGGTCGAGGCCGGCCGCGCCTTCGGCTGCCGCGACCACCAGCTCCTGTTCAAGGTGCAGTTGCCCAACGCGCTGCCCTCGATCATGGCCGGGGTCAACCAGACCATGATGATGGCGCTGTCGATGATCGTCGTCGCCTCGATGATCGGGGCGGGCGGCCTGGGCAACGTCGTGCTTCAGGGCATCCAGCGGCTCGACATCGGGCTGGGGGTGGAGAGCGGGCTGGCGGTCGTGCTGCTGGCGGTCGTGATCGACCGCATCACCCAGAGCTTCGGCACCGGCAGGGGAGGGAAGGCGCGGTGACGTTACACCCCGCCCCCAACCTTTCCCCGCTGGGCTGGGGAGGAATGCGCCCTACGCTCACCCCCGCCCAGCGGGGAAAGGTTGGGGTGGGGGCACGTCCGCGACTACTTGCCCAGTTCGGCATCGAGATAGCCGATCGCCACGGCGCGCGCCTCGCGACCGTCCATCTCCCCGCTGAGGCCGCCGCTGAGCGCGAAGCGCAGCCACAGCCCGTCGATCATCGCCGTCAGCCCGACCGCGACCCGCTCGGCCCGCTCGGGCGGCAGCAGGGCGCGCAGGCTGTGCAGGAAGTTGGAGTGCAGACGGCGCGCGTTGATCCGTTGCAGGCGCGACAGCGCCGGGTTGTGCGGCGCCTGCGCCCAGAAGCCCAGCCAGGCGGCGACCACCTGCGGCTGGAACTGTTCGGCGGCGAAGTTGCAGTCGATGATGGCCTCCAGCCGGGCGCGCGGCGACAGGCCGGCGGCGGCAAGCCGTTCGGTCACGTCGGTGCGGAGCTGCACCAGCATGCTGCGCATGGTCGCGGCCAGCAGCTCGTCCTTGCCGCCGAAATAATGGTGGATGATGCCGGGCGACACGCCGGCGCCCCGGCTGATCGTCTGCACGGTGGTGTCCGCCAGCCCGTGCTTGCCCATCGACGCGATGGTGGCGTCGATCAACTGCCGGCGGCGGATCGGTTCCATTCCAACTTTGGGCATGCGGCCTGTCCGACGGTTCCGAAAACGCTGTCCGGCCAAGGCGGTCCGCAACCGGAGCCTTGGCCTCCCGCCCAACACATGCGCCCTTTTCGCCGCCCCGTCGATGGCGAAAAAAGCGGGGCCGCTCCCTTGAAACGCGCCCCTTGCATCGCCCCCCTTGAACCGCACGACCCAACCACGCTTACCCACAGATCGAGGAGTTGACGAGCATGACGTCCTGGAAGGCCCTGGCGGCGAAGACCGCGATGGCGGCGGCACTGGCGGCGACCGCGCTGGCCTTCGCCGGAACGGCGCAGGCGGCCGACCCCGCCGCCTGCAAGGCGGTGCGCTTCGGCGACGTCGGCTGGACCGACATCGCGGCGACGACCGCGCTCGCCTCGGTGACGCTGGAGGGGCTGGGCTACACGCCGACCACCACCATGACCTCGGTCCCGCTGGTCTACACCGGGCTGAAGACCCGATCCCTCGACGTCTTCCTCGGCAACTGGATGCCGACGATGGAGACCTTCCTGAAGCCGGCGGTCGAGGAGGGCTCGGTCGAGGTGACGCGGGTCAACCTGGAAGGCGCCAAATACACGCTGGCGGTGCCGAAATACGCCGCCGACGCCGGGCTGACCAGCTTCGCCGACCTCGCCAAGTTCAAGGACAAGCTGGACGGCAAGATTTACGGCATCGAGGCCGGCAACGACGGCAACCTGATCATCGACAAGATGCTGAAGGCCGAGGCCTTCGGACTGAAGGGCTTCAAGCTGGTCGAGTCCAGCGAGGCCGGCATGCTGGCCGAGGTCAAGCGGGCGGTGCGCGCCAAGAAGTTCATCGCCTTCCTGGGCTGGACCCCGCACCCGATGAACAAGTCGTTCGAGCTGACCTATCTGGCCGGCGGCGACGAGTGGTTCGGCCCGGATTTCGGAGGCGCCACCGTCAGCACCAACACCCGCAAGGGCTACGCCGCCGACTGCCCCAACGTCGGCCGGCTGCTGGCCAACCTGTCCTTCACGCTGGACATGGAGAACGCGGTGATGGACGACATCATGAACGCCAGCAAGAAGCCGGACGCCGCCGCCAAGGCCTGGCTGAAGAAGAACCCCGACGTGCTGAAGGCCTGGCTGTCCGGCGTCACCACGCTGGACGGCAAGGACGGCCTCGCCGCCGTCCAGGCCAAGCTGGGCATCGCCGCCAAGTCGTGAGGTCCCGGCAGGCCATGAGGCCCCGGCCCATGAGGCCGTAGGGGGGCTCCGGCGCTTCCCCGGACACCGGCTTTCGACGCCAAGCCGGTGTCCGGAGGCGCCGCCCTCAGGTCCCCGCGGTGACCGGGCCGCCCGACGCGCGCCTCGACGGGATGCCGCGGACCAGACGGGTCAGCGGCCGTTCGACACCGTGATGGAAGATCAGACCGGCCACCACCGGCAGAAGCAGCAGCGCGGCGAAGAGCGTGCCTTCGGAAAGCCACCCGTCGGGCCGGCCGTGGAAGGCAAGGTTCAGCACCATCGACTGCACCACCGCGTGCACCAGATAGATGGCGTAGGAGGCTGCCCCGAGCGCGCCGAGCCAGGACGGAACGCGCAGGCGCCCGGACCGTTCCAGCTCCACCAGCCCCAGAACGACCAGAAGCGACGCGGCGCCGTAGACGAAGCGCTGGACATCCCAGCCCAGATGACCGCCCAGTTCCAGCACCCAGGCCACCGCCACCACGGCCACCCCCAGCAGCAGCACCAGCGCGGGCTTCGGCACGGCGCGGCGGGCGATCAGCAGGGCACCGCCGACACCCGCCAGGAACAGCAGGTTGTACAGGCTGAGGAAGAAGGAGCCGGGGAAGGGCAACGGCCAGACATATTGGTTCGCCAGGATCAGCGCGACCCAGCCGGCGATCGCCGGCACCATGAAGCGGCGATTCAGGATGAAAAGGCCGAACAGCGCGTAGAACAGCACCTCGTGCGTCAGCGTCCAGGCAACCCCCAGCACCGGCTGCGAACTCTGCGGGATCAGCAGGATCGACGAGAGCAGATAGAGCGGGTCGCGCTTGTCCGCCGTGCCCATGCCGGTGAACAGATAGGCCGGGATCAGGACCGCAAGGACCGCCCAGTAGGGGAGGTAGATGCGGGACGCGCGACGCCAGAGATAGCTCCCCAGCCGCTTCGGTCGTCCGAGGTCTCCCTGGTGCACATGCATGATGATGAAGCCGCTGAGGACGAAGAAGAACTCCACCCCCATATGGCCGGGGAAGAAGTAGCCGTTCAGCGGCTGGTAGCCGAGAAAGCGGGGCTCCACCGGAATCAGCGTCGCGTGGTGCAGAACCACCAGAAGGGCCGCGACAAAGCGGGCGGCTTCAAGCGAAACTATTTTCGCCATACACCTGTTTGTTTGCATGACGGATCATTTCTCCGAAGCGGACAGCGTCCTACTAAGCTTGGAAGGAGAAATCGTCCGTGCAATTTGACCAAAGACTCCAGCCGGGGCCAAACCGCGCTACCCCGGGGGAGAAGCGCGGCGGGCCACGGAGCCGGCAATGGGGGAAAAAGGCTTATGGCCGCTCGGCCGATTGCGGAGCGGCCCCGCCGCCGCCGCTGACCCGCCAGACCGCGTTGCCGACGTCGTCGGCAACCAGCAGGGCGCCGTCACGGGCAAGGGCGACACCGACCGGGCGGCCGCGCGCCGTCTCGTCCGGGCCGAGGAAGCCGGTCAGCACGTCCACCGGCTCGCCGGACGGGCGGCCCTGGGCGAAGGGCACGAAGACCACCTTGTAGCCGCTGTGCGGCTTGCGGTTCCAAGAGCCGTGCTGGCCGATGAAGACGCCCTCGGCGAAGGCCGGCGGCAGGCTGCCCGGCCGCCCGGCGTCCGGTTTGGCGAAGACCAGCCCGAGCGAGGCGGTGTGCGGCCCCAGCGCGTAGTCGGGCGGGATCGCCTTGGCGACGAGATCGGGGCGCTGCGGCGTGACCCGCTGGTCGACATGCTGGCCGTAGTAGCTGTAGGGCCAGCCGTAGAAGCCGCCGTCCTTCACCGAGGTCATGTAGTCGGGCACGAGGTCGCTGCCGATCTCGTCGCGCTCGTTCACCGCCGTCCACAGCGCGCCGGTGCGCGGCTCCCAGTCCATGCCGTTGGGGTTGCGCAGGCCCGACGCGAAGACGCGGCGCGCGCCCGTCTTCAGATCGATCTCCAGGATGGCGGCACGGTCCTGCTCGGCCTCGATGCCGTTCTCGGCAACGTTGCTGTTGGAGCCGACCGTCGCGTAGAGCCTGGCGCCGTCGCGGCTGGCGATGATGTTCTTGGTCCAGTGGTGATTGATCGGCCCGGCCGGCAGGTCGACGACCTTGGTGGCGGGGACGGTGATCCGGGTGTCGCCCGCGCGGTAGGGGAAACGGACGACCGCGTCGCTGTTGGCGACGTACAGGGTGTCGCCGACCAGCGCCATGCCGAAGGGCGAGTTCAGCCCCTCCAGGAAGGGGAAGCGCGCCTCCGCCACCCCGTCGCCGTCGGCGTCGCGCAGCAGGGTGATGCGGTTGGCGCTGGGAGTCTTCGCCCCGGCCTTGCCCATCACCAGCCCCATGACCCAGCCCTTGATGCCCTTGCCGTCCTCCGGCTTGGGCGGGGCGTTGGTTTCGGCCACCAGAACGTCGCCGTTGGGCAACGGCAGCAGCCAGCGCGGATGGTCCAGCCCGGTGGCGAAAGGCGTCACCGCCATCCCGGCGGCGGCGGTCGGGGCGGTGCCATCCGGCCAGCGGGCCACAGTCGCGATGTTCACTGTGGGGAACATCGTCTCCTTCGGCTCCGGCAGCGTCGGGTTCGGGCCGGTGCCGGCGGACACCGGCAGGGTCGCCTGCTCGCCGCAGCCGGCCAGGGTCGTGGCGGCCAGAGCGGCGGCCAGGGTCAGGAAAGACACGGACAGTGTGCGCATCGGCCGGACGCCTCGGGTTTCTCGCGATATCGGAAGTGTTTCCGATCAACGGCCCCGATGCCGGGTTGGTTCCACCGCCAGGGCGGTTGCGCAGCATGGCGCCCACGCGGACGCCGGCCCCCTCCGGGCCCGGCGCGGGGGAGAGAGGGACCCCGCGCCGAACCATGGAACCGGCGTCCGCGCCGCCGCAGGATGGAGAGGGATCCGAGGAGGCGGATCCATGATCTCCGAACCATGGACGCATCCTATCCCAGGACGGCGCCTATTGCAAATGATAATCACTATCAGTTAATGAGAGGGAGAGAGGTGCATCGACCGATGGACCGACGGCGCCGCAGTGGATGGCGATGCCGCTCGACAAGGGCAGGGACCGGCACCGGAGAGCCACGGCGCCGGTCCCCCCTGTGCCGGCACCTCCCGTGCCGCAGCCCTCAGATCAGCTCGACCCGCTGGGCGACCGGGGCGTCCTCCGATCCGACCGCCAGATAGCGGACGTCCTCGCCGTCGGCCACGATGTCCAGGCCGGACAGGCGCAGGGTGGCGCGGTCGAAGAACACGTCGGCCCCGTCCTCCCACGGCTCGATCAGGCCGGACTGGCTGTCGAGGTTGTACCAGCGCACCGTGCCATAGGCCATCACCGCCGGACCGGCCGGTTCGGCGGGAGGACGCTCGCGGCGTTCGCGCGGCGGCTTGGGCGCGCGGGGGGCAGGCGCTTCGCCGGTCTCGGCCGCCGTCGGGGCGCCGCCACGGGGCGGGCGCGGCGCGCGGGCGCGCGGGGCCGGGGGAGCTTCCGGCGGGGTGACGGAATGGATGGCGACGACCTGCGGTCCCTTGGCGCCCTGCGCCATGTCGCAGACCAGGGTGGTGCCTTCCATCGGGTTGGGGAGGGAGGCGGCGGCCAGAACAGAGGCGTGCAGGAACGCCTCGCCGGAACCGTCGGCAAGGCGGACGAACCCAAAACCCTTTTCCGGCTTGAACCACTTCACCGTCGCCGTGACGTTTTTCAACTCTTCGCTCAAGACAGGTCCCTTTCACGTCCCGAAGGCCGGGGCGGCGGCGGGGCGTCCCGTGACCTGGGCCCTGCACCGCGCCTGAAGTCCCAGAATGGCCCCCGGCACCAAGACCCTATCATAAAATTCCCGGAAGGAAGCCATGCAGGCGATGGTTCTTGCCCCGATCGGGGCGAAAAACACGGCGCGGAAACCGTGGAACGCGGAACCGGCCGGCGGCGGCGGGACGCTCACGCCGCGTCCCTCCCGCAGAGCGGTGGGCAACCGCACAAATTATATTGATAATCATTCGCATTTACGATATCCCGGAAAGGCATCCGAAGCCGCTCGGGCCTGATTGCGGGCACGAGCGGACTTCCGGCGCACCGTGAGCGCCGCCGCGACGGAACGGGCGCCTTGCGGGATCGGTCGCCGGCACCGCGGCCGAGCCGTGAACCGGCCCGACCCGCAAGGACAATCCACGCCCATACGGAACCGCCCCATGCCGACAAGGATCAGGAAGACCGCCAGGGTGACGGCCCGTCTGCCCGCGCCGCTGCGCCAGCGACTGGCGGTGCTCTCGCGCATCATCGCCGCGGTGGCCGGGGGCCATGTCCTGACCGCCGCGGCGACCGCCCTCCTGCCGCAGGCCCTGGCGCGGGGCGACCTGCCCGGCCGCGGGGACGCCGTGCTGGCGGCCACCCTGCTGGGGATCGCCGTCCACACCGGGGCGACCCTGTGGGTCTTCACGGCCTCCAGCGCGGGTCGGGCCTGGGTCGGCCTGGGGACGCCGGCCCTGCTCCTCGGCGGGGTGGCCTGGCTGATGCGCGGCGCGGGGATGCCGTGAAGGCCGGAGCGCCAGCCGGAGCCGGGTGAGGAAAATCCGCTATGCGACGTCGCAAGTCCGGCCGGAAACGCCGGACCTGCGACGGGCCTTCCATCACCAGCGCAGGAACAGGCCGACATCGCCCGGCATGCCGCCGGGGTAGTTGAGGATTGCCGCCTCCAGACGGTAGCCGAGCGGCCTCAGATTGGCCTCGTAGGCCTCATGGATCTCGCGGGCGTAGCCGGTCAGTGAGCGCGGCCAGTCCGGTTCGAAGTTGTTGATCGCCCGCCCGCCGTCCGAGCAGTAGCTGCTGGGAAAATGCAGGAGTTGCAGTTCGCGAAGGCCGTTCTCGGCGGCGATGCGGACGGCACGGGTGAAGCGGTCCCGCGCGTCCGCGCGGATGTGCTGGTGCAGGAAGGCGTCGCGCAGGGCGTCGTGCTCCTCCTGCCTCCTCTTCTCCTCCTCGGCCGCCTTGCGGGCGACCTCCCGCTCATGCTCCTCGGTGATCGTCCGCAGCTCCTTGGGTGTCAACAGCCCCCCGGCAGCCGGCGGCGCGAAAGCCTCGGCGGCTTTGTCCGGCGAAGCGTGATCGGCGTTGGACATGCTGCGATCTCCTCGTGACTGTGATCGAGAGGCGGACACTTCTCGCGCCACGTCGGAACGATCGGATCGCGCGACAAGGCCCGCTCCCGCTCCAGCGAGCGGGGTTCGACCCATGATACTCCCGGCCAGCCTGGAGGCCAGCACCGATCTGGCCGCCGGGGATGAAGCCACCGGCCCCGGTTCGGCCGCTTCGGATGCTTGGCCAGGACGCCATCAAACCTTCACTTTGCATTCGCGGCCCGGCCGCTCCCCTATGCGTGTTCCCACGACGCCCGCGATGCTGGCATGACGCGACAACGACGGATCCCCCTCTCCCTCTGCGCCGTGCCGCTGGCGACCGACATCGGGCCGGTCGTCGTCAACGCGGTCACCGCCCGCAACGCCCTGATGGCGGCGATGAAGGACCGGCGCGGGGCCACCCAACCGGGGACGCGGTGCGACGCATGGGGTGCGGGGAATAAAGCCGAGACGCCGGGCGTCCCACCCCCGGCGAAAGCCACCGAACCAAGCGGAATCAAGGGAGGAACAGATGACGAGCACGCAAATCCTGACCCCGATCGCGGCGGCGCTGCTGATGCTGGGGGCCGGCGCGTCGGTCCAGGCCCAAACCCAGACGTCGCAGGGCGGGGCCGCCGCCATGTCCTTCTTCGTCACCAGCGCCGGCTCCGGCAAGGGCGCCGACCTCGGCGGGCTGGAGGGGGCGGACCGCCATTGCCAACAGCTGGCCCAGGCTGCCGGCGCCGGCAGCCGGACGTGGCGCGCCTATCTCAGCACCCAGGCGGCGGGCGGCCAGCCGGCGGTCAACGCGCGCGACCGCATCGGTTCCGGTCCCTGGCAGAACGCCAAGGGCGAGATCATCGCCCGCAACGTCGCGGAACTGCACGGCACGAACAACCTGAACAAGCAGACGGCGCTGACCGAGAAGGGCGCGGTGGTCAACGGGCGGGGCGATCAGCCCAACACCCACGACATCCTGACCGGCTCGCAGACGGACGGCACCGCCTTCGCCGGCGCCGGGGACATGACCTGCGGCAACTGGACCCGCAGCGGCGGCGAGGGCGCCGTCATGGTCGGCCACCACGACCGCATGGGCCTGGACGAGCAGCCGCCGGCCAAGTCCTGGAACAGCTCGCACGCCTCGCGCGGCGGGTGCAGCCAGGATGCGCTGAAGAGCACCGGCGGCGCCGGGCTGCTCTACTGCTTCGCCGCCAACTGAGGGCGGAACCGCCCTTCGCTCCGGTTCGCTGCGCCATGCGCACTCGATCTAATGCGCCATGCGCACCGGTGCGAAGGGCAACCCCGCCTGGTCGAGCGCGCGGTCGATCACCGCGTCCGACTTCTGGTCGAACAGCTGCACCAGCAGCTCGTCCACCATCCAGTCGTTCGTCGGGGTGCAGGCGGTGAACAGCTCGCCGATCACCTCTGCCTGGAAGTCCTCGCGACCGGCCTCGGCGCCGTCGTAGCGCGTCCGCTTGGCGACGCCGACCGCCACCTGGAAGGGCTGCAACAGCCCGCTTGCCACCCGCGCCCGCTTCAGCAGCGCCGCCATTCCCAGTTCGCCGTCGTCCCAGGCGAGTGCCCGCGCGTTCTCCGGCGGGATGCCGGCGCGGGCGGCCATGCCGGCGGCGAACAGCGCGAGGTCGCCGGCGCACAGCGCGCGGAACAGCAGGGCCGGGGTCAGGCGCCGGTTGGCGTGCAGCCACTGGATCACCGAATCGACGTCCTCGGCCCCGCGCAGCACCGGGCGCAGCAGACGCATGGTCGCCGCCTCCCGCCCATGCTCGACCAGCCGCTCCACCAGCTCGCGCGACAGGCCATGCGCCCGCGTCAGCGTCTCCCGCATCGACTCCGACACGAAGGCGACCATCCGCTCGACCACCGCCAGCGACAGGCCGGGACGGGTCGCCGCCGCCTCGCTGACCATGCGGACGCGGCCGAATCGGTCGAGCGCCCGGTGCAGCGCCGGCTCCGGCACGTCGGCCCCGTCGTTGCGCAGCAACGCGGTCACCGCGATGACGTTGCCATGCTCGGCGATGGCGCCCGACACCCGCGCCGACACGCTCGCGCGGCCGGCCACCGCCAGATGCTTGCCGGAATCGGGGTCGGACAGCACGTCGAGCAGCAGCTCGTCGGTCAGCCCGGCGGTGTCGCGCAGGATCGGGAAGGCGACCCGCCCGACGTCGCGGACCAGCCGCTCGGCGAGATCCCCGGTCAGCAGCGGGCTGTTGCGGAGCTGCCAGGCCACCGCCTCGCGCACCGCCGTCTGGGCGTCGCCGGCGAAGCAGTGCATCACCTCGATGGCCAGCGAGCGCTCGGCCGGGCTGAGCGCGCCGGCCTCCAGATCGTCGAACAGCTTGCGCATCGTCTCGATCCGCGCCTCGGCGGACGGCGAGGCCAGCAGGCGCTCGACGTCGCGGGAGGAGAGGGAGGCCGGCTTCGGAGGGATTTGCTTCGCGGTCGCGTCCATCGGATCACCCGTCTCGGCCATCAGTCGAAATCCAGGCTGGAATAGCGCACCATGTCGCCCCACACGCGGTCGAGCCGGCGCAGCGTGCGGTAGGCCGCCTTCAGGTCGCGGACCTCCGCCTCGTTGCGCACCAGCGCCTCGGCCTGGAGCTGCTCCAGCTTGGTCAGCTCGACCCGCAGGGCGCGGCCCTTGTCGGTGAGCTGGAGCCTTGCCGTCCGCCGGTCGCGCTGGTTGGCGGCGCGGTTGATGTAGCCGGCGTCCACCAGGATCTTCAGGCTGTAGGAAGCGTTGGAGCCCAGGTAATAGCCGCGCTCCATCAGGTCGCGCACCGACAGCTCGTCCTCGCCGATCAGCATGATCATCAGCGCCTGCACCGGCCCGACATCCTCGATGCCCTGCTTCAGCAGGCTGACGCGCACGACGTCGAGGTAACGGCGGTGCATCCGCTCGATCAGCCGGGCGAGCCCGTGATAGTCGGCGAGGTCGAGCCCCTCTCCCGACTCCTCGGCGGAGGACTCGTCCCAGCGCTGGCTGTTCGTCACCGGTCCCGCCATGCTTACTCCGCCGCCTCGGCCAAGCCGCGGTATCCGTTGGGATGGGCGCTGCGCCACGCCCAGGCGCTGCCGATGATGGCGTCCAGCTCCGGGAAGCGCGGCTGCCAGCCGAGGTCGCGGCGGATGCGCTCCGACGAGGCGATCAGCACCGGCAGGTCGCCGGGGCGGCGCGGTCCGACCACCACGGGGACGCGGCGGCCGGTGATGCGCTCGACCGAGGCGATCACCTCGCGGACGCTGTAGCCGGTGCCGTTGCCGAGGTTGTAGCGGACGCTGCGCTCCTCCAGCGCGTCGAGCACCCGCAGATGGGCGTCGGCGAGGTCGCAGACATGGATGTAGTCGCGCACGCAGGTGCCGTCCGGCGTCGCGTAGTCGTCGCCGAAGATCTCGATGTGGGCGCGCCGGCCGACCGCCGCGTCGAGCACCAGCGGGATCAGGTGCGTCTCCGGGCTGTGGTCCTCGCCAAGCCGGCCGTTGGGGTGGGCGCCGGCGGCGTTGAAGTAGCGCAGGCAGGCCGAGCGCAGCCCGTGGCAGCGGTCGGCCCAGTGCAGCGCCCGCTCGATCATGTGCTTCGATTCGCCGTAGGGGCTGCCGGGGTCGATCGCCTCGTCCTCGTCGATCGGCATGCGGGCCGGCGAGCCGAACAGGTTGGCGGTGGAGGAGAAGACCAGCTTGCGCACGCCCGCCACCACCGCGGCGCGGATCAGGTTCAGCGAGGTGACGGTGTTGCCGTGCAGGTAGGCGTGCGGGTCGCGCATCGATTCGCCGACCACCGACAGCGCGGCGAAATGGAACACGGCGTCGAAGCGCCATTGTCCGAACACGCGCGCCAGCGCCGATTCGTCGGCGAGGTCGGCCTGGACGAAGATGGCCTCGGGCGGGACGGCGGCGGCGTGGCCCTGGCGCAGATTGTCGAAGACGACGACGCGGTGGCCGTGCTCCAGCAGTTCCGCCACGCAATGACTGCCGACGTAACCGGCGCCGCCGGTCACGAGAATGGTCTTTGGGTCGGTCATCGGAGGATGTCCTCGAACGTTGGTGGACGTTGGTCCTGGGCCCACAGGCGGGAGGGGGAGGAAGGGGAAAACGGGCGGGGGGAAGCCCGGACATCCTTCGCGTCGCAGCATGCCGATTGCCGCGCGCTCTTGCCAGAGGTCAGGAAAAGCCTGTGCGAAAGCGTTACGACCTTCGGTGAAGTGTGGTTTTCTCGTTTCAAATCAATGCATTACAGAAGCGTCCCTACCCCTTTCGATAGCGGCTGGACGGGGAGGGGCCGAAACTTGTCACACGCCTCTAAAAAGCCTTCGACGTAAGCGTAGGCATACGGATTCCGGAAGCGCTCCCCCCACGCCCGGATTCCATCGCCGCGTCCGGGCAGCACCGCCGGTTCCACCGATCCCCGGACCGTCCCCCCCGATCCCACGCGACCGCCCGATCCCATCGCGGACCGGGCCACCGGGAAGGAAGACCACCCATGAGTTCTGCGGATCGGCCGCTGCTGACCCAGGCGTACCGGAAGATCGGGCAGGGGCTCCTCCTCGCCGGAATCCTCAGCCTGTTCGTGAACATCCTGATGCTGGTGGTGCCGCTCTACACGATGCAGGTCTACGACCGCGTCATGAGCAGCCGCAGCCTGGAGACGCTGGCGATGCTGGCGGTCATCGCGGTGGGGGCGCTTGCGCTCTACGGCGTGCTCGACTTCATCCGCGCCCGCGCCTTCCTGGTGACGGGGGCGGTGATCGCCCACCGCTTCAACGTGCCGGCGCTGGAGGCCTCGATCGTCGACGCGCTGGGCGGCGGCGCGCGCAACGCCGGCCAGACGATGCGCGACCTCAACGACCTGCGCGGCTTCATGACCAGCAGCGCGGTGACCGCCCCGCTGGAGCTGGCCTGGGCGCCGATCTTCCTGGCGATCCTGTTCCTGCTGCACCCGGTCTATGGCTGGATCGCCATCGGCTCGGCGCTGCTGCTGCTCGGCATGGGGGTGCTGGCCGACGCGCTGACCCGCCGGCCGCTGGCCCAGGCCAACGAGGCGTCGGCCCGCGCCTTCGCCGACGTCGCCGGCACCGTCCGCCACGCCGAGGCGATCGAGGCGATGGGCATGCTGCCCGCCCTGGCGCGGCGCTGGCAGACGGCACAGACCGGCTCCGCCTCGCTGGTCGACCGCGGCGCCACCACCTCGCGCGCCATGGCCTCGGCCTCGCGCTCGCTGCGGCTGATGCTCCAGGTCGGGATCGTCGCCGCCGGCGCCACGCTGGTGATCGACAACCTCGTCACCCCCGGCAGCATGATGGCCGCCAGCCTGATCACCGCCCGGCTGCTCCAGCCCTTCGAGCAGCTCGTCGACGGCTGGCGCCAGTGGATCAAGGCGCTGGAGGCGCACCGGCGCATCCGCGAGCTGCTGAACAACGAGGCCTCGCAGCGCTCCACCATGCCGCTGCCGCCGCCGCAAGGGACCCTCACGGTCGACCGCGTCACCCATGTGCCGGCCGGGCTCAACCGGCCGGTTCTGCGCAACGTCTCCTTCACCGTCCAGGCGGGCGAGGTGGTCGGCGTCATCGGCCCGTCGGGCGCCGGCAAATCGACGCTGGCCCGCCTGCTGGTCGGCGTCTGGCAGCCGACGGCCGGCGGCATCTACCTCGACGGCACCAGCACCTTCCTGTGGGAGCGCGAGAGCTTCGGCAAATATGTCGGCTACGTGCCGCAGGCGGTGGCGCTGCTCGACGGCACCATCGGCGAGAACATCGCGCGCATGGCCGACGCCGACCCGGCGGAGATCGTGCGCGCCGCCCGGCTGGCCGGCGTCCACGAGATGATCGGCCGGCTGCCCTTCGGCTACGACACGGCCGTGGGCGACAACGCCTTCTCCCTGTCGGGCGGGCAGCGCCAGCGCATCGCGCTGGCCCGCGCGCTGTTCGGCCGCCCGCGCCTGCTGGTGCTGGACGAACCCAACTCCAACCTCGACCATGAGGGCGAGCAGGCGCTGCTGCACGCCATCGGCAAGATACGGGCGGAAGGCACCACGGTGGTGATGATCGCGCACCGCCCCTCCATCGTGTCGGTCGCCGACACGCTGGTGGTGATGAAGGACGGCATGGTCGAGCATTTCGGCGCCCGCGCCGACGTGCTCAAGCGCGTGCAGCCCGGCGTTCCCGCCGGCGTCACCCGCCTGCGCACCGGCGACCAGCTCCGCACGGGAGAGCAACGATGAGCCGCGTTCCAACCCCCATGACCGCTCCGGCTTCGGCGGTCTGGGCCCCAACCCTCGACGCGGTTCCGGTCGAACCCTCGCTGCGCGGCACGGCGCTGGCCGGCGCGCTGGCCGTGGTGATCGGCTTCGGCGGCTTCCTGACCTGGGGATTCACCGCCAGCCTCGACAGCGCCGCGCTCGCCGCCGGCACCGTGATGGTGGAGAGCCACCGCAAGACCGTCTCCCACCTGGAGGGCGGCATCCTGCGCGAGCTGCTGGTCAAGGATGGTGACATGGTGAGCGCCGGGCAGGTGCTGCTGCGGCTCGATTCGACGCAGAGCCAGGCGGTGGTGTCGCAGATCCAGGGGCAGCACTGGACGGCGCTCGCCCGGCTGGCGCGGCTGCGCGCCGAGCAGTCGGACGGCGACCGGCCGGCCTTCGCCGCCGAACTGGTGGCGGCGGCACGCGACAACCCGGTCGCCGCCGAGGCGCTGACGGTGGAGGAGCGGCTGTTCGCGTCGCGCCGCGACAGTTACGAGGGGCAGCTCGCCATCCAGCGCAAGCGCATCTCCCAGCTGCGTGACGAGATCGTCGCGCTGGAGGCCCAGCGGGCGGCGACCTTCGACCGGCTGCGCTACACCGAGGACGAGCAGCGCGTCGTCGAGGGGCTGCTCGCCAAGGGCTACGAGCGCAAGCCGCGCCTGCTCGAACTCCAGCGCAACGTCGCCGATTCGCGCGGCCGGCTGGGCGAGCTGATGGCCAACAAGTCCAAGGCGGAGCAGGGCATCGCCGCCGCCGAGCTGGAGATGATCAACCTCGGCAACACCCGCCGCTCGGAGGTCTCGACCGATTTGCAGAGCGTGCAGGCCGCCGTCTCCGACCTGTCGGAGCGGCTGCGCGGGGCCGACGACGTGCTGCTGCGCCAGGCCGTCACCGCGCCGCAGGCCGGGCGCGTGACGGGCCTGCGCTACTACACGCCGGGCGGCGTCATCCCGGCGGGGGTCGGCATCCTCGACATCGTGCCGCAGGACGACAGCATGATCGTCGAGGCCCGCGTGTCGCCCTCCGACGTGCAGAATGTCGAGACCGGGGGTCGCGCGATGGTGAAGCTGACCGGCTACCGCCAGCGTCAGGTGCCGCCGGTGCCGGGCACGGTGATCGCGCTGTCGGCCGACCAGCTCCAGGACGAGCGGACCGGCGCGCCCTATTTCGCGGCGCGGGTCAGCCTCGACGCCGCGACGCTGAAGAGCATCCCGAACGTCGAGCTGCACCCCGGCATGCCGGCCGAGGTTATGATCCACGGCCACGCCCGCAAGGCGATCGACTATTTCCTGACGCCGCTGACCGACGGCATGCACCGCGCCTTCCGCGAGAATTGAGCGGGGCGGGCGGGGCAGTACCGCTTCGTATTTCCCAAGCATCGTCATGCCCGGCCTTGTCCCGGGCACGACGAGCAGAACAGGTGTTTTCAAAAAGGGCCGGCGCCTTGCGTGCCGGCCCCTTTTCTTTTGAAGATTTCGCGAGTCCGGCAACCTCGAAGCCCCTCTCTCAACCTATGGATCGTCCGTCATGCCAGCCAATTTTAAAACGTAAAATGGAATGAAATTCGAAAGAGTTCAATATTACTGTCTTTTTGAAAATATTGAGAATGCGGTTGTCTGAGAGATTCTGCGTTTTGACTCTTTTTTCTCTTTCGAGTGACCGTGTTTTATCACAGGATCATCCGCAGGATTTTGGTTACACCGAAAGAGACGGCTCGCGATTTCGAGTTAGGTCGCTCCCGCGGCCACGTCCAAACACTTCGCCAAAGGAGACAGCAAAAATGGCTACGGTTCCTGGGGGCACTTACGACGATCTTCATTTCGGGACCAACAAGGGCGACCTGCTCGACGGCGGCGTGGGTGATGACACGCTGTTCGGCGGCAACGGCGCCGACACGCTGCTCGGCGGCGATGGTCGCGACGCCCTGTTGGGCGGCAACGGTGCGGACTACGTCCATGGCGGCAGCGGGGCCGACGTGCTGCTCGGCGGCAACGGCGGCGACACGCTCGACGGCGGCGACGGCGACGACATCATCCTGGGGGGGAATGGTGACGACGTCCTGATCGGTGGCCGAGGCCGCGACATGCTCGACGGCGGCAAGGGCGACGACGTCCTGTCCGGCGGCGACGGCGACGACATCCTGACCGGCGGGGCCGGCGACGACACCCTGATGGGCGGCGGCCACAACGACATCCTCGACGGCGGCAAAGGCAACGATTACCTGCGCGGCGGCACCGGCGACGACATCCTGCGCGGTGGCGACGGTGACGACATCCTGATGGGCGACGCCGGCAACGACCGCCTGGAAGGCGGCAAGGGCGACGACATCCTGTCGGGCGGCGAGGGCCACGACGTCTTCATCTTCTCCGGCGGCGGCGGCCAGGACGTGGTCCTGGACTTCAAGGCCGGCGAGGACGTGTTGCAGATCGCCCGCAACATCAACGGCCTGAAGGTGACCGACGCCGCCGATCTGGCCAGCCGCGTCACCGACCAGCACGGCGACGCGGTGATCGACCTGGGCAACGGCGACAGCATCACGCTGAAGGGGGTGTCGGCCGACGACATCCACACCCACCCCAACGATTACTTCGTCATCCACTAAGCGGTTCCCATCCGCCGACCTCGCCTGAGGACAGGACCGGCGGCGCCGAGCCGCCGCCGGTCCGACCTCGAAGACTTCAACGAAACGCCGGGATCGTCCTTCATGACCGTGCTCGCCGTCCTGCCGACCTCGGCCTCGATCGCCCCCGCGCAGAGCCTTGCGCTGGGCCGGCGTTTCCTGCTCGCGTCCTGGACGTCGGACGCGGGGGTTGACGACCATGAGGGTCCGATCAAGCCCGGCATCGATTCCGGGGCGATCCGCCCGCCCTTCACCACACTGACCCTGCGCACCGAATGGGGCGGCCGGCGGGTGCTGGCGATCCTGCGGGCGCCGCAGGATCCGGCGACGCCGATCCACTTCATCGCGCGGGACCGCGTCATCGCCGAACTGCGCGCGGAAAGCGGGACCGACGCCCTCGACCCGGCGGGGCTGCTGGGCAGCCTCGATTCGGCGGCCCGGCTGCGCGTGCTGCGCTTCCTCTTCGATTTCGCCTGCTCGACCCCGGTGCTGCGCGCCGACGCCGGCTTCGCCGCCCTGTGCCGGACCCTGGTGCTCGGGCTGTCGCCGACGCCGGCCCCGATGACCGTGCGGGCGACGGCCGGCGGCGACCTGACGCTGTGCTCCGGCGCGCTGTCGGCCCGCTTCGGCGCGGTGACCGGCGCCGTGGTGGTCGGCCCCGGCGCGGTCGGGCCGGCGCCCTTCGGCGTCTGCGTCGGCGACGCCGATCCCCGGCGCGACCGCGCCATCTTCGATCTGCTGATCGACCGCGCGCTCTGCGCGCCGGGCAATCTGCTGGTGGTGCTGGGCGCCAACGGCGTCGCCTGCCGCCGCTTCCCGGCGCCGCCGGTGCCGCTGCCGACCCTGACGGACCATCTGGCGGCCCGGCGCGACGCCGACGCCGCCCTGCGCCCCTACCTGCTGCGCGGCCTTGCCCGGCGCGGCCTCAGCGACCCGGCCGCCGCCTCGGCCGTCGGCGAGTTGCAGGCCCTGGCGCCGCTGCCCCGCCGGCAGGCGGCCGACGCCAAGCGCCCGATCGGCGCCTCGCTCGACCTCGCCGTCCCGACCGAGGATGGCGGGCTGTTCATCGCCGGCTGGATCCACGACCCGCACGGGCTGGCCGCCGGGCTGACGCTGCACACGCCTTTCGGCGGTGAACGGCACCTCGACCGCCTCGTTCACCGCTTCCCGCGCGCCGACGTCGCCAAGCTCTACGGCGACGCCGGCATCGACCGCAGCGGCTTCATCGCCCATCTGCCCGGCGCGCCCGAACCGGCCGCCGCCCTCCAGGTCAGCGCCGAGCTGCGGCTCGCCTCCGGCGGAAGCATCCGGCTGGTGCCGCCGCCGCGCCCGCGCGCCCACGCCGACGCCCGCGCCGCCGTGCTGGGCAGCCTGCCGCCGCGCTTCGCGACGCCGGAGCTGCTGGAGAGCGTGATCGCCCCGGCGGTGGCCCCGCTGCACGCCGCCCATCTGGCGACGCGCGGCGCCCCCGAGCTGGTGGTCTTCGGCGAACGGCCGGCCAAGCCGGCGGTGTCGGTCATCATCCCGCTCTACCGGACGCTGGAGTTCCTGCGCTTCCAGATCGCCAGCTTCGCCACCGATCCGGGCATGGCCGGGGCCGAGCTGATCTTCGTGCTCGACAGCCCGGAGCAGCGCGACGAGGTGGTGCATCTGCTGCACGGCTTCCACGGGCTCTACGGGCTGCCCATGGTCCTGCTGGTGCAGTCGGCCAATTTCGGCTATTCGGCCGCCAACAACGCCGGGGTCGCCGACGCCCGCGCGCCGCGCCTGCTGTTCCTCAACTCCGACGTCATCCCCGACCGCGCCGGCTGGCTGGAGCCGCTGGTGGCGGCGCTGGAGGCACGGCCCGGCATCGGCGCCCCCGGTATCGGCGCCATCGGGCCGAAGCTGCTGTTCGACGACGACAGCCTCCAGCACGCCGGCCTCTATTTCGAGCGCGACCTCCAGGGCCACTGGTACAACCACCATTACTTCAAGGGCCTGCCGCGCGACTTCGCCCCGGCCTGCCGGGCGCGCTCCGTCCCCGGCGTGACCGGCGCCTGCCTGCTGACGACGCGGGCCGTCTACGAGGCGGTCGGCGGCTTCTGCGAGGATTACGTCATTGGCGACTTCGAGGATTCGGACCTCTGCCTGCGCATCCGCGAGGCCGGGCTCGACATCCGCTACGTCCCCGCGGTCGAGCTGTACCATCTGGAGCGCCGCTCGATCGGCCGGCACCAGGGCTACACGCGGGGCGTCGCCTCCGAACACAACCGCTGGCTCCATGGCCGCCGCTGGGCCAACCAGATGGCCGATCTGATGGCTCGCCCCTGGGAGGCCGACGACGACAGGCCCGCCGCCAAAGGCCGGCCGGCGGCGCGCGCCAAGGCGTCGCGCGCCGCGAAGAAACAGGTGATCCGATGAACGCAATTCTGCCGAATCCTCAGCTCGCCGTCCTGCGCCGCCGGACCGACCCGCATCTGGAATGGCTGTGCGCCCAGATCGCCCGCAACCGCTTCCTGCCGGTGCCGCCGCAGGAGCGCCAGTTCATCGGCGACGGCGACTTCCGCGCCATCGGCGCCGAGTTCCTGCGCCATTTCGTCCGGCTGGGCGGCCTGCGCCCCGACCACCGGGTGCTGGAGATCGGCTGCGGCATCGGCCGCATGGCGCTGCCGCTGACCCAGTATCTCGACTCCGCCTATGACGGCATCGACATCGTGCTGGACGGCATCCGCTGGTGCGCCGAGACGATCACGCCGGCCTACCCGTCCTTCCGCTTCCACCATCTCGACGTCGCCAACGGACTGTACAACCCCGACGGCCGGCTCGACGGCGGCGCGGCGGCCCTGCCTTTCGCGGCGGGCGGCTACGACTTCGTCCTCCTGACCTCGGTGGTCACCCACCTGCGCACGGCCGAGACGGCGCGCTACGCGGCGGAGATCGCCCGCGTGCTGAAGCCGGGCGGGCGCTGCTTCCTCAGCCTGTTCCTGGTCGACGCCACGGCGCGCGCCGGCATGGCCAAGGGCGCCGCGCGCCCGCCCTTCCCCGACGCCCCCGGCCCGGAGCTGCTGGCCGACCCGGCCAACCCGAACGCCGCCGTCGCCTACGACGAGGCGTTCCTGCTCGACCTGTTCGCGGCCCACGGCCTGCACCTCGCCCGGCCGGTGCTGCACGGCCATTGGAGCGGCCGGGCCGACGCCGAGAATTTCCAGGATCTGCTGGTCCTTCAGAAAGGGGACGCCGCATGAGCCGCGCCGCCCGCCGCCGCCTGCCGCCGCTGGTTCCTCCCGGCGTGACCGCGCCCGCCGCCGCGTCCAACGCCACCCCGGCGTCGGCGCGGGCGACGCGCGTCCTGGTGATCGCGCACAACCACCCGAGCCTGCATCCGGGCGGCACCGAGATCTTCGCGCACGAGCTGTTCGGCGGTCTGAAGGCGGCGGGGGCCGAGGCCCTGTTCCTCGCCTGCACCAACGACACCCACCGCCGGCCGCGCCCCGGCACCGGCTTCCAGACGCTGGGCCGCAGCGCCGACGAGGTGCTGCTGTGGGCCGGCCATTTCGACCAGTTCCACCAGAGCCAGATCGACCTGCACGGGCTGGTTCCCGACCTGTCGGGGCTGCTGCGCGCCTTCCGGCCCGACATTGTGCACATCCACCACACGCTGCTGCTGGGCGTGGAGATGCTGTTCCTGATCCGCCGCGTCTGCCCGGACGCGAAGATCGTCTACACACTGCACGACTACTACCTGATCTGCGCCAATGACGGGCAGATGGTGACGACGAGCGGACAGGGTCTCTGCACCGGCGCCTCGCCCGACGCCTGCAACCGCTGCTTCCCCGACCGGCCGGCCGACCAGTTCCTGCTGCGCGAGAAGCACATCAAGGCGATGTTCGGCCTCGTCGACCGCTTCCTGGCGCCGAGCCGCTTCCTGCGCGACCGCTACGTCGCCTGGGGGCTGGCGCCCGAGCGCATCGCGGTGATGGCGAACAGCCGCCCGGCGGTGGCCCCGGTCCCGCCGCGTCCGCTCGCTCCCGGCGGGCGGCGCGACGCCTTCGCCTATTTCGGCAACCTGAACCCGTTCAAGGGCGTCACCGTGGCGCTCGACGCGGCGGCGCGGCTGGCCCGCCAGGGGCTCGGCCCCACGCTCGCCGTGCACGGCGGCAGCCATTACCAGACCGACGCCTTCCGTCAGAAGGTCGCCGACGGCTTCGAGGCGGCGCGCGGCGTCGCCGTCGCCCACGGCCCCTACCGGCGCGAGGAGATGCCGGCCCTGATGGCCGCCGCCGACTGGGTGGTGATGCCGTCGGTCTGGTGGGAGAACGCGCCGCTGGTGATCCAGGAGGCGTTCCAGCACGGCCGCCCGGTCATCTGCTCGGGCATCGGCGGCATGGCCGAGGCGGTGCGCGACGGAATCGACGGGCTGCACGTCCGCCCCGGCGACGCCGCCGACCTCGCCCGCGTGATGGCCCGCGCCATGACCGAGCCCGGCCTGTGGGAGCGTCTGTCCGCCAACATCCCGGCCGTCCGCAGCACCGAGGAGGCCGCAGCCATGCACATCGCCCTCTACGACGAACTGATGACCGCCGCCAGGCCCACCGACACCCCCGCCCTCAACACCGGGAGCCGCAACCGATGAAGGACCGCGCCACCAAGGCCGACATCACCGCCGCCGTCCTGCTGGACGAGGACACGCTGCTGCTGTTCGGCGCGACCGACGAGTCCCTGCCGGCCGACAGCCTCGTCCTGCTCGACGGGACCACCGAGGGGCGTTTCGTCGGCGGCTGCTGGACCGACGGGCAGGGCGAGCGCTGGTTCCTCGGCGCCATCCGGGTCGGCGGGCTGGCCCAGATGCGCCCGTCGCGCATCGAGATCGTCGACGCCACGGCCAAGCGGCTGGTGCTGCCGCGCCTGTCCAACGTCCGCACCAACCCGGCGCATCTGGTCGCCGCGCTCAAGGAGGAGCAGCCGGGCGCCCTGACGGCGGCGCTCGACTTCGCCTGCACCCTGCTGCCCGCCACCGGCGGCCGGGGAGGGGAGGGCGCGTCGGACCGCCGGCGGCGGCTGCTCGCCGGCCTCGTCCAGGAAGCCTCGGCACCGGACGGCTTCGCGGAGGTGCTCGGCCGCTTCCACGACGGCGGGCTGATGGTGCAGGGCTGGTCGCATGGCGTGGCGGGCGGTGAACAGGCGATGCTGGTCGAGACCGACGAGCTCCGCCTGCACAACGCCGCCGCCGCGTCCTTCCATCGCCCCGACCTGCCGCCCGAGGCCGCCGGGCTGCTCGCCGTGCTGACCGGGCCGGTGGCGCCGCCGGACGGCATCCGCCGCATCCATTACCGCGCCGCCGACGGCTGGCGGCATCTGGCGATCTTCGAGCACCGCAAGATCCTGGCCGACGGCGTGGCGCCCGCCCACGCCCGCGACATGCTGGGCAACCTGCGCGACGACGGGGCCCGCCGCGCCGTCACCGCCGCCACCGCCGCCCGCTACAACGGGGTGGAGACGGTGTCGCAGCTCGACGCGCCGGTGCGCATCGGGCTCGACATGGCGCTGCGGGTTCCCGGCGCCGGGCTGTTCGTCTGCGGCTGGCTGCTCGACCCGGCGCGGCTGGTGCGGGCGGTCACGCTGAAGGGCCCCGGCCTTGCCGCCCGTCTCGACGGCGACTGGATGCGCAGCGCGCGGCGCGACGTGTCCGAGGCCTTCGCCGCCGACCCGCTGATCGCCGGCCGTCTGGTTCCTGGCAGCGACTCCCACGGCTTCACCGCCTTCGCCAGCGAACCGGCGGAATTGCCGGCCGGTGCCGAGTTCCATCTGGAACTGGCGTTCGACGACGGCGTCGCCTTCCTGCCGCTGCCCTGCCAGCCGCCGTCGTCCGACGCGCTGCGCCGGATGCTGGGGGCGGTCAACCCGGACAGCCCGTCGATCGACCGCATCGTCGCCGCCCATCTCGGCCCGATGCTGCGCGCCGCCGGCAGCGGCGTGCCGGCGCCGGCCGCCATCCTCCACCCGATGGGGCGGACGGTGACGGCGCCGCGCGTCTCGGTCATCCTGCCGGTCACCGACGGACGCGAGGACATCGACCTCAACCTCGCCCGGCTGTCGAACGATCCCGACTTCGCCGCCACCGAGATCCTGGTCGCCGCCGGCACCGCCACGCACGAGCGGCTGGCCGGCATGGTGCGGCAGGCCGCCGCCTTCTACCGCTTGGCCGTCGGCTTCGTCGCGGCACCGTCCGCCACCGACCCGTTCGAGGCGGTCGCCGCCGCCCTGCCGCACGCGCGGGCCGACCGGGTGCTGCTGCTGTCGCCCTCGGTGCTGCCGACCGAACCCGGCTGGCTGTCGGCGCTGGAGCGGGCGATGCGCAAGCCGGTCGCCGCCGGTGCCGGCATCAACGCCGGCTTGGCGCCGGTGATGGTCAGCCCGACCCTGCTCTACGAGGACCACTCGATCCGCTTCGCCGGCATCGTCGCGGTGGAGGGGCCGGACGGCGCCGTCACCTACGAGCGCCGCTTCGCCGGCTACCCGCGCGACTGGCTGAAGGAGAAGGACGCCTCGCCGGTCGACGCGGCGGCGGCGGACTGCGCCCTGCTGCCGCGCGATCTGCTGGCCCGCGCGCTGGCGGCGGGTGGCCGCTATCTCGGCGCCGACCACAAGGGGCTCGACCTGTGCCTGCGGGTGCGCGCGGCCGGCGGCTCCTGCCTGTGGCTACCGCGCGTGCGTCTGGTGGCGCTCGACGAGCAGCCGCGCGACGCCCACGACCCGTGCTGGCGCCGGATGAGCGCGCTGGTCGACCAATGGAGCTTCGCCGAAAGCTGGTCGGCGGCCATTGCCGCCTGACCGAAATCACCCAGAACCCTCCCGACAGACGAGCGGCCACGACATGAGCCAGACCAAGCGCGCCCTGATCATCAGCCATGGCCACCCCTCCTTCTCGCTGGGCGGGGGGGAGGTCGCCTCCTACAACCTGCATCTCGGCCTGCACGACCTGCCGGGCTGGGAGAGCCACTATCTGGCGCGCGTCGCCCCGCCCATCGCCCAGCACCGGGGCTCGGCCCTGATGGCGCTGCGCCAGAAGGAGCGGGAGGTCCTCTACTACGCCAACGACTACGACCATTTCCGCCTGTCGAACCGCAACCTGCCGGGTCTGGACAAGGATTTCGTCCGCTACGTCCGCGACCTCCAGCCGGACGTGGTGAATTTCCACCATTTCCTCGGCCTCGGCATCGAGACGATCCAGGCGGTGCGCCAGGCGCTGCCGCGCGTGCCGATCGTCGTGACCTTCCACGAGTATCTGTCGATCTGCCACCACCACGGCCAGATGGTGAAGACCAGCCGCAACGCGCTGTGCTACCGCTCCAGCCCGGCCGACTGCGCCGGCTGCTTCCCGCACATCGGCGAGGCCGAGTTCTTCAAGCGCGAGCTGTTCCTCAAGACCTTCCTGGAGCAGGCCGACTTCTACGTCAGCCCGTCGAACTTCCTGATCGACCGCTACGTCGAGTGGGGGCTGCCGCGCGAGAAGTTCCGCATGATCGAGAACGGCCTGACCGTCGAGGGCATCGCCCCGCCCCGGCCGCTGGCGCGCGGCGGCCGGCGCAACCGCTTCGCCTTCTTCGGCCAGCTCACCGAGTTCAAGGGCGCCCATGTGCTGGTCGAGGCGGTCTCCCGCATCTCCGAGAAGGCGTGGGGCGAGGACGGCGCGCTGATGATCTTCGGCGGCAACCTGGAACGCCAGCCCGAAGCCTACCAGAAACGCTTCAACGACGCGGTGGAGCGGGCGGGCGACCGCGTGCGCTTCTACGGCAGCTACCGCTCGGCCGAGTTGCCGGGGCTGATGAAGGACGTCGACTGGATGGTCATCCCGTCGATCTGGTGGGAGAACTCGCCGGTCGTCATCCAGGAGGCCTTCCTGCACGGCCGCCCGATCATCGCCAGCAACATCGGCGGCATGGCCGAGAAGGTGACGCACGGCGTCGACGGCCTGAACTTCCGCAGCGGCAGCGTCGAGGATCTGGTGGACCGCATGACCGAGGCGCTGACCAGCCCGGAGCTGTGGGACCGCCTGCGCCTGCGCATCCGCCGCCCGATCGACCGCACCGAATGCGCCCGCCAGCACGCCGGAATCTACGAGGCGCTGATCGCCGCCGCCGGTGGTGGTGTGGCTGGCGGAGCCGCCGCTGCCCCGGCGCTGCCCGAGCGCGCCGTGGCGCAGCGGTTCTGAGGACGGATGGTGTCGGCGATGCACGGCGCTCTTCTGGCGGCTTTCCTCATGACGGCGGCGGTGCCCAGCCACGCGGCCGAGTTGCGCGCCCCCGAACTGCGCGCCATCGTGCCGCCGGACGCCCGACCGGAGACGGTGTTCGACTGGCGCACCCAGGCCTGCGAGGGCTGGGACGTGCCGGACGCGCCGGCCCGTGCGTGGCGGAGCGCCGACGGCACCGTGCATCTGCTGGCCGCCCACACCACCGCCCGCGCGCTGACCGGCCCCACGCTCGACCGCGTGGCGCCGGACTGCCGCGTCGTCTTCGACTCCGGACGCCAGGACGACCCGGCCCGTTACGACGACCGGGGCTGGCTCGCCGCCCCCTACACGACCGACGGCCGCACCGTCTACGCGCTGGTCCACAACGAGTTCCACGGGCACGAGCGCCGCGCCCTCTGCCCGGCCGGCGACTACGCCGCCTGCTGGTGGAACAGCGTGACGCTGGCGGTGTCGGAGGATGGCGGCCGCCGCTTCCGTGGCGCCGGCTACGTCGCCGGCATCCCCTACCGCTTCCGCGGCGATCTCGGCCGCCGCGCCGGGCTGTTCGGCCCCAGCAACATCATCGCGCAGGACGGCTGGTACTACGCCACCGCCTTCGCCGAGGAGACGGGCGCGCAGAAGCGCGGGGTCTGCCTGATGCGGACGCACGAGCTGTCGGCGCCGGACTCCTGGCGCGGCTGGGACGGGCGTGACTTCACCGTGCGCTTCCTCGACCCCTACGCCGCCTCCGCGTCGTCCGAGCCCCCCGCCGGCCATGTCTGCCAGCCGATGCCGGCCGGCCGGCTGCCCTTCACCGTCACCGGCCTCGTCCGCCACGCGCCGAGCGGCCTCACCCTCGCCGTCATGGCCGGCCGCCGCGCCGAGCGGCCGGGGGCGGAGCCGGTGTCCGGCGTCTGGGTGTCGAGTTCCGCCGACCTGCGCTCCTGGTCGGTGCCCCGCCTCGCCTGGGCGGCCCCGCTGATGACCGACAGGGACCGCTGCGGGACGGCCGAGACCCTCTATTACCCGTCGATCCTCGACCCCGACAGTTTGTCACGGAATTTCGAGGACACCGACGGCGACGCTTTCCTTTACCTGACGCGTCTGCGGATGTCCGGCTGCAAGCCGACCCGCGAGCGCGATCTGGTCCGTGTGCCGATCCACATCGATGCGGTCGCCGACCGCTGATCCCTTTCCAGCCGCTCCATCTTCCAGGAGAACAGCCGTGGCCAACATCCTCGTTATGATTCCTTCCGGCGAAGTCTACGATCACGACTGTGTGCGCTGGTACAATCACAGTGACGTTCAAGGCAGCATCGACCACTACCACAACATCGGCGACGCCTTCGTCTACGACTCGTCGCTGAAGCTGCTGACCTACGATCGCCTCGACGTGGTCGAGATCCGCGAGTTCAAGCAGGATCTGGTGGACCGCGCCAACGCCGAATACGACTATGTGTTCCTGCGCGGCTCCAACTACATCCACGATTCGATCAACTGGCCGGCCAACACCGAGAAGGTGCTGTCCAAGCTGCGCATCCCGGTGATCGCCTTCGGCGTCGGCGCCCAGGCGCCGGCCACCGGCAAGCTGGAGCTGTCGGAGGAGAGCAAGCGCATCTGGCGCATGTTCGCCGACAAATCGACCACGCTCGGCGTGCGCGGCACCTACACCGCCGAGGTGCTGTGGGATCTCGGGATCAAGAACACCCGCATCGTCGGCTGCCCGACCGCCTTCCGCAACCGCGACCCGGAGCTGCGCATCGATCTGCCGGCGCTCGACAGCGTGCGCAAGGTCGGCATCACCATGCGGCGCGAGGTGTCGCGCCACTATTCGCCCGACGTCCGCACCTATCTGGAGCGCCACCGCGACTTCGTGAAGGACATGTCCCGCCGCTTCGACACCGTGCTGATGATGCAGGGCGAGGTCGAGGAGAAGAAGCTGATGTGGGGCACCGAGGAGCAGAAGGCCGAGGCGTGGCGGCAACTGCATGACAGCGACTGGCTGAAGAACTGGTACTTCGACGCGGAGATGGACGAGCTGTACCGCTCGCGCCTGTGGTACTCGGACGTCGTCGCCGACTACGAGAATCTGGTGCGCTCGAAGGATCTGGTGCTCGGCTACCGGCTGCACGGCAACCTGATGGCGCTGTCGAACGGCACGCCGTCGGTCTATTTCAGCTACGACAGCCGCACCGCCGAGTTCGCCGAGACCTTCGCCATCCCCTGCTACAACGTCTATTCCGGCAAGCCCTTCGTGCTTGAGGAATACTGGGACCAGTCGCGCTTCGAGGCGTTCAACCGCACCTACTACGCGCGCTACCGCGACATGCGGGAGTTCCTCGACGAGAACTACATCCCGCACCGCATGCCGAGCCCGACCGCCCGCAAGGCGGTGGAGCGCAAGGCCGCGTAAAGACGGCCCCGGCGGCCCCCTTCTCCGAGCAGGGAGGGGGCCTCCTCATTTTCCGCACACGCCATCCGGAGACCGCGACCATGCCCGCCACCGCCACCATCGTCGAACTGCGCGAGGTCGCCCCGCAGCCCGCCGAAGCCCCGGCCACAGAGGGCAGCGGTGCCCCTGTCACCGTTGCCGCCGCGATCGAGGGGCACATCGACGCCGTCCAGGAGGGCCGCGTCTTCGGTTGGGCCTGGGACCGCGCCCATCCCGACGATCGGTTGGAGGTGGAGCTTCGTCTGGAGCGCGACGGCGGGGCGCCGCTGGTGCTGGGCCGCGTGCTCGCCGACCGTCCGCGCGCCGACCTCGCCGCCAACGGCATCGGCGACGGCGGCCATGCCTTCGAGGCGGAGACCGCCCTGCCGGAGGACGGCGATCTGCGCCGGGTCGTCGCCGTCATCCGATCCCCCAGCACCGGCGCGGTCGAGACCTTCCGCCAGCCCGACGCCGAGGAACAGCGGCTCGACCGGCTGCTGGCCCCGCATCTCCAACGGATCGCCGAACGCATCGATTCGGTGCGGCGCGACCAGCGCCAGCTCGCCGCCGCCCAGCAGGGAGTGGGGCGTCTGCTGCGCGACCTGAACAAGGGGATTGCCGCTGACCGCGCCGCCACCGCCCAGACCGGTCACGCCCAGGCCGACCGCCAGGACGCGCTCGCCGAGGCGGTCCGCGAACTGACCGAGCGGGTCGGCGGGCTGGAGGTGTTCCTGGTGCGCATGGATTCCACGTTGCGCGGCTTCGACAGCGCCATCGCCGACAACGGCACGAAGAGGAACCGGCCATCGGCCCTGGCGATGCTCAGCGGTGCGGCGGGGGCCTTCGTCGCAACGCTGTCGGGTTTCGCCCTGTTCCATTGGATGGCGTAGCGGGCCTGTCCCCAAGCCCTTTTCCTTGCACGGAACGGGGCCTTACCGGTTCGGCAAGCGTTTGGCGCGAAGGAAGGGCAGGGAGGGGAAGGCGGCGTGAAGGAAAGCCGGCCGGTTGGATCCGGTCGAGCCGCGCGATGCCCGGTTGTCGATCGGAGAGCTACCAGCCCCAATCAAGCTGGCTATCCGCCGCGGACTGCGGACCGTAAGGGCGGAGGCCATAGCCGCTCTCGTAGGACGTGCTTGGGATCGGCCCCGCGGAGGTGAAACCGGGAAGGTCGGCGCATCCGGCTGCAAGAAGGCAGGCGGAAAGAACGAGGAATTTCAACATGCCCTGGATCATGAGCGCTTTGGCATCCATGACATTCTGCGACAGTTTGCGCGGAATGGAGTGCGGGGGCTGTGGCTGAGTTGCCGATGCGCAAGCGGGAAAATGGCGGACCCGACGAGATTCGAACTCATGACCTCTGCCTTCGGAGGGGCGAGGGTATGTGAGAATTTCCATTATCCACCCGTAGGTTACAGCATGCTCGCCGGTCCGCGTGTCAATGGCGTGTCATCCGCGCCGCGTGGCAATCGATGCGCTGTCCGGACGTGCCGCAGAGGGGCCCTCGGTGTCGAGCAGGTTGACCAGTTCGCGCCGCCGCTCCGGAACATCGTGGCCATAGATTAGGACGGAACTCGCGTCGAGCCAACCGCCTTGCTCCATCACCGACCGGATGTCGGCGCCCTTGGAGAGCATCTGCGTCGCCAGCAGGTGGCGGAACCAATGCTGCGTGACCTGCCCGATCAGGTCGGCTCGCCCCTTCTCTTGGTCGATCCAGGCGCGAGCCTCATCCCGCAGGCCGGCCGCGCGCAGCTTGATCGCCTCCTTCGCCGCGGCGTCGCGCAGCGCCTGGGCGGCGCGCCGTTTCATGCCGTTGAATCCCGTCTTGTTCTGGGTGCCGTAGCCCTTGCCGTTGTCCTTGTAGGGCTTCATGCGGTGTGTCAGGAACAGGGCGCCCTCGCGGTCCTTGGGCACGCCCCGCCATTCGATGTAGCCGCGCAGCACCTGGACGGCCCACGGGTGCAGCGACGAGGTGACGGGCTCTCCGGTCTTGGTCTCGTGAAAGGTGATCTGCTCCCGGCCCGGCGCAAGTTGCAGGTCGCAGAACCGGCACCCGGACAGGATCGAGGAAACCCTGGCGCCCGTGGACCACTCGACCGCAAGCTGGGCGGCCATGTGCGGGCTGGCGCACTCGATCATCAGGGCGACGAGGTCGGGCGTCAACTCAATCACCCGCCGGCGGGAGACGGCCCGTCGCCGCCGTGCCGCCTTGTCCCGCTCGAAGTGGGGAAGGGCGGCGATCCACTGGCGCGGCCGCTTCCGGCACCAGGACAGGAAGCCGACGACGATGTTCAGGTAACGCTCGCGCGTCTGCGCGGTGTTGCTGGCGTGTCGGCGGTCGATGAAGGCGTTCCAGTCCTCGTCGGTGAGGGTGTTGATCGTGCGGATCCCGAACTCCACCGTCAGTTCCTGGATGCGCGCGATGTCGACCGGGTTGAGCGGCCGGGCGCGCCGTTGGTTCAGGAAGGAATCAGCCGCAACGGCGAAGGGGACGGAGGGCTTGATGCCGTGGACGGCTTCGTTCCGCGCGTCCTGCTCGATCTGGAGCTTGAGGGCTTCGGCGAAGTCGCGGTTGCGCTCGTCTGCCGGAAGTTCAGTACTCTTTCGAATGCGGCGAGAGCGTCCCGCGACGCGCAGGGTGCCGGCAATGTGCCAGTGTCCGTCCCGCTCGACGACGCGGAGACCGGGGGCCGCCTTCTTGCGGTGTCCCTTTCCACGATCGCCCTTTTCAAGGCCTTGGCCTCTTCTGCGGTCCAAAGCGGGGTCCTTCCGACATAGTGGTGAAACTGGAGCTGCGGCCTGGCGTTCCTCATGTCTTCGGAAAGCTGGGATTGCAGCCAGCGGGGGCTCTTGTGAAGGCTCTCCGCAATCTCTTTAAGGGTCAATTCCCGATGGCCCATTCCCTTCACCTCACCAGCGGGGGCGGCACGAGCCCGTTGCGTAGGACCGTTTCGAGAGAGATCACGCCGGCTCCTGTTCGTTCAGCGTCATGATCCGCAGGAAGGCGACCATGTCGCGCTCCACGAGGCCCGTCGCTCCGGCGTGACGGATCTCGGCCAGACGGCGGTGGGCGTCGAGCAGCCGCGTCCGGTTCTCTGGACTCGGGTGCCGGTCGTAGGCCAAGGCGGCGTCGCACTTCGCCTTGGCGGCCTCCGCCCGGTCGGTGTCGCTGACGGGCCGGCGGGGAAACGCGATGATGGTGGCGGTCACGGTGCTCCTCCGTTTGTGGGCGGCAAGGCCGGTGTGCCGGCGGGCTCCACCGCGGTCATCGGCAGGTCCGGCTGGAAACGGTCCGTCTCGTTCCCCCACACGGACCAGCCGGGCCGGGGGCTGCGGGCGAACAGCTCCGCCTTCGCGACGCCGGGATAGGCGCGGTCGAGGTCGTCATGCAGGCGGGACGGCTTGCGGCTGTGCTCCCGGCGCTGGTCGAGGATAGCGTTCGGGATGGCGAGGCCGCGCCAGCGGCCGGGGCTCCCCTTCGCCCCGACCAGCCAGAGTTCGGACGAGGACCGCCAATAGTAGCCGGTGCCCACCGCCGGCTCCCCGGCGGCGGTGAGCTTCGACCAGGACCCGCAGGTACTGTAGCGGAACCCCCAGGCCCGCAGGACGTCCAGCGAGTCCGGCAGGAACGGCGCCGTGGTCCACATGACCAGCATGCAGTTCCGGGCCGCCAGGGCACTGACCGGCAGGGCGGCGATCTGGTCGATCGACAGGGTGTCGTACGGGCAGGCCTTGCCGTCGCCCTTCGCCGACCATGTCCGGAACTTCCAGGGCGGATCGGACAGGATCACCCCATAGCCGCCGGGCCGGAGATCGCCGAAGGGCCAGACCGCGCCGGGAGAAGCTCCCGGCCGGCCACGGTCGCGAGGGCTGATGGCGTTCATCGGGCACCGACGGGCTGCGGATTGGCCGGCGTCGCCTGCCGGATGCGGAGCACGCGGTCGATCTCCTGCCGGAAGATGTTCTGGGTTTCCGCCTGGAACCGCTCCTCCAAGGCCGCGAGATCGAACTTGCGGAGTTCCTCCAGCTCGTGTGTCTGGAGGGCGGCGGCGTGCTGGGCGATGATCCCGTGGATGGTGGTCATCATATCGGCGTTGATCAGGATGCTGGATGCCGCCTTACGCGCCTCCTCCGAAAAGGACGGGAGCAGCGGGATCAGCCGTTCGGCGGTCGGCGGGCCGTGCTTGGCACGTTCGGCGGCGGCTTGTTGCGCCTTCTGTTCCTCTTCCTTCCGGCAAACGCTTTCCGCCACCTCGGCGCGGTGGGTCTGAAACGCGTCGTTCAGACGCTTGACCGCCATAGGGGACAGATGCTCCAGCCGGGCAAGGTCGACGCGCTCTTCCTTGGTCAGGAGAGTGTCGGGCACGGAATGGCAGACGCCGTTTTCATCGCAATCAAAGGTAAAAGCATAGCCGGTGTAAGCGTTCAGCGATGCAATGACGGTGTCCAGCCGATCCGGGGCCGTGATCTTGGCGATGCGATAGGCGGCGGCGAGGGCGAACAGCTCGCTTCCCTCCTCGTGTGTGAACAGGCGCAGCAGGTCGGTGGGAGATTGGTCGGGGATGATGGAGGGGGCGGCGGTCAGGCTGTCGCGCCGCTCGGAATCCGTCTCGGGGGGTTCCACCGTCACCGGCTCTCGCACCGTCACCAAGCCGGTCAGGGCGACCAGATCGGGCAACAGGCCATGGTCGAACCCTTGGAAAGCATCCTCATCGCTTTCCAGCAAGCAGCGCAGTTTCAGCAGCCGATCGCTGGGGGTGGCGGCCGGATGCTTCATCACCCGGTTCCGGTGAAGCCTCTCACGCCGGTCGATGACGCAGCTGAAGTCGGCCACCGCATCCTCCTCCTCCCCGCAAGGCAGGTCCGAAGCGAGGCGCCAGAGCCGGTCAGACACCGCCTTCACCCGGCGCCAGTCAAGATAGGCGGTGCGCAGCGTCGGGGAGACCAGGGAGCCAGTGAAGGAAGCGGGTGCCTCTTCGGCGACGGGCTTGGAAATCGGCAGCAGGCTCATGCGTTGGTCCTCCCGGTGGGAATGGCGGTCACGGCGTCGGCGCCGAGGCGCGGGCCGAAGGGGTGGTTGATGCGCTGGATCAGGGCGGGGGCGTCGTCGCCCGGCCAGCGGGGACCCGGTTCGATCGGCGTCGCCAGCAGGGCGTCGGCGGGATCGGCGGTGACCGGCATGGGAGCGATGTAGCTCATGCGGCGGCCTCCGGTGCGTCGGTCTTCGCCCGGCCGGGCGCGTGGGCCGCATGCGCCGGCAGGACCGTGCCCGCCGGGTCGCCGTCCAGGTCGATGCGGACGGCCCCGGCGATCAGGGCGGCCTCGTACTTCGTCCCGGTGCAGTAGTCGGCGACGGCCCGCTCGATGCGCTTGGCGGTCAGCGGCCGGCCGTCTTCGCCCGTGACGCCGCGCGCCACCGCGTCGGCAACGATGCCAACCTTCAGCGGACGCTTGGGAGCCTTGGACTTCGGCCGGTTGAAGCAGGCCGGGAACGCCCTGGCGAGCGCCCGGCGGTCGGCGTGCAGGCCGGTGGGGTTGCGCGCGGACGATCCGGCGAGGAGGGAACCGATGGTTTCCCCCTCCGCGATCATCCATTCGCACGCCTCGAACAGGGTGCGCTGGCGGTCCGGCGTGCAGTGGTTCCACAGCGCGCACATCCGCGCGGTGAGCGAGCCTGCGCCCTGTTCCAGCGAACCCGTCACCGGCGTGGACAGGGCATCGTCCGCCAAGGGCGGGGCGGTCAGCATCTTCATGGGCATCAGCCTCCAGGTCTGAGGGTGACGGGCGGCCGGTTCACGCGGCCGCCCCCAGCGTGTCGGGGCCGGCATCGGCCGGCGGCGTCAGGTCCGGCGGCAGCAGGGCGCCATAGCCGGTGTCCGCCAGCGTCTCGCGGGTGGTGCGCGCCATCTCGACCAGGGCGTCCTTCAGGACGCGCGGCGCGCGGAAGTTGGCGCGGTCCCTCGACAGGGCGTCGAGCCGGACGGCGAGGTCGGCGAGCAGGCCGGCCAGCCGATCCGACCAATCCGGCCGCGCGGCCGGAGCGGCGGCCCCGCCGCTGCCCGCCGCCGACCCGCCCGGTGAAACGCCGGCCTCCGCCAGGGCGGCCCCCAGCTCGTCCAGATCGGGCAGCGGCCCGCCGGAGCGCAGCGCCGCGGTGACCGACCCCAGCGCCTTCAGCACCAGCGGCAGGGCCGACACCATGCCGGCGAGTTCGCCCCGGCGCGGGCCGGAGATTTCGGCGACGCCGTACCCCTCGAACGCGACGGAGCAGCGCTCGCTCTTGTGGATCGTGACGGGCCGGGGCGGGATGCTGCCCGGCGGCGGGCTGGAGGACGGGGGGCCGGCGATCATGGGCGGGCTCCTTTCGGGCAAAGGGAGGGCGTTGCCGCGAGCGGGCTGCGCGGCGGAACGGTGTCGGTCGTTGCGAAAAGCGGTGAAGCGCCGGACGGGCGGTCAGTACGCCGTGCTACCGGCCGGTGCGAACAGGACGTCGTAACCCACGCCCAGCTTGGCGGCGATCTCCCGCACCACCTTGTCGTCCCAACGCTTCGCGAGGTCGCGGACGATGCAGCCCGGAACGTTGTCGGCCGGGGTGTAGCCGAAGGAGTAGGTGCCCGGGAGGTTCATTGCCTCCACCAGCCGGCCCGCCTCGCCCATCGTGCGGGCGTTCACCAGAACGCCTTGAATGGGCTTGCCGAACACATCGTTGACGCTGACATACCATTCCCGGAAGGGAAGGCCAGCCAGTTCCGCCTCCGTGGGGATCGTGCCGGGCGGCAGCGGATCGGTGGGTTCGTCCTCATGCGCCAGGGCGCACACCTCGTCGAACACGGCGTTCCAGATGCGGACGAATTCGGGATCCTTGAGAGGCTTGCCCAGCGTCTGCGACAGGTGCAGCTCGGCGATATCCGTGTACTCATCAGCCAACCAGCTATCGGCGTCGAGCCTGTCGAACTTGGCGGACAGCATCCGCGCGAAGAGGCGGAGTTCCGGCGAGAGGGTGACGGTGTCGGTGGCTGCCATCGCTCAGGCACTCCGCTCGGCGGTGCCGGCAAAGCCCATCTCGTGCTGGACCTGGGCGGTGGAGAGGTCGATGCGCAGGCCGACCTTGCCGTAGACTTCCTGGATGTTCGACAGCATGGCGCGGGAGCCGCCGACCTTGCCGACCCGGTCGAGCGCCTTGGTGGCGGCATTCAGCTCATGCACCCGCACGCGGCGCTCGGCGAGGCTCGGGGCGGGAACCGGCGGGGCGATCAGCCCCTTCTCGTAGGCGTCCAGCTTCTTGATGACGCCGATCACCAGCTCGGTGGCCTTCGGCGTCTCAGACTTCGCCGCGATGAAGATGGCTTGGTTGCGGTTCAGCAGATATTCGGTGACGGCGTTCCCGCGCACCACCCGCCCCACCGTGGGGCACGTCCCGAGCAGCCGAAGCGTCTCGATGTGGCGCTCGATCAGTTCCCTGATCTTGCGCGGTCGGTCAAACTCCAGATCGCGCCCGAGGGTGAGATCCCGGATGCGGGCCTCGCCGTCGACGGCGACGATCTCGTCGTCGGTTGCGGCCTCGTCGGGAAAGGTGAGCTGGGTGACGTTGCTGTCGTCGGAGCCATTCAGGGTCGGCTCATGACCGTCTTGGAACCCCATGGAGATCGTGCTCCCGGTTCGGGGAGGCGGGGAAAGGATCAAACCCGCCTCCGTATGGAGGGTGAGATTATATTGCAATAAGTGATTTAAAGCGTCAACACGCAAATCGCGTTGCGAAGCGATAAATTGCGTTCGCCGTTGTGCGTGTGGACCGCCCGCCTGATTCGGCGCGGGCGAAGACGGGGGGCGGTTGAGCCGCCCGCCCGGAAAAGGTCAGGCTGCGGACGGGAACGCCATCCGCTCGGCGTCGCGGATCAGCGCCCACAGCAGGCGGGTGTGGTCGTTGCTGTAGGGCTGCGGCCCGTGGCGGTGTTCGGTCCCATCCACATCCGAGAGGCCCCAGGCCAGCCGGAGTCGCACGGCGAGGCCGGCGGGGGTGCGGGGAACGAGAACCGCGATCCGGTTCTGCACGGCCGCGAGACGAGCGGCCAGCCGGTCGCAGGCCGGATCGGTTTCCGCCTTGTCGAAGGCGGCAAGCAGCGCGTCCATCTCGGCCCCGAGCGCCAGCAGCTCGGCGTCGGGGTGAAGAGCCGGAACGGCGGGCGGAGACGGCAGGAGGGCGGCCGGCACCACGCAAGCCGCCACAGTTCCCGCCAGGATGCCCCGGCGGGTTGATAAGTCAGGATGCATCGGCGGTCACTCCATCGCGGGAGCGTGGGGGACGGCGGAGCCGCCCAGGCCGTTGGGGCGGAGAAGCGGCAGGGAGGCCGGCGCGCCGCCGGGACCGCCGGAGCCGCCCAGCAGCTTCGCCAGCTTGGCGAGGCCCTTCGGGGTGACGCGGACCTGTTCGACCGTCTTCTCCGATCCGTCCGACCGGCTGACGGTCGTCACCTTGTGCTCCAGGTAGCCGATCCGGAGCTTGTCCTGGTGGGCGATGTCGCCCGCCTTGCCGGGACGGCTGTAGACCCAGCTGTTCTGACGCAGGAACTTGAACAGGTCCGAGGGCCGGACCTGCAACGCCTTCGCCGCGTCGGTGATGCACATCGAGCCGTCGGCGTTGGCGATGCGGTCGAACGCCGCGACGGTTGGCGCCTGCTCCTGTACCTTCGCCTCCAGCTCCAGCACCTTCTCGGTGTAGTTCAGCAGCAGGCCGCGCATCGCCGCCGGGTCGTTGAGGACCGCCATCGGATCGGCCACCCTGCCTTCCTTCACGGCGAAGTAGGTGTCCACCAGCCGCTCATGGATGCTCCACGTCTCGTCCGTCCCGAGGATCTTGGCGTGGTTCAAAGTCCCCCGCTCGGTCCACAGGATCAGGTGCCTGACCATAGGCGAAATTTGCAACCCGACGAAATCGGGTTGCTCGCGGAGCGCCCTCAATTCGTCCCCGACGATCTTGAAGAAGTGGACGCCCTCAACGAACCGGGACCGGTTGTTGGCATGGTTGTCCTGAAGCTGCTTGGGAGTGGCGCTGAATTCGGCCGCCAGCCGTTCCGTGGTCATCACCCGGACGCCCTTGTAGGCGATGGGCGTACCAGCACCATTGCCATCTCCCCCGCTCGGGGTCATATTGCCGTTCATTGCTCGTCCTTTCCTATGGGTTCGAGTGCGAAAAATCCGGCGTCGATGGTGGCCCTGCAAAAGCTCACCGACGCCGGATTTTTCATTTCAGGCCCCCGCATGAGCCGGGACCTGCGGGGCATCACTCTCCAGCCCTTTCAGCACAAGACGGCGCACCGCCTCGGTTTCCGACGCGATCCGGTTCCGATACCGGTAGTCGTCCACACGCTTCCACATTTCATCGGGGAATGTCGCCAGCTTGCGAACCATAGAGGTCGCCATGGCATTCTCCTAAGCTGTCGTTTACAGTTGCGATAATTACGCAACTTGGTTGCGACCGTCAACGGCAGAATTGCGATAAAAACGCAAAATGACAACAGATACGCAAATCCGCGCCGCTCGTGCGATGCTCCAGATCACAATTGCTGAACTGGCGCACTATGCCGAAGTAGCCCCAAACACGATCCTTCGCATCGAAAAAGGACAAGGCGTAAATAGTTCAACATTAAAATCAGTAACAAGAACTCTTGAAGAATTTGGAATAACTTTTATAGATGATAATGGAGTTCTTAAGAAAAAAGGCTCTATGGACTACGGCATCTGGAAAACTCGTGTGAAAAAAGGTATCTGGTACCTGTCACATGGGCTTTGGGATTTCGATGAAAAAACAAAGAAAGAGATCGCAGCTTTTGTAGTGGATGACCTGACGAGGAGCGCAAGATACTATCATACGCAAGATGAAATTGGATACATTGATAAGAATTACATCAAAGAACTTCAATCGACGGCGGAGGAAATAATCTCTAAGCGTTCCCAATTGCCTTCTGAGAAAAGCGAGAAACCACCTAACGAGTAGGGCGAACGGATCATGGGAACTCCGGCAACTGACTCCCCTCCCCCTTCCGGCTGTGGTAGCGTCCTCCGGTTGAGGGAGAGGACATGAACGACGACGACCGAGAGCTATTGCGGCGGATAAACCGCAAGCTCGACTGGCTTTTGATGTTGGCGTTCGGGTTCGTCGTTGGCTCTATCATCAAGCATCTGAGTTGACGCCGGACCTGGTACTGTGCATCCGCTCAAAGCACGGAGACAGACAGAATGTCCTACGAAATCGGCTATGCACCGAGGGGAGATCGGCACGTGCGCACGACATCGAAAGCGACCGCGCGTGAGGCTTTGAAGACCGCTCGGGCACTGATTGCCAGCGATGAAGAGATCCGCCACATCAAGGCGCCGTATGGGGGCCAGATCGGCATGGGCGAACTTGAACTCGCGGCAGAACGTGAAGACGGGTAACGTATAAGGGCCGCTCCGGTGGAGCGGCCTCTGCTTCACAAGCCATGCTTCCGTGTGAAGTCGGGCAACGATGAACTGCACGCCGTCTGCCCAATCGTTGTTTCAATCCGCACTCGTGTGAGAGAGCGTACAGGCATTGTTAAGGATGAGACACCCACCATGGCATTTCAATCCACGCCCTCATGAAAGGGCGGCGGGGGAAGAAGCCCGCCAGCCTCAGAACAGGTTTCGTTTCAATCCACGCTCCAGTGGAGCGGCCCCTCACGCATCAGATACAAGAAAGCCCACTGGCTGAGCAGCAGACGGGCTGCTTCTCGATCATGCAAGTCCGTCAGGCAATTGGGGGCAAAGGTGTGTTGGTCGGCAGAGCGCGAAGTCGGCGATAAGCGTCTTTTGCTCGCTCAATGCGGCCGCCCGTGGCTTTTTCCGGTTTACGTCGCTCGGTTTCACCCCAAGGATCAGGGCATTTTTCTGCGGCAGCTAAATAAGCTGCGGTTGCAGCAAGCTCCAATTCGATTGAGTCAATCCTGGCCGCAGTCGCAGCAAAACGAGTGCGATCATTTATAGCAGGCTGGCCAATTTTTGTTGTGCTGGTGAACACAGAGTAGGCGCCGCCCCAGTTGGCGCGCCGCTCTTCTTCGTGAACAAGGTCAAATGCTTCTGCCATACGTACAGCGTCAGCCAGTTCATCGCTGTACGGACCGTAATGATGGTACTCGAAACGGAAGCCCTCTCCAAAACCGGCGAGATCAAGGAGATAAGCCACCTTTTGAAGTCGGGTGCGGCCAATGATCTCGCCACCTGCGTCACGTACGATCTCCGCAGCCTTCTGGCGATTCGGCTTATCAGTCATGATCTTTCTTCCCGAGTTCGTCAGAGATGACGGCATTAACAGCACCCCACGCTTCCTTGTCCGGTTCATCGACATACGCTCGGAACAACTCAAATGTTTCAATGCCAGATACGATGGACGAGCACTCAGCCATATCGCGGATTTTATCATCGGCAGTGCGGATGAGAATCTGATTTAATGGCCCTGTCGTCTGTCGGAAAGGCTTGTACGGCGAACGTGTGGCGTAGTCCATAAGGATGCGAGGGCTAGCTGAGGAGTTAGCCTCAGACCATGCCTGCAAGCGAAGCTTAATGAGTTCGGTTAAGCGATCGATCCGTTTTTTCGAGGTGTCGCGATCAATCGCATGAGGAGTGTCTGAAGCGACGGCGGCGACGAGCCGAGACCGGATATCAATGCATTTTGGTAATTTACGGTCGCGCAAGCGCGTTGCGCAATCTCTAATTACGGGATCATCAGCCTCCACCAGCATAGGAAGCGCACCCCAGAACACTGTGTCATCTAACGCCAGAGCATGTTCAAGTTTATCAGCGTCCTTAGCGAAGCGAACGATCGAGTGATTTTTGGGCAGCCCAGTCTTCTTCTCAAGCCTTCCGCGGACCAACGAAATTAGTCGCAACATAAGAGCCGAAAACATTTTTTCGGCCGCGCGCGTTGTTTTGTGTAGATACACATTTGGATAAAGTTGAAATAGAGCAAGGACATATGTTTCGGCTGCATGGAAAGCTTTAGGGCCAAGAACAAAAGTTTCGATCGGGTCGAGCTGCTGTTCATCTACACCATATTCGACCGTTGCGATTTCTAGATTGGCCATCAGCCAGTCAAAATCGATTGCGCTATTTTGTACCCCGGTCATCAATCGATCTCGACGCATATAGTCTAAACGGTCAGCATCGAACTGGCTGGAGACTACAGCATCGTAAAGATTTCCGGGCCGACCACGCTTAATGACATCGGCAACCTCATCTGCAAAGCTGCGGCCCATCGGCTCAAAGGCGCGCCTCACTTCACTGTCTCGTATCAGGGCATCACTGACGTGCTCGTGATGGGCCATCTTCAGGTCGAGTGTCTTGCCAACGTCCTCAAAGGCGTGGCTGAACATACCGTGACCGAGGTCGTGAACGAGAGCTGCGGCCAAGGCGACGTTTGCCTGATGAGGCAGGAATTGACGGCCACTCACCATGATATGGCGGTGGATGATTCCCATTAGCCGCCGTGCTGTATGGAAAACGCCCAAGCTGTGGGCAAAACGTGTATGAGTGGCCCCTGGATAGACTAGATCAGAAAACCCAAGTTGCCGAATACGACGAAGACGTTGGAAAGGGCGGGTTTTTAATGCCTCCCAAACAGCGTGTTCAAGTTGATCGTCTGCTCTGAATTCAAACTCAATCAGATTATGCAGGGGGTCACGGATCCGTTGCGGTTTCGGCACGCCACTCACCTCAGGGGAAGCAAATTACTCATATAGAGACTTCAGGAGGCAACATGATTTAGTTAAATATTAATAATACATTGAAATTTGACATGGATGACCTCATTTATTTGCGGCATTGCTAAGCAGTATTTTAGAGCGGAAAACATTCCATAGCTCCCTGTGAAAACATAGTTTCTTATTGCTAATCGCAACCTTGAGCATGCCAGAGCAACGCTGAGAAGTCGATACCCGGCTTCAACGTGGCTGCTCAACAACCCAACGGAATGAGGAAGGGCCGCCCCGTGAGGGACGGCCCTTGCTGCTTCATTCGCTGTCGCGGTCGCGCACGTCCTGACGGCGCTCCTGCATGGTCACCTCCCCGTGCCACCGCCGCGGATTTCCGCACATCCAGCAGCTACAGGAGGCGAGGTTGTCGGCGAGCCGCTGATGGCGTTGGCCGGGATAGTACCGCTTCGCCCGCGCGAGCATGCGCGCCCGATCCTGGCGACGCCGGGCGCGTTTCATCTCCTTGGACATTCTGCCTCTCAAGCACAACGCCCCGGTGCGCCCTGCCCAACGGCGGGCAGCGCTGCCGGGGCTATGTCGTCTTGATCGGCCTATCCTGCGTGCGGAAGGTCATGTCTGCCCATGCTTCACAACAAAGAAGACCGCCCTGTCAGGGACGGCCCTGGGTGTTCGGTGGCGCCCTCATGCGAGAAGGAAGAGGGGCTTACGCCGCCTCCTTGGTCCACTCGCCGCTGCCGTCCTTGGAGAATTTCGCATGCTCCATCACGGCGATCTTGTGCTCCAGCTCGTCGATCTCTCCCAGAAGATCGGCGATCTTCTCGGCAACCTCGTGCTTTTCGGCCTTCAAGGCGTAGAACATGCGCAGGGCTGCATCCGCCGGTCCGGGGATGGCCTTGTTCGGCTCGGCCTCCCAACGGGCCACGGAGCCGCGCCGGGTGCGCAGCGCACGGGCCAAGCCGTCCTGGGACAGGTTGAGCTGCGACCGCAGGAAACGGACCTCCTGCCCACGCAGCCGGGCCGGCGACGCGATGACGGCGCGGGCAATCGCCTCGTGCAGGCCGGTCGCGTCCGTGATCGAGAGCGATGGCCCATGCTTCCCTTCACGGACCCTGTAGCCGTCCTGAAGGTACACATAGTCCAACCCGCAGGCCGTGTAGTGGTATCCTTCAGTCATCGTATCCAATCCATCCATTCGACGGTCTTGACGAACACTTCGTTGTTGTCAGCGATGATGAGCGTGACCACGCCTGCGGTTCGCGTCCCAGGCATGCGCTTGACCATGATGACTTTCCATTCCCCGTCTTCCAGAACGGGAGCTCCTTCGACGGTTCCCTCCTGGAGTATCCGGTAGACGTCGCCCGCCAGGATCGACCGTTCCCCGATGCGGTCATACGCATGAAGCGAGATCTCGACGTTCTCCGTGTTCTTCGCCCTGTCCTTGATGACACGCTCCGCCTCGTTGGAGCGGAGGCGTGTCCAGTTTATGGGGCGCTGAAACGGTACGGGATCAGGCATTGCCCACACTCTGGTCGCTGTCTATGTACGAATATGATACATAAACAGCGTGAGTCAATGCGGCCCTGCATATTCGCGGGTGGCTCAAACACCGAAGGGCCGCCCGGCGAAGGACGGCCCTGTGGTCACCGCCGGCTGGGTGATTCAGCGGGGCTGGAGGTGATCGGCCATCAGGTCCGCCAGAGCGTCCTCGCCGATCCGCCCTTCGATCACGGCGACGATCCAGTGGCCGAGGTCCTCGTTGTCCTCGGCAACCCATTCGTAGCCGTTGAAATCCAGGAACAGCAGCGCGGCGGTGGCCGCCGTCCGCTTGTTGCCCTGCTCGAAGCAATGGTTCTGCGCGATGCCGCACAGAAGGGCGACGGCGAGCCTGACGACGTTGGTTTCGCCATAGGACCAGCGGTTCATCGGCTTCGCCGAGGCGCTTTCCAGGAAACCGCGGTCACGGACGAAGTGGTGCTCGCCGGTTTCCTCCACCTCGCGCCGGTTGATGGCTTCGAGATCGTCCGGCGTCAGCCAGAGCGGTTCACTTGGCAAGGTAGGCGCGGGTCTTGGCGATCCTGCCCATCACCTTCGCCAGCCGCTCGTCGAAATCGGCCTTGCCGGCGGCCGGCTTCGGCTCGAACGACGGCGCGGGGGAAGGGGCGGAGCCGGAGCGGCCATGGGAGTCCGCAGCAACCCCGGACTGGAAACCGTCATCCTTGGGCTTCCGAACGGCCATCATCCTCTCCTCGGCACGGGCGGTCGCGGGCGTCCGCAACCCTGTCCACGGTAGCATGGTGGTCTTCGCAACGCCACCGGGCGGGGTTGGTTCCGGCCGGCCGGGTCACATCCGCCGGGCGAACCAGACGACGCGGCCGATGATGTTCACCTCCTCGGCGGTGCGCTCGTAGCGCCCGTGGCGAGGATTGTCGGAGGAGATGGTGATCCGCGGCGGATCGCTGTTCGGCACGAACTCCAGGCGCTTCACCACCACGCCGAAGCCGTCCCACAGAGCGAAGACGCCCGGCGGCGACGGGAAGCGGTCCTCCAGATGGACCATCACCCGGTCGCCGGTGAACAGCGTCGGCTCCATGCTGTCGCCCTGGACCGGGATGATCCGGGCGGCCCCGTTGCCGATGCGCAGCTCCTGCCGCAGGTAGTCCGGCGGGAACTCCCACAGGCCGGTGATCCGCTCCGTCTCGCTGTAGCCGGTCCCGTCGTCGCTGGGGCGGTAGCCGAGCAGGGCCTCGCCGCCGGCGCCCATGCCGGCCCGCACGTCGATCTCCGGAATGGGAACGGTGTCGGCGGTTTCGGCGCCTGGCTGGCGCTCGGCGGGTGCGGACGGGGGGGCCGGCGGAGCGGAGGCGATGGCCGTCGGTCCCTGCCCGTCGCCGGTCAGCAGCCAAGCCGCCGACACCCCCAGGAGCGAGGCGTAGCGGTCGGCGACGTCGGCGCGCAGGCCGCGCTCGCCGCTCTCGTGCAGGGCGTAGGTCGGCTGCGGCACGCCGTGGCTGGCGGCGAACTCCTTGGCGGTCCGGTAGCCGGCCGCGGTGCGCGCGAGGCGCAGACGCTGTGCAATGTCACGCTTCATGCAGGTGAGCCTAAAGGTAAGCGGAGCTTACGCAAGCAGCGATAAATTGCGATACGCATGGGGTGGGCTTGACAGAAGAATTGCGTTCAGTCACTCTAGGCTGCATGAAAACCTTCATCGACATCATTGCCGAGTGGCCAAGCGACCAAGCCTTTGCCGAGGACGCCGGTGTGACCGCGTCGCTGGTGGCGGTCTGGCGCTGTCGAAACAGCGTTCCGGCCAACCGCTGGCGGAAGCTCGTGCGCGGCGCGGTGCTGCGCGATCTGCCGGTGACGCTGGAGGCTCTGGCAATCGCCGCCGAGGACCGGCCGAACTGGACCCGTCGCGGCCGCTCGGGGCGCCGTGGTGCCCGCAGGCCGCCGGCTCGCCGGTCCCGCAGGGCCGCGGCGCCTCGGGGGAGTGAAGCCCAAGGCGCCGCCGGCTGAAACCGTGCCGGCGGCGGGTGCGAACCGTCCCGGCACATGAGGAAGGAGGATCGGGTTGAGTGCCTTCCCAGAGCAGATTTGCCGCATCGCCCGATCCGGGGCAACGCGCGCGATGGTGGTGCGGCCGGTGCAATCGGTGCATGTCCTCGCGCGAGCGTGGTCAGTACGCGAAGGGGGTCGGTACTGCCGACATCCTTGGCGGTCACATGCCTTTACACAGGCATGGTCAATGGGCTGCCGGCCTGCGGGTCGCCCGCTCCGCCAGCACCCTCACGCGCCCCTTCAGCGCCAGCAGGTCCCGGCGCTCGCCAGCCGGCAGCAGCTCGGCCATCAGCGTCATGCGGGCCAGCACCTCCTCGGTGTGCCGGGTGAAGTCGGTTCCCAGGCTGTCGGTCATCGTCGGGGTCTCCATCCCGGTTGGGCCGGTGCGGCCGATGGCTTCGGAAAAAACGCCCGTCCGAAGACGGGCCAAGTCCTCAACGTCAACGACGAGGCGTCCGCCTCCCCGTGTCCGAACCATGGCATGGGGAGTTGTGCCGGATGCATCACAACCAGCAGGTCAATCCGCCAATGTCTGTGACGGATCAGGCACTGATCGACGAGGCGCGGGAGTGGCTGCGCGACGCCGGGGACGGCGCGCCGACCACCAAGGCGTCGCTGACCCGCGCGGCGAAGGAGCTGGGGATCAGCTTCAACCGCGCCTGGGCCATCTACTACGGCCGCGTCGAGCGGCTGTGGGCCGCCGAGTACCTGTCGATGAAGGCCCGAGCCGAAGCCGCTAAGGCCCGGAGGATCGTCCGACTGAAAGCCGAAATTGCCCGACTGGAGACCGTGGATGCCGCTATCACCGCCCGCCTGGATGCTGCGGCTGTATCAAGCCTGGGTGCGGTGGCGGATCAACCGGCTGCGGCGGCGCCTGCTGAAGCAGGAGAACCGGAAATGACCGGCCGGGGAGCGCGCCCCTGATGCACATCCATCCCGTCGCCGACCTGCCGGTCGAGCCGGCGCCCGGCTCCGCGACGCTGAACGAGAAGCGCCTGCGCGTCGTCATCGACGCCTGCCGCGCCGACACGCCGGAGCAGCGCAAGCGGCTCGTCACCACGCTGTACGAGGACGGGATCCTGTCGATGGACGAGACGGCGGCGCTGTTCGCCCGGCTCGGGCTGGCGGAGGCATGATGCGGGACACCGGCCTTCTCGACCGGGCGCGCTCGGTCCCGCTGTCCCAGGTGGCGGCGAAACGCCTGCGGCTGGCCAAGGCCGGGCGCGAGTTCAAGGCGTGCTGCCCGTTCCACGGCGAGAAGTCGCCGAGCTTCTTCATCAACGACCGCAAGGGCTTCTTCAAATGCTTCGGTTGCGGCGCCTATGGCGACGTGATCGACCTGCTGCGCCGCCTGGACGGGCTGGACTTCGCCGCCGCCGTCGAGACGCTGGCGGGCGAGCGCCCGGCGCTCCGGCGCAACGGCGCGCTCGACTTCGAGCGGCGGCTGGTGGAGGCGTCGCAGGAATACACGGCCGGCGAGGGCCGGGCATGGGAACCGGACGAGGAGGAGCGTGCCCGCATGGAGCACGCCCGCTCGATCTGGTTCAACGCCCGCCCGGTCGCCGGCACGGCGGGCGAGGCCTATCTGCGCTGGCGCGGCGTCCGTCTGCCGCTGCCGCCGACCCTGCGCTTCGCCCCGGCGATGTGGCACAGCGGCGCGCGGCGCGAATTTCCGGCGCTGGTCGCCGCGATGCAGGACTCCATCGGCACCATCACGGCGGTGCAGCGCGTCTACCTGACGCCGGACGGGCGCGGGAAGCTGGACGTGGCGCCGCGCAAGAAGGGCAAGGGACCGATGCGCGACGGCGCGGTGCGTCTGGCGCGGCCGGGCCGGGTGCTGGGGCTGGCCGAGGGGATCGAGACGGCGCTGTCGGCGCGCCAGATCTACAGCCTGCCGGTCTGGTCGGCCAACGGCGCCGGGCGGATGCACAGCGTCGCCCTGCCCGAGGGGGTGGAGCATGTCGTGCTGTTCGCCGATGCCGGAGAAACCGGACTCGCCGCCGCCCGGCGGGCCGCCGACGCCTTCGCGGGGCGCGGGCTGCTGGTGGACATCGAGGCGCCGCTGGAGGGCGACTGGAACGATGTGCTGATGGCGCGCATGGCGGTGGCGGCATGACCAACGTCACGCCCCTGCCGAAGCCCAAGCGCATCGAGCCGTTCGAGATCGTCTATCCGTCGCAATGGGCCGGGCAGAAGGCGCCGCCGCGCGACTGGGTGATCGACGGGGCCGCCCTGCGCGGAACCGTGTGCCTGTTTTCCGGCGACAGCGGGCTGGGCAAGTCGCTGCTGATGCAGCAGTTGCTGACCTGCGCGGCGATGGGCCTGCCCTGGCTCGGCATGACCGTCGATCCCTGCAAGACCTACGGCATGTTCTGCGAGGACTCCATCGACGAGCTTCAGCGGCGGCAGGAGGACATCAACCGCTACCTGGGCGTCGATGCCGGCGACCTGGAACTGCGGATGGCGATGACCTCGCGGGTCGGCAAGGACAACCGGCTGATGACGTTCGATCATCGCCGCAACATGGGCAGCACGACGCCGCTGTACGACCAGCTCCGCACCCACGTGCTGGACCAGGGGGCGCAGATCGTCGTGGTCGACACGGCCGCCCAGGTCTTCGACGGGATCGAGATCAACCGGGGTCAGGTGACGAACTTCGTCAACGCGCTGGCCCGCATCGCCATGGAGATCAACGGCACCGTCATCCTCACCTCGCACCCCAGCACCCAGGGCATGCAGAGCGGCTCCGGCACGTCGGGCTCGACCGCCTGGAAGGCCACCGTGCGCTGCCACATGTACCTGAAGCGCCCCAAGGGCTGGGACGAGGAGGACGAGGAGCAGGCGGACGACCGCGTGCTCAAGACGATGAAGTCGAACTACGGCAAGGCCGGGGCCGGGGTGAAGCTGCGCTGGGTGGAGGGCGTGTTCACGCCGATGGACGCCCCGCAGCCGACCCGCAGCCTGATCGACCGCATCGACGCCGACAACCGGCTGGTCGAGGCCCTGCGCTACCTCGTCAAGCAGGGCAACCGGATCGCCATGGATCCGAACAGCCGCACCAGTTTCGCGAACCGCGCGCGCGACCTGCCATCCTGCAAGGACCTGAAATGGCAGTTCATCGCCGACGCGCAGGTTCGCCTCATCGACGCAGGGAAGATCGTCGCGGTGGAGATGGGGCCTCCCTCCCGCCGCTTCGTCTACCTTCGTACCCCGGATACCAAGTATTCGGGGGAACAAGCGGGGGAAACCGGAGAATGAGCATCCCCGCTTCCGGCAGGACCGACCGATCCACAGTGATTCCCGCTGCCGGGTCACCCCACGCATATGCCGACCGCGACGTGTCCTTGGCCGTCCGGGCGTGTGCGCTTCGTGCCGACAATAGGTCAGTATTGCTGCTTGTTCACCCCCTTCGCACCCCCTTCGCACGGGGGGTTCGCAGGGGCTTCGTACCCCCCTTCGTACCCCCTTCACAGGGGTTCGCACCCCCCTGTTCGCACCCCCCTATCTCCCTGCGGGAGATATACGGGCGTAGGGCGCTATTGGCGCGCCCTGCCCGTACCAACCGACGAGAGGAGCGATTGCCATGACGAACTCCCGTGAGCGTCCGGTGCTGGCGATTGCCGGGCCTCCCGCCTTGGCGTCGTCGGGGCAGACTTGGCGAGATGCCGGGAGCCCGGCTGCATGACCGCTGCGACCGCTCCGGCCGGCGCCGTGCTGCGGCCCGCCAACGACGTTCCCGCTGCTGGCGGCGCGGCCGACGCCCGCCGGCCGATGGATGCGGAGGCGCTGGCGATCTGGGCTGTCCGCGACCAGAAGGCCGACCGCACCGGCGGCGTGCTGTTCGACATCGAGGCGGCGGTCGACCGGCCGGATTGGGAGCCGCGCGGCTCCAGCCGCGACGGGGTGGCCGAGATGCTGCGCCGCCGGGAAACCGGCTGCGGCCGCATCGATGGGGGAGGGGCCATGCGCGGCGTCCAGCCCCGCATCCACCCCGATGCCGAGGCGGTGGTCGAAGCGATCCGTTCGATCCGGGACCGGCGCCAGCGGGGGCTGGTGTTCGAGTTCGCGCAGATGGGCGACCGGCCCGACTGGTCGAACGGCTCGCAGATGCTCGTCCCGGTGCCCGTGCCGGAGACCCAACGCGGCGCCGTGCGGCATGTGATCGCCTCGGAGTGGGAGACGCAGCCGCTCCGGTCGGAGCTGCTGCGCGACCTGCACGCCCGTGGACACCGCATCCTTGACCCGTACGGCCGGCACCGCTTTCCGGCGACCGAGAACGGGTTCAGCTACCGGACGCTCGATGATGGCCGGCGCCAGGTGGCGGTGCGCTGGTGCCCGGTGGAGCCCTATCCCAGCGACGCCTGGATCGCGAACACCAACGCACTCTACGCGGCGTGGCACGCCGGCATGGCGGCGCTGGAGGCGACCCTGCGCCGGGTGGCGCTGCGGGATCATCGCTGCACCGGCTTCACCGCTCCGGCCGACCCGTGGGGGTGAGCCGCTTTGGTCCTAGCAACGGGGGCGGACGGAGAAGCAGCGTCATGCCTCCCACGGGGCTTCCCTGTTCAGCAGGGCGCGAAGCCGCTCGATGTCCCCAACCGGCTCGCCGAGCATTTCCAGGAAGCGCCTGTGGCTCTCGTCAACCAAGACAGAGGGGATCATACCGGCTGGATGTTCGTCCTGATCCAAGTCGCGAACTCCTCCTCGGAGGCGGTGCCGTCGGCGACGCCCATCATCGTCTGGTAGGCGTCGGCGTCGGAGGCCGTCAGCCTGTAGCCGTTGTCCAGGAGGAACAGCAGGACGATGACGAAGGCCGTCCGCTTGTTGCCGTCCACGAACGGGTGGTTGCGGGCGATCCCGAACCCATAGGCGGCGGCGAGGTCGGCCGCATCGGGCTGCCCGTAGGCGATCAGGTTCTCGGCACGGGCAAGCGCCGATTCCAGAAGGCCGAGGTCGCGGACGCCTTCACCACCGCCATGCTCGGCCAGTTGACGATCATGCACGGCCAGCGTCACGCGCAGCCCGACGAGTCGCCAGGAGGTCATTTCGCCAGTTCGTGCAGGACGTTCCGGCGTTCGCGCATCAGACCCTCCGCGAGTTGCATCTGCCGCTCGAACTCGGGATCGTAGGGCGTGACCTTGTACCCGTCCGGGGTCTCGGTCAGGTACAGGGTGTCACCCTTCTCGACTTTCAGCTTGGCGGTCACCTCTTTTGGCAGCACGACACCGACGGAGTTCCCGATGGTCGTGACCTTGAGCGCAAGCATGATGTTCACCGTTCCCATGTTCGTACATCCGTTAGAACTATGGAATGGTGCTGCTTCCGTGTCAACGTGACCTCCGTCACCCAGCATGGAAAGCTTCTTCCTGACATTGTTAACAATTTAGCAATGATTTCCTATCAATAATTGACTCGCAACACCGCTTGAGGTGTGACTGAGCCGAACCCCGCCGGAGAGATCCGTTGCGGGGTTTCGTCATTTTCGGGGATCACCATGGACAACCTGCCGATCCCCGACGTTGGGGACACCATCGTTCGCCTCGCCGGTCTGTCGCCGGCCGCCCAGGTCGCCGCCGTCATCATGCTCGGCCTGATCGGGCTGGCCTGGGTCATCACCCGTCGACCCCAGCCCGGTCCCAGCAACGAGACGTTCCAACTCGTCATCGCCGCGCTGACCGAACAGGCCAAGGCGACGAACGCCCTGGCCGAGCAGGTCGAGCGCATCGTCGAGCAGAACGCCGACATCATCGCCCGCCTGCCGGTCAAGACGATGGAGCCCGCCTGATGCTCAACTCCCCCGCCGACCGCATCGCCCTGGCCGCTGCCCAGATCGACGCCCTGACCGCCGCCTATGCCCGCGCCTCCGACATCGTCCGGCCGCTGATGGGCGACGTCCCGGACGGTCACATCGCCGTCGGCGCCATGGACGGCTTCGTCGCGGTCATCCCGCAGCCCGTGGAGGCCTGACCCATGGCGCCGCGCCTCCGCTCCCTCCGCTCGCCCCTGGCCATCCTCGACACCCGCACCGGCACCGCCCTGGCGCCCACGGTGTCGGAACAGGACCGGAAGCGTCGTTTCGACGAGACCCGAGGGTCGGCCCGTCAGCGGGGCTATGACCGTGACTGGGAGAAGCTGCGCGACGCCATCGTGATTGAGCGCGGCTGCCGCTGCGCCCTCTGCGGCACCGTCGTCGTGCTGCGCAAGCGCGAGGCCACGGCCCTGACGCCCGTCGCCGAGGTGGACCACATCACCTCGATCCAGGAAGCCCCCGAACTGCGCCTGGAGCGCTCCAACCTCCGCGTCCTCTGCCGCCCCTGCCACTCGGCCCGTACCGCCCGCGATCAGGGGTTCGCGCGGGGCTGACCCTGCCCACCCGACTGGCACGCGCATTGCAACCAGGGGTAGGGGGTGGTCGAAAGTCTGGGAGGCGGTCTGCCGGAGGACCGCAGCCCTTCTCATTCAGAGTTTTTTTCCCGCTGGACGAATTTGAGGTGCGCACTTTGCGGTGCGCATGACGGCCGATGGCGAAGCGCCAAGACATCGATTGGACGGCAATCGAGGCTGAATATCGGGTCGGAAAGCTGTCAAATCGCCAGATTGGGGACCGTTTTGGCGTGTCGGAAAGCGCCATCCGGAGCCGCGCGAACAAGGAAAAATGGGTGCGCACTGCGCGCGAAAGTGCGCACCAGAGTGCGCACCTGCCGGTCGTGGAAATCCTCCCGCCGATCGACCGGACGGCCCGGTCGATACCCCTGGCTGAGCGTCGTGACAGCGTCGAGCATGCCCGCGAGATCGCCGGCCGGATGCTCGATGAGCTGGACACGGTCACGTCGCATGTTGGCGAGCTGGAGCAGCTGATCGAGATCGAGACGGCCGACGACGAGAACGGCCGGCGCCGCGCCGCGATGATGAAGGCGATCAGTTTGCCGGCTCGATCTATGACGCTGAAGACCATCGTGCAGGCTTTGGCGGTCGCCAAAGAGGTTGCCGGCGTCGGCACCGGCGGCGGCAAGAAGGCGGAGGCCCAGGCCAAGGCCGAGGAAGCCGCCAAGCCCGGCAACAAGTTCGCTCCCCCGGCGCCGCCGCGCCTCGCCGTCGACAACACGAAGGGCTGACGCATGCAGTGGACCACCGCCTGCCCTGACTGGGAACGGCGCATCGTGGCCGGCGAGTCGCTGGTCCCGTGCCCGCCGCTGTTCTCGACGGAGGCCGAGGCGGCGCTGCGGATCTTCCGCGCGCTGAAGCTCGTTGACGTCCCCGGCAGTCCGACGATGGAAGAGGCGTGCCGGGAGTGGGTGTTCGACCTCGTGGCCGCCATCTTCGGCGCCTACGACGCGGAGACCGGCCGGCGGCTGATCAATGAGTTCCTGCTGCTGATCAGCAAGAAGAACAGCAAGTCGACCATCGCCGCCGGGATCATGGTCACGGCGCTGCTCCGCAACTGGCGGGAAAACGCCGAATTCATCATCATCGCACCGACGATCAAGGTCGCCCAGAACTCCGCCGATCCGGCGATGGCGATGATCGGCGCCGACCCGGAATTGCTCGAAATCCTTCGGCCGATTCCGCACCTGAAGACGATCGAGCATCGGACGACCGGGGCGACGCTGAAGATCCTGGCGGCCGACAGCGACGTCGTCACCGGCAACAAGGCCACCGGCGTCCTGATCGACGAGTTGCACGTCTTCGGCACGCGGGCGAACGCCGAGGCGATGCTGCGCGAGGCGCGCGGCGGGCTGACCAGCCGGCCGGAAGGCTTCGTCATTGCCCTGTCGACGCAGGGCGAGGAGCCGCCGGCCGGCGTCTTCAAGAAGTGGCTGGATCGCTTCCGCAACATCCGCGACGGGAAGCTGACCGCTCCGAAGTCGCTGGGCATGCTCTACGAGTTCCCCAAGGCCATGCTGGAGGCCAAGGCGCACCTCCGGCCGGAGAATTTCTACGTCACCAACCCCAACATGGGGGCGTCGGTCGATGAGGAGTTCCTGCTCGACGAGTATGGCAAGGCCCAGATCGAGGGCGAGGGGTCCGTCCGCGGCTTCCTGTCGAAGCACCTGAACGTCGAAGTCGGCATGAACATGGGCTCCGACCGCTGGGCCGGCGCCGACTTCTGGGAGGCCTGCGGAGACGCGGCGATCACCCTGGATGCGATCCTGGCGCGGTGCGAGGTGGTTGTCGTCGGGATCGACGGCGGCGGGCTCGACGATCTGCTCGGCCTGACCGTGCTGGGGCGTTGCCGGGAGACGCGGCGTTGGCTGATCTGGTGCCACGCCTGGGCGCACAAGATCGTGCTGGACCGCCGGAAGGAGATCGCGCCCCGCCTCCTCGACTTCGAGAAGGACGGCAACCTGACCATCGTCACCGACCCGGCCCAGGCCGTCACCGAGCTGGCCGACGTCGTCATGCGGGTCGAGCAGGCCGAACTGCTGGCCGAGCAGGGAATCGGCGTCGACGCCGCCGGCATCGGCGAGATTGTCGACGAGCTGACCGGGCGCGGCATCGCGCTGGACCGGATCATCGGGATTTCGCAGGGCTGGAAGCTGAATGGCGCCATCAAGACGGCCGAGCGCCGGCTGGCGTCGGGCACCGCGGCGCACGGCGGGCGGGCGATGATGGCGTGGTGCGTCGGCAACGCCCGCATCGTCCAGGCCGGCAACGCCGTCTCGATCACCAAGCAGGCCAGCGGAACGGCCAAGATCGACCCGCTGATGAGCACGTTCAACGCTGTGGCGCTCATGGCGACCAACCCGGCGGCGCGCGGCCCCTCGGTCTACGCGACCCGCGGCCTGCTGATCCTGTGAGGCGCTGATGGGCTTGTTCGACTTCTTCCGCGCCGGCCGGGCGCAGGGCGGCCAGCGGCCCCAGGCGAGCGGCGGGCAAGCTTTCACCGGCCTGGACGATCCGAGCTTGCTGGAGTTCCTGCGCACGGGCGGCGTCGCCGGCACCACGGTGTCGGTGGAGGAGGCGTTGCGGAACTCGGCCGTCTTCCGCTGCGTCGATCTGGTGTCGAGCAGCATCGGCATGCTGCCGATCGTCCTCATGCGCCGGGAAGCCGGCTCCGTCGTGAAGGACGAGGACCACCCGCTGTTCGATTTGCTCGCCTACCAGCCGAACGGCTGGCAGACGGCCTTCGAGTTCAAGCAGCTCATGCAGGCCTGGGTGCTGGTCCACGGGAACGCCTATGCCATCATCGTGCGGACCGGCGCCAGGATCACGCAGTTCATTCCGGTCGACCCCTGTCGGGTCCGGGTGCGGCAGATGCCCGACCTGTCGGTGCGCTACGAGATCACCCGCGCCGACGGGACGCAGGGCACCTACGAGGCGCGTGATGTCCTGCATCTGCGCGGCTTGTCGCTGAACGGCCTGACGGGAATGTCCCGCGTCCAGAAGGCCGCCGAGACCATCTCGCTCGCGCTCCAGTCCGGCCGCGCCGCGGAGCGCATCTTCCGCAACGGCATGATGGTCGGCGGCAACCTGAAGCACCCCGGCAAGCTGGGGCCGGAGGGGAAGCAGTTCCTCCGCGACTCGTTGACCGAGATCCACGCCGGCCCGGAGAACGCCGGCAAGTGGATCATCACCGAGGAGGGCATGGAGGCCAAGCCCTTCGCCAACACCGCCAAGGATTCCCAGTTGGTCGAGGCCCGCGCCTCGCTGGTCGAGGAGATCGCCCGCGTCTTCGGCGTGCCGCGCCCGCTGATGGGAGTCGACGACACGTCCTGGGGCTCGGGCATCGAGCAGTTGAGCATCCTTTTCGTCCGCTACGGCCTGGCGCCATGGTTCCAGGCCTGGGAGCAGGCGATCACCCGATCCTGCATCCCCCTCCCGGATCGCGGGACCGTCTTCCCCGACTTCGACGAGACCGAGCTGCTGCGCGGCACACTGAAGGATCAGGCCGAGTTCTTCGCCAAGGCGCTGGGTGCCGGCGGCCAACGGCCATGGATGGAAGTCAACGAGGTCCGTGAATCGGTCGGCCTGGGCCGGCACGCCGACGGCGGCGGCCTCGTCAGTGCAGGAGAAAACCGCAATGTCGCTCCGTAATCTCCCGGTCGCCCAGGCGTTCGAGCGCCCCGAGGGGCTGCACTGGGATCCGCCATCCGACGCGCTGGAGCGCTGGTCCGCCACGGCCTCGGCGGCGGCCGACGAGCCCGGCACGATCAGCATCATGGACGTCATCGGCGTCGATTGGTGGACCGGCGAGGGTGTCACCGCCAAGCGCATTTCCGGCGCGCTGCGCGCGATCGGCGCCAAGCCGGTGACGGTCAGCGTCAACAGCCCCGGCGGCGACATGTTCGAAGGGCTGGCCATCTACAATCTGCTGCGCGAGCACCCGGCCGAGGTGACCGTCAAGGTGATGGGGCTGGCCGCATCGGCGGCCTCCATCATCGCCATGGCCGGCGACCGCATCGAGGTGGGGCTCGGCTCCTTCCTGATGATCCACAACGCATGGGGCTCCGTCGTCGGCAACCGCCATGACTGGCGGGCCGCCGCCGACACCTTCGAGCAGTACGACGCGGCGATGGCCGACATCTACGCCGCGCGCACCGGCCAGACGGTCAAGGCCGTCGCCCAGCTGATGGACGCCGAGACCTTCATGCGGGCGTCGGAGGCCGTCGACAAGGGCTTCGCCGACGCCACCTTCAACGACCCCGCCCCCTCTTCCGACGGCGCCACCGCGCGGGCCGAGCTGTCCGCCCGGCGCCGTCTCGACGCCCTTCTCGCCAAGGACGGCCTGCCGCGCTCCGAGCGGCGCCGCCTGATGCGCGAAGCCCTCGGCACGTCCAGCGCTGCCGAGCCCCCCGCCACGCTCCGCGCTGGCTTCGATCCCGCCGCAGCCCTGCGGCTTCTCGAAACCATTCGATCCTGAAAGGACGACATGAAGATGCTGACCACCCGCAAGCGCGGGATCGCATCGGTGCGCGCGGACGCGACCACCGATGCCAACACCATCCTGGCCAACCTACAGAAGGCATTCTCCGAGTTCAGGACGGAGCACGGCGAACAGATCAAGGAGATGAAGAAGGGCTTCGACGACGTCGTGAAGGTGGAGAAGGTCGACCGCATCAACGCCGCCGTCACCGACATGCAGAAGGCTCTCGACCAGACGAACGCCCAGCTGGCCGCCCTGAAGCTGAACGGCACCGGCGGCGGCGACAACGACCCGGCGCGCGCCGAGCACGCCAAGGCGTTCGGCCAGTTCTTCCGCAAGGGCGTCGACGCCAACCTGCGCGACCTGGAGGTGAAGGCGAAGCTCAACACCCAGAGCGATCCGGACGGCGGCTATGTCGTGCCGGTGGAGATGGAGTCCGGAATCGACCGCGTGCTCGGCACCATGTCGTCGATGCGCTCCGTCGCCACCGTGCGCTCGATCGGCGCCGCCGCCTACAAGAAGCTGGTGAACGTCGGCGGCGCCACCAGCGGCTGGGTGGGCGAGAACAGCGGCCGGCCCGAAACCGCCACGCCCCGGCTGATCGGCCTGGAGTTCGGCATGAAGGAGCTGTACGCCCAGCCGGCCGCGACCCAGACCATGCTCGACGACGCCTCCATGAACATCGAGCAGTGGCTCGCCGACGAGGTGTCGATCGAGTTCGCCGAGCAGGAGGGCGCCGCCCACATCAGCGGCAACGGCGTGGACGAGCCGCGCGGCCTGCTGTCCTACGACAAGGTGGCGAACGCCGATCACGCCTGGGGCAAGCTGGGCTTCGTCGTCTCCGGCGGCGCGGCGGGCTTCGCCGCCTCCAGCCCGTCGGATGCCTTCCTCGATCTGATCTACGCCCTGAAGCGGGGCTACCGTCAGAACGCCTCCTGGCTGATGAACGACGCCACGGTGGGCAAGATCCGCAAGTTCAAGGACGGTCAGGGCAACTACCTGTGGCAACCGTCGGTGCTGGCCGGCGAGCCCGCCTCCTTCATGGGCTACCCGCTGGTGGACGACGACAACATGCCCGACGTCGCGGCTGGCGCCTTCCCGATCGCCTTCGGCGACTTCAAGCGCGGCTACCTGATCCTGGACCGGGTCGGCGTGCGGGTGCTGCGCGACCCGTTCACCAGCAAGCCGAACATCCTCTTCTACACCACCAAGCGCACCGGCGGCGGGGTGCAGAACTTCGAGGCGTTCAAGCTGCTGAAGATCGCCGCCTGATCCTCGGCGGCCTTCGGGCCGCCGCATCCCCTTTTCCAGGCCTGAAGGAGGGCCTTCCATGCGCGACCTGATGAACAGCATCGCCCCGAAGCGGGCGATCTCCCCGGCGGCTGCCGTCACCGACAACACGCCCATCGTCTCCCAGATCATCGACATGCTGGGCTATGGCAGCCTGACGTTCCTGATCCTCACCGGCGCCCTGGCCGATGCCGACGCCACCTTCACCGTGCTGGTCGAGCACGGCAACGCCGCCAACCTGTCCGACGCCGCCGCGGTGCCGGATGTGGATTTGCTCGGCACCGAGGCCCTGGCGAGCTTCACCTTCGCGGACGACGACAAGGTGTTCAAGATCGGCTACGTCGGCATCAAGCGGTATGTCCGGCTGACCGTGACGCCGGCCAACAACACCGGGAACAGCTTCGTCTCGGCGGTGGCGTTGCTCGGCCACCCGGCGATGTTCCCGACCAGCAACCCGCCGGCCTGACCCTGACGGGGCGCCCGCTGTGGCGCCCCCTCGCTCCGGAGCGTCCCGCATGACCGTCGTGACCCTGGACGAGGCCAAGGCGCACCTCCGCGTCGATGGCGACGCCGATGACGCCGACATCACGCTGAAGCTGTCGGCGGCGGAGGGCGCCGTCGCGCAGCACCTCGACCGGCCGCTGCCCTGGCAGGACGGCGAGGGCGCCGAGGTGCCGGTGCCCGACCCGGTGAAGCTGGCGATCCTGCTGGTGCTCGGCGACCTCTACGCCAACCGCGAGGCCGCCATCATCGGCGCCACCCACGTCAAGAACTCCACCGTCGCGTGGTTGCTCGACCCGTACCGCCGGATCACCTTCGCATGAAGACCGCCGGCGCGGGCGACCTGGATCAGCGGATCCGCATCGAGGCCAAGACCCGCGTTGAAGACGAGGGCGGCGGCGCGGCGGAAGGCTGGGCGCTGGTCGCCACCGTCTGGGCGCAGGTCTGGCCGGTCTCCGGCCGCGAGCGCGCCGAGGCGCAGCAGGTCGAGGCCACCACCATGATGCGCTTCAAGGTCCGCCGCCGGGCCGGTCTCGACGCCGGCATGCGCATCGTCTGGCAGGGCCGGGCCCACAACATCCGGTTCGTCGCTGATGCCGGCCCGCGCGTCCCCTTCCTCACCATCGATGCCGAAGCGGGAGTCGCCCTCTGATGGCCAAGAGCACCGTCTCGGGCGCCCGCTCGCTGCGCGCCGCGCTGCGCAAGCTGCCGATCGACATCAAGGCCGACGTCGCCCAGGCCGTCGCGACGGCCGGTGCGGCGATCCACGCCGAGGCCGTGGCCGCCGCCCCCGGCGCCGAGCATCCCTACGCCACCGGCAAGCTCAAGCGGAAGCTGCGCCTCCTGATCAGCCGGGACGGCCTCCAGGCCCGCGTCGGCTCCTGGGGCAAGCGCCGGATCCGTCACGTCCATCTGGTCGAGTTCGGCGCGGCGCCGCACGACATCGTCATGCCCGAGGGCGGGGTGATCCATCACCCCGGCGCGCCGGCCCAGCCCTTCCTCTTCCCGGCCTACCGCCGGCATCGCGCCGCCAGCCTCAAGCGGATTCGCGCGGCCGTGCGCGACGCCCTGGCCCGTGCCGCCCAGCGGGGTGGGAAATGACCGGCGCCTCCTGGCCCCTGCAAGTCGCGATCCTGGCGGCGCTGCGGCCGGCGCTCGCCCCGGTCGCTGTGCTTGACGACGTGCCGCAGGGGCGGGCCTTCCCCTACGTCGTCATCGGCGAGGACGTGACGACCCCCGGCCCGCTGGTCGACGCCGACGCCGAGGAGATCGACGCGACGCTCCATGTCTGGAGCCGTTACGCCGGCCGCAAGGAGGCCAAGAAGCTGATGGGCGCCATCAAGGCTGCCCTGCACGACCAGCCACTTCCGGTCGTCGGCCATGATCTCGTGCTGCTGCGCTTCGCCTTCGAAACCCTCTTCCTGGAGCCGGACGGCCTGACCCGTCACGGCGTCCTCCGCTTCCGCGCTCTGCTGCTGCCGAGCGCCTGACCCTCTTCGGCCCCCGCTGCCGGAGTTCAGCCGCCCCATGGGGCGGCTTTTTTCATGCCTGAAAGGAGCGTCCCCATGGCCAAGGCCATTTCCACCGCCAAGATGAAGGTGTACGTCGAGGCGGGCACCGAGTGCGACACGCTGTCCGAATACGATGCGCTGACCTACGTGCGCGTCGGCATGCTGCTGGACGTCGGCGAGTTCGGCGCGCAGTACCAGGAAGTCACCTACACCACTATCGACGAAGGCGTCGTCCGCCGCCTGAAGGGCGCGCTCGACAACGGCACGTTCTCGCTCTCCACGGCTCGCGTCCCGGAAGATGTTGGGCAGGCCGATATGCTCGAAGGGCTGGACAGCTACGAGAACGTGAACATCAAGGTCGAGCTGAACGACAAGCCGACCGGTGTCGGCGCCAAGCCGACCCGCTTCTACTTTCCGGCGAAAATCTTCAGCTACAAGAACCAGTTCGGCGACGCCAACCAAGTCGTGAAGGCGAACATCAACATCGGCATCGACGGCTTCATCATCGAAGGCGCCCGCGTCACGGGCAGCTGACCGGCTCTCTCGGCCGAGAGTGGGCGGGCGCTGCTGTCGGGGCGGCGCCCACCCTTTTTCCCGACACCCCGGCAATCCCCTCCAAATCTCAAGGATCCCCGACCATGTCCAAGCTCACCAAGGGCGAAGTCACCATCACCCTCGCCGGCACCGATTACACCCTGAAGCCGACGCTCCAGGCGTTCAGTGTGCTGGGCAGCCGCTACGGCAACCACAGTGCCCTGTTGGGCAAAATCTTCGCGGGGGACGTCCCCACACTCACCACGGTGCTGCGCCAGGGGTTGGGCTTCAACGACCAGCAGGCCAAGAAGCTGCCGCAGATGATGTTCGCCAGCGGGGTGCCGTCGCTGATCGAGCCGGTCAGCAACTACGTGTTCCGCCTCTTCAACGGCGGCAAGTCGGCCGAAGAGGTGTTGGCCGAGCAATCCGCGGAAGATGTGGCGGCCGACCTGTCTGCCGATCAGGAGGGTGACGAAGGCGAGGAAAACCCTCTGCTGGCCGGCGCCTGACGCTGGCTGAGTACGGGGATCTGCTGTTCGGCTACGCCACCGGTTGGCTTGGATGGACGCCTGGAGTCGCACTCCGGGCGTCCATCTTCCACATCGAGGCGGCGCTGGACGCCAAGATCGATTTCCTGGAGAAGACCAATCCCTGGGGCGCGGAGAAGGAGGAGACCCCTTCCGCCGAGTCCGAGGAAGAAGCGGCCGATCGGCTCTTGGCCATCCTGCGCAGCAGTCCGCGCTATCGGAAGCCTGAGTCGTGATCCTGCCCGGAGCCTGATCCATGGCGGAACTCGAAGGTCTTTACGTCACGCTCGGTGCCGATGCCAGCGGGCTCGACCGGGGCATGCGCTCGGCCGAGCAGTCGGTGAACCGGGCCGAGCGCGCCGTCTCGACCTCGCTCGGGCGCATGGATCAGGCGATGAGCCGGCTCGACCGGTCGGTCGCCGTCGTCGCCCAGCGGCTCGGTCAGTTCGCCGCGGTCGCCGGCATCGCTGGGGTCGGCGCCCTGGCCGCCAAGACCGTCGACTACGCCGAGGCGTGGACGCAGGTCGGCAACCGGCTGCGGCTGGTGGCCGGCGACGCCGCCGAGCTGAAGGAAACGCAGGGGCAGCTGTTCCAGGCGTCCCAGAAGGCTGGCGTTGCCATGGTGTCGGTGGTGGACGTCTACAGCCGCGCGGCGCAGTCGGCGGGCGAGCTGGGGGCCAGTCAGCAGCAGCTCACCCGCTTTGCCGGCGGTGTGGCCCAGGCGCTCGCCGTCTCCGGCACCAGCGCCGACGCGGCGGCCGGGGCCATGCAGCAACTTGGGCAGTTGCTCGGCTCGGCGCGCGTCCAGGCCGAAGAATACAACTCGGTGCTGGACGGCGCCCCGCGCATCGCCAAGGCCGTCGCCGACGGGCTGACCGAGGCCGGTGGCTCAGTCTCGCGCCTGAAGCAGCTGATCAACGACGGCAAGGTCTCCAACAAACAGTTCTTTGACGCCTTCCTCGGGCAGATCCCGAAAATCCAGGCCGAGTTCGAAACCGCCGTCCCAACCATCGGCCGGGCGCTGACCACGCTCGACAACGCGATGGGCAAGCTGATCGGCGAAGCCAACGAGGCGGCCGGAGCCACGACCGCCCTGGCGCGCGGCCTGACCACGCTGGGCAACAACCTCGACTCCGTCGTCTCCGTCGCGACGCAGGTCGCCCTGGCGCTGGGCGGCATCGCCGTCGTGCGCATGGTGCCGTCCGGCATGGCCGCACTCACCCGCGCCATCGACGACCAGAAGGTAGCGCTCTACGCCAAGGCCGTCGCCACGGCGGAGGCCGCCAACGCCGAGCAGCTGGCCGCTGCGCAGACGTTGATCTCGACCCAGCGCGCCCAGGCGACCACCGCCGCCACCCTGCGCGCGGCCGAGGCGGAGTATGCGGCCAAGGCGGCGATGGCCGGCACAACGGCCAGCAACATCGCGGTGGCCGAGGCGTCGCTGCTCCAGGCCAAGGCCAAGACGCAGCTCACCACCAACATCTATGTGCTCAACCGCGCCCTGGCGGCGGAGCGCGATGCCGAGGCCGCCGTCATCATGGCGCGCGAAGCCTCGATCGTCGCCGACACGGAAAAGATCGCCTCGCTCGCCCGGCTGCGCGCAGCCCAGCTCGCCGCTGCCGCTTCGGGGGAGGCGGTCGCCGTGGCCGATGCGCATCTGACCGCCGCATCGGCCGGCGCGCAGGCGGCGTCCGTCGCCCTGGCGCAGCGCGCCTCCCTGCTGTCGGTCGCCTGGGGCGCGGCGAAGTCGGTCGGGGCCGGGCTGCTGGCTCTGGTCGGTGGCCCTTGGAACGCTGCCATGCTGATCGGTGGAGCGGCGGTCTATTACCTTGCCACCCGCACCAGCGAGGCGGAGAAGGCGCAGGAGCGCTACAACCGCGTCGTCTCGGAGGGACGGCAGCGCGTGCAGGAAATGACGTCGGCGACGCGGGAGCAGGCCAACGCCCTGTTGGAGAAGCAGCGCAACGAGGTGGCCGCCGCCCAGGCCGCCGCGGACGCCGCCGCCGCGCGGGTCGCCACCCTACAGAGCTTGGTCGCGGAGGCGCGGGAGGACAGCAACTCCGGCGGCACCGCCGGTCTGTTCGCGTCCCTGTTCGGCACCGGCGGCGACGGTGGCGTCGCGCGCCTCGAAGCGCAGCTCGCCGCCGCGCGCAAGGAGGTGGCCGCAACCGCCGCCGCGCTCGATGGGCTCCAATCCGTCGGGCAGAAGACCGGCGACGCGGTCGGGCTGGAGCTGGCCAACAAGCTGTCGCGCGGGTCGAGCGCGTTCAACACGCTGAACATCGCGGTCGGCGACGCCATGAAGCAGGCCGGGTTGCTGGTGCAGTCGGGCCGGCTGATGACCAACGAGCAGGCCCAGACCGAGAAGTCGGTGACGGCCCTTGGGCAGGCGCTCCAGGCCGGGGCCGGGTTCCTGCGGACCTATGGCACGAACGCCGATCAAGTTGCCGGCATCATGGCGGCGCTGAAGCTGAAGATCGACCCGGTTGCGTCGGCGGTGGCCGACATGAACCGTGAGATTGCGCAGCTTGGCTCGGCGGAGGGGGCCGCGCGGACGGCGCTCACCATGCTGCAAAGCGTCAACAAGGCGCGCGCGGAGAAGGGCGAACCCCTGCTCACCACCGTCAGTCCCGAATACCTCCAGATGCTCGACAAGGCGCGGGAACTGGAAACCGCCCGCGTCCAGGCGGCGACCGATGCCCGCGCCAAGGTGCTCGACCTCGACACGCGGATCACCAGGGCCCAGGCCGCCGGCAACGCCACGCTGGCCGCCGAGCTGACCCGTCAAAAGGCGGTGGAGGAGCTGGTCGCGCGCGGCGTCGACCGGAAGGTCGCGGAGAAGAACGCCGCGCAGGATTACGCCGTCGCCATCGCCGGGGCCGGGGCCGCCGCCGGGCAGGCGGCCAAGGAGATCCTGTTGGCGGCCGACGCGCAGATGGTGATGGCGCAGGCCGCCGGCCTGGGCGAGGCCGCGACCAGGGCGGCGACCCAGGCGACCAAGCTGGCGCAGGAGGCGGCGAAGGCCGGCGGCAACGTCGCGGCGGTGCAGGCCGCGAACCTGCGGGAAGAGGCGGCGGCGCTCGTCGCCATCCGCAACGAGACGGTGCGCGGGCTGGAGCTGGAGACGGCCAACACCAACGCGCTGACGCTCGCCATGGCGGCCGGGGGCGAGGCGGTCCGCATCGCGCAGGAGGAGGAGTACAAGCTCACCCTCACCCGCAAGCTGGGCGCCGACGCGACGGTCGCCGGGACCAAGGCGCAGCAGGCCCTCAACGATGCGCTGGACGCCTACCGGAAGAATCGGGCGGCCAACGACAACAACCGGCTGGAGCAGGCCCGGCAGAGCGCCAACGACAATCTGGCGCTCGCCGAGCGCGAGCTTGAGCTTATGGGGCAGGCCGAGCCGGTGCGCGAGCGCGCGCTGACCACCCTGCGCAACCAGCAGGAGGCGGCCCGCAAGGTCGCAGAACTGGGCGAGGACGGAGCCCGCCAGTGGCTCGAATGGCAGGAGCAGATCGCCGACAAGCGGGCGATGATCGATTACCTGAAGTCGGTTCAGGCCACGGCCAAGGAGATTTCCGGCGACATTTCGGAGGCGCTGTACGACCGGCTGATGGACCCGTCCAAGGCGACAAGCGTGGTGGACGTCTTCAGGTCCATCTTCAAGCGTATCGCGGTCGCCGCTCTGGAAACCCAGGTCGTTCTGCCCATCGTCACCCAAGTGGTTGGGGCGGCCCCCGGCTTGTTCGGGCTCTCGACGCCATCTGGCGGTTCGGTGGGTTCAGGGGCGCAGGCCAGCGGCGGTGGCCTCCTCGGCACCGCCACGAACGCGGCCAGTCTGGCCAGGAACGGCTGGTCGATCTTCAATGGCGGGGCGGGGCTGGCGGCGACGCAGACGGCGGGTAGCTTCGCGACTTCGGGCTTCGGCTCGGCGCTCGGCCTGTCGCAATCGGCTGTCGGCGTCATCCCCGAAGCCGTCGTGGCCGGCGACATGATGCTGACGGGTGCCGGCAACAGCTTTGTCGGCGCCGCCGGCACCATCGGCGCGGCGGCGCCCTACGGCATGATCGGCGGCTTCGGTGGGTCGCTCATTTCCAACCAGTTCTTCGGCGGCAGCAAGATCGCCGGGGCTGCGTCTGGCGCGGCGCTCGGCGCGGGGTCAGCGTTTGCGGCCGAGGCCATTCTCGGCGCCGGGGCGGCGGGCGGTCCGTGGGGCATCGCCGCCGCCGCCGTGATCGCTGCGGTGATGGCGGCGCTGGGCAGCCAGAAGCCATCGGTCGGCCCGAATGCACAGGGCAACGTCGTCTATCAGGACGGGCGTTACGTCCAAGGCCCGAGCGCGGCGGACAACGGGGGCGACCCCAGCAACGTCAAGACGGTAACCGGTGCCGTCGCGCAGGGCTTCAACGCCTTGGCCGATACCTACGGCCTGACGCTGAAGGCGCAGAACTATGGGTATTGGGAGGGCGGCACCGACAAGGCAACCGGCAACGGCGTCCACAACGACCCGAAGGAGCTGGTGCGGCAAATCCTCGCCGACGCGACGGCTAGCGACCCGAACAGCGCCGTCGCCAAGGCGCTCGCCAACTCGACCGTGCGCGCGTCCGGCGACCTGGAGGAGATCCAGAAGTATCTCGACGTCGCCGCCAAGATCGACAACGCCACCGCCGCCTTTGCCAGCCTGTCCACCACGCTCGATCAGGTGCGGGCGAGCGCCAAGGCGGCGGCGGCGGACGGCTTCAAGGCTGTCGATGATGAGATCAAGACCGCCGACACCATCGGCCTTGGGGCGGGGTATCGCGACAGCCTGGAGGATTCGATCCGCAGCACCTTCGAGGGCGCGGCGCAGAGCTGGACGCCGCTCGAAACGGCCATGGCGCAGCTCAATGGGCAAACCGATGCCTGGATCGAGGCGGTTGCCCGCTGGAACGTCGGCATCAGTGAAGCCGAGATCAGGGCGGACGCTGCGGCGAAGGCCGAAAAGCTGCGGGCGCAGGCCGTGGCCGAGTACACGGCCAGCCTCTACGACGCGCAGGGCCGCTCCTACCTGACCAACCTGAGCACCATCAACAGCAGCCGCGACACGGTCCGGCGCAACCTCGCCGCTGTCGGCGTGGGCGACGCCGCCGGCAAGGCTGACACGCTGGTGACGGCCCAGCTCACCAGCGCACTGTCGGGGCTCAACCTCGGGCAGCTCGCCGACGTCACCCGGACGCTCGGCGGGGAAATCGGTACGCTGGCCGAGAACATGCGGCAGGCCGGTCAGGCTGCCGCTACCGCCGACCTCACTGTGCGCGCGCTGCGGGCGCTGGGTGAGGGCGGTGCGGCCGACAGCTACGCCCAGGCGCTCGCCGACCAGCGGGACGTCGCCCAGGCCGTCACCGACGGCATGAGCGACGCCTACATTGCCGGGCTACAGTGGGTTCAGGGGATCGAGGCGGTCACGAGGGCGACCGAGCGGGCGGCGCAGGCCGACAATGCCCGTGCCGACATCTTCACCCGCGCCGTCTCGGCGTCGGGCAATTCGGTCTGGGCCGCCACCCTGCGCTTTGACCAAGACGCCGCCCGGCAGCGCCAGGACGCGTGGAACAATGGGCTGCGCGGCCAGGACTTGACCAACCTGGACACGGTGCTCGCCGCCGAGCGCGCCCAGACCATCCTCGACACCGCCAAGCAGGCGTACACGGCCGAGGTGGATCGTCAGATCCAGGCGATCAACGACAACACGCAATCGGCGCGCGACGTCGTCAGCGCCACCGGTCAGTTCGTCAAGTCGGTTCGGGACGCCCTCCAGGATCGCCTGCTGAACGACAGCATCAGCCCGTTGTCGGCTCGGGAGCGGCTGGAGGAGGCCCGGCGGCAGGTCGAGGACGTCTATGCGAAGGCCGTAGGCGGCGACGAGGACGCACGGTCGCGGATCATCGGGCTGCTCAACAGCCGCGACGAGATCGCTCGTGGTTTCTTCGAGAGCACGGACAACACCGATTTCTGGGACAGCCAGCGGAAACTCGAAGCTCTGGGGCTGACGGCCGGCGAGCAACTGGACAGTGCCGAGCAGACCGTGAAGATCGCCGATGCCCAACTCAAGGAGTTGCAGGCTGCACGCACCGCCGCCCAGAACCTCGGGCAGAAGCAGCTTTTCAGTCTGGACCAGCTCCACGCCACGATGATCGAGGCGAACGACAACAACCTGAAGGCCTTGACGGGCCTGTCGTCGATCATCGCGCCGACACAGCCGGTCGCCCCGGACAAGGGCGGCACGACGGCCACGCAACAGGCGGCCGAGTGGATGCGCCAGTGGTTTGCGCAGTATGACGTCTTGGTGGCGCAGAACAACGCTGGCCAGTTGTCGGCGGCGGAACTCAACGCGCGCGGCTCGGCGTTGCTCCAATCCAAGGTGGATTACGCCAACGCCCTATCGCTCGACCCGGCTCTCTGGAACGCCGTCATCGGTGCGGCGTCTGCGGGCTCCGACCAGGGCAAGACGGCGGCGTGGCTGCGTCAGGTGGCGCACGACAAGGGGGTGCCCACCTTCGCGCTGGGCGGCATCATCCCGCACATCCCCGGCGTCTCAATCCCCGGAGTCGACTCCGTGCCGCTGATCGGCATGCCCGGCGAGGGCGTCGTCAACCTGCGCGGCATGGGCGTGCTCGGCGCCGACGGGCTGGCCGCGCTCAATGCCGGCCGCTGGCCTGCCAATGACCGGTGGAGCGGCAACGTCACCGCCTTGCGCGCCAGCGGGGGCGGCAGCACGGCCAGCCTGGAGCAGCGCTTCGACCGGGCCGTCGCGATCCTGGAGCGCATCGCCTCCGCCATCGAGAGCGGCGACGCTGACAACGTCGCCGCGACCGGCGAGGTTGCCGCCGCCATCACCACCTTGGCCCGCCAGACCGGCCGCGCCGCCGACCCGGTCGGCTCCCGCCGCCGCACCGTCAACGGGTGACGCCGTGCCCTACCTGCTCCGCGCGGAGCCGTATGACGCCAGCCTCGGCGCCGTGCGGCCCCTCTACTTCTCCGACGTCGGCTTCACGACCGAGCCGACGGACAGCCCATCGAACACCTATTGGGTCCGGCGGATCGAGACCCCGTTGACGGTCAAGCGCAGCCTGTTCTCGGGCGCGGCCATCGGCGGGTACAGCGAGACCAGCTTCGGTCACGCGACGCTGGCCAACGACGACGGTGGGCTCGACTGGCTGTCCGATCTGGAGTGGGACGGGCGGCGGATCGAGATCCTGTACACCACCGTCGAGCGGCCAACCCTGGCCGACTTCGTGCTGCTGTTCAGCGGCGCGGCCGAGCAACTGGTGCCGGGCGACGTGCTGGAGATCGAGCTGCGCGACCTGCTGGTGCTGCTCGACGTCCCTGCGTCGCGTGGCCAGTTCGGCGGGACCGGCGGGATCGATGGCACCGCCGCGCTGAAGGGTCGGGAAAAGCCCTGGCTGATCGGCCGGCGCCGCCAGTTCGAACCGGTTCTGATCAACGCCGTGCTCAACATCTACATGATCGATCCGCTGGGCTACAGCGCCCTCCTCGCCGCGCGGGACCAGGGCGTCGCCTTCGGCGCTCCGGTCGGGGATTACGCCTCCTACGCGGCCTTGGCCGCCGTGTCGCTGACCGGCTCCCAGGTGGCGACGGCCAAGGCCGTCGGGCTGATCCGGCTCGGCGCGAAGCCCAACGGCCGCTTCACCATCGATGCCGAGGGCATCAAGGTTGCCGGCGCCTGGGTCTATCGCTTCGCGGACCTCGTGCGACACCTCGTCACCAGCATGACGACGCTGGAGGATGCGGACCTGGACGGCTCCTCCTTCGCGGCGATGAACACCCTGCAACCGGCCGTCCTCGGCTACTGGTGTGATGGCTCCAACGTCCCCCAGGTGCGCGACGTCGTCGACGAGTTGGCCGAAAGCGTCGGCGCCTACTGGGGATTCGGCGAGGATCGGCTGCTCGGGCTCGGGCGCTACGACGGCCCGGCCGCGACCGCCGATTTCGAGTTTCCGGAGCGCGACCTCATCGACTTGACACCCAGGTCGGTCGAGCGCCGCCAGAAGACGCTCAAGCTCGGCTATCGGCCGTTCAGCGTCACCTTCTCCGAACAGGAGTTGGACAACGCCACCACGGCGGCCGACCGGGAGGCGTTCCAGGCCGAATACCGCTGGACCACCGTCGGCACCAATGCGGCGGCTGCTGCCGCTTCGCTCCTGGCGACAGAGGACGAGGCCAAGACGCTCTTCGACAGCGAGGCCGACGCCGTCACCGAGCGCGACCGCCGGCAGGCCCTTTACGGCGCCAAGGTCAAGGCGTTCGACGCGCTCGTCCCCCTCACGCCCGGCCTGGAAGTCGGCCATACCGTGCGCCTGACCGATGCCCGCTACGGCCTGGCTGCCGGCTGGCGCGGCCTCGTCCTGGAGGCCGAGCGCAACGCCGATGACGAAACCCACAAGCTGACGGTGATGGGACCCGCATGAAGCCGCTGCATATCCTCTGGAAGAAGCCCAGCGACGTAGGAACCGTCTCCGGCGGGTCCTGGGTCGGCACGGGCGGTCTGGCTCTGTCCAACCTCCAGACGCAGGACGTCATGGAGCTGGCCCGCTCGACCAGCACGGCCGAGGCGGCGACGTGGTGGCGGTTCGACTTCGGCCGGTTGGTGCCGCTCTCCATGTTCGCGATCCTCAATCACAGCGGCAGCACCATCGCCCAGCGCCGGCACGTCGTCACCAACGACCCGGACAACGCCGGCACTCCGGTCTATGACACGGGGCTGGAATCGATGTGGACGCCGACCGAGGTGTGGGGCACCCAGCCGTTCGGCGCCTTCCCCTTCGACGGCATCGACACCGCGGCGTATCCGGCGGGGACGGTCGACCTGCACGTCGCGCCCTCCACCGTCTACGGCCAATACCTCTTCACGTACATCTCGGACACCACGAACCCGGCCGGCTACTTCCAGGCTGGCCGCTTTCTGGCCGGCGAGGCGGCAACGCTGTCGATGGCATTCGGCGTGAAGGTCCGCCCGGTCGATCCCAGCACGGCGCGCCGCACGCGCGGCGGCCGGCGAATCGTCCGGAAGCTGCCGGGCTACCGCGAGATGTCGATGACCTTCGAGCATCTGACCGAGGCCGCCGCCATGGCGACCGGCTTCGAGATCGACCGCCAGCTCGGCAAGAGCGGCGACTTCTTGCTGGTCTACGACCCCGACGACGACCCGTCTGTTCGCTTCCGGCGCACGATCTACGCCGCCCTGACCGAGACCGTGGGCATCACCACCACCACCGCCACCATGCCCCGCCGCTATGGCTGGGCGATCAACGCCGAGGAGCTGATCTGATGGCCATCTTCAACGGCCGGTCCTGGACGCTCGCCAACTTCAAGCCCTTCGAGTACGTCAAGATTTGGGACCAATTCTGGGACGATGTCTTGGCCGAGATGGGGTTGCGCGCGACGGCGGTCGGCGCCTCGCTGGTCGCCACCTCCGCCACCAGCGACGTCAGCATCGGCACCGGTGCCAAGACGCTGGTGATCCAGCCGGGCAAGGGCTTTACCCCTGGCCAGTGGGTGGTTGCCACCGACGCCGCCAACGCCGCCAATAGCATCACCGGCCCCATCACCAGCTATGACGCCGCCACGGGCGCGCTGGTCATCACCGTGCCGGCGGGCAGCGCAGCCGGCTCCGGAACTCCAGCCGGCTGGAAGGTCGGAATCAGCGGGCAGACCGGCCCGGCCGGTGGGGTGAGCGGCTTCAACATGCGCGTCGGTGCCGTCACGCCCCTGGCCGGCGATTACCCGCCGTCCCTGATCGGCGCCATTGGCCAAGGATGGCACGTCATCCCGCTGCCGGCCTCCGCCATCAAGCCGCGCATCACCTCCGGTGCGACCAGCTCCTCATCGGAGACGGCCACGAACAAGATTTTGAAGCCCGTCCTGACTTTCGACGCTGCGACAGCCCTCTACGGGCAAGTCACCATCCCAATGCCGCCATCGGCCAACCTCTCCGCCGGCCTGATGGTCCAGTATGTCTGGGAGGCCGCCTCGGGCTCGGGCGCCACCGTCATGGGCGCGCGGGCACAGTGGCAGCGGGACGGCGACACCATCGATTCGGCGTGGGGCACGGCGGTCACGGTGACGGACACATTTTTGGGTGCCGGCAAGCGCCACATCTCAGCCATCAGCGGCGTGGTGACGCCGGCCGGCACGGCCGGGTCGGGCTGCTCCCTCCTGCTGGAAATCTACCGCGACGCCGCCAACGCCTCCGACACGCTTGCCGTCTCGTCGTCGCTGCTTGAGGTGCGGGTCTACTATTCCATCAACGCTCCGGCCGATGTGTGAGGTGCTGACATGTTGATGCTTTCGAGCGTTGGGTATGGCGGCTCGACGGATCGAGCGTCCAACGGGCAAGATCCCTATCGCGCGTATACCCGCACAATCGTGCAGCCAATGGCGTCTGACGGTGTTCCGGTCGATGACGGCCCTAATAACGAGGTAATTACTACAGGAACGGCGTTTTCATTTGGCTCGTCGGTATGGTCTGGCTACAAGAGCCTGACCTTCCCAGGAAACCCCGCTTATTGGCTGGCCTGGGCCGCGACATCGAATTTTACATTCACTGGCGACTATTGCTTTGAGTGGGTCGGCAAGATCACGTCGCTCGCGGCGGATCAGGCGACGTTTGCGCGATACGGGGGAGCTGCCGAGTATCTGGACGTTTTGCGAACGACCGGCTCTTACGAGACCACCACGTACAATCCTGGAGGTTTGGCGGTCAACGCCCCGGCTGGAACACTTGTCGTAAATCAAAATGTTCATATCATCAAACAACGAGACGGGACGAATCTGCGGCTTTACAAGAACGGCACCCTTGTAAACTCCGCTGCTGGCGCGACCGGAATGACGAATGGGGCGGCAATCCCGTATTTTGGTATCTTGGATACTGGAACCCTAGGCATTCCTCTGTTTGCCGAAATTTGTGCCATCCGCATGACCGCACACAACCGTGGCATCTCCGGCTCGACCGCCCCCAATGCGTTGGTCGACGGACCATTCCCGATCCTATGAGGACGACATGCTGTACGCGCTTGTAACTGCCGATGGGGCCATTGCCCGCAACGAGGCCGGCTTTGACCGGTATCAGGATTTTGTCGACGAGCCGCCCGACCTCGCTCCGGCAAAGGGACTGCGGTGGCTGCCGGTTGCCGACACGCGGCCCGATCCGGGGCCCGGCGAGCGGCTGTCCGGACCAGCGGTGACGGTCAGCGAGGACGCGGTGACGCGAGTGTGGTCGGTTGAGCCGGCCCCACCGCCGCCCGTCCCCGCGAGCGTGAGCGCCTTCCAGGCCCGCGCCGTGCTGCACCGCTCCGGCCTGCTGCCCGCTGTCGAGGCGGCCATGACGGCATCCGACGACGCCGAAGCAAGGCTGGCCTGGGAATACGCCGTCGAGTTTGTCCGGGCCGGCCCCCTGCTGACGGCGGTTGCCGCGCAGCTCGGCCTGACCGACGAACAGATCGACGACCTGTTCCGCGAGGCTGCGACCATCCAGGCCTGACCCCGCGACAACACTCCAGCCCAAGCTGACCGACCCGGCGCCCGTGAGGCGCCTTTTTCATGCCTCCTCCAAAAGAAACGGGCGACCGGCAGGGGAATGCGGTCGCCCGAGGCAGTCTCACGGAGGAACAACCAATGCCTGATCCTCCCATGCCCAATCCCCCGCGTCATGTCCGGCACAACCCGATCCGGAGCACTCCCTATGTCTGATGCAACCGACACCGACCCAGCCGAGCAGGAGGTGGAGCGGGCGCTCGCCGACTGCGGCGGCAACAAGGACGCCGCCCTCCTGCTGCTCGGCCACCTCCTCGTCAACGCCAAGCGGGGCCTGTCCGCGGGGCTCTACCGTCTGCCGCCGGCCGACCGCCGGTAATCGCGTTACAGCCGGCCTGTAACGCTTAATTCCCGAACCACGGAGACCATCATGCCCACCACCACGCCCAACGGCGCGGCGATCCCGCGCACCATCACGCCGGTCTGCCCAGCCGCCGTCGATCTGGTGAAGCATTTCGAGGGCCTGTACCTGACCGCCTACCGCTGCCCGGCCGGTGTCCCAACCATCGGCTACGGCCACACCGCAGGGGTCACCATGGGGCAGGTCATCACCGCCGCCCAGGCGGAAGCCTTCCTGTCCGCCGACCTGACCGCCGCCGCCGGACAGGTGGACGAACTGGTCACGGTGGCGCTGAACCCCGACCAGCGCGGCGCGCTCGCCTCCTTCGTGTTCAACCTCGGCAGCGGCAGCCTCGCCAGCTCGACGTTGCTCAAGCTACTGAACGCGCGGGACTACGAGGGGGCGGCGATCCAGTTCGACCGCTGGGTCTACGCCACCGTCGACGGCGTGAAGACGCGGCTCCCCGGCCTCGTCGCCCGACGTGCGGCGGAGGCGGCGCTTTTCCAGCGGCAGGTCGTGCAGGCGCAGATGGGCGCGGCACCCGAGGGGCCGGAGGAGGACCGCGTCCGGGCCGTCCAGCGGATCGTCGGCACCAAGGTGGATGGCGTCTATGGCCCGGCCACCCATGCCGCCGTGGCGCGGTGGCAGGCGGCGCACAAGCTGGTTGCCGATGGCGTGGTCGGGCCGGTGACGGCCAAGGCGATGGGGCTGCCGGCATGACGGCCGAGACCTTTCCCGTCCTGGGCGCCCGCCGACACAAAGCCGTGCCCGGCACACCCGCGTCGGTTCCGTGGAGCCTGCTCGCGCCGCACGAGGCGCAGGCCGAGCGCGGAGGGTTGTCGCCGGCCGAGATGGTCGCGGTGCTGGAGGATCGCCCCTGGCGCCACATGGATCCGGCTGCGGCGGTCGCCCGGCTGCACGAGATCATCAAGGAGCGCTCAGCATGACCATCGACGCACAGGGCCTGAGGGAGCAGGTCAAGGCCAATCGCGCCAAGCTGGACGGCTACCCCGGCCCGCACCAGTTCGAGTGGCTGGACCGCCCGAGGCTGTCGCCGCGCTACCGCTGCACCGTCTGCGGGGGCGAGGCCGACAGCCTCTTTCTGACCGGCTACGAGGCCGGGCTGAAGCATGGGCGGGAGGCGGCCAAAGGGATGGTCATCATGACCACACCTTCGGCTCCGACTGCCGCCGAGCCGTCCGCCGGCGGCGCCCACATCTGCGCCCACGGCTACGACCCCAACTGCACCGCCTGCGAGCCGCTGGCCCCCGGCTCCGGCATCGGTGAGGGCCAGGATCTCGCGTCACAGCCGTTCTGACTGAGCGCCGAGGCGCCAGGCCAGCCATGAGGTTCTTCATGGCTGGTCTGGCAGTTATCGACTTTGAACTGTCACCCAATCGGGAAGGGTGCCGACAGTGCTGTGATCTTGCGGGCGATACCTTTCGTGACGCGTGTTGCGTAGGTCAGTCCATCCATGGAGTTCTGCCCGTCATACCCGATCGTGAGAGGCGCGGTGCTGTTGTTCATCGGGCCGGAAGCCGTGGCCGTTCCGACCGACGCACCGTTGAGGTACAAGGTCAGGCCGCCGGCCGCCGAGCCCGTGACGGCGACGTAGAGCGTCGCGTTGGCGCTCACGGCCGTGGGACTGGTGATCCGGGTCCGGGTGGTTCCCGACACGAAATCAAAGAACAGATTGGAACCGGTGGTGAAAAGCTCGAAGGCGCTGTTGGACAGGTTGCCAGCGGTCCATTGCCCGAGCATGGCCTGGGTGCCGGACACCGTGTCCAGACGCCCAACCCACTCGATGGTAAATGCCTCCGCCCCCATGTTCCAATCCGCACTGTCGGGCGCCGACACATAGTCGCCAGAGCCGCCCAGCGTCACGGCATCGTAACCGGCCCAGAGGCTACCGTTGGTGATCGCGGCGTTGCCATTGAGCGTCAGCGTGCGCAGGCCTGTCCGATCGAACGCCAGTGTGTCGCCCGCCTGGGGCTGGAGCAACAGCACCGTGCTGCGCCAATAAGGGTCAACGGGGAGGGTCGAGATGGTCAGCGTGTTGCCAGGATCGTCGTGGGTGAGCGTGATGCCCGTCCCGGCGACGAGGAAGGATGCGACGGTGTCGCGAATGAACTCGGCGAGGTTGGGGATCTGTGACGCATCGGGCGGCGTCGGCGACAGGTCGGACAGTGCCCGCTCATCATACACCAGGGCGTTGGTGATCTCCAGCGTATCGGCGTGCAGCAGGATGCGGGCGATCGGCAGCGTGCCAGTGGGAATAGCCGGCGGCGTGGCTGAGCCGGCGCTGCCCACGATCATCGAGGCGGCGCCGGTGCTGCGGTCGATCACGATGCGGTCGACCCGGAAACCGGTGACCGGCAGCGCCAGGGGGCCGACAGTCTGCGCCGCCACCTCGGTCAGCGTGGCGCCGTTCAGTAGGAAGCCGCGATCAAGCGCCACCGTCAGGTCAGGAGCGCTCTGTGCGTGCGGCGCGAACGGACCGACGATGCGCTGGGCCACGGCCCAATTGGTGGTGGACTGCGGCAGGTCGGTCGGATTGAAGGTCTGGACGGTCATGGCTTTCCTCTGCTTGGATGGACAGCCAGAGCCTATTTGTTCTTGGTACGTTCATGATGATGTTTCTGAGAACACGACCTGTAAACCAATGATTTGCAATACATAATCGTTAATGCGTCCATCGACCATACCCAGCCTGCGCCATCCCGGTCGCGGGCTTTTCCATGCCCACAGGAGGGGCACGCACATGGCTTTCCGAATGGCTTCTCTCATCCCGGCCCGCAAGGTGTGGGCCGGCGGTCTCTCCGGCGTCGCCGTCGCCGTGCTCGGCGTGGCGCTGCGTCAAGGACTCGGCTGGGACTCCCCGACGACGTGCTGTCGATCATCGTCTCGCTGGTGACGCCCTCCGTCGCCTACATCGTGCCGCCAGCCGCGCGGGACATCATCGTGCGGGCGGATCAGGCGGTGAGGGAGGTGGGGCAGGGCGCGACGCAATAGGGCAGGGCGATTCGCCGAGTCGCGGAATTGGGAAGAAACAAGAACGCGGGGTCGAGCCACGTGTCAAGCGCGTGCCAATCGAATGTCACGTTCCCGCAGCGTTCTGCGCTCTGTTGCGCAAACGCTTCCGGAGAGCGTTGGCCTAAGTGATTGATGCGCAAGCGGGAAAATGGCGGACCCGACGAGATTCGAACTCATGACCTCTGCCTTCGGAGGGCAGCGCTCTATCCAGCTGAGCTACGGGTCCGTTGCTTGCGGAGGCGGACCTTAGCGCAAGCCAACCAGCAACGCAACAGCCCTTCTTGCCGATTTTGCAAATCGCCACGCCCACGCTTGTTATCGAATCCCAATAAATGCATAAGATGTATTATGGAAATTACATGCTCATACCCCGTCTTTCCGCCAGCCCAGCGCCCGCGCGGCCAGCAGAATCGCAAGGGCCACCGTCAACAGCAGCAAGGCGCAGGCGACCGCCACGCCGGTTTCCCCCGTCGCGATGTTGAGGAAGACGGCTGTCGGCAAGGTCTCCGTGCGCAACCGCGTGGCTCCCGCGACGATCAAGGTCGCACCGAACTCCCCCAGCGCCCGCGCCCAGGCCAGCAGCGCACCCGCCGCGATGCCGCGTCCGGCGAGCGGAAGGTCGATCCTCCAGAACACCTCCCAGGCTCCCGCCCCAAGCGTCCGCGCCGCCGCCCCATAGCCGGGATCGACTGATTGGAAGGACGCCATGGCGCTGCGCAGCACCACCATGGTGGCGATGAAGGCCAGGGCCAGCACCACCCCGGCCGGCGAGAACAGCAGTTCGATTCCCAGCGCGCCCAGCGGCCCGCCCAGCATCGGGCGTCCGAACAGGAACAGCAGCCCAAGCCCGGCGACCAACGGCGGCATGACCAGCGGCAGGTCGAGCAGCGTGTCGAGCAGCGCCCGCCCCGGAAAACGCCGCCGCGCCATCAGATAGCCGGCGGGCAGACCGAGCGTCAGCGCGATCACCAGGGCCGCCACCGAGGTCAGCAGCGACAGGCGCAGGGCGAACAGCGTCTCGGCGGAGGACAGGGCCGCCGCCAGTTCCCCCCAGCGCAGACGCAGGACCAGCGCGCCCAGCACGCCGGCAACCGTCACGGCGACGATCGCCAGTGGCAGCACGGCCAACCGCTCGAACCGGGACAGACCGGAAGAGGACGGGCTGGAAGAGGACGGGCCGGAACAGGGCAAGCCCCGCGCCCCTACGGCTTGGGAGCCCCCGGGGTGACGTCCTGGGGAGCCGCCGGAAAGCCGAAACGTTCGAACACCGCCAGACCGGCGGCGGACGCCAGATAATCGGCGAAGCGCCGGGCCGCGTCGGGGGCCCTGCTGGTGGTCAGGACGGCCACCGGCGCGTATTCCGCCTGATACCAGTCCGACGGAATGGAGCGGACGGCGAGCGCGCCCGGATTCTGCGCGATCTCCGACGCCCCGATGATGGCGGCGTCGACGTTGCTATCCAGAAGATACAGCGCAAGCTGCTTCACCGTCGCCGCACGGACCGTGACGTTCTTGCGGATCGCCTCGCCCTGGCCGGACTTGTCGAGGATCTCCTCCGCCGTGCGGCCGAGCGCCATCGCCCGCGGATCGCCCAGCCCCAGCCGCAGGCCCGGCTTGGCAAGGTCGGCGAAGGATTGGATCACCCCGGCCTTGCCCGGCGTCACCGCCAGCACCGGTCCATGCACCACCAGCACCTTCAGGTCGGCGACGGCGCCGCGCTCCTTCAGCTTGTCGGTGTAGAAGGTCGTGCCGGGAATGAACAGATCACCCGTCCCCGTCTCGTCGAAACGGGCGAGAAGCTGCCCGGAACCGCCATATTCGGCGCGCACGGCGATGCCGCTGTCCTTCTCGAACGCCGCGATCAGGGCATCGATCGGCGGACGCAGGCCGGCGCCGACATAGGCGTGCAGCTCCGCCGCCATGGCGGGAACGGCAAGGGTGAACAGGCCGAGCGCAAGGAGCAGAGCTTTCGATCGCAGGACTTGCAGACGCATGGGACAGCTTCCTTCGCAACGATGGCAGGGATGCCCGACAACGCTATATTTCATTCAATATTTCGATGCCTTGGTCAAGCCGGACCGGATGGCGGCCCGCCGCCGGCCGACCCACACGCCCGCGCTAAGAACGATTCGCATTGCACGGAAATTGCCGCTATATCGGTCGGCCGGGACCTCGGCGCCCATCCGCCCCCGGTCCCGCTTCCTGCCTCCTTAGCCTGTTCCCGCCCCATTCCCCGAAACCGTCCGACCGTCCCGTGACCGACGCCCCTTCCCCTGCCGCCTTCAGCCCCGGCCCCTGTCCGTGACAAGCTGGGCGCACAAGATCGCCGGGCTGTTCACCAGCCACCGCACGCATGTGGAGCGGGTCATCGCGCGCCGCACCGGCGATCCCCAGGTGGCGGGCGATCTGGCGCAGGACGCCTTCCTCCGTCTGGCCCGGATGCCCGACGGCGAGGCGGTCGAGAACCCGGCCGGGCTGCTGTTCACGGTCGCCGACCGCATCGCGCTGGATCATTGCCGGGTCCTGCGGCGGCGGCGGCGGCGCGACGGCGGCGCGCCCGGCGAAGACATCCCCTCCCCCGCCCCCGGCGCCGACGCGGTCGTCGAACGCAACGAAACCATGGCCCGCCTGCGCGGCGCCGTCGACGGGCTGTCGCCCAAGACCCGCGCCGTCTTCCTGCTCTACCACGCGGAGGGGCTGTCCTACCGGGCGATCGCCGAGCGGCTGGAGATCTCGCCGCGCACCGTGGAGTATCACCTGCGCCAGGCGCTGGAGCAGTGCCGGAGCCACATGAAGGGGCGCCCTCCCCGGCCCCGGTAGCCCCCGGCCCGGAAGACCGGCTTTCCGGAGGCGGAATTATCTCAGGGATTTTCCTGTCCCGATCGTCTTGATAAGGAAAGAAACCGGAAGGGGCGCGGACACGCGCTTGCGCGGAACAGGCGATGAGCGACACGGACAGACAGCGGCAGGATCGGGACCAGGATCAGGACGAGGACGCGCTGTTCGCCGAGGCGAACGCGTGGTTCTTCCGTCTCCAGGCCGACGACCTCACGGCGGCGGAGCGCACCGCCTTCACCGCCTGGCTGGCGCGCGGCCCGGCGCAAGCCCGCGCCTGGGGCGAGGTGCGCGACCTGCTGGACTCGCTGAAGGTCCCCGCGAGCGCCGCCCATCGCGCCGCGCACGGCATCCCGGCGCCCACTGGTGCGCGACGGTCTTTCGGGTTCCGATCCTTCCGGACACGCCGGTTCGCCCCGGCGGCGCTGGCGCTGCTGCTCGCCGTCGGCGGCTGGGGCCTGTGGCGCGGACCGGCGACCTACCAGAATCTCGTCGCCGACCACGCCACGGCGGTCGGCGAGCATCGCGCGGTCCGGCTCCCCGACGGCTCCAGCGCCGACCTGAACACCGACAGCGCCATCGCGCTGGACTTCCAGGGCGGCGAACGGCGGGTGCGGCTGCTGCGCGGCGAGGCCTGGTTCCAGGTCACGCGCGACCCGGAACACCCCTTCGTCGTCGATGCCGGAACCGGCGCCGCCCGCGTGCTCGGCACCCAGTTCAGCGTCCGCCGCGACGGCGGGCGCGTCACCGTCACCGTCGGCGAGGGGCTGGTCGAGGTCGCGGCGCTGGGCGGCGACGGCGGCTTCAGCTGGGAGGACACCGTCCGAGTCCACCCCGGCCAGAGCGTCGAAACCGGGGCCGGCGGGCTGTCGGCGCCGGTCGCCGCCGACCCCGGCGTCGCCTTCGCGTGGCGCAACGGGCAGGTGGTGTTCCGGCAGCAGCCGCTCGCCTCGGTCATCGACGCCTTGAACCGGCAATGGCCCGGCCGGGTCGTGCTGCTGAACGACGAGGCCGCCGACCGCGTCGTGTCGGGCGTCTTCTCCCTCGACCGCCCGGCGGCGGTGTTCGACGCGCTGGAGCGTGGCATCGGCGTCCGCGCCACCCGCATCACCCCCTACCTGACCCTGCTGCGCTGAGGCTTCCGCCGCCCCTTCCGACCGCTCATCCAGAAAGAATCGGCGCACCGCAAAAAACTTCCCGGGGTTTTCGCCGCGACCATCGTCTTGTTGGAAAAAGGGCAAATGAGACGCAGTCGCGATCGACCGCGTCGGCCCTGTGTTCCTTTCGGCAGAGGCGAGCGATGGCGGCAGTTGGCGCGGGTGCGGGTGTGCGTGTTTCGAAGACGGGCCGGCGGGCTCCCTGGCTGGGCCGGCTGCTGGCCAGTTCGGTGCTGATCGTGCCGGGCCTCCTGGTCCAGGGCGTTCCGGCCGCCACGGCGCAGGCACAGGCCCAGACGGGAACCGTCGCCTTCGCCATCGCCCCGCAATCGGTGGACGGCGCGCTCGCCGCCTTCTCGGCCGCGACCCGCATCCAGGTCCTCACCCCCGGCGAGGTGACGCGCGGCGTCTCCTCCCCCGGCGTCAGCGGCCGGCTCCCGGCGCGCGACGGGCTGAACCGGCTGCTGTCGGGCACCGGGCTCGTCGCCCGCTTCCTGAACGACGAGACGGTGACGGTCGAGCGCGTCGCGGCGCAGGGCGCCGTCCAGCTCGATCCCGTCCAGGTCGCCGGGACGGCCGCCGCCACCGGCCCCAGCGTGCTGCCCCAGGCCTACGCCGGCGGGCAGGTGGCGCGCGGCGGGCGGCTCGGCGCGCTCGGCAACCGCGACGTGATGGACGTGCCCTTCAGCGTCACCGCCTACACCGCCGAGACCGTCCGCAACCAGCAGGCCGAGACCGTCGCCGAGGTGCTCGCCAACGACCCGGCGGTACGCGCCAGCCTCGGCTACGGCAATTTCTCCGAAGCCTTCGTCATCCGCGGCTTCCCGCTCTACGGCGAGGACATCGCCGTCGACGGGCTCTACGGCATCGCCCCCCGTCAGGTCTCCGCCGCCGACATGTACGAAAGGGTGGAGCTGCTGAAGGGCGCCAACGCGTTCCTGAACGGCGCCGCCCCCAGCGGGACCGGCATCGGCGGCGGCATCAACCTGGTGCCCAAGCGGGCCGACGACGAGCCGCTGACCCGGCTGACCGCCAACTACGCGATGGACAGCCGCTTCGGCGGCGCGGTGGATGTCGGCCGCCGCTTCGGTGACGGCGGGATGTTCGGCGTGCGCGCCAATCTGGTGGCCCGCGACGGCGAGACCGCCGTGGACGGCGAGAAGCGCTCGCTGCTGCTCGGCACGCTGGCGCTGGACTATCGCGGCGAGCGGGCGCGGGTGACCCTCGACCTCGCCTCGCAGCGCCAGCGGGTCGAGAACGGCCGCCCGGTGGTCCATCTCAACAGCAGCGCCGTGCCCGCGGTGCCCTCGGCCTCGCGGAACTACGCGCAGCCCTGGACCTATTCGGACATGCGCGACACCTTCGGCCAGCTCCGCGCCGAATACGACATCCTGCCCAACGTCACCGTCCATGGCGCGCTCGGCCTGCGCCACACGCGGGAGGACGGCGACTACGCCTCGCCCACCATCACCAGCGCGAACGGCAACGGCACGTCGAACCGCCTGACCGTGCCGCGCCAGGATTTCGCGTCGAGCGGCCAGATCGGCCTGCGCGCCGAGCAGAGCACCGGCCCGGTGCTGCACCGCCTCGACGTCGGCGCCTCGCTGATGCGCACCGCCAACCACAACGGCTTCGAGTTCGGCGCCAGCACCCCGACGAACCTGTACACCCCGATCATCGTCGCCCGGCCGCGCACGACCTCGGCCGCCGGCATGACCGGCGAGCCGCCGAAGGTCAGCGAGACCGACCTGAAGAGCTTCTACGCCTCGGACACGCTGTCGATCCTCGACGACCGGGTGTCGCTGACCGTCGGCCTGCGCCAGCAGAACCTGCACGTCAAGGGATACAACCGCGCCAGCGGCCTGCGGACCACGAACTACGACGAATCCGCCCTGACCCCGGTGGTCGGGCTGGTGGTGAAGCCGCTGAAGGAGCTGTCGCTCTACGCCAACCGCATCGAGGGGCTGGCCCAGGGCCCGACCGCGCCGACCACCTCCGTCAACTCCGGCGAGATCTTCGAGCCCTACAAATCGGTGCAGTACGAGGTCGGCGGCAAGCTCGACTTCGGCCGCTTCAGCGCCTCGCTCGCCCTGTTCCAGACCTCGCAGCCGAGCGGCGTCACCGACCCGGTCACCCGGATCTACGGCGTCTCCGGCAAGCAGAAGAACCGCGGTGTCGAGCTGATGCTGTACGGCGAGCCGGTGGAGGGCGTGCGCCTGATCGGCGGCGCCACCGTCATCGATCCGGAACTGACCAACACCGGCAACCCCGCGACCGAGGGCAACGACGCGGTCGGCGCGCCGCGCCACCAGTTCAACGCCAACGTCGAATGGGACCTGCCCTTCCTGCCGGCCTCGCTGCCGAAGGTCACGCTGACCGGCCGGATGATCCACACCGGGTCGCAGTATGTGAATGTGGCCAACACGCTGAAGATCCCGAGCTGGACCCGCTTCGACCTGGGCGCGCGGATGACCACGGACATCCAGAACCGGCCGGTGACCTTCCGCGCGGCGGTGGAGAACGTCGCCGACAAGGCCTATTGGGCGTCCGCCAACGGCGGCTACCTGACCCAGGGCAACCCGCTGACCGCCAAGCTGTCGATGTCGGTCGATTTCTGACCGGCGGCACCCGGCGCCAGCCTCCAGCCAGCATGAAGGGCCTGCCATGACCAACCGGACCATCAAGGCGTGGTACCTCGTCCACAAATGGACGAGCCTGATCTGCACGCTCTTCATGCTGCTGCTGTGCCTGACCGGGCTGCCGCTGATCTTCCACGACGAGATCGACCAGTTCACCGAGGACAGTTCGCTGCCGCCGGTGCCGCCGGGCACGGGGCTGAGGACGCTGGACGAGGCGGTGGCCGCCGCGCGCGCCGCCTATCCCGGCGAGCGCGGCCTGTTCCTCAGCTTCGACGAGGATCGGCCGGTGGTGAACGTCACCACCGGGCCGACCGCCGGCGCGTCGCGCAAGGAGATGCACATCTCCGCCATCGATCTGCGCACGACCCGGATCGTCGGCGAGCTGAACGACGAGAGCGGCTTCATGCATGTCATGCTGCGCCTGCACGTCGATCTGTTCGCCGGGTTGCCGGGCGAGCTGTTCCTCGGATTCATGGGCTTCCTGCTGTTCGTCTCCACCGTCTCGGGCGTGGTGGTCTACGCCCCCTTCATGCGCAAGCTGCGCTTCGGCACGGTGCGGACGACGCGCAGCGCCCGGCTGAAATGGCTCGACCTGCACAATCTGCTGGGGATCGTCACCCTGATGTGGGTGGCGGTCGTCGGGCTGACCGGCGTCATCAACACGCTGTCGGTGCCGCTGGTCGCCTATTGGCGGTCCGACCAGCTCGCCGCGATGGTCGCGCCCTACAAGGACAAGCCGGTGCCCGAGCGCTTCGTCTCGCTCGACGCGGCGGTGCGCACGGCGATGGAGGCCGCCCCCGGCACCCGGCCGCAGTTCGTCGCCTTCCCCGGCGTGCGCTTCTCCAGCAACCACCATTACGCGGTGTGGCTGAAGGGGGCGACCCCGGCGACCAACCGCATCCTCACCCCCGCCCTGGTCGACGCCGAGACCGGGGCCCTCACCGCCATGCGCTCCATGCCCTGGTACATGCTGGCGCTGCGGCTGTCGCAGCCGCTGCATTTCGGCGATTACGGCGGGCTGCCGCTGAAGATCCTGTGGGCGGCGCTCGACGTCGCGGCCATCGCGATCCTCGGCAGCGGGCTCTATCTGTGGGTCGTTCGGCGGCGGACCTCCGTCGAGGCGCGGCTGCGCGAGGTCGGCGGCGACCGCGTTCCGGCGCCGGGAGCGGCCGAATGAAGCCCGCCGCTCCCCTGCCCGCCCCGCTGCCCCTGCGCGCCATTTTCGGGGTTCCCCTCCTCATAGCGCTCGCCACCATCGTCGGTCTGGTCGCGGCGCTGCTCGACGACGGGCTGCACGACGCCGTGTCCTGGGCCGCCCTGCTGGTGCCGCTGCTGGTGATCGGCTGGGCACTGCGCTGCCGGCGCGGCTGAACGCCACCCGGACCGGCGGGGCCGACGCTTCGGTCCGGGCCGAAGCACCCGGCGGGCACGGCGGGCGATAAGCGGGTTCATCCCCCTCCCCGGAGACCCGCCGACCATGACCAGCCTTCCCGCCGCCCGCCCCTTCTTCGGCTGGCGCGTCGTCGCCGCCACCTTCCTGCTCGCCGTCTTCGGCTGGGGCGTCGGCTTCTACGGCCCGCCGGTCTATCTGCACGCGGTGGTGGCGCGCACCGGCTGGCCGGTGACGCTGGTGTCCACGGCGGTGACGGTGCATTTCCTGTTCGGCGCGCTGGTCGTCGCGAACCTGCCGCGGCTGCACCGCGCCTTCGGCGTTCCCCGCGTGACCGTCCTCGGGGCGGCGCTGCTCGCCGCCGGTGTCGCCGGCTGGGCCGTCGCCGCCGAGCCCTGGCAGCTCTTCGCCGCGGCACTGGCGAGCGGCGGCGGGTGGGTGGCGTTGGGCGCCGCGGCGGTCAACGCGATCGTCGCCCCCTGGTTCGTCCGCAACCGGCCCGCCGCCCTCGGGATGGCCTACAACGGCGCCAGCGTCGGCGGGATCCTCTTCTCGCCGCTCTGGGTCGCGCTGATCGGCGGCCTCGGCTTCCCGGCGGCCTCCGTCGCGGTGGGGCTGGCCATGACGCTGGTGGTCGGGCTGCTGTCGGCGCTGGTCTTCGCGAAGACGCCAGAGAGCCTCGGCCAGCAGCCCGACGGCGACCGGCCGGGCAAGGTGGACGCCCGCCCCACCCCCCGGCACGCGGAGCCGCTCGCCGGCGGCGGCCCGTGGCGGGACCGCCGCTTCATCACGCTGGCCGCCGCCATGGCGCTGGGGCTGTTCGCGCAGATCGGCCTGCTCGCCCATCTCTTCTCGCTGCTGGTCCCGGCGCTGGGCGAAGGCGGGGCCGGGTTGACGATGGCGGCCGCCACCCTGGCCGCCATCGCCGGCCGTAGCCTGGTCGGCTGGCTGATGCCGGTGTCGGCCGACCGCCGCCTCGTCGCCTGCGCCAGCCTCGGCGTGCAGGTGCTCGGCTCGCTCATCCTCGCGGTGGCGGCCATGACCGTGGATGGCGGGGCGGGGCTGCTGGCCGGCATCCTTCTCTTCGGGCTGGGGATCGGCAACGCCACCTCCCTGCCGCCGCTGATCGCCCAGGCGGAGTTCCGGGCGGATGACGCCGCCCGCGTCGTGCCGCTGATCGTCGCCATCGGGCAGGCCGCCTACGCCTTCGCCCCGGCGGCGTTCGGCCTGCTCCGCGCCGGCCCCGGCGCGGAACCGCAGGCGGGGCTCCCGCTGTTCCTCGCCGCCGCCCTGGTCCAGGCCGCCGCCATCGCCGCGTTCCTGTGGGGGAGGCGTTCGCGCCGACCGGCGGTTGGCGATAACATTTGAATTTCTCGGCCCTTATCGTATCCTTCGGCGCCCCCGGATGTCGGCGCTCGGCGGCGAGCCCGCGTTTCCGAACCATATGTCCACACGGCCGGTGTCCACCCGGCCGGTGGATGGATGGATGGGGTCGGGGCCTTGCCGTTCGGAACGTGAAACGCCGCGCCAGTCTTAACCGCCAAACAAAATCGAGCGCATGGGAATGAGTGGGACACTTGCTGACAAGTACGACTTCAAGGTTGCCGAGGCGGACTGCCAGGAATCCTGGAAGCGCCTGAACACATACGCCTGGGACGCCGCCGCGCCCAAGAGCGAGTCGTACATCATCGACACCCCGCCGCCCACCGTGTCCGGCTATCTGCACATGGGGCACATCTACAGCTACACGCAGACCGACCTCACCGCCCGCTACATGCGGATGGCCGGCCGCAACGTGTTCTACCCCATCGGCTTCGACGACAACGGCCTGCCCACCGAGCGTCTGGTCGAGGCGACCCGCAAGATCCGCGCCACCGACATGTCGCGCGAGGAATTCGTCGCCATCTGCCACGAGGTGGTGCAGCAGTCCGAGGAGGACTTCCGCAAGCTGTTCCGCTCCATCGGCCTCAGCGTCGACTGGGCCCAGGAATACCAGACCATCAGCCCGACCAGCATGAAGCTGTCGCAGATGTCGGCGCTGGACCTGTTCAAGAAGGGCCATCTGTACCGCACCTGGCAGCCGACCCTGTGGGACCCCGTGGACCGCACCGCCCTGGCCCAGGCCGAGGTGGTCGACAAGGAGGTCGCCAGCTCGATGTGGGAGCTGGCCTTCGGGCTGGAGGGCGGCGGCGAGGTGGTGATCGCCACCACCCGTCCGGAGCTGCTCGGCGCCTGCTGCGCCCTGTTCATCCACCCCGACCACCCGAAGGCGGCCGGGCTGCTGGGCCGCAACGCGATCTCGCCGCTGTTCCAGGTGCCGGTGCCGATCCTCGCCGACGAGCGCGCCGACCCGGAAAAGGGCACCGGCATCGTCATGTGCTGCACCTTCGGCGACACCACCGACATCGAGTGGTGGCGCGAGCACAAGCTGCCGACCCGCGTCATCCTCGACAAGAACGGCCGCCTCACCGGGCTGGAGCGCATCGGCGGCAGCGCCGACTGGCCGTCGCTGGACCGGGATTCCGCCCAGGCGGCGGCGGCCGAGCTGACCGGCCTCAAGGTCAACGCGGCGCGCACCAAGACCATCGAGCTGCTGACCGCCCGCGATGTGGTGCGCGGCAGCACGGCGGTCAACCGCATGGTGCCGTCGGCCGAGCGCTCCGGCGCGCCGCTGGAAATCCTGGTGACGCCGCAGTGGTTCGTCCGCGTGCTGGACAAGAAGGACGACCTGCTCAAGATCGGCAGCGAGATCGCCTGGTACCCGCCCTACATGCAGGTCCGCTACGACCGCTGGGTCGAGAACCTGAAGTGGGACTGGTGCATCTCGCGCCAGCGCTACTTCGGCGTGCCCTTCCCCTTCTGGTACTCCAAGCGGCCCGGCGAGGAGGGCAAGGTGCTGTTCGCCGACGTGGCGGACCTGCCGGTCAACCCGCTGACCGACCTGCCGCGCGGCTACACCGCCGACGAGGTCGAGCCCGATCCCGACGTGATGGACACCTGGGCCACCAGCTCGGTGTCGCCCCAGCTCAACAGCCGCGCGGTGGCCCCCGGCTTCGAGGTCGACAGCGAGCGGCACGACAAGCTGTTCCCGGCGGACATGCGCCCGCAGGCCCATGAGATCATCCGCACCTGGGCCTTCTACACCATCGTCAAGTCGTACCTGCACGAGGGCAAGGCGCCCTGGAAGGACATCACCATCAGCGGCTGGTGCCTCGCCCAGGACCGCTCGAAGATGTCCAAGTCCAAGGGCAACGTCGTCACCCCCGACAGCCTGCTGGAGCGCTACGGCGCCGACGTGGTGCGCTACTGGACCGCGACCTCGCGGCTCGGCCTCGACACCGCCCTGTCGGAGGACGTGCTGAAGGTCGGCAAGCGGCTGACCACCAAGCTGTGGAACGCCACGCGCTTCGTCTCGATGCAGTTGAAGGACTTCGACGGCGCCCCGTCCACCCCCAAGGAGGACGTGGCCAAGGGCATCATCGTCAGCCCGGTCGACCAGTGGATCCTGACCAGGCTGTCCGAGGTGGTGCGCGGTTCGGGCGAGCTGTTCGGGAAGTACGAGTACGCTGACGCCCTGCACCTGATCGAGCGTTTCTTCTGGAACGACTTCTGCGACAACTACCTGGAACTGTCGAAGGGCCGCGCCTATTCCGACGTGGGCAACGAGGCCGAGCACCGCTCGGCCCAGTACACGCTGTGGCATTGCCTGGAGACCATGCTGCGCCTGTTCGCGCCGACCCTGCCCTACATGACCGAAACGCTCTACCAGGGCTTGTTCCCCGGCCGGTCGTCGTCGATCCACAACCGGGGCAACTGGCCGAAGGCGGACGACCAGTTCGCCTCGGCGTCGGCCGAACTGGCCGGCGAGGCCTGCGTCGGCATCCTGGCCGCCGTCCGCAAGGCCAAGAGCGACCGTCAGGTGTCGCTGAAGACTCCGCTGGCCTGGCTGCGCGTCGCCCCCGGCGCCACCCCGCCGGACGGCGCGCGGGAGCTGGTCGCCTCGATCACCGGCGATCTGGCCGCCACCATCGGCGCCAGCGTGGTGGAATGGGCGGACTCCCTGGAGGGCGAGACGGTGCCCACCCAGGATTCGGCCTTCGCGCTTCAGCTCGAATTCGCCGCTCCCGCCCAGGAGTAGGCGTTCGGCAGGCGTTTCGCTACCGGGGCCGTCCAGCATGGACGGCCCCACGCCCACCTGTCATCCCAGCGTGTCATGGCGTGAAGGCCCCGCGCGCGGCCGACCGCACGGAACCGCCGCCCCCCGCGCCGAGAAGCATCCCGCGATCCATTGCGGCCTCCCCATTTTCGCGGATCGTCGAGACAGGAACGGGAGGCCAGGGCGCAAGGCGGCGGGGCGCTAGACCATCGAATCCAGCTCGCGGCGGCGCGCGTCCGACAGGCCGAGGCGGGAGGCCAGATAAGCGAGATACTGGCGGTCGACCTCGCTGCCGCCGCGCACCGCCAGTTCGGAAGCAAGATAGATCTGCTCGGCCGTCTCCGGATCGCGGGCCTCGCGGACGATGTCGTCCATCGGCCTCGGGGCGCGCAGTTCGGCCTCGACGATCCGGCGGTCCTCCGGCTCGGCCTGGGCCGCGTCGAGGCTGTCGAGGATGCGCCGCTGCTCGTCGGGCGAGATGCGGCCGTCGGCGTTCGCCGCCGCGATCATGGCGCGGATCAGCAGAAGCGCCTTGGCGTCGCCGAGGTCGGGCTCGGGCTCCGGCGCGCCGCCGCGCAGAACCCCGGCCAGACGGTCGCCCAAGCCACCGGCAAGACCGCCGGCGGCCGATCCGCCCGAAGCACCACCAAGCGCGCCGCCCATGATGCCACCCAGGCCGAAGCGGTCGAGGATGCCTCCCAGCGGCCCGCCGACCGTCGAACCGGAAGGCGTCCCGGGGAAGGGTCCCGGTGCCGGGCCAGACGCCGACGGGTACGGACCGGGGGCGCCGCGCTGCTTCTGGCCGTCCTGATAGGCCCGGTAGGCGAGATAGGCCAGCGAGGCGAGCCCCGCCTTCTGGAACAGCCCCATGCCGCCGGCCGCCGGCGGAACACCGTGGCCGTAATGGCCCTTCTTGAACGCCTTCTTGCCCTTCTTGCCGAGAAGCAGGGGCATCGCGGCGGCGAAAGCCGGTCCCCGGCCGGTGCGGCCGGCCATCCCGTTGGCCAGGATGACGCCGAGGACTTTGCTCAGGTTGCTCATCGCTCTCTCTCCCGCTGGGTCTGGCCCGCCGGTCCTGGAGCGGTCGCCCCCCGCCACAGGACCGCCACAGGACCGGGAGCAGAAGAGATGGGGACGTTTCGGGCGGTTGAAACCCGGCGCCCCTTCAAGAGTCCTGGAGCGGATCGGCGGCGGGCTCGATCCGGTAGGCGCAGCGCCGCGCCCCGGCCAGGATGTGCTCCATGCGCCGCACGCGGGCGCCCCGCCCGATCACCGTCTGGAAGACCGACAGTTCGGCGCGGCAGAAATCCTGGCAGGCGGCGGCGGCGGCGCAGATCGGGCAGTGGTTCTCGACAAGGAACAGCGCGCCATCCGCCTCCTCCCCCCATTCCGCCATGTAGCCTTCGCGGTCGCGGATCGCGGCCAGACGCGCGACGCGGTCACCCAGCCCGGACACCCCGGCCAGTTCGGCCTCGTAGGCCGCCGTGGCGTCGGCCTCGCGCGCCGCGATCAGCGCATCGAGCGCCGGCGGCCCGAACTTCGCCTGGACGGCCTGGAGCAGTTGCACGGCCAGCTCCGCGTGGGCGTCCGGAAAGCGGTCATGCCCGGCCTCCGTCAGCTGCCAGAGCTGGGCGGGCCGCCCGACCCCGCGCGGCTGGGTCCGCGCCTCCGCCAACCCCTCCGCCGCGAGCTTGCCAAGCTGCTGGCGCGCGTTTTCCGGCGTCGTCCAGAGCGCGCGGCCAAGGTCGGCCGTGGTCTGCGGGCCACGGGTCTTCAGGAGGGTCAGCAGCCGGTCGGCCACCGGACGCGGCGACCAGCCCCCATTTTCCAAGTCAAAACTTGACATATTATCCCGCAACCAATAAACCAAGAACGCACTTGGAAATCTAGCCGTTCGGCCTGCCCGAGTCCATGGGGCATGGTTTGCGGACCGCTCTATGGATCGGTCCATGGCCGGACGGCTTCACGGTAAGGAGGAAACGATGACCGCTGCGTTCGTTCTGCCCGACCTGCCCTACGCCCCGGACGCGCTCGGGCCGGCGATGTCGCTGGAAACCATGACGCTGCATCACGGCAAGCACCACGCGGCCTATGTCGCCAAGCTCAACGAGCTGGTGCCCGGCTCGGCCTTCGCCGGGCTGCCGCTCGACGCGCTCGTCCAGAAATCCTTCGCCGACAAAGCGTCGCCGGCCATCTTCAACAACGCCGGCCAGCACTGGAACCACATCCATTTCTGGAGCTGGATGAAGCCGAACGGCGGCGGATCGGTGCCCGGCGCGCTGGAGACGCGCCTGATCGACAGCTTCGGCTCGGTCGCCGCCTTCAAGGACGGCTTCGTGAAGGAAGGGGTCGCCCAGTTCGGCTCCGGCTGGGTCTGGCTCACCGAGGAGGCGGATGGGCGGCTGGCCCTGATGCGCACGCCGAACGGCGAGAACCCGTTGGCGCACGGCCGGCACGCGCTGCTGGGCTGCGACGTCTGGGAACACGCCTATTACGTCGACTACCGCAACCGGCGTCCCGACTATCTCGCCGCCTTCCTGGACCAGCTCGTCGATTGGGACGCCGTCGCCTCGCGCCTGGGGCAGGCCCCGGCCGCCTGAGCCCGGCGAAGCGCCCGGCACGAGGTCTCCGAAGCCGGACGGTGTGTCGCACCCTGCGGCCATGGAAAGCCCGGCCGGGCTGTGCCACCCTCGCGCCGCCGCTCAGCCGCCAGCCACGGCGGGGGCGGCGGAGCGGCCCGGCGGCTTCCACTCGCCGAGGAAAGCACGCAGGGGCTCTGCGAAAGGGTGCGCCATGGAATATGACGTGATCGTGGTCGGCGGCGGTCCGACGGGTTTGGCCTTCGCGCGGTCGCTCGCCGGCAGCGGCCTGCGGCTGGCGGTGGTGGAGCGGCAGCCGCTGGACACGCTGGCCGATCCCGCGCCGGACGGGCGGGAAATCGCGCTCACCCACCGCTCGGTCGGCATCCTCGGCGACCTCGGCGCCTGGGCGCGGCTCGACCCCGCCGACATCGCGCCGTTGCGCGAGGCGCGGGTGCTCAACGGATCGTCGCGCTTCGCCCTGACCTTCGGCGGGACGGGGAGCGGCGCGGACAGGCTGGGGCAACTCGTCTCCAACCACCGCATCCGCCGCGCGCTGTTCCAGACGACCGAGGGGCAGGACGGCCTGACGCTGCTCGCCGGCCAGACCGTGACGGACGTCCGCACCGACCGGGACCGCGCCATGGTCCGCCTGTCGGACGGGCGGAGCCTGACGGCGCGGCTGCTCGTGGCATCGGATTCACGCCTTTCGGAGGTTCGCGACCGGCTCGGCATCGGGGCGTCGATCAACCGGCTCGGCCAGTCGATGATGGTCTGCCGCGTCGCCCATGACGGCGACCATGGCGGCGTCGCGACCGAATGGTTCGAGCATGGGCACACGATCGCCATGCTGCCGCTCAACGGCCGGATGTCCTCGGCGGTGCTGACGCTGCCGTCCGCCGCCATGCGGCAGATCGCCAGCCTCGATCCCGAGGCGCTCGGCGCCGAGATCACCCGGCGCTATCGCGGCCGGCTGGGAGCGATGCGCCCGGTGGAGGAGCCGCGCGTCTATCCGCTCGTCACCACCTACGCCAACCATTTCGCCGCCACCCGCGCCGCCCTGATCGGCGACACCGCGGTGGGGATGCATCCCGTCACCGCGCACGGCTTCAATTTCGGCCTCCAGGGGCAGGCGACGCTCGCCCGCCTCGTCCGCGAGGCGGCGGCGAAGGGGCGGGACATCGCGGCGCCCCTGCTGCTCCGCCGCTACGAGATGACCCACCGGCTGGCGACGCGGCCGCTCTACACCGCCACCGCCCTCCTCGTCGGTCTCTACACCAACGACCGCCCGCCCATGGCCCTCGCCCGCCACGCGGCCCTGCGCGCCGCCGCGCACCTGCCGCTGGTGCGCAGCACGGTGACCCGGATGCTGATGCAGCACTGACGGCGAGGCTTCGCCCTCCGCGTCACTCCGGAACGAGGGCGGCGGCCTCGCGGTCGCGCGCGTCGGCGCTTTGGGAAAGCCCCGCCCTCACGGCCACCCGGTCCTCGGCGCCGCGGTTCTGGCTCATCTTGCGCTTGGCCTCAATCCGGGCGATCGGCATCCGCACCCCGACGATCCCGCGCAGTTGCGCGGCGATGAAGTCGGGCGGCGCGTCGCCGACCGCCCATGGCTGCGGCCGCGCACCCTCGTGGTGGTCGGTCAACCGCGCGACGACGGCGAGCAGCCGGTCGGCGTCCTCGAAGAACTCGACCGGGCCGTGGGCATGGACCGTCACGTAGTTCCAGGTCGGAACCACCTTGCCGTCCCGGCTCTTGCCCACGTACCAGGACGGGGTGACGTAGGCGTCCGGCCCCATGAAGATCGCCAGCCCATCACCGGCCGGCGGCTCCCTCCATTGCGGATTGGCCTTCGCCACATGCCCGTAGAGCGTGCCCCACTCCCCCTCGCCCGCGTCGAGGAACAGGGGCAGCGGCGTGCACATCAATCCCCCGGCCGTGGCCGTGACCAGATTGGCGAGCCGGGCGGCGCGCATCGTCTCGTGGATGGCGGACCGGTCGGTCTCGCGGAAAGCCGGGGGTGTGTGCATTCGGGCCTCCTTGACGGGTTGGAGTATCCCTGAAAACCGGCCCGTCCGAAACAGCGGGATCGGCGCGCCGAGGGAGAAGGATGCGCCGGCAATCGCAGCCCGGCCGCTCCCGATCGGCAAACAGCGCGGATCAAGCTGGGCCGGTTACATCAAGCTGTCACGCAAACGCTCTACCATCGGTGCCAGACACGGGGGGTTGGCCGCCCCTCCGCCATCCCGACATGGCCGGCATCCGTCGCGGACGGCGCCGCGCCCGAACCGCTGGAAAGCCAGAATGTCCGATCTGTCCAATCCCTCCCGCCGGAAGGCCCTGCAACTGCTGGCCGGCGCGCCGATGCTGCCGCTCGCCGCCTCCCCGCTGCTGGCCGGGTTCGGCAGCGCCGCCATCGCCGCCACCCCGGCGGCGGGCGCGCGCTTCGCCTCCGCCTCCTTCACCGGCATGGCCGCCCCGACGCTGAGCAACCCCGCCGCCATGGCGACCACCACCGTGGGTTCCAGCCTCTCCGTGAGCTTGAGCGACGGCAGCACGCAGACCTTCAAGCTGGCCTACGAACCCTTCTTCATCACCGGCGACATGGTGTCCGACGGCAAGGGCGGCACCATCCTGGCCGGCGGCTACGTCGACATCGACGGCAAGCCGATCATCGACCGGTCGGTGCCCGGCAAGGAGCGGCAGATCTTCTCCGATTCGCCGGACGGCACCTCGCTGCTGGCGCTGCCCAACGCGACGGTTCCCGGCATCAAGGGCAAGGCGGTCTTCGCCGTCGTGCAGTTCGAATACACCACCAGCAACCAGGCCGGCGCCGACACCTACGGCACGCTGCCCTCGCCGATCGCCGTGCTGACGCTCGACCAGGATCAGACCACCGGCAAGCTGACGCTGGTCCAGTACCACAACGTCGACACCTCGAAGGTCCATGGGTTGTGGATCACCTGCGGCGCCAGCCTGTCGCCGTGGAACACCCACCTGTCCAGCGAGGAGTACGAGCCGGACGCCGCCTTCATCGAATCGAACAAGCAGTTCAAGGCCTACAGCGCCAACCTCTACGGCGACGAGACCAAGGCCAACCCCTACCATTACGGGCACCTGCCCGAGGTGACGGTCAACCCGGACGGCACCGGCTCGGTGAAGAAGCACTTCTGCATGGGCCGCATCTCGCACGAGCTGATCCAGGTGATGCCGGACAACCGCACGGCGCTGATGGGCGACGACGCGACGAACAGCGGCCTGTTCCTGTTCGTCGCCGACCGCGAGAAGGATCTGTCGTCGGGCACGCTCTACGTCGCCAGGATCGGCGAGGGCTTCTCGATCGACCCGGCCGCCGCCGGCGCCGCGCTGTCCTGGATCAAGCTCGGCCACGCCACCAGCGCCGAGATCGAGGAGATGGCCGGCAAGCTGAAGCCCGCCGACATCATGACCGTGCTGAAGGAGGATCCCAAGGACGACTCCTTCACCAGGATCTTCTTCAACGGCGCGGCCAACTGGGTGAAGCTGAAGCCCGGCATGGAGAAGGCGGCCGCCTTCCTGGAAACCCACCGCTACGCCTACCTGATGGGCGGCAGCATGGGCTTCACGAAGATGGAAGGCACCACCGTCAACATCAAGGACAAGGTCGCCTACTCCGCCCTCCAGAACATCGTCGATTCGATGGTCAAGGGTGGCAAGGGCTGGAACGCCGCCAGCGGCATCGCGCTGGAGAAGCCGCTGGTCGCCGGCGGCATCATGGCCCACGATCTGGCCGGCGGCCAGAAGGACCAGACCGGTGCCGCGATCGACAGCGAGTGGGTGCCGGTGCGCACCAAGGCCCTGCTGGTCGGCGAGGACATCCCGGCCGACGCGCTGGGCAACCTGGCCAACCCGGACAGGATCGGCAACCCGGACAACCTGAAATTCTCGGAAAAGCTGCGCACGCTGTTCATCGGCGAGGACAGCGGCAGCCACGTCAACAACTTCCTGTGGGCCTACAACGTCGACACCAAGGCGCTGTCGCGCCTGATGTCGATCCCAGCCGGCGGCGAGTCGACCGGCCTGCACGCGGTCGACGAGCTGAACGGCTGGACCTACATCATGAGCAACTTCCAGCACGCCGGCGATTGGGGCAAGACGCTGCACAGCAAGGTGCAGGCGACGCTCGATCCGCTGGTCCGGGCGAACTACAAGGACCGGTTCGGGGCCGCCGTCGGCTACCTGACCGCCGAGACCACCAGCGTCCAACTGTCGAAGGCCTGACCCTTGGCGAATCCCCTCTCCCCTCGTGGGAGAGGGGATTCGCCTTGCCTTCATCAGCGCCCTACCGCCGGATCGCCACGCCCACCGCGCGGCCGACCGCCGACGGGATGACCGAGCCGTGGGTCTCCCCGGCGAAGGACACGAACTCCACGGCCGGGCCGCGCGGCGCCAGGGCGGCCAGCCGCCCGGCCAGCTCGCGGGCGTTCTCGACCATGCGGGCCGCCCGGCGCCGCTCCTCGACAGCCGGATCCGCGGCCGGGCCGGAGGGCGAAACCAGCTCATGCTCGCCGACCGTCACCAGCAGGCTGCGCGTCGCGGCGTCGGCCGGCAGGGCGGCGGTGAAGCGGCGCTCCGATTCCAGCACGGCCCTGCCATGCCACCAGATCGACGGGCTGGCGGCGACGTAGCGCTGGAAGCCGCCGGAGCGCGTGAACAGCGCGTGCAGCACGCACAACCCGCCATAGGAATGGCCGAACAGCGTCTGGCGGGCGCGGTCGATGCGGAAGCGCCGCTCGATCTCCGGCTTCAGCTCGTTCTCGATGAAGGCAAGGAAGGCGTCGGCGCCCCCGGTCCCCTCCGGCGCCCCGGCGGCCGGTGGCGTGTAGTCCCGCGCCCGCCGCGCCAGATCGAACGGCTTGTCGGTCGGGTAGCCGATGGCGACCACCACGGCGGGGGGCGGCGCCATCGCGGCACCGCGCGCCCCGGTCACCCGCATCGCCTCCACGGCGGTGCCGAAGACGCTGTTGCCGTCGAGCAGATACAACACCGGGAAGCCTTCGGGCGGCGCTTCCACCTCCGGCCAGGCCACGAAGACGCGGTGGGGCCGCGCCGGATCGCCGCCGGCCAGCCGGTCCCACTGGGCCGTGCGGGACAGCGTCACCGCCGCCTCCGTCGCCGGCTCCATTCCCGTTTCCGGGGCGGCGCGGGCCGGAATCCCCGCCAGGGACAGGCCCGCCGCCGTGGCCGCCATCATCCGGCGCCGCGTCGGCGCGGGATCACTCATCATTTTCAACGCACTCCTGCCAGCACCATCAGCGCTTGCCCAAAATAGCAAGCGGTGGCGCCGGAGCAACGCGCGACCTTCATTTCCGGCGATCTTCTCAGATTTTTCCCGGATCGCCCGCCGCCGCGTCTCCGGCGCGGGCGAGGATGCGGCGTGCCTTGCGGGCCACCGCCTCGTCGATCATGCGGCCATCGACCACGCCGACCCCCTTGGCGCTCTCGACCAGGATTCGACGGGCCTGGGCGACGGCCTCCGCGTTCGGGGTCAGCGCGGCGTTGATCGCGGCAACCTGCCCCGGATGGATCGCCGCCTTGGCGCCGAAGCCGAGCGCCAGCGCGGCCTGCGTCTCGCGCGCCAGCCCCTCGGCGTCGTTCAGGGCGAAGAATGGGGAATCCACCGCCTCGATCCCCGCCAGCGCGGCGGCGTTGACCAGCCGGGAGCGCGCCGCCAACAGCGGCTCCCAGGCCGTGGCGCAGCCGAGGTCGGCCGACAAATCGGCGGCGCCGAAGAACAGCGCGGTCAGGCGCGGCGAGGCCTGGGCGATGGCTTCCACCGCCGCGACGCCGCGCGCGGATTCGATCAGCGCGACCAGCGGCAGCGGGCAGCCGGCGCCGCTCAGCAGCGCGTCGATCCAGCGGACCATCTCGGCGGATTCGGTCTTCGGCAGGATCAGGACGTCCGGCCGGACCGGTGAACGCGCCAGCGCCAGCAGATCCTCCAGCCCGTCCAGCGTCACCGGGGCGTTGACGCGCAGCGCCCGCTGGATCGGCCGGGCCGGCGCCGTCGCCAGCGCCTCCAGGGCCAGCCGGCGGGCCGCCGCCTTGTCGACCGGGGCGACGGCGTCCTCCAGGTCGATGATCAGCACGTCGGCCCCGGCTTCCGCCGCGCGGGCGAAACGCTCCGGCCGGGTGGCCGGGGTGAACAGCCAGCTGCGGCGCGGCACCGGGGCCGTGGTGACCGCGCTCATGGCGCCACCAGGATTTCGGCGGTCATGGCGACCCGGCCATCGGGATCGAGCGCCCAGGCCTCCACCAGCTCTTCCCCGTCGCCGGCCCGGCGGGCGGCGTGCAGGGTGAAGGGCCGGGTGTCGAACAGCGGCCGGCGGGCGCGGAAGCGGAAGCCGGCCGGACGCCGCCCCCCGGCGTTGCGCAGGAACAGATCCATCAGCAGGGTCGCGGTCAGCGGCCCGTGCACGATCAGCCCCGGATAGCCCTCGACCTCGCGGCAATAGGGGCGGTCGTAATGGATGCGGTGGCCGTTGAAGGTCAGCGCCGAATAGCGGAACAGCAGCACCGGATCGGGGGTGACGGTGCGGCTCCAGTCGGGCGCCGGCATCGCCTCGGCGGCGGCGGGCGGCGGAACCGCCTCGCCCGGCTTGGCGGCCTCGCGGTAGGCGATGTCGTGGCGCTCGCGCACCGCGACGCCGGCCTCGGTGGCGATCTCGTGCAGAACCTTGACGAACACCATGTCGCCGGAGCGGCCGGCCTTGTGCTCCACCGATTCGATGGTGGAAGTGCGGCGCAGGCTCGCCCCCACCGGGATCGGGGCGAGGAAGCGCAGGTCGCCGCCGGCCCACATGCGGCGCGGCAAAGGCACCGGCGGCAGGAAACCGCCCTTGCGCGGGTGGCCGTCCTCGGCGATGGCGTGCTGCGGCGCGCGCGGCAGGAAATAGAGCCAGTGGCCGAGCGGCGGCACCTCCCCCGCCGGCCAGGGCGGAGTGTCATGGTCCAGCGTCGCCGCCAGACCGGCCAGCGGGGCCGCCGTGGCGCTGTCGGCCTGCTCCTCGACCCCGCCGACCCAGTCCTTCAGGTGCTCGAAGCCCATCATCCGTCCCCACGCAGGATCTTGCCCGGATTCATGATGTTGTGCGGATCGAAGGCGCGCTTCAAGGCCGCCATCATGTCCAGCTCGACCGGCGACTTGTAGCGCGGCATCTCGTCGATGCGCAGGCGGCCGATGCCGTGCTCGGCCGAGATCGAACCGCCGAGATCGACGACGATGTCGTGGACGATGGCGTTGACCGCCGCCAGCCGCGCCCGCCATTCGGCCGGATCGCCGTCCTCGGCCTGGATCGGGTTGTAGTGGATGTTGCCGTCGCCGAGATGCCCGAAGGAGAAGGGCCGGATGCCGGGGAACGCGCGCTCCAGCGCCGCGTCGGTGCGGGCGAGGAAGCGCGCCACCTTGGAGATCGGCACAGAGACGTCGTGCTTGTAGGACACGCCCTCGCGCTTCTGCCCCTCGGGGATGCCCTCGCGGATGCGCCACAGACCGTCGGCCTGCGCCTTGGAGGCGGCGACGACGCCATCCAGCACCTCGCCGGCCTCCAGCGCGGCCTCCAGGATGCCCTCCAGCATGCCGGCCAGGCGGTCGCCGGAATCCTGGTCTGCCAGCTCGACCAGCACGTACCAGGGGTAGCGGTCGCCCAAGGGATCCGGCACGTCCGGCACATGGCGGCGGGCGACGTCGATGCACAGACGCTGGATCAGCTCGAAGGTGACGATGCGGTCGCCGACCATGCCCTTGGCGCGCGACAGCAGATCGACCGCGTCGCTCGGCGCCGACACCGCGACCAGCGCCGTGGCGGTGGCGCGCGGCAGCGGCGACAGCTTCAGCACCGCCGCCGTGACGATGCCCAGCGTGCCCTCCGACCCGATGAAGATCTGCTTCATGTCGTAGCCGGCGTTGTCCTTGCGCAAGCCCCGCAGCCCGTCCCAGATCCGCCCGTCGGGCAGCACCACCTCCAGACCGGCGACGAGGTTGCGCATGTTGCCGTAGCGCACGACCTGCACGCCGCCGGCGTTGGTGGCGATGTTGCCGCCGATCTGGCAGCTCCCCTCGGCCGCGAGGCTCATCGGGAACAGCCGGCCGACGTCGCGCGCGGCGGTCTGGATGTTGGCGAGGATGCAGCCGGCCTCGACCGTCATCGTGTCGTTGTCGATGTCGATCTCGCGGATGCGGTTCAGCCGGTTGGTCGAGACGACGATCTCCGACCCGTCGGCGTGCGGCTGGCTCGCCCCGGTCAGGCCGGTGTTGCCGCCCTGCGGCACGATCGGCGTGCGCGTCTCGGCGCAGATCCGCACCACCGCCGCCAGCGCCTCCGTGCTGTCGGGCAGCACGACCAGCGGCGAGCGGCCGACCCAGCCGTCGCGCCAAGATTCCATGAAGGGCTGCATGGCGCCGGGGTCGGTGATGATTCCGCGCTCGCCGACGACGGCGCGGATCGGGTCGAGCACGCGCGCCGCGAAGGCGGCCGGGTCGGCGGCGAGACTGTCCTTGGGCATGCTGTCCTGGGCCATGGGGGGTGTTCTCCCTGGGCTGCGACACGCGCGTCACAGCGCGCGGTAGGCCGTCTTGATGATGGTGTAGAACTCGATGGCGGAGCGCCCCTGCTCGCGCGGGCCGTAGCTCGACATCTTCCGGCCGCCGAACGGCACATGGTAGTCGACCCCGGCGGTCGGCAGGTTCAGCATGGTCATGCCCGACTGCACGTTGGCCTGGAAATGCCGGGCGTGCTTCATCGAGTTGGTGATGATGCCCGACGACAGGCCATAGTCGGTGTCGTTGGCGACGGCCAGCGCCTCCTCGTAATCCCTCACCCGGATCACGCTGGCGACCGGGCCGAAGACCTCCTCGCGGTTGATGGTCATGGCGTTGCTGGTGCCGGTGAACAGGGTCGGCGCCAGGAACCAGCCGCGCGTCGGCCGGTCGAGCCGGGTTCCGCCGGCCGCCACCTCCGCCCCCTCGCGCAGGCCGCTCTCGATGTAGCCGAGATTCTTGGTGAGCTGGAACTCGTCGATCACCGGGCCGATCTGGGTGTCGGGCAGCAGCGAATGGCCGACGCGCAGCGCCGCCATCCGTTCGGTCATCGCCGCGACGAAGGCGTCGTGGATCCCGTCCTCGACCACCAGCCGGCCGGTCGCGGTGCAGCGCTGGCCAGCGTGGAAATAGGCGCTGTTGACGGCGATGTCGGCAGCGCGCCCGGGGTCGGCGTCGGCCAGCACCACCAGCGGGTTCTGGCCGCCGAGTTCGAGCTGGACGCGGACCATCCGCTCGGCGCAGCGCACGGCGATGCGGCGCCCGGTGTTCACCGAGCCGGTGAAGGACACCGCGTCCACCGCGTCGACCACGGCGGCGCCGACCTGCGGCCCGGCGCCGACCAGCATGTTGAACAGGGCGGTCGGCATGCCGTGCTCGGCCAGCGCCTGGGCGACGATGCGGGTGACGGCAACCGAGATGCCGGGCGTCTTCTCCGACGGCTTCCAGACGATGGCGTTGCCGAAGGCGAGCGCCGGGGCGATCTTCCACATCGGCGTGGCGACCGGGAAGTTCCACGGCGTCACCAGCCCGATGACGCCGACCGGCTCGCGGGTGACGTCGACCTCGACGCCGGGCCGCACCGAGCCCAGCGTCTCGCCGGGCGCCCGCAGCGCCTCGGCGGCGAAGAAGCGGGCGAGATGGCCGGCGCGGGTGATCTCGCCCAGCGCGTCGGGGATGGTCTTGCCGCCCTCGGTCGCGGCGATGCGGGCCAGCTCGTCCTTCCGGTCGAACAGCGCGCGGGAGATGCTGTCGAGCACCAGCGAGCGCTGCTCGACCGTCGCCGCGCGCCAGACCGGCTGGGCGGCGCGGGCGGCGGCCACGGCGTCGCGCACGTCGTCGGCGGTCGCCAGCGTGTAGGAACCGGCCAGCTCGTCGAGGTCGGACGGGTTGCGGATGTCGAGCCGGTCGGCGCCGCGGCGCCAGGAGCCGGCGACGAAATGGGTGTCGAGGGACATGTCGGTGCTCACTCCGGAGAATCGGTTCTTTTGGCTGGCGGGTTTGGTCGGCGGGAGGTGGGGATAGGGGGCAACCACGACCCCTACCCCCGCGCCACCCGCTCCTTGAGCGCGGTCAGCGCCCACAGCGTTTCGATGGTCGGCACGGGCACGCCGCGCCGTTGGGCGAGGTCGATGACGGCGGTGACGATCGGGTCGATCTCCATCGTCCGTCCGGCCTCATGATCCTGGAGCATGGAGGGCTTGTGGCCGGGGACCCCGCTGCCCCGGCGCAGCCGCTCGTCGATGTCGTCCTCCAGCGCGACGCCCCAGGCGCGGGCGACCTCCAGGCACTCGCGCATCAGCCGGCCCTGGACCGCCGCCATGCCGGGGGCCTCCTCCATGGCGCCCATGGTGGCGCCGGTCAGCACGCTGGTCGGCCCGACCGCCATGTTCAGCATCAGCTTGCGCCACAGCGGCACCCGGATGTCGGCCGGCAGGCGGGCGGTCACTCCGGCTTCCGCGAAGGCGGCGGCCAGCGCCTCCAGCGCCGCCGCGTGGTCGCCGGGGCGCGGCGCGCCGAAGGCCAGCACCGGCATCGCCGTGTGGGCGACGATTCCCGGCTCGACGATGCGGGCGGGCAGCACCTCGATGACGCAGGCGGCGACCCGCTGCGGCCCGATGGCCGACCACGCCGCCCCGCCGGGATCGACCACCTCCAGCGGCCCGGCCGGGCCATTGGCTTCGGCGTCGTCGCCGGCGCCATACATGTACCACCAGGGGATGCCGTTCTGCGCCGCCACCACCAGCGTGTCCGGCCCGCACAGCGCTGGCAGCGACGGCGCCAGGGCCGACAGCCCGTGCCCCTTGACGGTGACGATCACCACGTCCTGCACCCCGAGGTCGGCGGCGTCATCGCTCGCCGGCGGCCGGCAGAAGCGCTCGCCCTGCGGCGATTGCACGGTCAGCCCGCGCTCGCGGATCGCCGCCAGATGGGCGCCGCGCGCCAGCAGCGACAGGCTGTGCCGTCCGGTCGCGGCGAGATGCCCGGCCAGCGCGCCGCCCACGGCGCCGGCCCCCACGATGGCGATTCGCATGCCCATATCCCCTCTCCCCGTCACTTGAAGTCCAGCGGCAGGGGCGCGTCGTCGAGATCGCTGCCCAGCCCCTTGAACTGCTCCTCGACCTGCGTCCGGTCGAGCTTCACCGCCGCCGCCTTGTAGTGCATCACCATCTGCGGGAAGGCGATGACCAGCGCGACCATGATCAGCTGGATGACAACGAACGGCACGGCGCCCCAGTAGATCTGGCTGGTCAGCACGGGTTCCGTCCGCTTCTTCGTCACCCGGTCGATGTAGGGCAGCTTGGGCGCCACCGACCGCAGGAAGAACAGCGAGAAGCCGAAGGGCGGGTGCATGAAGCTGGTCTGCATGTTCACCGCCAGGATGACGCCGAACCACACCAGATCGATGCCCAGCCGGTCCGCCGCCGGGGCCAGCAGCGGGATGACGATGAAGGCCAGCTCGAAGAAGTCGAGGAAGAAGGCCAGCAGGAAGACCATCACGCTGACCGCGACCAGGAAGCCGGTCTGGCCGCCGGGCAGCGACACCATCAGCTCCTCGACCCAGACATGGCCGTTGACGCCGTAGAAGGTCAGCGAGAAGACCCGCGCGCCGATCAGGATGAACAGCACGAAGGAGGCGAGCTTGGCCGTCGAGTAGGTCGCCTGCCGCACGAGGTCGAGCGTCAGCCGCTTCTTCATGGCGGCCAGCGCCATCGCCCCGACCGCCCCCATGGCGCCGCCCTCGGTCGGGGTGGCCAGCCCGATGAAGATGGTGCCGAGCACCAGGAAGATCAGCGCCAGCGGCGGCACCATGACGAAGGTCACCTGCTCGGCCATGCGCGAGATCAGGCGCAGGCCGGTGGCGCGCTCGACCAGCGCGGCGACCAGGGCGTAGAGCGCGCCGGCCGCCACCGCGTCGCCCAGTAGAGCCGCCGCGGTCCAGCCGTTGGCGGTCAGCCAGACCGCGCCACCGACCAGCAGCGCCGCGACGACCAGCGTGGCGGCCAGCCGGCGGGCGCCGAGGAAACGGTTGAACACCGCCGACAGGAAGGCGACGGTCACCGCGACCGACAGCAGCAGCACGACGAAGTCGGCGCCGGCCTTCACCTCGGTCCGACCCATCACCCAATAGGCGACCGCGCCGGAGAAGACGGCCAGCACGCCCAGGTTCCAGATGCCGCGCGCGCCGCTCGGCTCGCGGTAGGCGATGGCCTCCAGCGGCAGGCCGGGGGCGGCCTTGGGCCAGACCATCGACACGAGGAAGACGTAGCCGGCGTAGAGGGACGACAGCAGCAGGCCGGGCAGGAAGGCGCCCTCGTACATGTCGCCGACCGAGCGGCCGAGCTGGTCGGCCATGACGATCAGCACCAGCGAGGGCGGGATGATCTGGGCCAGCGTGCCCGACGCGGCGATGATGCCGGACGCCAGCCGGCGGTCGTAGCCGTAGCGCAGCATGATCGGCAGCGAGATCAGCCCCATCGAGATGACCGAGGCCGCCACCACGCCGGTGGTCGCCGCCAAGAGCGCGCCGACGAAGATGACCGCGTAGGCGAGGCCGCCGCGGATGGTGCCGAAGAGCTGGCCGATCGTCTCCAGCAGATCCTCGGCCATGCCGGAGCGCTCCAGCACCAGCCCCATGAAGGTGAAGAAGGGGACGGCGAGCAGCACGTCGTTGTTCATGGTGCCGTAGACGCGTTCCGGCAGCGCCTGGAACAGGTCGGGGCGGAACAGGCCCAGCTCGATGCCGATCAGCCCGAAGATCAGCCCGTTGGCGGCCAGCGCGAAGGCGACCGGGTAGCCCAGCAGCAGCAGGACGACCAGGGTGGCGAACATGATCGGCGCCATGTTGTGGCCGACCCAGCCGCGCCAGCCCTCATGCTCGGCCAGCGCGCCGGCACCCGGCACCGGCAGGACGTAGAGCGCCACCGCCACGGCGATCAGCAGAAGCGCCGAGACGACCGACAGCCGGACCGTCTTCGGCGACAGGGAGGGGGAGGTCGAGGTCATGGCGGCACTCAGGGCTTGGGAGAGGCAAGGTGGGCGCCGTCTTGCGGGGCGGCGTTCGGGGCGGCGGCGAGCAGGCGTTCGGCCTCCGCCTCGGCGGCGGCCTGGTGCCCGCCGGCCCGCGCGTTGGGATCCTCCAGCCGGCCACTCATGATGGCGATCCGCTTGACCAGCTCCGACAGGCCCTGGATGAACAGTACGGTGAAGCCCAGCGGAATCAGCAGCTTGGCCGGCCATTGCGGCAGGCCGCCGGCGTTCATCGACTGCTCCTCGATGGCGTAGGAGGCGAAGAAGAAGGGCCAGGAGGTGACCAGCATCACCAAGCTGAAGGGCAGCAGGAAGGCGACATGCCCCAGCACGTCGATGCCGTCGCGCGCGCGCTTGGACAGGGCCGCGTTGACGATGTCGATGCGGATGTGCTCGTCGTCCTTCAGGGTCCAGGGCGAGCAGAGCAGGAACACCGCCGCGAACAGCACCCATTGCAGCTCCAGCCAGGAGTTGGAGCTGGTGTCGAACAGCTTGCGGACGACCGCGTTGACCGCCGACACCAGGATCGCCAGCAGGATCAGCCAGGAGATCCCCTTGCCAATGCGGGCGTTGACCGCGTCGACGACGCGGCTGACGGAAATCAGGAACGACAAGGGGCCAGCCCTCCCAACAGAGACCCGGTCGCGGGGGAAGGCGGGACCGGCGTACCGGCCCCGCCTCCGCCCGGCGACGTCCGATCAGCGGCGCGACAGACGCAGCACGGCGTTGTCGTAGGCGTAATCCGACGCCTGAAGCCACAGGTTGGAGTCGTTCTGGAACTTGCGGTAGCTCTCGTAGAACTTCTTGAAGCCGGCGTTCTTGTCCGACAGCTCGTCGTACAGATCGAGCGCCGCCTTGTGGCTGGCCTGCATGACGTCCTGCGGGAAGGCACGCAGCTTGGCGCCCTTCTCCACCACCCGCTTCAGCGCCGCCGGATTGAGCACGTCGTAGCGCGCCACGCTGTCGACGTTGGCCAGCGCCGCCGCCGCGGTCAGCGCCGCCTGGTAATGCTTGGGCAGCCCTTCCCAGCGCTTGGTGTTGATGAAGAAATGCTGGAGCGAGGTGCCGTCCCACCAGCCGGGGTAGTAGTAGTTGGGAGCGATCTTGTAGAGACCGAGCTTCTCGTCGTCGTAGGGGCCGTTGAACTCGGCGGCGTCGATGGTGCCGCGCTCCAGCGCCGGGTAGATGTCGCCACCGCTGACCTGCTGGGCGATGACGCCGAGCTTGGACAGGATCTGGCCGCCCAGCCCGGAGATGCGAAACTTCAGGCCCTTCATGTCCTCGATGGACTTGATCTCCTTGCGGAACCAACCGCCCATCTGCGAGCCGGTGTTGCCGCCGGCCAGGGCCTTCAGGTTGTAGCCGGCGTAGAACTCCTCCAGCAGCTTGCCGCCCTCGCCGTGGTAGAACCAGGCGTTCTGCTGGCGGGTGTTGAGGCCGAAGGGCAGGCAGCAGCCGAACGCGAAGGCCGGGTCCTTGCCGACATAGTAGTAGGACGCGGTGTGGCACATCTCCACCGTGTCGTTGCTGGCGGCGTCGAGCGCCTGGAGCGCCGGAACGACCTCGCCGGCGGCGAAAACCTGGATCTGGAACTTGCCGTCGGTGGCCTCGGCGACGTTCTTGGCCAGCACCTCGGCGCTGCCGTAGAGAACCTCGATGTTCTTCGGGAAGCTCGACACGCAGCGCCAGCGGATGGTCGGCTCCGACTGCGCGATGGCCGGGGCGGCCAGGGTCGAGGCGCCGGCGGCGACGGCGGCACCCTTGAAGAATTGACGACGCTTCATGGTTGTATCCTCCCGGAAATCTTGTTGTGCGGAGGCGGCACCGGGCTTTCTACCCGTCCAGCCCCGAGATCGAAAAGACATGATGCGCCGGACCCGAGACCGGGTGACGCTCTGTTCCTGACCATTCCCTGACGGGTGCCGCGCCTCCATTCCGCAGAGCGGGATTCCGGTTCCGTATCTCTGCGGATGTCCGGGGTTTTTTCTGGGTTTCCGCCCGGAGGCGATGCCGTAACCCTGACAGTGAAGCAGCGCGCTGCCCAGCGGAATGGCTTTCGGGCGCATACCAGCCATAAGCGCCACAAGCGATCAGGGACACGGATTGTTTTTGAAAACCCCTTACGGCCAGCGGCCCGCAAGAACCGTTTGCTATGCCCACAATGAATATCTGTTACAGGCACGCCACGCGATCCGCCGCGCCGACCCCGACGCTACTCTGACACCGCCTGGGCACACCCCCTGCCCTGCCGAATCCCTTTCCTCACACGCGACGGACGTTCATTCGCATGACCGGTGTGCGCCATGTCTAGGCTGTCTTCCCCGCTCAACGCCGCCGGGGCCGCCTATCTCGAAGCGCTGCACGAGCGCTTCCGCGACGACCCCGCCTCCGTCGACGTCAGTTGGCGCGCCGTCTTCCAGGTGCTGGAGGAGTTGGGCGCCGCCCCGTCCGGCGGCGATCCCGCCGCGCCGGCGCGCGAGGAGATCCGGCAGCGCGGCCACCTCTCCGCCGATCTCGACCCGCTCGGCCGGGCACCCCGTTCCGACGCCCCGGCGGGCGGGGATGCGGAGACCGCCCGGCTGCGCCGCCTCTACCAGGGCACGCTGACGCTGGAGACCGCCCACATCGACGACCCGGCCCTGCGCGGCTGGCTGCGCGACGCCTACGAGCGGCCGGACGCGGCCTCGCCTGCGGCCCGGCAGCGCGCCCTCGCCCTGCTGACGGCGGCCGAGGAGTTCGAGCGGCTGCTCGGAATCCGCTACCCGACCAAGAAGCGCTTCGGGGCGGAGGGGATGGAGACGCTGATCCCCCTGCTCGATCGCGTGCTGGCCGCCGCCTCGGCGGCCGGGGTGGATGAGGTGCAGGTCGGCACCATGCACCGCGGCCGGCTGAGCCTGATGGCCAACGCGCTCGGCAAGCCGCTGGTCGAGCTGTTCGCCGGCATCAAGGGGATGCACCCCTTCCAGTCAGACCCGCCGGTCCCGGCCGACGTGCCCTACCACATGGGGGTGGAGAGCCAGCTCACCTTCGGCGAGCGCTCGCTGGCGCTGACCCTGTCGCCCAACCCGTCGCATCTGGAGGCGATCAACCCGGTCACGCTGGGCCGCGCGCGGGCGCGCCAGGATGTGGCTGGTGATCCGAAGCGGGTGCTCTGCGTGCTGCTGCACACCGACGCCAGCGTGATCGGCCAGGGCAGCGTCGCCGAGGCGCTGCAACTGTCCGGCGTCGCCGGCTTCAGCGTCGCCGGCACCATCCACGTCATCGTCAACAACCAGATCGGCTTCACCACCGATCCCGACGAGGCGCGGACCTCGCGCCACTGCACCGGCTTGTGGAAAGCGGTGGACAGCCCGATCCTGCACGTCAACGCCGACGATCCCGACGCCGCCCTGCGCGCCGCCGACCTCGCCGTCGCCTTCCGGCAGGCTCATGGCCGCGACGCGGTGATCGATCTCGTCGGCTACCGCCGCAACGGCCACAACGAGATCGACGAGCCGCGCTTCACCCAGCCGGTGGAATACCGGGCGATCGACGCCCATCCGCCGGTCCGCGCCCTCTACGCCAAGCGGCTGGCCGAAGCCGGTCTGGTGGCGCCCGAGGCGGCCGAGGCGCTGGCGGCGGAGCACAAGGCGCGTTTCCAGGAAGCGTTGGCGGCGGCGGCCGACCACCGGCCGAACCATGACGGCTTCCCCAGCGGGCGCTGGGCGCCCTTCGCGCCGACCGGCGCCGCGCCGGCCGAGCCCGACACCGGAATCGCCGCCGACCGGCTGCGCGCCCTGCTCGGCGCGCTCGCCCACATCCCCGACGGGCTGGCCATCGACCGCAAGGTCGAGCGCGTCGTCCGCCAGCGCGCCGAGGAGCCCGTGGTCTGGGCGACCGGCGAGGCTCTGGCCTTCGCCACCCTGCTGGCCGAGGGCACGCCGGTGCGGCTGACCGGGCAGGACGTGGTGCGCGGCGCCTTCTCCCACCGGCATTTCGCGCTGACGGACACGGGCAGCGGCCGGCGCCACGTCAGCCTGAACCATCTCGGGGTCGAGCAGGCCCGCTTCGACGTCGCCAACAGCCCGCTGTCGGAATACGCCGTGCTCGGCTTCGAATACGGCTACAGCCTGGAGCGGCCCGACGCGCTGGTCGTCTGGGAGGCACAGTTCGGCGACTTCGCCAACGGCGCCCAGATCATGATCGACCAGTTCATCGCCAGCGCCGAGGACAAGTGGCGCCAGCCCTCCGGCCTCGTCCTGCTGCTGCCACACGGGCTGGAGGGCCAGGGGCCGGAGCATTCCTCCGCCCGGCCGGAGCGCTTCCTGCAACTGGCGGCGCGCGACAATCTGCGGATCGCCCACCCCTCGACCCCGGCCAACTATTTCCACCTGCTGCGGCGGCAGATGCACCGGCGCGACCGCAAGCCGCTGGTGGTGCTCAGCCCGAAGACGCTGCTGCGCCTGCCCGCCGCCGTGTCGGCGCTCGACGCGTTCGCCCCCGGCACCGGCTTCCGCCCGGTCATCGCGACGGCCGGCGAGCAGGCCAGCCGCATCCTGCTGTGCAGCGGCAAGCTGGCCTACGAGCTGGAGCGCGAGCGCGAAGCGCTGGGGGCCGAGGAGGTCGCCGTCGTCCGGCTGGAAATGCTGTACCCTCTGCCGGAGGCCGAGCTGTCCGCCCTGTTCCGCCGCTGGCCGGAGGCGTCCTGCGTCTGGGTGCAGGAGGAGCCGCGCAACCTCGGCGCCTGGACCTGGCTCGACCGCCGGCTGGAGGCGTTGCGCGCGGCGGCCGGAGCGGCCGACCCGACCGTCGCCTGCGTGGCGCGGCCGGAAGCGGCCTCCCCCGCCGGCAGCTTCCACGGCGACCACGAATCCGACCAGCGCCGGCTGGTCGAGCGGGCCTTCGCCGGAGTGACGACGGCCGCGAAGGCGGCGGCGGCGGAATGAGGCGTACAAGCGCTCGTTTAGCCCCTCTCCCTGAGGGAGAGGGGTTGGGGTGAGGGGGCGCAAGTTTCCGCCTGCGGCGGATACCCCTCATCCCAACCCGCGCACCCATCGGACGCCTCTGGCGTCCTCCGGGATGCGCCCCGCAAGGGGAGAAGGGCTTAAGGGCGCTGTGCGCGGACAGGAATGACGGAAGAGGCCAAGCTTCACAGCCTCCGGTGCAATTCCGTCGTGAAGACCCAACGAGGAAACGAAGGCAAAGCCATGAACACCAGCGTGACCGACACCCCGTCCCTGCTGCTTCCCGACCTGCTGGCCGCGACCGCCTCGGCGCTCGACGCGGTGGCCCGGCTGCGCGAGGCGGCCGAGCGGGGGGTGGCCGCCCTGGTGGCCCCCGACGGCGCGCCCGACGCGGCGCTGCTCGACCGCCACCAGATGGCGGCGCACGGCTTCGCCTGGGTCGCCACCTACGCCGAGGCGCTGCGCCAGATGCGGGGCTGGGCCGAGCGGCTCGACCGCGCCGGCCGGCTGGGCGAGCTTGAGTCCGCCATCCTCCAGGCCGCCTTCGGCGAGTATCTGGCCCAGCTCGACGGCGGCCTCGCCATGAGCCAGGGCGAGATCGTCCGCCCGGCCGATTTCGGCCTGACCGACGAGGACCGCGCCGCCTTCCGCAGCGAGGCCGTGCGCCGGCTGATCGCGGCCGGCAACGCGTCGGCCCTGCGGCTGCGCATCGCCGAGGGGCTGGCCGACGCGCTGCACGGCGGCGGCTTCGGCGAATTGGCGCTGGAGGACGAGGCGCTCGGCATGGTGCGCGACCAGTTCCGCCGCTTCGTCGCCGACGCGGTCGAGCCGCACGCCCACGAGTGGCACCTGAAGGACGAGCTGATCCCGCTGGACGTCGTCGGCCGCATGGCGGAGATGGGCGTCTTCGGCCTGACCATCCCGGAGGAGGACGGCGGGCTCGGCATGGGCAAGCTCGCCATGTGCGTGGTGACGGAGGAGCTGTCGCGCGGCTACATCGGCGTCGGCTCGCTCGGCACCCGCGCGGAGATCGCCGCCGAGCTGATCCGGCTGGGCGGCACCCCGGCGCAGAAGCAGCAGTGGCTGCCGCGCATCGCGTCCGGCGAGATCCTGCCGACCGCCGTCTTCACCGAGCCCAACACCGGCTCCGACCTCGGCTCGCTGCGCACCCGCGCGGTGCTGGACGGCGACGTCTACCGCGTCACCGGCAACAAGACCTGGATCACCCACGGCAGCCGGTCCGACCTGATGACGCTGATGGTCCGCACCGACCCCGACGCCCCCGGCTACCGCGGCCTGTCCATGCTGCTGGCCGAGAAGCCGCGCGGCACCGACGAAAACCCCTTCCCGGCCGAGGGCATGACCGGCGGCGAGATCCCGGTGCTGGGCTATCGCGGCATGAAGGAGTACGAGATCGGCTTCGACGGCTTCGCCGTTCCCGCCGCCAACCTGCTGGGCGGGGTCGAGGGCCAGGGCTTCAAGCAGCTGATGGCGACCTTCGAATCCGCCCGCGTGCAGACCGCCGCCCGCGCCGTCGGCGTCGCGCAGAACGCCCTGGAACTGGCCCTCCGCTACGCCCAGGAGCGCGTCCAGTTCGGCAAGCCGCTGACCGCCTTCCCGCGCGTCGCCGGCAAGCTGGCCTGGATGGCGGTGGAGACGATGATCGCCCGCCAGCTCACCTATTTCGCCGCGCGCGAGAAGGACAGCGACCGCCGCTGCGACATCGAGGCCGGCATGGCCAAGCTGCTCGCCGCCCGCGTCGCCTGGTCGAACGCCGACAACGCCGTGCAGATCCACGGCGGCAACGGCTATGCGTTGGAATACCCGGTCAGCCGCGTGCTGTGCGACGCCCGCATCCTGAACATCTTCGAGGGCGCCGCCGAGATCCAGGCGCAGGTCGTGGCGCGCGGTCTCCTGTCCCGGCGCAACTGATCCCAGGGGGCAACGGACCTCCCGGCGCGACCGGCCCGCCGGGACATTGCTTGTCACATATCCGCGTATTCGCTATCCGGAAGGGAAAGGCGAGGGCGAGGGCGGATTCCCATGGAACTTCTGGAACTGCGGTATTTCGTGCAGGTTGCCGACCTCGGCAGCTTCTCCAAGGCGTCGGTCAAGCTGGGCATCACCCAGCCGGCGCTGAGCCGTCAGGTCCAAAAGCTGGAGCATGAGCTGCGCACCAGCCTGTTCTACCGCCATGGGCGCGGCGTCTCGCTGACCCAGCCGGGGCGCAAGCTCTACGACGTCGCTCGCCATCTGCTCGGCGCCCTTGCCGAGATCAAGGAGGAGATCCAGGACCAATCCGAACGCCTGACCGGCAGCGTGACCCTGGGCCTCCCCCCGTCGATCTGCGCGACGCTCGGCGCCCCGCTCGCCCGGCGCTTCCACGAAAGCTATCCCGACGCGACGCTGCGCATCCACGAGGTGTTCAGCGGCACCCTGCTGGAATGGGTGGAGGGTGGCCGGCTCGACCTCGCCGTGCTCTACGACGCCCGGCGCGGGCGCAGCATGCTGTCCTCGCCGCTGCTGGTCGAGAATCTGATGCTGATCCAGTCCGCGAAGGATGCGGGCGAGGCGGCCGACGACGACGGGCCGGTGCCGGTCGCCATGCTGGGCGACCTGCGGCTGGTTCTGCCGGGGCTTGAGAACGGGCTGCGCCGGGTCGTCGACGCCGCCGTGCGCCGCGCCGAGATCGACCTCCAGGTCGACATGGAGATCAACTCCGTCACCGCCATCAAGCAGCTGGTCGAGGAAGGGATCGGATCGACCATCCTGCCCTTCGGCGCCGTCCACCGCGAGGTGCGGCAGGGCCGGCTGATCGCCCGCGAGATCGGCTCCAAGGACATGCACGCCATGCTCGTCACCGCGACGCCGCTGCACCAGCCGGTGTCGAAGGCGACGCGCGCGCTGCTGCGCCTGATTCACGCCGAGGTGGCGAAATGCGTGGCGAACGGCGTGCTGAAGGGCAAGGTCGTCGCCCATGGCGGTGCGCCGGAACCCGCCTCCTGACGCCGGTGCGGGGGATTCCGGTGCGGGGATTTGCTGATAGCAGCTATGACGGATGGTCCATAGCACGAGCGAATGCGGGCCGATAGCCTCCCCCCATCACCGATAATCCTTTGGGGAGGAACGAGAATGACCAAGCGCCTGGACGGCAAGGTCGCCCTGATCACCGGCGCCGCGCAGGGGCTCGGGCTCGCGATGGCCGAGACCTTCGTGCGCGAGGGCGCCCGCGTCGCCGTCGTCGACATCAACGGCGACGCCGCCCGGTCGGTCGCCGAAAGCCTGGGCGAAAACGCCGTCGGCATCGCCGCCAACGTGACCCGCGCCGCCGACGTCGAGATGACCGTCGCGGCGACGGTGGAGAGGTTCGGCCGGCTCGACATCCTGGTGAACAACGCCGGCTCGACCCACGCCAACGGCCCCTTCGAGGACGTGACCGAGGAGGAGTTCGACCGCGTCTTCGCGCTGAACGTCAAGTCGATCTACCTCTATTCCAAGGCGGTCGTCGCGCAGATGCGGGCCCAGCAGTCGGGCGTGATCCTCAACCTCGGTTCCACCGCCGGCCTGCGGCCGCGTCCGGGGCTGGTCTGGTACAACGCGACCAAGGGGGCGGTGCACAACATCACCAAGTCGCTGGCGCTGGAGCTGGCGCCCGACCGCATCCGCGTCTGCGCGCTGGCCCCGGTCGCCACCGAGACGCCGCTGCTCGCCACCTTCATGGGCGGGGACACGCCGGAGAAGCGCGCCCGGATGCTCGGCATCGTGCCGCTCGGCCGCCTCGGCAAGCCGAGCGACGTCGCCAACGCGGCGCTCTACCTCGCCTCCGACGAGGCGGAGTTCCTGACCGGCGTGGTGCTGGAGATCGACGGCGGGCGGTGCGTGTGAGGGGGATGATTTCTCCCACCAGCCATTATCCCACTTCGGCCCTTGTGTAAGCGCTCGTTTAAGCCCCTCTCCCCTTGCGGGAGAGGGGCTCAGAATTGAGTGCCCCCGGCCTCGAACACGGACCACCCCCATGCCCCAGCTCCTGTCCGACCTGCGCGTCGTGGAAATCTCCGCCTTCGTCGCCGCGCCGCTCGGCGGCATGACGTTGGCCCAGCTCGGGGCCGACGTGATCCGCATCGATCCCATCGGCGGCAACATCGATTACCGCCGCTGGCCGGTCTCCCCGGCCGGGACCAGCCTCTACTGGACCGCGCTGAACAAGGCCAAGCGCTCGGTGACTCTGGCGCTCGACAAGCCGGAAGGGCGCGAGATCGCCCAAGCCATCATCACGGCGCCGGGCGAGGATGCCGGCATCCTGCTGACCAACCTGCCGGCCAGCGGCTGGATGAGCCACGAGGCGCTGTCGGCGGCGCGCGTGGACCTGATCATGCTGCGGCTGACCGGCAACCCGGACGGCTCGGCGGCGATCGACTACACGATCAACTGCGCCGGCGGCTTCCCGATGGCGACCGGGCGCGGCGGCGAGCCGGTCAACCATGTGCTGCCGGCCTGGGACATCGCCGCCGGCCTCTACCTGACCACCGGCCTGCTCGCCGCCGAACGCCACCGCCGCCGCACCGGCCAGGGGCAGGAGGTGACGGTGGCGCTCGCCGACGTGATGCTGGCGACCATCGGCAACCTCGGCTATCTCGCCGACGTGCGAGTGAACAGCGCCGTCCGTCCGCCGATCGGCAACGACCTGTACGGCGCCTTCGGCCGCGACTTCCCGACCTCAGACGGCCGCCGGGCGATGATCGTCGCCATCTCCAACCGCCAGTGGCGGGCGATCGGCAAGGCGACCGGGTTGGCCGACAGGCTGGCGATGATCGGCCCGCTGATGGGCGTGGACATGGAGGACGAGGGCGGACGCTTCCTGGCGCGCGACGCCATCTCCGCCGTGCTCGCCCCCTGGTTCGCCGCCCGGACCCTGGCCGAGGTCGAGGCCGCTTTCGCCGGATCGGGCGTGCTGTGGGGACCCTACCGCGACTTCGGCCAGCTCGTCGCCGAGGATCCGCGCTGCTCCACCGTCAACCCGCTGTTCCGCGAGATCGAGCAGCCGGAGGTCGGCCGGCTGATGGTGCCCGGATCGCCGCTGAGCTTCCCGGCGCTGGGCGAGCGAACCGACCACCGCCCGGCGCCCCGGCTGGGCCAGGACACCGACGCGGTTCTGGGCGACCTGCTCGGGCTGTCCGCCGCCGAGATTGGGCGGCTGCACGATTCCGGCGTGGTGGCCTGAAGCACCGATCCCGTCAGGGCCGGCCGCGCCGCAAGCCGGGGACGAGCGGCATGGGGTACGCTTCCTCCCCCGCCAGCGCCTCGGCCGCCGTGCGGACCGGCGAGACGCAGGTGTCGCCACCAAAGGCGGTCATCCAGTCCGCCGCCGTCCGCGTGAGCAGCCGCTCGGCCACCGCCCGGCGGGTCGCGGCGGGGTCGCGGGAATCGTCGCGCAGCGCCTCCGGCAGTTCGATGATCCGGCAGACATTGTCCCAGAATTTCGGCTCCAGCGCCGCCACCGCCAGCCGGCGCCCGTCGGCCGTCGGATAGACCGCGTAGCGGGCGGAACCGCCGGTCAGCCCGCCCATGCCGGCCGGGGTGAGCGCGCCGAAGGCGTCCAGCGTCGGCCGGTGCGGGAAGGCGAAGACCCGCACCATCGTCGCCATGGCGATGTCGAGGTGACGGCCCCGCCCGGTCGTCTGCCGCTCCCACAGCGCCAGCAGGATGTTGACGAGCGCCGGCATGGTCCCGCCACCGATGTCGGCGGCCAGGACCGGCGGCGGTTCCGCCACGGCGTCGGCCGGCGCTCCCGGCGGCGGCTCGGCCAGCAGCCCGGCGGCGGCGACGTAGTTGAGATCGTGCCCGGCGTCGCCGGCCGCCGGCCCCTCCTGCCCGTAGCCGGTGATCGAGCAATAGACGAGGCGCGGATTCCAGCCCGACACGGTGGCGTAGCCGAAGCCGAGCCGGGCCATCACCCCCGGCCGGAACTGCTCGATCAGCACGTCGGCGCCCTCCAGCGCGCGGCGCAGCTCGGCCCGCCCCCCGTCGCTCTTGAGGTCGAGCCGCACCACCCGCTTGCCCCGGTTGAGCAGGGCGTGCGCCGCCCCGCCCCAGACCGGGCCGGCCGGCAGGCCGAACACGCCGTCGCCGCCGGGCGGCTCGATCTTCAGCACCTCGGCCCCGGCCTCCGCCAGGGTCTCGGCGGCGAGCGGGCCGGGCAGCAGGCTGCTGAGATCCACCACCCGGATGCCGGCCAGCGGGCCGGCGCCCGGCTGGCCCGCAAGGGCAGGATCGGCGAGGGAACGGTCGGTCATGACGGTTCCTAGAGGCCGGAGGCCAGCGCCGCGCGCGTCTCGCGATACTCGCGGATCAGCCGCTCGCAGAGTTGTGCGGCGGGCAGGATGTCGTTGATCGACCCCACCCCCTGCCCGGCCGACCAGACGTCCTTCCAGACCTTGGCCTCGCTGCCCATGTCGAGCTTGGCGTGCCCGGTCAGGTTGTCGGGGTCGAGGCCGGCGCGCACGATGCTGGGCGTCAGGAAATTGGCGTTCACCCCGCTGATCGCCGCCGTGTAGAGGATGTCCTTGGCGGTCGATTCCAGGATCATCCGCTTGTGCTCCTCGTTCACCATGGCCTCGTCGGTGGCGAGGAAGCGGGTGCCGAGATAGGCGAGGTCGGCGCCGAGCGCCCGCGCCGCTGCGATGTGGGCGCCGGTCGAGATGGCGCCGGCCAGCACGATGGTGCCGTCGAAGATCGCGCGGATTTCCGGCACCAGCGCGAAGGGGCTCAGCGTCCCGGCATGGCCGCCGGCGCCCGCGCACACCGCGATGATGCCATCGACCCCGGCCTCCGCCGCCTTCTCGGCGTGGCGGCGGCCGATGACGTCGTGGAAGACGACGCCGCCGTAGGAATGCACCGCGTCCACCACCTCCCGCACCGCGCCCAGGGAGGTGATGACCAGCGGCACCTTGTGCTTGACGGTCATCGCCAGATCGTCGTTCAGACGCGCGTTGGACTTGTGGACGATCAGGTTCACGCCGAAGGGGGCCGCCGAGTCCTGCGCGCCCAACCGTTCCCGGATCTCGAACAGCCAGTCCTCGTAGCCGGCGGTGCTGCGCTGGTTCAGCGTCGGGAAGGTCCCGATCAGGCCCGACCGGCAGGTTTCGACGACGAGGTCGGGGCCGGAGGACAGGAACATCGGCGAGACGATCGCGGGCAGCTTCAGTCCCGTCGACAGTTGGGCAGGCACCGGCATGGACGCTCCTTCGGACAGGGTTGGCCCGTGTCAGCGTCACGGGCGTCGTCGTTGGCGTTCACAATTGTCGAGGGAGCGAACCGATGCAAGCCGCTTTCGCGGGGGCGCGGCCCGTCACCGTGGGACCTGCCGGAGAAGCCGGAAAAATGCCGGCGCGCGCGAGGCGGCCGGCGGACCGGATGTCGTGTCTGAAACAGCCCCGTGGAGCCGGTCACCCGGCGTCGGCCGGCCCCTCGTCGCCGTCCAGCGCGTCCTGGCCCGGCGGCGGGGAGCCCGCGACCGCCACGGCGCCTGGAAGCGCGCCGGGAGTCACCACGGCGAAGCTCGATCCGTCGCTCTTGGGCCGGGCCAGCGCCAGCGGCGACCCGACCACCAGGAAATGGATGGTCTCGGCGATGTTGGTCGCGTGGTCGCCGATGCGCTCCAGGTTCTTCGCCATGAACAGCAGGTGGGTGCAGGGCGTGATGTTGCGCGGATCCTCCATCATGTAGGTCAGGACCTCGCGGAACAGGCTGGTGTAGAGGTCGTCCAGCTCCTCGTCGCGCTCCCACGCCGCGACGGCCTTGTCAACGTCGCGCTCGATGTAGGCGTCGAGCACCTCCTTCATGATGGTCTCGACCAGCCGGCCCATGCGCGGGATCCCCACGGCGGGCCGCACCACCGGCACCTGCGCCAGCGCCAGCGACCGCTTGGCGATGTTGGCGGCGTAGTCGCCGATGCGCTCCAGGTCGGCGGCGATCTTCAGCGACGAGACGATCTCGCGCAGGTCCTGCGCCATCGGCTGGCGCAGGGCCAGCAGCCGCACCGCCTCGGCGTCGATGTCGCGCTCGTAGGCGTCGAGCCGGGCGTCGGCCTGCATCACCTGCGAGGCCAGCCCGACGTCGCGCCGGGCGACCGCCTTGACCGCGGCCTCGACCTGGGCCTCGGCGACGCCGCCCATCTGGGTGACGAGGTTGCCCAGCCGCTGAAGCTCCTGCGCGAAGGAGCGGACGATGTGTTCAGAGCCCATGATCCGCCGCGATGCCTTCAATCCGTTCGCACGCAACCGGGCACGCGGCCCTCCCGGCCCCGCACGCGATGGCGCAGAATAGCCGCCGCCGGTGACGCGCCGGTTGCAGCAATATTTCAATATCGTGACACGGCATGGGCCGATGCTGGCCGTGACAAGCTTTTTATTACACGCAAGGGGTTTGAAGTGGGCGGGTAACTTCGCTAAAGGGATAGGAAGGATTTTATCGTTCGACCGGAACGCTCCGCGCCGAACACCGAACCGGGAGGCCGACCACCATGTCCGTCGCGTTCCAGACGCCCGCCCAGGCGCTTGCCGCCCTGCTGCTGCTCGGGGCATCGCCCGCCCTCGCCAACGCGCCCGCCGCCCAGGCCGGCGCCCAGCCGGCGGCGCTGGTCGAGGACGTTTCCGACGGCGTGGCCGGGGTCCAGCCGATGGACTACCTCAGCGCCGGCCAGACCGTGACGCTGGCCGCCGGCCAGACCCTGACGCTGAGCTACCTCGATTCCTGCGTCAACGAGACGATCACCGGCGGCGGCGTCACCGTCGGCGCCCGCGAATCGACGGTGTCGGGCGGCAAGATCGACCGCCACACCCTGCCCTGCGACGGCGGCAAGCTGCTGCTGTCCGCCAACGAGGCCGGCAAGGCCGGGGTGACCGTGTTCCGCAGCGCCCCCATCAACCTGCCGGGCGCGGCACCGCCCAAGCCCAAGCCCGACCTGACCCTCTACAAGACCCGGCCGATTCTGCTCCTGGCCGCCCCCGGCCCGGTCACCTTCGAGCGGCTGGACCAGACGGGAAGCGCCCCCGTCACGGTCGACGTGCCCGGCACCACGCTGGACACCGCCAAGAGCGACACGGCGCTGGTCCCCGGCGGCCTCTACAAGGTCGCGGCCGGATCCAAGTCCTACGTCGTGAAGATCGACCCCCAGGCCAAGGACGAGGCGGGGCCGGCGCTCGGCCGTCTGATCCGCTTCTGATCGCGGCCGGCTGGCGACGATGAGGCTGCGGACGATGAGGCTGCCCCGGCGCCTGCGCCTGATCCTGCTGGGTGCCACCGCTCCGCTCGTCGCCGCCGGGTTGGCCCTGGCGCTGTCGGCGGAGCTTCAGGGGCCGTCGATCGACAGCCTCTACTGGCTGCGCGAGCGGGTGCACGGGCCCCGGCCGGCCCCGGCCCCCTCGCCGGTCGTCGTCGTCGGCATCGACGAGGAGACCTACCGCCGCCCGCCCTTCGCCGGCACGCCGCAGGCGCTGTGGGGGCCGAAGCTGGGTCGGGTGGTGGCCGGCATGCTCGATGGCGGGGCGGCGGCGATCGGCCTCGACCTCGTTCACCCGACCTCGGTCGAGACGCTGATCCCCGGCTTCGAGCGCGAGTATCTGCTGACCCTGCGGCGCGGCGGCAAGGAGGGGCGGCTGGTGCTGGCCAAGGTGCAGCACCAGAGCAACCCGCTGCTGCCCTACCGCGGCTACCAGATCGCCGCCGGGGCCGGCAACATCCGCTCGGTCAATCTGATCGAGGATCCCGACGGCGTGCTGCGCCGCGTCCCGGTGACGCTCAACGTCGCCGGACCGGACGGCGCGCCCCGCCCGGAGCCCGGCATGGCGGCGGAGGTCGCGTCGCGCGCGTTGGCCAAGCCGCTGGAGCGCGGGGCCGACGGCTGGACGACGCTGAACGGCTACCGCCTGCCCGGCGGACCCGGCAACCGCATGCTGGTCAACCACGCGACGGCGGCGGGGGCCATCCCGACCTACTCGCTGGCCGATCTGTACGCCTGCGCCGAGGCCGGCAACAGCGCCTTCTTCGAACGGCATTTCAAGGGCAAGGCGGTGATGGTCGGCACCGTGCTCGACGTCGAGGACCGCAAGCTCTCCTCCAACCGCTGGGTGACCAAGCCGGAGGGCTTGAACCTGCCGGAACGCTGCGCCTTGCCGGTGATGGGCGACCTGTATGTCGACGGCCTGCGCCGCGATTCCATCCCCGGCGTCTACATCCACGCCGCCGCCATCTCCAACATGATCGCCCATGACGGGCTGGCCGAGACCGGACGGATGGCCGGCGCCGGGCTGGCGCTGCTGCTGGCCGCGGCATCCGCCGCGATCACGCTGGCGACCCGCCCGGCGATGGCCGCCGCCGGGCTGCTCGGGCTGCTGGCTCTGTGGAGCGGCGTCGCGGTCGAGGCGTTCCAGGCCGGGCTGGTGCTGCCCTGGCTCCAGGCGGCGCTCGCCGCGATGCTGGTGTTCCCGCTGCTGCTGGGCTTCCGCTTCGCCGTGCTCGACCGCGACCAGCGCCAGATCCGCAACGCCTTCAAGCTCTACCTGCCGGGCTCGCTGATCGACGACATGATCGCGTCCGGCCAGTCGCCCAGCCTGGGCGGCGAGGAACGCGACCTGACCATCCTGTTCTCCGACATCGCCGGCTTCACCAAGATGTCGGAGGGGATGGAGCCGGAAGCCCTGGTGCTGGTGCTGAACCGTTACTTCACGGTGATGACCGACATCGTCGAGGCGCATGGCGGCTTCGTCGACAAATACATCGGCGACGCCGTGCTGGCGGTGTTCGGCGCGCCCTACGCCATCGACAACCACGCCCGCGCGGCGGTCGACGCGGCGCTCGCCATGCGGCAGGCGATGGACGAGGATCCGACCCTGCTGGCGACCGACAGCGGGCGCGGCGACTGCCGGATCGGTCTGGCGACCGGCCCGGTGCTGATCGGCAACATCGGCTCGCCGCGCCGCTTCAACTACACGGTGATGGGCGACACGGTGAATCTGGCCTCGCGGCTGGAGGGCGCCAACAAATACTACGCCACGCCGATGATGGTCAGCGGCGAGACGGTGGCCCACCACGGCGACCCCGACGCCTTCCGCGCGCTCGACACCGTGCGGGTCGTCGGCCGCAGCGAGCCGGTCGCGGTGTTCGAGCCGCTGTCGCAGGCCCGCCGCGCCGACCCCGAGGATTCCGCCGCCCGCGCCGCCTACGCGCGGGCGCTGGCCGACTGGCGCGCCGGCCGCTTCGACGCGGCGGCGGCCGGCTTCACCGCGCTCGCCGCCTTCGACAGCGCCGCCGCCGCCATGCTGCGCAAGGCCGGGAAACACGTCGGCGCCACGCCCGAGCCGGGCTGGACCGGCATCACCGCCCTGACCGAGAAATAGGCTTCGAGAAACAAGCGCCACCATGCACCGTACCAGCACCCCGCATCGCCGGCCCTCGTCGCGCCGGCTCTCCACCCTCCTGCTCTGCGGTGTCCTGGGAAGCATCTTGGGCGGCGGGGGCGCCCTGGCGCAGACCGTGCCGCCGGTGCTGCCGCCCTCGCTCGACCCCAGCCGGCTGGAACAGCGCTTCGAGCGCCCGCCGACCCCGCAGTCGCAGCCCGAGCTGGAGATGCCCGCCCCGGACAAGGCGCCGCCGCCCAAGGACGCCGAACGCATCACCCTGACCCTGAACGAGCTTCAGATCTCCGGCAACAGCGTCTACGGCACGGCGGAGCTGGCGGAGCTGTGGCGCGACCGGCTGGGCAAGCCGGTGACGCTGGCCGATCTCTACGGCCTGCGCGACGCGATCACCGCCAAGTACCGCAACGACGGCTATGTGCTGTCCCAGGCCATCGTCCCGGCCCAGCGCATCCGCAACGGAATCGTCCGGCTGGAGGTGGTGGAGGGCTATGTCAGCGATGTCCTGGTCCAGGGCGAGGCGACCGACCGGCTCGGCCTGCTGCGGCGGATGGGCGAGAAGATCAAGGCGTCGCGCCCGCTGCGCATGGCCGACATGGAGCGCTACGTCCTGCTCGCCGACGATTTGCCCGGCGTCGCGGTGAAGACGGTTCTGGAGGCATCGCCCGACACGCCCGGTGCGTCGCAGCTGACGCTGACGCTGGAACGCACGCCGATGGACGGGCTGCTGATGCTCGACAACCGGGGCACCCGCTCGGTCGGGCCGATGCAGCTCACCGGGCTGGTCAACGTCGAGGACCAGCTCGGCCTGTTCGAGCGCACCACCGCCCAGGGCATCGTCACCCAGCAGGCGCGCGAGATGCGCTTCCTCGATCTCGGTCAGGCGGTGCCGGTCGACGCGGAGGGGACGCTTCTGCAATACGGCGTCCGCCGCTCCTGGTCGAAGCCGGGCGACAGCGTCCGTCCGCTGGAGCTGGACAACCTGACCTCCTCGGCCCGGATCGGCCTGTCGCACCCCTTCCTGCGCAGCCGGGCCGAGACGCTGCGCGGCGACGTCGGCCTCACCCTCCACAACAGCCGCACCATGGCGCTGGGCGAGAAGCTTTCGGAAGACCGCCTGCGCGTCCTCACGGCCGGCCTGTCCTACGACGTGTCGGACGGCTGGGACGGCACCAATCTGGTGACGGTCCAGCTTTCCAAAGGTCTGGACATCCTGAACGCCACCCGCTCGGGCAGCGCCGACCTGTCGCGGGCCGGCGGGCGCAGCGATTTCCGCAAGATCACCTTGACCGCCCAGCGCAACCAGAAGCTCGACGAAAGCAACGTCCTCGTCCTGTCCGGCGAGGCGCAGTACAGCCCGGACGAGCTGCTGTCCACCCAGGAATTCGGCGTCGGCGGCAAATATTACGGCCGCGCCTTCGATTCCTCGGAGATCAGCGGCGACAACGGCTTTTCCACCCGCGTCGAGCTTCAGCACATCGCCGAGACGGCGGAACCCGATCTGGACTACGCCATGTTCTACGGCTTTGCCGACTATGGCGCGGTGTGGAACTACGAGAGCGGGTCGCGGCACGGCCGGCGGTCGCTTGCCTCGGCCGGCGTCGGGCTGCGGTTCGGGGTGTTCAAGCGGATCGACGCCAGCCTGGAGCTGGCGAAGCCCTTCGTCACGGTGCCGCTCAGCACGCTCGACCGCTCGGCGCGGACGTTCTTCACGCTGTCCACGCGGTTCTGACGGCGGCACGGGGGCGGCACGGGCGGCGGAAGGCGCCGCCCATGCCGTGAAACGACGCCCCTACCCCGCCAGCGCCGCCGCGTGGTGGCGCAGATGGTCCTCGATGAAGGTCGCGATGAAGAAATAGCTGTGGTCGTAGCCCGGCTGCATCCGCAGGGTCAGCGGATGACCGGCTGCCTCCGCCGCCGCGACCAGCCGTTCCGGCTTCAGCTGCGCCTCCAGGAAGCCGTCGCGGTCGCCCTGGTCGATCAGGATCGGCAGGCGCTCCGCCGCCGTCGCGATCAGGGCGCAGGCGTCCCACTCCAGCCAGCGGTCGCGGTCGGGGCCGAGGTAGCGGCCGAACGCCTTCTCCCCCCACGGCACCGCCGCCGGGTTGACGATGGGCGAGAAGGCCGACACCGAACGGTACAGCCCCGGATGCCTCAGCGCGCAGACCAGCGCGCCGTGCCCGCCCATCGAATGGCCGGCGACCGAACGGCGGGCGCTCACCGGGAAGCCGGCCTCGACCAGCGCCGGCAGTTCCCGCGTCACGTAATCGTGCATGCGGTAGTGCCGGGCCCAGGGCTGTTCCGTCGCGTCCAGGTAGAATCCGGCGCCGAGGCCGAAGTCCCACGCCCCGTCCGGGTCGCCCGGAACCCCCTCGCCGCGCGGGCTGGTGTCGGGGGCGACGATGGCCAGCCCCAGTTCCGCCGCGACGCGGAAGGCGCCGGCCTTCTGGATGAAGTTCTCGTCGGTGCAGGTCAGGCCCGACAGCCAGTAGAGCGTCGGAACCCGCGCGCCCGCCTCCGCCCGCGGCGGCAGATAGACCGCGAAGGTCATCGCGCAGTCCAGCGCCGCCGAGGCGTGCCGCACCCGCTTCAGCCAGCCGCCGAAGACGCGGGTCTCCGACAGGATCGTGAAGGCTTCGCTCATCACCCGAATCTCCCCCGGTCGTGGCCTTACTGGTTGTAGTGGATGACCGAGCGGATGCTCTTGCCCTCGTGCATCAGGTCGAACGCCTCGTTGATGCGGTCCAGCCCCATGGTGTGGGTGATGAAGGTGTCCAGCTCGAACTCGCCGGCCAGATAGCGCTCGACGATGCCCGGCAGCTCCGAGCGGCCCTTGACGCCGCCGAAGGCCGAGCCGCGCCAGACGCGGCCGGTGACGAGCTGGAAGGGACGGGTCGAAATCTCCTCGCCGGCGCCGGCGACGCCGATGATGACCGACTCGCCCCAGCCCTTGTGGCAGCATTCCAGCGCGGAGCGCATGACGTTCACGTTGCCGATGCACTCGAAGCTGTAATCGACGCCGCCGTCGGTCATCTCGACCAGGACGTCCTGGATCGGGCGGTCGTAGTCCTTGGGGTTCACGATGTCGGTGGCGCCGAGCTGGCGGGCGATCTCGAACTTCGACGGGTTGATGTCGACGCCGATGATGCGCGACGCCTTGGCCATGGTGGCGCCGATGATCGCCGACAGCCCGATGCCGCCCAGGCCGAAGATGGCGACGGTGGCGCCCGGCTCGACCTTCGCGGTGTTCATCACCGCGCCCATGCCGGTGGTGACGCCGCAGCCGAGCAGGCAGACCTTCTCCAGCGGCGCCGCCTTGTTGATCTTCGCCAGCGCGATCTCCGGCAGCACCGTGTATTCCGAGAAGGTCGAGGTCCCCATGTAGTGGGCGATTTGCTTGCCCTTCAGGGAGAAGCGGCTGGTGCCGTCCGGCATCAGGCCCTTGCCCTGGGTGGCGCGGATCGCCTGGCACAGGTTGGTCTTGCCCGACAGGCAGAATTTGCACTTCCCGCATTCGGGCGTGTAGAGCGGGATCACATGATCGCCGACCGCGACGGAGGTCACGCCGGGGCCGACCTCCACCACCACGCCGCCGCCCTCATGGCCGAGGATGCAGGGGAAGACGCCCTCGGAATCCTTGCCCGACAGGGTGTAGGCGTCGGTGTGGCAGACGCCGGTGGCGACGATGCGGACCATCACCTCGCCGGCCTTCGGGGCGGCGACCTCGACCTCCTCGATCTCCAGCGGGCGGTTGGCTTCCCAGGCGACGGCGGCGCGCGACAGGACCATGCGGGTGTTCCTTCCCAGACATACGGATTCGGCCGATCGCGGATCGGCGGCGGTTGCCGCCAGTGTAGCCCCGTCCCAGTCGTTGCCAGAACGGCGAATTCGGGAATAGATTTTTGCCGTATGGGGACAATCGGCGGGGATCGCGGCGGAATGACGGGCGGCTGGGATGGGATCGACGAGTTCGTGGCGGTGGCGGAGACCGGCGGCTTCACCCGCGCGGCGGAGCGGCTGCGGCTGTCCTCCTCCCACGTCAGCCGCAGCGTGGCGCGGCTGGAGGACCGGTTGCAGGCCCGCCTGTTCTACCGCACCACCCGCAAGGTCAGCCTGACCGAGAGCGGCCGCGCCTTCCTCACCCGCTGCCAGCGGCTGGCGGAGGAGCGCGACGAGGCCTTTCTCGCCGTCGGCGACCTCCAGGGCGACGGGCCGGGGGAGGTCAAGGGGCTGCTGCGCATGACCTGCGCCACCGCCTATGGCGAGCGCTTCGTCGTGCCGCTGGTCAACGAATTGCTGGAACGCCACCCGCAGCTCAGCGTCGAGATCGAGTTGACCAACCGCACGCTGGATCTGGTGCAGGAGGGCTATGATCTGGCGATCCGGCTGGGACGGCTGAACGAATCGAGCCTCGTCGCCACCCGCATCGCCCCGCGCGCGATGCATCTGTGCGCCGCCCCCGCCTATCTGGAGCGGCACGGCATCCCGGACAGCCTCGGGGCGCTGGCCGGACACCAATGCCTGATAGGCACCTCCGACGGCTGGCTGTTCGACGAGGACGGGCGCGACTGGCTGTTCCGCCCGCGCGGCCGCTGGCGCTGCAACAGCGGGGTTGCCGTGCTGGACGCGGCCTTGCGCGGTTTCGGCCTGTGCCAGTTGCCCGACTATTACGTGAAGGAGCCGGTCGCCGAGGGCCGGCTGGTTCCGCTGCTGGAACGGCACCGCCCGCCCAACACCGCCGTCTGGGCGGTCTACCCGCAGAAACGCCACGTCCCGCCCAAGGTCCACGCGGCGATCCGCCACCTCAAGCAGGGGCTGGCGCGGCGGCCGGAGTATCGCTGAACAGTTATTGAGAATGACTTGCATTTGCAGAAAGGCCTGCGTAGGCTGGCGCCCGTTCACCGGATCGATCCCGGACAAATCGGAGCAAGGAGCCCCCCATGCCGACCACGCCGCCCCGCCACAGCCGCCGCGCGTCACCGGACGGCCTCACGCGGCTCCAGGATCTGCGGACGGCGGAAGCGCTGGTCGTCTCGGTTCTGCGCCTGTGGGCCGAACCGCTGCGGGCTCCGGAGGAGACCCACCCGCACTGGCAGGACGGGCTGACGGCGGCGGGGCTGAACAACGACGCGGCGGTGGCCTTCGACACGGTGATGCGGATCGCCATCGCGGCGGCGATCCGCCCGCTCGACATCCACCGCCCGCGCTGCCCGATGCTGGGCGGGGACGAGGCGAAGCTGCTCGACATGATCGCACTGCTCCAGCACGGCTGCCACGGCGAGGCCGGGATGCTGCTGTCCGACTGGCTGGCGCTGGCAGGCGTGCGGATGGCGCTGGCCCCGCTGTGCATCCTGTCGGGCGCGCTCGACAAGGCGGGCCTGCGCCTGCCGATGCCGGTCGAAGCCGAGCCGGCCGAGCGCCGCAAGCCGGCGCCGCAACACGCCGAGGATTTCACCACCACGCGCGCGACGGCTCGGGTCGATCGCGGGGCGACCCTGGTTCATTGATTCGGGGTGGATCGAGGGGAGAGACAGGGCCTCCCCCCTCCGGGGCTTCTGGACCCTCAGGGCGCCGAGACATCACGGTTTCCGCGGCGCGTTGCCGCCACCGCCGTCCATCCCGGCCGGTGGCGACGCGCCGTCGAGCGCCTTGGTGTCTCGGCGCCCTGAGGGTCCAGCCCAACCCTTCGCCAGCCCAACCCTTCAAGGGCCGAAATTCAGAAACGCCCGGTTGCCGCCATGCGGTCGGCCAGAGCCGCCACCGCCCGGCTCATCGCCGCGACCAGCGCCGCCGGTTCGCCGTTCGCGGCGCGGATCTCCACGCTGTCACGCCGGCGCGGGCCGTTCGCCGGTCCCCATTGCGCGTCCAGCACCACCCGGCCGTCCGCCGTGGACTCGAATGTCAGCACGGTGACCGACAGCACCGCCGTGCCCGCTCCCGGCGCGCTCCCCGCCACCGGCAGCACGCTGCGTCCCGGCAGGCGGGCGGCGAGGTCGGCGGCAAGGGTCGCCCGCAGCCCGTCGGCCAGCGGTTCGGCCCAGCGGTCGAACTCCAGCGTCTCCACCCGGTTGGGGTCGATCCGGCGGACGATCTGCGGCCGGTCGACCAGCGGCGGCAGCTCCAGCGCGCCCAGCGCCAGCGCCCCCCCGGCGGCGGCGGCCACCGGCCCCTCCGGCGGCAGCACCGACAGGGTGTAGAGCCGGCTGTCCGGCGTCTGGCAGCCGGCCAGCAGCAGGACCGCCATCACAAGCCCCCGCCCGACGAACCCACCCCTCATCGCCCATCCCCCGTCTTGCCCCGGATCAGCGCCTCCGGATGGCGTTCCAGATAATCGGCCAGCACGCGGAAGGAGCGCGCGGCGTCGTTCAGCTGCTTCATGACGCCGGCCAGATCGGGGGTCCCCGACGAGGTTCCGCCGATCACGCCGTTGGCGGCGGCCAGCGTGCCCTGCGCCGCCGTCGCCACCCCGCGCAGGCTGGCGACCAGCGCCGGCACCTGCGTGTTCGCGGTGCGCATCAGCGTGTCGGCGCTGCCCAGCGCGCGGGCCAGCCCAGCCAGCGAGCGCGCCAGATCGGGCGAGCCGGCGACCCCGCCGACCGACTGGATGGTGCGCCGCAGATCCTCGACCAGCCCGGCCAACGGCAGCCCGGCGATGCTGTCCATCACCGCCCCGGCCGAGCGGCTGATCGATTCGAAGTCGCTGGAGGCCAGCGTCGGCAGCTCCGACCCGGTGGGATCCCCGGCCGCCGGGCGCGGGGCGTTGGGTTCGAAATCCAGCGCCACCAGCTTCTGTCCGGTCAGCAGGTTGCCCGAGGCCAGCCGCGCCCGCAGCCCTTTCTCCACCAGCGCCGCCACGACGCGGCGCGCCGCCGCCTCCTCGGGCGGGGGACCGTTCGGCGGGGCGTTGACCGGCTGGACGCGGTCGGAATCAAGCTCGATCTCCACCGGCACGCGGATCTCGCCGCGCGCCACGTCGTATTCCAGCCGCAAGCCGACCACCCGGCCGACCGCAAGCCCACGCAGCAGCACCGGCGCGCCGGCCTGGAGCCCCTGGACCGAGCCGGGGAATTCCAGCCGGTAGCGGATGCGCAGCCGCTCGCGGTCGTCGGCGGCGGCCACCGGATCCTCGTAGAGGGTGAAGCCGGCCCCCTCCCCTGCCCGGCCGCCGGCCTGGTCGTCGGGCGGCGTGTCGAGCACGACGCCGCCCAGCGCCAGCGTGCGCAGCGATTCCGTTTGCAGCTTGAAACCGTCCGCCCCGGCGGACACCTGGATGCCGGACGAGCGCCAGAAGCGGGTCTTCTCGCGCACCAGCTCGTCGTAGGGCGCCCGCACGAAGATCGACACCGACACCGCGCGGTCCTGCGGCGACAGGGTGTAGCCCATGACCTCGCCGACCTGCACGCCGTGGAAATAGACCGGCGACCCCTGCGACAGCGAGCCGAGCTGCTGGGTCTTCAGGCTGAAGCCGCGCCCCGGCACGTCGGAGCGGACCACCGGCGGCTCCTCCAGCGCCTCGAATTCGCGGCGGTCGCCGCCGCCGCCCGGCTCCATCTCCACGTAGGTGCCGGACACCACCGTGCTCAGCCCCGACACGCCACCGAGGCCGAGGCGCGGCCGCACCGCCCAGAAGCGCGTCGTCTCCTTCAGATGGTCGGCGGCGGCGCGGTCCATGCGGGCGGTCGCGATCACCTTGGACAGGTCGTCGGACAGGCGGACCCGCTCGATGGTGCCGAGATCGACGTTCTTGTGCTTGATCCGGGTGCGCCCGGCCTCCAGCCCGTCGCCGGTCTGGAAGGTGATGACGATCTGCGGCCCGCGCTCCGCCAGCCAGCGCCAGCCGAGCCAGCCGGCGATCAGCGCGGCGACGATGGGCAGCGCCCAGATCGGCGACAGGCGGCGGCGGCGCGGCAGCTCCACCTCCGGCACGGGGTGCCGTTCGGTCATGACCCGCCTCCGCCGGCCCGCTCGTCCGGCGGCTCCGCCCGGTCCCACATGATCCGGGGGTCGAAGACATGGCTGGCCAGCATGGTCAGGACGACGACGGCGGCGAAGGCGATGGCGCCGTCGTCGGCTCGGATCGAGGCGACGGCGCCGAACTGCACCAGGGCGGCGAGGATGGCGATCATGAACACGTCGATGTTGGACCAGCGGCCGATGGAATCGATGACCCGGTAGAGCCGGATGCGGGCGTGCAGCCGGGCGGCGGACCCGCGCCGGGCGGCGATCAGGAACCAGCTCAGCCCCGCCAGCTTCAGCACCGGCACGGCGACGCTGGCGACGAAGACCAGCAGGGCCAGCGGCCACAGCCCGACCTCGGCCAGCTCGACCACGCCGTGAAGAATGGTGCTGGGGGCGCCCTGTCCGAAATTGACAACGGTCATCACCGGCAGCAGGTTGGCCGGAACATAGAGGATGGCGCCGGCCGCCACCAGCGCCGTCGTGCGCCCCAGGCTGTCCGGTTCGCGCGCGTGCAGCGGGCTGGCGCAGCGGGTGCAATGGGCCGGGGCCGTATGATCGAAGCCGTGGACGCGCTGGCAGACGGTGCAGGCGACCCAGCGCGCGGGAGGCGGCGCGTCGCTCGCCGGCGCATGGTCGATGGCGCTCCACACGGCCCGGCGGTCGAGCGTCTGGTCCATCGCCGCGCGGATCAGCACATAGCCGCCGAGCGCCAGTCCGCCGGCCATGAACTCGGCGTTGGCGAAGCCGGCCAGCCGCGAATAGGCGACCAGCAGGCCGAGCAGGAAGACGTCCAGCATCGCCCAGGCGCGCAGCCGCTCGGTCCAGGCGAACAGGCGGGCCAGGCCGTGCGGGTTGCCGGGCCGCCGCCCCTCGCGCAGCGCCGACAGCACCAGGGTCACGCCCGCGACCCGCGCCACCGGGACGGCCAGCACCAGGGCGGCGACCAGCAGGGCGAGCGGCCACATGCCCTGGTCGTTCAGCGCCTCGATGCCGGTGGTGACCAGCCCCTCGCGGTCGTTGCCCTGGATGTGGACCGCCATCAGCGGGTTGAGCGCCAGCAGCGCCAGCAGCGCCGCGCCGGCCAGCGCCGCCGGCAGCGCGTGGTGGACGCCCCCCACGCCGCGCCGGTAGAGCACCGCGCCGCAGCGGGTGCATTCGGCGCGATGGCCGGGGCGCGGCTGGCGGACGCGGTGCAGCCGCCCGCAATCGGGGCAGGCGACGAGGTCGTCGCGCACCGAGCCTCCCGCTCCCTCCGGCCGGTTCCCATTTGGCCGGTTCCCGCTCGGCACGTCAGAAATGGCTCGGCACTCCGGAAGAAAACAAACGAAACATCCGCTTCCTAACTGGCTTGAAGCGGCGGCGGCGCAACCCCCCGCGAAAGGGGTAGGAAACCTCGGGCGGCGCGTCGGAACCGCCGATTTCCCGATTGACCGTCTTATTTTGTACATACATTATCGCACCCACGCCGAGCGAGGACGCGGAGAGCGGGGTGCAGGGATTGGCGCGACAGAGCCTGACCGACCGAGGGGGGGCCGAACGGGGTCTAGCCGACCGCGCCGCCGCACCGCAACCGGATTTTCGGCCGGGCCTCGACGGAAAGGGTCCGCTGTTCGGCCAGATCAAGCGCGCCGTCGCCGGCCAGATCCTGCGGGGCCACTGGCAGGCCGGCGAACGCCTCCCCAACGAGGAGCAGCTCTCGTCGCTCTACGGCGTGTCGCGCCAGACCGTCCACAAGGCCATCGCGCTGCTGGCGCGGGAGGGCTTCCTGGTCCGCCGCCGCCGCGCCGGCACCTTCGTCGCCACCGGCCGCCACGACCGCTTCGCCCTGCCCATCGAGGACATCGGCGACGTGGTGGCCAGGGCCGGCAGCCTCTACGAGTTCCGCATCCTCGACCGCCGATCCTTGCGCAACGGCGAGGCGGTCCGCTGGCCCGACGTGCCCGACGGCACGCCGATCCTGTCGCTGGACTGCCTGCATCTCAGCGACGGCACGCCGATCCAGTTCGAGCGGCGGCTGGTCAACCTCGACGCCGTGCCCGAGGTGGCGGCGGAACCCTTCGACAGCGTGCCGCCCAGCCGCTGGCTGGTCGACCAGGTGCCCTGGTCGTCGGCCGAGCACACGGTGCGCGCCGTCAACGCCACCGCCGACATGGCGGCGCTGCTGGGGGTGGAGCCGGGTGCGGCCTGCCTGTCGATCCGGCGGCAAACCGTCCACTTGAACCGCGCCATCACCCTGGTGCATTTCCTGTCAGTCGGCGACCGCTTCAGCCTGAGCGGCGCGTCGATCACCGACAGCGCGACCGAGCTTAATTTGTAAACACAAAAGGCCGGCAACCGTGGCGATCAATCCCAGCGATCACGGCCGGCCGCCAACAGGGGGTTCTCAACGAATGGAGTTCACGATGACGAGCGCTGGCAAGAAGACGGGCCGTTTCGGCCGTGCGGTGCGGACGGCCCTGCTGGGCGCCGCGGTTCTCGCCCTCGGCGGAGCGGCCGGCGCCATGGCCGACACACTGGCCGACATCAAGAAGGCCGGCACCATCAGCGTCGCCACCGAGATGCAGTTCCCGCCCTTCGACTTCCTCGAGAACAACGAGTACAAGGGCGTCGACCGCGACCTGTTCGACGAGGTGGCGAAGGAGCTGGGCGTCAAGGCCAAGTACATCGACCTGCCCTGGACCAGCGTGCTGCCCGGCCTGGAGGCCAAGAAGTTCGATCTGGTCATCGCCCCCGTCACCATCACCAAGGAGCGCATGAAGCGCTACGCCTTCACCGTTCCGATCTCGGAGGCGACGGCGGCGATGATGAAGCGCGCCGACGACAAGACCATCAACAAGCCCGAGGACATCGCCGGCAAGAATGTCGGCGGCGGCAAGGGCACCTCGCAGCTCGCCCAGGTCAAGGAGTTCGGCGCCACGCTGACCCCGGCGCCGACGGTCAAGGAATACGTCGACAGCAACCAGTCCTACGCCGATCTGGCCGCCGGCCGCGTCGACGTGTCGGTGAACTCGCTGCCGAACCTCGCCTACGCCGCCGCCCAGCGCAAGGAGACCTTCGCGGTCGTGCTGCCGCCCTTCGGCAAGCCCTCCTACTTCTCGTGGGTCGGCCGCCCGGCCGATGACGACAAGAGCCTGATCGAGGCGGTCAACGCCGCGCTGGTGAAGATCCAGAAGGACGGCCGCCTGGCGACGATCCAGAAGAAGTGGTTCGGCCTCTCCGCCGAGCTGCCGACCACGGTCCCCGAACCGCAGCTCTGACCGCCAACACTCTCCCTCTCCCGTCCCGGGAGAGGGAAGGGGCCCACGGCAGAGCCGTGGGAAGGGTGAGGGGCTGTCGGGCGTGCGGCTTGATCCATGCCACCAATAGCCCCTCACCCTCCCCGCTTCGCGGGTCCCCTCCCTCTCCCGGGACAGGAGAGGGCAACCAAGGCCCAGCCATGAAGTTCGGTTCATGAAGTTCAGCGTGATCATCGACGCGCTTCCCCATCTGCTCGGGGCGGCGGTGACGACCGTCTGGATCTCGCTGCTCGGCGTCATGCTGGGGCAGGTGATCGGGATGCTCGTCTGCGTGGCGCGGCAATCGGGCAGCCGGGCGGCCGACATGGCCGGCGGCGTCTATGTCAGCTTCTTCCGCGGCGTGCCGCTGCTGATCCAGCTTTTGCTGATCTACTACATGCTGCCGCTGGTCGGCATCGACGTGCCGCCGCTGGTCGCCGCCATCGGCGCGCTCAGCCTCGCGTCGGGGGCCTACGTCTCGGAGATCTACCGCGGCGCGCTGAACGCCGTGCCGCACGGCCAGTCCGAGGCGGCCTTGGCGCTGGGCTTTCCCGGCACCACCATCTGGCGGCGCATCCTGCTGCCGCAGGCCTTCCGCATCTCGGTGCCGGCGCTGGTGAACGAGCTGATCCTGCTGCTGAAGGCGTCCTCACTGATCTCCGTCGTCGGGGTGGCCGAGTTGACCCGCACCAGCCAGACCATCTCGGCCAGCAACTACCGGCCGCTGGAGATCTATCTGGCGGCGGGCCTCATCTATCTGGCGATCAACGGCGCGCTGGCCCTGTTCGGCGCGCTGGTCGAACGCCGGCTCCAGCAGGGGTGACGCCGCCATGGATTTCACCCTCTTCATCCAGTACGGCCCGGCGCTGCTCCGTGGCTTCGGCGTCACCATCCTGTGCTGGGCGGCCGGCTGCGCCATCGGGCTGGCGCTGGGCTTCGTCCTGATGCTGCTGGGCCGGATCGAGTGGAAGCCGCTGCGCTGGACGATCCGCGCCTACATCGAGATCATCCGCGGCACGCCCTTCCTGATCCAGCTCTTCCTGCTCTACAGCGGCGGCCCCGCCATCGGGCTGCGGCTGGAGGCGACGACCGCCGGCATCCTCGGGCTCGGCCTCTACGGCAGCGCCTATTTCGCCGAGATCTTCCGCGCCGGCTACCAGGCCGTGCCGAAGGGGCAGGTGGAGGCGGCGCTCAGCCTCGGCATGCCCTACGGCGGCATCCTGCGCCGGGTCATCCTGCCGGTGATGCTGGTCTCCACCGTGCCGGCCATCGTGAACATGCTGGCGATCCTGACCAAGGAGACCGTCGTGCTGTCGATCATCACCGTGCCGGAACTGATGTACGAGATGCAGACGATGGCGGCGGAGACCTTCGCCAGCTTCGAGACCATCCTGGCCATGGCGCTGTTCTACTGGCTGCTGGTCGAGGTGGTGTCCCGCCTCGGCCGCCGCTTCGAGGCGCGCGTGACCCGTTTCCTGTCCCACCCGTCGAAGACGACCCGCCCGTCGAAGACGATATCGAGCGCGAGGGCGTGATGCCGGCCGTTACCGAAACCAAGCCCATGCGAGGGCAGGACTCCCCCACGGACCCCACGGCGCCGATGGTGAGCATCCGTGGCGTCAGCAAGGCCTACGGCACCAACGAGGTGCTGCACGACATCAACCTGACGGTGAACCGATCGGAGGTCGTCTGCCTGATCGGCCCCAGCGGTTCGGGGAAAAGCACGCTGCTGCGCTGCATCAACTTCCTGGAGGTCTACGACCGCGGCGAGATCCGCATCGAGGGCCGGCTGGTCGGCTACACGGAGGGCGACCCGCGCCGCCGCCTGTCGAACCGCGAGCTGCGCGACCTGCGGCGCAACGTCGGCATGGTGTTCCAGCAGTTCAACCTGTGGCCCCACATGACCGCGCTGGAGAATGTGGCCGAGGCGCTGGTCCAGGTGCGCGGCATGGACAAGGTCGCCGCCGCCGCCCGGGCCCGCCAGATGCTGGCGCGCGTCGGGCTGGCGGAGAAGGCGGACGCCTACCCGGCCCGCCTGTCGGGCGGCCAGCAGCAGCGCGTCGCCATTGCCCGCGTCATCGCCATGGAGCCGCACCTGATCCTGTTCGACGAGCCCACCTCGGCGCTCGACCCCGAGCTGGTCGGCGAGGTGCTGCAAGTCATGCGCGATCTGGCGTCGGACGGCATGACCATGGTGGTGGTGACGCACGAGATGGGCTTCGCCGCCAACGTGGCCGACCGGGTGGCTTTCCTCGACCGCGGCCGCATCGCCGCCTTCGGCCCGCCGCGCGAGGTCTTCCACGAGAGCAGCGAGCCGCGCGTGAAACAGTTCCTCCAGACCTACCATGAGAGGAACAGTTTCTGATTTCATTTTGAATCAATGCAATGGCCTGATGTCGGGGCATCGGAACTTCGGCATCCGCCGATCGGCGCCCGCCAATCGCGTCAGCCGGTCGGCAGGAGGCGTCGAACAAGCGGCCTGCCCCCTTCGCGGCGCCCATCAACCACCGTCGATCGACGGCCTGCCGGTCCGAAGCATTCCATCCGTGGACCTGTATTGATGTCAAATCCCGCTAATTTGTTGATTGATCCCTTATATTCATTTACCAGAAACATCTCATATTCCCTACCTCCATATTCCGTGACGACTGTCAGGCAGGCGTTTGAATTTCCTTTGGGCATGCCAAGTATGAAGCTGAAATGCGAACCACGCTTTTCCCCAGAAACTTAGGTGCTACCTGCTATAAATAGCTGTGCTTCAGGTTGGGATAAGCCGATTCATGACACCTTCGCAAAACATTCGCGTTCAGGAGTTTCGTCAGATCCTTGTCTGGCCTTTCCGGCTGGAGGACGGGCGCGTCACCGACCCGCGCAGCTTGCGGAATGACGCGGCAAAAGCGTTGGCAGGCGGAGGGTGGACGGAGATTCCCCGCCTGCTCGACCATCTCGGGGCGGCTGGAGATGGTCAGGCGGCCTATCAGGAATTCGTCTATTTCCATCCCTTCGTCCGCGACTTCCTGTTCGGCAAGAACGGCAAATCCGACAAGGTCCGCCTCTTCCGCTGCTCCGGCTGCGACGGTCTGGACGCGAGCTTCGGCGATGCCACCGGCGACTTCACTGTCGAGTTTCAGGTGGAGCGTGCCAACCTGTACCTGTTCGACGCTGGCATTGCCGTGCTGGCGCTGGAACTCCGCAACGACGGTCATGTCTTGGTCGACCGCGAGCGGCAGCCGATGCGGCTATACCACGCCCAGATCGTCCAGGAACGGCTGCGCCGGGCCTACCCGCCCTTTTGGTATCGCAACGGGCAGGCGGGCTTGATGCCGACCTCGGTCCGCTGGCGACGCAAGGACGGTCAATGCGGGCCGGACCATGTGCCCGCATCGCCCGCCGACATGATCGGCCCGACAGTCGAAAAGGGCGAGCCGCCGCTGGCGGGGCATTGGAAGGCTCTGCTGAAGCCGCTGCTGTCCGCCGATCGCGCCCACATCCGTCAGGTCGTGGACGAGCGCATCCCGCAGATGCTGTACCTGCGGGTGGACGACCCCGCCGCCATTTCCCATGGCGATTGGGTGCGGCTGGCGAACTGTGACGATCCCGATGATCTGCCGCTTCCCTATGCCAAGGAGTTTCTTGGCAATTTCGAGGCGCGCCATTGTTACGACCGCCATTGGATCAGGAACGGGGATGGCAGCCTGAACGTCGCCAGGGCGTCGCGCTACCTGTTCTCCGGCTATGGCTTCGTCGCCGTCGGCGGTGAAGCGAACGGATTCTTCAAAGACTTCCTGCCGCCCCATTTCCGCCGCCATTATTTCCAGCTGGCCCTGTTGGCGCAGTTCGAATATGCGGCGCTGCTGGCCGAATCGAAGCGGCTGGCCGACGCGGAGGGGGCCAAGGATGTGGAGCGCGCGCTGAAGCGTGTTCTGGATTTCACGCAGAAGTACTGGTTCGTCGATGTGTCCAACCAGATTCAGGCGCGCGAGATGTATGCCCTGTGGCGCAGCCACCTCAACACGAAGGCGCTGTACGAACAGGTGAGGGAAGAAGCGCGCGTAGCCGCCGAGTATCAGGACGCGACGGAAAACCGCCGCACCGCCGAGGCCACCACCCGCCTGACCATCGCCGCGCTGCTGGTGGCGATTCCGTCGCTGGCGACCGGCTTTCTCGGTATGAATGTCCTGGTGGCCGACAAAGCGGACGGCAATGCCACGATCAAGGCCTGGGGTGGCGCGGACTGGACGATCTTCGCCTGGGCCGTGCTTCTTGCGGGGGCGATCGTCGGGCTGGCCGGACTGGGCGGTTCGATGTCTCGCCACGTGCCGGGGTGGGGCAAACGCTGGCTTCCCCTGCTGCCGATCATCGGATGCGCGGTTGGTGTGTATCTCCTGTATCCTGGATGACTGAATCTCTGCAACGGACCGTGCCATGACCGCCCCCTCGCCCTTCGCCTTCTTCCTGGGCGGCCGCGATCTGGAGATGGTGGAGATCGCCCGGCTGATCCGCGATCATGCCCCCGATGCGCCGCTGTTCGATGCCGGGCTTGCCTGGGGGGCCAAGGCGTCGGATTACGCCGATGCCATCGGGGCCGCCGCCGCGTCGGGCCGACGGCCGGTGCTGGTGGAACTGGCGGCCGATATGCCGCTTCCGGACGGGACGATCATCGTCGATCACCACGGCGACGCGGCGGGGGCGGAGCGTCCGACCTCCCTGCACCAGGTTTTCGCGTTGCTGGCCTTGCCCGCCGCCGCCTGGACCCGGCGGATGGAGCTGGTGGCCGCCAACGACCGCGGCCATATCCGCGGCCTGCGGGCAGCCGGGGCCACGGCGGCGGAAATCGCCGCCATCCGCCGCGACGACCGCGCCGCACAAGGCGTGACGGCGGAGATGGAAGCGGCCGGGGAACAGGCCGTCGCCACGCTGGAAACGGTCCTTGATGGCCGCGCCCGTCTGGCACGGCTGCCGCACGCGGCCTGCGCCGTGGTGACGGACCGGCTGGCCCCCGACGACCTGCGCCCGCTGATCGTGCTGTCGCCGGGAGAGATCAATGTCTTTGGCCCCGGCATGGTGATCGCGGCGCTGGACCGCGCCTTTCCCGGCGGCTGGCGCGGCGGCGCCCTCCCGGATTACGGCTTCTGGGGCCATGCCAATCCGCTGCCGGACGACGCCGCACTGCTGCGCGCCGTGGCTGAGGGGCAGGATGCGGGGTAATCGGAAGGCGGTTCGCTCAATCGAGCCGCTTTCCATAGCGGAACACCGCTGAACCACTGTTCTTAACAGTGCAATTTTTTTGGTTGTTTCAATCCGCTTCCCATAGCGGAACACCGTTGAACTTCGTTTGTGACGCGTATCTAAATCCACAGGAGTTTCAATCCGCTTCCCATAGCGGAACACCGCTGAACGAAATCGCGAATGGTCGCCCTCTCTCGGAAGCGGCAGTTTCAATCCGCTTCCCATAGCGGAACACCGCTGAACTGTTGTAGTACTGAATCTTATACTTATATTTCTTAGTTTCAATCCGCTTCCCATAGCGGAACACCGCTGAACATATTATTCGCTCTGAACTTGATTCCTATAGAAAGTTTCAATCCGCTTCCCATAGCGGAACACCGCTGAACCTACCTTCCACAACCCCTTGACGCAACATCTTCATTCTCCACGCCTTTCCACAGAGCGGCAAATCCCAGCCCGCATTCTGTCAAGAGCCTCATCGGAAATATGTACGGAATGGTCATCAACCTGCCTATAATCCTCGTATTTTCGACTTTCCACAGGGTTCCCGCATGCCCGATCCCGCCGAAACCCTTGGTTTGTTCGACCGGATCATCCGGCTGGATCGGCTGGAGGCGGCGTGGGAGCGGGTGCTCGCCAACCAGGGCGGCGCCGGCGGCGACGGGATGACGGTGGAGGAGTTCTCCGTCGATCTGCCGACCCGGCTGGTGCGGCTGCAACTGGCCCTGGCCCAGGGCACCTACCGTCCGGGCCGGCTGCGCCGCATCGACGTGGCCAAGGAAGATGGCGGAACCCGCCCGCTGGCGATTCCGCCGGTGGTCGACCGGGTGGCGCAGACCGCCGTCGCCCAGGTGCTGACCCCGCTGCTCGATCCGCAGATGCATGACGGCAGCTTCGCCTACCGTCCGGGGCGGTCGGTGACGATGGCGGTGGCGCGGGTGGCCGAACACCGGCGCCAGGGGTTCGGCTGGGTGGTGGACGGCGACATCGAACGCTATTTCGAACGGGTTCCCCATGAGCGGATGATGGCCTGCCTCGCCCGCGCGATCGACGAGCAGCCTCTGCTCGACCTGATCGAGCTGTGGCTGGAAAGCTTTTCCGCCATGGGTTTGGGGCTGCCGCAGGGGGCGCCGCTCAGTCCACTGCTCGCCAACCTGTATCTGGACGACATCGACGACCGCATCGCCGCGCGCGGTATCCGTCTGGTCCGCTTCGCCGACGATTTCCTGCTGATGTGCCGGGGCGAGGCGGCGGCGGAGGCCGCGCGCGACCGCATGGCGGCGCTGCTGGCCGAACACGGGTTGCGGCTGCACCCCGACAAGACCCGCATCGTTCCGTTCGAACAGGGGTTCCGCTTTCTCGGGCATCTGTTCGTCCGTTCCCTGGTGGTGCGGCCGGTGGACGGCGACGATGCCGCCGATCTGACCCCGGACGAGGCGCTGGTTCTCGCCCGCCATCCCGCCGCGACATCCGAACCCGCCGCCCCCGCGCCCGAACCGGATGACGAGGACCGCGCGCCCGGCCTGCGCGTGCTGTATGTCACCCGCCGGGGCCGCACGCTGACCCGGCGCAACCAGTCCTTCACGGTGACGGAGGATGGGGCGGAACTGCTGGCGATTCCGCCGGCCCGGCTCGACCGTATCGAACTGGGACCGGGCTGCGAGGCCGACGACGACGTCCTGCGCCACGCCCTGACCCATGGCGTCGATGTGGCGCTGGTCGATGGCTGGGGCGACAGCGTCGGCACGCTGGAACGCCCCACCGGCCCACGCGCCGGGCTGCATCTGGCCCAGGCGCGGCTGGCCATCGATCCGGAGGCGCGGCTCGATCTGGCGCGGCGCATCGTCGATGGCCGGCTGCGCAACCAGCGCGCCCTGCTGCGGCGGCTGAACCGCAAGCGGGCCGACACCACTGTCACCGACGCCGCCCTGGCGCTGAACCGGCTGATCCGCAAGCTGCCGGTGGCCGAGGATGTGCCGGCCCTGATGGGGCTGGAAGGGGCGGCGGCGGCCGCCTATTGGCCGGCGCTGGGCCGTTGCCTGGAACAGGGATGGCGGTTTGAGCATCGGCGCCGCCGGCCGCCGCCCGATCCGGTCAATCTGGTGATCTCCTACCTGTCGGCGATGCTGCATCGCGATCTGGCCGCTTTCGTCGTCCGTCATGGGCTGCACCCAGGATTCGGCGCGCTGCACAGCGCGCGCGACGGCGCCCAGGCCTGCGTGTCCGACCTGATCGAGGAATTCCGCGCGCCGTTGGTCGAAGGGCTGGCGGTCTATCTGTTCAACAACCGCATCCTGTCCCGCGCCGATTTCCTGACCACCGCCGCCCCGGATGGGCAACCAGGCGGCGCGGTCTGCCGCATCCAGTCGGCGGGTCGTGACCGGCTGATCCGCGGCTATGAGGGCTGGCTGGACCGCGCGGTGAAGGGACCATCAGGGCGGAAAATGCTGTGGCGGCGGGTGATGCAGGCGCAAGTCGTCGCCTATGGCCGCCATACGCTGGGCGAGGCGCCTTATCGGCCCTTCACCCTGGATTATTGAACGGCGTTGCGAAAGGCGGGCGGCCATGGCGGCGGCGGAGATGCTGATGGTGTTCTGTTACGACGTGGCCGACAACAAGCGCCGCCGCCGCGTCGCCAAGGCGCTGGAGGATGCCGCCGTCCGCGTGCAGAAAAGCGTGTTCGAGGCCCGCATGAGCGAACACGCCGCCGCCCGTCTGGCCGAAAAGGTCGCCGTCCATCTGGCGCCGGGCGACAGCCTGCGCGTCTACGCCATCGGCGCCCATGGCCTGACCCGTTCCCGCAGCTATGGCGGCGCCCCGCTGGCCGAGGCGCAGGATTTCTACCTGCTGTAGATGCGGTCAGGGAAAGCGCCGTTTCGGTGACGGGGCGGATTGCCCCCCCGCTTATGAACTACCGCGAGATGCGGTTTGAGATGTTTCAATCCGCTTTCCATGGCGGAACGATGCTGAACCTACCACTACATCGGTACCGTCGTCTCGATCGGTTTCAATCCGCTTCCCATAGCGGAACGATGCTGAACGGAAGAGGAAGGTGGAAAAGCCTTCTGCCTCTTCCTCTGGGTTTCAATCCGCTTCCCATAGCGGAACGATGCTGAACCTACCTCTGGCAAGCCATTGACGCAACAAAGGTGATTTCCCACTCTCTCCACAGGGCAGGCGATTGAGGTCGGCTTTTTGTCAAGAGGCGGATCGCCGCGCACCAGGATTTCTGCAACTTTCTTAGTAGTATCAATTGATTGAATAATATCCACAGGGTCCGATGGCCCGCTTCGGCGGATTCGCCATGGCCGGATTCGCCGTGGATGTGGCATGGTCGCCGCCAAACACGCGGACACCGGGTTATGGTAGGGCGAGGATCGCGGGATGCGGGAAGATGGCGACTCGGGCATGGACGGCGATCCGATCGGCGCGCGACTGGCGGCGCCGATCGCGGTGGCGGACTTGGCCAAACTGCCGCAACGCTGGTTCCATGCCGAGGTGGTGGCGCTCTGCCGTCCGCCGCGCGGGTGGAGCGTCGGCGATCTGGTGTGGAATCCCGCCTTTCCAGGACGGCTGCGCGGGGCCTGGGGGCGGCAGCTGCTGAACACGGCGTCGCCTGTGGCGCGCCACGGCGGCCCGTGCCCCTGGTCGCCGCCCTGCGCCTATGACCCGCTGTTCCGCGAGCATCCGGCCTTGATGGGGTTGGAGACGCCCAAGCCCTATGTCATCGCCGCCGATCCCGCGCCCGATGGCCTCGACCTGATGGCGCTGCGCCTGACCCTGTTCGGTTTCGCCACCGATTGGCTGGAAAGCGCCGCCGACGCCTGGGTGCTGGCTCTGCGCGGCGGGGTCGCCATGCCAAACGGCCTGCATGCGGCGCTGGAGCCGCTGGACCGCCGCATCGCGGTTCACGAGGGGGTGGCCGCGTCCGCGCCGCCCGCCGCCGCCCGTCTGCATTTCGTCACGCCGCTGTGCCTGCGCCGGGGCGGCACGACGCATGGTGGCGTCGGGTCTTTGTTCACCAGCCTGGGCAACCGGCTGTCCGGCATGGCCCGCTGGCTGGACACCACGGTCGTCGCCGACTGGCGCAGCCTGAAGGAGCATGCCGCCACCCTGACCATCGACGCCTCATCCCTGCGCCCGCTGGCGTGGCACCGCCATTCCGCCCGCCAGGGCGATGCGCCCATCCGCATGGAGGGTCTGCGCGGCACCGTCACCCTGACCGGCGACCTTGGTCCCCTGTGGCCCCTGCTGACCCTTGGCGCCCTGACCCACGCCGGTAGCCACGCCGCCCAGGGCCTCGGCCGCTACAGCATGGAACCGCTGACGGTCTGAACGGGTGGCAGCAAGTGGTTGTCGCTCGTCCTGCTACTGTCTCAATCCGCTTTCTATGGCGGAACGTTTCTGAAGACGCCGGGAGAACATCTCCGCCGTGAGGAAATGGAGTCTCAATCCGCTTCCCATAGCGGAACGCTTCTGAAGATGAAATGTCTCGTCGGATGTTCTATTTGGTGTTGTTTCAATCCGCTTCCCATAGCGGAACGCTTCTGAAGTTCTGGAATCCCCAAAACGCCAAGAAGTTTGTTTCAATCCGCTTCCCATAGCGGAACGCTTCTGAAGTGTGTGGCGGGGGCGGCCGGTCCGCCCCTCCCGTTTCAATCCGCTTCCCATAGCGGAACGCTTCTGAAGGCTACCGTCCATATCACCTTGTCGCAATGATGTTTTCCGCGGCTGGTTCCACAGGGTGGATGTTGGACGGCCATGATCCGTCAAGGGGCATGAGGAGGAAATCCGCATTCATCGTGAGAAACGGAACGATCTCAATATTTTCCTGAATTTCCACAGGGTTCCCTCCCCGCCAGCAGCGCGGCGGTCCCCGCCCTCATCGCTTCGACTCTGCCGGGCTGTAGGGCAGAACCGCCGCTTCCGCGTAGCGCAGGGCGGCGTCGGTGTCCGGCAGCACCGGCAGGTGGCGGTCGGGGCGGGGGTTCGGCGGGACGAACCCGGTCGACAGCTTGCCGATCTTGCGGATCTCGTTGAAGGACTTGAGACGCGGGTACTCCAACGATGCCGACCGCTCGCGGTGGTCCCACAGGCTGGGATCGGATGCTGCCAGGAACTCGCCCAGATCGGCGGTGCGCGGCCAGTGCGGGCGGTGGCGCCGCATATGGCCGTGAAAGGCGCGCAGAAAGGGGGCCATGGAGTGGTCGCCGTCGCCCCAGGCCCGCTCCCACGCCTCCGGCGGCGCCATCAGCCGGCGTGCATCGGCGTCGTTGGGGATCAGGCGGATGGACAGCCGGTCCACCCGCATCTGACCGGCGCCGAACGGCTTGCCCCGGCCGATCATGTGACGATAGGGCTTGGCCGGGTCGCCGCCATGGGTCAGCACCCACAGCACCGCCCCCAGTTCCGCCGCGCTGACATTGTCCAACCGGAGATCGCCGGAAAAGCGCAGCTCGCGCTCGCCCGCCGCCGGCAGCAGGAAGGACAGGCGGGATTGCACCTTGGACGACGGGCGGTTTCCGCTGTCCCGCTCGATGCGGGCGATCTGCTCCCGCAGCAGGCCGTTGATCGCCGTCTCCGCCCCCGCCGCGGTTTCGGCGGGAAAGCGCGGCGGATAGCGTTTGCGCCCGGCCAGCCGGGTGGCGGGTTCGGGACTGCTGTAATCCTTGTAACGGCCGCGCAGATAGAAGGGGGCGAAGGAGGCGCGCGGCGCGCCCATCACGGTGGCGACGACCGGCCCCACCCGCGCCGCGCCGGTCAGCCGGGCGAAGCCGCAGGCGACCCGCCCGCGCCGCGCCAAGGCACCGGGACCGACCGAGTCCGGCACCGGATCGAACAGCTCGTCGGCCTCATGGACATAGCCGAACAGCGCCTCGACGAAATCCAGCCGGACCTCTTCCGGCCGTTTGGCCTTCGCGCGACGATGGGCGGGATCGCGGTCACGGATTTGCCCCAGGCTGTAGCGATGCCGGATCTTGAAGAAGCGTGTCAGCCCGATTTGCAGATCGGCCCCGGCCCCGACATAGAAGACCGGAATGCGGTCGCCGGGATCGACCAGCGAGCGTTCCAGAATCCCCCAGGACCCGTCGCCCTTCATCTTGTTCTTGAAGATTTTGCTGTTGATGGCGCGAAAGCGCTGCCACGCCTCCGGCGGGACGGTGAACGGGGTTCCCTCGCGGCTGTCGAAGACATATTCGTATTTCTTCGGCTGGCCTGGGCCGCCATTCCTTTCCTTTGTCTCGATGTCCTGCGCCGATGCCGCCGCGGGCGAGCGATTGGAGAACACCAGATGGCCGGACACTGCGCCGTCGGAGTCCAAGCCGAGGATGGTCTTGCCATCGCCGCGCTGCTCCTCGATGGCAAAGCGTCGCGGTTTCATCGCGCTGAAGCGGATGGTTCGGTCAGTCTCCCCGCTGCCGGACACCCATGAGCGCTCGATGTCGGCATAGCGTTCCGGGATGGTCTTTCGCAGCCAGTTCGCCCGGAACTGATACGGATCGCGGGACGCCGGCCGCAGGGCTGCGATGGGAATCAGATACCAGTCGGCGCAGGGGGTGATGGTCACGCCCTCCGGGCCGAGCGTCAGCCATCCCGCCCGGACATTCTTCGCCGCCAGCAAGGATTGGCTTTCGTCGCGCGACTTGACCAGGGGATGGTCGAAATCGCGCAGGCCATAGATGGCATGGGCGTTGATCTGGCCCAGCCGCCCGGACGCGACGATCTCCAGCGCCGCGCGCAGGCAACCCCGGATGGTCGCCCCCGGAATGACCGGGGTCTTGCCGGCGCCGATGGTCATCGGCACCACCACGTCATCCTCCTTGCCGCCGGCGCCGATCAGCAGCGGGGTTTCCGCTGCCCAATCCACACGGATGACGGCGCGGTATCCCCCTGCCAGCGGACGGCCAAGGTCGGGCCGGTCCCGCTCCGGCGGGACAACGGCGTCGTTGAGCGCGACGAAGCGGAAGGGCGAGGTCAGCACCGTCTCATCCACCGACGGGCGTCGCTTGCCGCCGCTTTCCATCGCAAACGGCGGGGCGTTGCTGCGGACGGGCTTTGCCGACAGGTTCGCGGCCGGACCGCTGCCGGGTTTGTGGGCGAGCAGGATCGCTTTCATCGCGTCCAACTCGCCATCGATATCGTCGACCAGCGGATCGACGCGATCATAATGCAGGTCCAGCGCGCCGTCGACGGCGTTGCCGCTCCGCTGCCGCAGCAGCCGTTCATAGTCCAGTTTGGTGGCGTCGCGCGCTTGATCAAGCTTCTCGGTCATGCCGTCGCCTCACTCGAAGAACCGTCCAGGGATGCGGTGGAAAGGGGCTCCACCCCGAACCAGCCAAACCCGCGCGATCCGCCATGGCCCAGCATCAGGCCCATGTCCCGGATGTCCCGCAGCAGCCGCTCGAACAAAGCGCGCGCGCCGTCGGTGATCGGGGTATTGCCGCGCGGGGTCAGGCTCAGCGTCACCTCGAACACCGGATCGACAAAGGCCTCCACCGTGAACAGCGCGCCGTCGATGGGCGCGGCGGAAAAGCGGTCGAGCTTGACCGAGGTGAAGCGCTGCGACACGCCAGGATCGACGATGCGGATGGACTCCACCCCCAGCAGCCCGCGCCAGCCGGTGACGCCGAACAGCCGTTCGGTGGCGCTCAACTCCTCTTGCGGTGAATAGACCCGGTCGCGGTTGTCCGCCCCGCCGTCCAGCCACGCCGCCCGCGCCCGCAACGCCCCCAGCAGGGTGGAGCCGGGAAGCGCCGGGTGACCGGCGCCATCCAGCAGGGAATGCAGGATGTTGGTCTCCTCCTCCGCGCCCTCCGGCTTGGCCGCGCGGCGGGCAGAATCGAGGATCATGTAGGGGCCGTCGCCGGTCAGCCGCAGCCGGTGGACCTCGCCGGGCGGCTGCCACCGCAAGGTGGGCAGCGTCACCGCCACCGGGTCGCCGTCCCAGGGTACCAGCGTCGCCGTCAGCTCGGACAGGCGGACGCGGCCCTGGCCCTGGCGGCCGCCGCGCCCCAGCGCGATCCCGGCCTCGTCGGTCAGCGGCGCGAGAGCGGTGGCGACCTGCGCCAGCTCGGCGTCCAGCTCCGCACCCTCGGCGTCGGTCAGCCAGCGGGCGTGAAAGTCGAAGACCGTGCCGGGGGGCACCATGTCCGCATGGAACAGCTTGTGGTCGTCGGCGGTGCCGCTGGCGCGGTCGATTCGGGTCCGGGCGGCGACGACGCTGTGCTGCGGCCCGGCGGCGGCGGCGCTGTTCCGATGGATGGCGCCATAGATCCACAGGCGGCCCATCACGCCGTCCCCATCGGTCTTGTCGTCCAGCCGCCCGAACAGTTTTTCCACGGTTCCGCCCGTCAGCCGGGCGCGCAGAGCCCCCTTCAGCGAGGTGCCGGGAAGATAGGGAAAGTCGCGTCCGTCACGCTGGATCTCGCTCAGCTGGACCGGCTTCTCCTCCCCCTGTTCGGTGCGGATGGTCAGTCCCTCGCGCGTGCCGCGTTGGCCGTTGCCCATATGCAGGGGCGACAGGACGGTCAGGCTGCCCGTCAACTCCACATGATGCTTATGCATGGGCGCCACCCTTGTCCAGTTCCTCGCCGGCCAGCAGCGCCGCGTGATCGACCGCGTTCAGCCGCACCGCGCCGAACCCATTTTCCCGTCCGAAGGGAAACTCCCGCCAATCCCGTCGGTCGAAGGGCGGTACGGGCGGCAGCCCGTGGCGCAGCAGCCCGGCCATCCGCTCCGCATCGCCGCCCTCCAGCAAAAAGACCGACCCGGCGCGGGTCAGCACATAGGGCGCGTATCCGTCGGGCCTCACCGGATATCGCAGGGCAAGATAGCCGCCGACCAACCGCTGTTCGGCGAAATGGCGGACCAGGGTGAACCCCAGACCATGCCAATAGTCCCGATAATCGGCGAAGTCCCCATCACCGAGCACGGCATCGGTTTGCAGGGTCAGCGCCCATCGGCCGCCCGACAGCGGGACGGCGGACGTTTCGCCAACAGGCGTAAAGGACGCTGCCGTGGCGATGGCGCGCGTCTTGCCGATGCCGGGAAGTCCCTGCGCCAGAAACGCCGTCAGGCCCGCCACCGTCGCCGGATCGACATCCTCCGGGATCAGCCAGCGGCTGACCCAGCGATGCCCGTCGGGACGCACGGCGCTATAGGAGAACAGCGCACCGCTTTCGGTGTCGCGATCATAGGCGACCGTGCCGGTCTTGCCATCGATCGCGGTTCGCGTGCGGGCGTCACGGCGCAGAGCGGGCCGCGATGCCTTGAGATGCTTCAGAACATCGCCGTGATCGGCGGCCTTCCAATCGGTGGCGAAAATGGGCGGTCCCCAATGGTCGAGCGGCAGTCCGTCGAGATCGCCGGCCAGCAGCCGGTCAAGCAGCAGGGACCGCTTCCCAGCCTTGCACAGCGCCAGCGACAGTGGCGGCACGACCGCCGGCATTTGGCCGTCCCAGGCGGGAAACGCATGGCCGATGCGGGTCCGGAACAACTGGTCGGGGCTGATTCCGAGCCGGGCGATGCTGCCCGCCAATGCGCCTTTCAGCACCGCTCCGGGGATCACCTCGGAACCGGCGAACTCGTTTGCGGTGGTGTGCGCGGCGTTGACCAGGAAGGGGCGGTCGAGGGCGAACGCAATGTCGATGTGCCGAACACCGGAGCCTCCGTCAGGCGCCGGGACGGATGCCGGACTGGCGACGGCGGCCGACACTGGCGATAGCGTGATGCCCACCACCTCGCCGAAGCCCGACGATTTGTTCGACCCGATGGCCCGGATCAGGCGGCCGGCCTTCTGGAACGCGGGCAGAAGGGCATCGGGGTCCTCCGCCTTGCCGGCGATGGTTCCGGTGAAATGGACGACGGAGCCGAGCGGCGCCGCCAGTTCGATGAACTGCAAATGCCCGTCGCGCGCGGCCCCGGTGCCGTCGCTGTCGAGCGCCACGCGGGTGAAGGGGGCGACGGGGCCGATGCCCGTCTCCCGCTCCGCCACCAGATCGGGGAAGTCGAGCGTGCGCCGCTTCGGGATGTTGTCCACCCTGCGGCTTTGCGCCATGTCGGACGCGGCCTCCGGCCCGGCGGTGGCGGAACCGGATTTCCCGCCGAAGACGGTCAGCGCTTCTTGGAACCCCACGCTTTCCAGCGCATCGCGGAACAGGCCCCGGATCAGGGTGCCGGGAATGATCGGAGTGCCGGCGGCATCGCGCGCGAAACTGGCATCGGTCAGCGTGGTTGTGATCGACGGGCCGGGGATGAGGAAGGGGCTGCGCAGGTCGATGCGCAGCTTCCACCGGAAGGGGACGGTCATCGGGCGAGATCCCACAGGCTGAGGATTTGGTGGAGCGGCACGAGCGGGTGGTCGGCCACGCCCTGCGCGCCGGGAAAACCGGTGCGCAGGATGTCGAGGGCCTGGGGATCGACAGCCCCCTCATGCACCAGCTCGATCTGTCCGATGCCGGCGTTCAGATGCCGGCGGGCCTCCTCCGCCTTGCCGATGGCGAACAGCCCCTTCGCCAGCGCCTCGTGATGGCTCCGGTACAGGGAGGATCGCGGCAGACCCGTTTGCGGGTGCTTGATCGCCTCCATGGCCTTTTGAATCTCGGGCCACCGGGCGCCGTCGCAGTGGAAGGCGCCATGCGGCACGTCGCCAACGGTGCCTACCAGATCGAACAACGGCCGCCGCAGGGCGTCCACCGTCACCCCCGGCATGTCGAAACCGGCGACGATTCCGATCTGGACCCCGTTGATACCCCGGTCCACATCCTTCCCAACTTCGGCCAAATCCTTGACCAGGGCCGCCAAATGCTTGATCGGCGCCTTGTACGGGGCGATCAGCATCCCGGCGGCATGGCTCAGCTCCCCCCACTGGCCCCCGTTCAAATGCGCCTGCACCTCTCCCATCACCGCCCAGGCGTGCCAGGCGGGCAGCGCCCACATCACCTCGTCCCCACCCCACAGCAAGGTTTCAAAGCGCAAGCGGCGCGGCGCCAGGTCGTCACCGGGATGAATCATGCCGGGACGCTTTTCCAAGGACGTCAGGACCGCGTGCAGCATGTCCCGCCTTTTCGCCTTCACCCTCTCGGAAAAGCCCGTCAGTCCCGCCGCTGTCCGCCCCTCCTCCTCCCGCCGCCGGCCGAAGCCGTTGCCGTCCAGATAGATCAGGGCCATCTTGCCGGCCAGGGATTCCGGGATGTCATGCGTTTTCCGTTCTTCGGGGGTCGGCGCCAGATCGGAAAATTCCCAGGCGAAGGGAAGCGCGGGCCGGCAGCCGTTCGACTTCAGCTCCTCCTCATAGAATAGCCCCTTGGCCTTCACACCGAAGCCGCGGCGCCATCGCACGCTGGCGGACACCGGCCTGTCCTTTTGACGAAGGCCGGGTGTGGCCGGGCGCAGCCCATCAAAGGCGCAGACGACGCTGGCGGTGTCGACCTTTTCACCCCGACCAACCCGCTGGGCATCGCTGTGAAAGGGCGGGAGCGTGATCGTCCGCCGCTGATACTGCTGCGCGTTGCAGCGGGCGACCAGCCGGTGCCGGCGTTTGACGAAGTCCGACCCGGCGCGGTCGTCCGGCCGCTCCACCGCCCACACATAGGTGAACAGGGTCCAGGGCCAGCCCACCTGACCTGCGCGGTCCTCCAGCATCGCCCGCAAAAGCTCTTCGACCGCGTCGCTCGCGCCCGGCAGCGGGGCGAAGCGGAACAGCAGCTCCGACGCGCCGGAGGCGATGGCCGACACCCGAAGGTCGGGACGGTCGCGGTTCAGCCGCTGGACGATGCGGTCGGGAAAGCGCAGCACGATCAGACCGCTGCCGCGAATGGTACTGAGATCGTTGGTGTCGAAGATGGTGGCGTCGAAGTTGCACGCGGCCACCCGCGCCAACAGGGCGTCTCCCAATCCGTCATCATTGCTCATCGGCAGCGTGATCCTCACAGCATAGGGGTCTGGGCGCCTGAACGCGGGCGGTTGAGCGCGGCCTCCGACGGAAGCCGCGGCACACGATGCGGGTGGTCAAGCTGCGGCCCAGCGCCAGGTTCGCCACATGGGCGCAGGTCAGCGCGTAGGTCTTGCCGTCGGCCCCGGTTGCCAGAAAGCCAGTGCCGGCAACTGTCCGGCCAGTGCCTGTTTCCCGCCAGAACCTGATCACGCAATCATGCAGCGGTGCGGTCATTTTCTGACCATCGCTCCCCAGTAAGCCGTGGCGGATTCTCACGCCACCCACCTAAAGAATGCATCTTTGAGAGATTTTCTCCAATTATTTGTGTCAATGCATCAGGATGACCGCCTGAGGGGAATGCGGAGGAAGATGGATGTCGGTGTCCGAACCTCGATCGGCATGCCACCAAGCGGCTGCTTTGCCTGCTGGCTCTTGGGTCTATGAGCGACTGGAATTTTCGCAGCTCCGTCAGTTCCAAGCCGGGGATAGCGAAGAAACGGCAAAATTTTCATCAGTTTTATTGCTGGCCGCACCGCCAAAACATGGGGGTCTGATATCAACCAGGCTGTGAATGCTACCGCACTTTTTGGAACTACAATGGCATCATCACATGGTCTTTCAGCTTGAATAACTCTTCATCTGCTACTCCTCCAGATCGTCCACCGAATCACTCATCATGGCGTCACGGTGGTTGTAGGTCGTTGCCACCGCGATCCCAAGCCGTTTCGCGACCTCCCTCACGCTAACGCCAGCCCTTAGCAAACGCCCACCCTCCTTCCACTTCTCCGGCGTCAGGACCGGGCTGCGTCCGACCCTCTTGCCGTTGGCCCTGGCGGCGAGGTAGGCGGTCCGACTGACCGCGAGCACGCGCTCTTCCTCGGCGCGCTGAAACATGCCGACAACCTTGCCGAACTGGGCACCCGCCTCCGAGTTGGAATGCATGTTCACGTCGAGCAGCCAAAAATGCATGGAGCGTGCCTGTAGAAGCTGCACAGCGCGCAGAACCTCCACCATGGTTCGGCCGAGCATCGAGAGTCCGGCCACGACAACGGTGTCACCGGGCTTCGCCTGTTTCAGGGCGGCTTGCAGGCCCTTCCGGTCACCGACCGTGCCGATCAACGCCTCATCCACGAAAATTGACGTCTCCGGTACGCCGACTGCGCGCAGGGCGCCAATCTGCTGGTCCATCGCGTTGTCGTACATCTGGTCGTTCGCCAGCCGGTTCGCGTAGCCGATCAGGCGGCCGATGCCCATGCCGGCTGGCAACTTGCCGTCCCAAGACTTCAGCGCCTCCGCGCTACGCGCTTCAGCGCGCGCATCGCGTCCTTGCAGGCGCGGGCGCGGGAGCTGTGCATCGGCCTGCAACACTGGGCCAGTTTCAGGGGTGATCGGCGTCCAATAACCAGCCACCCCTGATCTGGCAGACTACGACCCTGGGTTTGGACGACAGGGTGGCGGACAGGGATGTTGACGGTGGAGACGATCGCACGGATACGACGCGAGCACGCGAAGGGGAAAAGCATCCGGGCCATTGCCCGGTCGCTGAAGGTGTCGCGGGAGACGGTGACGAAATACCTGCGTTCGGGCGAGACGGCGCCGCGCTACGAACGCCAGCACCAGCCGCTTCCGAAGTTGGCCGGGTTCCAGGAGGAGCTGGAACGGCTGATCACGGAGAACGAGCGGCGGCCGGTGCGTGACCGGCTCGACTACCTGGGGCTCTTCGGACGGCTGAAGGATGCCGGGTTCCAGGGCGGCTACGACACGGTGCGGCGCTACATCAAGCGCTTCAAGCAGCGCCAGCCGCCGAGTGGGCCGGTGAACGCCTACGTTCCGCTCACCTTCGCCCCGGCCGAGGCGTACCAGTTCGACTGGGCGGAGGAGTGGATCATCCTGGACGGGGTGACAACCAAGGTGCAGGTGGCCCATGCCCGCCTGTGCCACAGCCGCATGCCGTTCGTGGCGGTCTACCCGCGCCAGACCCAGGAGATGGTGTTCGACGCCCACGCCCGTGCCGCGGCCTTCTACGGCGGCCTGTGCGAGCGCGGCATCTACGACAACATGAAGACGGCGGTGGACGCCGTATTTGTCGGCAAAGAGCGCCGCTTCAACCGCCGCTTCGCCCAGATGTGCTCGCATTACCTGGTCGAGCCGGTGGCCTGCACCCCGGCTTCGGGCTGGGAAAAGGGCCAGGTCGAGAACCAGGTCGGCACCTTGCGCCAGCGGCTGTTCACGCCGCGGCTGCGGGCCAAGACGCTGGAAGAGGTGAACGAACGCCTGCACGACGAGGTGATCGTCTGGGCCCAACAGACGTCGCATCCAGAGGATAAAAGCCGGACGGTGTGGGAGGTGTTCCAGGCGGAGCGGCCGGCGCTGATCACCGTGAGCGATCCTTTCGACGGCTTCCACGAGGCCACGCTCAGCGTCTCGAAAACCTGCCTGATCCACTTTGACCGCAACCGCTACAGCGTGGCCGCGGTCGCCGCCGGAAAGCCGGTGCAGGTCCGCGCCTACGCGACACGGATCGTGGTGTGGTTCAACGGGGCGATCGTCGCCGAGCACCCTCGAGCTTTCGGGCACGGCCACACGCGGTACAATCCGCTGCACTACCTTCCGGTTCTCGTCCGCAAGCCGGGGGCGCTGCGCAACGGGGCGCCGTTCCGGGACTGGGATTTGCCGCCAGCCCTGGCGACGGTGCGGACCCGCCTGGGCCGCGGCGACGACGCTGACCGGCAGTTCGTTGGCGTGCTCGCCGCCATCCTCACCGATGGCCTGGAGGCGGTGGAGGTCGCCTGCCGCGAGGCACTGGCGAGCGGTACGCACAGCCGGGACGTGATCCTGAACATCCTCGCCCGGCACCACGACGTCACACCGGCACCGGCCATGGCGGTGCCGACGGCGTTGACGCTGTCCATCGAGCCGGCCGCCGACTGCGGGCGCTACGACCGCCTGCGCGCGGTGCGGGAGGGCTGCCATGGAACGGCATGAGCTGATGGCGCTGATGGCCGAGCTCAGCTTGGCCGGCATGCGTGCCGCCTACGACGAGGTGATGGGCGACGGGCTGAAGCGGCAGCGCACCGTCCAGCAGATCCTGGGCGATCTGCTGGCCGCGGAGCGGGCGGAGAAGCAGGCGCGCTCGATCCGTTACCAGCTCGGCGCCGCCAAGCTGCCCCTGGCCAAGACGCTGGCCGAGTTCGACTTCACCGCCAGTCCCCTCAACGAGGGGCTGGTGCGCGACCTGCACGATGGCGGCTTTCTGGAAACCCAGCGCAACGCCGTGTTCATCGGGGGAACCGGGACCGGCAAGACGCACATGTGCATCGCCATCACGGCCAACTGCGTGCGCCGCGGCGCCCGTGCCCGGTTCTTCAACGTCATCGACCTGGTGAACCGGTTGGAGGCCGAAGCCCGAACCGGGCAGGCGGGCAAACTCGCTGACCAGTTGACCCGCGTTGATCTCGTGGTGCTGGACGAACTCGGCTACCTGCCGTTCTCACAGAGGGGCGGCCAACTGCTGTTCCACGCGCTCAGCCAGTTGTACTCGCGGACCTCGGTGTTGATCACCACCAACTTGAGCTTCGCTCAATGGCCGACGGTGTTCGCTGGCGACGCCAAGATGACCACCGCTTTGCTCGACCGGCTGACGCATCACTGCGACATCCTGGAAACCGGCAACGAGAGCTGGCGGTTCAAGAACCGCTCCTGATCCAAAGCCTTCCCTCCGTCCGTTGCCCAGGGGGCCCACAGGCCCCTCCCGTGGACTCCCTGGACAACAGGTTCTGCAACCGCAAGCGTGGCTGGAAATTGCAAGCCGATTGACAACAAAGGCACTGTGCCTTGATGGAGAGCCACATGAGCCAAGCCGAAATCGAGCGGTTCGTCACAGCGGCCAACACCACGCCTGCTCTCATCGAGACCTATCGGACCGCCACCGATGCGGCCGATATGGCCACGCGTCTGCGCGCCGACGGCTATGACGTCACCGACGCTGAAATCGCCGCCGTGATCGCCGGACACGGCAACGCCGAACTGTCCGATGAGGAGCTCGACGGGGTTGCCGGCGGCTCCCGCGTGCGCTCCCCGCGGGAACTGTTCCGGCAGATGATGAGCTGACGCCCCCTTCCTTGGTCTGGGATGAGCAGCCCCGCCCCGGCCTCATCGCTGGTCCGCGGCGTTTCCCTCGCCGCGCACTCCGGCGCTCGATCCCTCTCGACGGGAGAGCACCCCCGTGAACAGGGCCGGGGCGGGGTGATGCAGGTGATCTGATGGCGAAGTCCCGAGGCTCTCCACGCGAATCCGTGCGGCTGGTGCGCAGCGGCGTGGGGTGATCCGGATCGCCCCACGCCGCCATTGTCATGATCTGAGGCGCGCCCTTCGACCAAGCACACTCTTCAAGAAGGCGCCCACATTAAAGGAATATTTTCTTTATTCAAGCAGGCAGCCCGGAAAATGATCTTCAGGTGATGAGATCGTAGTTCACCCATACCCCGGCGCTGCCGACACCGTTTCCGGTAGCGGCCGTCAACGACACCCCGGCCGGAAGATTCATCGGATAGGGCATCGCCTCCCTTCCCGGCTGATTGGATAGAGCGGTCACGTAGAAGAAGGCGACACTGCTGGAATCCGGGTAGGTGGCGATCAGCCGAATGCTGATGTCGTTTGCGGCCCAGAGCTGGGCCGACTTGAGATCGATGCCGCCGGTGTTCTGGGCGGCGCTGACGATCGTCACCGATTGCGACGTCGTCAGGATGGAGTTGTAGCCATGCTTGCCGACACGTACCGCGTTCATGCTCTGCCTCCCGACAAAATAAAGGGAATATATTCATACACTCCCGTCGGGATGCCGTGCGGACTTTCTGAAAATTCCGGGGGCGCCGTCATGGTTCACCACCGTTCGCGGAATCAGCGGTTGGCGCCCCCCCCCCGGGGGCTTGCCGGCCGGCTGATGAGGGAGGTCGCCCGCTGCCTCCTTGTCGGTGACATCGCATGCGAACCCTCCCGGATTTCAGCCCGCTTCCCAAAGGGGCAGGCATTTCCGTGCCTGCCGGATTGCCACCCTTGCTTGCTGGCACCTGCGCCGCCGCATCCCAATCTATTCGTCACCCCGCCGTCGACCGGCAACCGGACGATGCCCATTCCGTCCGGCGCAGCGCGTGCAGCGGCTTGCAAGCCGGTCGCGGCGGGGATTCCGCCGACGCGGCATAGGCTGGCGAAGCCGATGATCATATCGGGGCAATTTCCTTGCCTGGCGCCGGATCGCCGGCCGCCGCTGGTTTTCCGACGTCACTCCCTCGTTTCCGGCCGGCACGCCCCGCACCCGGCCCGGCCCGGCCCGGCCCCCGCCGGACTTTCCCATGCGGCGGCTTGGCGGTAGGATCAAGCACCCAACGGGAAGTCCCTGTTCCTCCCTTGAACACCCGGCGCCTCAGGAGGGCTGATCCACCATGTCCACCGTCAAGCTCTGGACCGACGCGGAAGCCGCGCGGAACCCTCGTGTCAAAGCCGTCTTCGATGACATCCGGGCAACGCGGAAGACCGACTTCGTCAACAACATGTGGCGGGCGCTGGCGAACCAGCCGGACCTCCTCGAGGCCACATGGAACCGGCTGAAGCAGGTGATGGTGGCCCCCTCGGCGCTCAATCCGCTGACCAAGGAGCTGATCTACCTCGCCGTCTCAACGGCCAACTCCTGCTCCTACTGCGTCCATTCCCACACCGCCGCCGCACGGGCCAAGGGGATGACCGACGAGCAGCACCAGGATTTCCTCTCCGTCCTCGCCATGGCGATGCAGACCAACGCGATGGCGACCGCCATGCAGGTGCCGGTCGATCCCGAATTCCAGATTTGACCGCCCCAGATTTGACCGGCAAGACGGCGCGCCGCCCTCCCTTCGCCAGGATCCGCGGCTCCCGGATGGAAAGGCGACGCAGCGCGCACCGGGCCCCATCGGTGTGGACACGATCAAGGGGCAGCCGAAGCCTCGGGCGCGGGCAAGGTCATGCTGGCGGGGCGAAGACAAAGGCGGTAAGAGCTTCCGCACCCGAACACGACCGTCACACGCCCGACACGCGCCCGATGACCACGCTCCGATGATCGAATTCCGCTCCGTCACCCACGCCTACGGCGACCGCACCGTCCTGCACGATCTGAGCGTCCGGCTGACGGAGCGGCGCGTCGCCATCGTCGGCGGCAACGGGTCGGGCAAGAGCACCTTCGCCCGGCTGCTGAACGGGCTGCTGGTCCCCTCCTCCGGCAGCGTGCTGGTCGATGGGCTCGACACGCGGACGGACGGGCGCGCGGTGCGCCGGAGGGTCGGCTTCGTCTTCCAGAATCCCGACATGCAGATCGTCTTCCCGACCGTCGAGGAGGATGTCGGCTTCGGCCTGAAGGCCCGCAAGATCCCGAAGGAGGAGATCGCCCGGCGGACGGCGGCGGCGCTCGACCGCCACGGCCTCGCCCGCTACCGCCACCAGCCCGCCCACCAGTTGAGCGGCGGGGAGAAGCAGCTTCTCGCCATCGCCGGGGTGCTGGTGCTGGAGCCGGCCCATGTCGTGTTCGACGAGCCGACCACCCTGCTCGACCTGCGCAACCGCCGCCGGGTGATCGAGCTGGTCCGCGAGTTGCCGCAGAGCGCCGTCGTCGTCACCCACGATCTCGACATGGTGATGGATTTCGACCGGGTGCTGGTGCTGGAGGATGGGCGGGTCGTCGCCGACGACGTGCCCTCCGTCGCGATTCCCGCCTATGTGGCGCGGCTGTCCTGATGCTGGGACTCTACCTGCACCGGGAGTCGCCCGTCCACCGCTGGCCGGCGGGCGTCAAGCTGGGCGGGCTGCTGGCGGTCACCGCCGCGGTGCTGGCGCTGCCCGGCGTCTGGGGAGCCTTGGCGGCCGGAGCGCTCGGGCTTGGGTTGCTCCCCGCCGCGCGGCTGCCGGTGGCGACGGTGCTGCGCCATCTGCGGGCGCCGGTGGCGATGCTGGCGCTGCTGTTCGGAGTGCAGGCCCTGCTTGCCGGGACCGGCTGGGAGGCGGCGCTGGTCGCCGTCCTCCGCTTCGCGGCGCTGATCCTGCTGGCGACGCTGGTCACGCTGACCACGCGGGTCACCGACATGGTGGAACTGTTCGAGCGGGTGTTCGGCCTGCTCCGGCCCGTCGGCGTCAACCCGGCCAAGCTGGCGCTGATGCTGGCGCTGACCATCCGCTTCATCCCGCTGCTGGCCGAACAGGTCCGCGAGGTCCGCATGGCCCAGCAGGCGCGCGGCGTGGAGCGGAGCATAGCCGCCCTGTTCGTTCCGCTGCTGGTCAAGATCTTCACCATGGCCGATGATCTGGCCGCCGCGCTGGAGGCGCGGGGCTACGACCCCGCCGACCGCGGCCCGTAGGGGCAAGTCCCACCCAGGAAGGAAGCGCACCCCCATGCTGAGCACCCGCGACCTCGTCCTCTGCGCCCTGTTCGCCGCCCTGCTGGCCGGGCTCGGCATGGCCCCGCCCATCCCGCTGGGCTTCCTGCCGGTGCCGGTCACCGCGCAGACGCTGGGCGTCATGCTGGCCGGCGCGCTGCTGGGCGCCAGGCGCGGCGGGCTGGCGGTGCTGCTGTTCGTGCTGCTGGTCGCCGCCGGGCTGCCGCTGCTGGCCGGCGGGCGGGGCGGCATCGGCGTGCTGATGGGGCCGACCGGCGGCTTCATCCTGGGCTGGGTGGCCGGCGCCTTCGTCACCGGGCTGCTTGCCGAGCGCTTCGCCACCGGCGCCAACCCGCTGCGGCTCTTCGCGGTCTGCGCGGCGGGCGGCATCGCCGTGGTCTATGCGGGCGGCATCCCCTGGCTGTCGCTGGTCGCCGGGATGCCGCTGGAGAAGGCGGCGTTCGGGTCGATGGCCTTCCTTCCGGGCGACCTGATCAAGGCGGGCGTCGCCGCCTTCGCCGCCGCCGCCGTGCGCCGCGCCGGCGTGCTGCCGGCCCACGCCTGATTTCCGAAGCCATGAGCCTCTGCCGGCCCTTCCTCGACGCCGCCGACCGCGCCCCGTCGCACCCCGCCCTGATCTTCGACGCCGCGCCGATTGCCTACGGCGCCCTTCGGGAGTCCGTGCTGCGGGCGGGGGCCGGCGTGGCCGCCCTGACGGGGACGGCGGGGCGGCCCCCGCGCGTCGCGCTGCGGCTGGGCAATCGGCCGGAACTGCTGGCGCTGTTCCTCGGCATCGTCGCGGCGGGCGGAACCGTGGCGCTGCTCGACCCGAAATGGAGCGAGGGGCAGGCGGCGGCGGCGCTCGACACCCTGCGCCCGGACCTGCTGCTGGCCGACGGCACGGCGGCCGGCTGGATCGCGGCGCAGCCGGCGGGCTGGGTGCCGCCGCCGGTCGATCCGAAGACCCCCTTCCTGATCGGCTTCACCTCCGGCACCACCGGGCGGCCGAAGCCGTTCATCCGCGACCAGGGCTCCTGGCTGGCGACGCTGGAGGCCAGCCGGGTCGAGTTCGGCATCGGCCCCGGCGACGTCGTGCTGGTGCCGGGACCGCTGGTGCACGGCCTCGGCCTCTACGGCGCGGTGGAGGGGCTGTCGGCCGGGGCGACGGTCCAGGTGCAGCCGAGGTTCGACGGCGACGACGCGGCCCGGCGGCTGGCGGAGGCCGGCGTCACCACCCTGGTCGTCGTGCCCACCATGCTGGTCGCCATCCTCGACGCGGCGGAGCGGCGGGGCGCGCCCTTCCCGGCCCTGCGCCGGGTGGTCTGCTCCGGCGCGAAGCTGGCTCCCGCCCTGCACGAGCGGCTGGTCGCGCTGTGCCCGGACGTGGCGGTCCTCGAATATTACGGCGCTTCGGAGCTGAGCTTCGTCAGCCTGCGCTCCTCGCGCGAGGGGGCGCCGGCCGACAGCGTCGGGCGGCCCTTCCACGGGGTGGAGCTGTCCCTGCGCGACGACGACGGCCGGCCGGTGGAGCGCGGCCAGCCCGGCACCGTGTGGGTGCGCAGCGCCATGCTGAGCGACGGCTACATCGGCGGCGCCGACGGCGCCGGCTACCGCGAGCGGGATGGCTGGGGGACGGTCGGCGACTATGGCTGGCTCGACGCCGACGGCTGGCTGCGGCTGGCCGGCCGCGAGGGCGACATGCTGATTTCCGGCGGCCTGAACGTCTACCCGGCGGAGGTCGAGGCGGCCCTGCGTGCCCATCCGGCGGTGGCCGAGGCGGTGGTTTTCGGCCTGCCCGACGCCTACTGGGGCGACGCGGTGTCCGCCGTGCTCTGGTGGCGGGGGGAGGCACGCGCCCCGGCGGCGGAGCTTCGCGCCTGGTGCCATGGCAGGCTGGAGGGCTACAAGGCGCCCCGGCGCTTCCTGGCGGCCGACGATCTGCCCCTGACCGGCAGCGGCAAGATCGCCCGCGCCGCCCTGCGCGACCGCGCGCGCGCCGGCCGGCTGGAGGAGCTGGCGTGAGGACTCCCGCGTCTTCCGGCTTTCCTCACCCCCATCCCGACCTTCCCCCCAGCCCTCTCCCCGGCGGGGAGAAGAGGACTGAAGGCGGGAAGGCGTGACGCAAAGCCCCATCCTCGTCGCGGCGCGGCGCACCCCCGTCGGGCGGATCGGCGGATGCCTGCGCGACCTGCCCGTCGAGGATCTCGCCGCGCCGGTCATCCGCGCCGTGCTGGCCGACGCCGGTCTCGACCCGGCGGAGGTGGACGACGTGCTGCTCGGCAACGCCGCCGGGCCGGGAGGCAACGTCGCCCGGCTGTCGGCGCTGGCCGCCGGGCTGCCCGTCGAGGTTCCCGGAGTCACCGTGGACCGCCAGTGCGGCTCCGGGCTGGAGGCGATCAACCTCGCCGCCCGGCTGGTCCAGGCGGGGGCCGGTGACGTCTTCCTCGCCGGCGGGGTCGAGAGCACCAGCACCGCCCCCTGGCGCGTCGCCAAGCCGTCCAGCCTCACCCGCAGCCCGAGCTTCTACGACCGTGCCCGTTTCGCCCCCGACAGCGTCGGCGACCCGTCAATGGGCGAGGCGGCCGAGAACGTCGCCGCCGCCTTCGGCATCGCGCGCGAACGCCAGGACCGCTACGCCCTGGAGAGCCACCGCAAGGCGGTCGCGGCGCAGGCCGCCGGCCGCTTCACGCGCGAGATCGTGCCGCTCGCCCTGCCCAACGGCCGCACCGTCGACCGCGACGAGTGCCCGCGCGCCGACACCAGCCTGGACAGGCTGGCCCGCCTCCGTCCGGTCTTCCGCGAGGGCGGCACCGTCACCGCCGGCAACGCCTGCCCGGTCAACGACGGGGCGGCGGTCGTCGCCATCGTCTCGGAACGCAGGTTCCGGGCGCTCGGCCTGACGCGGGGCCTGCGGATCGTCGATTCCCAGGCGGCCGGCGTCGACCCGAATCTGCTCGGTACCGGGCCGATCCCGGCGGTGCGCAAGCTGCTGGCCCGCCATCCCGGCCTGACCGTCGCCGACATCGACCGGATCGAGTTCAACGAGGCCTTCGCCGCCCAGGTGCTGGCCAGCCTCGACGCGCTGGGCATCGACGAGGCCCGCGTCTGCCCCGGCGGCGGCGCGCTGGCGCTCGGCCATCCCTATGGCGCGTCGGGGGCGATCCTGATGACGCGGCTGTTCTCCGACATCCTCTTTCCCCCCACCGATCCGGCCGACGGCACAGCGCCCCGGCGCGGGCTGGCGACGCTGGGCATCGGCGGCGGGCTGGGGCTGGCGACTCTCGTGGAGCCTGTTCGATGACTGCGGCCTCCTCCGGCGATGCCTTCGGCTCAGCCTTCCGGCACCGGGCCTTCGCCCTGTTCTGGAGCGCCAGGGTGTGCTCCATGCTGGCCTTGCAGATGCAGGTCGTCGCCGTCGGCTGGCAGGTCTACGACATGACCGGCAGCCCGATGGACCTCGGGCTGGTCGGGCTGTTCCAGTTCCTGCCCACCCTGGCGCTGGCGCTGGTCGCCGGCCATGTGGTGGACAGCCACGACCGCAGGCGCGTGCTGCTGGGCGCCCTGTCGGTCGAGCTGGCCGCCATCGCCACCCTGCTGTCGATGACCCTGGCCGGCGCCCTGACGCCGCCGGCGGTCTTCGCCATCGTGGCGCTGATCGGCAGCGCCAAGTCCTTCGAGGGGCCGGGAAACCAGGCGATCCTGTCGGCCACCGTGCCGGTCGAGGATCTGCCCAACGCCGTCGCCTGGCATGCCTCGGCGGTGCAGGTGGCGCTGATCTCCGGGCCGGCGCTGGGCGGGCTGCTCTACATCGCCGGGCCGGCGGCGGTCTACGGCTTCAGCACGGCGGCGATGCTGCTCTCGGTGGTCCTGGTCCTGCTGATGCGGCCGCGCCCGGTGACGATGACCCGGCGGGCGATGAGCCTGACCAACATGCTGGCCGGCGCCGCCTTCATCCGCAGCCGGCCGGAGATCCTCGGCGCCATCTCGCTCGACCTCTTCGCCGTGCTGCTCGGCGGGGCGACGGCGCTGCTGCCGATCTTCGCCCGCGACGTGCTGCACGTCGGCCCCTGGGGGCTCGGGCTGCTGCGCAGCGCGCCGGCGCTGGGCGCGCTGGCCGCCGCCGTCTGCATCACCCGCTGGGGCGTGCGGCGCCACGCCGGGCGCTGGATGCTGGCCGCCGTCGCCGCCTTCGGCGCCGCCACCGTCGCCTTCGGGCTGTCGGCCGACCCGCTGCTGTCCTTCGCCGCGCTCGCGGTGGTGGGGGCGGCCGACCAGATCAGCGTCTTCGTGCGGCAGACGCTGGTCCAGCTCTCCACCCCCGACGACATGCGCGGGCGGGTGGGTGCCGTGGCTTCGCTGTTCATCGGCGCCTCGAACCAGCTGGGCGAGTTCGAATCCGGGGCGCTGGCCGCGGCGCTCGGCGTCGTGCCGGCGGTGGTGCTGGGCGGGCTGGGCGCCATGGGGCTGGCGGCCGGCTGGGCCTGGATGTTCCCGGCGCTGCGCCGGATCGACCGGCTATCGTCCCTGCGCTGAGCCGCCGCCCCTCGGGAGCTTCCGGCCGCCCTCCAGGTTCTTGCGGACGATGGCGACGATGATCAACCCGAAGGCGAGCAGGCGGAGCAGGTAGATCCAACTCTGCTCCTCGCGCACGACGCCGCCCACCGCGACCAGCGCCTGGTTGAGGGCGAACAGCCAGAAGGCCAGCGCGAAATGCAGGAACAGCGCGTCGCGCGTCCGCCGCCAGAAGCGCAGGAAGAACAGCCCGGCAATGACGTTCAGCGCGGCGAGCGCCCCGGTGATGAACCCATAGCTGGTTCCGGCCATCAATCGGCATCCCAGATAAAGCCGTAGAGCAGCACCCCGACCGCGGCGAGGGCCGAGAGCTGGCGGAACGGCAGAAGATCGACCTGCGTCGGCAGGACCACCACGTCGACGAAGAGAAGCAGGTTGTTGATGGCCAGCGCCACGAAGCACAGCGTGCTCCACAGCAGCAGGCGCGAGCGCGAGCGCCAGTAGCTTCGCGCCAGCAGGATCATGCAGAGCAGGCTCGCGGCGAAACACAGCAGATAGACGCCAGACTTCACGACATCCATATCAGTCATTGCTCCGGAAACGGAACGAATCCGCGAAGATCTGCACCTTGTTGCCGGGCGCCGCGAAGATTTCCCGGATGACGGCGGAGGGGCGCTGCGCGTAGGCCCGCTCGATCTCCTCCACCCACTGGTCGAGCACCGGCACCGCCGGCCGGTACTGGTGCCCGGCGCTCTCGGACGTGACCAGGGCGGCGGCGAGAAAGGCATCCAGCGCCTCCTGCACCACCAGCTCGCTGCCGCGCAGCTCGCGGATCAGCTCGTCGCGCGACCACACGCGGTTGGGATCCCGACGCAGGAGCATCAGGAGTTCCAGAGCCCAGACCGAACGGATCGAGCTGCGGAGAAGGGTGAGCGCATCGTCGGACAACACCATAAAGCAGAACCTGACCTGTTTTTCTCACCAACCCTCCCCGCCAGGGGGAGGGAGCCGTCACCCCGCCTGGGACAGGGCGGCGGCGGAATCGAGCGCGCGCCGCAGGGCGCGGGCGAGGTCGGCGTCGCGGTAGGGCTTCGCCAGCGTCTCGGCGGCGGCCAGCTCGGGGTCGAGCGGCGCCGTCGAGCCGTTGGCGTAGCCCGACGCGAACAGCACGCGCAGCGCGGGATGGCGGCGCAGCCCTTCGCGCGCCAGCTCGCGGCCGTTCATGCCGCCGGGCATGACGATGTCGGTGAACAGCAGATCGACCGCCGAGCCGCCGCCCGCGGCGGCGTCGAGCACCGCCAGCGCGGCGGCCCCTCCGTCGGCCTCCAACACCCGGTAGCCCAGCGCCGTCACCGCCTGCACCGCCACCGCGCGCACGTCGGCGTCGTCGTCCACCACCAGCACGGTCTCGCCACGGCCGGCGCTCTGCTCCGCCGCGTCGCCGTCCGGCTCGCCGGACGGGCGGGCCACCTCCACCGCGCGCGGCAGGTAGAGGCGGAAGGTGGTGCCGGCGCCGGGCGCGCTGTCGATACCGATCAGCCCGCCCGACTGCTTGACGAAGCCATGGATCATGCTGAGGCCGAGGCCGGTGCCCTTGCCGGTCTCCTTGGTGGTGAAGAAGGGCTCGAAGGCCCGCTCCAGCACCTCGGGCGCCATGCCGCAGCCGCTGTCGGACACCGACAGCAGCACGTAGTCCCCGGCGGGGACGCTCATGCCGTGGGCGCAGGCCGGTTCCTGGAAGCGGGCGTTGGCGGTGTGGATGCGCAGGTGCCCGCCCTCGCACATGGCGTCGCGCGCGTTGATGACGAGGTTCAGCAGCGCCGATTCCGCCTGCGAGCGGTCCACGGTGGCGGTCCACAGCGGCTCGGGCGGCGGCTCGATGACGATCTCGATGTCGCGGCCCAGCGTGCGCTCCATCAGCTCGCCCATGCCGGCGACCAGCGCGTCGAGATCGACCGGCTCTGGGTGGAGCTGCTGGCGCCGCGCGAAGGTCAGCAGCCGGCGCGTCATGTCGGAGCAGCGCAGCGCCGCCTGGAGCGCCATGTCGGCGCGCCGCGCGGTCTTGGCGTCGTCCGCCAGCACCGGGGCCAGCCGCTCCAGGCTGCCGATCACCACCATCAGCATGTTGTTGAAGTCGTGGGCGATGCCGCCGGTGAGCTGGCCGACCATCTCCATCTTCTGGGAGTGGGCGAGCTGCTGCTGCGCCTGCCGGGTCTCGGTGACGTCGAGGATGGTGCCGAACAGCTCGCGCGGCGCCCCGGCCTCGTCGCGGACGACGACGGTCTGGTCGAGCAGGTGGCGCACCGACCCGTTCGGACAGAGCCAGCGGTATTCCACCGTCGACAGGCCAGCGTCGCGGATCGAGGCGAGCTGCTTGAGCACGCGCGGCCGGTCATCCGGGTGCAGATGCTCCTCCCAGAAGCCGCTGCTCTCGACGAAGCGTTCGGCGGGATGGCCCAGCACCGCCTCGACGTTGTCGGAGACGTAGCGGAAGGGCAGCCCCGGCGTCAGGTCGGCGGTGTAGAGCACGATGGGGAGCTGGCGCAGGATCAGCGCCTGGCGCTCCTCCGAACGGCGGAGCGCCTGCTCGGCGTGCAGCTTCTCGCGGCGGACCCGTTCGTTCTCGTCGAGCAGCTTCTGCTTGGCGGCAACCTCGCGGCGGACCTCCTCGCTCTTGCGGTAGAGATCGACGAAGACGGCGACCTTGCATTTCAGGACATGCGGATCGACCGGCTTGAACATGTAGTCCACCGCCCCGGTCGAATAGCCGCGGAAGATGTGGACCTCGTCCTTGTTGATGGCGGTCAGGAAAATGATCGGGATGTGGCGCGACCGCTCGCGCTTGCGGATCATCTCGGCCGTCTCGTAGCCGTCCATGCCCGGCATGTGGACGTCGAGCAGGATCAGCGCGAAGTCCTGACGCAGCAGATGCTTCAGCGCCTCCTCGCCCGACTTGGCGAGGACGAGCTGCGCGCCCAGCTCCTCCAGCGTCTCGCGCACGGCGAACAGGTTCCGGGAATCGTCGTCCACGATCAGGATGGCGACGTCCGGCTTGCGCGGTTCCGGTTGCGGGTCGCTGCTCATGCCCCGGCTCTCCCACACGGCGCGCGGCCCGGCGACGGTCGGCGGCGCCGGGTCGAGCGGCACCAGACCCTGGCGGGGGACGACGAAGGGGGCGATTCCCCCCTGGGCCCGCCGCGGGATGCCCCGTGCCGGCCCGCGCGCCGCAAGACGGATCCTCCGTCTGTTCATGCCGGCAGCCCCCGCAGCACCGTCCGCGTTCCCTTCGCGGTCCAGATGCGCAGCAGCGACAGCAGATGGTCGATGTCCACCGGCTTGGCGATGTAGTCGGTCGCCCCCGCCTCGATGCATTTCTCGCGGTCGCCCTTCATCGCCTTGGCGGTGACGGCGATCATCGGCAGATGGCGCAGCGACTCGATCCCGCGGATCTCCCGCATGGTCTGGTAGCCGTCCATCTCCGGCATCATGATGTCGACCAGGGCGACGTCGATGTCGGGATTCTGCTTCAGCAGTTCGATGCCCTCGCGCCCGCTTTCGGCGTGCAGAACCTGGATGGCGTGCGCCTCCATCACGCTGGCCAGCGAGAAGATGTTGCGGATGTCGTCGTCGATGACCAGCACCCGCTTGCCGGCCAGCGCCGGGTCGTGCTGGCGCAGGTCGAGGATGGCGCGCTGCTTCTCGTCGGGCAGGCGGTCGACGGCGCGGTGCAGGAAGAGTGCTGTGTCGTCGAGCAGGTCGGCCGGCGAGCGCGCGCTCTTCAGCACGACCGTTTCGGCCAGCCGGCGCAGCCGCGCCTCGTCGTCCGGGGCGATGTCGGTGGAGGCGTAGACCACCACCGGCATCCAGGCGAGCGACTCGCGGGTGCGCAGCCATTCGATCAGCTCGAAATCGGCCGCGAGCGGGGTGGACAGGTCCAGCACCATGCAGTCGAAGCGGTCGACGTTGAGCACCGCCATGGCGGCCTCGGTCGAAGTGACGGTCCGCGATTCGACGTCGCCGTTGCCGATCAGGGCGGCGATGCCGAGCGGGGTACGGCCCTCCCCGCTCTCCTTCTCGACCACCAGCAGCTTGCGGTGCGGCTCCTCCTTGAAGGTCTTCACGCGGTTCAGCGCCGCGAAGATCGCCTCGCGCTCCACCGGCTTCTCCGAATAGTCGAAGGCGCCCATCGACAGGCCGCGCCGCCGCTCGTCCTTGGCCGAGATGACGTGGACCGGGATGTGGCGTGTCTGCGGGTCGCGCTTGAGCAGGTCGAGCAGCGCCCAGCCGTCCATGTCCGGCAGCCCGATGTCGAGCAGGATGGCGTCGGGGCGGTATTTGCGGGCGAAGGGCAGCGCCGCGCCGCCGGTCGCCGACACCACGGTGCGGAAGCCGCGCTCGCGCGCCAGATCGATCAGGATCGAGGCGAACTTCGAATCGTCCTCGACGATCATCACCACCGGGTCGCCGGGGCGGATGCGCTCGCGGTCGTCGGAGGTCGGGTGCGGCTGGAGAAGGGCCAGCCCCTCCTCCGAGCCGGTGGTGACGATGGGGCGGGTGGCGAGGTCGGCGCGCTTGGGCAGCAGGCCGCCGGACGGCCCGCCCGACTGGCCGCTCAACTGGGCGGCGTCGCTGGCGAGGTCGAAGGTCAGCGGCACGTAGAGGGTGAAGGCGCTGCCCTTGCCCGGCACGCTGACGACGCGGATCTCGCCGCCGAGCAGGCGGGCGATCTCGCGGCTGATCGACAGGCCGAGCCCGGTGCCGCCGTATTTGCGGCTGGTGGTGCCGTCGGCCTGCTGGAACGCCTCGAAGATGATGCGCTGCTTGTCGTCGGCGATGCCGATGCCGGTGTCGATCACCGTGAAGGCGAGCACCGAGCTGGCCGCGCTCAGCACCGCGTGGCCGGCACTCCAGCCCTCCGTCGCCGGGGCGACGCGGAAGGTGATGCCGCCGGCGTCGGTGAACTTGAAGGCGTTGGACAGCAGGTTGTTCAGCACCTGCTCCAGCCGCTTCTCGTCGGTCTGGATGCTGACCGGCAGCTTCTCGTCCATCTCGATGGTGAAGAGCAGCTTCTTCTCCTGCGCAACCTGCGAGAAGGTGCGCTCGACATGGCCGCGCAGATCGCCCAGCACGACCTCGCCGATCTCCAGCGTGACGGTGCCAGATTCGATCTTCGACAGATCGAGGATGTCGTTGATCAGGCCGAGCAGGTCGGAACCGGCGGCGTGGATGGTGTGGGCGAACTCGACCTGACGCGCCGACAGGTTGGTGTCGGGGTTGTCGGCCAGCAGCTTCGACAGGATCAAGAGGCTGTTCAGCGGCGTGCGCAGCTCATGGCTCATGTTGGCGAGGAACTGCGACTTGTACTTGGAGGTGAGGGAGAGCTGTTCGGCCTTCTCCTCCAGCGCCGCCTTGGCCAGCACGACCTCGCGGTTCTTGCGCTCGACCTCGACGTTCTGCTGTTCGAGCTGCTCGGCCTTCTCCTCCAGCGCCTCGTTGGTCTGGCGCAGCTTCTCCTGCTGGGCCTTGAGCAGCTCCTCGGACTTGCGCAGCGAGGCGGCCTGCTGTTCCAGCCGCTCGTTGGTGGTCTTCAGCTCCTCCTGCTGGCTCTGGAGTTCCGTCGTCAGGCGCTGCGACTGCTTGAGCAGCCCTTCCGTGCGCATGTTGGCGGCGATGGTGTTGAGCACGATGCCGATGCTCTCGGTCAGCTGCTCCAGGAAGGACTGGTGGGTCTCGCTGAAGCGGCCGAAGGAGGCCAGCTCGATCACCGCCTTGACCTCGTCCTCGAACAGCACCGGCAGGACGATGATGTTCAGCGGCGGCGCCTCGCCCAGCCCGGAGCTGATCGACACGTAGTCGCGCGGCACGTTGGTCAGCAGGATGCGCTTCTTCTCGTAGGCGCACTGCCCGACCAGCCCTTCCTTCAGGCCGAAGCGGTTGGCGAGGTTCTTGCGCTCCTTCAGGGCGTAGCTGGCGACCAGCTCCAGCATCGCCTCGTCCTTCTCGCGGCCGGCGACGTAGAAGACGCCATGCTGGGCGTTCACCAGCGGGGCGATCTCCGACAGGATCATGTTGGAGACGGTGACGAGATCGCGCTCGCCCTGCAACATGCGGGTGAACTTCGCGAGGTTGGTTTTCAGCCAATCCTGTTCCGCGTTCTTCAGCGTGGTGTCGCGAAGATTGCGGATCATCTCGTTGATGTTGTCCTTGAGCGCCGCGACCTCGCCCATCGCCTCGACGGTGATGGAGCGGGTCAGGTCGCCCTTGGTCACGGCGGTCGCCACCTCGGCGATGGCGCGGACCTGGGTGGTCAGGTTGGCGGCGAGCTGGTTCACGTTCTCCGTCAGGTCCTTCCACAGGCCGGCCGCACCCGGCACGCGGGCCTGACCGCCCAGCTTGCCCTCGATGCCGACCTCGCGGGCCACGTTGGTCACCTGATCGGCGAAGGTCGCCAGCGTCTCGATCATGCCGTTGATGGTGTTGGCCAGCGCCGCGATCTCGCCCTTGGCGTCCACCGCCAGCTTGCGCTTGAGGTCGCCGTCGGCGACCGCGGTGACGACGCTGGCGATGCCGCGCACCTGGTTGGTCAGGTTGGCCGCCATCATGTTCACGTTGTCGGTCAGATCCTTCCAGGTGCCGCCGACGCCCTCGACCTTCGCCTGACCGCCCAGCTTGCCCTCGGAGCCCACCTCGCGCGCCACGCGCGTCACTTCCGAGGCGAAGCTGTTGAGCTGGTCCACCATGGTGTTGATGGTGTTCTTCAGCTCAAGAATCTCGCCGCGCACGTCCACGGTGATCTTCTTCGACAGGTCGCCCTTGGCGACGGCGGTCGTCACCTCGGCGATGTTGCGGACCTGCCCGGTCAGGTTGGCCGCCATCATGTTCACGTTGTCGGTCAGGTCCTTCCAGGTGCCGGCCACCCCCTTCACCTGCGCCTGCCCGCCCAGCTTGCCCTCGATGCCGACCTCGCGCGCCACGCGCGCCACTTCCGAGGCGAAGCTGTTGAGCTGGTCCACCATGGTGTTGATGGTGGATTTGAGTTCGAGGATTTCGCCCTTCACGTCCACGGTGATCTTCTTGGACAGGTCGCCGTTGGCGACGGCGGTCGTCACTTCGGCGATGTTGCGGACCTGCCCGGTCAGGTTGGTCGCCATCGCGTTCACGTTGTCGGTCAAATCCTTCCAGGTGCCCGCGACGCCCTTCACCTGGGCCTGACCGCCCAGCTTGCCCTCGGAACCCACCTCGCGGGCGACGCGCGTCACTTCCGAGGCGAAGCTGTTCAGCTGGTCCACCATGGTGTTGATGGTGGACTTCAGTTCGAGGATCTCGCCCTTCACGTCCACGGTGATCTTCTTCGACAGGTCGCCGTTGGCGACGGCCGTCGTCACCTCGGCGATGTTGCGCACCTGCCCGGTCAGGTTGGTCGCCATCGCGTTCACGCTGTCGGTCAGGTCCTTCCACGTCCCGCCGACGCCCTTCACCTGGGCCTGCCCGCCCAGCTTGCCCTCGGAGCCCACCTCGCGCGCCACGCGCGTCACTTCCGAGGCGAAGCTGTTCAGCTGGTCCACCATCGTGTTGATGGTGTTCTTCAACTCAAGAATTTCGCCCTTCACCGGCACGGTGATCTTCTTGGACAAATCGCCGTTCGCGACCGCCGTCGTCACGTCGGCGATGTTGCGCACCTGCCCGGTCAGGTTGGCCGCCATCAAATTCACGCTGTCGGTCAGGTCCTTCCAGGTGCCGCCGACACCCTCGACCTTCGCCTGACCGCCCAGCTTGCCTTCGGAGCCCACCTCGCGCGCCACGCGCGTCACTTCCGAGGCGAAGCTGTTGAGCTGGTCCACCATCGTGTTGATCGTGGATTTGAGTTCGAGGATCTCGCCCTTCACGTCCACCGTGATCTTCTTCGACAAATCACCGTTCGCGACCGCCGTCGTCACGTCGGCGATGTTGCGGACCTGCCCGGTCAGGTTGGCCGCCATCATGTTCACGCTGTCGGTCAGGTCCTTCCAGGTGCCGCCAACGCCCTCGACCCGCGCCTGGCCACCCAGCTTGCCCTCGGAGCCCACCTCGCGGGCCACGCGCGTCACTTCCGAGGCGAAGCTGTTGAGCTGGTCCACCATGGTGTTGATCGTGGATTTGAGTTCGAGGATCTCGCCCTTCACGTCCACCGTGATCTTCTTCGACAGATCGCCCTTCGCGACCGCCGTCGTCACGTCGGCGATGTTGCGCACCTGCCCGGTCAGGTTGGCCGCCATCATGTTCACGTTGTCGGTCAGGTCCTTCCAGGTGCCGCCGACGCCTTCCACCCGCGCCTGACCGCCCAGCTTGCCTTCGGAGCCCACCTCGCGCGCCACGCGCGTCACTTCCGAGGCGAAGCTGTTGAGCTGGTCCACCATCGTGTTGATCGTGGACTTGAGTTCGAGGATCTCGCCCTTCACGTCCACCGTGATCTTCTTCGACAGATCGCCCTTCGCGACCGCCGTCGTCACCTCGGCGATGTTGCGCACCTGCCCGGTCAGGTTGGCCGCCATCATGTTCACGTTGTCGGTCAGGTCCTTCCAGGTGCCGCCGACGCCCTTCACATGGGCCTGCCCGCCCAGCTTGCCCTCGATGCCGACCTCGCGGGCGACTCGGGTCAACTCCGAGGTGACGGAGACGAGCTGCTCCACCATGGTGTTGACGTTGCGCGCGGTGCGCAGGAACTCGCCCTGGAGCGGCCGGCCCTCGATCTCCAGCGCCATGGTCTTGGACAGGTCGCCCTTGGCGACGGCGCCGATCACGCGCGCGATCTCGGTGGTCGGCTGGATCATGTCGCCGACCAGCGTGTTGATGCTGTCGACGCAGGTCTCCCAGCCGCCGGACGCGTTGGACAGCTTGGCGCGCTGGCTGATCTTGCCTTCCTTGCCGATGGCGACGCTGAGCCGGCTGACCTCCTTGGTCAGGTTCTCGTTCAGCTCGACGACGTCGTTGAAGGCGGCGGCGATCTCGCCGTCCACCCCGGTCAGGTCCATCGGCAGCCGGACCGAGAAATCACCCTTGCGGAGCTGCCGCAAGGCGAGAAGCAGCGCCTTCGGATCCAGAATCTCAGCGGTCGCCATCGTCGCCGTCATGCCGTTTCCCCATCCCGCTCGCGGCCCCGCCGGCCGCCGCCCCCATGCCCCACCCATCCACGGTCACATCCGGCGCCATCGAATTCAGCGCCGCCGAACCCCGTCAAGCAATGCGCACAACCTTCTCGCTTTGCGCAAATACCAGCCTCACCCCAACGTGAATCCATCCCGACCGAATGAGTTAGCGGGCAGTCCTACAGCCCCACACGATGAAGTAAAGGCGATTCCGGTCAACTTAGCCTTTGGTACGCACACCGACGCCCGTCATAGGATGCTTGCCTATGACCTTGGGCGGATATCCGACTGCTTGCCCGTGAGAAGGACGTGACATCCGGAAAACGGAATCCGGACCGCCCCAAACAGTCCAATTTTTCGAAAACATGTTGGAATCGCCGTGCGTTGCTCCCCCCGCCTGCCGCGCGGTAAAGTGACGCCCCATCGCCAGAACCAAGTGGACGGTCGATTCCGATGCTCACCCCCAGCAGCCCCGTCTTCCGGCACAATTTCCATGAGCTGAGCGACCTCAACCGCATTCTCTACATGGTGGCCGTCAAACCGAAATGGGACCCCCACACCCAGTTCCTCTTCGAGGGCTGCCGCGACCTGATCGGCCAGATGTATCTGGAGGAGCGTCGCGCCCTGTACGACGCCATCCTCCGTCACAAGCCGCGCCACTGCTTCGAGATCGGCACCTTCACGGGCGGCGGCAGCACCTTCTTCCTGTCGTCGGCCTTCAAGGCGCTGGGCGCCGGACAGGTGGTGACCCTGGAGGCCGACCAGAACCTCTATCTGCTGGCGGCCTCCTTCTACGAACGCTATCTACCGGATCGGAAGCCGCACGCCAAATTCATCCACGGCAGCTCCGCCGAATTGTTCTCCCCCATCCTCGCGGAGGCCGGCGGGGCGGACTGCGTGTTTCTCGACGGCGCCTCCGACCCCGAACAGACCATGCAGCAGTTCGCGTACTTCGAGCCGCATTTCCGCCCGGGCTCGGTGCTGATGTGCCATGACTGGGACTGCGACAAGCAGGCCCTCCTGCGGCCGCACCTCGAATCGCGCGCCGACTGGCGGCTGGAGGTGCGCCTGACGGATCCCGACAGCGTCGGCTTCGTCGTCTACGTCCACGAACCGGCCTGATCCCCCTCCCACTCCCGTTCACGCAAACGTGTAGGCCCCGTGATTTGCCGGCGGCCGGCTCCGGACCTATGGTTATGGGATGACGTCCGGATTGGGAGAGGGTCGATGCTGTTCAAGTTCCCCACCGCCTCGATGGCCCGCGAGGACGAGGTGACTCCAAAAGGGTTGGTCCTGTCCCGCCGCAGCCTGATGGCCGTCGGCACCGCCGCCTTCGCCGTCGGCGGCCTGTCCGGCTGGCCGGGACTGGCGCAGGCCGCGGCCTTCCAGGCACCCACCACGGTGAAGCCGGCCGACGGCAAGCTGGATGCGGCCACGCCGATGAAGTCCGCCACGACCTACAACAACTATTACGAGTTCGGCACCGGCAAGAGCGACCCGGCGGACGGCGCCTCGGCGCTGCGCACCCGTCCCTGGGAGATCGTCGTCGACGGCGAGGTCGCCAAGCCGACGACCATCGGCATCGACGATCTGCTGAAATTCCCGATGGAGGAGCGTATCTACCGCCTGCGCTGCGTCGAGGGCTGGTCGATGGTGATCCCCTGGATCGGCTTCCCGCTGGCCGAGCTGTTGAAGCGGGTCGAGCCGACCGGCAACGCCAAATACGTCGCCTTCCAGACCCTGCTGGATCCGGAACGCATGTACGGCCAGAAATCCTGGGTGCTGACCTGGCCCTACGTCGAGGGGCTGCGGCTGGACGAGGCGATGCACCCGCTGACCCTGATGGCGGTCGGCATGTACGGCGAGACGATGCCCAACCAGAACGGCGCGCCGATCCGGCTGGTGGTGCCGTGGAAATACGGCTTCAAATCGATCAAGTCGGTGGTGAAGATCTCGCTGGTCAAGGACCAGCCGCCGACCGCCTGGAACCGCTCGCAGCCGCGCGAGTACGGCTTCTATTCCAACGTCAACCCGGAGGTCGACCACCCGCGCTGGAGCCAGGCGACGGAGCGCCGGGTCGGCGATTTCTCGCGCCGCAAGACGCTGATGTTCAACGGCTACGCCGACGAGGTCGCGTCGCTCTACACCGGCATGGACCTGAAGGCGAGCTTCTGAGCCTTGCGTCCCACCCCCTCAAGGTTCCCCACATGGCTCCCGACCTCCGCCAGACCGCCAACGCCGTCCTGACCGCGCACTGGGCCAAACCGATCGTCTTCGCCCTCGCCCTGGTTCCCCTGTTCTGGACGATCTGGCTGGCCTGGAGCGGCGAGCTGGGGGCCGAGCCGGTGCTGGAAAGCGTCAAGCAGAGCGGGCTGTGGGCCCTGCGCTTCCTGCTGATCGCGCTGGCGGTGACGCCGCTGCGGATGCTGACGGGGGTGGCGGCGCTGGCGCGCTTCCGCCGGATGATCGGGCTGTTCGCCTTCTTCTACGCGGCGGTCCACCTGTCGACCTACATCGGCCTCGACCAGTTCTTCGACTGGCCGGCGATCTGGAAGGACATCGTCAAGCGTCCCTACATCACCGTCGGCATGGGCGCCTTCCTGATCCTGGCGGCGCTCGCCGCCACCTCGACCAACGGCATGGTCAAGCGGCTGGGCGGCAAGCGCTGGCGGGCGCTGCACCGGGGCGTCTTCATCGCCGGGCTGGCCGGCTGCCTGCACTTCATCATGCTGGTGAAGGGCTGGCAGACGACGCCTCTGGTCTACGCCACCATCGCCACCGGGCTGCTCGCCTTCCGCCGCTGGCCGCTCCGCCTGCCCGGCCGTGGCGAGTCCCGTGTCAGAACACGGCCCGCAGGAGGCCCAGCGTCCGCAGCCGCGCCAGAGCGGCGCTTTGTGGATGGAAGCTCCCCCGCTCGTCGCAGTTGAAGCCGTGCCCGGCCGGGTAGAGATGCACGGGAACCGCCGGGTGGCGCGCCCGGACGCCCGCGGCGACCTCCGGCGGGATGGCGTGGTCCTGCTCGCCGAAATGCAGCAGGGTGGGCACCCGCGGCGTCTCGTCCAGCCGCTTGCCGATGTCGCCGCCGTAATAGCCGACCGCCGCGCGCAGCGGCAGCCGTGACGAGGCCGCCCAGGCAAGGCTGCCGCCCCAGCAATAGCCGATCAGCGCCGCGTCGCCGCCGAGATGGTCCAGCGCGGCCCGCAGGTCCGTCAGCGCGTCCTCATCGGCGATCCGGCCCTTGATGTCCCGCCCGCGCTGGATTCCGGCCTCGTCGTAGGGCAACTCGACCGCGCGCTCCGCGCGTTCGAACAGGTCGGGGGCAACCACGCTGTAGCCCTCGGCCGCGAAGCCGTCGCAGACCGAGCGGATGTGCCGGTTGATGCCGAAGATCTCCGGAGCCACGATCAGCCGGCCGATCTCCTCTCCCTTGGCCGCCGCCCGGTAAGCGCGGAATCGGTGGCCGTCCCCGGCCGGCAATTCCACCCAGCCGCCGTCGATGCCGCTCATGCTGGCCTCCCGCCTTGCCTTGTTCCGTCCCGTGTCCCGACCGCTGCCCTGGCCAGTGTCCCGACCGTCGTCCTGCCGGTTCGGGCGGTGCGATGATCCGCCAGGATCACCGAAAGGAATTTTCCTCGCAACCGCCTAAAATACACTCTTCTGCGCGATCGATTTCCTTGGCAGCGTCAACAGGACGCGGCGCGGGACGTCACCCCGCGACCGCCCGCCGGACGATCCATCGCCCCATCGAAGAGGTGCTCCTCGTGCGCAAACGTCTTGTCTTCTGCGTGCTCGCCGCGCTGGCCGGCTTCGCTTCGGCGGCCCAGGCCGCCGACAGCTACAAGTTCAATCTCCACAACAAGTCGTCCGAATACGTCATCAACGGCTTCCGCACCTTCGAGAAGGGGGAGTGGAGCAAGAACTGGATCGATTTCACGCTGAAGCCCGGCGAGTCGGCCGAGATGGACTGGGGCAGCGACGAGGGAAACTGCGTGGTACCCTTCAAGGTCAGCTGGATCGGCTATGAGGCCGAGCAGTTCAAGGTGGACTGGTGCAAGGTCCACAACATCTACATGAAGGACAGCGGCTTCACCTTCGACTGACGCTCCCGGACGCGGATGGGCGCAGGGCGGGACCGGGCCGGCCGTCGCGGCCCCGGCTCCCGCCCTGCGCAGCACCGTCACATCACCATGTTCTGCTCGACCGCCGCGTTCTTGATCGCCTTCTGCAACTTCTCGAAGGCGCGAACCTCGATCTGGCGGACGCGCTCGCGGCTGATGCCGTATTTCTGCGAGAGATCCTCCAGCGTCGTCGGCACCTCGCGCAGGCGGCGCTCCATCAGGATGTCGCGCTCGCGGTCGTTCAGGGTCTCCATGGCGCCGCTCAGCAGCTTGCGGCGCTTGCCCAATTCCTGCTGATCGCCCAGCGTGATCTCCTGGTTGGCCGATTCATCGACCAGCCAGTCCTGCCACTCGCCCTCGCCGTCGACGCGCAACGGCGCGTTCAGCGAATGGTCGGGGCTGGCGAGGCGCCGGTTCATGTTGACGACGTCCTGCTCCGGCACGTCCAGCTTGGTGGCGATGGCGTTGACCTGCTCGGGCGACAGGTCGCCCTCCTCGATCGCCTGCATCTGGCCCTTCAGGCGGCGCAGGTTGAAGAACAGCTTCTTCTGCGCGGCGGTCGTGCCCATCTTCACCAGCGACCAGGAATGCAGGATGTATTCCTGGATCGCCGCGCGGATCCACCACATGGCGTAGGTCGCCAGCCGGAAACCGCGGTCCGGATCGAAGCGCTTGACCGCCTGCATCATGCCGACGTTGCCCTCCGAGATCAGCTCGGACAACGGCAACCCATAGCCCCGGTAGCCCATGGCGATCTTGGCGACCAGCCGCAGATGGCTGGTGACGAGCTGGTGGGCGGCGCCGGAATCCTCATGCTGCTGCCAGCGCTTGGCCAGCATGTATTCCTTCTGGGGCTCCAGCATCGGGAACTTGCGGATTTCCTGGAGATAGCGGGAGAGATTGCTCTCGGCCCCGATCGCCGGAACGCTGGATGCTGTCGCCATGTCCTTTTCCCCTTTCCTGCGGCCCCCGCGCGCAAGGCTGCGCGGGGGGCCGTTCTTGTCTCTGCGCGGGCTTCGGCCCCTCGTCGGAGCGGGCGTCGAAGCCTGCCATGGCCCCGACTCTAAACCAGGCGACCACCCCCCGCGCATTAATTTAAACCGATTCTAGGATGACAATCAGTTCATGGAAGTCGGCGGGCATCGGCGCGTGGAAGGTCATCGTCTCCTCGCGCGACGGGTGCCGGAAGGTCAGCGCGGTGGCGTGCAGGGCCTGCCGTGGAAACTCAACAAGGGCCCGGCGCGCCGGTTCCGGCAGGGTCGAGGCGTGCTTCCCCCCCGGACGCGACGAGCGGCCCCGGCCATAGAGCGGATCGCCGACCAGCGGGTGGCCGATGTGGGCCATATGGACGCGGATCTGGTGGGTGCGGCCGGTTTCCAGCACGCATTCGACCAGGGCGGCGGCCTGCCCGAAGCTCTTCAGCACGCGGTAGCGGGTGGCGGCGTGCTTGCCGCCATGCTCGACCACCGCCATCTTCTTGCGGTCGGCGGAACTGCGTCCGATGGCGCCCTCGATCCGTCCCTGCCTCGGATTCGGCACGCCCCAGACCAGCGCGTGGTAGGTGCGGCTGAGCGAACGGTCGCTGAACTGCTCGGTCAGGCCATGGTGGGCGCGGTCGTTCTTGGCGACCACCATCAGGCCGCTGGTGTCCTTGTCCAGCCGGTGGACGATGCCGGGCCGCCGCACGCCGCCGATGCCCGACAGGCTGTCGCCGCAATGGGCGAGCAGCGCGTTCACCAGCGTGTTGTCGGGGTTGCCGGCGGCGGGATGAACCACCAGACCGGCCGGCTTGTCGATCACCAGCACGTCCTCGTCCTCGAACAGCACGTCCAGGGGGATGTCCTGGGCCTCCGGCTGCGCAGCCTCAGCTTCGGGGATGAAAACGTCGAAAGTTTGGCCGGGTTTGACCCTCATGGACGGGTCCGTTATCGTCCGCCCGGCCACGCTCACCCGTCCCTGCTCCAGCAGGGCCTGCACACGCGAACGCGAGAGGTCGGGCAGCCCGGCGGCCAGCGCCTTGTCCAGCCGCTCGCCGGCCGCCGTCACGGGAACCGTGTAGGCGAGCGGTGCCTGCTGGACGCTGTCGCCGGACTCGGGCATCGTTCCGGGCATCGTTCGGCCGTCTTTCATCGCGTGTTCGCCAGTTTTCTCTTGTCGTCTCATTTGTCCGGGAGTGGACCCCAAACCGTGCAGATCCTCAAGGCACTCGTCGTCATCATGGGCGTTCTGATCATCGCCGGCTTCACCTTCCTCGGGGTGGAGCTGTACAAACGCGCGACCGATCCCAACCGCGCCGCCCAGCAGGCCGCCGATTCCGACCGTGCGCCGCCCGGCCGCGAATCCGCCGACGTCACGCTGGACGTGCCCGCCGGGTCGCGCATCGGCGAGATCGTGGTGGTCAACAACCGCGTCCTGTTCAAGGTCACCCTGCCCCAGGGGCTGGATCGGCTGTACGTGATGGATCCGCGCAACGGCGCCGTCACCGCGACCGTCACCGCCGGCAAGCCCGCCCCCTGACCCCTTCCCAGACCCGGACCCTCGACCATGCATGATTTCCGCAGCGACAATGTGGCGGGCGCGGCGCCGGAGGTGATGACGGCCCTGGCCGCCGCCTCGACCGGCTCGGCCAGCCCCTACGGCGACGACCCGTTGACCCGCCGGCTGACCGAGCGCCTGTCGGCGCTGTTCGAGACCCCGGTGGCGGTGTTCCCGGTGGCGACCGGAACGGCGGCCAACGCCCTGGCGCTGTCGGCGCTGGTGCCCCCCTTCGGCGCGGTCTATTGCCACGAGGAGGCGCACATCACGGTGGACGAATGCGGCGCCCCCGAATTCTTCACCGGCGGCGCCAAGCTGGTGCCCCTGCCGGGCGCCGGCGGCAAGCTGACGCCGGAGGCGGTGGCGCGGGCGGTGGCGCGGGCCGGCGTCAACGTCGTCCACCGGGTGCAGCCGGCGGCGCTCAGCCTGACCCAGGCGACCGAGGCCGGCACCGTCTACAGCCCGGCCGAGGTCGGGGCGCTGGTCGATGTGGCGCACGCCAACGGCATGGCGGTCCACATGGACGGGGCGCGCTTCGCCAACGCGGTGGCCCATCTGGGCTGCGCGCCGGCCGACGTGACGTGGCGGGCCGGGGTGGACGTGCTGGCGCTGGGCGGCACCAAGGGCGGCTGCCTGGCGGCCGAGGCGGTGGTCTTCTTCAATCCGGCGATGGCCGAGGATTTCGGCTACGCCCGCAAGCGCGGCGGCCATCTGGTGTCGAAGACGCGCTTCCTGTCGGCGCAGCTCGACGCGTGGCTGGCCGACGGCCTGTGGCTGCGCCTCGCCCATCACGCCAACGCCATGGCCGCGCGCCTGGCAAGGGGGCTGGCCGGTGTTCCCGAGGTCACGCTGGAGCATCCGGTGGAGGCGAACGAACTGTTCGTGCGCCTGCCGGAAAAGACCATCCGGGCGCTGGAGACGGAAGGTTTCGCATTCTACCGTTGGGACGACGGATTGGTGCGCCTGGTGACCTCTTTCGACACGCCGGCGGCCGCGGTGGACGCTTTTCTAAAAATCGTATCGGCGACGAAAGAAAGTGCTTGATCACTTCGTCAGGGTTCGCTAAAAACCCGCCCACGCCAACGACGTCCCCTTCGTCTAGAGGCCTAGGACACCGCCCTCTCACGGCGGTAACAGGGGTTCGAATCCCCTAGGGGACGCCAACCGCGTCAATGACTTAAGCCCCGCCTCGTGCGGGGCTTAGTCGTTTTGAAGGGTATTTTGAGCGGTATCGAGCCGCATAGCTCTGGGAAATGACTGGATAGGAGGGGAAGCGCCGGGAAGCGCTTCATGCCCCCTCCCCTTCCGCTCGATGATCCGCTTCCCGCGCCCGCCTCCAGGCGGCGGCGGCCTCGAAGCTGATCCGCACCTCGGACCCGATCCGCATCAGCACCGGCCCCTTCCCGGCCTTCTGGAGCCGGTAGAATGTCGGTGTGCTAGAGTCTGTCTGATTTAAGTAGAATCGTATCCTGCATGTCGGATATATGCGGCGCACTCGTGAGGCTGGAAGTGCTCCAGCAGGTTTCCGATGCGCCGCCATACGGCTTCGATCGTCCTTTCCTCGGCTTTCCGGACCAAGGTTTTGAGCTTTGCGAACATTGTGCATCGGCCTGCAACACTGGGCCAGTTTCAGGGGTGATCGGCGTCCAATAACCAGCCACCCCTGATCTGGCAGACTACGACCCTGGGTTTGGACGACAGGGTGGCGGACAGGGATGTTGACGGTGGAGACGATCGCACGGATACGACGCGAGCACGCGAAGGGGAAAAGCATCCGGGCCATTGCCCGGTCGCTGAAGGTGTCGCGGGAGACGGTGACGAAATACCCGCGCTCGGGCGAGACGGCGCCGCGCTACGAACGCCAGCACCAGCCGCTTCCGAAGTTGGCCGGGTTCCAGGAGGAGCTGGAACGGCTGATCACGGAGAACGAGCGGCGGCCGGTGCGTGACCGGCTCGACTACCTGGGGCTCTTCGGACGGCTGAAGGATGCCGGGTTCCAGGGCGGCTACGACACGGTGCGGCGCTACATCAAGCGCTTCAAGCAGCGCCAGCCGCCGAGTGGGCCGGTGAACGCCTACGTTCCGCTCACCTTCGCCCCGGCCGAGGCGTACCAGTTCGACTGGGCGGAGGAGTGGATCATCCTGGACGGGGTGACAACCAAGGTGCAGGTGGCCCATGCCCGCCTGTGCCACAGCCGCATGCCGTTCGTGGCGGTCTACCCGCGCCAGACCCAGGAGATGGTGTTCGACGCCCACGCCCGTGCCGCGGCCTTCTACGGCGGCCTGTGCGAGCGCGGCATCTACGACAACATGAAGACGGCGGTGGACGCCGTATTTGTCGGCAAAGAGCGCCGCTTCAACCGCCGCTTCGCCCAGATGTGCTCGCATTACCTGGTCGAGCCGGTGGCCTGCACCCCGGCTTCGGGCTGGGAAAAGGGCCAGGTCGAGAACCAGGTCGGCACCTTGCGCCAGCGGCTGTTCACGCCGCGGCTGCGGGCCAAGACGCTGGAAGAGGTGAACGAACGCCTGCACGACGAGGTGATCGTCTGGGCCCAACAGACGTCGCATCCAGAGGATAAAAGCCGGACGGTGTGGGAGGTGTTCCAGGCGGAGCGGCCGGCGCTGATCACCGTGAGCGATCCTTTCGACGGCTTCCACGAGGCCACGCTCAGCGTCTCGAAAACCTGCCTGATCCACTTTGACCGCAACCGCTACAGCGTGGCCGCGGTCGCCGCCGGAAAGCCGGTGCAGGTCCGCGCCTACGCGACACGGATCGTGGTGTGGTTCAACGGGGCGATCGTCGCCGAGCACCCTCGAGCTTTCGGGCACGGCCACACGCGGTACAATCCGCTGCACTACCTTCCGGTTCTCGTCCGCAAGCCGGGGGCGCTGCGCAACGGGGCGCCGTTCCGGGACTGGGATTTGCCGCCAGCCCTGGCGACGGTGCGGACCCGCCTGGGCCGCGGCGACGACGCTGACCGGCAGTTCGTTGGCGTGCTCGCCGCCATCCTCACCGATGGCCTGGAGGCGGTGGAGGTCGCCTGCCGCGAGGCACTGGCGAGCGGTACGCACAGCCGGGACGTGATCCTGAACATCCTCGCCCGGCACCACGACGTCACACCGGCACCGGCCATGGCGGTGCCGACGGCGTTGACGCTGTCCATCGAGCCGGCCGCCGACTGCGGGCGCTACGACCGCCTGCGCGCGGTGCGGGAGGGCTGCCATGGAACGGCATGAGCTGATGGCGCTGATGGCCGAGCTCAGCTTGGCCGGCATGCGTGCCGCCTACGACGAGGTGATGGGCGACGGGCTGAAGCGGCAGCGCACCGTCCAGCAGATCCTGGGCGATCTGCTGGCCGCGGAGCGGGCGGAGAAGCAGGCGCGCTCGATCCGTTACCAGCTCGGCGCCGCCAAGCTGCCCCTGGCCAAGACGCTGGCCGAGTTCGACTTCACCGCCAGTCCCCTCAACGAGGGGCTGGTGCGCGACCTGCACGATGGCGGCTTTCTGGAAACCCAGCGCAACGCCGTGTTCATCGGGGGAACCGGGACCGGCAAGACGCACATGTGCATCGCCATCACGGCCAACTGCGTGCGCCGCGGCGCCCGTGCCCGGTTCTTCAACGTCATCGACCTGGTGAACCGGTTGGAGGCCGAAGCCCGAACCGGGCAGGCGGGCAAACTCGCTGACCAGTTGACCCGCGTTGATCTCGTGGTGCTGGACGAACTCGGCTACCTGCCGTTCTCACAGAGGGGCGGCCAACTGCTGTTCCACGCGCTCAGCCAGTTGTACTCGCGGACCTCGGTGTTGATCACCACCAACTTGAGCTTCGCTGAATGGCCGACGGTGTTCGCTGGCGACGCCAAGATGACCACCGCTTTGCTCGACCGGCTGACGCATCACTGCGACATCCTGGAAACCGGCAACGAGAGCTGGCGGTTCAAGAACCGCTCCTGATCCAAAGCCTTCCCTCCGTCCGTTGCCCAGGGGGCCCACAGGCCCCTCCCGTGGACTCCCTGGACAACAGGTTCTGCAACCGCAAGCGTGGCTGGAAATTGCAAGCCGATGCCGGCTGGAAATTGGAAGCCGATTGACAGGCATGTTCGGCTTCGGGCATTCGGAGGCCCGCTGGTACTGCGCTCAGCACCGGGCCATCGGCAAGGAGTTGTGGGACAGTGTGCGGGGCAAGAGCGGGGTGGAGCGCGGCAGGCCGGGCGCAGGGATGTTCTGAAATGTGCAAGCTTTGCTTGCTCATCAAGTAGGTCCGGCCGTAGCTTCGGGGTCGGCGGGCCATTGGTTGAAAAACTGCTATTGGCGACTTTCCGTCTAGCGCCTCAGCTAACCCCGCTTAACGTCTCAGCCGGTGGAGAAGGTCATGAGTGATCGCCTTGGTGAAGATCGTGACGATGAAGAGTCCGCAGATGATGTGGAGGGCGGCTTCGAAGGGGAGTTCAGCGAAGAGGATTGCCCAACATGCAATGGCTCCGGCTACGACCCGCAGGATGGCGGTCAATGTGAGGACTGTTACGGGACCGGAATTGCGGGCGAGGCAAGCCGATGACCACTGGCGGTACGGCCGTGTGATGTGCTGTCGGTTAGGGAAGTGAGCGGGCCGCCCCACCTGAGCAGCCCGCTCACTCCCCTTCGGCTTCCGCCAACAGCCGGGCCAGCTTCACCCGTCCGGCCGGCGTGACCAGCACCGTCTCCATGGTGGAGGTGGAGCCGTCCGACTGCTCGATGTTGGTCAGCTTGTGCTCCAGCTCGCCGGCCTGGATTCGGGATTGGTAGGCGATCCAGCGGTCCATGCCGGGGCGGCGGTAGATCCACCGCTTCCGCTGCATGAAGTCGAACAGGTCTTTCGGGCGGACCTGGAGAAGCTTCGCCGTCTCGGTGATCTTCCTGGAGCCTTCGCGAGGGGTGGCGAGGCGATCGAGGGCTTCGGCCGTCGGCGCTATCTCCGCGACCTTGGCTGTCAGCGTCTTCTTGTCCGCGGCATACCGGGCCAACAGCGGCAGAAGGTGGTCCGGGTTCATCGGGTCGAAGGACTGCTGCGCCTGGTTGGCCAAGGCTCGGGCGGCTTCCTCGGCCCAGATGAAATAGCACCTATGATCGCAAGAAGCTGATGGACAAGGCCACCTTCCTCGACTTCACCATCGAAAGTGGTTCAGCGAACCGATACCGAACCGGGGTTCAAGGTCGTACCGCGGCGCTGGGTGGTCGAGCGGACCTTCGGATGGATGATCCGCTGGAGACGTCTGGTTCGCGATTACGAAGCGCGGATTGACGTCTCCGGCGGCATGATACAGCTCGCAGCGGCAAGTCTGCTACTCCGACGATTCTGCCATTGAAACGGTTGTCAAACGGGCACTTGGCAATCCCGAGAATTCTCTAAATTTTCATACAAACGGGAAACGTTATCACTTCTTTATAACAAAATTGAAAAACTCATCACAAATATTTGTAGATGGATCAGCTTTGTAAGGCAGGCTTATAAGATGATTGACTCTACTATTTACTATCGATGTGCGATCGTTCCAAAAGGCGCAATATCTTTCTCCGGAAACGAACTCACAGAGGGCATTTGAGTCTGACCACTTATAAAGTGCTCTCGTAAAAGGTGTTAACAAAAAGGCTCCTGGAGCATATGTATTTGTTATTATAGATGATGTTTCTTCTTTGTGAATATCAACAACGACCTTATTTGTTAAATTAACAAAATCTTTAAACGATCTTCTTAATAATTCTTTATTATTTCTGTACACACTTTCGCGCATCTTTTCAGTCAGGGCGGGAAGGATGTCATAGTATTGATCAACATGTTTGGATGATACGTGAATGGGCTGAGCCTCAAGAAATGATCTCTCATCAATTCTTTTCGAAATCCTTTCATGTATTATTTCCAAAATAATGTCTTTTTCACCGTTATCACAAATATTATTTGCTATAGCTGAGTTTTCGAGTAGAAAAAACAGAGATATACCAAAAATTGCAAAAATAACTATATTGATATGGATTGGCATCCTATGATTGATTTTTACCATGATGAGACTCCCGATAAGCCTAGCATTCATTGTAGTTTTGCTATTTTCCGTGTCAATCATCTTTCAGTGGTCGTTGCCACATCTTGATGCCCAGGATGCGGCAGACATCGGCGGCGACGAACCACGGCTCGGTTTCGCTGGTCTGAACACGCGGACGATGTGCTCGCCCTCGAATAGGAAAGGGATGGGCTCGGTGTTCATGGAAGCCTCCTTGCAGACACGAGAAGGCCCGCAACCAGGATGGCGCGGGCGGACAGACGATTCGGTGGTGGCGGGCCGGGTCAGGGTGCCAGGAACAGCGCCCGCTCGGCCGCGCGCCGGGTGACCAGCCCCGGCAAAGTGACCTTGGCGACGATGCCGGTTCGCTTGTCGCGCACGCTCCCCTTGATCCAGGCGCCGAACTGGCCGGAAGCCCCGGCGTAATCACGTCGGTTCAGCAGCTTGAGCATGGTGGAGGACGCCAAGCTGCCGGCCCCCAGGTTGAAGACGAAGGAGGCGAGCGCCCCGCGCTGGTTGGCGGTCAGCGGCACCTTGACCAGCCGATCGACGGCGGCGGCGGCCTCGGTCAGGTCGGCCGACAGGAACGCCTCGGCCTGGGGCTCGGTGATGGTGCGCCGGCCGATGTCGGCCTCGGTGACGCCGGCGGTATGGCCGTAGCCGATCGTCGGTACGCCAGACGGGCAACGGTAGGCGGTCAGGAACAGGCCCTCGGCCTGCTTGACGAGAGCGATGGCGGTCGCGCAGACGGGGCGCGTGGTGACGGTGGTCATCGAATCCTCCGGTCATGAAAAAGGCGCCTCGCGGGCGCCGGGTCGGTCAGGGCTGGAGTGTTGTCGCGGCGCCAGCCGTTGTCAGGCCAGCCGGCGGTGTGGTCGATGCTGGCCGGATCGGGCGAGACGGCGGCGGCGTCCTTGAGCACCCACGACTGGGCCTTGATCGCTCCGACGTGGTCCTCGACCAGCCCAATGAACGCCGCCACCTTGACGTCGTCCATCGGCACCATGACGTTGGACTTGGAGCGCCAGTAGCCACCGTGAGGGCTGGCCTCGCCGCGGTTGAGCTTGGCCTCGATCGCCAGCATGTCGGTCCGGCTCTCGACATCGATCTGGTAGATGTTGCCCTCGAAGGCGAAGCCCGCGTCGTAGCGCCGATCGCGCTCGGCGTTGACCTGTTGGATCTTGGCGGCCCGGTCGGCAGCGAGCTGCGCCGCCAGCTCGGCTGGTGTCAGGTCGACGACGTCGTACCGCACCGTCACGGCGTCGGCGCCGAGCGTCCACGCCTCCTCCGCATGGCGGACGAGGCGTTGGTCAGCGGTGACGGACGGCGGCTCGTCGACCACGGGCAGCAGCCGGACGTCGGGGCACAGGGTTGCCCAGTCCTCGGCCGTCCAGGTGGTCCAAGCCAAGGCGGGGTGCTAGGTGCCGTCCGACCCGGCGAAAGCCTGCTCCTGGTAAAAGACGCGGAAGGTGTTGTCAGGCCACACGAGCGCGGCCGGGAATTGCACGGACATGATGGACTCCGTTATCAGGCGGCGACGAGGATCTTGAGATACAGCGCGGTGCCGTTGTTCCAGCTGAGCACGGCCTTGCTGGGCAGGCTCGCCGGGAAGGCGTCGATGGACACGGCGGAGTTGGTCGGCAGGGATGTCGTTGCGGTGACCGGGGGTGTCATGACGGCGCTGCCAGTGTCGAAGGTCTGGGCCGCCACGCTCAGGTTGCTGCCCGAGACGCGATAGAACAGCCCGGCCTTGCCGTCCGGCGTGAGGGCATCGGGGTTCTGGTACCACCAAGTATTGGTCGGCGGATTGCTGGTGTAGGCGGTGAAGGTCGGGACGTAGGTGCCAGCCGCGAAGGTCAGTTTGCCCCAGCCGGTCATGTAACCGTTGCTCGCGAACGAGAAAATCCCGCACTCTCTGATCTGACCGCGCCCATAGACGATGCTATTGCTGCCGGCATAGGGCGGAGAGAAGTTTCTGATCTCAGTCCAAGTAGTGCCGCTGATGCTGTAGATTTTGTATGTCAGGTTGCTGCTGGCGTCCGTCACACCAACACAGACGTGGGTGCTGTCCAGGACAGCGCAGCCCCGAAAACCATAAGGCACGGGGCTCGCCAAGCTGACGGTGCCGGCGATGCTGGTGCCGCTAACGGTGTGTGTCGTGCCGTTGTCTACCCAGGTGGCGGGGGTCAGGTTTTGCAGTCGGTCAGCAAACCCACTCACGCCGAAGGTATCGGCTTTATTCACCGTCCCCAGCGTGATGGTGTCGGCACCGTCCAAGCTGAAGACAAAGGCATTGTTGGCGTTGCGGTCCGAGCTGTAGTAAGCGACGGCCTGGGTATCGCTGACCCGCTTCATCGCAATTTCTTGGCCGTTGGGACCGGCGATGCCGTAGCCCGTGCCGGCAAAGACTGCGAAATCCTGTTTGGCCCCCCAAGCAATCGTGTTCCCGTTGAGGCTGAAAACGCAGAACGACATGGTCCCCCAATAGTTGTCTCCCCGGTTTGTGTTCGGCCACGCCACGACGCCCTTGGTCGGCGTCAGCAACACCGCGCCGTAGGAGCTGCGGGCGGAACCGCCAGGGGACGCGGAGAGCGCCCAAGGCAGCGCCGTTGCCGCGCCATCCTGAGCTCCAGTATAGCCGGCCCAGGGCGACCCACCGTCGGTCATCGCCATCGAGTACCCGAACATCACGCCCACCCCTTAAATGCGTTGCACTCGATCCGCGTCGTGCCGACCACGTCACCGATCACCCGATCGGTGACGCCGGCCGTGGTGGACAGCACCGGGGCAACGTTGTTCAAAAATTTCCAGTAGCTGCCCCAACTGGCCGTCCGGTTGCCGGTGGCGTCCTGCTTGATGATCAGGATGATTTCCTGCCCGTCCGACAGGTTGGTCGGGTTCGCAAAGGTCGTGGCGCCGGCCAGCGTGATGCTGAAGCGGTTCCCGAGGTTGGCGTCGATGGTGATCGTGCTGGCCCAGGTCAGCGGGATGGCGGGCGAGCGCACGGCCTTGGCAAAGCTCACCACGCCGGTCGCCAGCACTCGAAACGCCTCGATGCCGTTGGCGACGGCCGCCCAGACACCGGCCGAGACACGGTAGATGCCGCTGGTCGCCTCGCCGAGCTGGAGGCCGGGCGCAGCCAGGGTGCCGGCCGTCGTCTGCACAGCGGAGGTCAGGGTGCCGCCGGACCACTGTGTCCCGACATCACCCCTCCCCACGAAGCCCAGCACCAGCCCCGTCCCGGCGGTCATGGTCGCCGACGCGCTCACGTAGGCGACCGGGACCGTCACATAGCCGGCATGGGCGACCACCGCGCCCGTCACCTGGAAATCGGCCCGCTGGCTCCTGTCACCGACGACGGCCAGCCGGAGCGCGCCCTTGATCGACGACGTTCCCGCGCCCCAGGTCGCCAGCAGCGCGGCGATGTCCGCCCCGTCGGCGTCGGTGGTCGAGACGTAGAGCGCGGTTATGCCGGCCAGCGTCGCGTTGTTGCCGCGCAGCTTGCCGGTGCCGGGGTTGGCATCGGCGGTTCCGGCGTCCCAGGCCAGCCGGGCGGAGCCACCAACGGCGTAGGCGTCGGCCGACAGCGACGCCACTTCCCCGGCCGCCGTCACGACGTCGGCCAGCATCGGCTCGAAATTGGTGTCGGGGCCGCCCGTGCCGGTCATCCCAAAGGCGTTGGACACGGCGTTGAACGGATCCAGGTTGTACTGACGCAGCCGCGCCAGGGCCTCGCTGAACAGGCTCATTCCTTCCACTCCAGAAAGTCCATGGTGGTGCTGGCGTAGCGGGGCGGCAGCAGCTTGTGCGCGTGGTCGCCGACCCGGCGGAACAGGCCGCCGTAGCGGAAGCACTGCTCCGGGCTGTCCACCCGCGGCAGCCAGACGATGGGCTTCTCGTTGCCGGCCCGATGGGCGGCATCGAACAGTTTGTCGCGCACGGTGCTCTCCACCGCTGCGAGATCGATGGTGGCGGTGCGCTTGCGCAGGCCCGCCTCGGTCCACACGTAGCCGCCCGGCTGCTCGATCAGCTCGGTGTTGCTCTTGACGCCGTCGCCCGAGCCGGGGGCGTGCCGGGTGATGGACAGGCCGTCGCCGGCCCAGCCCAGGCCGATGCGATAGACGGTATCGTCGGTGCCGTCCGGCCGGTAGGCGCCGCCCCACAGCGACCAGCGCACCACCCGCGCCCGGCACAGCGGCACGTTCGCGTGGATGTTGGTTGAGTAGAGGCGGAACTCCTTGTTGCGCAGCCCGCCACGCAGCCAGGACGCATAGCCCGGCTGTAGGGTCTTCGGGTCGTACAGGCCGGGGATGACGCGGCGGTCCCGGCCGTTGGGATAGCGGGTGTCGGCCACCTTCACCGTCCGTCCGGTGTCCAGCCACGCCTCCATCCGGCAGCGGGCTTCCTGCCAGAGGTTGACCGAGAACAGCCCGCCATAGGCGAGATCGACCGGGAACACCCATTCCATGTCGATCACCACCGGATCGTCGGCCGTGCCGAGCCGGTCGGACACCGCAGCGTCGACGAGCGGCGTGGTCAGCAGCGCGGCGAGCGGCGCGGTCGTCGCCCAGCTCGTGCCGGGGCTGGTCACCGCGCACGGGTTCTCGACGTCGTTGCCGCACTCGTTGGTGTCGGTGAAGAACCCGGCCACGGTCAGCTCTCCACGTAGAGGGTGGCGCCGCCGCCGCGGTCGCGGTTGGTCCGGCCGTAGAGCACCACCGGGGCGCCCGCCTCGAAGCCGGCCAGATCGTCCTCGACCCGGACGACGTCGCCGATCCACACGCCGGGGGCGCCATCGGTCACCTTCAGCTCGTAGGGCTGCGGCGGGTTGGTCCGCTCCGCCACCCACGCCGCCAGCTCGGCCACCGCGTCCGCTTCGAGAGCCAGGGCGGTCTCGACATACTCGACCTTGGCGCCGACGCCGTAGGCCGCGACGATCGCCGCGTCGGTGACCGACGCCGCCTCACGCCAAGGCTGCGTCCACAGCGCCGTGTCGGCCGCGCTCGCGGTGTCGGCGGTGCGGCTGTCGGGGTTGGGGTTCTCGGCGTAGCGCAGGATCACCTGCTTGGGCGGCGGGGTGTTGGTGCGGGTCAGCGGCTTCAGGCCGGGCGTGCCGCCGCCGGCCCGGCGGTAGGAACGCACCGGGGTGGCCCCGGCCGCGCGCGGCAGGCGTGTGACAACCAGGTCGTCACCGATGCCGATGTACCAGCGACCGCGCGCCACCGAGCCGACCAGCCTGTCGTAAACGTCCCGGTGCGACCGGCCGTCGCCGGCCGGCAGGTAGACGCCGACCGTGCGCGGCGTGGCGTCTATACCGGCGCCGCTGCCGCTGGTGACCAGCCCGGCCTCGACGGCGAGTGCCAACGTGAGTTCGCCGGGGTAGCGCTTCCAGACGCCGCCGAACTTCCGGCCCTTCACCTCGACGCGGAAGTCCTCGTATTTGGTCGACGTACCGATGTAGCCGGTCGCCAGATCGACGACATACTGGCCCGACGTCGGGGTGCCGGTGACCTTGATGCAGGCGGCGGCGCTCGACCAGCCGCGCGGGACGTCCTCGATCGGCTGGCCGCCGCTGACTCCCCAGCGGTGCAGCCCGCCGATGACGCCGAGATAGGTCGGGCTGACCATCGGGCACCAGCCCAGCGCGTCCTCCTTCAGGGTGTCCTTCAGCTCGGCTGGGCCCTCGTAGCCGCCGGTCCCCAGGTAGCGCCGGGTCTGGACGGGGGTGTCGAAATCGGCCTGCCGGTCGTAGAGCGGGACGCGGATCGCGGTGCGCTCCAGCGCCGGAATGCCGGCGCGGGCGCTCCACACCGTCACGGCGGTGCCGTAGGCGGCGGCCTCGTCCACCTCCTTCTCGGTGATGCGCTGGATCACGTAGTCGGTCAGCAGGACGTTGAGCGGCCGGGCGCCCAGCTCCACCCGGGTCAGAGCCTCGGCGGTCACGTCGTAGACGCTGGCGTAGCGGGGGAGCGCGTCCGGCGTCCGGACGTTGATCAGGGTGAGATCGTCCCGCTTCAGGCCGCTGTTGCCGTCGCCCGCCGCCTGGATGATCACCTCGGCCCATTGCCCGACCAGCGGCAGCCATGTGACCGACGCCGGCGTGTCGTCGGCGCGCGACTGGTAGCCCTGCGACCCGGCGCAGAGGTGCCAGCGGTGTTGATGCCCGCTGGCCCGGTGATGGGTCAGCAGCTCGTAGAGGTGCTTTTTCATGGGAACTCCGGATCAGCCTGCGGCGGCGATGCGCCGGGGAAGGTCGGCAAGGTCGGTGCTGAGACGATCGAGGCGGGCGGCCAGGTCCCCGGCCGCGCGAAGGCGCTGCATGGCGGCGTCGTGGTTGCCGGCGGTCAGTTCGGTCAGCACCTCGCCGACCTTCCGGCCAACCTCGCCCATGGCCTTGACCAGCGCCGCGCCGCCGGCCCCGCCGTCCTGGCCCGCCGGCAGGAAGCCGACGACGTTGGGCCCCAGCTCGCCGCGGGCTGCGGCGAGGGCGGTGGCGATCTGCTCGGCGGTCCAGATGCGGCTCGGGCCGGTGGCCTCGATCTCCCATCCCCGCTCACCGACGAGGCGGAGGCCGCCGGCGTGGTCGCCGCCGGTGGCGAAGGTCGGGATTCCCTTGTCGTGGGCGACCTGGGTGATCCAGTCGGCCGTCGGGCCGCCCGCCGGGGCCTGCCGGGCGGTGGCGATCACCGCGCGCCAGACCGCCGGGTCGCTGCCCAGCGCGTTGATGCCGTCGACCTTCTCCTGCCAGAGGGACGTGCCCTGCTGCTTCACCTGGGCTTCGGTCAGAGCACCGCTTTTCTCCCCCGCGACAAGCTGATCGAACCGCTGGAACCACTCGGCCATCCAGGCGCTTTGCTTGGCGATCTCCGGGTTCGCCGGTGCCGGCGTCGAGGTGGTGCCGCCCAGGTCGATGGCGTTGACCGCCGCCGTCAGGTCGCCGAAGGCGGCGAGCACGCCATCCTTGAGATCCTGGGTGACGGCGATTTGCCGCTCGCCGTAGCGCGCGACGGCATCCCTTTCCTGCTGCGCGACCTTCAGCGCCTCGTCGGCGATCTTGACTTGGCGCTCGGCCGCGTCGAGCTGCGGCCCGAACGTCTCGTCCAGCGCCGCCAGCTTGGCCAAGCTGTCGTCGAACAGCGTCCGCTCGGTCTTCGCCGTCTGCTCGGCTTCCAGGGTGTTGCGCTTTTCGAGCAGCGGCACGATGGCGGCGAGGGCTTCGGCGTCGCCGCCCATCGCCTTGGCGAAGGTCTCGGCGATCTGATCTTCCAGCGTGTCCTTTTGCTGGCCGGGTGTCAGGGGGGAGGCCTCGCCGATCAGCCAATCCTTCATCGCCTGCCGAATCGAGCGCACCGCCTGCCCGAAGGTCGAGACGAAGTCGCGGGCGGCTTGGCTGCTCTGCTGAAGGCCCCGGATTTGCTGGTCGTAGGCGGTCAGGAGTTCCTGCTGCTTGGCCTTGGCGATGGCGTTGGCACGGTCGTAGGCCAACACCTGATCCAGCCGGGTCAGGTCACCGCCGCGCAGGCCGGCGTTCCAGGCGTCCCGGCGCTCCCCCGCCGCCGACAGGTCGGCCCGCATGGTGGCGGCCCAGACGTCACCCCCCTTGGCGGAGGCGCCCCGGATATAGATGCCGGCGTTCTTGGCGTCGCGGGTGGCGGCCCGATCGCGCGCCACCGCCTCGTTGTCCAACCACTGGACGTACTTCATGGCCGCGACCGTGACGTCGTCGAGACCGTCGGTCACCGCCTGCGCGATCTCGCGGGCTTGCTTGACGCCACGCTCGTAATCGTCGGCCTCGTCGGTTCGGCCCAGGCCGCGCAGGGCCCGCCCCGTCAGATCCTCACGGGCCTGCTGATTGCTGGCGGCCTTCGTCACCACGGTCGCGGCCTGCATCTGCCGCGCGAGGTCGCCCACGGCGCCGCCATAGGTCCGCGCCACCTCGTCGAGCTGGGACGCGGTCAGGCCGGAGAGGATCGAGGCAACCCCGGCGTTGAACACCTCCCAGGCCCGTTCGGGACCTTGGCCGATGGCCGCGCCGTTGCGGACATCGGTGATCCGCTGGCCTTCCAGCCCAGCCAGATCGTTGAGGTAGCCCTTGCCCGACGCGGTGTTGTAGCGGGTGGTCAGGTCGGCGTTGTAGGCGGCGCGCAATTTGTTGAGGGTGTTGGTCAGACCCTCGGTGATCTTCTTCCTGGCCTCCTCGGCGCTGTAGCCGACGGCCTGCAGCACCGGCCCCATGGCCTCCCACTGCGCCGTGGCCGTTGCCACCTGGGCTTCGAACGCGGTGTAGGTCTTCGGGTCGGCGCCGGACACGAGCGTGTCGACATACTGCTTGGTCGCCGCATCGGCCTTGCCGACGTCCAGCCCCAGCTCCGCCGTGGTGGTGCGGAACTCGGTGAGCTGCTTGGCCAGCTCCTCGGCCGACGCCTTGCCCTGCTTGCGGGCGGTGTCCTCCAGGCCGATCGACTGCGTCATGGCGTCGATGCTGTCCTGGAAGTTCGCGGCGAAGCTCATCTTCGCCATGAACTCGTTGATGTCCTTGGTCGAGACGTTCTTCACCGCCGTCAGGACATCGGTGGAGGCATCGACCAGCCCACCCTCGACGTTCTTCTTGAAGGCGGCGATCACCGCCTCGTCGAGCGAGCCGAAGTCGCCAGTCAGCTCGCCGGTCAAGGTGCGGGCCTTGTACCGTCCGTCGCGTCCCTCGACGCCGACGCCGAAATCCGCCGTCGTCTTGCCTCCGATTGCCCCGATAAACTGGCTCGTCGCCGCGGTGATCGATTCAAGGAGCTGCTGCGCCTGTTGCGGGTCGTCTTCGTTGTCGGTCGCGGCGGAGGAGACGACCTGCTTGCCGTCACGATAGGTGACGGTGGCGGCGGCGGTCGGCGGACCCCGATCCTGACCGAACAGCCCTTCCAACAGCGTCCCGGCGATGGCGACGATTGGGGCGTACATCTGCAAGCCAGGGATGAAGCTCATCACCGTGGCGGCGGTGTTGGCGATGCCGCTCACCGGCTTGTTGTTGGCAAAGCTGGAAATCGCGCCGACGCCGTAACCGACGCCGCCGATCATGTCGCCATAGGTGACGCCCGCTCCGGTCCCCGGCGCGTAGCCGAGCTGACCGACATCGTCGATGCCGGCCATCATGGAGCTGGACGGCCCGCCATAGGCAGACGTGTTCAGCCAGGACGATGCGCTGCTGATGCCCCCGCCGAACTGCCGGTCCAGCCAGCCACCGGACGCCTTCGACGCCAACCCGCCGAGGCTGAGGATGCCTGAGCCATCGTTGTTGGTGAGGCTGATGCCGCCGGAACCGCTGCCACCGCCCAGGTCCCACAGCGAGGGGCTGTTGCCGCCTCCGATGCCGAGCGCGTTCTTCGCCGGGTTGACGAGAGCCATCTTGCCGACGTCGACCGCCAGCGAGGTCAGAGCTGCACGCCAGAGGTTGCCCCACTTCACCGTCTCGCCCTGGCCCTTCACGATGGCGTCGACCGCCGATTCCAGCGGGCGCACCACCGCATCGTCGATCGCGTCGCCGACGCCTTCCCAGGCGTCCCGGCTGTGTTCGGTGGCGATTTGCAGGTCGGCGGTCTCGACGGCAAGCTGGCGCGTCTGGTCGACGACCTTCCGCTCCTCCTCCGACAGCTCCTTGGTGACGTCGATGCCGCGCTGACGGATCAGCAACTCGGCCTGCTGGATGGCGAGCGCGCGGGTCCGTTCGTCCGCCGTCCGGCCGACGAGCGAGGCTTCCAGGCGCTGCTGCTCCAGGGTGTCGCGCTGTTGCTGGTTGTACTGCTTCAGCGCGTCGACGCGGGACAGGGCGGCGGCCTTCTTCGAGGCGGCGTCGTAGCCGGCCGCCAACTCGCGCAGCCGCTTGGCCAGCTCGATGTTGCCCGCCTTCTCGGCCGCCTGGGCGGCGGCGAGTGCCGTCGACGTCGTCTTGGCGACCTGGGCGGCGCGCTCGGCCTCCATCCGGACCGCCACGCTCTCGCCGGTGGCGTCGACCACGCCGCGCTGCGCCTCTGTCTCCAGTTCGATCTGCTGCGTCGCCTGGGCCAGCGACACGGCCTCTTCGCCGGCACGCTCGGCGACGAGCTGGCGCGTGCGGGCCTCGACGTCGATCGCCGACGTGACCGCCTCGCTCTGCGCCTGACGTCGCGCGTCCGCTTCGATGCCGGCCGCCAGGGATTCCCGGTAGGCGTCGGCCGCCGCGACCGTGCCCCGGATGGCGGCGGCGGTCTGGGCGTTCTGCGCCGCGATGGCCTGCGTCTGGCTGTTGGTGACGGCGGCGCCCGCGGCGTCGACCTGGGCCTTGCGCTCGGCCTTGCTGGTCGCGGTGCCGAACAGTTCGATTTCCTGGCGTTGCTGCGCCAGGAACTTCTCGCGCGCCGGGCCGACCATGCCGGCGGCCTGCTTGTCCGCCTCGGCCTGCCGCTTGCGCTTGTAGGCGTCGAGGTCGCCGCCGTTGGCCGCGACCGTGTTCAGGTCGGCAAGCTGGTTCTCCAGCCCGGCCAGACCCACCTTCGCCTGATCCGACGCGCCGGCCATGTCCTCGCCGAAGGCGCGCTTCAGCTTCGTCACCTTCTCGGTGACGGCGTCGACCTGGGTGCCAAGCGGCCGGGCGGCGCGGGTGATCTCGTCGGCCTCGACCTGGAACCGGTCCCGGTCGCGGACGTCCTTCAGCAGGGCGGCCTGCTCGCGGGCGCGCGCCTCCACCGCGCGGCGGCGCGTCAGCTCGGCGTCCTTCGCGGCAAGGTCCCGGTCGTAGGTCGCCATGCCGGGCGCCGCCAGCCGGCTGTCGATCGGAACGGCCTCGCGGCCCGCAGCACCGCCGGTCTCGGCGTCGACACGCGCCTGGTCAAGGTTACGCGCCTCGATCAGACGGCGGCGCTCCTCCTCCAGCCGCTTGATGGCCTGGGCGTTGGTCTCCGGCGCTACGGCTTGACCCACCGCGTCGAAGGCGTTGCTGCTGGCCCGGCCGACACGCTCCCACGCCTGGGCGAAGGTGGTGGTGTTGTCGGCCAGCCCCCGCACGCGGTTGCCCAGCCTGTCGGCCAACAGGACACGGGCCTCCTCCTCGCGGCCGGTCGCCTTGAGCTGGCGGACGTGCTCCATCTCCTTGGCGGTCAGAATGCCGTAGGCCGCCTGTAGGCGCTCCATGCCGGCGACCGGATCCGAGAACAGTCCGGCAAGGTCGGCCGTCGCCTCGTCCGCGCTCTTGTTGGTCGCGGCGGCGTAGTCACGCGACAGCCCGATCAGCGCCTCCATCGACTCCGCGCCGATCTTGCCGGTGCGGATGTAGGCGGATTCCTGCTCGCGGGCGGCGGTGACGGTGATGTTGCCGGTCTCGGCCGACCGGACGGCCAGATCCTCCAGCGCCGTCGACGACAGGCCGATGGCGTCGCCCATCAAGCGCGTCGAGGTGTTGACCGCCAGGATGGATTTCTGGTGCTTCTCGGAAGCGACCGCGACCAGGCCGAAGCCGACCGCTACACCGCCGATGGCCAGAGTCGCCAGTCCAGCCGGGCTGGCCAGCAGCGACAAAGCGCGGCCGACGCCGCCGACGGCGCTGGTCGCCTGCGGCCCCTGCTGCATCAGCACCAGAAGCGGGTTCATGCCGCCGGCCAGGCTGACGACGGTGTCCTGGAGCTGGTAGGTCAGGTTGGTCAGCTCGTGCGCGGCGAGCTTGGTCCCCTTGGCCGCGGTCTCGCCGGCGCGGCCGGTGTCGTTGAGGGCTCGCGACAGGACGGTGTAGCGCTCGTACGAGATCCGGCCTTCGGACAAGGCCTTGTCGAGCTTGGCCTGTGTCTCCGCCGCCCGGCGCGTCGCGGCGCCGAGAGTGTCCAGCCGATCCTCCAGCACGCGGAAGGCGGCGGCGTCCTTCTCGGCCTCCTCCCGCAGCTTGCGGGCGGCGATGGTGGCCGGGTCGTGGGCGTCGGCGATGCGCTGCAACTCGCGCTCGTAGGCATCTCCGGTGACGATGCCGGCGCGCTGGGCGTCCTGTAGGTCCGCCAGTTCGGCCTCGTAGCGCTTGGCGGCGGTGGTGACCGGGTCGAACTTTCCTTCCAGCAGGTCCAACTCGCGGCCCCACGCCTCGATGTAGGCGCGGCGGGATTCCGTGTTGGCGCCCTGGCCGACTGGCCGAGGATGCCCAGGCGGCGGTCGATCTTGTCAGCGCTGTTGATCAGCCCGGCCGCCGCCGCGTCGACGTCCTTCTGCACGGCGCCGACGGCCCGCTTGACCGCCCGCGACGCGGCGTCGAGCCGATCGAACGCCTTGTCGACCTTGGCCAGAGAGCGATCGATCTTGTCCGTGGAGCCGCCGACGACCTGCGCCGCCTGCTCCATCTGCTGCCGCAGGAGAGCCGTCGACGCTTCGATCGGTATGGACAAGCCGGCGAGATCTTCAGCCATGGGCGGCCCCCTGCAAACAGCGAAGGCCGCTCCTCATGGGGGCGGCCTTCCTTTCGAGCGACGAGAGAGGAAATCGACCAGATCGGCGGTGGCCGTCTCCGAATCGGCGGGGAACTCGTCGTCGGCATCCTCATCGCGCCGGCTGGCGAACGGCGAGGTGTCGACGACGAATTTCATGGTGCCCCGCAGGGCCATCTCCAGAAGCGGAATGGGCGTGTCGAGCACGGTGTCCGGGGACCAGTCCTTGGCCCCGAGCACCCGCTCAACGAGATCGTCGAGGTACGCCTCGACGGTCAGGAAGCGGCGGCCTCGCCTTCCACCGCCGCCACCGCGCCGTTTCCCCGTTCAGCCTCCTCGGCGTCGGCGCGGCGCTCCTCCTCCGTCCGGCCGCCGTTCAGCAGCATCAGGATGTACTGGTAGAGCACGCGGGCCGTGGGGGTGATGCCGTAGCCGAACACGGCGTCGTCGGCAGCCTCGCCGGAGCGGCCGGAAGCGGCGGCGAAGATGGTGACCACCTTGGGATAGTCGATGGCGATCAGCGCCGACAGGGCGTTTTGCAGGCCGTCGGTGGCCTTGCTGATGGCGGCGGCGGCGCGCGGGGTGCAGCGCAGCTCCACGGTCTCGCCGTCGATGGTCAGGGTGACGACGCCGCGGGCATACTTCGGGGTGGACATGGGTTCGAACCTTCTTCGTCAGAGGAAAGGCGTCAGGGCGGATGAAGGAAGGACCGGCGGCGCCCTGACCCGCCGCCGGCCCGCACGCTGGACGCGACGGGCGTTACGAGCTGCCCTTCGGCACCGGCGTGTAGCTCTCGGTCAGCTCCAGCTTCAGGGAGCGCTTCCAGACGTCGCTGGCGCCGCCAGGGACGCGACGGGTGGAGGTGACCAGGGCGCGGAAATAGAAGCGGGTGCCGTGATGGCCGGGCAGCGGCAAACCGGTGTCCGGGTCGCGGTCGACGTTGTTCTTCTCGACGTAGAAGTTGTAGGCCGCCGGGTCGATCATCGCCGCGTCCAGCCGCTCGCGGCCGGGATCGTCCTCGATGTCGGCGATCGTCATCTGCATGGCGCCGGGATCGACGATGCCCTTGCCCTTGTAGACCTTGCCCTCGTCGGTGGCGTTGAACTTGATCACCTCGGCCTCGTCGCCGAACTCGCCGAAGTTCTCGATCTTGCCGATGCGGATGTAGGTGTCGGCCGTCAGGCTGTTCGCCTTCGAGCCAACGAACAGCTTCGAGCCAATCGTGGATTGGACGTCCATGGGGGAAACCCTCTCGTGTGCGTGGATGCGGCGGGCGCCGCCGGGTCACGAGCGCAGGACCAGCGCCCGGAACTGGATCACGCCGTGACGGATGACGCCGTCCGGCTGGGTGAAGACGGTGGAGTGGCGGAACAGCAGGCGCGCCGGCCGGAAGCCGGCAACCGTCAATGGCCGGTCGTGCAGGGCCGTTCGGATCCGGGCCAGCAGACCGTTGGCCTCCGGATAGTCCTGATCGGACCAGACATGGAGCGTGACCAGATGCTCCTCGGCCTCGACATCGACCAGCGTCGAAGGGGTCGCGCTGGTCTCGCCTATGCTGACGAAGGGATAGGGCTGGCCCTGCGGCATGCTCTCCACCACCGGCACCGGCGCGACGGCGGGAGTCAGGCGGGCGTAGAGCGCGGCCTGGAGCGGATCGGCGGCGAGGCTCATTCCATCCCCTTTCCGCCCGCGACGACGCGCGCCAGAGCCCGGCCAACCGCGACCCGCACGCGCTGGATCGGGGCGTTGCGGTTGGCCTCATAGGCCGGGAACAGGAAAGGCATCGCCGGGGTGGCGGCGTGCTTGAAAGGGTTGCCGTTCTTGTCGATTCCCTCGCTGGCCACGGTTCCGAATTCGACAAGATGGATATGCGCGGCCCGGTTCCCGCCCCATGAACCGACGCGGGCCTTCAGGCCGCTCCGGTCGATCCGCACCTTGAAGCGCTGCTCCAGGGTGCCATCGGCGTAGGGGTGGCCGGCGCCGGGCTTCGGCATCAGCTTGCGGGCGTCGGCGAAGAGGATCAGGGCGGATTCCGCCACCGCCTCTTTCACCTCACCCGTCACCTCGTCGGGCAGCTTGCGCAGGGTGCGCTGCAACTTCGCCGCACCCTTGACCTTGCTTCGCGCCATGGCGGATTTTCCTCAGATGGGCACGCCGGCTTCGCAGTCGATGAATATGAAGGCGGTGCGCGACCCCGTGTCGGGAGTGAACCGGACATTCATCGCCTTGCCCTGCCAGACGATCCGGCATCCGGCGGTGACGTCGGTGCGCCGGCGGATGGCGATGCGATAGACCGCCGCCGCCTCGATTTGACCGGAGGCGGCGAGCTCACGCCCGGAGACCGGCCGCACCCTGGCCCAGACGGTCGCCACCTCGGCCCATCCCTTGACCACGCCGCCGCGACCGTTGGGTGTGTTGTCGGGCCGCTCGATCCTGATGCGCTGGTCCAGCTCGCCGGCCCCGATCATGGCGCCCACCACGCCTGCGTCGGGGCTCCCAGAAGCGAGCGGGTCCAGCCGGACAGCGAGCGCACCCGGCCGGCCATCTCCGGCGCGGCATGATGCCATGCCGGCCGGTGGCCGCCGAGACGGCGCGGGATGGGCGACCCGTCGGCATAGGGCTGGGCATCGTCCAGCGGCGCGCCGGCCAGGATCACCCGGCGGTAGCCGAGTTGGTGGAGGGCGATGCGGACGGCGTAGAGGCTGGAGGTGCCGAACCGCTCGATGTCCGCCGTCACCCGGTCGATGCCGGGGCTCGGATCGGGCGCCCAGGTGGTGAAGCCGCCAACCAGGCCGTCGGCCGCACGGCGCCGGGCGAAGCCGGCGAGCTGGTCGGGATGCAGCGACACCCAATGGTCGAGCGCCCCGACGACCAGCCCGGCCCGGTTCACCGCCATGACGTCGGCGTCGATCGGGCCCAGCGCCGCCAGATCGTCGAACAGGCCGGCGGCAAAGCCCAGGATCAGCAGCGGCTTCATGCGAAGGTGATCCGGCGGTACGGGTCGAGCAACCACGCGACGGTGGAGTTCTTGACGTGGGTGGCGCCGATGATGGCGGCCTCGCGGTTGGCGTAGAGGTCGCCGAGCACCAGCAGGATCGCCAGCTTCACCGGGTCGGGCACCGGCACCTCGGCGCCCTCGCCGTCCTGCCAGGGCAGCGGCCGGTCGAGGTGCTGCGCGACGGCGCCCTCCGCCGCCGACAGCTTCAGCGTGATGTCGGCGTCATCGGCGTCGCCATCGACGCGGAGGTGCGCCTTGGCCTCGTCCAGGGTCACGACGGTCATGCGGGACGCTCCGGAGCGAGGGGGCGCCACAGCGGGCGCCCCGTCAGGGTCAGGCCGGCGGGTTGCTGGTCGGGAACATCGCCGGGTGGCCGAGCAACGCCACCGCCGAGACGAAGCTGTTCCCGGTGTTGTTGGCCGGCGTCACGGTCAGCCGGACATACCGCTTGATGCCGACGTAGCCGATCTTGAACACCTTGTCGTCGTCCGCGAAGGTGAAGCTCGCCAGGGCCTCGGTGCCGAGCAAATCCACATCCGGCACCGCGGCGGCGTCGGACAGGTTGGCGGCGTTGCCGTGCTCGACCAGCACGGTGAAGGTGGCGTCGGCATCGGCCAGGGCGCCGGTGAGGATCAGGAACGTCAGGCTGCCATAGCCCAGCATGTCGATGATCTGGGAGACGATGGGCGTGTTGTCGGTGACGGCAGCCGCCGGGGAGATCGCCCGCTTCGGGGCGATGCTGTTCATCAGGTCGCGCATGGAAGGCCCTCCTTCAGGCCTGGAAAAGGGGATGCGGCGGCCCGAAGGCCGCCGAGGATCAGGCGGCGATCTTCAGCAGCTTGAACGCCTCGAAGTTCTGCACCCCGCCGCCGGTGCGCTTGGTGGTGTAGAAGAGGATGTTCGGCTTGCTGGTGAACGGGTCGCGCAGCACCCGCACGCCGACCCGGTCCAGGATCAGGTAGCCGCGCTTGAAGTCGCCGAAGGCGATCGGGAAGGCGCCAGCCGCGACGTCGGGCATGTTGTCGTCGTCCACCAGCGGGTAGCCCATGAAGGAGGCGGGCTCGCCGGCCAGCACCGACGGTTGCCACAGGTAGTTGCCCTGACCGTCCTTGAACTTGCGGATCTTGCCCACCGTGGCGTCGTTCATCAGCCAGGAGGCGTTCTGACGGTAGCCCCGCTTCAGGGCGTAGATCAGATCGAGGAAGGCATCCGACGGGCTGGAGGCGGCGAAGCCCGCCGCGCCGCCGGAGACGACGAAGCCCAGCTTGCCCCAGGCGTGATCGGCGTTCGCCACCTTGTCGTAGGACAGCAGGCCGCGCGGCTCGTCCACGCCGTTGCCGCTGATGTGGGCGGCGCCCTCCTGCTCGGCGAACTCGATCGACACCTCGTCGGCGAGCCACTGCTCGATGTTCATGGAGGCGTCGTCGAGCATGGTCTGGGTCGCGGCCGGCTGGGCGTACAGCTCCTTCATGCCGAACTCCAGGCCGATCAGCCGGGGCGTGGCGGTTTCGGGCCGGCCGCTGTTCTCGCCCACCCAGCCGCTGGTGGCGCCGCCGACGTTCACCAGCTTCTTGTAGGCGGCGGCGCCGATCGAGCGCACGGTGGCGACGGAGCGCATCGACGACATGGTGCCGAGCACGCGGTCGATTCCGGACTCCATCTCCACCGGCACGACATAGCCGCCGTCCGGATCGCTCTGGGTGTTGAGCTTCGCCTTCACCTCCAGGTCGCGCAGGTTGGCGTCGACGCCCTTGCGGAAGAACTGGCCGAACGCCTTGGCGTGCTCGGCGCGCGCCGGGTCGTTGTCGCCGCCGCCGGTGCCGTTCAGCTTCAGGGCGGCCAGCTGGGCGTTCGTCTGGTCGAGAGCCTTCTGCATGTCGGTGACGGCGGCGTTGATGCGGTCGACCTTCTCCACCTTCACGACGTCGTCGAAGCCCTTCTTCATCTCCTTGATCTGTTCGCCGTGCTCCGTCCTGAACTCGGAGAATGCCTTCTGTAGGTTGGCCAGGATGGTGTTGGCATCGGTGGTCGCGTCCGCGCGCACCGATGCGATCCCGCGCTTGCGGGTGGTCAGCATCTTCATGTCGTCCTTTCAGGATCGAATGGTTTCGAGAAGCCGCAGGGCTGCGGCGGGATCGAAGCCAGCGCGGAGCGTGGCGGGGGGCTCGGCAGCGCTGGACGTGCCGAGGGCTTCGCGCATCAGGCGGCGCCGCTCGGAGCGCGGCAGGCCGTCCTTGGCGAGAAGGGCGTCGAGACGGCGCCGGGCGGACAGCTCGGCCCGCGCGGTGGCGCCGTCGGAAGAGGGGGCGGGGTCGTTGAAGGTGGCGTCGGCGAAGCCCTTGTCGACGGCCTCCGACGCCCGCATGAAGGTCTCGGCGTCCATCAGCTGGGCGACGGCCTTGACCGTCTGGCCGGTGCGCGCGGCGTAGATGTCGGCCATCGCCGCGTCGTACTGCTCGAAGGTGTCGGCGGCGGCCCGCCAGTCATGGCGGTTGCCGACGACGGAGCCCCATGCGTTGTGGATCATCAGGAAGGAGCCGAGCCCCACCTCGATGCGGTCGCCGGCCATGGCGATGATGGAGGCCGCCGATGCGGCCAGCCCCATCACCTTGACGGTCACCTCGGCCGGGTGCTCGCGCAGCAGATTGTAGATGGCCAGCCCTTCGAACATGTCGCCGCCGGGGCTGTTGACGCTGACCGTCACCGGCTTGGCGCCGATCGCGCGCAGCGCGCCGGAAATGCGCTTGGCGGTGACACCCTCGCCGGTCCACCAATCGACGCCGATGACGTCCATGATGCTGATCGTGCCGGGCTCGTCGGCCGCCGCCGAGGCCGTGGCGGACCAGCGCTCCAGCGCGTCGGATGGCGGATCCCAGTGCAGCCCCTCGGGGCGCTCGAACGCCTGGGCGACCGGGAGATTACGGAGCGACATTGCGGTTTTCTCCTGCACTGACGAGGCCGCCGCCGTCGGCGTGCCGGCCCAGGCCGACCGATTCACGGACCTCGTTGACTTCCATCCATGGCCGTTGGCCGCCGGCACCCAGCGCCTTGGCGAAGAACTCGGCCTGATCCTTCAGTGTGCCGCGCAGCAGCTCGGTCTCGTCGAAGTCGGGGAAGACGGTCCCGCGATCCGGGAGGGGGATGCAGGATCGGGTGATCGCCTGCTCCCAGGCCTGGAACCATGGCGCCAGGCCGTAGCGGACGAAAAGGATGCTCAACTGCTCGATGCCCGAGCCCCAGGACGTGTCGTCGACTCCCATCAGCGGGCGCGGCACGCCGAAGACGCGGGCGATCTCCTCGACCAGCGAGGCGCGGGCCTCGACCAACTGGGAATCCTTGGCGGTGTTGGCGAAGGGCTTGGCCTCCATGCCCTCCTCGGTGATGATCCACTTGCCGGCGTTCTCCGGGCCGGCGTGGATCTCGGTCAACGAGTCGCGGAGGAACTGCTTCCCCTCCGGCCCCAGCTTGCCGGGGTGCTTCAGGTTGCCGCCGACCATCATGCCGTTGCGGAAGATGCGCTCCGCGGCGCGGCCGGACTGGAGCGCGAGCGAGATGGTCTCGGCGGCCTTCTGGACGCGGGACATTCCCGTCAGGCCGTTCAGCGACAAGCCGCGCAGATGCAGGACATCACGCGCCTCGTAGGTGCCCTGCGTCCCGTCGGCGCGGGTGATCTCGTAGCGCACCGACAGGTCGGGCATCTGCCGCACCCGGACCCGACAGGGGTCGACCGGAATGAACTGCGTGATCCTGGCGCCGGTCCGCACGATGATGGCATAGGCGTTCCCGTGGACCAGCACCCAGGCCTGCATGAGCTGCTTGAACTCGAAGGCCGTCTGCCAGCCGTTCGGCTGGTAGGCGAGCAAATCGAACAGCGGGTGGTCCTCGTCCTTCACGACGGAGCCGGCTTCCCGGCGCATGAGGACGATCGGCAGCATGCCGATGCTGCTCGACACCAGATCGACGCAGCGGAAGACGGCCGAGTTCCGCAACGCCTCCTCCACCGACACCGTGGTGCCGGCGACGCCGCCCGTGCGCAGGAACTCCAGCAAGCTCGGATCGTCCAGGCCGGTGAAAGCTTGCCCGCCGCTCGCCTGGGGCCGCTGGCCGCCCTGCGCCCGGCCGGCGCGGAAGAAGTCGAACAAGCCCATCAGCGCCTCACAGGATCAGCAGGCCGCGGGTCGCGTAGACCGAGGGGCCGCGCGCCGCCGGGTTGGTCGCCATGAGCGCCACAGCGTTGAACGTGCTCATCAGCGGGTCGATCTTGGCCGTTCCGCTGGCCTGCTTGGTGATCGAGACGGCGTTGCCGGCCTGGACGATGCGGGCGTTGCCGACGCACCACGCCATCATCGCCCGCCCGCCGTGCGCCGCGGTGCCCGACGCCAGCCGGCGCTCGGCCGTCTTGATGGCGCCATTCAGCTTCCAGCCCTGCGAAATCCCGATGATCCGGTCCAGCGCGATGCCGCGCCCGGTCAGCTCGTCGACAATCTCGCCGATGCCGGCGGCGTCGACGCCGATTCCCTGCTCGGCCAGCAGTTCGGCCTGCTCGACCCGCATGACGACGTCGGCCAGCTCGGTGACGGCCTGGGCCGGGTCGGTGACGATGGTCAGGTTGCCGTCCTTCTCGAAGTCGAGGAGGCGGGGCGCGATCTCCTTCCGGCGGTCCAGCACGATCTTGTGCGCCCAGGCGTGGCACCAGATCAGCCAACGCCGCGTCTCCCGGCAACGCCCCAGCACGGTCAGGCCGAGCAGGTCGTCGAGCCCGCCGCCGTCGATCCCGACCACCGCCACCTCGCACCGCTCCAGGATCGCCTCCAGGGTGATCGCCGCGTCGCCGCAGGATTCCCAGAAGTCGGCGCCGGCCCAACGATCCGTTCCGAGCGATAGCCCGATTTCCAGGTTCAGGTGCTGCGATGCCCAAGCCCGCAGTTCGTCTGGCCCGGTCGTCTCCGCAGTGTGGAAGCCCTCAAGCAACCGCTCGATGCTGATCGACCTCCCGCGGTTCGGCGTGACCATCGGCCAGTGGATCGGGTTGCGCCACGCCTCTTCGCTGCGCTGGATCTCTTCCGGAAGCTCGTAGAGCACAGGCAACATGATGCCGGACTGCTTGCCGTCGCGGATCGCGCGCGCCTTCGTCAGTTCAGCCTTGAAGGTGCCGGTGGGCGGCTCCTCCGACTGTGTCGTGATGAAAACGAAGAACGCTTCCGGGAACGGCAGCATGCCGCCGCGAAGCTGACGGATCGCGCTCGCCGCCTTGCTCATCTTCGCGCAGACGTGCAACTCGTCGAGCAGGATGCCGGCTGGCTTCTGGCCGGTCAGAACCGACGGGTTGAAGGTCATGACCTCCAGCGTCGCGCCGGTCTGGCGGTGAACGATCGTCTTCAGGTGGGACCGGACGTGGCACTTGGCATCCAGAACCGGATCCAGCCCGATCGCGCCTTCGGCCTGGTTGAACGCGAGTTCCGTGATGTCCTGCGTCGGCGCGGTCATGATGAACTTCGCCTTCGGCCGCTTGTTCAGCAGCAGCGCGGTCAGCATGAGCAAGGCGCCATAACTGGTCTTCGAGTTTTTCTTCGGGACCAGCGTCAGGATTTCGCGGATGTGACGTTCGCCGGAGACCGGATCAATCGAGCCGAACAGCGCGCGTACGATGTCGCGGAACCAGTCACCGGCGGCCATATCCAGCGTCGGCGTGCCAGGGACATCGGCCAGCTTCAGCCGGTTGAAGACTGCAACCGCCCTGTCCGCCTGCGCCATATCGAGCGGCAGGTCGGGCAGCAGCGAGCGACCCGACCGAAGACGCTCCGGCCAGTCAGGGCAAGACAGGTTCCAAGCCATCAGTTCAGCAACCCGTCCCAGGAAGTGCCCTGCTCGGCACCGTGCGCGCCCTGTTGAGCGATTTCCTTCTTGCCGGGCGCGTCGGGCGACGGCGCCGGTCGGAACATGCCGAGGTGCTGCCCCATCTTCACCAGCGCCCCCAGCTTGTCGTGCATGCGAACCTTCAGCGTGCCGTCCTTGCTCTGGCTGACTTCCAGGATGCCGGCCGCCGCGGCATCAGAGAGCTTCGCGCTGTCGGTGATGACGACCTCGTTGGCGACCTGGAGAACGGGTTCACCGGTGTCGGGATCCTCCGCGACCTGCTGAACCGCCGCCCGCCACTGCACAACCTGTCGGATGTCGCTGAAGCCGAGCTTTGCCAACTCCGCCATGATCATGTCGGGCGTGATTCCAGAGCGGATGGACAGCCGGCGCTGCCCCTCGTCGATGGCCTTCGCGACGTTAACATCCTTCAACAGTCTGGAGGCCTGCGCCGCCGCCGTTTTAGGGCTGTAGCCGGCCGTGATTGCCGCCCTTGTCCCATTCGGTTCAAGGAGATAGGCGTCAACGAACCGCCGCTTTTGATCGGTGAGGGGCATTAACAACCTCGCTCCAACAACGCGCGGGGGAGAAAAAAACTCTACGTGAGAGGGGCTGCGGTCCTCCGGCAGACCGCCTCCCAGACTTTCGACCACCCCCTACCCCCGGTTGCAATGCGCGTGCCAGTCGGGTGGGCAGGGTCAGCCCCGCGCGAACCCCTGATCGCGGGCGGTACGGGCCGAGTGGCAGGGGCGGCAGAGGACGCGGAGGTTGGAGCGCTCCAGGCGCAGTTCGGGGGCTTCCTGGATCGAGGTGATGTGGTCCACCTCGGCGACGGGCGTCAGGGCCGTGGCCTCGCGCTTGCGCAGCACGACGACGGTGCCGCAGAGGGCGCAGCGGCAACCGCGCTCAATCACGATGGCGTCGCGCAGGCGCTCCCAATCGCGGTCGTAGCCCCGCTGGCGGGCGGTGCTGCGGGTCTGGTCGAGCCGACGCTTGCGTTCGGTCTCCGACGTCACGGGCGCCAGGGCGGTGCCGGTGCGGGTGTCGAGGATGGCCAGGGGCGAGCGGAGGGAGCGGAGGCGCGGCGCCATGGGTCAGGCCTCCACGGGCTGCGGGATGACCGCGACGAAGCCGTCCATGGCGCCGACGGCGATGTGACCGTCCGGGATGTCGCTCATCAGCGGCCTGACGATGTCGGAGGCGCGGGCGTAGGCGGCGGTCACGGCGTCGAGCTGGGCAGCGGCCAGGGCGATGCGATCGGCAGAGGTGTCCAGCATGGTCAGGCCGCCTGCTTGGCCTGCGCCAGCACGGCACGGGTCAGGTTCCGCAGGTCTTCCGCGAGGTTCCGGACATCCGCCGCCACGGCCCGGACGTCGTCGGCCACGCCATCCACCTGCTGGGCAATGGTCGCCATGCTGGTCGCCACCGAGGCAATGCTGGCCGACGTCTCGGTCAGAGCCTGCGCCGTGACCCGCATCGTCTCGACCACCGTCGCAGCGTCCGGACCTTGCGGCGGCGGCAGCGGGCGGCGCGTCCACACCCACAGCCCCGTCACGGCAGCCAGGGCGATCACGGCGGCGACCTGGGCAACCGGAGACAGCCCGGCGATGTGGGTGATGGTGGTTCCGACGTCAGGCAACGGCAGGTTTTCCATGCTCATCCTCGGTTCGGGCAAGACACGCCAGCCCATCACCCAGACCGGCTTGGCGGGCGATGAATGGGGTTGGTTAGGGATTGGGGGTTGGGTTCCAGCCTATGCAAACTGAGGCGGGCAGAAAAGGAATATAATCATAAAAACGGTAGCCCGACCGGAACCACCGGAACGATAAAACCCGCCTCGGCAGGACCGGGCGGGTTCGGGTGTCAGGCTGGCAGATTTCGCGAAGCCTGAATTAATGACATTCGCAGCATTACCCCCTATTTGTTAACGAATAGTGAACGCCATACCCCTTTCAGCGCTACCGCCTCCGCGTCGTCTGGCTCCAGGCGGAAGTGATCTGCCACCAGGTCCAGAGCGGTGCGCAGCAGCGGCAGCCAGCCCAGCGCCTGGGGAGCGACCTCCTCCACGCACACCGCCTCCAGCACCGACAGAGCCTCCGCCGACCCGATCCGGCGCCGCAGCTTGCGGACATGCAGCTTGGCCCGCAGCCACGCACCATCGACGTCCGACTCGCGCTCCATCGCCAGCATGTCGATGACCTGGGGCGCCATGTCCGCCGGGTTCTCCGACGCGATCGGCAGGCGGGCGACCTTGGCGTGTCGGTTCGGGGCTTCGACCAAGCTGTCCCACCGGCGGCGCAGGACGGCATAGCTGATCCCGGCCCGGAACTGGCGGTCGGTGACGAGCCCCTTCAAGCGCAGCCGTCCCAGCGGGTAGCCGGCCCACTCGTCCTGCATCGCCTTCCGGAGTTCGGCATCCACGGTCACGCACTCCACGCCCATTGCCCTTGCTCTTTGCGTCACGGCCTCGTCGAGAATCGCCGGCCCGTCCGGCTCCCGTCCGGCCCGGCTCACCCGGCCGTTCGGCTCCCGGATTTCGGTGGACCGCTTGCGCCCACGACGGACGGCTTTTCGTTTGGCCTTCATGCTCATGCGGCACCTGTATCCGCGAGCCCGCAGTTCTCGCTGCCTTGCTGTTTGCGGTGGACCCAAACCAGCAGTTCCCACTGCGGGACGCGCTTCCATGTGTGCATCGCAAGAGACCGCTGGAACAAATGAGGGATGCCGCAGAATTTACCGAGAAGAGAGGGCGCGCATCAACATTCAGTGGTGACCAAAACGTAATTTACGCCATCAATGGATTTTTAGTGGTTCAGAATTTCCAAGGTTCCCATAGGGCTGAACATCATCACCCAATCAGCCAGCCGCCAAATTTGAACTGGGTTACACACTTCATGCTTGCGGTCGTGCGCTTGTGGAATGCAATTTCCCGCCATGAAAAAGATCACTCTTATCCTTGCCGCGATTCTCATCGTTGCAGCGATTGCCAGTGCCATCACCGGATTGATGGTTTGGATTGTTTATTACTTCCCTGCCGAAGGGGCGGGAGCGGGTTGGTTTCCAACATACGCGACAGATGCGAGCGCGGATGCAAAGGAAATTGCGGCTGCGCTTTCTACGCCACCGACCCATCTCGTGCAGCCGATGAAGTATGCCCTCTATCATTGGCAGACGCTGATTGCAGGAGTTCTGGCATTTTTTGGCGGGCTTAGCGCTCTTGCTGCTGCATATGTTGGCGCATTGGAATTGCGATCTCAAACAAACGCTAATCGCGACATTGCAGAGAAAAATATTAATTCTGTTACTGATCAGCTAGATTATCAGAAGTCGAAAGACGCCGCAGCATCACGGGATGAAATAAAGGGTGTTTGCAGAGCTTTTCATGCAGAAGTATTTCATCTATACGATAGAATTTATAGATCAGGTATATATAGCTATTTGATGAAATGCAAACCGACTAGAGCTGAAATGCGTTTTATGACGAAAAGAGTCTTTGTTGATAATGTTGAGCCACCGATGTTTGATAGCTTAAGAAACAGCGTTGGAAAACTCCCAGACCAAATACCAAAGCAGATTGTTGTATTTTACAGTGCTTATAGGGATTACAGATTAGCTCTATCTAGTTTAAAATCCGGAGTGACGCCCATTGAAGCTGATGATCAAGCACTTGCCGCCCACGGTGGCTTGCTATCATTCCTTGAAGCAATGATATTTTTTGCCCCTCCCCTTCTCAAAAGCTTGGCTGAGATCGGCGAAATCGATCAAGCAATTCCTGAGTTTGGCAATGAAAAATTTAATGCCGAGGAACGGAGCGCAGAGTCAAATACTTAGAGAAATGGATCGCTTCTCTCGCAGCTTGACCGACAGCGCTCCGCGGAATTGGGGTCGCTCAGGCCTGCCCTCTCCGGGCGTTTACCAGCTTCCGCAGCAGCCGCAGGTTCAGCGCCGGCTCGGCGATGCGCCAGCGGCAGGCGTCCGCGATGTCGCCGGGCATCGGCCTCTGTCGACCGGGCCGGTCCAGCCATTCGTCCACCGCAGCCTCTATGGCCCACTGCGGGAACCGGGACAGTAGTGTGATCCAGTCCCCCAGGGTCGCGACCTGAAGCGCCATCGGCATGTCCGGGACGTAGTAGTGGGCCAGCAGCGCCGCGACCCGACCATTGATCCACTGACCGTCTGCGGGCTCCAGGTGGGCTTCCAGGGCCGGGATGAAGGTCCGGACAACCCTCTCCCGCTGCTCATCGGTCAACGCCGGTGGATTCCAAGTGGCTACCTCGACCTGTCCGACGAATTCACCGTCATTGGTTAAGTTTCTTTTCCCGGAGTTCAGCATCGACAGCAAGGGCTGCGGCAAAGAGGGCTTCCTGGGGGGATTGTTTGACGGAACCGGAAGTCTTGATGGTTCGGTGCCCATTCCTGTTTCCTTCGGGGATTTCTCGATTTCGGGTCGCAAATGCTTCGGCGATGGCGTCTTGGAAATATTCGAGGCTGCGCGGCGGGCCTTGCCCTCGCCGTCTTCGCTCGAACATCAGCCGCTCGACCGTGGGGAAGATGTCCAGATCCGTGTCAATCGGCTTCCAATTTCCAGCCGGCATCGGCTTGCAATTTCCAGCCACGCTTGCGGTTGCAGAACCTGTTGTCCAGGGAGTCCACGGGAGGGGCCTGTGGGCCCCCCTGGGCAACGGACGGAGGGAAGGCTTTGGATCAGGAGCGGTTCTTGAACCGCCAGCTCTCGTTGCCGGTTTCCAGGATGTCGCAGTGATGCGTCAGCCGGTCGAGCAAAGCGGTGGTCATCTTGGCGTCGCCAGCGAACACCGTCGGCCATTGAGCGAAGCTCAAGTTGGTGGTGATCAACACCGAGGTCCGCGAGTACAACTGGCTGAGCGCGTGGAACAGCAGTTGGCCGCCCCTCTGTGAGAACGGCAGGTAGCCGAGTTCGTCCAGCACCACGAGATCAACGCGGGTCAACTGGTCAGCGAGTTTGCCCGCCTGCCCGGTTCGGGCTTCGGCCTCCAACCGGTTCACCAGGTCGATGACGTTGAAGAACCGGGCACGGGCGCCGCGGCGCACGCAGTTGGCCGTGATGGCGATGCACATGTGCGTCTTGCCGGTCCCGGTTCCCCCGATGAACACGGCGTTGCGCTGGGTTTCCAGAAAGCCGCCATCGTGCAGGTCGCGCACCAGCCCCTCGTTGAGGGGACTGGCGGTGAAGTCGAACTCGGCCAGCGTCTTGGCCAGGGGCAGCTTGGCGGCGCCGAGCTGGTAACGGATCGAGCGGGGAGTATCCGGAATTTCGTGCTCGGCGGGGCGGGTTGAGTATCAGGCGTTCATCGCCTTTGCGAACCGCTCGCCGAAGATGACGGCCATCTGCGCCTTGGCGGCCGTCCATTCGCGCGGCGGCATCTTCCAGTCTTTCTCGGCGCGGTTCAAGACGAGAAACAGGAGCTTCAGGGCCGCCTCGTCATTGGGGAAATGCCCCCTGGCCCGCACCGCCCGGCGCAGCTTCGAATTCAGGGCCTCGATGGCGTTGGTGGTGTAGAGGATGCGCCGGACCTCGCGGGGGAAGGCGAAGAAGGGAATGACCTCCTGCCACGCCCGCCGCCACGCCTTGCCGATGGCCGCGTACTTTTCACCCCAGGGTCCGTCCTCGAAGGCGGTCAGGGCTGCCTCGGCAGCCTTGTCGTCGACGGCGTCGTAGACCGTCTTCAGCGCGGCGGCGAGGGAATGTCCGGAATTCCGTGCTCGGCGGGGCGGGTGTCAGGCGCTCCTTTCGCTTCAGGATAAGCCGACCGAGCACGAATTCCCGGATACTCCCGACCCTCCCAGCCGCCGCGCTGAAAACTCGTCGCGCAGGGCGGTCTTCAGAATCTTCCCATAGCTGTTCTTGGGCAACTCGTCGCAGAACACGTATTGCCTGGGCTTCTTGAAGGAAGCGATCTCCGCCCGGCACCAGTTTTCCAGGTCACCGGTGTCGCACGCCATCCCGTCGCGGCGGACGACGAAGGCGACGACCTGCTCGCCCCATTCCGGTTCGGGCACGCCGATCACCGACACTTCGAGGATCGCCGGGTGCCGCGCCAGCACCTCCTCCACCTCGCGGGGGTAGATGTTGGTGCCGCCGGAGATGATGACGTCCTTCGAGCGGTCGGTCAGGGTCAGGAACCCGTCCTCGTCCAGCCGGCCGATGTCGCCGGTGCGCAGCCAGCCGTCGACGACGGTCTGGCCGGTCGCGTCCGCGTTGTTCCAGTAGCCCTTCATGACGGTGTCGCCCGACACCAGGATCTCGCCGGGCGTTCCGGCCGGGACCTCGCGCAGATCGTCATCCACCACCTTGATGGCGATGCAGGCCTGGGCGTAGCCGACCGAGGCGCGCCGCTCCCGCCAGCGGGGGTGGGTCTCGTCGGCCACCACATGGCGCGGCAGGACGCTGATCGTCATCGGGCTCTCGCCCTGACCATAGATTTGAGCGAACCGTGGCCCCAGCACCGACAGCGCGTCGTCGATGTCGGCCGCGTACATCGGGCCGCCGCCGTAGACGACCAGCTTGATGCCGTCGCCGTCGTAGCCGGCCGTTCTGGCCGTCTCCGTCAACCGCTTGACCATGGTCGGCGCCGCGAAGAAGGACAGGCGCCGGTGATGACGCGCAAGCCCGATGATCTCCTCCGGATCGAAGCCCTGGGAGACCGGGACGACATGGCGCGCGCCGGCACGGACATAGGCGAAGTTGTAGAGACCGGCCCCGTGGGACATGGGGGCCGCGTAGAGCGCCTGGTCCCCCGGTTCGACGCGGTCGACGTCGAGCCCGTAGCAGAAGGTCATGACCGCCAGGTTCCAATGCGTCAGCATCACCCCCTTGGGCCGTCCCGTGGTGCCCGAGGTGTAGAAGAGCCACGCCACATCGTCCTTGCGGGTGGGGTACGGCCTGCCCGCCGCCGCCGCGGATTCCAGCATCCCACGGTACTCGGGCGACCGGACACCGACCTCGGCGCAGGAGGCCGGCAGGGCGCAGGCCGTGTGAAGCGCGCCCTCGTCGGTGAAGACCACCGACGCTCCGGAGGCTTCGACGATCCAGGCGGCTTCCTTGGGGTGCAGCTTGTTGTTCACCGGAACGGTCACGCCGCCAGCCCACCAGACGGCGTAGAGGATCTCCAGATAGTCCGGGCAATTCTTCAGGAAGAGGGCGACCCGGTCGCCGGGCTTCACGCCGTGGCTGTCCGTCAGCGCGGCGGCAAGCCGCCGGCTGCGCTCGGCGAACGCGCCGTAGGTCGCGTGCAGCGCCTCGCCGTGGAAGATGGCCGGCGCGTCGGGGGTTGCCGTGGCGGAGGCGTGCAGCCAATTCGCGATGTTCATGGTGCGGTCCCCCTCTAAGCGCGCCCGGCTTCCAGGACGGAGGCATAGTTGGCGACGCCGGCGCCGCCCATGTTGAACACCAGCCCAAGCGCGGCGCCGGGCTGTTGCAGGTCGCCGGCCTGCCCCGTCAGCTGGCGGTAGGCGATGGCGTGCATTGACACCCCCGTCGCGCCGACCGGATGCCCCTTCGCCTTCAGGCCGCCCGAGAGGTTGACCGGCGTCCGTCCGCCGCGATGGACCACGCCGTCCTTCAGCGCGCGGATGCCCTTGCCCTTGTCCGCAAGCCCCATCGCTTCGTAGATCAGCAGCTCGGCAATCGTGAAGCAGTCATGGACCTCGGCGAAATGGAGATCCTCCACGCCGATGCCGGCGTCCCGGTAGGCGGTCCGGATCGCCCGTTCGGGGCCCTCGAAGGCCAGGAAGTCGCGCGTCGCCATCGGCAGGCAATCGCTGACATGCGCCGCGGAGCGGAAGCGGACGCTGCGCTTGAAGCCCGCGGCGTTGCCGGCCCGCGTGAGGACCAGGGCGGCGGCCCCGTCGGTGACCAGCGAGCAGTCGGTCAGGCGGAGCGGCGGAGCGATCAGGGGATTCTTCTCGCTGACCGTGTTGCAGGTCTCGAAATCCATCGCCCGGCGCATCTGCGCCAGGGGATTCGCCAGCGCGTTCGTGTGGTTCTTCGACGCGATCAGCGCCATCGCCTCCAGCGGGTCGGCGTAGCGTTCCCGGTACTGCCGGGCGGCGAGCGCGAACAGCTGGGGGAAGCTGAGGCCGGCTTCGGCCGCGTCGTTCTGGTACCCCGCTCCCGCCAGGGCCTGGGTGACCTCCGCCGTGGAGCGATGCGTCATCTTCTCCGCGCCGACCACCAGCACCGTTTCCGCCCGCCCGGCGAGGATCGCGTGAAGGCCGGCATGGATCGCCGCCGCCCCCGACGCGCAGGCGTTCTCGCAGCGGACGGCCGGCTTGAAGCGGAGAGACGGCGACAGCTGGTGGATCAGGGAGGAGGCGAAGCCGTCGGGGACGAGCCCGGAATTGAAATGCCCGAGAAACACGGCGTCGATGGCCGACGGGTCGATCCCGGCTTCGTCGACCGCTTCCCGCGCCGACGCGACGATGAGGTCCTCCAGGGTCTGTCCGGTCAATTTCCCGAAAGCCGTGTGGCCGCTTCCGACGATGCAAACCTCGGGGCTGATCACTGGCCGCCTCCCATTGTTCGTGTAGCAAATTTTTACGGCCAAAAACACATTGGCTCCATTCGTGCAAATACCTATAAGCCTACGTAGTTCCACGAGGCTGGCCGGGTTTCACTGGCCGGGTTTCAAGGGAGGATCGCGTGAGCGTTCTCGCGTCGGACTCGATGATGCGGATGGGCTTCCTGGAGTCCCCCACCGCCCAGCTCGTGCTGGCCCGGCGGCGCATCATGGAATGCAACAAGGCCGTGGAAAGGATGTTCGGCTATTCCCGCGCGGAGCTGATCGGCCAGTCGGTCCGCAAGCTCTACCCGAGCACGGCCGATTACGACGCGATCGGGGAACGGTGTGAAAAGGCCCTGCAAACGCAGAAAGACTATGAAGACGAGCGCTTCATGCAGAAGCGGAACGCCGACATCTTCTGGGTAAGGGCGTGCGGTGTCACCCTGTCACCCGAGACACCGTTCGACCTGATGGTCTGGAGCTTCGTCATCATCGCGGAGGCTGTCGTCAAGTCGGTGTCCCTGACGGTGCGCGAGCGGGAGATCGCCCGGTACATCGTGAACGGCCACACGTCCAAGGAGATCGCCAACATCCTCAACATCTCGCACCGGACGGTCGAGGCCCATCGCGCGCAGGTGATGAGGAAGGTCGGCGCAAGGAACGCGGCGGATCTGGTGTCGCAGATCATCCTGGTCGAATAGGAACTCTTGGCCGGTGCGGCGGTCGGCCACCATCCCTCCCGCCGACGGGGCTAGGGGAGGATGGTGGGGATCCCTTCTCATACCAATCCCGGAACGTTCCGCGCGGCCGCCGTCGCGGCCGATACCAGGACCGGGCGTCAAGACTTACCGGCCCTGGCATCACTCCTCGCGGAAAGCCTTGCGGAAACTGTCCTCGATCGGCTGCGTCAGATAACGCAACAAGGTCCGCTCGCCGGTGACGATCAGCGTTTCCGCAGGCATGCCCGGCAGGAGATGCACGTCCCTCAATGCCGCGAGCTGGGCCGCGTCCACCGCCACGCGGGCCTGATAGTAGGGCTGCCCGGTGCGCTCGTCGGTCACCGCATCGGCCGACACGCGCAGCACCGCGCCGTCGAGCTGCGGCGTGGTGCGGCTCTTGAACGCGCTCAGCACCACCTTGGCCGGCAGGCCGGCGTGCACCACGTCGATGTCGGTCGGGCTGACCCGCGCGTCGATCACCAGACGGTCATCGAGCGGCACGAGATCCAGGATCGCCTCGCCGGGCGCCACCACCGCCCCCGGTGCGAAGGCGCGCAAATTCATCACCGTGCCGGACTCCGGCGCCAGCACGTCGCGCCGGCCGTGACGGATGGAGGCGGCGGCCAGCTTTTCCTCGGCCTCGGCGCGACGGATCTGCACGTCGCGCAGTTCGGTGGCGACCTCGCTCTGCTGGTCGGCGCGCAGGCCCAGGATCTCCAGCTCCGCCTGCGCGATGCCCTCGCGGGCCTGGGCGATGCGGTTGGCAAGGTCGCCCTGCCCCCCTTCCAGTTCCACCGCCTGCCGCATCAGGGCGAGCAGCCTCGGCTTGCGCTCCAACCCCTTGGCGACCATCTCCGCCACGGCTGCCGTTTCCTCCTGGATCAGGACAAGCTGGCGCCCTCCGGCCTTGCGTTGCGCCTCCAGGCCGGCGATCTGCGCTTCCAGCTGGGCGATGCGCTGCCGGGTGACCACGGCGCGCCCCTCCAGGCTGGCGCGACGGCTGGCGAAGATGCGCTCCTGTCCGCCGAGCATTTCCGCCACGCTCGCGGCGGAGACCGGGTCGGCGGCCCTCGCGGCCAGAGCCTTGGGCAGGGCCATCGCCGGCGCCTCGTCGCGTTCGGCGATCAGCCGCGTCTCCTGCGCCAGCAACGCCCAGAGCTGCCCTTCCAGCAGCGTCACCGTCGAACGGGATTCCAGATCGTCGAGCCGGATCAACGGTTGCCCCGCCACCACGCGGTCGCCGTCGCGCACCAGAAGCTCCGCAACGATGCCGCCGTCCAGATGCTGCACGGTCTTTCGATGACTGTCGGCGGTGACGGTGCCGGGCGCCACCGCCGCGCTGGCGAGCGGGGCGAGCGCGGCCCAGGCGCCGAAGCCCCCGAAACCGGCGAGCCCCAGCGCAAGACCGGCGGCGACGAACCGGCCGACCGGCGGGCGCGACGGCGAAGGATCGACAGGGTTGTCTTTGGCCATGACCGAACCTCACTCCCCCATCTGAAGCGTCGGCGCCTGGACCATGAAGGGCTGGCCCCCCGGCGAATGCGCCGCGCCGGCCTGGGCTCCGCGCGCGGGCGCCGCCCCGCCGGGCACCGCCCCACCAGGCACCGACTGCAGGGTGCGGCGCTTCAGCGCCTCCAGCACCTCGGCACGCGGGCCGAACGCCTCCACCCGACCGTCGCGCAAGGCGACCATGCGGTCCACCTGGGCCAGCGTGCCGGGCCGATGACCGATGACGATCACGCAGGCTCCCCGTTCCTTCAACGCCGCGATGGCCCGGTTCAGCGCCTGCTCGCCCTCGGCGTCGAGGCTGGCGTTGGGCTCGTCCAGAACCACCAGCTTCGGGGCGCCGTACAGCGCACGGGCCAGGGCGATCCGCTGGCGCTGCCCGCCGGACAGGAAGGCGCCGCCGTCGCCGACCTCGGTGTCGTAGCCGTTCGGCAGCCGCAGGATCATGGCGTGGCAGTCGGCGAGCCGCGCCGCCTCCACCACCGCCTCCGGGGCGGGCTCGCCCAGCCGGGCGATGTTCTCCGCCACCGTGCCGGCGAACAGCTCGACATCCTGCGGCAGATAGCCGATGTGCCGGCCGACGTCGTCGCGCCGCCACTGGAACAGGTCGGCGCCGTCCAGCCGCACCGCGCCACCCAACGGCGGGTGCAGCCCGACCAGAAGCCGGGCCAGCGTCGATTTGCCGGCCGCCGACGGGCCGACGATCGCCAGCGCCTCGCCGGCCCGCGCCTCGAACGACACGTTGTTCAGCAGCGGCCGTCCCCGATCGCCGATGCGGAACGCCACGGTCTGCACGGTCAGCCGCCCGGCCGGCGACGGCAGCGGCAAACCGGCGGAGCGGCGCATCGGCCGCGCGAAGAACGCGGTCAGCCGGCGCCAGGCATCGCGCCCCGCGCTGACCTGCCGCCAGCCGCCGATGGCCTGCTCCACCGGGGCGAGCGCCCGGCCGACCACCAGCGATGCGGCCATCATCGAGCCGGCGCCCATCTCGTGCCGCACCACCAGCCAGGCGCCGGCCCCCAGCATGGCCACCTGCACCATCTGCCGCAGGAACTTGGTCAGGTTCAGCAGCGCCGTCCCACGCCGATGCGCCCGCTCCTGCAAGTCGAGCGCGCGGGCGTGGTCGCGCTCCCACCGGCGGGTCAGGCCGGGCAGCAGGTGCATGGCGTCCACCGCCTCGGCGTTGCGCATGGCGGTCTCGGCGGTGGCCAGGGCGCGGGTGCTGGCCGCGGCGGCTTCGCCCAGACTGGCGCGGGTGACCCGGTCGTTGATCAGCGCCAGCGCGAACAGCAGCAGCGCGGAGGCCATCGCGACATGCCCCAGCACCGGGTGCAGCGCGTAGAGCAACGCCAGATAGACCGGAACCCAGGGCGCGTCGAACAGGAAGGTCAGGCCGTTGCCGAGCACGCCGCGCACGGTTCCGAGGTCGCGCAGGATTTCGGCACGCTGCCCCTGCCCGAGCAGGGCGCCGTCCACCATCCGCTCCAGCATCGGCGGGCCGAGGCGGCGTTCCATCCAGTCGCCCAGCACGCCGAGCGTCCGCACCCGCAGATAGTCGAGCGCGCCGAGCAGGGCCAGTGCCCCCGCGGCGATCAGCGACAGGAACAGCAGCGTCGACAGACTGCCCGACGGCAGAACCCGGTCGTAGACCTGCATCATGTACAGCGAGGAGGTCAACATCAGCAGGTTGACGAGCAGGCTGAACCCGGCCACCCACAGCAGCGGCGCCCGGCAGCGCGCGACGATCGCCGCGGGGCCGGGCACGGCCGCCGCTTGACGGGCGGTCTTCTCCGTCGACGGCGCAGGGGGGGGCATCAGACGGGCTTGCGGTCGTCGGGGCCGGCTTTGCCGGCGCCGGACTGCAGGGCCTCCGGCAAGCCGTCGCCTGCCGCATCGCCGGTCTCGCCGGCTCCAGCCGAAAACGGGAAGACACCGGAATTTCCTGCCGCACCCAGGGTCTTCCACCGGGCGGCTCCTGACGACGGTAAAGCATTCAGAGGCGCGGTCTGGCCGATCATCATGGCGCATTCCCAATCGAATGGATGGCCCTGGCATTGGTTGCCGAACCCGGCCGACATAAGCCCAACATCAGTAAACGATTCGTTAATTTCTCAAAATACCTTTAGGAATACTCAAATAATTTCCTTCATAAGTATTTATTTTGAGAGCGAATCATTAGATTTCTATTCTTATGCGTCTATATTTTTACTTGACTCTTGCGGTTTTCCTAAAATAACCCTGTAACGCCAGACAGGCTGGCCGAATTCGGAGAAAAAAAATGGCGACCTATTACGGCGATGCGGGCGCAAATAACCTTGGTCCATACAGCGGACCCAACACGATTTATGGCGGCGCGGGCAACGACACCATCTATGGATACACCGACAACGATCGCCTGGATGGGGAGGATGGCGACGACCAAATCACGGGCTGGTTCGGAAACGACACCATCTTCGGGGGAAATGGCAATGACTTCCTCGATGGGTGGGATAACAACGATATTATTTACGGCGAAGCCGGAAATGACACCATCTATGGCGGAAACAACAACGACACCATTAATGGCGGATCCGGCGACGACTATATCTATGGCGATTACGGCACCGAGAGCGGACAGGACGTTCTTGCGGGCGGCTCCGGAAACGACACCATCGAAGGCGGCTCCGACAACGATTTCTACATCTTCAACTTCGGCTCGGACGGCCAGGATCTCTATTACGATTCCCAAGGCGATTACGACACGGTCCGCGTCAATGGCGTGACCAACATCAGCCAGCTCACCATCACCTCCGCCGCCGCCTATGGCGGCAGCGCCAACAACCTCGTCATCCACAAGGATGGCTCGCTCTCCGAATACATACAGATCTACGACTTCTACAGCGGGAGCGGATTCGGCGCCGGACGCATCGAGTATCTCGACGTGAACGGATCGACCTTCTGGCTCAGCGATTACATCGACCGGGTCTGAGCCCGGCCATGGTCCGGTCGGGGACGCCGTTCCCCGACCGGACACCGCAGCAATCCCGTCCGACCATGAAAATCGCCTTCATCCATCAGAATTTTCCCGGCCAGTACAAGCATCTGGCCGCGGCGCTGGCGGCCGACCCGTCCAACCAGGTTGCCTTCATCTCCCGCCGCGCCGACCGGGACATCCCCGGCGTGCGAAGACTGACCTACGGCACGCGGCGCACCGCCGGTCCACCGACCCACCCGTATCTGCTGAGCACCGAAAACGCCGTCCTGCATGGGCAGGAGGTCGCGCGCGTCCTTTTGTCGCTGCGCAAGGAGGGTTCCGTCCCCGACATCGTCGTCGGTCATCCCGGCTGGGGCGAGACGCTGTTCGTCAAGGACGTTTTGCCGCAGGTGCCGTACCTGAGCTACTGCGAGTTCTACTATGGCGCGCAGGACCGGGATTTCGGCTTCGACCCTGTCTATCCGCCCGACCTCGACGCCCGGCTGAGCCTGCGCATGCGCAACACGCCGCTGCTGCTGGCGCTGGAGAGCTGCGACCGGGGAATCGCGCCGACCGAATGGCAGCGGGCCACCCATCCCGAGCCGTTCCGGTCCAAGATCGCGACCATTCACGACGGCGTCGACACCGCCGGCCTGCGCCCCGATCCGGCGGCGCGCGTCACCCTGCCGGACGGCCGCGTGCTGACGCCCGGCGATCCGGTGGTCACCTACGCCGCCCGCAATCTGGAGCCATACCGCGGTTTTCCCAACTTCCTGCGGGCGGTTCCGCGCATCCTGGACGCGCGGCCCGACGCCACCATCCTGATCGTCGGCGGCGACGAGACCAGCTATGGCGCCGGCCCTCCGGAAGGCGGCACCTGGCGCGAGGCGATGCTGAGGGAGGTGCCGGCGGATCCCGCGCGCGTGGTCTTCCTGGGGCATCTGCCCTATGACCGCTTCCTGGCGGCGATCGGGGTGTCGCGGGTCCATGTCTATCTGACCTACCCCTTCGTGCTGTCCTGGTCGATGCTGGAGGTGATGGCGCTCGGCCGCGTGGTGGTGGGCTCAGACACCGCGCCGGTGCGCGAGGTCATCCGACATGGCGAAAACGGCCTGCTCGCCGATTTCTTCTCGCCCGAGGCGATTGCCGACCGCGTGATCGATGTGCTGGCCGATCCCGGCGCCTTCGCCCCGCTGGGCCGGGCCGCCCGCCGGACGGTGATCGACCGCTATGCCCGTCCCGATTGCCTGGCCCGCCAGACCCGCCTGATCCACGACATGGCCGGGCGCTGAAGGGCACTGAAGCGTGCCGCATTTTCCGGAGGCTGGTTCGGCTGAGTCACGCCGCGCTGGCGACGCCCCCGATTCGGGCATGGCGGCGCGCTTCGGCCTCGGCGGGGGATGTCTCCGATGGGTTCAGCGGGCGCCGGCGGTTGAACCAGCCGCCCCATTCGAGTCCTGCGGGCAATGGAGATAGTTGGGCGCAGGACATCGGCGGGCAGGCGCGGACAAGAAAAAAGCGGCGAACCGGTTGCCCGTCGTTCGCCGCTCTTAACGGCAGCGTCGATGACGCTGCGAATTGGATGGTGCCCAGGGACGGAATTGAACCGCCGACACGGGGATTTTCAGTCCCCTGCTCTACCAACTGAGCTACCTGGGCATCCGGCGCTGCGCGGTTGGCCGTATCGGCCGGCGCAGCGCGTCGAGGCGCCGCTTTGTAGGAAAAATCCGGGGACCTGTCCAGACAAAAAATCGAAAAATCTCCACGCCGCGCCCTCGCGATGAAAGCGGGGATTCGGGGCGGCTACAGCCCGCTCAGCTCGTCCGCCTCCAGCACCGTTTCCGGCAGGATCAGCACCAGCCCGTCGAAGGGCTGGAGCAGGACTCGCGGGTTGCGCGACGTGCCGCAGGCCCGGTACTCCAGCCGCACCGCCTCGATGCGCTCCGGCAGCATGCGCGCGCGGTCGGTGATGAGCTGCCACGCCAGGACGCAGGTGTTCTCCTCGTCCTGCGCCATGGCGTAGTCGTAGTCGCCGTAGCGGTTGCGCCGCGCCGCGTCGGCGACCGTCGCCGTCATGTCGGGGAACTCGGCGGCCAGCGTCCTCGTCAGGCTCTCCAGCGTGTAGAGCGGCACCGGGAAGACGCGGGCCGGCTGGACCAGCGCGCCGAACAGGCTGTCGGGCAGGGTCTGCACGTCCACGGTCAGGCGATTCTCGCCGGGAAGGGCCGTCGGGTTGCCCAGCACGACGCTGTAGCTCTTGTACACCGCGCCGGTGGTGCGCATGCGGGCGGCGACGATGGGAAATTGCGGATTGTCGGGCAGCGAAACCGGCAGCGCCGACGGCTGCACCCGCCGCCACGGCGTCGTCGACTGGGTCAGGTTGTCGCGCACCCAGCCGCCGCAGCCGGCGGTCAGCAGGGCGGTGGCGAGAACGGACAGCCGAAGGAACCTTGAAACGCCGGACATGCGCGCGCCTTTACCAGTCGTGGTAGATGGTTTTCCACGAGGTCTCGACGGCCTCGCGGGATTCCCGGGTGCTCAGCCGGTCGTCGATCGACTTGAACAGCTTGTAAGCTTCCTCCACGCGTTGCAGGTTGTACAACGCCCAGCCGCGCATGATGCCGAGGTTGCGCGGTTCCGGCACCAGCTCCTTGCGGGCGTCGAGCAGGCGCAGCACGTCGTGGTAGCGCTTGTCCTCCAGCGCGCGGCCGGCCTCGGTCGACAGAAGACTGGCCCTGACCTCGGCCTTCTGGGCCGGGGTCAGGTTGAGGCGCGCCAGATCCTGGGTCAACCCCACCGTGTCGCCGGTCGACAGCCGGGCGATGGCCTGCCCGTAGGCGTTCTCCTGCGCACGCGTCATTCCTCCCTCGGCCTCGGCCGCGCCGCGCACGCTGTTCCGCGCGGCGCCCTGCCCGCGGGCCGGCTCGCGGGCGGCGAGCGCCTGCGCCTCGACGAAGGCGGCCTCGGCCTCCGACGGTCGCTTCAGCTCCAGCAGGCACCAGCCGCGTTGCTGGACCAGGGCGAAGGTCGGGCCGCTCCGGGATATCGCGCGCTGGATGGCGGTCAGGCAGCCGGCGAAGTCGCGGCGGGCCAGCGCCTGATCCAGCTCGCTCGGCCCCTGCGGCCCCGCCGGACGGCCGCCGCCGCCGCGCGGCGGGTCGACCGACCTCAAGGCCTGATCGACGCGGGAGGACTTGCCGCGCCAGGGCTCGGCCGCCGCGCGCGCCTCGGCCTTCCTGCCCAGGCCGGCGTAGGCGAGGATCAGGCCTTCCGCCGCCTGGTCGGAAGGCGACCAGCCGTTGGCCTCGGCGAACCAGCCCTGCGCCTCGGCGTATTTCTTCTGCCGCTGGAAGTACCAGCCGAGCGCCAGCGCGCCGCCGGCGTCCTGCTTCTCGCGGATGGTGCGTTCCAGCTGCGCCAGGTCGGAGGCCGACAGGCTGCCGGGCCGGGCGGTGCCGGCGTGCTCCAGCAGCCGGCCGGTCTCGATCTCGGCCTCCGCCGCGCGGACGGCGGCGTAATCCTCGCCGGCCGCCGGGTTGGCGGTGGCGCCCAGCGCCGTCAGCTCGCGGATCTGCGCCTGGCTGAGATGGCGCGACGCCTTGAAGATGGTGTCGCGCCGCTCCTTGGCGCTGGGGCACTGGCTGACGATGGTCTTGTAGGTGTCGAAGGCGCGGTCGGTCTGCTTCAGCTCGGCATAGGCTTCGGCCAGCCGCCACGCGTTGTCGAGCCGGTTGCAGGTCACCGCCTCCGGCTGGGCGGCGGCGGCGTCCACCACGTCCTGCCAGCGCTTGGCGTCGCTGGCGCCGCGCAGGCGGCCCGCCGCCTCGGCGAGGTCGAGCTCCTTGAGCAGGTTGGCCGAGGGCTGCCAGGACGGCGTCTGGCGCCGCTGCTCGGCGACGGCGGCGCGCGCCTCGGCGATCTTGCCGGCCGACACCAGCGCCCAGAAGGGACTCTCGTCGACCCCGGCGGTCGCCGGCTGCGGCGCGAACAGGTCCTTCGGCGGTTCCCAGGTCGGGTCGAGGGCGCGCAGCCGGGCGATCTCCGCCTCCAACCGCTCGACGTCGCCGATGCGGGCGTAATAGCGCAGCGCCGTCTCGTCGACCTTGCCGGGCTGGGGGGCGGTGCCGCTGCCGGGCGCGGGGGCGACCTCCACCTTGACGCCGGGGGCCAGCGCCCGGCCGCCGGGACCGGACTGCGCGAAAGCCACGGGGGCAAGGGAAACCGTGGACAGCAGGACGCCGAGCAGCGGGACGGCGAGACGCGTCATGGTTCGAACCCCAGGCTTTGCGCGGCGAGAGCGGCCATATGAGCCAGCGTGGTCGAGTAGTAATCCTCGTCCGGCCCGAAGGCCGGGACCGTCACCTCGTTCCCGGTGCCGGCGATGCGGCTGGCCAGCCGGTAGACCGCCAGCATGCCGACCGAGGCGGCGACCTGCGTCGTCGTGCCGCCGGGCAGCGACACCGTCGCCGGAATGGCCGTTCCGCCGTACTTCGCCGCCAGCATGGCGAAGGGCCGGAAATAATAGGGGTCGCGGTAGCCGTCCCAGGCCAGATAGAGCGGCACCCGCACCGCGTCGTAGCCGTACTGCTTGCGGAAGCCCTCGGCCACCGTCAGGGTGCCCCCGCTGTCCAGCGCCACCCAGTCGGCGGGAAGCTGGAAGCTGCCGAAGCGCGCCTTGGACAGCAGAACCAGCCCGCTGTCGGCGACCTTGCGCCAGATCCCGGCCCCCGGCAGCGCGGCGAAGGCGCGCAGCGCCGGGAACACCCAGTAGCTCGGGTTGAGAACCAGCGTGTCGCCCTTGCGGAAGCCGTCGCGGCCGGGCAGCAGCACGGTCATGCCGGCCTGCTCCACCACCACGGCGGCGGCCAGCGCCTTGACGATGGCGGCGGCGGCGGTCCGGTGGGCCTCGGCCTTCCAGCGCTCGGCGCCGCGCAGCAGCGCCCAGGCGATCAGGATGTCGCCGTCGGACGCGTTGTTGCGGTCGGTGACGCCGCCGTCCGGCTGCCAGCGCCACGCCGCCAGCCCGTCGCCGCGCACCATCAGGTTGCGCTGGGTCCAGCCCCACAGGCGGTCGAAGGCCTCGCGGTCGTCCGCCGCCTCGGCCAGCAGCATGCCGTAGCCCTGCCCTTCCGAATGGCTGACGCCCTTGTTGCCGGTGTCGACGACCCGCCCCTCCGGCAGCAGGAAGCGCCGGGCGTAGCCACGCCACGCTGCCGCGTCGTAGGGGGCCGCCAGCGCCGGGCCGGGCAGCGCCAGCAGGCCGGCGACCGCCGCCCCGGTCGTCGCCGCTCCGATCAGCACGTCCCGCCGCGATGGCCGCCGTGACGGCGTGGTCATGATCCGCTCCGCTTCGCGTGGCCGGGCTTCAGCAGCAGACGCATGGCGACTGTCAGAACCACCGCCGTACCCAGCAGCAGCCCGAACAGCAGCTCGATCCGCTGCGACAGGTTGCGTGCAAGAATCAGGATCAGATTGCCGATGTCAAAGGGATTGAGGATGACCTGATAGGGGCGCGACGCCTCCAGCGCGGTCATCGTCGGGGCGGCGCTGCTCCACAGGCCGCCGCCGCCGCGCAGCTTGTCCCACAGGGCGCCGTCGCCCAGGCTGCGCATCGCGCGGTCCAGCGAACGCGAATCCGACGCGGTCAGCAGGGTCCAGGTCAGCGTTTCGGTGCCCGGCGCCTTGTATTGCAGCAGGGCGGCCTCGGGCAGCGTCTCGGTGTTCTCGGTCAGCGCCACGACGTCGACCGGGGTTTCGACCACGGTCCAGCGGTTGACGTAGCGGGCGGCGGCGGCCATCGCGCGCCGCGCCCAGTCCGGCACCCAGCCGGAGGCCGCCGAGGCGGCCTCCCTGCCGTCGCCGGCCATGCGCTGCCAGCGGCTCTGCGCGCCTCCCTCCGGCACCGGGGCGATGGGAGCGAGCGCGCGGGAGCCGCCGCCGATGCGCCCGCCGTTTCCGGTCCAGCCGGTGCGCAGCCGGTCGACCAGGGCGCGGCGGTCGGCCGCCGCCATGGGCTCGCCGCGGGCGCTGGCCTGGGCGATCAGCGCCCCGGCCTCCAGCAGCCCGGCCAGCCGGTCAGCCGGCAGCGGCGCGCTGGCGAAGACGGCCTGCGGCAGCGCCGCCATCGGGCCGACGATCAGGGCGTTGTCCTCCGGCCCGCCTTCCCAGCCGATGTAGGGCACGATGCGCAGCACGTCGCCGGCCTTCTGGGCCAGCCGGGCCGCCATCGTCCAGGCGGCGCCGAACCAGGACGGATCCTTGCCGACGACGACCAGATCGAAGGGAGCGGTGGGGTCGCGCCCGGCCATCCCGCCATAGGGATAGGCGGTCTGCGCCATGGTGGCGAGGTTGGGCAGCGTGACCAGCCGGGCGAAGCCGGGAATCTCGATGCTGGAGCTGTCGTGCAGCGTGAAGCTCGGCCGCCGCACCGCGAAGACGCAGTCGGTGCCGCCGGCCGGCGGCAGTTCGGCCTCGACCTCGATGACGTTGGGGCCGGGACGGAACAGCGCCATCGGCAACTGCATCTCGCCGTTGTCGATGATGCCGCTGGAGCGCTTGTCGATCTCCATCGCGGTGGCGGCGCGGCCGTTGACGCGGACGTTCAGGATGGCGCCGGGGCCGAGGTCGCCCTCGAAGGCGCCGTTGACGTGGAACAGCACGGCGCGGTCGCTGACCGGCGCGTAGCCGGTGGGCAGCGTCAGGGTGAAGCGCCCGGTGTAGCGGTAGCCGCTGTGCTGCACGCTGGGAAAGCCGAGGTCGGAAAGGCGGTAGCGTCCCTCCTCCTGCACCTCGCGCGGCGGCGGCGGCGCGGGCGCGCTGTCGGAAACGATGACGCTGCTCTGGGTCGGCAGCGGGCGGTTGACGTCGGCCAGCCGCATCACCGCCTGATCGACCTCCGCCGGGGTGCGGCCCGAGGCGACGCCGACGAAGGCGCCACCGGCGCCACCGGCGGCTCCCCCCGGCCCGTTCGCGCCGGCAGCCGGATAGACCGCCAGGAACGGGCCGGTGATCGCCGCCGCGCGGGCCTCGCCGAGCAGCGGGGCGAGCTGGTCGCGGGTGCCGATCAGGATGTTCTTGGCGCTCGGCAGCGGCATCGTGTCGAGCGGCGAACCGGATGCCGGGCCGGCTCCCGGATTGCTTCCGGCCTTCACCGGCGGCAGCGGGGCGGCGATGACCCGCGGCGACTGGTCGCCCAGCAGCAGCCCGTAGGACTGCGCCACCATGGCGCCCCAGCCGAGATGATCGGCGTCGATGTCGGATCCGGCCTTCAGGATGGCCAGCGGATCGCGCGCCCGGTCGGAGGCGGCCAGCAGCTGCCGCATCATCGCCAGATCGGGGGCGGGAGCGCCGCCGTCCGACACCAGGGTCAGCGAGGAGGCCGCCAGATTGACCCGCGCCCACAGATCGTAGGTGCCGCGCACCGTGCAGATGGCGCGGTGCTGGGCGTTGCTCTGGAAGACGATCAGGTTCTCGCCGGGCCGCATCAGGCTGGCCGGCAGGGTGATGTTGGCGTTGACCGGTCCGCGGAAGGCGGCCAGCGGCAGCTCCGCCACCGCCGCCCCATTGATGAAGACGGCGAGCGCCCCCTTTTCCGGCAGGATGTCGATGCCGTTCTCGTAGCTCAGCGTCAGCAGCACCGAGGACAGCGGCCCGGTCGGCGGGATGAAGGCGCGGAGCGTCGCCGTGTCGGTCTCGCCGTTCAGGGTGACGTCGGGCGGACCGTCGCGCAGGCTGGACAGCGGGATGACCCGGCGGTCGAGCGCCTGGGCCGGCGCCGCCGCGGTCCCCGCCCACAGCGCGGCGGCGACGCCGAGCGCCGCCAGCCCCCTGGCCAGCCCCTTGCCGACCGTGAAGAAGGCCATGGCGGTCATGGCGCGCGGAACGTCACGATTCGCGCCACCGCGCCCGGCAGGGCCAGCAGAACCTGTCCCATGCGCGGAACCACCCGTGTCAGGAAGAAGAACAGCCCGCCGAAGAAGGTCGGCGCCCGTTCCCGCTTGCGGTCGAGGAAATCGTCCCAGCCGACGCTGTTGCCGAAGACGAAGCGCGCCATCTCGACGATATCCTGGCGGTCGCGCGGCGCGAAGCCGGCGCCGACGGACAGCCCGCCGCCGCGCGACTCCAGCCGGTGGATGCGCACGCCGGTGGTGGTCGCCGCCTCCGTCTCGGTCGCGGTGATGGTCAGGACCGGGTTTTCCGGCCGCGACAGATGCTCGCGCCACTGCGGCGCCACCTCCAGCCCGACGCCGCCGGCCGACACGTCGGCCACCGTCACGTCGAGGCTGCTGCCGTCGGCGAAGGCCAGAACCGCCGCGCGGTCGACGGTGAAGCGCTCCTGCCGGCGCACGCGCTTGCGCTCGTACACCACGGCCAGCCCGCCCAGCGCCAGCACGAAGCTCAGCAGGTTCCACACCGCGACCGGCACGATGGCGGCGCGGTGCTCGGGGAAGATGGCGTAGCGCCACGCGCAGGCCGCCAGCCCGAGCCCGAGCAGGAAGGTGACGACGATGAAGGGGGTGGCGAGCGGCGAGAAGCCGTCCTCGTCCACCGACTGGCCCTTGGCCGTCACCTTGAACACCGGGTTGCGCGGCCGGATGATCGTCGCCAGCGCCGCGCGCGAGACGTGGAAGCTCTGGAGATACTCGTAGAGTTCGGAGAACAGCGGCCAGCGCATCCGCCCGTGCAGGAACTGCGACAGGAAGGCGGCGGCGAAGACGTGCGGGATGACGAAGCAGGCGAAGTCGGGCAGGTTGATCCGGTAGATCTCCAGGCCGAACAGCGCGTAGCACAGCGGCGACAGCAGGAAGATGGGCCGCCAGAACCAGAAGAACCAGTAGAGCATGGTGCTGAGGTAGCACAGGCGCTGCGGCACGGACAGGCCGCGCTTGAACAGCGGGTTCTTCAGCAGGAAGAGCTGGATCATGCCCTGGGTCCAGCGCGAGCGCTGGACGATGAAGCTGTCGAAGGTTTCCGGTTGCAGCCCGGCGATCAGCGGTCGCGGCAGGTAGACGCTGCGCCAGCCGCGCGAATGCAGTTCCAGCGCGGTCTCGCAATCCTCGGTGATGGTGTCGCCGGCGAAGCCGCCGACCTCCTCCAGCGCCGCGCGGCGCAGCACGGCGGCCGAGCCGCAGAAGAAGGCGCCGTTCCAGCGGTCGAGCCCCGGCTGGATCGAGTAGTAGAACATCTCGTTCTCGCTCGGCATCCGCTCGAAGGTGCCGAGGTTGTATTCCACCGGGTCCGGGTTGACGAAGAAATGCGGGGTCTGGACCAGGAACAGGCCGGAATCCTGCTGGAAGAAGCCGACCGTCGCCTGGAGGATGCCGACCGTCGGCACATGGTCGGCGTCGAGGATCAGCACGAGGTCGCCGCCGGTCTGCGCGAAGGCGTGGTTGATGTTGCCGGCCTTGGCGTGCTCGTTGCGGGCGCGGGTCATGTAGGTGACCTGCAAGCGTTCGCACAGCGCGGTCAGCGTGGCGCGCCGCTCGCTCGCGGCGGCGGCGGCCTCCGGGTTGGCCTGGTTGATCTTCTGATCGGTGCCGCCGTCGTCCAGCAGATAGACCCGCAGCTTGTCCTTCGGATAGTCGATGGAGACGGCGGCGGCCAGCGTCGTCTCCAGCAGCTCCGCATCCTCGTTGTAGGAGGGGATGTAGACGTCGACGCTGGGCCAGAAGGCCGGATCGCCGGTCGGCTCCGCCGGCTCGCGCTTCAGCGGGTCGATGATGACGAACAGCGAGGTCAGGAACAGGACGAAGGACAGCGCCTCGGCCGCGAACAGGGTCACGCCGGGGATGAAGTTCACCAGATCCTCGACCGGCGGCATCGTGCCGGTCAGCCGCCAGAAGAAATAGCGGAAGGTGACGAAGGCGAGCAGCAGCACGGTCAGCGTGCGCGCGTGCCAGAATTTCGGCGCGAACCGGCCGAGCACGAAGGCGGCGGCGACGACGCCGGCCGAAATCGCGGCGCTGGCCACGCGCCCGACCGGCAAGGCGGCCAAAGCAAGAAACAATCCTGCCGAAAGCAACAAGAGAACCCACAACAGCAACCCCCGAAGGGTGAACCGGCGTGGGCGCGGGTTTGGCTGACGTTTTGCTTGTTGCGCCTTATTGTTCAGGGATCGAACAACACTCTGCGCGCCGGGGTTGGATGCCATACAAGTCCGCGGATTTTTCGGTTGCCATGATAGACACCCCCTCCTTATGGCTCAAGCATGGTTACAATTCGTTACGGTGCCGCGACATTTCCCCCCAATGTTGAGAAAAGGGCCACGCTGTCGGCGCATGGGCGGCGGCGGACCGAAGAGACGGCGTGGGCAATCCGGCGCCGGGCACTCCCAGCACGTTGACCGGCGCAGGATTGGACGGCGATGTTATGATGGCCTTCTCCTGTCCTTGATTTTTGGAACGATTCTCAAACTCTAATGTTTGTAATTTTACCCCGGCAACAGAGCAATCGGCCGGAATTTCCCACCCTTCGACAGGCCCGGCCCCGCAACCCTCTCCGCTCTTTCAGGCGATGCGACGTTGTTGCGATCCGTGCGGACGGGTGATCCGGATCGATCGGCGATTTATGTTTCGAAATCGAACCATTCGGGAAAACCCCACTCCCGATGGTGGCATCCCGACACGCCTGCGTGGCCCTTCCAAAGCGCAGCGGACAAATCCGAGCGTGCCGGATCATAGTTCGGCGCTATGCCCGTCCGGCCACGGCGCGCTCCCCAGCAGGGCAAGCCGTCCAGCATCCCGGACCCATGGACGGTCCCCTGCATGCCCGGCGCTTTCCCCGCCCGGCCGGTGGCCCGCCCGCTCACACCACCCGCCGCTCAGGGGCGGGCCAGACACCATCACGCTCCGGCGCCGCCGAGTCGCCGCACGGCCTGAGGGAGGCCGCGCGGCGGCTTGCGCCCGGCTTCACATCGGGGCTTCACATCGGGGGGACAGGACCATGACAGACCGCATTCGCGTGATCATCCACAACCAAAGCCGGCTGTTGCGGGAATCGATGCTGAACATCCTGGACGACGCCTTCGAGGTCATCGACCCGCTCGACCGGCTGGGCGGGGCGGCGAACGGCGGCACGCGCCTGGACGAGCACGGGATCGGCGGGACCGGCGGCGGCGGGGACCGGCACGGGGATGACGGTCGCGGAGACGGCGGGCGCGGAGACGGCGGGCGCGGAGACGGCGGGCGGCCGCCCGACATCGTGCTGTTCGACCTGCCTTCGCTGAAGGTGGACGCCTGGAACTTCCGGTCCTGGTACGGCGACCGGGCGCGGCTCGCCATGATCGCCGACGAATTCTCGCCCCACTGCATGCGGGTGGCGCTGCGCTTCGGGGTGCGCGGCTATCTGCTGAACCGCATGTCCTCGACCGCCTTCATGCTGGCGCTGCGCCTGATCCACGAGGGAGAGCCGGTCTTTCCCGAGGAAAGCCTGGATCATTTCTCCCCCACGCCGGTCCGCAAGCCGGCCGACGAAGCCGGCCTGCCGGTCCAGGAGACCGAGCTGTTCGGCTATCCCGGCCTCTACCCGCGCCACGCCCGCATCCTGAAGCTCATCATGGACGGGCACAGCAACAAGGAGATCGCCCGCGAGCTGGATCTGACCGAGGATCTGGTCAAGCTGCACGTCCGCCACATCATGCAGACCATCAACGTGCGCAACCGCACCCAGGCGGCCCTGTGGGCGGCGCAGAGCGGGATCATCCAGGACATGGAGTATTTCGTCGAGCGGTTCGGCTCGTAAAGCCTTTCCGGCGACCCGGGCTCCGCGACCCTGCCCTGCGCGGGATCCGGGGCCGGGGAGCGTGACGGGAGGCGCGTTTGCCGCCATGGTGCGGGGTGGGCGGATCGTCGCCCGCCCCCGCAACCGTTTCCGGTCCCGCCCGTTCCCGATGTCGTCCCCCATGCCGTCCCTGGCCCTTCTGTCCGACGCCTTCGCCGTGATCGCGCCGGTGTTCCTGGTGGCCGCGATCGGCTATGGCTGGAACCGGGCGAAGCTGCCCTACGACAGCGCCTTCATCACCACCTTCGCCATCAACGTGTCGTCGCCCTGCCTGGTCTTCTCGGCGCTGACCCGCCTGCATCTGGGCGGCGAGGTGATGGCCGAGATGGCGCTGGCGGCGACCGCCTGCATGGGGCTGGCCGGGCTGCTCTCCGTTCCGGTGATGCTGGCGGCGCGGCTGCCGCTGCGCGTCTATCTGCCCGCCATGGCCTTCCCCAACGCCGGCAACCTCGGCCTGCCGGTCTGCCTGTTCGCCTTCGGCGAGGAGGGGTTGAGCCTCGGCGTGCTGTTCTTCGCGGTGATGTCGGTGTCGCAGTTCACGCTGGGGCCGGCGCTGGCCGCCGGACGCTTCGATCTGGGCCAGATGATCCGCACCCCGTCGATCTACGCGGTGGCGCTGGCGGTGGCGGTCCAGCTGAGCGGCCTCGCCCTGCCCCAGTGGATTTCCAACACCACCACCCTGCTCGGCAACTGCGCGGTGCCGCTGATGCTGCTGGCGCTGGGCGTCGCCCTGTCCAAGCTGAAGCTGTCGGGGGCGGCGCGGGCGCTGTCGATGTCGGCGCTGCGGCTGGGGCTGGGCTTCGGCGTCGGGCTGCTGGTGGTGTCGGCGATGGGGCTGACCGGGACGATGCGCGGCGTCGTGCTGCTGCAAAGCGCGATGCCGGTCGCCGTCTTCAACTATCTGTGGGCGCTGCGCTACGACAACCGGCCGGAGGACGTGGCCGGCATGGTGCTGGGCTCGACGGCGATGGGCTTCGTCGGGCTGCCGGCGCTGCTGATGATGGTGATGTGAAGCAACCGGAGGAGAAGCACGCGATGGCGCACAAGCAGCACCGCTACGGGGTCCGGCTCGACTGGACGGGCAATCTGGGAACCGGCACGTCGTCGTACCGGGACTACAGCCGCGACCACAGCCTGAGCGCGCCGGGCAAGAGCGTGGCGATCCCCGGCAGCTCCGACCCGGCCTTCCGCGGCGACCCCGCCCGCTGGAACCCGGAGGAGTCGCTGGTCGGGGCGCTCGCCGCCTGCCACCATCTCTGGTATCTGGCGCTGTGCTCGACCAACGGGATCGTCGTCACCGCCTACGAGGACGAGTCCGAGGGGGTGATGGAGGAGGAGCCCGGCGGCGCCGGCCAGTTCGTCAGCGTCGTGCTGCGCCCGCGCGTCACGCTGGCGCCCGGTTCCGACCGGGAGAAGGCGCTGGCCCTGCACCACGAGGCGTCGGCGAAATGCTTCATCGCCCGCTCGGTGAATTTCCCGGTGACGCACGAACCGGTGGTCGTGGTGGCGGAGGGCTGAGCCCTCCGGCCATACGTCTCCCTGGCCCCCTACCCCAGCAGCCGCTCGAACAGGTCGTCCGGCCCCATCTGGCCGCCCTTCAGCATCAGCTCCAGCCCGTCGGTGGCCGGGTCGTCGCCGTGGGTGCGGCTGACGGTGACGCCGGGCGACAGCGCGGTGCGATAGGACAGCCCCCAGCAGCCGAGCGCCCGCACGGCAAGGCTGGAGGTGTCGCCCCCGGCGATGCCGACCCGGCGCAGCGGCGCCGCCCGCAAAACCGCCGCGACGAAGGCGGCGGTGGCGGCGGCGACGTCGCCCGCCCGCCCGGTGTCGGCGGTGGCCGCGTCGGCCGGCGCGGTCCACACCAGCGTGTGGCGGCCGTCGCGCAGGTGGACAGTGACCTCCGTCAACAAGGATTCGGCGTAGGCCGGGTCACCGCACAGGCGCGCGGCGTCGGCCTGGAGGCGGACGAAGCTGCCCGCCACCTCGATCTGCCGCCGCGTCACCGGCGACAGGCTGCCGGCCATGACGAAGACCGGGCCGTCGGTGCGGGCCAGCGGCGTGTCGTCGGGGGAGGCACCGCCGTCCCGTGTTTCGCCATCCCAATGAGCGGTCAACGCCTGGGCGACGCTGCTCGGCCCGACCGCCAGCAGGGGAGCCCGCTGCGCGTGGCTCCAGATCAGCCGGCCGGCGACCGCCAGATCGGCCGGGCGCCCGATGTCGAGCAGCACCGCCGGGGGAGCGGACTCCAGCAGACGATCCAGCGTCGCCGCCGGGTCGCCGTCATAGTCGGTGTAGGGCAACGCCGCCATCCCCTCCAGCCCCTGGGCGGCGAGGTGCAGGCGCAGGTCGGCCTCGGTCATCGGGGTGACCGGGTGGACCCGCATGGTCGGGTGGCGGTCGATCCGGTGGACGATCCCCCCCGCCCCGGCGGCGGCGAAGAGGGTGCCGAACAGGCAGTAGCGCCCGATGTTGGGCTGCCCGCCGACCACCGGGACGAAGGGGTTGGCGAAGAAGGGCCGCAGGGCGCGGACGGCGGCGCCGATGCTGCCGATGCGCGGGGCGCTGTCGAAGGTCGAGCAGCATTTGTAATGCATGACCCGCACGCCGAGTTCGGCGAAAAAGCGCCCGGCCGGCTCCAGCTCCACCGCCATCGCGGCGGGCGCCAGGGTGCGCGAGGCCCCGGCGATCCCCACCGCGTCGAGCGGCCCGACCGATTCCAGCCGCGCGGCGTCCGGCCGGTCGAGGAACAGCAGCGCCCGCTGCCCGGCCTTCGCCAGGGCGGCCAGCGTGTCGGTCGCCCCGGTGAAGTCGTCGCCGTACCAGCCCAGCCGCGGGACGGGACGGGGCTTTTCAGTCCCCCGCTCCATGACTCAGCCCTTCTTTCCGAAGAAGTCGAGCGCCCGGCGCAGCTCCGCGTGGTCGCGCGCCGCGGTGTCGAGGGTGACGCCCGCGCGCACCGCGTCCCACGCCTGCCGGATGCTGAGCACGCCGGCGGCCGGGCCGTCGGGGTGCGCCATGATGCCGCCGCCGGACATGAACAGCAGGTCGGCGGTGCCGACCGCCTCCCAGGTCACCGGCACCGTCCCCGCCCATTGCCCGGAGGAGAAGGCCGGCATCACCGCGTCGTCGGTGCCCTCGGCGAGCGGCGCCAGCGACGCCCGCGCCCCGTCGATCACCTCCTCGTCCGGCTGGGCGAACTTGCCGTTCAGGCCATGGACGTGCATGTGATCCACGCCCGCCAGCCGCCATAGCGCCTGGTAGGCGTCGAAGCCGATGCCGAGCAGGGGATGGCGCGAAAACGCCCCGAAGCCGTTGCGGTGCCCGTGCAGAACCAGCCCGCTGTGGCGGCGCAGCGTCTGCACGGCGGAATGGCCGCACCAGTTCAGGCTGACCATCACGCAGTTGCCGCCCTCGCGCTCCACCAGATCGGCGTGGCGGCGCATGGCGTCGGTCTCGTCGGTGATGTTGAAGGCGACCATCACATGCTTGCCGGTGCGGTCCTGGTGGCGGCGCACCCGCGCCATCACCGCCGGAACCCGTTCGGCCAGCGGCGCGTGGCCCGGGTCGGCGCAGATCTCGTCGTCCTTGATGAAGTCGAGCCCGGCCGCGCACAGCGTGCCGACCAACTCGCCGGTCTCCTCGGCCGACAGCCCGACGTTGGGCTTGATGATCGAGCCGACCAGCGGCCCGTCGGCCACCCCGGTCAGCCGCCGCGTGCCGGCGACGCCGTGGCGCGGCATGTCGAACCGACGGCGGTAGGCGGCGGGCAGCTTGACGTCGACCAGCCGCAGCCCGGTGACCTCGCCCAGGTCGTAGAGGTTTCCGGCCACCGTCGCCGCCAGCGTCGGCAGATTCGGACCGATGTTGGCGGTGGGGAAGGAGATGCGGACGCGGGCGCGCCGCCAGGGGCCCGGCGTCCGCTGCCGTTCCAGCCATGTGTTGGGCAGGCTGGGGGATTCGGCGGGTGGAAGCTCCTCCACCGACTCCACGACGGCGCGGGCGCGGGCGCGCAGGTCGTCGGTCTCGCCATGGACGCGGGTGAAGGTGCCGCAGGACTGCTCGCCCGCCATCACCTCCGCGACGCGAACGGGGTCGAGCGGCGTTTCGATCAGGTAGCTGGCTTCGATCATGTCGGCGCGCATGGAACCCACCGCCTTCACAGGGTGCTGAGGTCGGGGAAGGGGCGCACCGGGTCGCGGCCGTCCCAGTCGATCGAGGCGTTGCGGATCAGGTCGAACATCTTGCCCTTCGGACCGGCGACCTCGGACAGCTCGATCACCGTGCCGGGGTGGTATTCGGTGTCGAAATAGACGAAGCGGCCCTTCTCGCCGACCTCGCCGCTCATCACCGGCTTGAAGCCCTGCCCGGTCAGGCGGGCCAGATCGGCGTCGTAGTCCTGCGTCCAGTAGGCGACGTGCTGGAGGCCCGTGTTCCCGGCCTTCAGGAAGTCGCGGTACATCGACGGCGCGTCGTTGCGGGTCTGGATCAGCTCCATCTGCAACGGGCCGGAGTTGGCCAGCGCCACCGAATTGTGAACCTCGTGGGATTCGCCCCGGTAGGTGTAGTTCCGGATCGGAACCCGCTCGTTGTAGAACCAGGGACCGATGCCGAGCGTGCGGCTCCAATAGTCCATGGCGGCCTCGATGTCGTGCACCACGTAGCCAGCCTGACGGATCTGGCCGAAGAATCGGCTCATCGTGAACTCCCGAATACTGAGTTGCGTGTTTGGGGCCGGCGGCTCAGCGAGCCAGGAAGCCGGTGGAGATCCAGGGGATGGCGGCGACCACGACCAGCCCGACCAGCAATGCCGCGACGTAGCCCCAGATGTGCTTCAGGCCCTCGTCGGGGTGCACCTTGCTGATGGCGCAGGCGCCGTAGTAGCCGACGCCGAAGGGCGGGGCGAACAGGCCGATGCCCATGGCGAAGATGACGACCATCGCGTAATGCACCTCGTGCACGCCGGCGGCGCGAGCGATGGGGAACAGCAGCGGGCCGAACAGCACGATGGCCGGGATGCCCTCCAGCACGCTGCCGAGGATGATGAAGGCGACGATGGAGATGGCGAGGAAGCCGTAGGCGCCGCCCGGAATGCCGGCCATCCACGCCGCGAGATCCTGCGAGAAGCCCGACTGGGTGAGGCCCCAGGCCATCGCGGTGGCGCAGCCGACGATGAAGATGATGGCGCCGGTCAGCGAGGCGGTCTCGATCAGCATCGGCTTCAGCCGGCGCCAGTCGAACTGCCGGTAGACCAGCAGGCCCATGACGGTGGAATAGGCGATGCCGATGGTCGACACCTCGGTCGCCGTCGCGACACCCTCGACCACCGCCGCGCGGATGACGAAGGGCAAGGCGATGGCGGGCAGCGCGATGGCGGCGAGCTTGGCGATCTCGGCCTTCGGCGTGCGGGGAACGTGGGTCAGATCCTCATGCCGGTAGCGCCACCAGACGACGGCGCACAGCGCCGCCCCCAGGACGACGCCCGGCAGCATGCCGCCGGTGAACAGCGCCGCGATGGAGACGCCGGTCACCGACCCGATGGTGATCAGCACGATGCTGGGCGGGATGGTCTCGGTCTGCGCGCCGGTGGCCGACAGCAGCGCCACCAGATCGCCCGGGGGGGCGCCGCGCTTCTTCATCTCCGGGAACAGCACCGGGGCGATGGCCGCCATGTCGGCGATCTTCGAGCCGGAGATACCGGAGACGAGGTACATCGCGCCGATCAGCACGTAGGACAGGCCGCCGCGCACATGACCCAAGAGGCTAGCGAGGAAGGCGATCATGGCGCGGGCCATGCCGGTCATCTCGATCAGCAGGCCGAGGAAGACGAAGAGCGGCACCGCCAGCAGGATCAGGTGCGACATGCCCTCGTCGAGCCGGCCGACCATGACCAGCAGCGGCGTGGTGGTGGTCAGCGCCAGATAGCCGAAGGTGGCGAGCGCGAAGGAGAAGGCGATCGGCACCCCGGCGAAGACGTTCACCGCGACCAGACCGACGAAGAAGATCAGCAGGTTGGCCTGCCCCAACGGCTTCAGGAACGGCCCGGCGAACCAGAAGCTGGCGACCACGGCGGCGGTCAGCGCCGTCGCCGCCAGCACCGTCGCCGGCCGGCCGATGCGGACCAGACGGAACAGCGCGGCGATCATCATCAGCGCCAGCCCCGCGGGGAGCGCCGAGGCGCGCCACGCGTTGCTGATCTCCAGCGCCGGGGTGACGATGAACTGCTCCTCCACCGCGTAATCGACGGCGTGGTAGAGGATCATGCCGAGGAAGGCGACCGGGGCGGTGATCGCCAGCGTTTCCAGCAGCGCGCGCGGCTGCGGACCGACCCGGCTGACCAGACCGGTCATCCGCATGTGCTCGCCCCGGCGCAGCGCCACCACCGCGCCCAGCATCGACAGCCAGAGGAACAGGATCGAGGCCAGCTCGTCCGACCACACCAGGGGCGTGTGGAAGACGTAGCGGGCGGTGACGCCGGCCAGCAGGACGACGATCTCGACCAGCACCAGAAGCCCCGCCACCAGCTCCACCCCGACCGACAGGCCGCGGTCGAAGCGGCCGGCCAGATCAGCGACGGTGCCGCCGCCCCGGTCGGCGTAGAGGGAAACGGGGTCGGAGGCGGGATGCGACATGGGAGGCTCCTTCATCGGTGCGGGCAGCGGTGCGGGAGGAAAAAAGCGGCGGTCAGGCGAGCTTGCCGACCGCTTCCTCCAGCAGGCCCCAGGCCTCGTCGCCGAAGCGGCCCTTCCATTCCGAATAGAAGCCGGCGTCGCGCAGCTTGGCGCGGAAGCTGTCGGGCGACGGCTGGTTGAAGGCGAGGCCCTTCGCGGTCAGGTCGGCCTGCACCGACTGGTTCAGCGCCTTGATGTCGCCGCGCTGGGCGACGCCCGCGTCGTTGATGGCGTTGGAGACGATGGTCTGCAGGTCCGGCGGCAGGCCCTTCCAGCTGCGGCCGTTGGCGATGAACCAGAAGCCGTCCCAGATGTGGTTGCTGAGCGCGCAGTTCTTCTGCACCTCGTACAGCTTGGCGACCTGGATGATGGGGAGCGGGTTTTCCTGCGCGTCGACGATGCGGGTCTGCAACGAGGAATAGACCTCGCTGAACTGGAGGCTGGCCGGGGCCGCCGACAGCGCCTTGAACATGGCGATGCTGAGCGGGCTGACCGGCACGCGGATCTTCAGACCGTCCATGTCGGCGGCGCTCTCGATCGGCTTGCCGCTGGTGGTCATCTGGCGGAAGCCGTTGTCCCACATCTTTTCAAAAGCGTGCAGGCCGACCTTGGAAATGGCGGCGCGGACATGGGCGCCCAGCTTGCCGTCCATCGCCTTCCACACCTGATCGTAATCGGCGAAGGCGAAGCCGACCGCGTTGATCGCGGCGACCGGCACCAGCGTGGCGATGACCAGGGCCGAGGGCGTGAAGAAGGTCAGGCCGCCGCTGCGCACCTGGCTCAGCATGTCGGTGTCGCCGCCGAGCTGGTTGTTGGGGAAGATCTTGATGACGACGCGGCCCTTGGATTCCGCCTCGACGCGGGCGGCGGCCTCCTGGGCGCGGACGTTCAGCGGATGGGTCAGCGGCAGGTTGTTGCCGTACTTCAGCTCATACTCGGCCGCGCGGGCGACGAGCGGCATGCCGATCACCGCACCGGCGGAGCCGATGGCGGGGGTGGCGGCCAGCGCCTTCAGCATGGTGCGGCGGGTCAAACTGGTCATCGTCGATCCTCCCTTGCGTTTTTGATGTGATCTGATGTCAATTGATGATTGTTGGTCGGACGGTAGGTCCAGCCGACACCAGTGTCAAACGACAAAGATGATGGTTTTTGATGGTCAGGACGATGGTGGACGACAATGGTCGGGACGCGCCGCCGGACGGCGCCGAAGAGCAGCGCGGCCTGCCGCGCATCGCCGACATCGCCCGCCTGTCGGGGGTGTCCACCGCCACGGTGGACCGCGTGCTGAACCAGCGGCCGGGGGTGCGCGCCGCCACCGTGCAGCGCGTGCTGAAGGCCGCCGCCGAACTGGACTATCTGCCGGAGGAGGAACTGCACGCGGCGCTGGCGCCCAAGCCGATGCGGCTGGCCTTCCTGCTGCCGGCCGGCGACAACCGCTTCCTCAACCGTCTGGGCGAGACGATCCGCGCCTCCGACGCCCGGCTGGCGCCGCAGGGCGTGCGCGCCCAGGTCGAGTTCATCAAGAGCTTCAACCCCGACCTTCTGGCCCGCAGCCTGTTCCAGCACGGCCGCAAGGCCGACGGCGTCGCCTTCATGGCGCTGGAGCATCCGGCGGTGCGCGAGGCGGTGGATGCGCTGGCCGAGCGCGGCGTGCCGGCGGTGACGCTGATCTCCGACATCCTGAACTGCCGGCGCGCCGGCTATGTCGGGCTCGACAACCGGGCGGCCGGGCGGACCGCCGGCTACCTGATTTCCCGTTTCCTCGGCCATGGCCCGGCCAAGGTGGCGATGATCGCCGGCAGTCTGAGCTACCGCGCCCACGAGGACCGCGAGATGGGCTTCCTGCATTTCCTGAAGGAGAACGCCCCCAACGTCGAGGTCGTCGGCCTGCGCGAGGGGCACGACGAGGACGGCAAGACCTACCGCCAGACCCGGATGCTGCTGGGCCTGCACCCCGATCTGGCCGGGGTCTACAACATCGGCGGCGGGCCGGAGGGGGTGGCGCGCGCGCTGAAGGAGACGCGGCGCGAGCGCGAGATCGTCTTCCTCGGCCACGGCCTGACGCCGGAGACCCGCAGCCTGCTGATCGACGGCACGCTGGACGCGGTGATCACCCAGGATCCGCGCCACACGCTGGCGGCCTGCGTGACGATCTTCGGCAATCTGCGGGCCGGGCGCCCGCCGATGCAGGGCGTCGAGACGCCGCGCGGCGAGGTGATCTTCCGCGAGAACCTGCCGCAGGGGCTGCTGCCCGATTCCTGATCCGCTTCAGGCACCCACCAGCAGGCCAGGGGAGGCGTGCAGACGGGCGGCGTCGCGCATCGGCGGCTCGCCGAACAGCCGGCGGTACTCCCGGCTGAACTGCGACGGGCTGTCGTAGCCGACGTTGAAGCCGGCGGTCGCCGCGTCGGCCGTCCGGCCGAGGATCTGCCGGCGGGCCTCCTGGAGCCGGAGCTGCTTCTGGTACTGGAGCGGGCTCATCGCCGTCACCGCCTTGAAATGCTGATGCAGCGCCGACCGGCTCATCCGCGCCTCGGCGGTCACGGCGTCGATGCTGAAGGGCGCGGCGTAGTTGCGCTTGATCCAGGCGATGGCGCGGTTGACCTGCTGGAGCCGGCTGTCCGCCTGGGCGATCTGGCGCAGCCTGCCCGCCTGCGCGCCGATCAGCAGCCGGTAGAGGATCTCCCGCTCCGCCAGCGGCGCCAGGACCGCGGCGTCGCGCGGGTTGTCGAGCAGCCGCAGCAGCCGCGCCGCCGCATCGAGCAGTTCCGGCGTGACCGGACTCAGCGACAGACCGGGCGCCGCCGCCTCGCGGCCGTCCGCATGGCGGTCGCCGGCGGCGCGACCGTCCAGCCCGGCCTCCATCATCAGGGCGCCCAGCGTCGCCGGGTCGAGGTCGAGGCGCAGGCACAGGTAGGGCCGCTCGGGCGACGCCTCCACCACCTGCCCGACGACCGGCAGATCCACCGACACCACGAGATACTGCGCCGCGTCGTAGAAAAGGACGCGCTCGCCCAGCATCACCTGCTTGCGTCCCTGCGCGACGATGCACAGCGCCGGCTCGTGCAGCGTGTGCAGCGGCTCGGTCGGCCGCGAGGAGCGGATCAGCACGACGCGCGGCAGGGCGGTGGCGTGGACGCCGTCCTCCCCGGCGTATCGTTCAATCAGCGCCGCCAGCGGTGCCGCCAGCCTGTCCGGAACCATCATGGCCTTCCCCCGTCATCGTCGGGTTTGGAGGATAGCGCCCGCCGGCCGCGCCGCAACAGCCGCGATCCATCCACCCCTCCGCTTTGGAGGATCGTGCAAAAGAGAAGGAGGTCTGGTCTACCGCCGCCGCCGCCGGTCCGGTCATGGTTGGCCTCGTTCCGGACGCCGGTGCGGCGCCCATCTCCAAGCGGAAAGGATCACCCCCATGACCTCCCCCCTCTCCTCCCCCCTGCTCGCCGGCAAGGTCGTCGCCATCACCGGCGCCAGCAGCGGCATCGGCGAGGCCACCGCGCGGCTGCTCGCCGCCAACGGCGCCCATGTGGTGCTGGGCGCCCGCCGGCTCGACCGCCTCCAGGCCGTCGCCGATTCCATCACCGGGGCCGGCGGCAGCGTCCGCGTCCGGACGCTCGACGTCACCGACCGGGCCGACATGGACGCCTTCGTCAACGCCGCCCGCGACGGCTTCGGCCGGCTCGACGTGATGGTCAACAACGCCGGGGTCATGCCGCTGTCGCCGCTGTCCGCTTTGAAGCTCGACGAATGGGACCGGATGATCGACGTGAACATCCGCGGCGTCCTCCACGGCATCGCCTCGGCCCTGCCGATCATGGAGGCGCAGGGCTTCGGCCAGTTCGTCAACCTGTCCTCCATCGGCGGGCACGCGGTCTACCCGACAGCCGCCGTCTACTGCGCGACGAAATACGCGGTGCGGGCGATCTCCGACGGGCTGCGGCAGGAGACCGACCGCATCCGCGTCACCGTGGTGTCGCCGGGCACCACCGAATCCGAGCTGGCGGACACGATCACCGACCCCGGCAGCCGCGAGGGCATGAAGGATTTCCGGCGGATCTGCATCCCGGCCGACGCCATCGCGCGGGCCGTGCTGTACGCCGTGTCGCAGCCGGCCGAGGTGGACGTCAGCGAGCTGATCGTCCGCCCGACCGCCAGCCCCTACTGAGCCCGGTACGGGAACGGCCGCGGGAAGAGGGGTTGCCAAAGCCCCCCTCCCCACCCGATCCTGCGCCCCCGGCCCGGCTCAACCCCGGCCGGTCCGCGCAGCGAGGGAGAGCACCGCCGGCATGGACAGCGTCACCGACCCCACCCGCCCGACCGCCAATCCCCTGTCCGTCTTCGACGCGGTCGCCGGGCGGCGCAGCGTCCGCGCCTTCACCGCCGCCCCGGTCCCGCGGGAGACGGTGGAGCGCATCCTCGATCTGGCCGCCCGCGCGCCCAGCGGCTCCAACATCCAGCCCTGGAAGGTGTACGCCGTCGCCGGGGCCGCGCGCGCGGCGCTGTCGGCCGAATTGCTCGCCGACCACGAGGCCGGCGTCCCGGAGGAACCCGAATACGCCTATTATCCCGAGAGCTGGAAGGAGCCCTACCTTGCCCGCCGCCGGAAGGTGGGGTGGGATCTCTATGGCGCGCTCGGCATCGCCAAGGGCGACCGCGAGCGCATGGCCCGCCAGCACGGCCGCAACTGGGACCTCTTCGGCGCGCCGGTCGGGCTGTTCTTCACCATCGACCGCGTCATGGGCAAGGGCGGCTGGCTCGACCTCGGCATGTTCATGCAGAACGTGATGATCGTCGCGCGCGGCTTCGGTCTGGAGACCTGTCCGCAGGCCGCCTTCTGCTACCGCCACGCCATCGTGCGGCGGCATCTCGCCCTGCCCGACACGGAGATCCTGGCTTGCGGCATGGCGCTCGGCCACGCCGACTGGTCGGCGCCGGAGAACAACTTCGCGACGGAACGCGAGCCGGCGGGCGGCTTCACCCGCTTCGTCGGATTCTGACCGCTACGCGCGGCCGAGCAGCGCCGGAACCGCCGAGGAGAGCAGCGCCACGCCGGAGGCGGTGAGAAGCACCAGCACGATCCTGCGGAAGGCCGCCTCGGTGATGCCGATGTAGAGCCGGGCGCCGAGGATCGTCGGGATCACCATGGCCGGCGCCATGACGGCGAACATCGGCAGCATCCGGGCGGTCAGCGTGCCGGTCGCGGCGTAGGCGGCCATGGTGACGGCCAGCGTCGCCAGATTGAAGTTCTGGATCACGCCGCGCTGGGTGTCCTTGCCCAGCCCGCGCAGGCTGCACCACAGCGTGGGGACCACCCCGGTGAAGCCGCCGACCCCGCCCATCACGCCGCCGATCAGCCCCACCACGCCATCCGCCAACCGGCCGCCGGCGCGGATCGGCGGAAGCCGCCGCGCAAAGAGCATGACGGGACACCACAGCACCAGCAGCGTGCCGAGCCCCAGCTTGAACAGCCGGGCGTCCAGCGACGGCAACAGCATGACGCCGAGTGGAATCCCGACCACCCCGCCCAGCAGGAACGGCAGCAGCGTCCCGAGGTCGTAGGCCCGGCGGACGGACAGCGCCGCGATCACCTGCCCGGTCAGCCCGCCGAACACGGCGAGCACCGCCGCGAGCTGCGGCTCGACCGTCCAGGCCCAGACCGACATGGCGACCATGCTGAAGGCGAAGCCGGACAGCCCCTGCACGAATCCGGCGAGGACGGCTCCGAGCGCGATGCTCCACAACACGGGATCCATCAGGAAACCGTCAGCCAGGAAACCGTCAGCCGGAAGATTGTCCGCCGGGATGCCATCGGGCGCCGTTCCATCCGTTTTCCGGCGGACACCCTAATCGGTTCCGGGGGCGGCGGACAAGCCGCCCTTTCCATTGCCGCCTCTTGCGCCGCCACCGCCCCGGCCCAATGTCTGGCCCGGATGCACGACCGCAGGGAGAGCGCCGCCATGCCCGCAACCCGGACCGGACTCCTCGTCGCCCTGGCGGCCACCGCCGCCTTCGCCGTTCCCGCCGCCGCCCATCACGGATGGGGCGGCTACGACGCCGACAGGACGCTGACCCTGACCGGCACGGTCGAGCAGTTCGCGTTCCGCAACCCGCACGCCATGCTGAACCTCCAGGCGGACGGCACGCTGTGGCATGTGGTGCTGGCCCCGCCCGGCCGCATGACGGCGCGCGGCCTGCCGGACGGCGCGGTCAAGCCCGGCCAGACCGTCACCGTCGTCGGCTACCCGAGCAAGTCCGAGCCGGCCGAACTGCGCGCCGAGCGCATCACGGCCGGCGGGCAGACCGTCGAGCTGCGCTGATGGACCACGACCAGGGCCCCGTCGGGCCGGGTTGGCTCGTCGCCCTGGAAGGTTCCGGGCTTGGCGACGGCCTGCGCCAGTCCCTCTGGCTCTACCCGCTGGTCGAGGTCGCGCACATCCTGGGCTTCGCGCTTCTGGTCGGGTCGATCGTCGCCTTCGACTTCCGGCTGATGGGCGCGCGCGCCTTTCTGCCGGCCGCTGGACTGTCGCGCCTTCTCCTGCCGGTGGCGGTGACCGGATTCGCGCTGGCGGTTCCGACCGGGGTCCTTCTCTTCGTCACCGAGGCGACCAGCCTGTGGAGGAACCCAGCTTTCCTGGCGAAGATGGCGCTCCTGCTCCTGGCGCTTGCCAACATCGCCGCCTTCCACCGGGGGGCCGGCCGCGACATCGCCGCCTGGGGCGGCGGGCGGCCCTCGCCGGCAGCGCGCTTCGCCGGGGCCGCCTCGCTGGTTCTGTGGATCGCGGTGCTGACCTGCGGACGGCTGATCGCCTATGTGTGACGGGTGTGACGGGTGACGGGCGATGTCCCCCGGCCTATTCCGCCGGAACCTCGCGCTCCAGCTCCTCCAGCCAGACGCGGGCGTTGCCGTCGGACGGCGCCCGCCAGTCGCCGCGCGGCGACAGCGAGCCGCCGCCCGACACCTTCGGCCCGTTCGGCATGGCCGAGCGCTTGAACTGGCTGAAGCCGAAGAAGCGGCGCAGGAACACCCGCATCCAGTCGCGGATCTCCGCCGGCCCGTAGCCGCGCCGCTTGTCCTGCGGGTGGCCGGCCGGCCAGTCGCCCTTGGCCGGGTCGCTCCAGGCGTGGCGGGCCAGGAAGGCGATCTTCGACGGGCGGAAACCGTGGCGCAGCACATAGAACAGGGTGAAGTCCTGAAGCTCGTACGGGCCGACCACGGATTCGGAGCTTTGGATCGCCTGCCCCTCCGCCGCCGGCACCAGCTCGGGCGAGATCTCCGTGCTCAGGATCGAGTCCAGCGTGTCGAGCACCTCCGGCTGGAACTGGCCGGAGCGGATGATCCAGCGGATCAGGTACTGGATCAGCGTCTTCGGCACGCCGGCGTTGACGTTGTAGTGCGACATCTGGTCGCCGACGCCGTAGGTGCACCAGCCGAGCGCCAGCTCCGACAGGTCGCCGGTGCCGAGCACGATGCCGTTGTGCTGGTTGGCCAGCCGGAACAGGTAATCGGTCCGCAGCCCGGCCTGCACATTCTCGAAGGTGACGTCGTAGACCGGCTCGCCGCGCCCGGCCGGATGCTCCATGTCGGCCAGCATCTGGTTGGCGGCCGGCCGGATGTCGAGTTCGCGGGCGGTGACGCCGAGCGACCGCATCAGCCGCCACGCGTTGCCCTTGGTGCCGGCGCTGGTGCCGAATCCCGGCATGGTGTAGGCGAGGATGGCGGTGCGCGGCAGCCCCAGCCGGTCCATGGCGCGGGCGGCGACGATCAGCGCGTGGGTCGAATCGAGCCCGCCCGAGACGCCGATGACCAGCGTCTGCGCCCGCGCCTCGCGCAGCCGCTGCACCAGCCCGGCGACCTGGATGTTGTAGGCCTCGTAGCAGTCGAGGTCGAGCCGCTCCAGGTTCGCTGGCACGAAGGGGAAGCGCGGCACCACCCGGCGCAGGCCGACGTCCGCCGACGGCGGGTCGAGCCGGAAGGCGACGCGGCGGAAGGCCCCGGTCGCCGCCCCGTGCAGGCGGCGGTTGTCGTCGAAGGTGCCCTGGCGCAGCCGCTCCTGCCGCAGCAGGTCGAGATCGACGTCGGCGACCGCCATCTGGGCGCCGTCGGGAAAGCGGTCGGTCTCGGCCAGCGTCTCGCCGTTCTCGAAGATCGAGGCCTGCCCGTCCCAGGCGAGGTCGGTGGTCGATTCGCCCACCCCGGCCGAGGAATAGAGATAGGCGGCGAGCGCGCGGGCCGACTGCGACTTGGCGAGCAGGCGCCGGGTATCGGCCTTGCCGATGGTGATGTTGCTGGCCGACAGGTTGGCCAGCACGGTGGCCCCGGCCAGCGCCGCCATGCCGCTCGGCGGCACGGCGACCCACAGATCCTCGCAGATCTCGGCGTGGACGACCAAACCTGGCCGGTCCTCGGCGACGAATAGCAGGTCGGGGCCGAAGGGGGCGGACAGCGCGCCGACGCCGATCCGGCCGCCGCCCGTGCCCTCGCCCGAGGCGAAGTGGCGGCGCTCGTAGAACTCCCGGTAGTTGGGCAGATGGATCTTGGGCACCACGCCCAGCAGCCGCCCGCGATGGATCGCCACCGCCGTGTTGTAGATCCGCCCCTCGTGGCGCAGGGGCGCGCCGACCAGCAGCAGCGGCAGCAGGCCGGCCGACGCCTCCACGAGACGCTCCACCGCGCGCTCCACCGCGTCGAGCAGCGGGTCCTGCATCAGCAGGTCGTCGATGGCGTAGCCGGACAGCGCCAGTTCGGGGAACAGGGCGACGGCGACCGCGTCCTCGTGGCAGGCCCGCGCCGAGTCGAGGATCGCATCCGCGTTGGCGTCGGGATCGGCCAGCGTGCAACGCGTCGTGCAGGCGGCCACCCGCGCGAAGCCGTGACGGTAGATCGAGGTGAAGGTCATGACCCGTGTGCCCTGCGCTGCCGGCCCCTGATTGGACCAACACCATAGCAAATATTTGCGTTCCGTCAGGCCCCGCGCGCCGCGCCCGGTCGATGCCCGGTCCACGCCGTCGCGGAAAAGCGTCGCTCTTGCAATCGCCGGACGCGCACCGGCATGATCCGCCGCATCGTCACGAGGATCCGCGATGCGCCCGAAGTCCAGCAACCGTCTGACGCCGGCCGTCGATCTCCAGGCGTTGCTGGTCCGCGCCGTGACGTTGCACCAGAACGGCCGGCTGGCCGAGGCGGCCCCCCTCTATGAGCAGGTGCTGCGGCGCAGTCCCGGACAGGTCGACGCGCTGCATCTTCTGGGCCTGATCCGTGGGCGGAACGGCGACCCGGAGGGCGGCATCGACCTGATCCGCCGGGCGGTGGCGGGCGACGGCGGGCAGCCGGCCTTCCACGCCAGCCTCGCCGGCCTGCTGGAAGGCGCCGGCCGCTGGGCCGAGGCCGCGGACTCCCACGCCGCCGCCGCCCGCCTCGCCCCGCTCGACCCCGACCACCACCGGCGGGAGGGGGCGTCGCGCGCCGAGGCCGGACAGCCCGGCCCGGCGGCGGCGGCCTTCCGACGCCATCTCGCCCTGCTGCCCGGCGAGGCCGGCAGCGCGCTGGGGCTGGGCGACGCGCTCCAGGATCTCGGGCGGCCGCTGTCCGCCGCCGCCTGGTACGGCCGCGCCCTCGCCCTGACACCAGGATCGACGCTGGCCGCCTACAACCGGGGCGTTGCGCTGCGCGACGCCGGGCGTCGGGCCGACGCGCTGGCCGCCTTCCAGGTCGCGGCGCGGACGGCCCCGACCCTGCTCCAGGCGCGCGAGCAGATCCTGACCCTCGGCCACGCCGGCGGCGACCCACGCGTCGCGGCGGCGGGCGGGCGCCCGCTGCTGGCGCTGGTTCCCGACCACGCGGAGGCGGCGAAGATTCTCGGCGCCGCGCTGGCGCGGGCGGCCGGGCCGGCGGCGGACCGCGAGATGGGGGTGCGCTGGCTCGCCCGCGCCGCTGCGCTGCGTCCCGGCGAAGCCGACACGCCGCTGGCGCTGGCGACGGCCCTGCTGGACGACAGGCCCGCCGACGCGGCCGGCTGGTTCCGCCGCGCGCTGGCGCTGGCGCCCGGTTCGGCCACGGCGCTGTCCGGGCTGGGGTTGGCGCTCGCCGCCCAGGGGGCTGGGGACACTGCGCCGCGCGCGGCGCGGCGCGCGGCGCGCGCGGCGCCGGGCGACGCCGACATCGCCGCCAACGCCGGCTCCGTCCTCCACCGGGCCAGGCGAGACGCGGAGGCGGAAGCGTGGTACCGGCAGGCGCTGACGCTGGCCCCCGACAGCGCGATGGGCTGGATCAACAGCGGCGCCCAGCGCCTCGACGGCGGCGCCTTCGAGGAGGCGATCCCGCTCTACGCCCGCGCCCTGGCGCTCGGCGCCGGGCATCACGAGGCGCTGGCCCGTTCCAACCTCGGCGCCGCGCTGATGGCGCTGGGCCGCAACGCCGAGGCGGTGGAGGCGTTCCGCGCCGCGCTGGCGATCCGGCCGGGCGACGCGGCGATCCGCTCCAACCTGCTGTTCTGCCTGTGCTTCGTCGCCGACGCCCCGCCCGACGCGGTGTTCGAGGAGCATCGCCGCTTCGAACGCTTCGTGGCGCCGGTTCCGCTTCCGGAACCCAGCTTCGCCGCGACCGTCCGCGATCCGGAGCGCCGGCTGCGAGTCGGCTACCTGTCGCCGGACTTCCAGCGCTACCCCGGCCCCGGCTATCATTTCCTGCTGCCGCTGGTCGAGCAGCACGACCGCGCGGCGGTCGAGGTGACGTGCTACTACAACGACTGGCGCGAGGACGAGGCCACCGCCCGCTTCAGGGCGGCGGCCGACCGCTGGCGCGGCGTCGCCGGCCTGCCGGACGCCGAGCTGGAGCGCCAAATCCGCGCCGACGGCATCGATCTTCTGGTGGATTGCGGCGGACACATGTCGCGCAACCGCATGCCGCTGTTCCCGCGCCGCCCGGCTCCGCTCCAGCTCAGCCTGCCGCTCTACCCCAACACCACCGGCCTGACGGCGATGGATTACCAGCTCGCCGACCCACGCATCGCCCTGCCCGCCGCCCCCTGTTTCGCCGACGCGCGGCACAGCGAGAAGCTGATCCGCCTGCCGGACTGCGTGCTGTGCTACCGCCCGGCGGACTCGGCCTTCGTTCCGCCGGCCCGCCCGCCGGCCGAGACGGCGGGGGTGTTCACCTTCGCCTCCTTCAACAACGTCACCAAGGTCGACGCCGCGACCATCGCCCTGTGGGCCCGGCTGCTGCGCGCGGCCCCCGAGGCGCGGCTGCTGCTGAAATGGCGCGGGCTGGGCGGCGGCAACGGAAGCGGGCTGGAGCGCCGGCTGCTCGCCGCCTTCGCCGCCGAAGGCGTGGGGGCGGAACGGCTGCTCCTGCGCGGCGTCACCCCCGACCCCTACGAGGATTACGTCCGCGCCGACGTGGCGCTCGACCCGGTCTTCGCCAACGGCGGGACGACGATCTGCGACGCGCTGTGGATGGGGGTGCCGGTGCTGAACCGGGCGGGCGCGGCGACCATCTCGCGCTGGGGCGCCACCCTGCTGCACACGGTCGGGCTCGACGCGCTGGTGACGGAGAGCGACGAGGCGTATCTGGCCCTGGGCGTCCGCCTCGCCACTGACCGCGCCTTCCTGGCGGAGCTGCGGGCGGATCTGCGCGGGCGGGTGGCGGCCTCCCCGCTGATGGACGAGGCCGGCTACGCCCGCGCGGTCGAGGCCGGGTTCCGCGCGGCGTGGCGGCGCTGGTGCGCCGGCCTGCCCCCCGCCGCCATCGACCTGTCCCGGTGAGGTCAGCGGCGCGGCGCGCGTCCGTCCAGCTTCGGCGCGAAAAAGGCGGCGATCCGCGCCGACGCCGTGGCGGGATCGATGGCGGCGATGCAATGGGCCTCCGACGACAGGCACTTGTCGATGCAGGGGGCCGTGGCGTGCGGCGGCTGGAGGACGAGCACGTCCCGCCCCCAGGGGCGGAAGCGCTCCGGCGCGTAGGGGCTCTGGGGATCTCCCCCCTCCGGCTGGCAGAACAGGACGGCCACCGGCGTGCCCACCGCCGCGGCCATGTGCGCGGGTCCGGTGTCCACCGCCAGCAGGGCGTCGGCGGCGGCGATGACCGCCGCGGCCTCGCGGACGCCGGTGCGCCCGGTCAGGTCGAGCGTGGCGCAGGGCAGCGCGGCCGACAGGTGGGCGGCGCGCGGCGCGCCCTCGGCGGTTCCCAGCAGGACCGCTCCGTCGATTCCCAGCTCACGGACCACCCGGTCGGCCAGATCCGCGAAGCGGTCGATCGGATAATTCTTGCGGGGGATGACGGTGGTCGGCGCCACCGCCAGGAGGCGGCGCGGCCGCCCGCCGGGAAGATGGCCGAGCAGGACGGCGGCGGCCTCGCGCTCGGCGGCGGTCAGATGGATGTCCACCGCCCCGCCGCCGGGGTCGGCGGCGCCCAGCGCCGCCAGAAGATCGAGGTTGCGCTCGACCTCGTGGCGCACCGGACCGGCGGCCAGCGGATGGGTGTAGGCGGCGTCGAAGCCCCGGTTGCCGTCCGCCTTCCAGGGCGTCACCCGTTCCGAATAGCCCAGCCGGACCGGCGCGCGGCTGGCCGCCGCCAGGGTCGCGGCGCCGTTGCGGTCGACGTCGAAGCGCGGGGTGACGACAAGATCGAACCCGGCGCGGAACGCGGCGGCAAAGGCCTGCACATCGTCCGGGGTGCGGCCACGGAAGCTGAAACGTCCGCCCGCCACGTCGCCCACCGGCGTCACCATCGCGTCCACGTCCGGGCAGCCGTCGGCCAGGGCCAGGACGGGAGCGGTGACCGCCATCATGATCCGCGCCTGCGGGGCGGCGGCCCGCAGGCCGCGCAGGAACGGCGTGACGAGAACGAAGTCGCCCAGCTCGTCGAGCTTGATGACGAGGATGCGGGCGGCGCGCTTCAACGTTTCGGGCGGAATGGGCGCCCAGGCCGAAGCCGGGGTGGACGCTGGTGACGCGGTCATGCGCTGGCTGTCCGCTGTGCGGGAGGGAAGCGGCCGGAGGCGGAAGGCCGCCGGGCTTTCCAGCATGGCGACGGGACAGCGGCCGGACAAGCTGGAAAAGCCACGGCCCGGCGATCGGCGGAAGGACCGCTCGACCCTCTTGCGTCGGAGGGGGCGCCGCAGGATGATCGCTGCCCTGCTTGCGGAGGCGCGTCGCCGGTCGGCCCTCCGCGGAATCGAGGGGGATCCGATGAGCGGCCCGACCATCCACGTCTCCTTCCCGATGGGGCCGGACGCCTACCCGGCGACCGCGCTGCACTGGCATGCCCAGCTCAGCCATTTCGTCTTCCACGCGCTGGCCCGGCGCTTCGGGGGACGGGTGGCCTTCTCGCCCTGGGAAGCGCCGCTGGAGCCGCGGGGACGCGACGTGCTGGTGTCCTTCACCCCCCACCCGGCGTTGCGGACATGGAAGCGGTCGGTCCTGATCGAGAATTCGAACTTCGACGTGGACAAGTGGCGGCACGCCGCCTTCCGCCGCCACGGGCTGAACGCCCCGGTCGATTCGGTGGCGGAAGCCGACGGCTGGCTGCGCGGCCAGTACGCGCTGGTGGTGCTGAGCAACGACGTGGCGATCCGCCGCGTCGCGGCGCGCGACCCGCAGGTCGCCGCCTGCCACGATCACATGGCGTCGATGGCCCGCGTCCTATCGGTCCACCCGCACCCGATCGACAAGGCGGAGTTCTCCCGCCTGCATGGCGGCGTTCCGATCCCGCCCAAGGTGCGGATGCTGGTCTATCACGGCGGCCCCCGCAAGAACTCGGCGGAGCTGATCGCCACCCTGCGCGACCTCGGCCTGCGGGAGAACGCCGACTTCAGCGTCGTGCCCTACGTGGACAAGAAGCGGGCCGACCTCATGGCCTTCCTGCGCCAGCATTTCCAGATCGTCGCCAACACCTCCTTCTCGGAAACCGGGCCGATCAACATGATCGAATACCTGCTGTCGGGATTCGCCGTCTACGGCCACGACGACTGGTGGGACGGCGCCGGGAACGCGGACTTCACCTGGTCCTACGACCCGGCTCTGATGGAGCGCAACCGCGCCGGCCTGCGGCGCATCTTCCACGAGCTGGGTCCCGACGGCGTCGCGCGGGAGCAGGAGCGCGTGCGCGCCGCCTTCCTGGAGCGCCGCGACAACGACTGGCCGGCGCTGCTCGGCCCGGTCGTCGCCCATGTCGAAGCCCTGCTCGACTCCGATCATCCGGGCCGGGTGTGAGACGCGCGGAGCCGGCCCGCTCCCGGGTCCGAAAGGCGTTACCGGTACAACGCGCTGGTCGGGTCCGCCGCCGGCCGCCGCTCCACGCTCCCGCGCGCGATCCTCACATCGCGGCCATCGCGGCTCAGATCATCGCCAGCGGCCGCTTGCGGCGCGGCGGCGGAAAGGCCGCGTCGATGTCGGCGACGTCCTGGGCGGTCAGCGTCAGACCGGCCGCCGCCGCGTTCTCGACGGCGTGCTGCGGGGTGCCCGCCTTGGGGATGGCGAGCACCCCGCCCTCGCGCAGCGCCCAGGCCAGCGCCACCTGCGCCGGCGTGGCGCCGTGGCGGCGCGCCACGCCGGCCAGCGCCGCCGAGCCCAGCAGGGCGCCGCCCTGCCCGATCGGCGAATAGGCCATCACCGGCATGCGGCGCGTGTGCTGCCACGGCAGCAGATCGAACTCGATGCCCCGGTGTTCGGGGTTGTAGAGCACCTGGTTGACGGCGCAGGCGTTCAGAGCGGCGGAATCGCCAAGCTCATCGCCCAATTCCTCCAAATCGTCGACATCGAAGTTCGACACGCCCCAGCGGGCGATCTTGCCGGCGGCGCGCAGGGTCTCGAACGCCTCCACCGTCTCGGCCAGCGGCACCCCGCCGCGCCAGTGCAGCAGATAGAGGTCGATGCGCTCGACCCCCAGCCGCTTCAGGCTGCGCTCGCAGGCGGCGAGGGTGCCGGCGCGCGAGGCGTTGCTCGGCAGCACCTTGGTCACCAGGAACAGCCCGTCGCGGCGGCCGGCGACGGCCTCGCCCACCAGTTCCTCGGAAGCGCCGTCGCCGTACATCTCGGCGGTGTCGATCAGGGTCATCCCATGCTCGATGCCGGCCTGGAGGGCGGCGATTTCCGAACGCCGCCGGCCGGGATGCTCCCCCATCATCCAGGTGCCTTGGCCGAGCACCGGAACGGACGCGCCGTCCGGCAGGGTGATGCGCTTCATGACGGGGCTCCCGCTGTGACTGGAGGCTTCGGCCGGAGACTGCGACCGGCCCCAGGCTGGCGCGCGGCCGCGCCATTGTCGATTCCCTCTTCGGGGGCTGGGCTCCTTTTCCGCAAGATGGAACGGACGCCCGCCGCCGGTCACCCTCGTCCCCGATGCGCCGGTGCCCCGGCGCGGTTCGGCGCGAGCGGCTACCGCGCCGCCCGGTCCCCGGACGAATGGTCCGAGAACGGGTAGCGCAAGGTCTCGCGCGCGTAGGCCTCGACATAGGCCATCAGCCGGTCCGACGCCGCCGCCGCCGCCTCCACGTCGCTCTTGTGGATCGCCAGCATCAGCTCGGCGTGGGTCCGCGCGCCGTCCTCCAGGCTCCCCGAATGGGCGTGGTGGTTCTGGAACCAGAAGCGCCGCGACAGCGACCGCAGGGGACGGATGGTCTGGGTCGCCACCGGGTTGCGGGCGCACTGGTCGAGCAACTGGTTGACCTCCTGGTCGAGATGCATGAAACGCATCCCATCCTCCGCCCGCGCGGCCTCCAGCATCTCACCGGCGATGGCCCGGCAGCGCTCCCGCTCCGCCGGCAGGGCGTAGCGGGCGGCGCGGCGGGCGATCAGCCGCTCCAGTTCGCGGCGGACGTCCAGCACGTAGAGCTGGAGCTTGACGTCCACCTCGGTGACCATGATCCCGCGCGAGGGCACGATGGTGACCATGCCGTCCAGCTCCAGCCGCTTCAGCGCCTCGCGGACCGGCGTGCGGCCGATGCCGGTCTGGGCGCTGAGCTGCTTTTCGGAGACGAAGCCGCGCGGCGGCAGGATGCCGGACACGATCAGCTCCTCGATCGCGGCGTAGGCTTGGTCGGCCATCGACGCGAACCCGGCCGGCGCCGTCTCGGCCTGCCCGGTTTCGATCTGCCCAGCGTCCGTCTGGTTGCCCGCATCCGTCACGCCACCGCTCCCGTCCCTGTCCCCGATCCTGGCTTAACGCGCCCGGGCCGGGGACGCAAGACATGGCCGACCACGCACGCCGCCCCTTGCTCAGGGCTTCGCGGCGGACGCGGCGTTGCGGACCAGGGGGCACTCGCTTTCCGCCAGCGGCCGGGCGGCGTCGGCCGCCGCGACGGTGCCGAGCTGCTTGTAATAGTCCCACGGCCCCTTGGATTCCGCCGGGGTCTTCACCTCGAACAGGTACATGTCGCGCAGCACCCGGCCATCCTCGCGGATGCGCCCGTCCCTGGTCATGAAGTCGTTGATCGGCGTGTCGCGCATCGTCTTCATCACCGCCGCCGTCTCCGACGTCCCGGCCGCCTTCACCGCCTTCAGGTAGTGGGTGATGGCGCCGTAGTTGCCGGCCTGCACCATGGTCGGCATCCGCCCGGTCCGCTCGAAGAAGCGCTTGGAGAAGGCCCGCGTCCCCTCGTTCTGGTCCCAGTAGAAGGACTCGGTCAGCACCAGCCCCTGCGCCGTCGCCAGCCCCAGCGCGTGGATGTCGGACAGGAACATCAGCAGCCCGGCCAGCTTCTGGCCCTGCTGGGTGACGCCGAACTCGGCCGCCTGCTTGACGGTGTTGATCAGGTCACCGCCGGCGTTGGCCAGCCCGATGACCTTCGCCTTGCTCGACTGCGCCTGGAGCAGGTAGGACGAGAAGTCGGCGCTGTTCAGCGGGTGGCGCGCCGCCCCCAGCACCTTGCCGCCGGCCCCGGTGACGAAGGCGGCGGTGTCGCGCTCCAGCGACAGGCCGAAGGAATAGTCGAGCGTGATGAAGTACCAGCTGTCGCCGCCCTGCTTGACCATGGTCTTGCCGGTGCCGGCGGCCAGCGCGTAGGTGTCGTAGACCCAATGGATGCCGTTGGGCGAGCAGGCCTTGCCGGTGAAGTCCGACGAGCCGCCGGCGGTGCCGAAGACGATCTTGTTCTTGCGCCGGGTCAGCTCCTGGATGGCCAGCATCACGGCCGAGTTGGGCAGGTCGATGACGACCTCGACGTTCTTGTTGTCGTACCAGTCGGCGGCGATCTGGGTGCCGACGTCGGCCTTGTTCTGGTGGTCGGCGGCCAGCACCTCGACCGGGCGGCCGAGCACCGAGGCGCCGAAATCCTCCACCGCCATCTTGACCGCCTCGACGCTGCCGCGCCCGCTGAGGTCGGCCAGCGAGCCCGACAGGTCGGTCAGCACGCCGATGCGGATCGGCCCGGTCGCGGCCGGGGTGGTGGCGGCGGCCGGCTGGGCGGCGCCGGACTGGGCCGCCGCCGAGGCGGCCGGCCAGAAGGACGCGCCGAGCGCCAGGACGGCCGTGGCCGCCAGGAGCGCGCGCGTGATGGGCTTCGACACGGGCTTGTTCATGATCGTCCCTCCCTCTCTCTTGTGCGTGTGGGCGTCTCGTCCTTATTTTTCTTCTTTGGGTCCAGGTGCTTGCGGCGCCGGGCCGACCGCCGCCGCGATGGCGAGGCGGGATTCCTCCCCGGCGTGGCAGATGCCCTGGAGCGCCGCCGCCATGTCCAGCATGGTCGGCAGATCGACCCGCCCGGCCTGCTGGAGCATGCGCTTGGTCATCCGCACCGCCTCCGGCGGGTTGGCGGCGATCTCCCCGGCCAGGGCGAGTGCCGCGGGCAGCAGATCCCCGTCGGGCACGACGCGGGAGACGAGCCCCAGCGCCAGGGCCTCCGCCCCGCTCACCGCGCGGCCGGTGAAGGCCAGCTCGGCGGCGACCGCCGGGCCGGCGACGCGCGACAGGAACCACAGGCCGCCGTCGCCCGAGATCAGCCCGAGCTTGACGAAGTTGGAGCTGATGCGCGCCGACTCGCCCGCGATGCGCAGGTCGCACATGAAGACCAGATCGCAGCCGGCGCCATAGGCCGCGCCGTTGATCGCCGCGATCACCGGGACCTCCAGCGCCGCCATGGCGCGGGGGATGCGCTGCACCCCGTCGCGGTAGGCGTTGCGCACCTGGTCGGCCGGGCCGCCGAACATGCCGCGCCGGTTGCGGATGTCGTGGATGTTGCCGCCGGCGCTGAAGGCCTTGCCGGCCCCGGTCAGCACCAGCGCGCGGACGCTCCGGTCGGCCCCGACCGCCTCCAGCGCCGCCACCAGCGCGTTCAGCACCGGCGGGTCGGTCACCGCGTTGCGGGTCCTCGGCGCGTCGAGCGTCAGGATCGCCACGGCGCCACGGCGCTCCAGCCGGACGGTGCCGGCGTCCTCGGAGCAAGGAGTCCCGGTCGCGTCACTCATGCATCACCACCACGGCGCGGATCACGTCGCCGCGCTCCACGTCCTCGAAGGCGTCGTTGATGTCCTCCAGGGCCACACGCCGGTCGATCAGCTCGTCCAGGCACAGCCGGCCGTCGAGATAAGCCCGTGCGTAGGCCGGGAAATCGTCGGCCGCCCGCGCGCCCCCCAGGCTGGAGCGCAGAATCCGCCGCTCGCCGGCGATCGAGCCGAAGCGCAGCTCGACCAGCCGGTTCGGGTCGGTCTTGCCGAGGATGGTGACGCTGCCGCCCGGCCGGGTGCAGTCCACCGAGTCCTGGAGCGAGCCGATCACCCCCGCCGCCTCGAAGGCGTGGTCGGCGCCGCGCCCGCCGGTGAGGGCGCGGACCCGCTCCGCCACGCTCTCCCCTTTTTCCACCAGCATCGTGTGGGTGGCGCCGAAGGCGCGCGCGCGCTCCAGCTTGTCGGCGCGGCGGTCCACCGCGACGATGGCGCCGGCCCCGGCGAGCCGGGCCCCCTGCACCACGTTCAGCCCGACCGGCCCGCAGCCGACCACCACCACGCTGTCGCCCAGCCCGACCTTCGCCACGCGCAGCGCCGCCCCGACGCCGGTGATGACGCTGCATCCCAGCAGGCAGGCGCGGTCGAAGGGCATGTCGTCCGGGACCGGAATGGCCGCCGCCTCCGGCACCACCGCGTATTCGGCGAAGGAAGAGACGCTGAGGAAATGCCCGACCTCGGCTCCATCGGCGTCGCGCAGCCGCTTGCGCCCGCCGGACAGAGTGGCCGCCCGGTGGTTGGGCACCACCGCCTCGCACAGCATCGGCTGGTCGTGGCGGCAGTAGTAGCACTGGCCGCAGGCCGCGTAGATGGTGCAGACGACGCGCTGCCCCGGCCTCACCCGCTGCACGGCCGAGCCGACCGCCTCGACCACCCCGGCGCCCTCATGGCCGAGCACCACCGGAACCGGGACGCCGAAGGCCCCGGTCATCGCCTCGCGGTCGGTGTGGCAGAGGCCGGCGGCGTGCATGCGGATCAGCACGTCGTTCGGCTCCAGCGGCGCCAGCGTCAGCGGTTCGATGGACAGCGGCGCGCCGACCTCGCGCAGCACCGCCGCCCGGAAGGGCGTTCCCGTCACCCCCCTACTCCGCCGCCTGGGAGGCGGTGGCGTCCAGCCGCCGGATGGCGTCGTCGCCGCCGGTGGCGAGCGGCTCGCAGCGGCGCGCCACCACCCATTCGGGGCGCGGATTCTCGACGCCTTGCGGCCGGTTGGAGACCTGGTTGTAGACGGTGTAGATGTGCCAGCGCGAATGGCGCGACATGTTGTGGCCCGAACCGTGGACGATGTTCGGGTGGAACAGCACCACGGTGCCGGGCTTGCCGGTGATCGCCACCGGGTCGCCGAACTGGGTCATGATGTCGATGACCTGTTGCTTGGGCACCGTCCACAGCTTGTAGGAGGTCGTCGTCTCGTCCATCTCCGGGTCGAGGCGGCCGAGCTTGTGACTGCCGGGGATGAAGTAGAGGCAGCCGCCGATCTCCGTCGCCTCGTCCAGCATCAGCAGCGAGGTGGTCATGTCCGGCCGGTCGACCCCGTCGGTCTTCCAGTAGCCGTAATCCTGGTGCCACTGCCAGATGGCGCCGTCGATCGCGTCCTTCAGGTTGCATTTGGTGTGGTAGACATAGACCGGCTCGTCGCCCAGCACCTGACGCGCCGGGTCCAGCACGCGCGGCAGCTCGGCCAGCGCCTGGAAGGGCGGCGAAGCGGTCGGGCCGTGCTCGTCATGGACACGGAACACCGACCGGACGCTGCCGGTCTTCTCGCGGATCACCCCCTCGGCCTCCAGCCCCGCCACCCGTTGCAGGTCGCGGCGCAGGATCTCGACCTCCTCGCGCGACACCAGTCCGGGGAACATCAGGAACCCGCGCTCCTCATACTCGGCGATCTGGGCGTCCGTCAGTCTCATAGCTTCCTCCTCGGGGCGAGTTTCAAGATATTGTTGATGCACAGCCGATATATCGGTACCGTATTATCGTATGGAAACGGGATCAATCAGAATCTGAACGATCCGTTTTGCGAACCATAGGGGCGGGTCCGGGAGCCCGGCGTCCATGGCGCAACCGCTTGAAACAAAAGCCTGAAGCATGGGAGGAAACGGGACGATGGCTTTGTGGACCAATCTGGTCGAGCCCGAGTTTCTCGAACCGCTGCGGCGCGTCGTCGCCGAGCATGTCGAGCCGCAGGCCGACGCCATCGACCGCGACGACGTCTATCCCGTCGCGGCGATCAAGGCGCTGGCCCGCCACGGCTACAACAGCCTGACCCTGACGCCGGACCAGGGCGGCGCGGGCCTCGGCTTCGCCCATTGCGCCGCTTTGTTCGAGGAAGCGTCCTACGCCAGCGCCGCCGTCGGCATCAGCCTGATCACCATCCTCCAGGCCCAGACCATCATCCGGCTGTTCGGCGCCGACAGCCTGAAGGCCGCCGTGCTGCCGGAGTTCGGGCGCGGCCTGATCACCTCCTACGCCCTGACCGAGGCCAACCACGGCAGCGACATCCGCAGCCTCGACACCAAGGCGGAGCGCGACGGCGACCGTTGGGTGCTGACCGGGCGAAAGTCCTTCATCACCTCCGGTTCCGCGGCGGAAGCCTATGTGATCCTGGCGGAGACGCCGGTCGGCGTGTCGGCCTTCTTCGTGCGCCGGGGCATGGAAGGCGTCTCGACCGAGGAGGGGCCGAACGCCGCCACCTTCGGGCTGCGCAACGGGCCGCACGTCGACCTCGTGCTCGACGGCGTGTCCCTGCCCGCCGACCATCTGATCGGTGTCGAGGGCAAGGGCGTGCGGCAGGCGGTGACGACGCTCGACTATTCGCGCACCATGGCCGCCGCCATCAGCCTGGGCATCGCGCGGGCCGCCTTCGACGGCGCCCTGGCCTTCGCCGCCAAGCGCAGCGCGTTCGACCGCAAGATCCTGGATTTCCAGGGAATCCAATGGTACTTCGCCGATATGCTGGCGGAGATCGACGCCGCCCGCCTGCTGACCCACAGCACCGCCAGGGCGCTCGACAGCCACAGCGACATCGCGCGCTTCGGCAGCGAGGCCAAGCTGCTGGCCAGCCGGGTCGCCACCGACACCGCCGCCCGCGCGGTGCAGATCTGCGGCGCCTACGGCGTCATGGAATCGGCGCGCTTCGGGCGCTACCTGCGCGACGCCAAGGCCTACGAGATCGCCGGCGGCTCGTCGGAGATCCTGAAGAACACCATCGCCAAGCGCCTGCAACAGCACGCGGCCGAACAGATCGCCGAACAGGCGGCCAGACACCGGGAGGACCGCCCGTGATCGCCGACGCCCTCTACGCCCGCGCCGCCGCCACGCCCGACCGCCCCTTCCTGCTGTTCGGCGAACGGACCATCACCTACGGCGCCATGGCCGCCCTGGTCGATTCCGCCGTCGAGCGCCTCGCCGCCCGGGGCGTCGCCGCCGGGCGGACGGTGGCGATGCTGGTCGGCAACCGGCCCGGCTTCCTCGTCGCCTGGTTCGCCCTGTCGGAGCTGGGCGCCATCGCCGTGCCGCTCAACACGGCGCTCGTCGGCGAAGGCCTGCGCTACCTGCTGGAGCAGAGCGAGGCCACGCTGCTGATCGTCGAGGAGGAGTTCCGGCCCAACCTGCCCGCCACCGCCCCGGCGCTGCTGGCGATGGACGAGCGTTTCGAAACGCTGGACGGGCTGACCCGCGCGCCGCGCCGACGGCTCGCCCTGCCCGGCGGCACCGCCAACGCCATCCTCTACACCTCCGGCACCACCGGGCTGCCCAAGGGGGCGGTCATCCCGAACGCCTGCTACGAGCTGGCCGGCGCCCACATGACCGACGCGCTGGGGCTGACCGAGGCCGACCGCGTCCTGGTCTTCCTGCCGCTGTTCCACGCCAACCCGCAGATGTACGGGGTGATGTCCTGCCTGCACGCCGGGGCGGCGCTGGCCCTGCTGCCGCGCTTCTCGGCCTCGCGGCTGCTCGACGACGCGCGGCGGTACGAGGCCACCGGCTTCACCTATGTCGGCACGGTGCTGAGCATCCTGGCCAAGCGGCTCACCGAACCCGACCGCGACCATGGCCTGCGCTGGGCGGTCGGCGGCGGCGCCCCGCCCGGCGTCTGGCGCGAGATCGAGGAACGGCTGGGCATCGCCGTGCGCGAGTTGTACGGCATGACCGAGACCGGCGGCTGGGTGACGATGAACAGCGTCACGGCCGCGCGCTTCGGCTCGGTCGGCGCCCCGCGCCCCGACACCGAGATCCGGGTGGTGGACGCGGACGACGCCCCGCTTCCGCCCGGCGCGAAAGGCGAGATCGTCGTGCGCCCCGCCCGCCCCGGCCTGATGTTCGACGGCTACTGGAAGAAGCCCGAGGCGACCGTCGCGGCGACCCGGAACCTGTGGCTGCACACCGGCGACCGCGGCTTCTTCGACGAAGACGGCTTCCTGCATTTCGACGGGCGCCTGAAGGAGCTGATCCGGCGCGGCGGCGAGATGATCGCCCCGGCCGAGATCGAACTCGCCCTGCTGAAACACCCCGCCATCCAGGATTGCGCCGTCGTCGGCGTGCCGGACGATATACTGGGCGAGGAGATCAAGGCGGTCGTCGTGCCCCGGCCCGGCTTCGACCCGTGGGAGGTCGCCTCCTTCCTCCAGGGCCGCGTCCCGGCCTTCATGCACCCCCGCTTCGTGGAAATACGGCCCGAGATTCCCAAGACGGCGACCCAGAAGATCCAGCGCCACCTGCTGCTCGACCGGCTCGCCGGCACCGTCGATCTCAGGACGGCGGGAAAGCGCTCATGATCGGTGGGGGACGGTGGGCCCGACCACGCGGCTCCCCGTCCCGCTATCGCTTCAGGGCGCCTCGCCCTTCACCACGACGCGCATCAGCACGCGGCGGTGCTTGCCCATCTCGAAATTCGCGACGGCGCGGTGCAGCAGGCAGCGGTTGTCCCAGAACACCAGATCGCCGAGCCGCCATGTGTGGACGTAGAGGAAACGCTCCTGCGTGGCATGGGCCAGCAGCTCCTCCAGCAGGGCGCGGCCCTCTTCCTCCGGCAACCCCTCGATGTGGGAGCTGTACATGCCGATGTAGAGGCTCCTGCGGCCGGTCTCGGGATGGACGCGAACCAGCGGGTGGGCGACCGGCGGGGCGGCGGCGATGTCCTCCTCGGTCGGCGGGGCGCTGCCGGTGTAGCGTCGCATGAATTCCAGGCTCTGCACCGTCTTCATGCCCTCGACCCGCCGCTTGGTGGCGTCGGGCAGCGCGTCGTAGGCCTTGGTCATGTCGGCGAACTGGGTGTCGCCGCCGTTGGGCGGCAGCTCCACCGCCTGGAGCATGGTCAGCAGCGACGGTTCCGGCAGGAAGGACTTGTCGGTATGCCAGAAATAGTTGGAGCTGATGAAGGGCTTGGCCACCGGGTTTCCGGCGGCGTCGAGGTTGGTGATGGTGTGCACCGCGTCCCATTTCGACCCGTCGGCCAGCCGGATCATGTGGCTCTCGATCGGGCCGAACAGCTCGGCGAAGCGGTACATGCGCTCCTTGTCGAGGGACTGGTTGCGGATCACCAGCAGGTGATGGTCGCGGAAGGCGGCGCGCACCGCCTCGACCGTCGCCGCGTCGAGCGGTCGGGACAGGTCGAGCGCGTCGGTCTCGGCGCCGAGCACCCCGGACAGCGGCCGGAAGAGGGACGACGGCTCCGGTTGGGGCGGCGCCGGATTGGTGGATGCGGTCTGTGCGTGCAGGCTGTCCATCGCGTGGTCTCCTTGCGAAATCGAATGTCTTGAAAGCCGGGTGTCACAGGCGGCGGCACGCCCACAGGGCGGCGCGCGTCAGGATCCGCCGGTGCACCGGGTGCTCCAGCGTCGCGCGGTCGTGGCCCAGCGTGTCGGCGACCACGCGGCCCTCCCCCACATCGCGCACCCACAGGGCGGGCCAAGCGGTACCGCCTTCCGCCTCGACCGTCGCCAGCGGCTCGACGCCGGCAGCCAGATCGAAGTCACCGTAGGCCTCGTCGGTCACGGTGAAGGGCGCCAGCCCGGCGGTGATCGGGTGGGAGGCGGCGGTCGGGCGCAGGGTGACCGGCCCGCGCGGCGGGTGGGCGGAGCGGCCCCAGACCCAGGCGCCGCCCAGCAGGTCCCGCCACTCCGGCCAGTCGTCGAAGCAGATCAGGGCGGTGTGCAGGCCGAGCAGCCCACCGCCGCCGGTCACGAAGCCGGACAGCCGCTCGCGTCCCGCCGCAGAGAGGGAGAAGGCCCAGCGCTCGCGGTGCGGGGCGTATTTCTCGCTGCCCAGCATCCGCCAGCGCAGCGCGTAGACGGTGAGCAGGTCGAACGCCCCGCCCTCCAGCGCCGCCAGCCCGCCCTCGATGTCGTCGGTGACCGTGGAGCGGATGCCGGCCTCGCCGAGCACACCCGCCAGGGCCGGGGCCGCGTCGTCGAAGGGATGGCCGATGCCGCCGGTCAGGATCAGGTTGCGGGGGCCGGCAGTCATCGCTTGACCGCCGGCGCGCGCCGGGGCAGATGCATCTTCAGGCTGAAGGACACGCCGCCGTCGACCATCAGGTGCTGGCCGTGGATGTAGCGCGCCTTGTCCGAGGCCAGGAACAGCACCGCGTCGGCGACGTCGTCGGCGGTGCCGAGCGAGCGGGCGGGAACCGCGCCGCCGCGCACCTCGCGCACCGCCTCGTCGGCGTAGATCGGCGCCGACATGCCGGCGTCGATGAAGCCGGGGGCCACCGCGTTGACCCGCACGCCGCGCGGGGCGAGCGACAGGGCCAGATGCTCGGTCAGCAGCGCCACGGCGGCCTTGGAGGCGGGATAGGCCCCGGCGTCGGGGCTGGGGGCGACGGCGTTGAGCGAGGTGATGTTGACGATCGCCCCCGACCCGCGCGCCACCATCCGCCGCGCCACCGCGCGGGTGACGATGAAGGTGCCGGTCAGGTTGACGTCCACCACGCTGCGGAAATCGGCGACGCTGTGGTCGAGGATGTCGCCGAAGCGGACGATGCCGGCGTTGTTGACCAGCACGTCCGGGCCGTCGCCGAACCTCTCGGCCATCGCGGCGACGACCGCCTCGATCTGGTGCTCGTCGGTCACGTCGGCCTGGAAGGCAAGTGCGCCGGGAATGCGCGCCGTCTCGACCTCCAGCCCGGCGGCGTCGCGGTCGAGCAGGGCGACGCGGTAGCCGTCCTCGGCCAGACGGCGCGCGATGGCGGCGCCCAGCCCCCCGCCGGCCCCGGTCACCAGAGCGGATTTGGTCATGGAATCCTCCGAAGCGTGGAAAGCCGAAGCGTGGGAAGCGCGCGTCACAGCGCGGCCTGGACGATGCCGCCATCCACGGGAATGGCGGTGCCGGTGATGTAGCTGGCCCGGTCCGAGCCGAGGAAGACGACGAGGTCGGCGATCTCCTCGGGCCGGGCGAAACGGCCGAGCGGAATCCCGGCGGCGATGCCGGCGGCGGCCTCGTCGGACGATTGGCCTTGCGCGGCGGCGCGGGCGCCGACGACCTGGGTCATGCGGTCGGTCGCGGTCCAGCCGGGGCAGACGGTGTTGACCAGGATGCCCTCGGCGGCGAGCTGCGTCGCCATCGTCTTGGCCCAGCCGAGCGCGCCCAGCCGCAGGCTGTTGGACAGCATCAGCTCGCCGATCGGCTGCTTGACCGAGTAGGAGCTGATGGTGACGATCCGCCCCCAGCCCTGCCGCCGCATGTGCGACAGCGCCGCGTTGGTGGCGTTGACCGCCGACATCAGGGTCAGGCGGAAGGCCGCCTCCCAGTCCGCACCGTCCAGCGTGTCGAAGCGGCCGGGCCGGGGGCCGGCGGCGTTGTTGACCAGGACGTGGATGGTGCCGAAGGCGGCGACCGTCTCCCCCACCAGCCGTTCCACGTCGGCGGGGTCGCCGACGTCGGCGCGGACAGCCAGCACCGGCGCGCCGGTGGCCTCCAGCGCCGTCCGGGCGGCCTCCAGCCGGTCGGGGTCGCGGCCGCAGAGGGCGACGCTGGCGCCTTCGCGCGCGAAGCCCAGCGCCGCCGCCCGCCCGATGCCCTGGCTGCCCCCCAGCACCAGCGCGACCCTGCCCTTCAATCCGAGATCCATGCGTGCCGCTCCCCTTGCGTGTCCGTCCCGGTCTCTCAGCCGTGTGGTTTCCGGGTGACCACGGTCCCGGCGTCGGGCTGGAAATAGCAGCGCTCGGCCTTGTAGGTGCCGCTCGCCACGGTGATGCCCCAGGTGTCGTCCTCCAGCGCCATGAAGCCGTGGATGTCGGCCGGCGGCGCGATCACCACGCTGTCGCCCGGCTCCAGCACGCGGTCGTCGATCAGCGTCAGGTCGGCCTGTCCGGGAACCGAGCCGTCGTCGCGCCGCTCATAGACCGTGTGCTTCACCCGGCCGCGGTAGACCGCCATGCTTTCCCAGTTGCCGTGGTCGTGGGTGGGCACCGGCTTGCCGTTCGGCAACTCGAACAGCAGGATCGACAGGTCGCCGTCGTAATAGAGGTAGTGCGAGTTGGCGACGTGGTTGCCGACGCGCGGCACCCCCGCCTCGCGCAGGTCCGGGCGGGCGACCAGGGCGGCGACGGGACCGCGCAGGGCTTCGGTCAACCGGGCGGTGTCGTGCCCGTGCGTCTCGATGGCCTGGATCACCGCCTGGGCGCAGGCGCGGATGGCGGATCTGGATTCGGGGCTGGCCATGATGGAGGATCCTTTCGGTCAGAGGCTCGCCAGCAGGCGGCGGGTGGCGGCGACGGCGAGGGCGACGCGGGCCGGCGCGTCCAGCGTCCGCGCCAGCACGGCGGTCGGGATTTCGAGCGCGAGCGGCAGGCCGGGCGGCAGCGCGCGCAGCAGCCCCGCCAGATCGATGCCGCCCTCGCCGGGGAACAGCCGCTCCTTCACGGCCGTGTGGAACAGGGACTCGCGGTCGGTGGCGTGATCGCGCGGCGCGTCGCACAGGTGCATGTAGGCGAAGAGAGCGGGCGGCACCGCCGCCACCGCGTCCGGCGTCCCGCCGGAGCGGTCGTAATGCAGGGCGTCGAGCGCGATGCCCAGGTTGGGCCGGTCGACGCGCGCCGCCAGACGGGCGGCGTCGGTGACGCTGGCGATGCTCATCCACGACACGAACTCGAACTGCACGGTCAGCCCGAAACCGGCCGCGTCGTCGCACAGCCGCCCCAGCCGCGCCGCCAGCCGCCCCTCGTCGGGATCGTCGCCGGTCGCCAGCACATGGCGGGCGCCGAGTTCCGCCGCGACCTCCAGGAAGGGGCGGAAGGCGTCCAGGTCAGTGTGGGGCAGCACGCGGGCGGTGTTGGCGTCGAGCGCGGTGACGCCGCTGTCGGCCATCCGCCGCTTCATGGCGCGGCGCAGGCCCAGGTCGGCCAGCAGCGGCATCGGCTCACCGTCCGGCTGGCCGCCGAGCAGGCGCAGGCCGACATGGGCGCAGCCGGCCTCGGCCGCGACCGCCACCATGTCGGGCGGCGACAGCTCCGGCACCGTGTAGTAGGAGAGCGAGAGCGGGTTCATCCGGCGCTCCCCGCCCCAACCGGTGCCGGCGCCGGGCGCACGCCGCCATACTGCGCCCAGCTGCCGGCGACGTGCCAGCCGGCATCGACCACCAGATTGACCCCGGTGATGGCCGACGCCCGCTCCGAGGCGAGGAACTCGATGGTTTCCGCCACCTCGGACGGCTGGACGATGCGGCCCAGCGCGGTGAACTCGGCCGGGTCGGCGGCGTAGCGGCCGGACCTGATCCGCTCCGCCACGCGCGGCACCAGGGTGGAGCCGGGGGAGACGGCGTTCACCCGCACCCCGGCGCGGCCCCATTCCCCGGCGAGGTTCAGCGTCAGGCTGACCACCGCCGCCTTGCTCGACGCGTAGGCGTGGACGGGCACCGAGCCGATGGCGGCGATCGAGGCGATGTTGACGATGCTGCCCCGCCCGTGCCGGGCCATGCGGGTGCCGAAGGCCCGGTTGGCGTACCAGGTGCCGGTCAGGTTGACGTGCACCGTCCGCTCCCACGCCTCCAGCGGCAGTTGGGCGGGCGGCAGCACGTCCTGGAAGACGGCGGCGGCGACCACCAACGCGCCGACCGGCCCGTGCGCCGCCTCGATGGCGGCGCCGGCCGCCTCGACCGCCGCGGCGTCGGCGATGTCGAGCGTCACCGCCGCCCCGCCGATCTCCGTCGCCACCCGCCCGGCGGCGCCGGGGTCGCGGTCGGCGACCACCACGCGCCAGCCGCGTTCCGCCATCAGCCGGGCCGTGGCCTCGCCGATGCCGTTGCCGCCGCCGATGATGACGGCCAGCGGGTTTTGGGCCAAGACTCCGTCCGTTGTCATCTCGGGCGCCCTCAGTTCCGCAGGTCGGCGGCGAGGAAGGAGCCGTCCAGCACCCTCGACCAGTCGACCGGGCCGGACCATTCGCCCAGGCGCTCCATCCCCTTGACCCAGATGTTCAGGGCGTCCATGTCGAACTCGCCCTGGCTCCAGTACTTGATCTCGGCCATCCGCTTCATGGAGATGGTGGCGACGTTCAGCGGCAGGGTGTCGCCGTAGCGCTTGGAGACCATCTTCGCGGCCTCCTCCGGGTTCTCGTAGATGAAGTTCACCGCCGAGCGCCACGCGGCGAGCAGGCCGCGCAATTGCTCCGGGTTCTTGCGCATGAAGTCGCCGGTGGCGACCCCGACGGTCGGCGTCATCGACGGCAGATTCTCCAGCGAGAAGGCCACCTTGTAGCGGTCCTTGCGGGCGCTGTAGAGCGGCTCCAGGATCAGCGCCGCGTCGACGCCGCCCTGCTCCAGCGCCGACAGGCCGGAGCCGACCGAGCCGAGCGCCACCATGTCGGCCTTGCCGGGGTAGCCGGCGGCCTCGAAGGCCATGTTGACCAGCAGCTCGCCCGAGGATTTCGGCGCGGTGATGCCGACCTTCTTGCCGACCAGATCCTTGATCGAGGAGATGCCGCTGTCCGGCCGCGTCACCCACAGCAGGTCGTCGACCCGGCGGATGGCGGTGTGGACGATGCGGATGTCCATGCCCTGCTTGATGCCGGCCAGCGCGGTCGAGGTGCTGACGATGCCGTAGCCGAGCCCGCCGCCGACCATGTTGCGGATGCCGGTGCCGCCGCCGACCGAGCTCATCACGTCGGTGACGTCGACGCCGTTCTTCGCGTAGTCGCCGCGCTCCAGCGCCACGGCGATGGGGGCGGTGTTCAGCAGGGCGCCGTAATGGGACGCCATGATCTCCAGCGCGCCGGCCTGCGGCGCCGCCAGCAGGCCGCCCAGCAGCGGCACGGCCGCCAGGGTGCGGGTCAGGAAGCGGGTGACGGTCATGGCGTTCCTCCTTGGTGCGTCTTGGCTTGGTGCGTTCCGGTTTTTCTCAGCAGGCGGCGGGCGTTGTCGGCCAGCGCGGGGGAGACGGCCCCGTGATGCCCGTCCTCCGGCTGGTCCCAGCCGGCGAAATTGGTGCCGAACACCAGCCGCTCCGGCCCGACCACCCGGGTCAGCAGGGCCAGCGACCGCTCGTCGTTCAGGTGCGTGTCGAACCACAGGCGCGACAGCATCGCCTCGAAGGCGCCGTCCTTCTTCATCGACTGGCTGGCCCAGGGGCGCTTGATCCCGGCCTGCGCCAGCCGTCCGGCGACGAAGGCCGCCGCCCCGCCGCCGTGGCTGATCCAGACGTCGAGCTTGGGATGGCGCTCCAGCACGCCGCCGAAGATCAGGGTGGCGACGGCGATGGTCTCCTGCGCGGCGAAGCCGACGATGACGTCGAGGTCGAAGCGCTTGAGCGCCGGATCGCCCGGCGGCCCGTCGATCCCGGCCGGCGCCGGGTGCAGGAACAGCGGGACGTCGAGCGTGACGAAGGCCTCGTAGAGCGGATCGAAGGCCGGGCTGTGCAGCGGCTCGCCGGCGAACTCGGTGCCGGTCGCCGCCCCCCACAGCCCGAGTTCGGTGACGGAGCGTTCCAGCTCCTCCTTCGCCGCCAGCGGGTCCTGCATCGGCAGGGCCGCCAGCCCGCCGAGCCGGTCGGGGTAGCGGTTGACCAGTTCGGCCAGCGCGTCGTTGTGGCGCCGGCAGAAGGACACCGCCGAGGGCACGTCGATGTGGTGGAAGTAGTTCAGCGGGCTGGCCGACAGCACCTGGAAGTCGATCCCGGCCGTCTCCATGCGCCGGAGCCGCAGCTCCGGGTCGGTGAAGGGGCTGTTGGCGTGGCGCACGCCACTCAGCCGGTAGTTGCCGACGCGGTACCAGGGCAGGCCGTTCTCGTCCACCCCGTGCTCGGGGCCGTGGACGCCGGCGGCGCCGTTGGTCGCCTCCAGCCGGACATGGGCATGAACGTCGATCAGTTTGGCGGTCTCGATGGGCATGGCGGGGGTCCTTCCCGAACTGCTCGGCAGCGGGTCTCAAGAGACGGATGGAAGCGGGCGGCCTTGGCGAGCGGGCTCAGGCCCGGTGCATGCGGTGGTCGAGCGCCAGCAGCGCGCTGTTGACCACCACCGCGAACAGGCCGATCAGCACGGTGACGCTCATCATCGTCGCGGTGTCGTTGACGCTGATGCCGTTCATGATCATGAAGCCGAGCCCGCGCTTGGAGGCGAACATCTCGCCGACCATCACGCCCAGCAGCGTGATGGAGAAGCTGATGCGCAGGCCGGTCACGATCTCCGGCACCGTCGCCGGGACCAGGATGGTGGAGAGCGTCTGCATCGGGCTCAGCCGCATGGCGCGGGCGGAGCGGCGCAGCACCGGGTTCATGGCGCGGATGGCGCCCATGGTGACCAGCATCATCGGGATGAAGCCGTGCAGCGCGCCGAACGCCACCTTGGCCGGCATGCCCAGCCCGAAGAACAGCAGGATCACCGGGTAGAGCGTGACCTTGGGGATGGCGTAGAGCGTCACGAACAGCGGTTCCAGCACGTCCGACAGGCTGCGGCTGGCGCCGATCAGCAGCCCGGCCAGCCCGCCACCGAGGCAGGAGATCAGCAGCGACAGGCCCAGCGCCTGCGCGGTCTCGGTGACGTTGGCCCAGAAGACCGGGTTGCCGAACAGGCTGCCCAGCCGCTGCGCGGTGACCAGCGGCGAGGCCAGCGCCTCGTCGCCCGCCAGCCCGTGGAAGACCTGCCACGCCCCCAGGATCAGCAGCGCAATGACGCCCCCGGCGATCAGCTTCTCAGCCATCCCGGCGTCGCCGCGCGCCGCCGCGCCGCGGCCGGCGCCGGAGCGGTGGTGGACCTTCTGCTCGGCCCAGTGCAGCAGCACCGTCAGGGTGGAGACGAAGACGACGACGAACAGCAGCAGCGCGTACATCGTCCGGTCCTGGAGGTTGTTGTACGCGAAGGAGATCGAGTAGCCGAGGCCGCTGCTGGCCAGGATGAACTCGGCGCCGATGACGCCGGTGACCGAATAGCTGAGCGCCAGCTTCACCCCGGTGAAGATGTGCGGCCCCGCCGCCGGAAGCTGGATCAGCAGCGCGTCCTGCAACCGCCCCAGCCGGTAGGTGCGGCCGACCTTGCGCAGCACCGGCGGGATGCGGTCGAGCCCGGCCAGCGTGCCGGTGACCATCGCCATCACCGCGTAGAGGAAGCCCATGGCGATGATCGGCACCGCGTTCATGCCGAACAGCACGATGAACAGCGGGTAGAGCACGAAGAAGGGCAAGGCGTAGTAGCTGGCGATCAGCGGTTCCACCGCGCGGCGGACGCGGGGGAAGGCGTGCAGGGTGGCGCCTCCGGCGAAGCCGGCGACCATCGCCGCCACGGCGGCGGCCAGGATGTTGCGCAGGGTCGAACCGATCTGCGTCCAGAACCCGTCGGTGCCCATCAGCCGGACCAGCTCGGCCAGCATCTCCGAGGGCGGGATCATGCTGCCGCGCCCGACCATGCCGGAGCGGCAGGCGGCCTCCAGCAGCAGGACGGCGCCGGCGGTGATCAGCAGGCGGACGACACCGGCCGGCTTCATGCCCCGGCTCCCTTCTGATTGGCCCGCTGGCCGGTCCTCTGGCCGGCCCGCTGGTTGGCCATCGCCTTCATGGATTCCTCGCGCAGCGTGGTCCACAGCCGGGTGGTGATCGCACCGAAGGCCGGGTCGCCGGCGATGGCGCTGGTGCGGTCGCGCGGCCAGCCGGTCTCGACGATCTCGATGAAGCGGCCGGGACGGGCCGACATCACGCCGATCCGGTCGGACAGCATCGCCGCCTCGTCGAGCGCGTGGGTGATCAGCAGCACCGTCGCCCCGCTCGCCCGCCACAGCCGCAGCAGTTCGTCGCCCATCAGCAGGCGGGTCTGCTGGTCGAGCGCCCCGAAGGGCTCGTCGAGCAGCACCAGGCGCGGCCGCATCACCAGCGTGCGGGCGATGCAGACGCGCTGCCGCATGCCGCCGGAGAGCTGGCTGGGGTGGGCGTCGGCGAAGTCGTTCAGCCCCATGAAGTCGATGGCGTGGCGCACCCGGTCGTCGACCTCCGCGCCCCGAAAGCCGGCGCGGCGCAGCCCGAAGGCGATGTTGTCGCGCACCGTCAGCCAGGGAAAGGAGGCGTCCTCCTGGAACACCACGCCGACCCCGTCGGGGACGGTGCCGCGCACCCGCTTGCCCTCGAAGGTGATGGTGCCGTCGCTGGGCAGGCTGAGACCCGCCAGCACGTCGAGCAGGGTGGACTTGCCGCAGCCGGACGGCCCGACGATCGAGAAGAACTCGCCGCGGCGCAGCTCCAGATCGACCGGCCCGAGGGCGTGGACCGCCGTGCCGAAGACGCGGGTGACGCCGGTCAGCACGGCGTGGCTGTCCGCCGTGGCGACCCGCGCGAAGGGGATCGGCTGGGCCGGCCGGGACGCGCCGGACGGATCGGAGGGCATCGGCGCTCGTTCTGACGACAGGCCACGCATGCGGTTGTCTCCCCTCTGGCAGCCGGCTGGCGGGTGCGTGTCCGGCGTCTGATAGTTTGTTGTCTAAACATACAAGGGCATGGGGCAGGACCTGTCCAGGACAGCTTCGGACCACCCCCATAGAAAAATTGTTTGCCCCCCGGACGACCCGATGCGAGCCTGCGGCGATCCACCAAGCGACGGGCCAAGCGACAGGCCAAGCGACGGGAGCAACGGGCGCCATGCGCAGCCGCCAACTGGAAAGCTTCGTGCTGGTGTGCGAACTCGGCAGCATCAGCAAGGCCGCGGCGGTCCTGAACATCGCCCAGCCGGCGCTCGGCGTGCAGATCAAGGCGCTGGAGCGGGAGTTCGGCGTGGCGCTGCTGGTCCGCACGGTGACCGGCACCCACCCGACGCCGGCCGGAGAACTCTTCCTGGAGGAGGCCCGGCTGATGCTGGGGCGCTTGCAGGATCTGAAGCGCCGTCTGCGCGAGGCGTCGGGGCAGGCGCCGCGCACGCTGGCGCTGGGGCTGACGCCCAGCCTGTCGGGGCTGCTGACCAGCCGGCTGATGGAACGGCTGCGCAGCGCGCTTCCCACCGTCGAGCTGAAGCTGTTCGAGGAGCTGAGCCACGCGCTGATCGATCATGTCGCGTCGGGCAAGCTCGATCTGGCGCTGGCCTACAGCGTGCCCGACAGCCGGATGCTGCACCGGCAGGCGCGGCTGGACGAGGCGCTCTGCCTCGTCACGCATCCCGGCTCGGCCTTCGACACCGGCGGGCCGGTGCCGCTCGCCGCGCTGGCCACCGCCGAACTGGCGATGCCCAACGAGGGCGATCTGGTCCGCCGCCTCGTGACCGGGGCGATGACCGCGCACGGGCTGGTTCCACGGGTGGCCTTCTCGCTCGATTCCATGCAGGCGATCAAGGATGTGGTGAAGCGCGGGCTGGCCTGCGCGATCCTGCCGCACAGCGCGGTGGCGCAGGAGGTGCGCACCGGCGCCCTGGCGATCCGGCCGGTGAGCGAGCCGCCGCTGACGCGCACGCTGTTCCTGGTGCGGCGGTCCGACGCCGAGCCGGACGCCACCACGGGTCCGGCCCTGCGCATCATCGACGAGCTGCTCGACGAACTCGGGCGCAGCGACGGCAACTTCACCAGCGCGGTGGACGGACGCCCCTCCGCGCCGTGACCGTCCGAGTCATCTTCCCTCCTGCCCGGCGCCCCAGGGCCTGCCAATCTCGGAACGATCCCGCGTCGTGCCCCGGAGGGCCATCGCCACACCGCACGGAGCGTTGCGAATCGTTCGCATTTTAACTACAGTCATCCCGTCATGCTCCGGTCATGGCGCGGCCACGCCGCTTTTCTGGTGGAGGAACGGGGCCACGCCATGCCCGATCAGCTTCGCATGAACGCACCGGTTCCCTGGCCGGTGACGCATGGTTGACACCGCAAAGCCGACGCTCGACGCCGTTTTTGTCGGACATCGGGGCGCGCTTGTCCGGCTGTTGGCCCGCATGGTGGGCAGCGTCGCCACCGCCGAGGATCTGGCCCAGGAGGCCTATCTCAAGGTGAGGGCGGCGGAATGCGGCCGGCCGGTGGACCATCTGGTGCCCTTCCTCTTCCAGACGGCGCGCAATCTGGCCTTCGACCATTTGCGGCGGGAGCGCCGGCACGCCGCGGTGATGGTTCAGGACCTCACCGCCGAGGGGATGGAGGAGGTCGCCGCCCCCCTGCCCTCCCCGGAAACCGAGGTTGGCGACCGCCAGCGGCTGCTCCGCATGGAAACCGCGCTGGCGGCCTTGAGCGAACGGCAGCGCCGCATCCTTCTGCTGAACCGGATGGAAGGCTTGTCCCATGCGCAGATCGCCGAACGGCTCGACGTCTCGGTCAGCACGGTGCAGAAGGATCTGAAAACCGCCCTGCTGGCCTGCCTAGAGGTTTTCGCCCGGCTCGATCGCGAGGGATTGCGGGTTTCTCCCCGCCCGGACGTCTTATAAGGTGAAAGACCGTGACGGCACCACACGCGACCTCCATGCCTGACGACACCGACCCTTCCCTGCCGCTGGAACAGGCGCTCGACTGGTTCCTCCGCCTACAGGCGGAGGACGTGGGCGAGGAGTGTCGCCAAGCCTGCGCCGCCTGGTGCGCCGCCGATCCCCGAAACGCCCGCGCCTGGGACCTGGCGCAAGGCATGTGGGCCTCGCCCCTCTTCACGGACGCGCTGGCCGCCGCCGCGCCTCCAAACACCGCCCCGCCAAACACCGCGCCGGCGCCCGAGCCGCCGGCAATCATGCCGGCGGACGCCGCGAGGGTGCCGCCCTCCGGACGATTCCAATCCCGATTCCGGCCGCACCGACCGGCGCGGCGCCAGGCGGCGCGCGTGGCGGCATGGGCGGCGGCGGTGCTGGTGGCGGTCGGTCTGGGCTGGGCGTCCGACCTGCCCTTGCGCCTGCGGGCCGATCATCGCACCGCGACCGGCGCGCAGGAGCGTGTGGTGCTGGCCGACGGATCGCGGGTGCTGATGGACACGGGGACGGCGCTGGCGACCGACATCGCCGGGGCCGAGCGGCGGACCCGGCTGCTGCGCGGAGCCGCCTTCTTCGAGGTGACGCCCGATCCCACCCGCCCCTTCCGGGTGGCGGCCGGTCCCGCCGTCGTGACCGTGGTCGGCACCGCCTTCGCCGTCCGTTACCTGGATGATCGGGTGACGGTGACGGTGCGGCACGGCACCGTGGACGTCGCACGGCCCGGCGACCCCGCCGTGCGCCTACGCGCGGGGGAGGAGGTGGCGGTCACCGCGTCGGCCATCGGCCAGCCCCACCCCACCGATCTGACCGCGGCGCTCGGCTGGGTCGATGGCCGGCTGGTCTTCGAGGACCGCCCCCTGGGGGAGGTTCTGGGTGAACTGGACCGCTATCATCGGGGCCTGATCGTGGTGCCCGATTCCCTCGCTGCCCGGCGGATCACCGGCAACTACCGGCTGGATGATCCGGTACGGACGGCGGCGTCCCTCGCGGAGTTGGTGCGCGCCGAAACGCTGCGGGTGTCCGACGCCCTGTTGATCCTGCGCCCGCGCCCCTGATCCGCCGGTCCCTCCCCCGCGCTTCTCCGCTCGCGGCGCGTCCACAAAAAAATTCCGCTTTTCCCGATCCGCGAACGTCAAGTCGGCATGCCTTTCGGAATGCGTCGCACTTGCAATCCGCGACGCCGACCCGGCGGCTTGAGACATCGTGATCATGGGGAAGCACGGCGATGGGTTTGGGGATCATGGGAAGGGGCGCGCGGGGGCGCCGGGGGACGGCTCTGCTGCGGGCGGTGCTGCTGTCCTCGGCAATGGCGGGTGCGGCCACGGCGGGGGGCGGCGTCGCGGCGGCGGCGAAGGCCGACGGACAGGTGGCCCAGGCGGCGGGGCAAGCGGCGGGGCAGCGGTTCGACATCGCGCCGCAGGGGCTGGTGACGGCTCTCAACGCCTTCAGCGCGGCCAGCGGCTGGGAGGTCGGCTTCCCGGCCGAGGTGGCGCGCGGCGTGGCCTCCCCCGGCGTGTCGGGCACCATGAGCGCCGACGACGCGCTGCGCCGCCTGCTGTCGGGCACCGGCGTGTCGTTCCAGATGACCGGCCCCGGCCGCGCCGTGCTGTCGCGGCCGCAGACCGGCGGCGTGGTGCTGGATCCGGTGACGGTGCAGGGTGCGCGTGAACGGGCGACCGGCCCGGTGGTGGGCTATGTCGCCCGCCAGAGCGCCACCGCCACCAAGACCGACACGCCGATCCTGGAAACCCCGCAGTCGGTCGCCGTCGTCACCCGCGACCAGATGGACGCCCAGGCGGCGCAGAATCTGGCCGACGTCCTGAACTACACCTCCGGCGTCACCACGGGGCGCAACGGCGAATCCTCCTCCTTCGGCGGCGACGGCATCTCGGTGCGCGGCTTCGGCGGCGACGGCACCACCGGCGTATCCTTCAACGAGTATCTCGACGGGCTGCGGTTGAAGGGCAGCGGCTATCTGACCTCCGGCATCGATCCCTACCTGTTCGAACGGGTCGAGGTGCTGAAGGGCCCGGCCTCGGTGCTGTTCGGGCAGGCCAGCCCCGGCGGCCTGGTCAACATGGTGACCAAGCAGCCGTCCCCCGACGCCAGGCACGAAATCCTGCTCCAGACCGGCAGCCACGGCCGCAAGCAGGCCGCGCTGGATGTCGGCGGCGACGTGACCGGCGACGGCCGGCTGGCCTACCGCTTCGCCGGTATCGGGCTGGACACCGAAACCCAGACCGACTTCACCGAGCGCCGCCGTCTGGCCGCCGCCCCGTCGGTCACCTGGAGGCCGACCGACGACACCAGCCTGACCCTGGTCGGCCTCTACCAGCGCGACAATTTCGACGGTTCGCCGCTGAACTTCCTGCCGGCCCAGGGCACCCTGCTGCCCAACCCCAACGGCAAGCTGCCGACCAACTTCTTCATGGGCGATCCCAACTTCAACGACTGGGACCGCAAGACCATGAGCGTCGGCTACCGGCTCGAGCACCGGCTCGACGAGCACTGGACGGTGCGGCAGAACGCCCGCTACCTGCACAACGACCTCAGCTACAAGGGCCTCTACGCCGCCGGTCTCCAGCCCGACCTGCGCACCATGCGGCGCAGCGCCTTCTCGCTCAGCGAGCGCGCCGACGATCTGACCATCGACAACCAGATCCAGGCGACCTTCGACACCGGCGCGCTGCGCCACACCGTGCTGGCCGGCGTCGACCACCAGCGGCTGAAGAGCGATACGGTGCGCGGGCTGGCGACGGCCCCGACCCTCAACATCTTCACCCCGGTCTACGGCCTGCCGATCGCCGATCCGCCGATCTACCAGAGCATCGCCACCCGCATCACCCAGACCGGCGTCTATGCCCAGGACCAGATCAAGTGGGGCGGGCTGGTGCTGCTGCTGGGCGGACGGCAGGACTGGGCCGAGACCCGGCAGCGCAACCGGCTGGCCCAGGGGACCAGCGCCCAGCAGGCCGACGCCTTCACCGGCCGGGTCGGGGCGCTCTACCTGTTCGACAACGGTCTGGCGCCCTACGCCAGCTACTCGGAATCCTTCGAGCCGACCGCCGGCAGCGATTTCGCCGGCAGGCCCTTCGAGCCCACCACCGGCCAGCAGTACGAGGCCGGGCTGAAGTACCAGCCGCCGGGATCGAGCAGCCTGCTCACCCTGTCGGCCTTCCACATCACCCAGCAGAACGTCACCACCGCCGACCCGCAGCACACCAACTTCAACGTCCAGACCGGCGAAATCCGCTCGCGCGGCATCGAGGCGGAGGCGCGCGTCAGCCTCGCCGACGGGCTGAACGCGGTCGCCAGCTACACCTGGCTCGACGCCGAGGTGACCAGGAGCAACGACATCAACCGCGGCAAGCGGCCAGTCGCCGTGCCGACCCATTCGGCCTCGGCCTGGGGCGACTACACGGTGCAGGACGGCCCGCTGGCCGGGCTGGGCGGTGGCATCGGCGTGCGCCATGTCGGCTTCACTTACGGCGATCCGGCCAACAGCTTCAAGGTGCCGTCCCACACGCTGGTGGACGCCGCCCTGCGCTACGACCTGTCCCATCTGCATCCGCATCTCCTGGGCGTGCAGGCGGCGGTCAACGCCAGCAACCTGTTCGACAAGCAGTATGTCTCGGCCTGCTCGCGGGCGACCAACTGCTATTACGGCCTGCGCCGCACCGTCATCGGCTCGCTGAAGTATTCCTGGTGAGACGGGGAGTCGAGATCGCGCTGCGGACCGCGACCGCCGTCGCCGGTGGCTATGCCCTGGCAGCGGGAACGGCGGCGGCGCTGGCGCTGGTGTTGCCGGCCGTGCAGGACCGGTCGGAAGCGGTGTTGACCGCCACCATGGCGGCGCTGCCGCCCTGCGTCCTGACCGTGGTGATGGTGTTCGCAGCCGCCAGTGCCCTGCGCGCCCTGGCCTGGACCGCCGGCCTGACGGCGGCGGTCTGGGGGGTGGCCTGGAGCGCGGCCGTCCTGTCGGGACGCATGACGGGGATCGGATCATGAACGGCAGTTTCCGCCTGTCGATGACGTGGCTGCACAATTGGGGCGGGCTGGTGGTCGGCTGGCTGCTGTTCTGCGTCTTCCTGACCGGAACCACCGCCTACGCCCGCCACGAGATCACCCGCTGGATGCAGCCCGAACGGGTCGAGGCCGCGGACAGCCCCAACGCCGCGGCGGCGGCCATCGCCACCCTGTCGCGCGAGGCGCCGCAGGCGCGCCGCTGGCTGATCATGCTGCCCGACGAGCGGGAGACCGCGACCCAGGTCTATGTCTACAACCGGCCGGGCGTGCAGCCCGGCTTCCGCCGGCTGACGCTGGAGCCGGCGGACGGCCGCCCGGTGCAGGCGCGGGCGACCTACGGCGGCGACTTCCTCTACTACTTCCATTTCGACCTGCGGATTCCCGGCGTGGCGGGGCGCTATCTGGTCGGCATCGCCGGGGTGGCGCTGCTGGTGGCGCTGATCACCGGCTTCGTCATCCACCGGCGGGTCTTCTGGGATTTCTTCGCCTTCCGCCCCAACCGCTCGCGCACACGGCTGTGGATGGACGTCCACAACGCGCTGGGCATCCTGGTGCTGCCCTACCACGCGCTGATCACCGTGACCGGGCTGGTGCCACTGATGTTGCTCTATCTGCCCTGGGGCTTGCAGGCGGCTTTCGGCGACCGGCCGGCCGAGTTCAACGCGGCGGTCTACGCCGAACCGATGCCGCCGGCCGCCTCGGGACGGGCCGCAGCCCTCGCCGCCGTCGAACCGCTGCTGGCGGAGGCGGCGCGGCGCTGGGATGGCGGGCGGCCGGGGCGGGTCGTCGTCGACAACCCCGGCGACGCCGCCGCCACCATCCTCGTCAAGCGCACCGATGCCGACCGGGTGGTGATCACGCCGGAGGCCATCCTGTTCGACGGCACGACCGGCGCGGTGCGGAAGGTCTGGGACGGGACGGGCGGCGCCGCCGCGACGCGGGCCGGCGCCTACGGCCTGCACATGATGCGCTTCGCCGACGCTCCGCTGCGGCTGGCGATGATCCTGTGCGGGCTGGCGGGAACCGCGATGATCGGCACCGGGCAGGTCTACTGGATCATCAAGCGGCGCAAGCGGGAGGCGTCGGCATCTTTCGGTCTGCGTCTGGCCGACGGCGCCAATCTGGCTGTGATGGTCGGCCTCCCGGTCGCCATCGCCGCCTATTTCTGGGCCAATCGCCTGTTGCCCGCCGGGTTGGCTGGCCGGGAGACGCTGGAGGTCGTCGCCTTCTTCGCCGCATGGCTGCTGGCGGCCCTGCACCCGGTCCTGCGCGGTGTCCAATGGGCCTGGGGTGAGCAGATGGCGGCGGCCGCGCTGTTGTGGATCGCCCTTCCCGTGGTGAACGCCTTGACCAGCCATGCCCACCTTGGGGTGACGCTGGCACGTGGGCTGTGGGGGGTGGCCGGAATCGACCTGAGCGCGCTGGCGGCGGGCGCCCTGTTCGCACTGCTGGCTTGGCGCCGCTTCCATGCGGCGCATCGGCGCATCGACCAACCGCGAGGGGCATTGCTGCGGCGCGGCCTGTAACTCGGCGTGGCGATCCGGCGAGGAGCCTCTGGCATGGCAACGGGACGCTGCCGATCAGGATCGAGGGTCACCATCCTGCTCGACAGACCGTCGTCCAGAAGACCATCGTCCAGACAGGGACGACCAACCTTGGGATCCCCAACGCGAAGTGGCCCGCCGCGTCTGTGACGCAGCGGGCCCCTGGTGAAGGTATCGCGTGTTCGATGAAGATGGCGCGCGTTTTCGGAAGCGTTTGGTTTGGAGAGTTTTGTGATGTCTGGTTTTGACCCTGTGCCTTGGAGACCTGGCGGCGACCTACTCTCCCACGCCTTAAGACGCAGTACCATCGGCGCAGAGGCTTTTCACGGCCGAGTTCGGGATGGGATCGGGTGTTTGTCACCTCGCCATGACCACCAGGTCACCGAGGCACAGGAACCGGACGTCTCGTCCAACCGGAGCGTTTCGCGTTCGCGCTGTCGTGCAAGTGACGTGTTTTGAGGATCGAAACGGCGTTTGCCGTCTGGGCTTGAAGCGGGCTTGCCGCTGCGCGCGGCGCGCTTTGTCGGTGAGGGATCAAGCCAATCGAGCGATTAGTAAGGCTTAGCTTCGGGCGTTGCCGCCCTTCCACACGCCTCCTATCGACGTGATGGTCTGTCACGGCTCTCAAGGGAGGTCTGGTTTAGAGGTGGGTTTCCCGCTTAGATGCTTTCAGCGGTTATCCCGTCCGCACTTAGCTACCCGGCCATGCCACTGGCGTGACAACCGGTGCACCAGAGGTGCGTCCATCCCGGTCCTCTCGTACTAGGGACAGATCCTCGCAAAACTCCTACACCCACGGCAGATAGGGACCGAACTGTCTCACGACGTTCTAAACCCAGCTCACGTACCACTTTAATCGGCGAACAGCCGAACCCTTGGGACCTGCTCCAGCCCCAGGATGTGATGAGCCGACATCGAGGTGCCAAACGACGCCGTCGATATGGACTCTTGGGCGTCATCAGCCTGTTATCCCCGGCGTACCTTTTATCCGTTGAGCGATGGCCCGTCCACATGGAACCACCGGATCACTATGGCCGACTTTCGTCTCTGCTCGACTTGTCAGTCTTGCAGTCAGGCGGGCTTATGCCATTGCACTCGACGAGCGATTTCCGACCGCTCTGAGCCCACCATCGCGCGCCTCCGTTACACTTTGGGAGGCGACCGCCCCAGTCAAACTACCCGCCATGCAGGGTCCCGGACCCGGATAACGGGCCGCGGTTAGATGCCAGAGACCTCAAGGGTGGTATTTCAAGGTTGGCTCCACACGAGCTGGCGCCCATGCTTCCAAGCCTCCCACCTATCCTACACATGAGATCCCTAGCACCACTGCAAAGCTGTAGTAAAGGTGCACGGGGTCTTTCCGTCTGACCGCGGGAACTCCGCATCTTCACGGAGAGTTCAATTTCGCTGAGTTGGTGTTGGAGACAGCGGGGAAGTCGTTACGCCATTCGTGCAGGTCGGAACTTACCCGACAAGGAATTTCGCTACCTTAGGACCGTTATAGTTACGGCCGCCGTTTACCGGGGCTTCAATTCGGAGCTTGCACCCCTCCTCTTAACCTTCCGGCACCGGGCAGGCGTCAGACCCTATACGTCGCCTTGTGTGGCTTCGCAGAGCCCTGTGTTTTTAGTAAACAGTCGCCACCCCCTGGTCTGTGCCCCCCGCCCATGCTTGCGCACGAACGGGGCCCTCTTCTTCCGAAGTTACGAGGGCAATTTGCCGAGTTCCTTCAACACCATTCTCTCAAGCGCCTGGGTATGCTCTACCTGTCCACCTGTGTCGGTTTGGGGTACGGTCTGATGCGGGGGCTATTTCCTGGAACGGGTCCCCAGCGCGGCCAATCCGATAAGGCCGCACACGCTTTCCCATCCGTCACACACCCGCTGGCCCACGACTATTAACGTGGTTCCCATCGACTACGCCTTTCGGCCTCGCCTTAGGGGCCGGCTCACCCTGCGTGGATTAACCTTGCGCAGGAACCCTTGGACTTTCGGCGAGAGTGTTTCTCACACTCTTTGTCGCTACTCATGTCAGCATTCTCACTTCCGATACCTCCAGGCGGCCTCACGGACACCCTTCGCAGGCTTACGGAACGCTCCGCTACCACGTGATCTGAGATCACATCCGCAGCTTCGGTACACGGCTTGAGCCCCGATACATTTTCGGCGCAGGCCGGCTTAACTAGACCAGTGAGCTATTACGCTTTCTTTAAAGGATGGCTGCTTCTAAGCCAACCTCCTGGTTGTCATGGCCTTCCCACATCCTTTCCCACTTAGCCGTGATTTGGGGACCTTAGCTGGCGGTCTGGGCTGTTTCCCTCTCGACGATGGACCTTAGCACCCACCGTCTGTCTGCCGGACTGTGCTTCCGGGTATTCGGAGTTTGGTTAGGTTTGGTAAGGCTCGCGCCCCCCTAGCCCATCCAGTGCTCTACCCCCCGGAGCAATATCCGACGCGCTACCTAAATAGCTTTCGCGGAGAACCAGCTATTTCCTGATTTGATTGGCCTTTCACCCCTAGCCACAGGTCATCTCCGACTTTTTCAACAGGCGTGAGTTCGGTCCTCCAGTGCGTGTTACCGCACCTTCAACCTGCCCATGGCTAGATCATCAGGTTTCGGGTCTAAAGCATGCAACTCGGTCGCCCTATTCAGACTCGCTTTCGCTGCGCCTCCACCTACCGGCTTAAGCTCGCTGCATACTCTAAGTCGCTGACCCATTATACAAAAGGTACGCCGTCACCCCGCAAGGAGGCTCCGACTGCTTGTAGGCATCCGGTTTCAGGAACTGTTTCACTCCCCTTGTCGGGGTGCTTTTCACCTTTCCCTCACGGTACTGGTGCACTATCGGTCACTGAGGAGTACTTAGGCTTGGAGGGTGGTCCCCCCACGTTCAGACAGGGTTTCACGTGCCCCGCCCTACTCGAGGATTGCTTCCGGTTTACCCATACGGGGCTATCACCCACTGTGGCCCGACT
>NZ_JAIFZR010000001.1:497500-692567 GCF_020005195.1 Azospirillum agricola
GGCGGCGCGCTTCGTCTCGGCGGTGCGCGAGACCGCCGGGTTGGGCGGGCTGACCCTACAGGACGTCTACGGCGCCCGCACGCTGCGGGCGATGGCCGAGCGGCTGGAGGCGCGCACCCCGCGCAACCCCGGCGGCAAGACGGCGGCCCCGGCCGACCTGTCCTTCGCCCCGCCGCCGCTGCGCCGCCGCCTGCTCTGCGGGCTGGCCCAGGCCGCGGCGCTGCCGGTCATCCTGGCGCTGATGACGGCGCAGTGGCTCGGCGTCTTCGTCAGCTACATGCTGCTGTCCGGCGAGGACGCAACTTTGCTGACCGAGGTCGCCACCCTGCTCGGCGTCTATGTCGTCATCAACATCGTCACGCTGATCATCGCGGTCGCCGCGAAATGGCTGATCATCGGCCGCACCAAGCCGGGTCGCTACCCGCTGTGGGGTGCCTATTACTACCGCTGGTGGCTGGTGCAGCGCTTCGTCAGCCTGATCCATTTGAAGTGGTTCCAGGGCTCGCCGGTGATGCGGCTGTTCCTGCGGGCACTCGGCGCCAAGGTCGGCAGCGGCGCGCTGATCGGCGAGATCGAGTCCGGCGCCATCGACCTCGTGTCGATCGGACGCGGGGCCACCATCGGCGGCAAGGTGAAGCTGGCCAACGCCGAGGTGATCGGCAACGAGCTGGTCATCGGCGAAATCGAGATCGGCGAGGACGCCTACATCGGCACCTCCTGCGTCATCGGCCACGGCGCGGTGATCGGGACGGGCACCGAGCTGGCCGACCTGACGGCGCTGCCGGCCGACACCCGCACCGGATCCTACGAGATGTGGGACGGCTCGCCGGCGCGGCGCGTCGGCATGGTCGACCGCGACTCCCTGCCGGCGGAGGCCCAGGCCGGCCCGCTCCGCAAGGCGGTGCAGGCGGTGGTCTACGCCGTCGCCGTGCTGGCCCTGCCGCCGATCGCGCTGATCCCGATCTTCCCGGCCTTCTACCTGTTCGACCGGCTCGACGCCGCGATGGGCGGGCTGTTCAAGGTCAACTACCTGTATTACGTGCCGGCCATCGCCTGGCCGACGGCGATGGCGCTGGTCGGGGTGACGGTGCTCATGATCGCCGCCCTGCGCTGGACCCTGCTGCCCAGGGTGAAGGCCGGGACCTACTCGGTGCATTCCTGGTTCTACGTCCGCAAATGGATCGTCGCGCTGTCGACCGAGGTGATGCTGGAGACGCTCAGCTCGCTCTACGCCACCGTCTACATGCGGGCCTGGTACCGGCTGATGGGGGCGAAGATCGGCCGCGACGCCGAAATCTCGACCAACCTCGCCGGCCGCTACGATCTGGTCGAGATCGGCGAGAAATGCTTCATCGCCGACGAGGTGGTGCTGGGCGACGAGGACATCCGGCGCGGCTGGATGGAGCTGAAGCCGGTGAAGACCGAAGCGCGCGTGTTCGTCGGCAACGACGCCGTGGTGCCGCCGGGCGCCATGATCCCGACCGGCTCGCTGATCGGCATCAAGTCCAAGCCGCCGGCCAACGCCGCCATGCAGGCCGGCGACACCTGGTTCGGCAGCCCGCCGATGAAGCTGCCGGTGCGCCAGAAGTTCGACAATGTCGGCGCCGCCTGGACCTTCGAGCCGTCGCGCGCGCGCCGGCTGGGCCGCGCCGTGTTCGAGGCCTTCAGCCTGTCGATGCCGACGATGCTGTTCATCACCTTCGGCACGCTGGCGGTCGAGCTGTTCGCCCCGGCGATCCTGGAAGGCCGCTACGGCGACTTCCTGTGGCAGTTCATGGGCGTCAGCGTCGCCATCCCGGTCGCGATGGTGCTGATGGTGGTGCTGGTGAAATGGGCGCTGATGGGCCGCTACGCCCCCACCATGAAGCCGATGTGGTCGTGGTGGGCGATGCGGACCGAGGCGGTCGCCGTGCTCTATTGGGGGCTCGCCGGCAAGGTGCTGCTCGACCATCTGCGCGGCACGCCGATGCTGCCCTGGGTGCTGCGTCTGTTCGGGACGAAGTTCGGCAAGGGCGTCTTCATGGACAGCACCGACATCACCGAGTTCGACTGCGTCTCGGTCGGCGACTACGCCTCGATCAACGCGCTGTCGGCCCTGCAAACCCACCTGTATGAGGACCGGGTCATGAAGGTCGGCCGCGTGACGGTCGGCACCGGGGTGACGGTGGGGGCGGGGGCGACCGTGCTGTATGACACCCGCGTCGGCGACTACGCCCGGCTCGGCCCGCTGACGCTGGTGATGAAGGGCGAGGAGATCCCCGCCCACACCGAATGGGCCGGCGCCCCCGCCGAACCGGTCGGCCAGCGCGAGGCGGAAGCGGCGAAGGAGCTCAAGGCCGCCGCCTGATCGGGGCGGGTTTGAGGGAATGGGTTGGAAGGGGCCGCGCATCGTCGCGGCCCTTTTCCGTTTCGGGGGTGGAACTCTCCTTTCGTCATGACCGGGCTTGGCCCGGTCATCCACGTGCGACCGTCCTTTGCATGATTCGCGGCCGTGGATGCCCGGCACAAGGCCGGGCATGACGACGCTTGCATGGCACTCCCCCCGGACGATGGTCCAACTCCCTCCCCAGCCCCCCGCCAGCCCGTTGTGTCGGCGCCCCAGCGGTGTATAAGGGGGTCCGAGCGCGGCCCCGGCCCCTTCGCGCATCCGGATCGTCGGCTGCGCGGGAGGCGCGGGCGACCCAGCGGATATTGAAGGAACGCCCCATGCCCGACGATCTCTCCCCAGCCCGCGGAGCCACAGGCCTGTTTCCGCTCGCCAAGGACGACACGACCTACCGCAAGCTGACCTCCGATCACGTCTCCGTCGTCGAGTTCGACGGCGAGCAGGTTCTCAAGGTCGAGCCGGAGGGGCTGCGTCTGCTGGCCGAGGCGGCCTTCGCCGACATCAACCATCTGCTGCGCCCAGGCCACCTCGCCCAGCTCGCCAGGATCCTGGAGGACGAAGAGGCCTCGCCGAACGACAAGTTCGTGGCGCTCGACCTGCTGAAGAACGCCAACATCGCCGCCGCCGGCACGCTGCCGATGTGCCAGGACACCGGCACCGCCATCATCATGGGCAAGAAGGGCCGCCGCGTCTGGACCAAGGGCGGCGACGAGCAGGCGCTGTCCGAAGGGGCCCGCGACGCCTATCTGAAGCGCAACCTGCGCTACAGCCAGCTGGCGCCGATCTCCATGTACGAGGAGAGGAACACCCGCAACAACCTGCCCGCCCAGATCGACATCTATTCGGAGGGCGAGGATTATTACAAGTTCCTGTTCATGGCCAAGGGCGGCGGCTCGGCCAACAAGACCTTCCTGCACCAGGCGACCCCGTCGGTGCTGGCGCCCGACCGGCTGCTGAAGTTCCTTGAGGACAAGATCCGCTACCTCGGCACCTCGGCCTGCCCGCCCTACCACCTTGCCATCGTCATCGGCGGTCTGTCGGCCGAGCAGAACCTGAAGACGGTGAAGCTGGCGTCGGCCCGCTACCTCGACAACCTGCCGACCGAGGGCGGCGAGGACGCGCACGCCTTCCGCGATCTGGCGATGGAGGCCGAGGTCCACAAGCTGACCCAGAGCATGGGCATCGGCGCCCAGTTCGGCGGCAAGTACTTCTGCCACGACGTCCGCGTCATCCGCCTGCCGCGCCATGGCGCCTCGATGCCGATCGGCGTCGGCGTGTCCTGCTCGGCCGACCGCCAGGCGGTGGGCAAGATCACCAGGGACGGCATCTTCCTGGAGCAGCTGGAGACCGATCCGGCCCAGTATCTGCCGGAGATCGGCGACGAGCACCTGTCGGGCGAGGTCGTGAAGATCGACCTGAACCGGCCGATGAGCGAGATCCGCGCCACCCTGTCGCAGCACCCGATCCGCACCCGCCTGTCGCTGACCGGCCCGCTGATCGTCGCCCGCGACCTCGCCCACGCCAAGCTGCGCGCCCGGCTCGACGCCGGCGAGCCGCTGCCCGACTATTTCAAGAACCACCCGATCTACTACGCCGGCCCGGCCAAGACGCCGGAGGGCTACGCGTCGGGCTCCTTCGGCCCGACGACGGCCGGCCGCATGGACAGCTTTGTCGACCAGTTCCAGGCGGCGGGCGGCTCCATGGTCATGCTGGCCAAGGGCAACCGCAGCCCGGAGGTGACGGCGGCCTGCAAGCAGCATGGCGGCTTCTATCTCGGCTCGATCGGCGGCGCGGCGGCGCGGCTGGCGCAGGATTGCATCAAGAAGGTCGAGGTCGTCGAGTATCCCGAACTCGGCATGGAGGCCATCTGGCGCATCGAGGTCGAGGATTTCCCGGCCTTCATCATCGTCGACGACAAGGGCAACGACTTCTTCAAGGAGTTGAAGCTCGCCTGACGGCGAGCGGGAGTTGAAGCTCGCCTGACGGCGAGGGGGAATTGAAACCCCTCTGACGGCGGCTGGACCTTTCCCGTGCCTCGCGCCTATCATGGACGTGATGAGCGCGTGAGGCGCGGGGAGGGTTTCCGCATGGACGGCATCCACGACCGGCAGGCTCCGAAACGGCCGGTGACCCTGTCCTTGAACGAGGATCTGGTTCGCCGCGCCGAATCGCTGACCGGAAATCTGTCGGAACGGGTGGAAAAGCTGCTGGCCGATTATGTCGCAGCCGAGGAACGGGAACGGGACGAGCGGGAACGCCGCCTGGACGCGACGATCGCCGCATTGAACGAGTTCGATGCGAAGCACGGCTCCTTCGCCGACCAGTATCTCGACGATCTTTGATGGCCCAGTTCGACGTCCATCGGAACCGGAGCGCTGCGCGAACCGGCGTGCCGTTCCTGCTGGTCGTGCAGTCGCAGCGTTTCGACGCATCCGGCCGGCGGGTCGTCGTGCCACTGCTCCCGGCCGACAAGCTCCGCGCCACCGAGCCATCCTTCACGCCCGCCTTTCTCGTCGAACAGCGCTCCGTCGTCCTGCATCCTCTGCAAATCGTTTCCATTCCCGCCGATCATCTCGGCGAGAAGGTCTGCTCTCTGGCGGACGACGGCGACCGCATCATCGCGGCGCTCGACCTGCCGATCTCTCGCGCCTGGGGATAATGCGCCCGTGACACCCGCCCAAATCCAGGAGCGCGTCCTCTACCGGGACGGGCTGATGCTGATCATCGACAAGCCCGCCGGGCTGCCGGTCCACGCCGGCCCGGCCGGCGGCCCCAACCTGGAACGCCATTTCGACGCGCTGCGCTACGGTTTCCCCAAGCCGCCGTCGCTCGCCCACCGGCTCGACCGCGACACCTCGGGATGCCTGATCCTCGGCCGCCACGCCAAGGCGCTGCGCAAGATCGGCATCCTGTTCCAGGACGGCAAGGTCGACAAGACCTACTGGGCGGTGGTCGCCGGCTCGCCGCCGGCCGAGGCCGGACGGATCGAGCTGACCCTGTCCAAGGTCTCCAACAAGACCGGCGGCTGGCGCATCGTCGGCGGCGCCCCCGACGGGCAGACCGCCGTCACCGACTATGTCGTGAAGGGCCGCGCCGACGGTCTGACCTGGCTGGAGCTGACGCCGCACACCGGCCGCACCCACCAGATCCGCGTGCATTGCGCGTCCATCGGCTGCCCGCTGCTCGGCGATCCGCAATATGGCGGGCCGGAGGGGGCGCTGCACCTGCACTCCCGCGCCATCTCCCTGCCGCTCTACCCCAAGCGCGAGCCGGTCGGCGCCGTCGCCCCGGTTCCCGCCCACATGCGCCCGGCGCTCGCCGCCTGCGGTTTTACGGAGGCTTCATAGCTTGGGCCTAGGCTCAGGGTTGTCGCTGCACCGCAGCATCAGGGGTGAGGCTTGCGCATGATCCCGATCGGCACGACCACCGCCCGCTGGATGACCCTGCGCTACGGCATCGCGCTGGCGCTGATCGCGCTCGGCACGCTGGCCGGCTTCGTCATGACCGAGCGGGTGATCGGCCAGCACGAGCGCATGCTGGAGGTGGTCAACGTCTCCGGCCGCCAGCGCATGCTGTCCCAACGCACCGCCCTGCTGGTCGAGCAGCTCAAGCACGACCCCGACGCCTATTCGCGCGCCGACCTCGCCCGCCAGCTCGCCGAGGCCACCGACATGTTCGAGGCCGCCCACCACCGGCTCAGCGGCCGGGGCGACGGGGCGGCCGGCGGACCGCTGCTGGGCCCGCCCCCCGGCGACCCGTTCTTCAGCGGGGCGGATGCCCTCGACCCGCTGGTGCGGGGCCACGTCGCGGCGCTACGCGCCGTCATCGCCGCCGCCCCAGCCGGCTTGCCGCCGGGCATGCCGGAGGCCGATTACGTGACCAGCCAGGCGCTGGGGCCGCTGCTCGCCCGGCTGGAGGCCATGGTGGCGCTCTACCAGGAGGAGGGCGAGGCCGGCTTCCACTCGCTGCACCGGATGGGGCTGGCGGCGCTGGTCCTGACGCTGCTGACGCTGCTGGTCGAGGCGCTGGTGATCTTCCGCCCGATGACCCGCCATGTCCGCGACCAGTTCACCGAGATCGCCCGCATGACCGGGGCGGTCGAGCGGGCCAACGCGACGCTGGAGCAGCAGGTGCGCGAGCGCACCGCCGAGCTGCACGCCGCCAAGACCGCCGCCGAGCAGGCCCACCGGGCCAAGTCGCGCTTCCTCGCCCACGCCAGCCACGATCTGCACCAGCCGCTCCAGGCGATCGGCATGTTCACCGGCATGCTGGAGCGCCAGACCGCCCAGATCGCTCCAACCACCGCCCAGATCGCCAGGACGGCGGCGCTGCTGGCCGACCTGAAGGCGGCGCAGCGCTCGATGCGTGACCTGCTGAACGCCATCCTGGAAATCTCCAAGCTGGAATCCGGAGTGGTGTCGCCGAAGCCGGCCGACCTCCCCCTCTCCCCCCTGCTCGACCAGCTCGAGGCCGAGTTCGCCGGTCAGGCCGAGGCGAAGGGCCTGCGCCTGCGCGCCGTGCCGACCGGCGCGGTGGTGCGCAGCGACCCGGCCCTGCTGGAGCGCATCGTCCGCAACCTGATCGCCAACGCCATCCGCTACACCGACGCCGGCGGCGTGCTGGTGGGGTGCCGGCGGCGCGGATCCAGCCTGTGGATCGAGGTCTACGACACCGGACGCGGCATCGCCGAACCCGACCGCCGCCGCATCTTCGAGGAGTTCGTCCAGCTCGACCGGCCCGACCGCGACCGCAGCGAGGGCATCGGGCTTGGGCTGGCCATCGTCGAGCGTCTGGCCCGGCTGCTCGGCCATCCGGTGACGGTGCGCTCGGTCGTCGGCCGCGGCACCGTCTTCGCGGTCTGCGTGCCGGAAGCCGGTCCGGCCGCCTGAGGCGAGGCGCCTGGACCAGCAGGCCGCATGGTCGCGCCGTCCGCGCGGATTCATTGCGCACCACCGGCCATCGCGATTGCTTTCGGTCCATCGGCGGTGCGGATCGCATCACGCCGCTTGGAATCTCGTTATCCTTCAATGTATCTAAATTTCCTACACTAATTCCCACATAAATGTTGGCCCATATCAGGAATTTATTTTTTATAAACATGTAATCCACCAACGTTCGAGTAGCGTACTATGCTCTGAAAGCTCTGTTATTCAGGGGAATTTATCATGCAGCTGGACAGCCATGGGGCGCAGGCGGGCACCGATACGGATGTCATGCGGTTGAAGGTCTTTCAGATCACGCAGGACGACATCGCGCTGGTGCGGGAACTGGCGCCCTTCGCGCAGCAGACGTTGCCGCAACTGCTCCAGCAATGGCTGGTGCGCTTCGACGCCTGGCCGGAGATGCGCAAGGCCCTGTCCCATCCGGATGTCCACGCCATCCGGGTGCAGCATTGGGTGCGCGCCGTCTCGGGCCGGATCGACGCCGACTTCACCGCCTCCGCCAAGCGGCTGGCCCGCGCCTTCTACGAGAACGGCGTGCCCGGTTACGCCGTCGCCATCTGCCACAACGTCGTGCTGAACGGCATCGCCGAGGAGCTCGGCCTGAACGAGCGGGCCGGCGGCCTCCAGTCCCTTCTCGGCCGCGCCGGGGAACGCCGCAAGGACGCGCTGCGCACGGCGCTGACCAAGCTGACCTGGCTCGACCTCGAACTGCTGCTGGAAACCTACGCCGAGGCCGAGCAGGAAAGCCGGCGGCAGGCGGTGGAGACGATGGCCGACACGGTGGAGCGCGAGGCGCGGGACGCCGTGTCGCGCGTCGCCGGCCACACCAACAACATGGCGCGCGACGCCGAAAGCATGGCCGGATCCGCCCTGACCGTCGGCGCCAACTCCCGCGATGTCGCCACCGCCGCCGACCAGGCGCTGAACAACGCGCAGACCGTCGCCGCCGCGACCGAGGAGCTGGCCGCTTCGATCCGCGAGATCCTCCAGCGGGTCGATCATTCCAGCAAGGTCACCCGCCGCGCCGTCGAGACCGGCAGCCGCACCCAGGCGACCATCCGCTCGCTGTCCGAGGCGGTCGGCCGGATCGGCGAGGTGGCGCGGCTGATCGGCGCCATCGCCGGCCAGACCAACCTGCTGGCGCTCAACGCCACCATCGAGGCGGCCCGCGCCGGCGAGGCCGGCAAGGGCTTCGCCGTCGTGGCGCAGGAGGTGAAGAACCTCGCCAACCAGACCGCCCGCTCGACCGACGAGATCGCCCGCCAGATCGGCGAGATCGAGACGGTGACCGCCGCCGCCGTCGCCGCCGTCGAGGAGATCGGCGTCACCATCGCCGAGATCGATGAGGTGTCCGGCGACATCGCCCTGGCGATGGAGCAGCAGGCCGAGGCGACGCAGGAGATCAGCCGCAACCTGGTGGAGACCTCCAACGCGGCGCGCGCGGTGTCCGACCGCATCGGCGCGGTGTCGAGCGAGGCGGTGCAGACCGGCGCCCAGGCCGCCGAGGTCCAGAAGAACTCCCGCGAGGTGGCGGAGAGCATCGAGGCGCTGCGCCGGGTGCTGGTGCAGGTGGTCCGCACCTCGACCGACGACGCCGACCGCCGCCGGTGGGAACGCTTCGACGTCAGCGAGCCCTGCGTGATCGAGGCCGGCAGCGGCCGGCACGAGGGACGCATCGCCAACGTCTCGCGGGGCGGCGCCCGTGTCCAGGGCGTCTCCGGCCTGTCCGCCGGCGGCAGCGGCGTGCTGATCATCCCGCGGCTCCAAACCCGCATCCGCGTCACCATGCTGGGGGCGGAGAATGGCGGCGCCCATCTGCTTTTCGAGGCCGGCGCCGAGGCCGAAGAAGCCACCCTCCAGGCGGCCATCGCCGCCATGACCGGCGGGCGCCGCACCGCCGCCTGAGGTGTCGTCCCACCCGATCCGGGTCGAAATCCCTTCCCGCTTCTTCAAGGGATTGCCATCCCCCCGACCTCCGCCCTTGCGCGGCCCGGAGCGGCTCCGCTATTTCAGCGGCATGACCACCATCCCCCTCATCACCCCCGTGCCGTCCGCCTCGGACGTGCGGCGCGCCACCGGCGTCGGCGCCCTCGCCATCCTGCTGTGGTCGTCGGCGGCGCTGCTGACGACGCTGGCGGGCGGGGTGCCGCCCTTCCAGCTCGTCGCCTCGACCTTCGGGCTGGCCTTCCTGACCGGAACGATCGGCGGGCTGATCCGCGGGCGCGACGTGGTGGGGGCGCTGCGCCAGCCCTGGCCGGTCTGGCTGGTCGGGGTCGCCGGCCTGTTCGGCTACCATTTCTTCTATTTCCTGGCCTTCCACATCGCGCCCGGCGCGGCGGTGGAGGTCAACCTGCTGAACTATCTGTGGCCGCTGTTCATCGTGCTGTTCTCGGCGCTGCTGCCGGGGGAACGGCTGAAGCCGGCCCATGTGCTGGGCGCGCTGTGCGGGCTGGCCGGGACGGCGCTGATCGTCACCGGGCGCGGCGGCGGGCTGTCGCTGGCCAGCGAGAATCTGCCGGCCTATGCGGCGGCCTTCGCGGCGGCGGTGATCTGGGGCGCCTATTCGGTGCTGTCGCGCCGCTTCGGCAACGTGCCGACCGAGGCGGTGGGCGGCTTCTGCCTCGTCACCGCCCTGCTCGGCCTCCTCTGCCACCTCGCCTTCGAGACGACCGTGGTGCCGCAGGGCTGGGCGTGGCTGGCCCTGCTGGCGCTCGGCATCGGGCCGGACGGGCTGGCCTTCTTCCTGTGGGACCACGGCATGAAACGCGGCGACATCCGCGCGCTCGGCGTGCTGTCCTACGCGGTGCCGCCGGCCTCGACCCTGCTGCTGATCCTGTTCGGTCAGGCGGTGGGCGGCTGGGCCGTGTGGGCGGCCTGCGCCCTGATCGGCGGCGGCGCCGTGATGGCGAGCTGGGACGTCATCCGCCGGAAATGACGCCCACCCTCTGTTGCGGATGGGCCGCCGCGCATCCCCCTCACCCACCCCTCTCCCCGGAGGGAGGCGAAGGCTTCTCCGCCTCTTCCCGCGCGGTGTCGAGCAGCCAGCGGCGGAAGGCGGCGAGCGGCGGGTGGTTGGCCTTGCCGCGCGGGTGGACGAGGTAATAGGCCCGCGCGCTGCGGTGCGGCCGGTCGATCGCCGGCACCAGGGCGCCGTCGGCCAGCTCGCCGCGCACCAGCAGGGTCGGCAGCAGCGCCACCCCAAGCCCGGCCTCGGCCGCCTGCGCGGTGGTGGCGAACTGTTCGAAGAACATGCCGGCGCCGGTGTGCGGCGGCGCCCCCTGCGCCGCGAACCAGTCGGCCCAGGAATCCGGCCGCGTGCTGGTGTGCAGCAGCGGCAGGGCGAGCAGGTCGGCCGGCTCGGCGATCGGGTGGGCCTTCAGGAAGGCCGGCGCGCAGACCGGCAGCATCGTCTCGTCCATCAGGGGGTCGCAGACCGCGTCCGGCCAGTCGCCCAGCCCGTAATGGATCGCCGCGTCGAGGTCGTGGGTGCGGAAGTCGAAGGGCGCCAGCTTGGTGGTGAAGTGGATGGTGACGTGCGGGTGCGCCTCCTGGAAGGCCGGCAGGCGGGGCACCAGCCAGCGCGTCCCGAAGGTCGGCAGGATGGCGAGGTGCAGCTCGCCGCCCTTGGGCGCCGCGATCGTCCGCACCGTCGCCGCCGCGATCTGGCGCAGCGCGTCGCGGATCGGCTCGGCGTAGAGCGCGCCGGTCGGCGTCAGGGTGACGCGCTGCCCCTTGCGGGTGAACAGCGGCGTGCCGATCTGGTCCTCCAGCGCCTTGATCTGGCGGCTGACGGCGCCCTGGGTCAGCGACAGCTCGCCCGCCGCCGCGGTGAAGCTGCCGGTGCGCGCCGCCGCCTCGAAGGCGGTCAGCGCGCTCATGGAGGGAAGGAGGCGCCGTTGCAGATCCATGCGGATCCCTAGCACGGCGCGGGGGCCGCGGTCATTACCTCCGCTCATGACCGGCGGAAAGAAAGTCGGTTGCGGCGCGACGCGCGACGGGGCACCGTCCCAAGGTCACGATTTGGGCGCGAACTGGGACGGGCCCAGGACGGAACAGGGGCGAGGGACGGATGAAGACCGGTGGTCAGTTGATCGTCGAGGCGCTGGAGGCGCAGGGCGTGCGGCGGGTGTTCGGCGTGCCGGGCGAGAGCTATCTCGCCGTGCTGGACGCGCTGCACGACAGCCCCATCGAGATGGTCGTCTGCCGCCACGAGGGCGGGGCCGCCATGATGGCCGAGGCGCAGGCCAAGCTGACCGGCCGCCCCGGCGTCTGCCTCGTCACCCGCGGCCCCGGCGCCACCAACGCCGCGTCCGGCATCCACGTCGCCCAGCAGGACGAGACGCCGCTGGTCGTGCTGGTCGGCCAGATCGAGCGCGGCATGCGCGGCCGCGACGCCTTCCAGGAGGTCGATTACGGCAAGCTGTTCGGCGGCATGGCCAAGTGGGTCGCCGAGATCGACAGCGCCGACCGCGTGCCGGAGATGATCTCGCGCGCCTTCCACACCGCGATGGCCGGCCGCCCCGGCCCGGTGGTGCTGGCGCTGCCCGAGGACACGCTGACCGAGACCGCCGACGCCGTCGCCACGCCGCGCGCCGAGGCGGTGGAGAGCGCCCCGACCCCGGCCCAGGTCGCCGAGTTCGGCCGGCTGCTCGCCAAGGCCGAGCGGCCGCTGCTGGTCGTCGGCGGCTCGCGCTGGACCGAGGAGTCGGTCGCCGCGCTGCGCGGCTTCGCCGAGCGCTTTTCGCTGCCGGTGGCGGTCACCTTCCGCCGCCAGATGCTGTTCGACCACGGCCACCCGCTCTACGCCGGCGACATCGGGCTGGGCATCAACCCGAAGCTGTCGGCGCTGGTCGCCGACAGCGACCTGCTGATCCTGCTCGGCGACCGCTTCTCCGAGGTGCCGTCGCAGAGCTACACGCTGCTCGGCATCCCCGACCCGAAGAAGGCGGTGGTCCACGTCCATCCGGGCGCCGAGGAGATCGGCCGCGTCCTTCGCCCGGCGCTGGGCGTGGTGGCGACACCGGGCGCCTTCCTCGACGCCGTGTCCACCCTGACGGCGCCGCCGTCGCCCGGCTGGGCCGCCCGCGCCGAGACCGCGCACGCCGCCTACGAGGCCTGGAGCACCCCGCCGGAGAACGGTCCGGGCGACGTGCAGATGGGCACGATCATGGCCTGGCTGAACGAAAGGCTGGCCGACGACGCCATCTTCACCAACGGCGCCGGCAACTACGCCACCTGGATCCACCGCTTCCGCCGCTTCCGCCGCTTCGGCACCCAGGCCGCGCCCGTCTGCGGCTCGATGGGCTACGGCCTGCCGGCCGCCGTCGCCGCCAAGCTGGAGCACCGCGAGCGCGACGTGCTGTGCTTCGCCGGCGATGGCTGCTTCCAGATGACCGGGCTTGAGTTCGGCACCGCCGTGCAGGAGGGCGCGGCCGTCCTCGTGCTGGTGATCGACAACGGCATGTACGGCACCATCCGCATGCACCAGGAGCGCGAATATCCCGGCCGCGTCTCGGGCACCCAGCTGCGCAATCCGGACTTCGCGGCGTTGGCCCGCAGCTACGGCGGCCACGGCGAGACGGTGGAGCGCACCGAGGAGTTCGCCCCGGCCTTCGAGCGCGCCCGCGCGTCCGGCCTGCCCGCCATCATCCACGTGAAGATCGATCCCGAGGCGCTGACGCCGACCCGGACCCTGTCCGAGATCCGCGCCGCCGGCGCCGCGCGCTAAGAGTTTGTCAAAAGGAGCCACCCCGGTGCAGCACAGCGACATCCTTTCCCGTTTCGGCCTCACCTCCTCGACCGGCGCCGGGCTGACCGCGCGGTCGCCGGTGGACGGCTCCACGCTCGCCACCGTCGCCGAAACCAGCCCGTCCCAGGTGCCGGACATCGTGGCCAACGCCGCCCGCGCCTTCGAGGCGTGGCGCTCGGTCCCCGCCCCGCGCCGCGGCGAGCTGGTCCGCCTGCTCGGCGAGGAACTGCGCGCGGCCAAGGAGGATCTCGGCCGTCTGGTGTCGCTGGAAGCCGGCAAGATCTATCAGGAGGGGCTCGGCGAGGTCCAGGAGATGATCGACATCTGCGACTTCGCGGTCGGCCTCTCCCGCCAGCTCTACGGCCTGACCATCGCCTCGGAGCGCCCCGGCCACGCGATGCGCGAGACCTGGCACCCGATGGGCCCCTGCCTCGTCATCTCGGCCTTCAACTTCCCGGTCGCGGTGTGGTCGTGGAACGCGGCGCTCGCACTCGTCTGCGGCGATCCGGTGATCTGGAAGCCGTCGGAGAAGACCCCGCTGACCGCCGCCGCCTGCCAGGTGATCTTCGAGCGCGCCGCCGCCCGCTTCGGCGATGCCCCGGCCAACCTGTCCCAGGTGGTGCAGGGCGGCCGCGCCGTCGGCGAGGCGCTGGTGGCGCATCCGGGCCTGCCGCTGGTCTCGGCCACCGGCTCGACCCGCATGGGCCGCGAGGTCGCCAAGTCGGTCGCCGACCGCTTCGGCCGCACCATCCTGGAGCTGGGCGGCAACAACGCGATGATCGTGGCGCCCTCGGCCGACCTCGACATGGCGCTGCGGGCGATCCTGTTCTCGGCCGTCGGCACCTGCGGCCAGCGCTGCACCACGCTGCGCCGCCTGATCGTCCACAAGGAGGTGGCGCCCAAGCTGCTGCCGCGCCTGAAGTCGGCCTACGGCTCGGTTCCCATCGGCAACCCGCTGGAAAGCGGAATCCTGATGGGTCCGCTGGTCGATGCCGATGCCTTCACGGCGATGCAGTCGGCGCTTGAGAAGGCCAAGGCCGAGGGCGGCAGCGTCACCGGCGGCGCCCGCACCCTGACCGACCGCTTCCCCGACGCCTTCTACGTCACCCCGGCCATCGTCGAGATGCCCGGCCAGACCGAGGTGGTGCGGCACGAGACCTTCGCGCCGATCCTCTACGTGCTGACCTACGAGACGCTCGACGAGGCCATCGCGTTGCAGAACGCGGTGCCGCAGGGCCTGTCCTCCTGCATCTTCTCGACCGACGTCCGCGAGACGGAGCGCTTCCTGTCGGCGGCGGGCTCGGACTGCGGCATCGCCAACGTCAACATCGGGCCGAGCGGGGCCGAGATCGGCGGCGCCTTCGGCGGCGAGAAGGACACCGGCGGCGGGCGCGAGTCCGGCTCCGACGCCTGGAAGGCCTACATGCGCCGCCAGACCGCGACGGTGAACTACTCCCAGGCGCTGCCGCTGGCCCAGGGCATCAAGTTCGATCTGGGCTGACCGCCCTCGTCCGGTTGTCCGAAACTCCCTCTCCCGCCCTGGGGGAGGGAGTTGGACGCCGGCGTCAGTGCGTGCGAGGCGCCTCGCCACCCACATCATTCAACAGCAGAACCATGCCGCGATGCCCCGCCACGGCCATCGACGCGCCCGCCGGCCGGTCCGGTCCCTCGACCCGCCACAGCGTGTCACCGATGAAGACGCACCCCTGGCCGTTCACGATCGGATCGCCCAGCGTCACCACCCGGCCGACAAGCTGGCCGGCCCGGTCGTTGACGTCGTTGGGCTCCGCCGCCGCCGGTTTCCAGCGGGCGTAGGCGATGGCGGCGCCGATGGCGACCGCCGACAGGACGGTGAAGAGCGCCAGCTCGGTCATCGGCGGCCAGCCGCCCGACAGCCACGTCACAAGCGCGGTGCCCAGCGCCGCCCCGCCGAACCAGATCAGGAAGATTCCGGGAACGACCAGTTCGAGGGCCGCCAGGGCGACCCCGATCGCGGTCCAGAGCAGCGGCGACATCGCCTCACGCCCCGCCGCCGGGCGTGGACCACGGCCCCGGCTGCGGCTGCCCCACCGGCCTCACCTTGGGCGCGGCGGAGCTGGCGGGAACGGCGTCGCGCAGGATCTCGCCCAGCCCGGCCAGCGCCCCGGCGACGCCCGCCATCTCCACCGGCAACACCATGGTCTTCTGGTTGGGCGAGTCGGCGAAGGCCTTCAGCGCCTCCATGTATTTCTGGCCGAGGAAGTAGCCGAGCGCCTGACCCGACCCGTTGGCGACGGCCTCCGAAACCAGCCGCGTCGCCTTGGCCTCGGCCTCGGCCAGCCGCTCGCGCGCCTCGGCCTCCAGCTTGGCGGCCTCCAGCTTGCCCTGGGCGATGCGGATCTGGCTCTCCTTCTCCGCGTCGGCCTCCAGGATCTGGGCGCGCCGGTCGCGCTCGGCCTTGAGCTGGCGCCCCATGGCCTGGACGATGTCGGCCGGCGGCGTGATGTCGCGCAGCTCGATGCGGGTGATGCGCACGCCCCAGGAGGCCGTCGCCTCGTCCACCGCGCGCAACAGCGAGGCGTTGATCCGCTCGCGCTGGCTCAGCAGCTCGTCCAGATCCATCGAGCCCATCACCGTGCGGATGGTGGTCATCGCCAGGGTCTGGATCGCGCGCTGCAAATCGCCGACCTCATAGGTGGCCTTGGTCGGGTCGATCACCTGGAAATAGAGAACGCCGTCGGCGACGACCGCCGCGTTGTCCTTGGTGATCACGCTCTGCTCCGGCACGTCCACCAGCGTCTCGCGCATGTCGACGCGGGCCCGCACCGAGCTGATGATCGGCACGATGACGTTGAAGCCCGGCACCAGCGTCTCGTGGTAGCGCCCCAGCCGTTCGACGATGAAATGGAAGCCCTGCGGGACGATCTTGACGCTGGTCAGGGCGAAGACGACGACGAACACCAGGGCGACGATGACAAGGGTCGTGAATTCCATGGGCGCATCATCCTTTGGGTGGAAAATGGGTTTCGCGCGATGCCGGGCCTTCCCAAGGCTTCGATCATAGGATGCGGCATCGCGCCGGTCGACGCCATCCGACGGATGGCCGCAAGGCCGCCGGTTTGCGGCGCCCGTCCGCCATCCCCATGTTCAGCAAAGGACCTTCGCGGATCGTTTGAAAGTCTTTTCACCGGCCCCGCTCTGGTGAGAGGCTTCACGCTGGTGAAATACTCGGCCGCCAGCCATCCGCATCCGTCCGCAACGAACCACCGGGATGATCCATGCGCGACAGCCTCCGCTTCTATCTTGGTGACGAGCTTCGGGAAATCCGCGACGTCGATCCGACGCTGACGGTCCTCGACTGGCTGCGCCTGTCCGAACGGCGCCTCGGCACCAAGGAGGGCTGCGCGGAGGGCGACTGCGGGGCCTGCACCGTGGTGGTCGGCCGGCTCACCGAAGACAGCCAAGGCGGCAAAAGCGTCCGTTACGAGGCGGTGAACGCCTGCATCCGCTTCCTGGCCACGCTCGACGGCTGCCAGCTCCTGACCGTCGAGCATCTGAAAGGCCCGGACGGCGCCCTGCACCCGGTGCAGCGGGCGCTGGTCGAGCATCACGGCTCGCAATGCGGCTTCTGCACGCCGGGCTTCGTGATGTCGCTGTTCGCGCTCTACCTCAACGAGGACCGGCCCGACGAGCGGCGCATCGACGACGCGCTCGCCGGCAACCTGTGCCGCTGCACCGGCTACGCGCCGATCGTCCAGGCCGCCCGCGCCATGCACGATCTGGGCGACCGGACGGCCGACCGCTTCAACGACCGCGCCGCCACCGCCGCCCGGCTGAGAGCCCTGGCCGACGATGACATCCTCGACGTCGGCAGCGGCACCCGCCGCTTTCTCGCCCCCGCCACCGCCGACCAGTTGGCCGGGCTGCTGCTCGCCCACCCCGACGCGACCATCGTCGCCGGCTCGACCGACGTCGGGCTGTGGGTGACCAAGTTCCAGCGCGTGCTGAGCATTGTGCTTTACACCGGCCGCGTCAGGGAACTGCGCCGCATCGCCGACACCGGCGACGCGTTGGAGATCGGGGCCGGCGCCACCTACAGCGAGGCCGCCCCGGCCATCGCCGCCCTCTACCCGGACTTCGGCGAGCTGATCCGCCGCATCGGCGCCGAGCAGGTGCGCAACATGGGGACCATCGGCGGCAACATCGCCAACGGCTCGCCCATCGGCGACACGCCGCCGGCGCTGATCGCCGCCGGGGCCGCGCTGCGGCTGCGGCGGGGCGACGCGACGCGCACCCTTCCGCTGGAGGATTTCTTCCTCGCCTACGGCAGGCAGGACCGCCGGCCGGACGAGTTCGTCGAGACGGTCCTCCTGCCCAAACCGGCGCCGGGCACGCGCTTCCGTGCCTACAAGATCGCCAAACGCTTCGACCAGGACATCTCGGCGGTCTGCGGCGCCTTTCGGCTGACCCTGGACGACGCCGGCAACGTCGCCGGCATCCGCATCGCCTTCGGCGGCATGGCCGGCGTGCCCAAGCGCGCCGCCGGGGCCGAGGCGGCCCTGCTCGGCCAACCCTGGAGCGAGGCCAGCGTGCACGCCGCCATGGCGGCGCTGAAAACCGACTTCACGCCGCTGAGCGACTGGCGGGCCAGCGCCGGCTACCGTGCCGAGGTGGCCGCGAATTTGCTACTGCGGTTCCATGTCGAGACCACCGACCCGGCGACGGAAACCCGCCTGGTCGGCGACCGGAGGCTGGCCCATGCCTGACGCCGCGACCACCCTGCCCCCCGCCACGCCCGAGCGCATCGCCGGCGCCGTCCACGAGTCCCGCCGCCACGACAGCGCCCACAAGCATGTCAGCGGCGAAGCGGTCTATGTCGACGACATCCCCGAGCCGGCCGGGCTGCTGCACGTCTATCTCGGCCTCAGCGCCCGCGCCCATGCCCGCGTGGTCTCGGTCGATCTCGCCAAGGTCCGCGCCGCCCCCGGCGTCGTCGCCGTGTTCACCGCCGCCGACATCCCCGGCGAGAACGACATCGGCGCCGTCGGCCTGCACGACGAGCCGCTCTTCGCCACCGATCTGGTCCAGCATGTCGGCCAGCCGCTGTTCGCCGTCGCCGCCGGGACCCGCGACCAGGCGCGGCGCGCCGCCAAGCTGGCGGAAGTCGTCTACGAGGATCTGCCGGCCGTCCTGACCATCGCCGCCGCCCGCGACGGCGACCGCACCCTGGTCGTCCCGCCGATGACGCTGAGCATCGGCGACGCCGCCGCCGCCCTGGCCGGGGCGCCCAACCGGCTCGCCGGCCGGCTGCGGATCGGCGGGCAGGAGCATTTCTACCTGGAAAGCCAGATCGCCCTGGCGGTGCCGGGCGAGGACGAGGAGGTTACGGTCCACGTCTCCACCCAGCACCCCAGCGAGGTCCAGCACATCGTCGCCCACGCGCTCGCCGTGCCGGACGGGGCGGTAACGGTGGAGGTGCGGCGCATGGGCGGCGGCTTCGGCGGCAAGGAGACCCAGGCCAACCTGTTCGCCGTCTGCGCCGCGCTGGTGGCGAAGAAGACCGGCCGGGCCGCCAAGCTGCGCCCCGACCGCGACGACGATTTCCAGATCACCGGCAAGCGCCACGACTTCGAGATCGACTACGACGTCGGCTTCGACGCCGAGGGGCGAATCCGGGGCGTGGACATGCTGTTCGCCGCCCGCGCCGGCTACGCCGCCGACCTGTCCGGCCCGGTGACCGACCGCGCGCTGTTCCACGCCGACAACGGATACCACTACGCCGACGCCCGGCTCGAATCGCTGCCGCTGAAGACCAACACGGTGTCCAACACCGCCTTCCGCGGCTTCGGCGGCCCGCAGGGCATGGTGGCGGCCGAACGGGTGATCGAGGAGATCGCCTTCGCGCTCGGCATGGACCCGCTGGACATCCGCAAGCGCAACTTCTACGGCACCACCGACCGCAACGTCACCCCCTACCACCAGACCGTCGAGGACAACATCCTCCCGGATCTGGTGGCGAAACTGGAGGCCGACTGCGCCTACCGCGAGCGCCGGGCCGCCATCCGCGCCCACAATTCCGCCAGCCGCATCCTGCGCAAGGGGCTGGCGCTGACCCCGGTGAAGTTCGGCATCTCCTTCACCGCCACCCAGTTCAACCAAGCCGGCGCGCTGGTCCATGTCTACACGGACGGCAGCATCCAGGTGAACCATGGCGGCACCGAGATGGGCCAGGGCCTCTACACCAAGGTCGCCCAGGTGGTGGCGGAGGAGTTCCAGGTCGACATCGGCTGCGTCCGCCCGACCGCGACCAGCACCGGCAAGGTTCCCAACACCTCGGCGACGGCGGCCTCCTCGGGCAGCGACCTCAACGGCAAGGCCGCGCAGAACGCCGCCCGCGCCATCAAGGAGCGGCTGGTCGCCTTCGCCGCCGGGCAGTGGGGCGTGGCGCCGGAGGCCGTGACCTTCCACCGCAACCGGGTCCGCGTCGGCGGACAAGAGATGGACTTCGCCGCGCTGGTCCGAGCCGCCTACATGGCGCGTGTGCAGCTCTCGGCGACCGGATTCTACAAGACGCCCAAGATCCATTGGGACCGCAAGGCCGGGCGCGGCACGCCCTTCTACTACTTCGCCTATGGGGCGGCCTGCGCCGAGGTGACGGTGGACACGCTGACCGGCGAGTATGTGGTGGACCGGGTCGACATCTTGCACGATTGCGGCCGCTCGCTGAACCCAGCCATCGACAAGGGGCAGATCGAGGGCGGCTTCGTCCAGGGCATGGGCTGGCTGACCACGGAGGAGCTGTGGTGGGACGCCGAGGGCCGCCTGCGCACCCACGCCCCCAGCACCTACAAGATCCCGGCCTGCGGCGACCGCCCGCGGATCTTCAACGTCGCCCTGCTGGAGGACGCCCCCAACCGCGAGGACACCATCTTCCGCTCCAAGGCGGTGGGCGAGCCGCCCTTCATGCTCGGCATCTCGGTGCTGCACGCGCTGTCCGACGCGGTGGCCAGCGTCGCCGATCACCGCTTCTGCCCGCGGCTCGACGCGCCGGCCACGCCGGAACGGGTGCTGACGGCGATCGGCGCGCTGCGCGAGCGCGCGGCGGCGCACGGCGCGGCACCCGGCACGGCGACCGGATGACCGCGCTCTCTTCCCTGCTGACCGGGTGGCTGGAGCGGGGGGATGGCGCCGTGCTGCTCACCGTCGCCGAGGCGCGCGGCTCCACCCCGCGCGAGGCCGGCGCCCGCATGCTGGTCGGGCCGGAGGCCACCGCCGGCACCGTCGGCGGCGGCCGGCTGGAGTGGATCGCGGTCGATGCGGCGCGCCAAATGCTGGCCAGGGGAATGCCGGCCGGAAACGAGCGTGGAACGACGCTGGATCTGCCCCTGGGCCCGGCGACCGGGCAATGCTGCGGCGGCCATGTCGTGCTGAGGCTGGAGCGCGCCGACGCCGGCACGGTCGCGACGCTGGCCGAGGAGGAGCGCCGGGAGGCCGAGGCCCGCCCGACCCTGCTGCTGTTCGGCGCCGGCCATGTCGGCAGGGCGATGGCGGCGGCCTTCGCGCCGCTGCCCCTGCGGCTGCTGTGGATCGACGGCCGCGCCCACGAGTTTCCGGAGGCGATTCCGCCGGGCGTGGAGCGGATCGTCAGCGACCGCCCGCTCGACCATGTGGCGGCGGCGCCGGCCGGCTTCGGCTGCCTGATCCTCACCCACAGCCACGCGCTGGATTTCGACATCGCCGAGGCGTCGCTGCGCCGGGGAAGCGACGCCGCCTATGTCGGGCTGATCGGCTCCACCACCAAGCGCGCCCGCTTCGAGCGCTGGTACCGGGCGCGCGGGCGCGACGCCGACGCGCTGTCCCGCCTGACCTGCCCGATCGGCGCCGCCCTCGCCAGTTCCCCCCTGCCGGGCGACAAGCGCCCGGAGGTCATCGCCGCCCTGGCGGCGGCGGAACTGCTGCTGGCCTTCGCGGCGTTCGGCGAGAGAGCCGCCTTGCCGTCGGCCTGACCCGTCGGTCTGCCCCCTCGCCTGGGCGGGGAGCAAACCGAAAGGAACAAGCCGGCGGCTCCGATCACCCTCAGTTCTTCACACGGAAACCGCCACGGCCATCGCTTTCCATGCGGCCGGTGTCCATCCCATGATCGTCCTTCAGACGGAAGCCGCCGCGACCGTCGCTTTCCATGCGACCGGTGTCCGCCCCGTGCTCGTCCTTCAGACGGAAGCCGCCACGGCCGTCGCTTTCCATGCGGCCGGTGTCCGCCCCGTGGTCGTCCTTCAGACGGAAGCCGCCGCGGCCGTCGCTTTCCATGCGGCCGGTGTCCGCCCCATGCTCGTCCTTCAGGCGGAAGCCGCCACGGCCGTCGCTTTCCACGCGGCCGGTGTCCGCCCCGTGCTCGTCCTTCAGGCGGAAGCCGCCGCGACCGTCGCTTTCCACGCGGCCTGGCCCGACACCGGGGGGGCCCTTCGATTCGCGGCTTTCCGCGAGAAGCGGCGCCGAGCTTAAAACAAGACCAAGCATCATCGCGAACACCAGGCGCATTTTCTTCCCTCCACTCAACCCGTCGGCCATCCGACAATCGGGTGAACACGCCTGGTCTTCTCTTTCATCCCGGATTTCACCTTAAAATTTCTCCCACGCGATGTTCCGCTTCCAACGCCCGGCGCGGGCGTCTCTTCTTTCCGTCATGCGGTGCAGAGCGCGAACAGCCAGTCACGGAAGGCGGCGAAGCCAGGAGCCTCGCGGCGGGACGCGCGATAGACCAGATACCAGGACTGCCTCATCGGCACCGCCAGCGCGAAGGGGGCCGCCAACCGGCCGGCGGCGAGGTCGTCGGCGATGTAGGGCTGAGGCGCCAGCGCCACCCCCACCCCGTCGATCGCCGCCTGCAACGTCATGGCGTAGCTGCCGAAGGACAGCCCGTTCGACTCCGGCGTCCCGGCCCCGGCGGCGGCCAGCCAGTGCGGCCAGTCCTCCGCCCAATGGGAGACGTGGAGCAGGGTCGCCCGCCGCAGATCCGCCGGGCTGCGCAGGCTGCGGGCCAGGGCCGGGGCGCAGACCGGTTGCAGGCTCGACGTGAACAGCAACTCGGTTTCGAAGCCCGGCCAGCGGCCGTCACCGATCAGCACCGCGCAGGTCCAATCCTCACCGATCGGGTTGCCGGCGCCGCCGGTGGCGATGCGGACCTCGATCTCCGGATGCGCCATGTGAAAGCCGGACAGGCGCGGGATGAGCCAGCGCACCGCGAAGGTCGCCCCCAGCCCCACCGTCAGCACCGGCCCGGCGCGCATCGCCGACACCGTGTCGACCCGCCGGGCGATGCTGTCGAAGGCCTCGGTCAGGGTGGGGTGCAGCGCCCGCCCGCGTTCGGTCAGCGTCAGCGCGTTGGCCCGCCGCTCGAACAGCGGAAAGCCCAACCGCCCCTCCAGCAGTTTCACCATCCGGCTGATCGCGGCCTGCGAGACGTGCAGCTCCGTCGCCGCCCCGGTGAAGCTGCCATGGCGGGCCGCCGCCTCGAAGGCGCGCAGTCCGTTCAGCGAAGGCAGGCGCCGCATCGCCGCTATCCTTACTTGACCCCAATTTTTCCTGAGGCTCAGCATCGGACAATGCTGTTTGCGGCGCAAGCCGCCACCGTGCGATTTTCCCCCTCGATGTAAGGATTCCTCCGAGTCGCACAAACCGAAGGCTGTTCATGCTGACGCTTCCGCTGATGGTGGGGCTTGGCCTCACCGTGCTCATGACCTCGTTTTTGTCGGGCCTGTTCGGCATGGCCGGCGGCATGGCGCTGATGGGGCTGTTGCTCCTGCTGCTGCCGGTGCCGTCCGCGATGCTGCTGCACGGCATCACGCAGTTCACCTCCAACGGCTGGCGGGCGTGGCTGTGGCGGCGGCATGTCGACTGGGGCATCGTCGGGCGATTCGCGGGGGGAGCCGCCGTCGCCGGGGCGGGGTTCTCGCTGGTCGGGGCGGTTCCCGATCGCGCGACGTCGCTGCTGATCCTGGGGCTGACGCCCTTCATGGCGCTCGCCGTGCCGCGGCGCTGGGCGCTGGACGCCACCAAGCCGCCGCATGCTCTAATGGCTGGTTTCCTGTGCATGGGCATCCAGCTCCTCGCCGGCATTTCCGGACCGCTGCTCGACGTGTTCTTCGTGCGGTCGGGCATGACGCGGCAGGGCGTGGTCGCCACCAAGGCCATGACCCAGGTCTTCGGGCACGCGGTGAAGGTGGCCTACTTCGCGCCGATGGTCGCCGGCTCCTCGGGCGAGACGGTCGAGGCGGCCGTCATCCTGCTGTCGGTCGGCATGGCCCTGCTCGGCACCAACCTGTCGCGCCGGGTCCTCGACCGCATGAGCGACGCCCAATTCCGCCGTTGGAGCCGCTATCTGGTGATGGGGACCGCCAGCGTCTATCTGGGCCAGGGCCTGCTCCTGCTGGCCTCCCATTGAGGCCGTAGCCCGATCCTTACCGCTTGGGGGCACCGGATCCGGTTCGTCCTCGCGCCATGGCCGCCCCCAAGCCGTAAGGATGGGAGAGCGGCCATCCTTACGTCCGGGGGGCCTTGAAAGCCTTGGAAAAGCTTTGAGGGGATCGATGGCGACTCGGAATCTCCCCTCGATGGGCATCCTTACCGCCTGGGGGCGGATCCGGCTCCCTGCAAGCCCCCAGGCGGTAAGGATGGACATGGTTCGATACCCGCCAAGCCCCACTTTACGGTTTCCCGCCCCCGAGCGGTAAGGATGAACCTGCCCGATTCGCTGCCGAATCCTGGTGAAGGTCCGAAGAATGGACCCGTACGGACGTCGACACGGGGGCATGTAAGGACCTTCGGGGGGCGCGCGGCGACTCTGTTCCCTTTCTAAGAGGATTCGTCCGTCCGAAAGCCCAAGGGAATCCGCGAGTCGGGTCGAATCTTCCTTACGTGCCGGGGGAAGCACCCTTACTGGACGGGGGCGGATCCCCCACGCCCCGGGGCGTAAGGGTAACGCCCCCACGCGGTAAGGATGCAAATGAATCCACAGGGAAATTTCCGACGAACCCTTTCCTTACTTGTTTTCGATGTAAGGATTGATCTAGCTTCCGTCGGTTGCGGCGGAGGAACGGCATGGCGGGGACGGGGCGCAGGAAGGCGCGGGGGGCTGCGGACGGCGATGCCGTGCCCGCGGGCGGCCTTGTCGTGCTCGGCCCCCAGGATCTGGCTGGCGGCGCCATCATCGAGGGCACGGCCGACGGCGTGGCGGCCGGAGCCACGGGCATCGTCTCGCCCAGCCTGCCGGCGGTCGCGGCGGAGGACACCGTCCCCAGCGCCGGGCTGACCGCCCGCGTGGCCAGCGCCACCTTCGAGCGTGACGGCTACAAGCACCTGATCAAGGCGGCGGAGGCGGTCTACAGCTACCCGGCCAACGGCACGCGCCTGTCGCTGCCGGCGCAGAAGATGCTGAACTTCATGATCCATCTGGCGGGCAGCCAGAACTTCGCCAACAAGCTCTACCGCCTGCCCAAGCGCGTGGTGCGCGGCAACCACAAGGGCAACGAGCGCATCTTCGACGCGCTGAAGGAAATCTTCGACTCCAGCCTCGTCGTCATCGGCCCCTTCCGTGGCCGGCGGTCGCGCGCCGAGCTGCGCATCCTCAGCAGCTACGTCCGCCCCGAGGAGGAGGAGGACAGCGACGCCGCCGACATCCATTTCCAGTTCACCGACGCCTTCCTGGAAATCCAGCGCTCCTCCCAGCTCTGGGCCAAGCTGTCGGGGCCGGCGATGGTCAAGGTGACCAGCACCTACGCGCTGAAGCTCTACGAGATCGGCATGCAGCGCTATCAGATGGACTTCCCGTCGCTGGAGCTGGACATCGACACGCTGCGCAAGCTGCTGAACGTGCCGGAGGGCGCCTACAAGGATTTCGGCATCCTGCGCACCCGCACCATCGACCGCGCCATCGCCGAGGTGAACCAGCTCGCCCCCTTCCGCGTGACGATGCCCGAGGACCGGATGAAGCGGAAGGGCCGCAAGATCGAGGCGGTGACCCTCGACTTCCTCGCCAAGGACGAGGAGGAGGCCGCCGAGACCTATCTGGAACGCGAGCGCCACAGCGCCGGCCGCCGCGCCCGGCGCATCGGCTCCGTCGACAGCGTGGCGGAGGGGGAGACGGCCGGCCCGGTGGAGGCCGGTCTGGCCGATCTCGGTCCCCTGCCCGACGCCGACGACGTGACGGCCCTGTGGGCGGCCCTGCTGCACGCGCTGAAGGACAAGGTGCCGACCCCGCTGCTCGGTGGCATGGAGCCGGAGCGGGTCGAGGAGGCGCCGCAGGGCGGGCGCCGGCTGGTTCTGAAGGCGAAGACCGCCGCCATGGCCGACACGGCGCGGATGAACCATTGGCCGAGCTTCAAGTCGGCCCTGTCCTCGCTGACCGGCGGGATGATCGAGGACGTCGCCTTCGAGGTGCCGGCGAAGCGCGCGAAGGCCGCCCCCAAGGAGTAAGGGTTAACGGCGGCAAGGACACAGCGGGCGGGGAAGGAGCGGGCGGGGAAGGCGGCCCCTCCCCCGCCCGCGGCGTTCGTATCAGCCCTTGGCCTTCAGCGCGGCCAGACGGTCGGACAGGCTGGTCGCGGCCGGCTTGCCGGCGGCGGCGGCCATCGCGGCGGCGATGTTGGGGTCGTCCTTCTCCGGCACCGTCGGGGACAGCAGCTTGGCCTTGGCCTTGGCCGCCTCGGCGGAGGCCAGATCCTTGGCGGCCGTGTCCTGCATCGCCTTCAGGGCCACGGTCAGCCCGCTGGTGGCGCCCGCCAGACCGGCGGCGCGGCGGGCGGCGTCCGCCTGACGCTCGGCCATGTCGCGCTGCTGCTCGGCGCGGCCCATGTCGCGCTGGGCGCGGGTGAGTTCGGAACGGGCCGACTTCAGCTTGGCCCCGGCGTCGGCGTAGCTTTTCTCCAGCATCTCCAGGAACTGCTTGGCCTCCACCGCGTCGCGCTCCTCGCGCTCGATGTCGGGGGTCATCTCCTCCAGCATGGCGACGATGGTCTCCAGGCTCTTTTCCAGCGCGGCCCGGCGCGAAAGGTCGGACTCGGTGTTGAGCTGGTTCTGGAGATGCTCGGCCGCCGCCATGCGCTGGCTCGACAGCTTCCTGATCTCGTCGGCCTCGCGCTGCTCGCGGTCGTAGATGGCGCGCGCCTCGGCCACTTGGCGGCCGAGGCCGTCGAGATGCTGCTCCATCGTCCGCAGCTCCGCCTCGGTGGCGGACTTGGGATCCCAGCGCACCAGCGTTTCCATGGCGCCCTGCACGGCCTGATCGGTCTTCACGCCCAGAAGGTTGCGGATGAACGAGATCATGGGTCTGTTTCCTGTCGAACGGGTTGTTTGGAAGCGACGCGGCGCCTCAGCGCACAGATGGTGTGGGGGCCGGGCGCTCTGCAAGAGGCGGCGGCCCCCATATCCTTACCTCCTGGGGGGAGGAATTCCGCCCTCACCCCGCCATGGCGGCGGCGTTGATGACGGCGACGCCGATCTGGATGCCGACCAGCGCCGTCGCCGAGGCGATGTTGCCGGCCTCGATCTGGCCGCGCAGGTCGCGGATCAGCAGGGTCGCCGCCGCGAAGGCGACGAGCTGGAGGATCAGCGCGACCAGCCCCCACAGCACGATGTCGAGGATGACGGTGCTGGTCGCCAGCGTCGCCGCCAGCGGGATGGCCAGCGCGACGATGGAGCCGGCCAGCGTCAGCCCGCCCGCCGCGTTGCCGTCGGCGACCAGCCGCCGTTCGTCGTAGGGCGTGATGCGGGTGTAGACCGCGACGCCCACGACCAGCAGCGCCAGCGTGACGGCGAGCTGGCCGAGCAGAACCGGCAGGCCGGTGCCCAGCGCTGTGAGGATGGAACCGAAGGTGCTTTCCATGGGGCCGGCACTCGCTCAGGACAGGGACAGGGAGGCGGGGTTGACGTCGATCCCCGCCGCGATCTCGACGGAGGCCCGGCCGTTCCGCTCGACGGCGGCGACCAGGAGATACTCGCGCTCCGGTGCGGGAGCGGCGGCGCCGGTGGGGCGGCCGTAGAGCATGGCGTTGCTCACCACCGTTTCGGTGCCGCGCAGGGTCTCCAGCGATTCCGACAGCAGGAAGGGCTCGATCCGGCCGCCGCCCGGCGACCAGACGCGGGTGTAGAGCTGGCCGTCCTTGGTCTGGAACTCCGGCCAGCCGATCATCCCCTCGCGCCCGTCCAGCCAGAAGCCCCATTCGCCGGGGTCGGCCGGGGTGACGCTGTCGATCGGGGTGAAGTAGCGGCACTCGTCCGGTTGCCCGTCGGGGCCGAGATGGATCTGGAGGAAGCCGCCGTCGGGCATATGCAGCCGGTGGACCGTGGCGTTGCCCGAGGTCACCGTGCCGACGCCGTCGATCGACACCAGCCGGTCGCCGCCGGTGTCCGGCGCCTTGACCTTGGTGACGCCCTCCGCCAGCAGGAAGGGGGCGGGGTCGATGGTGACCGTCATGCCGAGCCGGAACAGCGACGGGCTGTAACGCTGGCCGGACAGCTTCTGGTTCACGTAGTTGCCGAGCGTTCCGAACAGGGGCACGTCGGATCCTCCCTTGGCCTTGGGTTTCGGGGCGGCTGTCTGGGCGGCGCCGGGTTTGGCCGGCTGGTCCCTCCGGCGGCGCGCGCGCCACAGCAGGAACAGCGCGGCGGCGCCCAGCAGCAGGATGCTCCACAGGGCGAGGCTGGACAGGCCGGATCCGGCCGGCTTTCCGCCCTCCGCATCCGGCGCGGCCCGGTCGGCCGAGTCGGCACGGGCGAGATCCGCCGGCACGTCGGGTGGCAGCCGACCGGCCTCGCGCGGGGTGCCGGCCTGGCTCTGCACCGTCCGGTCCAGCTCGTCCAGCTTGGCGCGCAGCCCGGCGTTGTCCTGGGCCTGACGGTCGGCCTCGGCCCGCCATTGGCGGTAGCCGGGGTCGTCCGCGTTGTCGTGGAAGAAGGCGGCGTGGCCGGGCCGGGTCAGCGTGTCGAGCATGAACCACAGGAACAGCCCGTCCCAGATGCCGAAGCGGCGCGGCGCGTTCATCGCGTAGGGCGGCGGCGCCCAGCCGTAGCGGCCGTAGGCGTTCGGGATGGAGGGCGCCGGTGCCGGCCGGGTGGAGGGCGTGCGGCCGGATCCGCCGCCCCATCCGCCGCTTGTTCCCCAGTTCCAGGAGCTTCCGCCGCCGCTCTGGCTGGCGCTGGACGAGGGGCGCGACGGCGCCGGGGCGGGCGCCGCCGGTGTGGCGGGGGCGGGGGCGGCGTCCTGCTGGGCGCGGTAGCGGTTCAGCGCGTCGGCCGAGCCCTGCTGGCTCATCGCGCGGTCGCCCGCCGACTGGGGCGGTGCCGCGACCGAGGGGGCGGCGTTGTTGTTGCCGGGCCGCGCGTAGCCGCCGCTCGACCCGCCCCACCAGGAGCCGCCCGAGGATGAACTGGTCGACGGGGTGCGGGTGGTCGACGGCCGGGAGTAGCCGCCGCTGCCGCTGCTGCTCCGGCTGCTGCTGCCGACCGACGGGGTGCGGCTGGCGGATGGCCGGGAGTAGCCCCCCGACGACCGGGAGGTCGAGGCCCGCGCCGACGCCTCGTCGGGGGCCAGGACGACGGCCGTCGCCGACAGGGCGATGGTCGCCAGCGGCGGGACCGGCGTTCCGGCCGGGTGAAGAGCCAGCAACGCCGCCAGGGCGGCAGCGCGGAGACGGCGCGCCATGGTCACGTCCGCCCTCCTCTGGGGAGGGCCGGGGTGGGGGTGGGGCCGTGCGAAGGCCGGTGCCCGCGGTGCGAAGGAAGGAGAATGCCGCCCGAAGAGCGGGCCATGACACACGGAACCGCGTGATGCTTCATTCGTCCCCTTCCCCGGCATCCGTCCGTGGCGGGAACCCGCCGGGATGCTTCCGGCGGGGAGGCTATGCGCGCAAGCGAAACATCTCAAGGACTTCGAGGAGAGGCCCCCGCGCGTTGCGCCCTCGTGTTCAAGCGCTGCACCCTCATTTCTAAGCGCTTCGCTCTCATTTTTTAAGCGCTTCGCACGGTGGCGATGAAGGCGCCGACCTCGCGGCGCAGCCGTTCGGCCTCGACCGCCAGGGATTCCGAGGTGGCCCGCACGGCGCCGGCCGCCGATCCCGTCTCCTGCACCGCGTTGCTGACGCCGACGATGTTGCTCGACACCTCGTCGGTGCCCTGCGCCGCCTGGGTGACGCTGTTGGCGATGTCGCGGGTCGCGGCCCCCTGCTCCTCCACGGCCGACGCGATGGCGGTCGCGATCTCGCTCATCCGCGCGATGGTCTGGCCGATGCTGGCGATGGCGCTGCGGGCGCCGCCGGTCGCCCCCTGGATCTCCTGCACCTTCGCCTGGATCTCGTCGGTCGCCCGCGCCGTCTGGGTCGCCAGCGCCTTGACCTCCGACGCGACCACGGCGAAGCCCTTGCCGGCCTCCCCCGCCCGCGCCGCCTCGATGGTGGCGTTCAGCGCCAGCAGGTTGGTCTGCGCCGCGATGCCGCTGATCAGCTCCACCACCTGCCCGATCTGCTCGGCGGCGACGACCAGCTTGCGGATGGTCTCGCTGGCGCTCTCGGCGTCGGTGACCGCCTGCCCGGCGATGCGGGTCGAGTTCTCGACCTGGAAGCCGATCTCCTGGATCGAGGCCGACAGCTCCTCCGTGGCCGAGGCGACGGTCTGCACGTTGACCGACGCCTCCTCCGACGCGGCGGCGACCAGGGTGGAGCGCTCGCTCGCCTGGGTGGCGGTGGCGGAGAGCGCGGTGGCGGCGCCGCGCATGCCGTCCGCCGCAGAGGCCACCGTGTCGACGATGCCCTTCACCGTGCCCTCGAAATTGTCGGCGAGCCGCAGCATGGCCTGCTTGCGGTCGGCCTCGGCGCGGCGCTTGGTCTCCGCCTGCTCGGCCTCCAGCCGCTTCATCTCCTGGGCGTTGGTCTTGAAGACCTGGAGCGCGCGGGCGAGCGCGCCGATCTCGTCGCGGCGGGCGTCGTCGGTCACGTCGACCGTGAGGTCGCCCTGCGCCAGCCGGCCCATGGCGTGGGTGATGCCGCCCAGCGGGCGGGTGATGGCGCGCGAGATCAGCCAGGCGAGCAGCAGGCCGAGCGCCACCGCGACGCCCGACACCAGGGCGCCCAGCGACTGCGCCGAGGCAACGGCGTCGTCGGCCTTGGCCTGGAGCGCCGCCTGCGCCGTGGTGGCGTTGCGGCGGATCTGGCCGATCCTCTCGTTGGTGGCCTTGCCGATCTGTTCCAGCGCCTCCTGGTTGACGGTGCGGAGCTGGTCGCTGAGCGCGGCGATGCGGTCGACCCCGGCGCTGTAGGCGGGCAGCTTGCCGGCGGCCCCGGCCAACGTCGTCTTCGACGCGCCGTCCGGCAGCCCGCCCAGCGCTTTGTCGGCCTCGCCGCGCAGATCGGCCAGATCCTTGCGGATGCGCGCCAGATCCTCCGGCTTGGTCTCGGCCACGAAACGGGCGACCAGCACGCGGGCGAGCAGGAACTGCTCGCTCAGCTCGGCGGCGGCCACCGTGCGGTCGAGGTTGCCGCCGTCCCGTTCCGTCTTCACCGTCTCGCTCAGCAGGCGGCGGATGTCGGCGCCCTGCGCGTTGACCACCGAGGCGATCAGCGATTCCCGCTCGGTGCGCAGCGCCACCAGCCGGTCGAAGCCCTGGGAGAAGCGGGTTTCCAGCTCCACCAGCTCGGAGGCGAGCCGCTGGCTTTCGGAGTCGGCGATGCGGCTGCCGGCCTCGCGCATCAGGTCGCGGAAATGCGTCACCGTCGCGCGGAAGCGGTCGGCGGCGGCCGGGGCGCCGGTCGCCATGAACTCCTGCGCCGCCGTGAAGGCGTCGGACATGTCGGTGTCGGCCTCCGCCACCAGGGTGGCGACGCCGGATTGCGCCGAATACTGGGCCATCGCGTCGCCGCTGGCCCGCAACCCCACCCAGGACACCCCGCCGAGCCCGACCAGCAGGCAGAGCGTGACGCCGAAGCCCGTGTAGACCTTGGTCGCCGTCCGCAGGTTGGCGAAGGCGCTGGCGCCGGCCGTCCGGCTCTTGGTGGGGGTGGTCATGGCTGGCCTCTGGGTCCCATTGGTTTGCTGGTGGTCCGTGCTTCTAGGACCGCCGTCGGGAGACCAGTTGTTCAAAAAGAATGCCATCCGGCAATTGCCGGAAACGTTGTTTTTTGCTTTATGGAATGGAGGGAAACGCGCGATGGCTAAAGCTTGTGTTCTCGCAGTTTGCCAGATTGTGACCGATCAATTCGCATTCTGCGATGAGGCGCGCGAAACGCGACGGGCCGAGGCGATCCCGAGTCCCCGCTGGACTTGGCTGCCTTGCCCGTCGCCATAGGTCGTCTGGCCGAGCCGATGCCGATGTCTGTCCGGTCAGCCGAAGAACTGTCCGCCATTCACCTCGATCACTTGCCCGGTGATGTAACCGGCGAGCCGGTTCGAGGCGAGGAACAGATAGGCGCCGACGCAGTCCTCGGCGTCGCCCAGCCGCTTCAACGGGATGCGGGCCGCCGTCTGGGCGAGTTTTTCCGGGGTGGAGTAGCGTTCATGGAAGTCGGTGGCGACGGTGCCCGGCGACACCGCGTTGACGCGGATGCCGGATGGGGCCAGTTCGGTTGCCAGCGAGCGGGCGAGGCTGGCCTGGAACGCCTTCGCGGCGCTGTAGAGCGACGAGCCGGGGCTGCCGCCGGTGCGGCCGGAGATCGAGCCGGTGTTGACGATGGCGCCGCGCGAGGCGACCAGGGCCGGCAGGGCCGTGCGGCTGGCGATGACGGCGGAGGCGGCGTTCAGGTCGAACTGGCGTTGCAGGAAGTCGTCGTCGATGTCGGCGAGGGCGACCCGGCCCAGCATGGTCCCGGCGTTGTTGATCAGCACGTCGAGGCCGCCCAAGGCGCCGATGCCGCGCTCGACCACGGCGCGCACCTGGGCGCGGTCGGCGAAGTCCCCGGCCAGCGGCACGGTGCCCCGCCCCATACGGTCGGCCTGGGCGGTGACGGCGGCCTCGTCGCGGCCGTGGATCGCCACCTGCGCGCCCAGCTCGGCGAAGGCCGCCGCCACGGCGGCGCCGATGCCCCGGCTGCTGCCGGTGACCAGCACCCGCTTGCCGTGGAACTCCCGGCCGAGCAGGTCGGTGGGCCAAGCCGGGGCGGCGGGGTGGACGGGCTCGGTCACGGGGTGGGTCACGGCGGCGGCTCCCTGCGGTTCGAATCCGAAGATCCGATTGTTTGCTTGTGTTCGTTTCCGATCATAGAGGCCGGCCAGGCGGAGCGTCAACGCGAGGGGCGGCGCCCGGCATGGTGTCGGCGCAAGCGAGTCCCCTTGCCGTGTTTCCTCCGTTTCGTCGTCGGGAGTCCGTTACCTGGCGCGGTTTTCCAGCCAGTGCCGGATCTCGCCGACGATGCCCTTGCGGAAGAGCAGGACGCAGACGACGAAGATGGCGCCGATGACGACCGGGACCGGCAGGCTGGTGGCGGCCAGATAGCTCTCCAGCGTGACGACCAGCGCCGCGCCCACCACCGGACCGAACAGCGTGCCCATGCCGCCGAGCAGCGTCATCAGCACGACCTCGCCCGACATCTGCCACTGCACGTCGGTCAGCGAGGCGAGCTGGAACACCAGCGCCTTGGTGCCGCCGGCCAGACCGGCGAGGCTCGCCGACAGCACGAAGGCCAGCAGCTTGTAACGGTCGGTGCGGTAGCCGAGCGAGATGGCGCGCGGCTCGTTCTCGCGGATCGCCTTCAAAACCTGGCCGAAGGGCGAATGCACGGTGCGCCAGATCAGGACGAAGCCGCCCAGGAAGATCGCCAGAACCACGTAATACATGGTCAGCGGCTGGGTCAGGTCGAACAGGCCGAACAGCACGCCGCGCGGCACCGCCTGGATGCCGTCCTCGCCGCCGGTGAACTTCAGCTGCAAGGCCAGGAAGAACACCATCTGGCTCAAGGCCAGCGTGATCATCGCGAAATAGATGCCCTGCCGGCGGATCGCCAGCGCGCCGAAGGCCAGCCCGAGCAGGGCGGCGAAGCCGGTGCCGAGCAGCAGTCCGAGCTCCGGCGGCAGGCCCCAGACCTTAACCGTGTGGGCGGTGATGTAGGCGGCGCCGCCGAAGAAGGCGGCGTGGCCGAAGCTGAGCAGGCCGGCGTAGCCGATCAGCAGGTTGAAGGCGCAGGCGAACAGCGCGAAGCACAGCACCTTCATCAGGAAGACGGGGTACAGCGCGAAGGGCGCCACCAGCGCGATCAGCAGGCCGGCGCCGAACAGCAGCGCCGTGCGCGTTCCCGTTCCCGTGCCCGCCGTGGCGCGTACCCGCAGCCCGGTTTGCGTTTGCGTGGTCATGATCAACGCTCCCGTCCGAAGAGGCCCGCGGGCTTGATGAGAAGAACGATCGCCATGATGACGAAGACGACGATGTTGGAGGCCTCGGGGTAGAAGACCTTGGTCAGTCCCTCCAGCAGCCCCAGCCCCAGCCCGGTCACGATGGCGCCGAGGATCGAGCCCATGCCGCCGATCACCACCACGGCGAAGACGATGATGATCAGGTTCGAGCCCATCAGCGGCGAGACCTGATAGATCGGCGCCGCCAGCACCCCGGCCAGACCGGCCAAGGCGACGCCGAAGCCGTAGGTCAGCGAGACCATCACCGGCACGTTGATGCCGAAGGCCTGGACCAGCGTCGGGTTCTCGGTGGCGGCGCGCAGGTAGGCGCCGAGCTTGGTGCGCTCGATGGCGAACCAGGTGCCGAAGCAGACGATCAACGAGAACACCACGACCCAGCCGCGGTAGGTGGGCAGGAACATGAAGCCGAGGTTGTTGCCGCCCCGCAGCGCGTCGGGGATCGGGTAGGGCTGGCCGGAGACGCCGTACTGATGGCGGAAGGCGCCCTCGAAGATCAGCGCCAGGCCGAAGGTCAGCAGCAGCCCGTACAGGTGGTCGACCTTGTAGAGCCGGCGCAGCATCGTGCGCTCCAGCACCAGCCCGATGGCGCCGACGACGATCGGCGCGACGATCAAGGCCCCCCAGTAGCCGACACCGACATAGGTCAGCAGCAGCCACGCCACGAAGGCGCCGACCATGTACAAGGCGCCGTGCGCCATGTTGACGACGTTCAACATGCCGAAGATCACCGCCAGCCCAAGGCTGAGCAGCGCGTAAAAGGAGCCGTTGATCAGGCCGAGCAGAAGCTGGCCGAACAGCGCCTGGGGTGGCACCCCCAGAAGTTCGAACATGAGAAGCTCTCCCACTCACACACCGAGATAGGTGTGGAGCTTGTCCATGTTGGCGTGGAGCTGGTCGTTGGGGATCATGTCGACGACGTGCCCCTCCTCCATCACGTAATGGCGGTCGGCGATGGTGGCGGCGAAGCGGAAATTCTGCTCGACCAGCACGATGGTGAAGCCGCGCTGCTTCAAGGCCCGCACCGCCACGCCGATCTGCTCGATGATGACGGGGGCCAGGCCCTCGGTCGGCTCGTCGAGCAGGATCAGGGTGGCGCCGGTGCGCAGGATGCGGGCGATCGCCAGCATCTGCTGCTCGCCGCCCGACAGGCGTGTTCCTTGCGTGCTCCCGCGCCCCTTCAGGTTGGGGAACAGCTCGTAAATCTGCTCCACCGTCATCCCGCCGTCCCTGATGACCGGCGGCAGCGTCAGGTTCTCGTCGACGCTGAGCGAGGAGAAGATGCCGCGCTCCTCCGGCACATAGCCGATGCCCAGGCGCGGGATCCGGTGCGGGGCCATGCCGATCAGCTCGGTGCCCTGGAAGCGGATCGAGCCGGTGCGCTTGGCCATGATGCCCATGATGGCGCGCATGGTCGAGGTCTTGCCGGCGCCGTTGCGCCCCAGCAGCGTCACCACCTCGCCCTGGCGGACCTCCAGCGAGACGCCGTGCAGGACGTGGCTCTCGCCGTAGAAGCCGTGCAGGTCGCGGACCTCCAGCATGGCGGTCCCGACCTGGCTGGTCTTGCTCTGCATCCCGTCAGGCATGTCCGGTCCCCATATACGCTTCCATGACCTGGGCGTTCTTCGACACCACCTCGTAGGGGCCTTCCGCCAGGATCTCGCCGCGCCGCAGCACGGTGATGGTGTCGGACAGATGGGCGACGACCGAGAGGTTGTGCTCGACCATCAGCACGGTGCGGTCGGCGGCGACGCGCTTGATCAGCGCCGCGGTGCCCTCGATGTCCTCGTGGCCCATGCCGGCCAGCGGTTCGTCGAGCAGCATGACCTTGGGGTCGAGCGCCAGGGTGGTGGCGATCTCCAGCGCGCGCTTGCGGCCATAGGGCAGCTCGGCGGCGAGGTGGTGCGCCCAGGGTGTCAGGTTGACGTCCTCGATCAACTCAAGCGCACGGCCGTGCAGGTCGTGCAGGCTGGCCTCCGACTTCCAGAAATGGAAGCTGGTGCCGAGCGGGCGCTGGAGGGCGACGCGGACATTCTCCAGCACGCTCAGGTGCGGGAAGACGGCCGAGATCTGGAAGGAGCGGACCAGCCCCATCAGCGCGATGTCGGCCGGCCTGGTGCGGGTGATGTCCCGGCCCTTGTAGAGGATCTGGCCGCGCGTCGGCGTCAGGAACTTGGTGAGCAGGTTGAAGACCGTGCTCTTGCCGGCGCCGTTCGGGCCGATCAGCGCGTGGATGGTGCCCCGCCTCACTTGCAGGTTCACCTCCTTCACGGCGACGAAGCCCTTGAACTCCTTCGTCAGGCCACGCGCTTCCAGGATGATGTCGTCGGTCATCGGCCGCTTCCCGTGCGCGGCCGTCAGGACTTCTTGACCAGCGGGCAGGTGCTGCGCTCCAGCGGCTGGTAGGCGTCGTCGCCGGGGATCGGGCGCAGAACCTTGGCGAGATCCCAGGGCGACTTGACCTCCGCCGGGGCCTTGGCCTCCGCCAGATACATCTCGTGCACCATGCGGCCGTCGTCGCGGATCTTGCCGTCCTTGGCGAAGAAGTCGTTGATCGTCACCGTGCGCAGATGCGCGCGCACCTTGTCGGCGTCGTCGGTGCCGACCGCCTTGATGGCGTTCAGGTAGGTCGTCACCGCCGAATAGGCGCCGGCCTGGATGTCGGTCGGCATGGTGCCGAAGCGCTTGAAGAAGCGCTCGGAGAAGGCGCGCGTCTCGTCGTTGTAGTCCCAGTAGAAGCCGGTGGTGAACTTGACGCCCTTGGCGACGTCCGGCCCCAAAGCCTTCAGGTCGCTGAGGAACACCAGCATCGCGGCGATCGACTGGCCGCTGTCGGTCAGGCCGAATTCCTGCGCCTGCTTCAGCGCGTTGCTGAAGTCGGTGCCGGCGTTGGCCAGCGCGACGATCTCGGCGCCCGAGGACTGCGCCTGCAACAGGTAGGAGGCGAAATCGGCGCTGTTCAGCGGGTGGCGGACGCCGCCGACCACGGTGCCGCCCATCGCCTTCACCACGTCGGTGGTGTTCTTCTCCAGCGAATGGCCGAAGGCGTAGTCGGCGGTCAGGAAGAACCAGCGCTTGCCGCCCTCCTCCACCACGGCGCGCCCGGTGCCGGTCGCAAGCGCGTAGGTGTCGTAGACATAGTGGATGCCGTAGGGCGAGCATTCCGCGTTGGTCAGCGCGGTGGAGGCGGAGCCGGCGGCGATGGTGATGCGCTTGCGCTCGGCCCCCAGCTTCTGGATGGCGATGGCCGAGGCGGAATCGGTGGATTCCAGCACCATGTCGACCTTGTCCTGGTCGAACCAGCGGCGCACGGTGGAGGAGGTGATGTCGACCTTGTTCTGGTAGTCGGCGGAGACGATCTCGATCGGCTTGCCGAGCACGGTGCCGCCGAAATCCTCGGCCGCCATCTGCGAGGCGACGACGACCGCCTTGCCGCCGTTGCCGGAATAGACGCCGGTCATGTCGACGATGACGCCGATCTTCACGGCGTCGTCCGAGACGCCCTGTGCCTGGGCTGCGGTGACTCCGGTGAAGGCCATCGTCACGGCCAGTGCGGCGGTGGCGGCGGAGAGCATGAGGGGCTTCTTGGACATGGGGGCCTCCCGAACGGCGATTTTGATTGGGATGCGCCTGTCTCCGCGTCGGGGGTCGCGCAGGGGCGCGGACGGCGGAAGGACAGGCTGTCAGGGGGACTGTCGCAAAGCCCGTGCCAACCCGTGAAAGCGTGGAATGCCGCCACCAAGCACACAGTCAGCGGCGCGAACAGTGTTGCCGGGAAACACAATGTCCTCGACGAGGACACCGGCGGCGACGGCAGGGTGTCTTCTGGAGGCATGGCGGAAGACAGGCACTGTTGCGTTTGCAATGAGCGACTGAAGCCCCTCTCCCCTCGCGGGAGAGGGGTTGGGGTGAGGGGGGGGCAAACTTTCCGCCTTCGGCGGAATACCCCTCATCCCAACCCTTCTCCCACAAGGGGAGAAGGGCTTCTTTTTGCCTCAAGCCCCCCGCCTACGCCTGCTCCTCGATCAGCCGCAGCCGCTTGTAGAGGTAGGAACGCGAGATCCCCAACTCCTCGGCCGCGCGCTTCTTGTTGCCGTCATGGCGTTTCAGCGCGTCGCGTATCAGCGATTCCTCGACATTCTCCACGGTGGAGCGCATGTCGGCGCCCGACGCGGACGGCGCCGCCCCGGATGCCACCGCCGCGGGCTCGGGGGCTACCGTCGGTGCCGGCACCACCGACGGCATGCCCGGCAGGGCCGAGGGGCGGAAATCCTCGACGCGGATCGTCGTGCCGTCGGAGAAGATCGCCGCACGCTCGACCTCGTGCAGCAGTTGCCGGACGTTGCCCGGCCATTTCAGCGATTGCAGGTAGCCGTAGACCTTGTCGTCGACGAAGCGGACGTTGCTGCGGTTGCGGCTGGACAGCCCGGCGAGGAAGCCCTGGACGATCGCCGGAATATCCTCCAGCCGTTCGCGCAGGGGCGGCAGCCGCAGGGTGACCGGGCTGATGCGGTAATAGAGATCGAGCCGGAACTTCTCGCTCTGGATCATCTGGCCGAGATCGCGGTTGGTCGCCGACACCAGCCGGAAATCGGAAAAGCGCTGCTGCTCGCCGCCGACCCGCTCGAACACGCCGTCCTGGAGGATGCGCAGCAGCTTGACCTGGAGGTCGAGCGGCATGTCGCCGACCTCGTCGAGGAACAGCGTGCTCTTGTGCGCGGATTCGAACTTGCCCTTGCGGCCCTTGCGCTCGGCCCCGGTGAAGGCGCCGGGCTCGTAACCGAACAGCTCGCTCTCGGCGAGGCTGGCGGGCAGCGCCGCCGAGTTCACCATCACCATCGGCCGGCCGTGGCGGGCGCTCAGGCTGTGGAGCGCGTTGGCGACCAGCTCCTTGCCGGTGCCGCTCTCGCCGATCAGCAGCACCGGGACGTCGAGCGGCGCCACCTTGGCGATGTCGGCCTTCAGCTGGCGGATGGCGTCGCTGGTGCCGATGATCTGCTCGATCCCGGTGGAGCGGGTGCGCAGGCCGGTCAGCTCGCGCTTGTACTGGGCGATCTCGTCGCGCAGCCGGTTGACCTCCAGGCTGAGCTGCTGGAGCTGTTCCGGCGCCTTGAACATCACCTGCCCGATGGCGCCGACCACCGCGCCGCCCTCGACGATCGGGATGCGGCTGACGACGCGGGTGACGCCGCGCATCTGCTGGACCCGGCCGATCTCGGCCTTGCCGGTGCGCACGATCTCGTGCAGGCGGGTGTTCTCGATCACCTCGGTCACCGGCTTGCCGGCGGCCTCGCCGGTGCCGAGCCGGAAGAAGCCCTCATGGACCGGGCTGATGAAGCGGACCTTCGCCTCGTGGTCGACCACCGTCATCCCCTCGTAGGGGCTGCTGACCAGATGGTTGAGGATGCTGTAGGCGAAATCGACGCTGCCGATGAAGTCGAGCAGCGTGTCCTCCCGCTGGCCCCGGTGGACGAGGAACAGCGTCGCGTCGGCGCCGCGCCAGCCGAGCACGGTGCAGCGCGCGCCGTCCAGCTCGATCCCGAACAGCCGCCGGGCTTTCAACTGGCCGCGCAGGCCCTTCAGCCGCTCCTGCACATCGGCCCGGACGCCCAATCCGCTCTGAAACCTTACGTTGCTTTGGCCGTCGAGGACCAGCAGGCCGGCCTCGACCGGGTCGTGCGTTTCGCTCATCGGAATGCCTTTGTTCTGCCGCCGCCGGGCGGTGTCGTTGGCGCATCCTAAGCACAGCCACTGTCCCCTGTGAACACATATTGTTGGTGTAGCTGTGTGTTCGTCGACTACATTGTCCAAGAAGGAGCCAGAGTGCCGCCCCGTTGCGTCACTGAAAAATTAGATAAATTCCAATAGCTTAATGAAAAATCTGGAACTGGCACGGCGGTTGCTACCATCCGTTCGACCAACAAGCCGGAACAGCGAGACACCATGCTTCCGATGGACACTCTTCCCGACGCGCCCGACGCCGCCCCGTTCGGGATGCTGGCCGGCGTCCGGGTGCTGGACCTGACGACCTCCGTCGCCGGCCCCTACGCATCACAACTTCTGGGAGATTTTGGCGCCGACGTCATCAAGGTCGAGCGGCCGGGGCACGGCGACGACGCCCGCGCCTGGGGCCCCCCCTTTCTCAACGGGGAATCCCTGTGGTTCCTGAGCGTCAACCGCAACAAGCGCAGCCTCACGCTCGACTACACGCGGCCGGAGGGGCGGGCGATCCTGTTCGACCTCGCCCGCCACGCCGACGTTGTGGTCGTCAACATGGTCCAGCGCACGCAGGACAAGCTGGGCATCAGCTACGAGACGCTGTCGGCGGTGAAGCCGGAGCTGATCGTCGCCTCGATCACCGGCTTCGGCCTGAAGGGCGGCCGCGCCGACCTGCCCTGCTATGACCTGATCGCCGAGGGCTACAGCGGCGTCATGGACCTGACCGGAGAGCCGGACTCCGCGCCGCAGAAGGTCGGCACCCCGGCGGCCGACATGCTGGCCGGGCAGGACGCCGCGCTCGCGGTCTGCGCCGCGCTGCTGGAGCGCGCGCGCACCGGGCGGGGCCGCAAGATCGACGTCTCGCTGGTCGAGAGCATGACCCGCTTCATGACCCCGCGCGTCGCCACCTATCTGGGATCGGGCGAGCTGCCGCGGCGCTCGGGCGGGCGCGACAGCGTCATCGCCGTCTATCAGGTCTTCGACACCGCCGACCGGCCGATGACCGTCGGGCTTGGCAACGACGGCATCTGGCGCCGCTTCTGCACGGCGCTCGGTCAGCCGGACTGGGCGGCCGAGCCGCGCTATGGCAGCAACGCCCACCGCCGCGAGGCGCGGCCGGAGATCGTCGCCGGCATCCAGGAGCGCCTGCGCGCCCGCCCGCGCGCCGAATGGCTGGCGCTGCTGGCCGAGGCGAAGGTGCCGGCCGGACCGATCAACCGCCTGGACGAGGTGGCGGCCGACCCCGATCTGCTGGAGCGCGGCCTGTTCTACGCCCTGCCCCACGGCGCCGATGGCGGGTCCTGCCCGCAGGTCAACCTCGGCATCCACGTCGACGGCGCCCCGGCGGCCCCCCGCCTGCCGCCGCCCCGTCTCGGCGAGCACACGCGGGCCATCCTGGGAGAGCTGGTCGGCTGCGCCGAGACGGATCTCGCCAGCCTGTCCGCAGCCGGCATCATCTGACCACCGACACCACGAACGAACGGAAACGCGAGCCATGGCCTACGACACCATCCTCTACGCCGAAGACGGCCCCGTCGGCACCCTGACGCTGAACCGTCCCGAGGACGGCAACATGTTCAACGCCACCATGTGCCACGAGATCCGCGACTGCATCAACGAGGTGCGGCGCGAGACGCGGACCCGCGTTCTGGTCATCACCGGCGCCGGCGACCGGTTCTTCTGCACCGGCGGCCGCAAGGACGGCATGGAGGATTCGCAGCTCTACGCCGGCGTGCTGCCGACGCTGGAGATGTACGAGAGCATCGAAAAGCTGCAAAAGCCGGTCATCGCCTCGGTCAACGGATTCGCGGTCGGCGGCGGCAACGTGCTTCAGATGGTCTGCGACCTGACCATCGCCGCCGACACCGCCGTGTTCCGGCAGGTCGGCCCGATGGTCGGCAGCTTCGACGCCGGCTACGGCACCTGGTATCTGGAGGATCTGGTCGGCAAGAAGCGGGCGAAGGACATCTGGTTCCGCAACCCGAAGATGACGGCCGCCAAGGCCGCCGAGATCGGCCTGATCAACGAGGTCGTTCCCGCCGCCGAGCTGAAGGCCGCCACCCGCGCCATGGCGCTGGAGATCGCCGACCGCGGCGCCTTCGCGCTGGCCTCGCTGAAGGCCGCCTTCAACGCCCGCCACAACGGCGTCAGCGGCCTGTCGCGCATGGCGCACGACCTGCTGCTGCGGGGCTATCTGGAGACCGACGAGGCGCACGAGCTGGCCGCCTCCTTCGCCGAGCGCCGCAAGCCGGACGCCGACAAGTTCGGCCATTGAGACCGCAAGGCTAGGGAGATCACCGTCGTGAACACCGTCCTCACGCTCCACGACCCCGCGCTGGCGGCGGGCTACAAGGCGGCCGGCATCTGGCGCGGCGAGACGCTGTACGGTCTGCTCGCCCGCCGCGCCGCCGAACGGCCGGACCGCTTCGCGCTGCGCGACGGCGTCCGCCGGCTGACCTGGGCGCAGCTGCTGTCCTGGGTCGACAGCGTTGCCGACGACCTCGACGAGGGCGGCATCCGGCGCGGCCAGCGCGTGTCGGTCTGGCTGCCCAACCGGGTCGAGGCGGTGGTGGTCTTCCTCGCCTGCTCGCGCAACGGCTATGTCTGCAACCCGTCGCTGCACCAGAACTACACGGTCGCCGAGATCGCCGGGCTGCTGGAGCGCATCGACGCCGCCGCCTTCTTCGGCCAGACCGGCTACGGGGCGGATGCGCAGACCGCCGACGTCTTCGCCGCCGCGCGCAACCTGCCCTCGATGAAGCGCATCCACCGGCTGGAGCCCTACGGCGACCGCTGGAGCGGCGCCGACCTGCCCTTCCCGCCGCTGGAGCCGCGCCGTCCGGTCCACGCCGAGCCGGTGACCAACGCCGACAAGGTGGTCTACCTCGCCTTCACCTCCGGCACGACGGGCGCGCCGAAGGCGGTCATGCACTCCGACAACACGCTGCTGGCCAACGGCCGGGCGATGGTCGAGGACTGGGGCCACGGGCCGGACACCATCCTGCTCAGCCTCAGCCCGATGAGCCACCACATCGGCACCGTCGCGCTGGAGCAGGCGCTGGCCGCCGGCTGCGAGCTGGTGGTCAACGACCCGCCGGCCGGATCGAGGCCGCTCGACTGGATCCTGGAGACCGGCGCCACCTACATCATGGGCGTGCCGACCCACGCCATCGATATCCTCGCCGATGTCCGCCGCCGGGGCATGGACCGGCTGGGCGCGGTGACGATCTTCTACATGGCCGGCTCGCCGATCCCGCAGGAGACCGCGCGCGGCTTCCTGGCGCTCGGCATCCAGCCGCAGAACATCTACGGCATGACGGAGAACGGGTCGCACCAGTACACCCGGCCCGACGACGACGTCGACACCATCGTCGGCACCTGCGGGCGCGCCTGCAACGCCTACGAGGTGCGGATCTGGAAGCAGGACGCGCCGGACGTCGAGGCCGCCCCCGGCGAGATCGGCGAGATCGGCGGGCGCGGCGGCTGCCTGATGCTGGGCTATTTCGACAACCAGCGCGCCACCGAGAACTCCTTCAACCGGCAGGGCTGGTTCATGAGCGGCGACCTCGGCCGCTTCGACGCCAAGGGCAATCTGGAGATCGTCGGCCGCAAGAAGGATCTCATCATCCGCGGCGGCCACAACATCCATCCGTCGCGCATCGAGGATCTGGCGAAGACCCACCCGGCCGTGCTGATCGCCGCCGCCATCCCGGTGGCCGACGAGCGGCTGGGCGAGAAGGTCTGCCTGATCCTGTCGGTTGAGGGCACGCCGCCCACGCCCAAGGCGATCCTGACCCACCTGTTCGAGGCCGGCCTGTCGAAATACGACATGCCCGAATATCTGGCGATCACCGGCGATTTCCCGATGACGCCGAGCGGCAAGATCCTCAAGCGCGGCCTGATCGACTGGGTCAAGAGCGGCAAGCTGCAACCGACCCCGGTGCGCTGGACGGCGCCCGCCGCAACCACGCCCAACCTCACGCCAACATTTTCTGGGGAAACGACCTGATGCCCGTCACCCTGACCCGGCTGGATGAGCTGGCGGTCCTGACGCTGGACCGTCCCGAGGCCCTCAACGCGCTGAGCTTCGCGATCCTCGGCGAGATCGGCGCGGCGCTCGACGAGGTGGCGCGGGGCGACGCCCGCGCCCTGCTGGTGACCGGCGCCGGTCCGAAATCCTTCTGCGCCGGGGCCGACATCAAGGAGTTGACCGGCCGCAGCCTCGACGCCCAGAAGAAGGGCGCCGAGTTCGGACAGGCGGTCTTCGCCAAGCTGGCCGCCCTGCCGATGCCCTCGGTCGCGGTGATCAACGGCTTCGCCTTCGGCGGCGGGCTGGAGATGGCGCTGGCGTGCAGCTTCCGCGTCGCCGGGCGCAACGCCAAGCTGGGGTTGCCGGAGATCAAGCTGGGGCTGATCCCCGGCTATGGCGGGACGCAGCGCCTGCCGCGCCTGATCGGCGAGGCCCGCGCGCTGGAGATGATCCTGACCGGCCGCACCGTCGGCGCCGAGGAGGCCGAGCGCATCGGTCTGGTCAACCGGCTGATCGACGAGCCGCTGCTCGACAACGCCGCCGCCTTCGCGCGCGAGTTCACCGTCTACGGCAAGCTGGCGCTGTCCTTCGCGCGCTCCGCCGTGCAGCGGGCGATCGACCTGCCGATCCACGAGGGGCTGAAGATCGAGGCCGACCTGTCCACCCTCGCCTACCAGACCGCCGACGCCGCCGAGGGCATGGCCGCCTTCGCCGAGAAGCGCAAAGCCAGCTTCCAGGACCGCTGACATGACCCAGACTTCGATCAAAGACGGAATCGTCGCCGTCACCGGCGCCGGGCGCGGTATCGGCGCCGACATCGCCATCGAACTGGCGCGGCGCGGCTTCACCGTCGCCTGCCTGACCCGCAAGGGCAATATCCCGGAGCGGCCGGCCGGGGATGCCGGCCTCGCCGAGCGGCTGCTGCCCTTCCGCTGCGATGTGACCGACGAGGCATCGCTGCGCGCGGTGTTCGCCGAACTGGCCGGCCTCAGGGGCGGGCTGACCGCGCTGGTGAACAACGCCGGCATCCATCTCGACGGGCGCAGCGACAGCTTCTCCACCGACGACTTCAACGCGGTGATGACGACCAACGCCACCGCCGTGTTCGTGGCGGCCCGCGAAGCCTACCCGCACCTCGCCAAGACCAGGGGCATGATCCTCAACATGGGATCCTTCTTCGACCGCATGGGCGTGAAGCGGAACCTCGCCTACTGCGCCTCGAAGGCGGCGGTCGGGGCGATCTCGCGCTGTCTGGCGGTGGAATGGGCGCCGGCCGGCATCCGCGTGGTGAATCTCGCACCGGGCTACATCCTGACCGACCTGAACCGCGAGGCGCTGTCCGAAGGCCCGCTCAGCGCCTTCCTGCAAAAGCGCATCCCCACCGGCGGCCCCAGCGGCGCCGACGCCGTCGCCAGGCTCGCCGCCACGCTGCTGGAGGAGAACATCCCCTTCCTGACCGGCGAGACCATCTACCTCGACGGCGGCCAAGGCATCGCGCATTGACCAACCGGCCCTCTCCCGCCCCGGGAGAGGGAGGGGACCCATGCGGCAGCATGGGGAGGGTGAGGGGCTAGAGGGCGTGGTACGCAATCCATGCTCCGATAGCCCCTCACCCTTCCCACCGCTGCGCGGCGGGCCCCTTCCCTCTCCCGGGGCGGGAGAGGGGAAGTAAGAAGGACCAGGGAATGAACGTCTTCGAGAAGCTCGACGCCCAGATCCCGCTCTCCGACGAGGAGGCGATGCTGCTGGAGAGCGTCCAGGCGCTGGCCCGCGACCGGATCGCGCCGAAGGCCGAACATCATGACGCCGCCGGCGAATTCCCGTGGGACAACGTCCACGGCATCAACGAGCTGGGCCTCAACGCCATGTTCGTGCCGGAGGCCTACGGCGGCGCCCAGCTCTCCTACGTCGCCTATCTCGCCTGCGTGCGCGAGATCAGCAAGGCCTGCGCCTCGACCGGCATCGTCTGGGCGACCAACTTCCACGGCATGAAGCCGCTGATCGACTTCGGCAGCGAGGAGCAGAAACGGCGCCTGCTGCCGCGCCTCGCCGAAGGGGCTCTCGGCGCGCTCTGCATCACCGAGGAATCCGCCGGCTCCGACGCCACCGGCATGAAGACCCGCTTCACCCCCGACGGCGATGACATCGTCGTCAACGGCGGCAAGATTTTCATCACCAACGGCGACGTTGCCGACCTCTACCTCGTCTTCGGCAAGTGGAGCGAGATCGACGACCCGAAGAAATCCATCTCCGTCCTCATCCTGGAGAAGGGCACGCCCGGCCTCAACATCCTCCGCAAGGAGGACAAGATGGGCCACCGCGCGTCGAGCACGGCGGCGCTGTCCTTCGAGAATGTCCGGGTGCCGCGCGCCAACCTGCTGGGCCAGCCCGGCGACGGCCTGCGCATCCTGCTCGCCTCGCTGAACAAGTCGCGGCCCAGCGTCGCGGCGCACGCGCTGGGCATCGCGCGGGCCGCCTTCGAGGATTCCGTCGCCTACATCAACGAGCGCCGCCAGTCCGGCAAGCGCATCATCGAGTTCCAGGGCATCCAGTTCCTGCTGGCCGACATGGCGACCGACCTCGCCATGTGCGAGGCGTGGCTGTGGCAGCTCGGCCGCCGCATCGACGCCGGCGAGCAGGATTTCGGCGTCGAGGCCTCGATGCTGAAGATGCGCGCCAGCGACCTCGCCATGCGGATCAGCACCGAGGCCGTCCAGCTTCTTGGCGGCTACGGCTACTGCAAGGACTACCGTGTGGAGCGGCTGATGCGCGACGCCAAGATCACGCAGATCTGGGAGGGGACCAACCAGGTCCACCGCCAACTGATCGGCCGCAGCTTCATCGAAAGGCAGAAGTGACATGAGCACGATCAAGACCGTCGGCGTCGCCGGAGCCGGCACGATGGGCGCCGGCATCGCCATCGTCGCCGCCCGGGCCGGTTTCCGCACCATCCTCTACGACACCCGCCAGGACACGCTGGACCGCGCGCGGCGCCAGACCGAGGGCTTCTTCGCCAAGTCGGTGCAGCGCGGCAAGCTGACCGCGGAGGCCGTCGAGACGATCATGGGCAACATGGTCGGCACCACCGACATCGCCGCGATGGCCGAGTGCGACGTGGTGATCGAGGCGATCTTCGAGGATCTGAAGGTCAAGCACGGCCTGTTCTCGGATCTCAACGCCGTCTGCCCGCCGCACACCATCTTCGCGTCGAACACCTCCACCCTCTCGATCACCGAGATCGCCGGCGGGTCGGGGCGTCCGGAGCGCGTCGTCGGCATGCATTTCTGCCTGCCCGCCCAGCTGATGAAGCTGATCGAGATGTCGCCCGGCCTGACCACCGCGCCCGAGGTGTTCGACGCCGCCTGGAAGTTTGCCGAGGCGATGGGCCAGCGCCCGGTGAAGACCAAGGACAACCCAGGCTTCATCCTCAACTACTTCCTGGTGCCCTTCAACAACGACGCCATCCGCATGGTCGAGGCGGGCGTCGCCGAGCCGGCGGACATCGACCGCGCCATCAAGGCCGGGCTCGGCTACCCGATGGGGCCGCTGGAGCTGCTCGACCTGATCGGGCTCGACACCCAGCTGCTGCTCTGCGAGGCGCTGCACGGCGTCACCAACGACCCGCGCGCGGCCTGCCCGCCGCTGGTCAAGCGGATGATCGCCGCGAACCATCTGGGCCGCAAGACCGGCCGGGGGTTCTACACCTACGAAAAAGACGCGATGTTCGGAGGCTGAGCGATGTCCTACCAACTGATCGACACGGGAAACAGCCGCTCCTTCCCCGCCGCTCACCCCTTGCTTGATGGGGCGCTGCTCGACGGGGCGTCCTCCTCCGGTGACGTGGTGGTGCTGATCGGCGCCGACACCGGCTCCGCGCTGAACGACGTGACCGACCGCGCCGGCCGCGCGGCGATCCTCGTCGAACTCGGCACCGAGAGCCTCGGCACCCACACCGGCGAGAGCCGGGGGACCGAGGGCTCCAACGTGCTGGGCTTCGCCCGCTTCCGCCTGGGCGACGGCGCGCCGTCCGACCTCGTGGAATTGGTTCGCCAGCCCGCCACGCCGGACAGCGCCATCGCCGCCGCCAGGGCGGTGCTGGAGGGCGCCGGGCTGAAGGTCGCGGTCTGCGGCGACTTCGCCGGCCGCATCATCGACCGCCTGATCCGCCCCTACTACAACGCCTCGCTGCGCCGCCTCGACGAGCGGCTGGCGACGGCCGACGACCTCGACCTGACGCTGAAGCTCGGGCTCGGCTACCCCGAGGGGCCGATCAGCCTGCTGGAGCGCACCGGGCTGGCACACCATTACGACGTCACGTCGGCCCTGTTCGAGACGCTCGGCACCCCCGACTACGCCCCGGCCCGCCGCGCCGTGGTCGCCAAGCGCCGCGCCGAGAAAGGGCTCAAGTGATGCGGCCCCTCGACGGAATCCGCGTTCTCGACTTCAGCACGCTGCTGCCCGGCCCGCTCGCCACGCTGATGCTGGTCGAGGCGGGTGCCGAGGTCATCAAGATCGAGCGCCCCGGACGCGGCGACGAGATGCGCAGCTACGAGCCGAAATTCGGCGCCGACGCGGTGAATTTCGGCCTGCTGAACCGCGGCAAGCGCTCCATCGCGCTCGACCTCAAGGCGCCGGGCGCGGTGGACCAGTTGATGCCGCTGATCCGCTCCGCCGACGTGATCGTCGAGCAGTACCGGCCCGGCGTGATGGACCGGCTGGGGCTGGGCTACGCGGCGCTGTCGGCGGTCAACCCCGGCCTGATCTACTGCTCGATCACCGGCTACGGGCAGAGCGGCCCGAAGGCGGCCGAGGCCGGGCACGATCTGAACTACGTCGCCGAGACCGGCATGCTGTCGCTGGCGGCCGGCAGCGACGGCGCCCCCGTCCTGCCGGCGGCGCTGGTCGCCGACGTCGGCGGCGGCACCTACCCGGCGGTGGTCAACATCCTGATGGCCCTGCTGGAGCGCAACCGCACCGGCAAGGGCTGCCACCTCGACATCGCCATGGCGGACGGGATGTTCACCTTCCTCTATTGGGCGATGGGCAACGGCTTGGCCGCGGGGCAATGGCCGGTGCCGGGCGGCGACCTCGTCACCGGCGGCACGCCGCGCTACCAGATGTACCGCACCGCCGACGGCCGCTTCCTCGCCGCCGCCCCGCTGGAGGACAAGTTCTGGGCCTCCTTCTGCGGCCTCATCGGGCTGCCCGACGAGTTCCGCGACGATGCCAAGGACCCGGCCGCGACCCGGCAGGCGGTCGCCGGGCTGATCGCGGGCCAGGACTCCGGCCACTGGCGCGCCGCCTTCGCCGGCAAGGACGTCTGCTGCGTCGTCATGAGCCGCATGGAGGAGGCGCTCGCCAACCCGCATTTCCGGGAGCGCGGCCTGTTCGCCCGCCGTCTGGCGGGGCAGGACGGCCGGACCATCACCGCCCTGCCCACCCCGCTCGCCGCCAGCCTGCGCGCCGACGCCGCCGAAACCGGCTATCCGGCGCTGGGCGAGGCGAACGGCGACCTGCTCGGCAGCGCTCCGACCAGCAAGGAGTAACGCCATGAAAGCGATCACCATCCGCCAGTTCGGCGAACCGGACGGCATGGCCATCGAGGAGCGCCCGACGCCGCAGGCCGGGCCGAACGAGGTGCTGGTCTCGGTCAAGTCGATCGGCGTGAACTATCCCGACCTGCTGGTCATCGGCGGCAAGTACCAGATCCTCGCCAAGCCGCCCTTCAGCCCCGGCAAGGACGCGGCCGGCGTGGTGCTGGCGGTCGGCGCCAACGTGACGGTCTGCAAGCCCGGCGACCGCGTGGTCTGCCAGCTCGAATACGGCGCCTACGCCGAGGAGATCACCGTCCCGGCCGACCAGTGCTTCGTCCTGCCGGACGCCATGTCCTTCGACGAGGCGGCGGCGATGGGCCTCGTCTACCAGACGGCGCATTTCGCGCTGGTCGAGCGCGGGATGTACAGGACGGGCGAGACCGTGCTCGTCAACGGGGCGGCGGGCGGCGTCGGGCTCGCCGCCGTGCAGATCGCCAAGGGCCTCGGCGCCACGGTGATCGCCGGGGTGATCGGCGAGGACCAGGCCGCCATCGCCCGCGAGAACGGCGCCGACCACACCGTCGACCTGTCGATGCCCGACCTGCGCAACGCTCTGCGCGACCGCATCAAGGAACTCACCGGCGGGCACGGCGTCGACGTGGTGCTCGACCCGGTCGGCGGCGAGGCGTTCACGGCGGCCTTGCGGTCGATGGCGTGGCGGGGCCGCATGGTGGTGATCGGCTTCGTCAGCGGCACGATCCCCGAGGTGAAGGTCAACTATCTGCTGGTCAAGAACATCCACGTCAGCGGCCTGCAATGGAGCGACTACCGCGACCGCGCCCCCGACTGGGTGCGCCGCGTGCAGGCCGAGCTGTTCGACCTCTACAGCGCCGGGGCCATTCGCCCGAAGGTGATGAAGGCTTTCGCCTTCGAGGATTACGCCCAGGCGCTCGGTCTGGTGCGCGAGGGCAAGGTGACCGGCAAGGTCGTGCTGCGGGTGTGACCGGGCGCCGGCCCCGCCCATCCCGGTGAGGGGGGGCGGGGGCCGCAGTGACGGTGGGCGATCCGTTGCGTGGTTGCCGGATCACCCACCGTCGCCGCGTGCCTTCCCAACACCGTGCTTAAAGCCCCTTCCCCCTCCCCGGGGGAGAGAGGGCTTTTCAAAGGAAAAAATAAGTGGAGAGGCACCAGTGAGCGGCAAAGCGGGAAACGGGGCCAAAGCCCTGCCGAGGGATACGGTCGTGGCCGTCGTCGGGGCCGGCACGATGGGGAGCGGCATCGCCCAGGTGGCGGCGGTCGCCGGTCACCCGGTGCTGCTGTTCGACAGCTTCGCCGGCGCCGCCGAGCGCGGCCGGCAGACCATCGCCGCCAACCTCGCGCGGCTGGTCGCCAAGGGCAGCCTCGACGAGGCGGGCCGCGGCGCTATCCTCGACCGCATCCGCACCGGCGACAAGCTCGAAGCGCTGGCCGGAGCCGGCCTCGTCGTCGAGGCGATCATCGAGGATCTCACGGCCAAGCGCGCCCTGTTCACCGCGCTGGAGGGCGTCGTGTCGGCCGACTGCATCCTCGCCACCAACACCTCCTCCATCTCCATCGAATCCATCGGCGCGCCGCTGTCCCGTCCGGAGCGGCTGGCCGGCCTGCATTTCTTCAACCCGGCTCCGCTGATGGCGCTGGTCGAGGTCGTGCGCGGCCGCGCCACCGATCCGGCCATCGCCGACCGGCTGCTCGCCACCGCCGCCGGCTGGGGCAAGGTGCCGGTGCTGGCCCGCTCGACCCCCGGCTTCATCGTCAACCGCGTCGCCCGCCCCTTCTACGCCGAGGCGTTGCGCGTGCTGGCCGAGGGGGCCGCCACCCCGGCGGCGCTCGACGCGGTGATGCGCGGCTGCGGCGGTTTCCGCATGGGCCCGTGCGAACTGATGGACCTGATCGGCCACGACGTGAACTACGCCGTCACCCGTTCCGTCTGGGACGCCTTCCACAACGACCCGCGCTTCCAGCCCTCGCTGGTCCAGCGCGAGTTGGTCGAGGCCGGCTGGCTCGGCCGCAAGTCCGGGCGCGGCTTCTACGACCACCGGCCGGGCGCCGCCGCCGCCGATCCCGGCTTCGCGCCCGCCGCGTCGGTTGCGCTGCCCGCCTCGGTGACGGTGGCGGGGGCGCTGGGCTTCGCCGCGCCGCTGCTCGACCGCATCCGCGCCGCCGGCATCGCGGTGGAGGAAAGCGCCGGCCCCGGCCTGTTGCGCCTGGGCCCCGTCACGCTGGCGCCGACCGACGGGCGGCTCGCCACCGAGCGCGCGGCGGAGAGCGGCGGGGATCTCGTGCTGTTCGACTGGGCGCTCGACTGGGCGAAGGCGGGAACCATCGCCATCGCCCCGGCCCGCCAGACCTCCGCCGCCGCGACCGCCGCCGCCGTCCGGCTGTTCCAGGCGCTGGGGATGAGCGTCGCCCTGATCGACGACGTGCCCGGCCTGATCGCCGCCCGGACCGTCGCCATGCTGGTCAACGAGGCCGCCGACGCGCTCAACCAGGGGGTGGCCGACGGGCGTGCCATCGACCTCGCCATGACCAGGGGCGTCAACTACCCGGTCGGGCCGCTCGCCTGGGGCGACCGCGTCGGCCCGGCCCTGGTGCTGCGCACGCTGGACAACCTCGCCCGCACCTACGGCGAGGACCGCTACCGCGCCTCCCCCCTGCTCCGCCGCTGCGCGCTGGCGGGCGTCGCCCTGCTGAACGAAAAGGATTCGTGATGACCGCCGCCTACCTCTGCGATGGCCTGCGCACCCCCTTCGGCCGCTACGGCGGGGCGCTGGCGTCGGTGTGTGCCGACGATCTCGCCGCCGTGCCGATCCGCGCCCTGATGGAGCGCAACCCGGCCATCGACTGGGCGCGGCTGGACGAGGTGATCCTCGGCTGCGCCAACCAGGCCGGCGAGGACAACCGCAACGTCGCCCGCATGGCCGCGCTGCTGGCCGGCCTGCCGGTCGAGGTGCCCGGCACCACGGTCAACCGGCTGTGCGGCTCCGGCATGGACGCTGTCGGCATCGCCGCCCGCGCCATCCAGTCCGGCCAGGCCGACCTGATCCTGGCCGGCGGCGTCGAGAGCATGAGCCGCGCCCCCTTCGTGATGGGCAAGGCCGACAGCGCCTTCTCGCGCAACGCCGCGATCTTCGACACCACCATCGGCTGGCGCTTCGTCAACCCGGCGATGAAGGCGGCCTACGGCGTCGATTCCATGCCGGAGACGGCGGAGAACGTGGCGGAGGATCACGGGATCGGCCGGGCCGACCAGGATTCCTTCGCCCTGCGCAGCCAGCAGCGCGCCGGCCGGGCGCTCGCCGCCGGGCGCTTCCGGCGGGAGATCGCCCCGGTCACCATCAAGGGCCGCAAGGGCGACACGGTGGTGGACACCGACGAGCATCTCCGCCCCGACACCACGGCCGACGCGCTGGCCGCGCTGAAGCCGGTGGTCAAGCCGGGGGGCACGGTGACCGCCGGCAACGCGTCCGGCGTCAACGACGGGGCGGTGGCGCTGCTGCTGGCCTCGGAGGCGGCGGTCAAGCGTCACGGCCTGACGCCACGGGCGCGGGTCACCGGGATGGCGACGGCGGGGGTGGCGCCGCGGGTGATGGGCATCGGCCCGGTGCCGGCGGTGCGCAAGCTGCTCGACCGCCAGGGGCTGACGGTCGCCGATCTCGACGTGGTGGAACTGAACGAGGCCTTCGCCGCCCAGGGGCTGGCCGTGCTGCGGCAGTTGGGACTTCCCGACGACGGGGCGCGCGTGAATCCCAACGGCGGCGCCATCGCGCTCGGCCACCCGCTCGGCGCGTCGGGGGCGCGGCTGATCCTCACCGCGATGCACGAGCTGGAGGAGGCGCGGCTCAGCCGGGCGCTCTGCACCATGTGCGTCGGCGTCGGCCAGGGCATCGCCACCATCATCGAACGGGTGTGACGCGCGCCGGCCGTGCCCCGGTGATCCGGTCTTCTCAGGAAACGGACTCTCCCAAGCGGTGCGTCAGGAAGAAGCGCAGCATCTCCCGGCTGGCGTCCGGTCCGCCGGGGTCGGTGTGGGAACCGGACGGGCTGCCGCCCATCCAGGTGTGCCCGCCGCCCAGCACCGTCCACCGTTCGCACAGGATCCGGTCGGCCGCGTCGCTGTGGAGGGTCCGGCGGTAGGCGCGGCCGCCGCCGGTTTGGCCGTCCTGCACCGTGACGCGCAGGCCGCTCACGGAGGCCGTCACCTGGGCCGCCACCGCGTCGGCGTTGTTCGGATGGACGGTGCGGTCCTGGTCCCCGTGGAAGACGATGGTCGGGATGGGCCTTACCGGCGGCAGCGTGGCCGGCGCCCCCTGGCGCATCGCGGCGAAGGCCGAGGGCACGTCGGCGGCGATGCCGACCGGCAGGCCGGAATGCACGCCCACGGCGGCGTAGAGGTCGGGATAGGCGGCGCCCATGACGGCCGCCGCCGCTCCGCCGGCCGAAAGTCCGGCGATGTAGACGCGGGTCGGGTCGGCCGGGTGGTCGCGCAGGATCTGGCGGGTGATTCCGGCGAGCAGCGACGGCTCGCCCTGGTCGCGGCGCTGGTCCTCCGGCCGGAACCAGTTCCAGCATTTCTGCGGGTTGGCGGAGGAGGGCTGCTCCGGGTAGACGACGAGACAGCCGAACTCCTCGGCGAGCGCGTTCATGCCGGTGCCGGCGGCGAAATCGTCGGGCGACTGGGTGCAACCGTGCAGCATGACGATCAGCGGAAGCGGCTGCACGTTGCGGTTGGCCGGGATGTAGAGCTTGTAGCCGCGCGTTCCGGCCGGGCCGCTGTAAGAGCCGGTCGTGAAGGAGGCGCCGTCCGGCACGGAGACCGCGGGCCCGTTGCCGGGCAGCCCGAAGCCGCCGGACTTGGCGCGCGCGGCGAGATCCCGCAGGGTGTCGCCCAGGCCGGTCCGCCGCTGACGGGTGCCGGGAGCCGCCCGACCGGCGGCCGGCCCGTCGTCCCGGAGGCCGTCCCCCTGAAGGCCCCCCTGGAGATGGCGCTGGATGAGGGCGGTGGCCTCGCCGAGCTTGCCGGCGCCGGTCAGGCGGGCGATCTCGGTCAGGGCGGGAGGAAGTTTGCGGAGCATGGCGGTCTTTCCGGGACTGAAGGGAGCGGACGGGGACGGGCGGGTCAGCGGATACGGTCGGCCAGGGCCGCCTTGACGGCGGGGCTGGCGTGCAGCGCGCCCAGCACGGCAAGGGAGGCGATGGTGGCGCGGGCAAGTTCGGGGGTGACGTCCGGGGCGATCGTGGCAAGGCCGAGGACACGGATGTCGAGCATCTGCCCGGCCGCCTGCGCCGTCTCCAGATCCGCGCGGCTGAAATGGCGCAGGCCGAGGTCGACGCTCTTGCGCGTCACCGCCTGCCGTACGACGTCGGCGTGCCGGTCGATCTGGTTGCGGATGGCGGTGCGGATGAAGTCGGTGCGGTTCGAATAGAACCCTTCCTCGACCAGGAGATCGACGTGGCCGAGATCGACGTAACCGAGATTGATGGTGATCTTTTCGCTGTCGGCGCTTTTCGGCCGTGTCTCGTGCAAGGCGTTCATGACCAAATCCATCCACAAACCATCTGGTTGGATGGTATGTGGATGGAAATGGGCGCCCGTTCAAGGGGGGCCGTCGTCGACTCGGCCGGCGCCCAGCTGGCGGGCTGCCGGCCGGCTTCGGTTTCCGAAGCCTGGGGAGGGACCGGGCGCCGGCCCTCGGGACGGGCGCCCGGTCCCTCCGCGCCTACACCAGGCCCGCCCGGCTGAAGGGCAGGCTTTGCAGGGGCTGGCCGGTCACCGAGAACACCGCGTTGGCGACCGCCGGCGCCGAGGTCGGGACGCCGGGCTCGCCCGCACCGGTCGGGCGTTCGCGCGACGGCACGATGTGGACCTCGACCGCCGGCATGTCCGACATCCGCATCGGCAGGAAGCTGTCGAAGTTGCTCTGGTCGACGATCCCGTCCGTCATGGTGATCTCGCCGCGCAGCGCGTGGCCGATGCCCCAGCCGGTGCCGCCCTCCATCTGCGCCTTGACGATGTCGGGGTTGATCACCCGGCCGCAATCGATGGCGACGACGACGCGGTCCACCTTCACATGTCCCTTGTCGTCCACCGTCACCTCGGCGACGTGGGCGACGAAGCTGTTGAAGCTCTCATGCACGGCGACGCCGCGCCCCTTGCCCTTGGCCAGCGGCTGGCCCCAGCCGGCCTTCTCCGCCGCCAGTTTCAGCACGCCGGCCAGACGCGGGTGGTCCTTCAGCATCTCCAGCCGGAAGGCCAGCGGGTCCTTGCCCGCCGCCTTGGCGAGCCGGTCGATCATCACCTCCTTGGCGTAGGCGGTGTGGGTGTGGCCGACCGAGCGCCACCACAGGGTCGTCACCGGCGAGGCCGGGCTGTGGGCGTCCACCGCAAGGTTTGGCACGGCGTAGGCCATGTCCGACGCGCCCTCGACCATCGTGGCGTCGACGCCGTCCTTGACCATCACCTTCTCGAACGGCGTGCCGGCCATGAAGCTCTGGCCGACGATGCGCTGGCGCCACGCCACCAGCGTGCCCGCCTTGTCCACCGCCGCCTTGATCCGGTGCAGGAACAGCGGGCGGTAGCGGCCGCCCTGGATGTCGTCCTCGCGGGTCCACACCAGATGCACCGGCGCCTTGCCGTAGGCCTTGGCGACGATCGCCGCCTCGGCGATGTAGTCGGCGGTGGTGGTGGCGCGGCGGCCGAAGCTGCCGCCCGCCCATTGCGTCTCGATCTTCACCTGCTCGGGCGTGCAGCCCAGGATGTGGGCGACGACCATCTGCTCGACGCCCTGGAACTGCGAGCCGGCCCAGATGGTGCAGCCGCCCTCCGGGTTCAGCGCCACCACGGCGTTCAGCGGCTCCATCGGCGCGTGGGCGAGGTAGGGGAAGGTGAACTCCGCCTCGACCACCGTCGCGGCTTCGGCGAACGCCTTGTCGGCGTCGCCCTTGCTGGCGGCGACCGCACCCGCCGTGTCGGCCAGCTTGCGGTAGTCGGCGAGCATCCGCTCGGTGCCGCGCGTCTCCGCCTTGGAATCGTCCCAGGTGATCTTCAGGGCCTCGCGGCCCTTGATCGCGGTCCATGTGTTCTTCGCCAGCACAGCGACGCCGACCGGCAGGGTCAGCACGTCGAGCACGCCGGGGATGGCGCGGGCGGCGGCGTCATCCACGCTCTTCACTGTCCCGCCGAAGCGCGGCGAGCGGGCGAGCACCGCCGTCACCTGCCCCGGCCGGCGGATGTCCATGGCGAAGACCGCGGTGCCGTCGGTCTTGCTGATGTGGTCGAGCCGGTGCAGGTCCGGCCGGCCGATCAGCACGTAATCCTTCGGGTCCTTCAGCGCGACGGTCTGCGGCGCCGGCAGCTTGGCGGCGTCGGTGGCGAGCTCGCCGAAGGTGAAGTTGCGGCCGGACCTGGCGTGGCTGACGACGCCCTTGGCGACCGTGACCTCGCCCGTGGGGACGTTCCAGCGCGCGGCGGCGGTGGCGACCAGCATGGCGCGGGCGGCCGCACCCGCCATGCGCAGCTCGTCCCAGCTGTTGGCGACGGCGGTCGAGCCGCCGGTGCCCTGGATGCCGAAGAAATGGTTGCCGTAGAGCTTGCTGTCGGCCGGGGCGAAGGCGCCGCGCACCTGCGCCCAGTCGGCGTCCAGCTCCTCCGCCACGATGGTGGCCAGCCCGGTGACGATGCCCTGGCCCTTGTCGAGATGCTTGGCCAGCACCGTCACCGTGTTGTCGGGGGCGACGATGACGAAGAGCTGCGGGCGCGGGTCGGCCGGGCCGACGATGCCGGCGGGGGCTGGCCCGGCGGCGAGCGCCGGCAGCGGCACATGGGCGCCCAGCACCAGCGCGCCGCCGCCGATGCCGGCGGCCTTCAGGAAGGAGCGGCGGGAGGGGGCGGCGCGGAAGGCCAGTTCCGGCAGGGCGGTGTCGCGGACGCCGGTTTCCTGGATGCCGTTCCGGGCGGCCTGACGGATCAGATGATGCAGCATGGATCAGGCCCTCATGGTCTGGGCGGCGTCCTTGATGGCCGCCCGGATGCGGATGTAGGTCGCGCAGCGGCAGACGTTGCCGTCCATCGCGGCGTCGATGTCCGCGTCGCTGGGATTCTGGTTGTCGGTGAGCAGCGCCACGGCGCTCATGATCTGGCCCGACTGGCAGTAGCCGCACTGAACGACGTCCAGCTTCCGCCACGCCGCCTGCACGGCCTGCGCCGCCTTGCCGGCCGTTCCCTCGACGGTGGCGACCCCCTCGATGGTGGTGATCCTGGCGTCGGCGCCGAGCGTGCCGACCGGCGTCTGGCAGGCCCGCGTCGGCGCGCCGTCGACATGGACGGTGCAGGCGCCGCACTGGGCGATGCCGCAGCCGAACTTGGTGCCGGTCATGTTGAGTTCGTCCCGCAGGACCCACAGAAGCGGCATGTCGTCGGGAACGTCGACCTGCCGGGGCTGTCCGTTGACGGTGATGGTGATCATGCTTTCGGTCTCTCTCTCCCTGTGCGGGGCCCGTTTCGGTCCCGCCCGCCCGTTTCGGGCATTGCCAACGCTGTCGAAAACGCGAAATCAAGAGGTGCCGTGGTCAGACGCCGTGCGGATGCGGCGCGCGGATCGCCCATTCGGCCGAGGCCGCCGCCGCCAGCGTGACCGCCAGCGACAGGGCCGGCAGCCAGCCGGCGCCGAGCGCCGCGTGGGCGGCCCCGCCCAGCGACGACCCGGCCGCCATCCCGATGTAGATCGCCGAGGAATTCAGCCCGAGCGCCACCGCCGTGCGGTCCCCGGCGAAGCCGACCAGCCGCTTCTGCTGGGGCGTCATCAGCATCAGCGAGAAGACCGCCCAGACGACCATCGCCGCCAGCGCGAGCGGGTAGCTCGGCACCAGCGCCAGCGCCACGAAGGCGAGCGCCAGCCCGGCGAAGGAGAGGCGGATGACGCGGTCCGGTCCGACTCCGTCGGCCATGCGCCCGGCCACCGCGTTGCCGACGACGCCCGAGGCGCCGAACACCAGCAACGCCAGCGACACCTGGTCGGGGCCGCTGCCGAAGCGTTCGGCCAGGAAGGCGGCGAGCAGCGCGTAGGTGACGAACTGCGCCAGCATCTGCAACTGGCTCGCCAGGATGCCGAAGCCGACGCCGCGCCGGGCGAGCAGCGCCACCACGTCGCCCAGCCCGAGCCGGGCGCGGCCGGCGCCGATGCCCGCCGGCACCAGGAAGCGCGCGGCGACGGCGGTCGCCAGGCCCAGCCCGGCGACCAGCAGGAACACGGTCCGCCAGGACAGATGCGCGCCGAGCCACGCGGCCAGCGGCACCCCCAGCACGGTCGCCATGGTCATGCCGCCGAAGACGGTGCCGAGCGCCCGCCCGCGCCGTTCCGCCGGCACCAGCGAGGCCCCGATCGCCGAGGCGGAGGGGCCGACCAGCGCGGCGGCGGCGCCGCTGGCGATGCGGGCGGCGAGCGCCTCGCCGTAGCTGCCGGCCATCCCGGTGGCCGCCGCCCCGCCGGCGAGCAGCACCAGCCCGGCGCCGAGCAGCGTCGGCAGCGGCCAGCGCGTGAGCCACGCCTGGGCCAGCGGTGCGGCGACGGCGAAGGACAGCGCGAAGGCGGTGACCAGCCCGGCCACCGCCCCCGGCGACACGCCGAGGTCGCCGCCCAGCGACTTCAGCACCCCGACCACCGCCAGCGAGGTGACGCCGACCACGAAATAGGCGAGCGCCAGGACCAGCAGCGCCGTGGTCTCGCGCCCGCGCGCGGCGGTCCTGGTGGTGATGGCGTCGCAGGTCATGGAGGGCTGGCGGTTCCTGGCTGTCGACCGGAGGCGTCTGGCGGGGGCGTCTGGCTGGGACTGGACAGACTACGCCGCGTCGCACATCATGAACAAGCTGGGGTGGGTTCATATCGTCATGAGAAGCATTCATAGTCCCGCGCTCGACCTCAACCTGATCAAGGTCTTCGACGCCCTGCTGGAGGCGCGCAGCGTCTCGCGCGCGGCCGACAGCCTGGGAGTCAGCCAGTCGGCGGTCAGCCACGCGCTGGGCCGGCTGCGGGTCATGGTCGGCGACCCGCTGTTCGTGCGCACCGGCAACCGGATGGAGCCGACGCCGCGCGCGCAAAGGCTGGCCGAGCCGCTGCGCGAGCTGCTGCTGGGGGCCGCGCGGGCGCTGTCGGTGGAGGAGACCTTCGACCCCTACCGGGAGGAGCGCAGCTTCACCATCTCGACCTCGGACTCGCTCCAGGCGGTGCTGCTGACCGGGATCCTGCGCGACGCCTGCGCGCTGCGCGTGTCGGTCGCGCTCAAGACGCTGGATCCGGACGCCATGTTCGACGCGCTGGACGACGGCACCATCGACCTCGCCATCGGCTACATGCCCGACGTGCGGCGCTGGCACGACCGGCAGTTCCTCTACGCGGAGAACCATGTCTGCCTGTTCGACCCGGCGCTGGTGCCGCTGACCCCGCCGGTCAGCCTGGAGGACTACACCCGCTACCCGCACCTGATGCCGTCGCTGCGCGGCGGCATGAGCAGCTTCATCGACGACGACCTCCACGCGCTGGGGGCGAAGCGGCGGGTGGCGGCCTCGACCACCCAGTTCCTGGCGATTCCGATGATGCTGACGCAGGCGCCGATGATCTCGACCCTGCCGGCCCGGCTGGCGCATTTCTGCGCGAAGGCCACGGGGCTGGTCACCAGCCCCCTGCCCTTTCCGTCGGAGGATTTCGACGTGTCGATGGCGTGGCACCGGCGGAACGGCGGTTCCCCCTCGCACGGCTGGCTGCGCCAGCGGATCGCCGAGGAGGCGGCGCGGCTGTGAGCGCGAGGGGGGAGCGGGAGGGCGACTGGCTGTCGATGCGGCGCGACGCCGAAAGCGGGATCGAGACGATCCGCGCCCATTTCAAGGGCCATGCCTACGAGCTGCACGACCACGACGACGTGCTGGTCGGCGTCACCGAACAGGGGGTGCAGGAGTTCCGCTGCCGCCGCCGGCTCCACACCAGCACGCCCGGCCGCGCCATCCTGATCGAGCCCGGCGAGCTGCATGACGGCCACAGCCCGCGCGACGCCGGCTTCACCTACGCCATGCTCTATCTGCCGCAGCGCCTCGTCGCGGCGCGGCTGGAGGCGCTGCGCGGCGCCGGGATGCCGTCCGCGACCGATCTGGGCTTCCGCGACACGCTGGCCGACGACCCGGTGCTGGCGCGGACGATCCACGCCGCCTTCCTGGCCGTGCATGGGGCGGAGGGGCGGTTGGCCCGCGACCTCGCCGTCGACCGTCTGGTGGCGCGGCTCGCCGGCCACGCCGCCGCGCCGCGCCCGGCGACGGCGCGGCGGCCGCAGCCGGCCGCAAGCCGCGCCCGCGAGGCGCTGCACGCCCGCATGGCCGAGGATGTCGGGCTGGACGATCTGGCGGGGGTGGCCGGAACCGACCGCTTCCGCCTGAACCGGGCTTTCCGCGAGGCCTTCGGCCTGTCGCCCCACGCCTATCTGGTGCGGCTGCGCCTGAAGGCGGCGCGGCGGATGCTGGCGGCGGGCGAGGCGCCGGCGGCGGTGGCGGCCGGTGTGGGCTTCGCCGACCAGAGCCATCTGGGCCGCTGGTTCCGCCGCGCCTACGGCATGACGCCCGCCGCCTACCGCCGGATCTGCACAAACGTTCCAGACTGAGGAGCCGGCGGCGGGCAGGCTGCCGGGCGAAGGAGACCACGCCCATGCCCGACGCCCGGCACGACACCGACCATGACGCCATGCCCGCCCCCACCCCCGCCCCTGGCCCCGCTGTCCGCTTCGACAGTAAGGTGGCCCTCGTCATCCGCTCCGACCTCGCCGTCTGGCAGAAGCTCAACGTTGCGGCCTTTCTCGCCACCGGGATTGCCGCGGCGGTGCCCGAGGCGATCGGGGAGCCCTATGTCGACGCCGCCGGCCGCGCCTATGGCCGGATGCTCGGCCAGCCGGTCATGATCTTCGCCGCCGACCGGGCCGGTCTCCAGTCCGTGCAGCGGGAGGCGGCGGCGCGCGGTCTGACGATGATCCCCTATGTGGCGGCGATGTTCGCCACCGGCCACGACGCGGCCAACCGCGCGGTCTTCGCGGCGGAGAATCCGGAGGACGCCGATTGGGTCGGGCTCGCCCTGCACGGGTCCAGGAAGGCGGTGGACAAGGCGGTGAAGGGCCTTGCCCTGCACGGGTGACGGACCGCCCCTACTCTTCCCGGCGCGGCGTCTTGGTGAGCTGGGCGATGTAGATGCGGGCCAGCGATTTCAGGATCGGCGGCATCGAGGACAGCACCTCGTCGAAGCTCCGCTTGTCGATGACCTCGCAGATCGACCCGGCGGTCGCGGTCACCGTCACATTCGGCACCCGGCCGGTCAGCAGGAAGATCTCGCCGAAGAGCTGGCCGGGGCCGAAGGACGCGATCTCCTCCCCTTGCGTCCCGTAGCCGCGCCGCACGCCGACCCGGCCGGACTGGATCAGATAGGCGGCGGTCGCCGGTTCGTTCGGGCTGTAGAAGACGAAGCCCTCGCGGAACATGCGGCGGTCGACCACCTTCTGGAAGGAGGTGGTGGAGCGGAAATCCACCGGCTTGCCGACCCGTGGCGTCGGTGGCAGGCCGTAGTCGCGGCGGATCGCCGCGATCAGCCCCTGCAACACGTAGGAGGCCAGCGGCGGGCTGCGCTTCAGCAGCCCCTGGAAGGCGTCGCGCGTCACCTCGACGCAGACGACCTCGGTCAGGGAGCGCACGGTGGCGCTGCGCTCGCCGTCGTCGATCAGCGCCATCTCCCCGACCACCGCGCCCTTGCCGACGGTTCCCAGGCGGCGGGTGCCGGCCGGCGTCTCCAGCAGGATCTCCAGCTCCCCGGCCTCGATCAGCCAGGCCCGGTCGCCCCGCTCGCCCTGCCGCATGAAGACCATGTTGGCGGGGACGGAATGGCGCTTCGGGCCTGGGGTGTCGGACGTCGACATGGAATTCTCGCGAAGGGGCGCTGGCGGTCGCATGGCCGGGGGGCTTGCCGCGTCGTGACAGCGAGCCATGAAAGCAGCGGACGCGCAACGGCGTTTTTCCCGGACCTCGACCAACAATGCCGCGTCGCGGTGGGCGGCAACCTGTGTGTGAAGGCCTTGGTGCCCATGCGCCTTCCTGGTTACACTGCGCTTTCCCGCCTCCGGAGCCGCGCCATGGCCGACACCCCCGCCTTTCCGAAAGACTTTCTTTGGGGGGCCTCGACCTCCGCCTACCAGATCGAGGGCGGGGCCGACGCGGACGGGCGGGCGCCGAGCATCTGGGACAGCTTCTGCCGGCTGAAGGGCCGGGTCGACAACGGCGAAAGCGGCGACGTCGCCTGCGACCACTACCACCGCATGCCCGAGGACGTCGCCCTGATGCGGGATCTCGGGCTCCAGGCCTACCGCTTCTCGGTGTCCTGGCCGCGGGTGCTGCCGCGCGGGCGCGGGGCGCCGAACGACAAGGGACTCGACTTCTACGACCGGCTGATCGACCGGCTGCTGGAGCACGGCATCGAGCCGTGGCTCTGCCTCTACCATTGGGACCTGCCGCAGGCGCTGCACGACCTCGGCGGCTGGTCGTCGCGCGACAGCGCCGGCTGGTTCGCCGACTACGCCGCGCTGTGCGCCCGGCGCTACGGCGACCGGGTGAAGCGCTGGGCGACCTTCAACGAATTCTCGGTCTTCACGCTGTTCGGCTACGCCTTCGGCTGGGGCGCGCCCAGCATCGCCGACCGGGCGACGCATCTGGCGGTGATCCACCACGTCAACCTCGCCCACGGCGCCGGTGTGGACACGCTGCGCGCTCTCGTGCCGGGGGCCTCCATCGGCGCGGTCCACAGCGTGCAGCCGATGCGCCCCGAATCCGGCCCCTCCGGATTTGCCCGCCCGGAGGACATCGAGGCCGCCGCCCTGTTCGACGAGCATTGGAATTGGGCCTTCCCCGACCCGCAGATCCGCGCCCATTACCCGCCGCGCATCGCCGCCGCCATCGAGCCCTTCGTGAAGCCCGGCGACATGGCCCGCATCGCCCGCCCGCTCGACTGGTTCGGCCTGAACCATTACGCCCCGGTCTATGGCCGCCGCGACGACAGCCTGATCTGGGGCTTCGGCTTCGGCTCGCCGCCGCCGGAGATGCCGCGCACCGACATCGGCTGGCCCTACGACCCCGGCGCCTTCCGCGACACGCTGCTCGACCTGACCCGGCGCTACCGCCTGCCGGTCTACGTCACCGAGAACGGCTTCGGCACCAAGGCCGACGAGGCGCCGGACGCCACAGGCCGGGTCGTCGACGGCGCCCGCGTGGCCTATCTGCGCGACTACACCGGCGCCATGGCCGAGGCGCTCGCCGCCGGGGCCGACGTGCGCGGCTATTTCGCGTGGTCGCTGCTCGACAATTTCGAATGGGGCGGCGGCTACGGCACGCGGTTCGGCCTCGTCCGCGTCGACTACGGGACCCAGGCCCGCATCCCCAAGGAATCGGCGCGCTGGTACGCCGGCCTGATCCGCGCCAACTCGATCAGCGGGGCTGGCGAACAGGGGTAGCCTTTTCGCATAGCCGGCAAATCGGCGCATGGGTTTTGCGGATTCGGCGCGATTGCGGAATGTTCGTTCCGCGAATCATCCTTTTGCTCCCACAACGCGCAAAATCATTCGCGGTCCAGCGGCGCACACTCGGTCCAAGAGCAGGAAGATCCTGGGGAACCGAGGAAACGCACCATGGACGGCATGCCCAATGGCGGCCTGTTTGGCGAACCCGCCGACATCGACCACAGCTACCGCCTGGACGACCGCTACACCCGCACCGAGGGGCAGGTCTACCTGTCCGGCACCCAAGCGCTGGTGCGGCTGCTGCTGCTCCAGGCCGAGCGCGACCGCCGGGCGGGGCTGAACACCGCCGGCTTCGTCAGCGGCTACCGCGGCTCACCGCTCGGCGGGCTGGACCAGGCGCTGTGGCAGGCGCGCCCGCATCTCGACCGCTGCGCCATCACCTTCCAGCCCGGCATCAACGAGGATCTCGGCGCCACCGCCGTGATGGGCAGCCAGCAGGTCGAGGCGTCGGGCGAGGCGACGGTCGATGGCGTCTTCGGCCTGTGGTATGGCAAGGGGCCGGGGGTGGACCGCGCCGGCGACGCGCTGAGGCACGCCAACGCCTACGGCACCTCGCCGCGCGGCGGGGTGCTGGCGGTCGCCGGGGACGACCATGGCTGCGTGTCGTCCAGCATGCCGCACCAGAGCGACCTCGCCATGATCGCGTGGTCGATGCCGGTGCTGAACCCGGCGGGGGTGCGCGAGTATCTCGACTTCGGGCTCTACGGTTACGCGCTGTCGCGTTTTTCCGGCTGCTGGGTCGGCTTCAAGGCGATCTCGGAGAGCGTGGAAAGCTCGGCCACCGTCCGCGTCCCCTCGCTCGACACCCCCTTCCTTCCGGTGGCGTTCACGCCGCCGCCCGGCGGCCTGCACCAGCGCTGGCCCGACCTGCCCAGCCTGCGCATCGAGGAACGTCTGGCCGCCAAGATCGCGGCGGTGAAGGCCTTCGCCCGCGTCAACCGCATCGACCGGACGATGCTGGGGCAGGGGCGGGGCGGCTGGCTGCGCGTCGTCACCACCGGCAAGGCGCATCTCGACCTGATGGAGGCGTTGCGCCTGCTCCGCATCGGCGAACGGGAGGCGGTGGAGATCGGGCTGTCGGTCCACAAGATCGGCCTGTCCTGGCCGCTGGAGCCGGAAGGCGCGCTGGCCATGGCGCGCGGGGCCGAGGAGATCCTGGTCGTCGAGGAGAAGGCTCCGGTCGTCGAGGGCCAGCTCAAGGATCTGCTCTACCACCTCCCGGACGGCGAGCGCCCGCGCGCCCTGGTCGGCAAGACCGACGAACTGGGCGCGCCGCTGCTGCCCGCGACCGGCGAGCTGCGCCCCTGGATCGTCGCCAAGGCGCTGGTGGAGCGCATCCGCCACCGCTTCCCGGAGCGCGACCTCTCAAGCCGTCTGGCCGATCTGCTGCCGGCCGAGGCCCTGCCCGCTCCGGCGGCGGCGCGCACGCCCTATTTCTGCTCCGGCTGCCCGCACAACAGCTCCACCCGCGTGCCGGAGGGCAGCAAGGCGATGGCCGGGATCGGTTGCCACTTCATGGCCTCCTGGATGGACCGGGAGACGGTCGGCCTCGCCCAGATGGGCGGCGAGGGGGTGGGCTGGATCGGGCAGGCGCCCTTCTCCAAACGCCCGCATGTGTTCCAGAATCTTGGCGAGGGCACCTATTACCATTCCGGCCTGCTGGCGATCCGGCAGGCGGTCGCCGCCAAGGTCAACATCACCTACAAGATCCTTTACAACGACGCCGTGGCCATGACCGGCGGCCAGCCGGTGGACGGCCCGCTTCCGGTCGATGCCCTGACCCGCCAGTTGAGCGCCGAGGGCATCGCCCGCATCGCCCTGGTCAGCGACGCGCCGGAGAAATACGACCGCCGCTCCGGCCTCGCCCCCTTCACCACCGTGCACCACCGCGACGAGCTGGACGCCGTCCAGCGCGAACTGCGGGAGATTCCCGGCGTCACCGCCCTGGTCTACGAGCAGACCTGCGCCGCCGAGAAGCGCCGCCGCCGCAAGCGCGGCAGCCTGCCCGACCCGGCCCGCCGGGTGGTGATCAACGATCTGGTCTGCGAGGGCTGCGGCGACTGCGGCCACAAGTCGAACTGCCTGTCGGTGCAGCCCAAACCCACCGAGTTCGGGGTGAAGCGGCAGATCGACCAGTCGAGCTGCAACAAGGATTATTCCTGCGTCGAGGGCTTCTGCCCCAGCTTCGTGTCGGTGATGGGCGGGACCTTGCGCAGGCCGGACCCCGACGCGGTGGCGGCGCGCTTCAGGGACGCGCTGGCCGACCTGCCGCACCCGCTGCGCGGCCTGGGCGACGACCCGGCGGAAATTCTGATCGTCGGCGTCGGCGGCACCGGGGTCGTCACCATCGGCGCGCTGCTCGCCATGGCGGCGCATCTGGAGGGCAAGGCGGCGTCGGTGCTCGACTTCATGGGCTTCGCGCAGAAGGGGGGCGCGGTCTACAGCTACCTGCGGGTGGCGCGCGACGCGACGCGGCTGAACCAGGCGCGCATCGACCCGAAACGGGCGCAGCTCGTGCTCGCCTGCGACGCGGTGGTCGCCGCCTCGCCGGACGCCCTGCGCACGGTGGCTCCGGGGCGGACGCGGGTGGTCGCCAACGCCCATGTGACGCCGACCGGCGCCTTCACCCGCGACGGCTCCGCGCTGCCCGACGGCGCCGCCCTGCTGCGTTCCCTGCGCCGCGTCGCCGGGGATGACCGGGTGGAGGCGGTGGACGCCAACCGGCTGGCGACCGCGCTGTTCGGCGACAGCATCCTCGCCAACGTCTTCCTGATGGGCTTCGCCTTCCAGAAGGGGCTGCTGCCGGTCGGGCTGGCGGCGCTGGACCGCGCCATCGAACTGAACGGCACCGGTGTCGCCGCCAACCGGCACGCCTTCGCCTTCGGCCGGCTGGCCGCCCACCGTCCCGAAGCGCTGGCGGCGCTCGGCGCCGGGGAGGACGCGCCGGCCACCGATCTGCCGGCCACCGATCTGTCGACCGTCGTCGAGCGCCGCGCCGTCTTCCTGACCGGCTACCAGGACGCGGCCTACGCCGGCCGCTACCGCGCGCTGGTCGAGCGGGTGCGGCGGGCGGAGGAGCGGGTCGCCCCCGGTTCGACCGCGCTGGCCGTGGCGGTGGCACGCGGCGCCTTCAAGCTCATGGCCTGCAAGGACGAGTACGAGGTCGCCCGGCTGCACAGCGATCCGGCCTTCCGCAAAAGCCTGGCGGAACGGTTCGAAGGCGATTGGAAACCCGTCTTCCATCTGGCCCCGCCGCTGCTGTCGTCCGGGGTGAATTCGGCGGGCGAGCCGCGCAAGATGGCGTTCGGCGCCTGGATCCTGCCGGTGTTCCGGGGGCTGGCGGCGCTGAAGGGGTTGCGCGGAACGGCGTTCGACCCCTTCGGCCACACGGCGGAACGCCGCATGGAGCGCGCGCTGATCGCCCGCTACGAGGCGACGGTGGCGGAGATCGTCGAGAGGCTGTCGGCGGAGACACTGGCGACCGCCGTCGAGTTGGCGGCGCTGCCGCTGGAGATCCGCGGCTTCGGGCCGGTCAAGCAGCGCGCGCTGGAGGCGGTGGAGCCGCGCTGGCGCGCTCTGGAGGAACGGCTGCGTGGCGGCGGGCTGGCGAAGGCGGCCTGATCCGCCGGTTCGACAAACCGCTTGGCAGGGCGGTGGCTCCGCGCTATGGTCGCCGCCATGCAACACGCGCTCCGCACCGCTCCTTCGGGCTCGTCCCGATATTTTGGCCGCTGGTTTCCGCCGGCGGCCTAGGATCGCGCACTCGTTGCACCATCCCGAAGCCGCCCGGACCCCGAGGCGGCTTTCGTGTTTGTGACCTTCACGCGGCACATCGATCGAAGCGATCACGGGATCTCCGGGCGGCCTCACCAGCCAGAAGAGGTTTTCCCATGTTCGATTTCGATGTTGTGACCGGCCCCACCCAGCCGCCCCAGCCCCAGGCCGCCGAACCGGTCCCGCCCGCCCTTCCGGCGTCGGACGCCGCGACCCGGAACGCCCGGAGCCCGGAGCCGGCCCAGGCGTCGTGAAGGCGTCGTGACGGTTCCGTTCCGGGCCGTTTCAAAGGACTTTCATCTTTTTCGCGCAGGAGCAGCCCGCCTCGCCCGTATTCCCCTGTGCAGGCAGGTCCTGCGGGACGGGAGCGGCGGGTTTCCTGTCGGAACGGGAAGGGTGACGGGCCATGGCGAGCGATGCGGTTTCCAGCGTCAACTCGATGGTGTCGAGCCTCAACGCCTCGATCGCCAACGCGCTGTCGGCGATCCAGGCCCAGCAGAGCACGACCTCGGCCGACGAGGTGCAGACCTATGAGAAGTCCGTCAAGAAATCGACGCTGACCAACGCCGGCGCGGCGACCGACATCGGCGTCCTGGCCAGGAACACCACCCGCCTGAACGTCGCCAGCACCCTGGCGGCGAACGATCCCGTCGATTTCTACAAGTTCAAGGTCACCAGCAAGGGCGAGGCGACGTTGGGCGAGGTCGGCGACGAGGGTGTGCGCGTGCAGCTTCTGTCGCGGCTGGGCAGCGTGCTGGCCGACAGCAACGCGGAGTCCGGCAAGGATTACGAGAATTACCAAGCCCTTCAAAAAGGCGAGATGACCCTCGACAAGGGCGACTACACCCTGCGCGTCACCCGCGACAAGGGCGTGTCGGCGCGCGAGGACAAGAACTACGCCCTCCAGCTCGTGATGGGTGGCTACAGCCAGGATTACGACACGGTCGCCAAGCAACCGGCCAAGGGCGACAGCCCGTTCCAGCTGTCCACCGGTCAGCAGTCGATGCTGGACGGCCTGAATTCGGCGATCAGCTCGGCGAACTCCATCACCTACGGGCAGACCGGCACGGAAAAGCTGATGGGCAGCTTCAGCCTGTTCGTCTGACCCCGGGCTTTCTTCTCCGGGCTTTCTTCCGCTGGTCCTGCCGACGGACCGGATGCTATGACGCGTCTTCCTCCACCACCCGCCGGAGACGAGTCCGATGCCGTCCGTCACCCTGCTGACCCCCGCCGACGGGCACCGCGTTCCCTGGCGCAACGGGCTGGGCCTGACCACCGAGATCGCGGTCGAGCCGCTGGAGGGGGGCGATCGTTTTCTATGGCGGGTCAGCGTCGCCGACGTGGCCGCCTCCGGCCCCTTCTCGGCCTTTCCCGGCTACGACCGGCTGATCGCCGTGGTCGAGGGGGAGGGAATGCGGCTGACGGTGGACGGCGGCACCCCGGTGGAGCGCCGCCGGATGGAGCCGGCCTTCGCCTTCCCCGGCGAGGCGGCGGTGGGCTGCGCCCTGCTGGGCGGGCCGATCCGCGATTTCAACCTGATGCTCGACCGTGCCGCGGCCGGCGGGTCGGTGACGATGCTGGCCGGCGGCACGGCGCACCAGGCCTCGGGAGACGCCGTGCTGGTCCATGGTCTGGCCGGAACCCTGACGGTGACTCCCGAGGGCGGCGACGCGGTCGCGGTTCCCGCCGGCCATAGCGCCCTGCTGCGCGGGACGGCGGCCGTCGCCGTTCCGGCCGGTGCCGAGGGCGTCTGCGCCGAAGTGCGGCGGCGCGGCTGACGCGTTTTCCCTCAGCCCGGATTTTCGTTCAGCCCGAAATGGGCTGCACGGGGGGAAGCGCTGCGGCTTCGTAGCGCATCGCCTGCCCGCGCCCTCCGCGCTTCGCGGCGTAGAGGGCCTGGTCGGCGTAGCGCAGGACCGTGCCGAGATCCGGATCGTCCGCCGGCCACAGCGCGATGCCGACGCTGCACCCGACCTGGACGGGCAGCCCCTCCGCCGTCATCGGCAGCGACAGGGTCTGGATGATCCGGTTGGCGACCTCCAGCGGCAACCGGGTCCGTCCGGCGTCCGGCATGGCCAGCAGCACCAGGAACTCGTCGCCGCCGAGACGGACCGCGATGTCGCCGTCGCGCACGCATTGGGCGAGCCGGGCGGCGACCTGTTCGAGGACGGCGTCGCCGACATGGTGGCCGTGCTGGTCGTTGACCGGCTTGAAGCCGTCGAGGTCGATGCACAGGGCGGCCAGGGCCGGCGGTTCGCCACCGGGAGGCGCCTCGGCCAGCCGCTCCATATGGGCGTCGAGGAAGCGGCGGTTGGCGAGGCCGGTCAGCGAATCCTTGAAGGCGATGGCGCGCAGCGTCCGGCCCATGCTGCGCACCGCCCGCACCGCGTCGCCGATCTCGCTGGTCTGGATAGGGGCCGGCGCGCAGGGATGGCGGGCGTCGAACTCCATCGTGGACAGGCGCTTGGCCGACCGCTTGAGGTCGCGCAGCCCGCGCAGGACCAGGATGTCCAGCAGGAACCAGACGCCGACGACGATGACCAGCACCACGACGGCCATGACCCCGCCGCTCCACAGCAGCTTGCGGTCGAGGTCAGCCAGGATGGTGGCGCGTGGAACGCCGACCGCGATGAGCCCGCCGGTTTCCCCCAGCGCCGCGAAGCCGATGATGCGGGAAACGCCATCCAGGCCGGGGGCTTCGATGACGCCCTGCGACCGGCCCGCCATGCTCAGGGTCAGGGGGTGATCGGCCATCGACCGGCCGGGGGGAAGGGCGTGGGTGTCGGGCACGCGGACCAGCACCGTTCTGCGTGAATCGAACAGCGTCACCGCCCCGCCCGACGTGTGGGCCGCCTCCCTGGCGATGCCCTCCAGCCAGTTCAGGTCGATGCCGGTCAGCAACAGGCGCTCGACCTTTCCATCGACGTCCAGGAGCGGCAGGGCGGCGGTCACCACCGGCCGCCCGCTGACCAGACCGATGCGGAAGTCGCTGGTCGCGAAGGCTCTGGTGGCCAGCGCCTTGCCGAAATACTCCTGTTCGGCCACCCGCGCGACCGGGGTGTCGCCGTGGGTGCTGCACCGGAGAGTCCCGTCGGGGGTGGCGACGGCGAAGCCGACGCTCCAGGGGTACAGCGCCGCCGCCTGGCGGAGGAGCGGCGCGCAGAGCATGGGATCCGCTCGCCTCACCTCGGGCACCAGGGCCAGCAGCCGCAGCGTGCCGCGCACCTGCTCGACGATGTCGGTCTGCTGCTGCGCCCCCCGCTGGGCCAGCTGAAGAACCTCCCGGCGGGCGTCCTCAAGCTTGTCCTGTCTCTGCTGGAGGAAGAGCACGGCGCCCAATGCAATCAAGGGAAGAAGCGCAATTACAATAAAGATTTCCAACCTCGCGCGAAGCCCTGCGCGCGACCATGCCCGTTGAAAAGGCACCGCTGTGCGGCGAAGACTCATGCCGACCTTCACATTTCCCGAACCGGCTCCGTATTTTTCTGTATAAGTAAAACACTCGGACATTTTCATCGTTTTTGTCGCGGAGCAGCCTTGCGCCCAGGTGAGCCCTTGCCTGTCCGCCGGACGGCCCGTCCGGTTCTTTCCTGTTCGACCGGCCAAGAAACCGCAAGACCTGTCGACGTCGCCTTTTGTCACATAGGCAACCCGCCGAACGCGGCGTGTTCACGCCCATACAGCACGATGCCGGTGTGATTTGTCGCACTTCGCCGGATGACCGGCGCCGTCCACGGGTAAGCCCTTGAATCATCGGAAGGGCAGGAGCCCGGCCGTTTCTTGGCGGCTGCGGCGGGCCTTGGCACGCTTCCTGCTGTATCCGCCCTCTGTGATCGCCGAGGATCATCGGACAGCGGAAGGGACACGCCCATGCCTCACGCAGGCGTCCACCTGACCGGCCGGGAGCGCAGCTTCTCGCCGGACGAGATCATCGTCAGCAAGACCGACCCCCAGGGCCGGCTGACCTACGTGAACGACATTTTCCTGGAGGTCGCCGGCTATGGCGAGGCGGAACTGATCGGCAAGCCGCACAGCATCATCCGCCACCCGGCCATGCCGCGCACGATCTTCCGCCGGCTGTGGGAGACGGTGCGGGCCGGGCAGGAGATCTTCGCCTACGTCAACAACCGGGCCAAGAACGGCGACCATTACTGGGTGCTGGCCCACGTCACCCCCAACATGGCGCCCGACGGGACGATCGCCGGCTACCACTCCAACCGCCGGGTGCCGCGCCGCGCCGTGCTCGGCATCATCGAGCCGCTCTACGGCCGTCTGGCGGCGGCGGAGCGCGCGGCCGGCGGCGGGGAAGCCGGGATGACGGCCGCCGCGCTCCTGCTGGACGGGATCCTGGACAAGGAGGGGGTGGGCTATGACGAATTCGTTCTCGGTCTCTGACTGGTCCTCGGTGGCGCGGGCGCGGGCCGCCGCCTGGGCCGGCACGCTGCTCCTCGCCGCCCTCGCCCTGCTGCTGCTGGTTCGGCAGGACTGGCCGGCGGCCGGGCTGGCGCTGGCGGCCCTCGTCCCGTCCCTGTTCGGGCTGCGCGCGCTGAAGCGGGCCGGCGCCAGCATCGACAAGGCGGCGGCGGTCTGCGAGGCGGCGGCGCGCGGCGACCTGTCGGTGCGGGTGATGGGCATCCGCGGGCACGGCAACATCGGGCGGATGCTGCGCAACATCAACCGGCTGCTCGACCTGACCGAAGCCTTCTGCAAGGAGGCCGACGCCGCCATGCACAGCGCGAACGAGCGCCACTATTACCGCAAGATCCTGACCACCGGCCTGCGCGGCGATTTCGCCCGCCATGCCACCACCATCAGCCAGTCGCTCGACCGCATGAAGGAGCGCGACGCCGAGGCGATCCGCTTCGCCGAGGAGAAGGTCCGCCATGTCCTGCTCGGCGTGTCGGGCGCCGTGACCCAGTTGCAGTCCAACGCCGCGCAGCTCGCCACCAACGCCGACGCCGCGGTGCGCGACGCCGTGGCGGCGGCGGCGGGGGCGGAGCGCGCCTCGGTCAACGTCCAGGCGGTGGCGGCGGCGACCGGCCAGCTCGCCGCCTCCTTCGACGAGATCAACCACCAGACGGCGGCGGCGACCAGCGTTGCCAGCGACGCGGTGACGATGGCCGAGCGGACCGACCGCACCATGCGCGAGCTGACCGAGGCCGCCGGGCAGATCGGCGGTGTGATCGCGCTGATCCAGGACATCGCCGCCAAGACCAACATGCTGGCCCTCAACGCGACCATCGAGGCGGCCCGCGCCGGTCCGGCCGGCAAGGGTTTCGCCGTCGTCGCGTCCGAGGTGAAGACTCTCGCCAACCAGACCGCCAGGGCCACCGAGGACATCGGTGCCCATGTCCGCCGCATGCGCAGCGTCGCCGAGGGGGCGGGCGAGGCGATCCGCGCCATCGGCCACACCATCGCCAGCATCGAGGAGACCTCCACCGCGGTGGCCGGGGCGGTGCAGCAGCAGAACGCGGTGACCGGCGACATCGCCGGCAACGTCTCCGACGCCGCCGCCGGGGCCGGGATGGTGATCGCCGCCATCTCCACCGTGCGCTGCGCCGCCGAGCGGACCAACGGCGTGGTGTCGGAGATCAACGCGGCGACCGGCGAGCTGTCGCAGCAGGCCCGCGAGCTTCAGGAGCAGATCGACGCCTTCATCGCGCGGGTGCGGGCGGCGTGAGGGCTCCCCCGGCTCCGCGCGCCCTCCGGATCAGATCGGCGTACCAGCGGGCGGAGTCCTTCGGCGTCCGCGTCCCCGTCGGGAAATCGACGTGGACGATTCCGAAACGCTGGCCGTAGCCGCTGCCCCATTCGAAATTGTCGAGCAGCGACCAGACGAAATAGCCGCGCACGTCGGCGCCCTGGCTCATCGCCGCGCGCATCGCCTCGTTGTAGATGGTCAGGTAGGCGATGCGGTGGGGGTCGTGGACGCCGCCGTCCGCCGCCACGGCGTCGCTGCCGCCGCAGCCGTTCTCCGTCACCACGATGGGCAGGCGGTAGCGGCGCTGGATGGTCAGCAGCTCCTCGCGGAAGGCGTCGGGGAAGATCGCCCAGCCGACGCCGTGGGTCGGCGAATCCGGCGGCGCGTCGCCCCAGCCATAGCCCCAGATGCGCGACGGGTCGGCCTTGGCGAAGATCGGGCCGTAATGGTTCAGCCCGAACCAGTCGACCGGCCGGGCGATGCGGGCCATGTCGCCGGCCCGGACATGCGGCTCGATCAGGGATGCGGTCTGCGGCGGGTAGTGGCCGAGGATCTGCGGGTCGCAGAAGACCAGGTTCCAGTGCTCGTCGAGCAGGGAGGCCGCCGCGCGGTTCTCCGCCGTGTCGGTCTCGGGGATCACGACCTGCCGGTTGTGGATCGCCCCGATCGAGGCGCCGGGCACGAGATCGCGCAGCACCTCGACCCCGGCGCCGTGGGCGAGGTTGACGTGGTGGATGGCGCGCAGATGCTGGGTGCGGTCGACGATGCCGGGAGCGGCCCAGGGGATGGCGTAGCCGAACAGGGTGAAGACCGAGAATTCGTTGAAGGTGATCCAGCGCTTCACCCGGTCGCCGTAGCGGCGGGCGCAGAGCGCGGCATAATCGGCGTACCAGCCGGCGCTGTCGCGCGACGACCAGCCGCCGAGGTCGTGCAGCGCCTGCGGCAGGTCCCAGTGGTAGAGGCAGAGCCACGGCTCGATGCCGCGTTCCAGCAGCCGGTCGATCAGCCGGTCGTAGAAGTCGAGGCCCTTGTCGTTCACCACGCCCCGCCCGCGCGGCAGCACGCGCGGCCAGGAGACGGAGAAGCGGTAGGCATCCACCCCCAGCCCCCGCATCAGGGCGACGTCCTCCTCCCAGCGGTGATAATGGTCGCAGGCGACGTCGCCGCTGTCGCCGTTCACCACCCCGCCCTGGGTGCGGCAGCGGGTGTCCCAGACGCTGGGGCCGCGCCCGTCCTCGGCCGCCGCTCCCTCGATCTGGTAGGCGGAGGTCGAGACGCCCCAGACGAATCCGGGCGGGTAGGACGTGCCGGTGGTCATGACGGTCGCTTCCCTGAAAGGCCGGGCCTGAAAACGGGCACTGAAAACGGGCACTGAAAACGGGGGCCTCAGGCGATGCTGTTGATCGCCCGGCAGCGGCCCTCGAAATCGTCGGAAATGAAGTCGGGGCGCTTGTAATAGCCCTTCATCCAGCTCGCCAGCAGGCACAGCTCCTCCAGCTTGACCAGCTCATCCAGCGTGCCGCCGGGGAAGCGCAGGGTGAAGCTGTCGCCGATGTACTCCAGCACCTGCTCGATCTGCTCGATGGTCAGGCCGATGTCGGTTTCCAGGGTGGCGTTGCGGGTCAGCAGAGCCTCGTCGATCCCGTACTCGTCGCGGATGAGTTTCACGATCCAACGGAACATGTTCATCCAGTTGGAAACGCCTTCGATCGATTTGCTCATCTCGACACTCGCTCAAGGTCCTTGCGGGTGGGTGACGCCGAAGACACGAAAGGGGTAGCCCGGATGGCGGGACTATACACCAGCGCACCGCGGGAAGAACTCAGGATCCTCCCCAGGATCGCTCCCGAAATGTTAAAAAACCGCGACACTTTCGCCACCCCTGCGGGCGGTGAAAGGTCGCGGCGTCGGTCGCGGTGGATGAGCGGTGACGGGTGGCCGGTCAGCCGAGCCGGTGCGACGACACCGGCTCCAGGTCGCCGCGCCAGTCGCGGATCTCCTGCTCCACCCGTTCGGCGGCGCGCTGGTCGCGGAAGCGCTTGCGCACGCGGCCATTGGCTCCGCGCGCCTGCATCGCCAGCAGCCGCTCCTCGACCTCCGGCTCGCTGGCGATGGCCTGGCGCCAGCGCTCCAGCCGGATCTCGACCACCGCGTCGACGATGTTCTGGGTGCCGGGGCGGCGGCCCAGCTTGGCGACGCTGGGGGCGAGGCGCGCGGCGGCCGACGCCGCCACCTCGGCTGGCATCGCCGGGAAGACGTTGCGCACCGCCGTGGCGATGGACTGCTTGAGGTCGTCGCCGCGTCCGCGTTCCTCGGCGCGGCGGTCGTTGCGCGCCTCGACGCGGGCGTGGCGCCTGGCGTGCCACGCCAGCACGTCGGAGGCGACCGCGCGGCCGTCCTCGTCCAGCCAGACGACCGCCTCGGCCCCGCCGCGCAGCAGCGAGCGGACCGCCTCGGGCAGCTCCGGATTCGCCGCCTCGCCGGCCGGAACCTCCAGCGCCAGCCGCAGGGCCAGCAGCGAGCGCAGCGAGCGCTCCCGCCCGGCGGGGTCGGCGGCGAGCAGCGCCGCGCGCGGCGTGGCGTCGGTGCCCAGCAGCGCCTGGATCACCTCCAGATCGCTGCGGGTCCAGCGGCGGGAGGCGACCAGCCGCTCGGCCCGCTCCTTGTGGTGCTCGCGCACCTCGCGCGGCTCGACCGCGTCGGCGGACAGCAGCACCCACACGCCGCCCTCCCGGCGGGCCAGTGCCCAGCCGGCGCGCGCCGGCAGCGGCCGGTCGGTGGCGAAGCGGGGTTCGCCGCCCTCCCCTTCCCCGGATTTGCCGTCTCCGGAGTCCAGGTTCCAGCGGTCGGCGGCGCGCAGGCAGCCCTCCTCCGGTGCCAGCCAGGGCTGGCCGGGTTGCGAATAGAACCCGCCCCCGCCGGGGCCGCGGACGATCACCGGCCAGCCGGCGACCTCGGCGGCAAGGCTGTCGGGCATCTCGGCCGGGCGCTCCCAGGCGCCCAGCTTCATCAAACGATCAGACGACATGCATGCTCCTTTGCCCGAAAGCATAGCATGCGGCCGGGCCGCCGTCCCAGCCGGGCGTCGTCCCGGCGGGGCCGGGTGTAACACAACCGTCATATTGTCGTGGATGCGTCCTGCGCCCATGATTTGAAGGGTGACCGATCCCGAACGGTGCCCACCCAACGCGGAGGATCCGACCACGGCACCATGACCGCCGGCCAGGGCGTGCCGGCCAAGGAGTGCGCGCATGCAGGCGACCCAGCTTCTCCTCACCCTTGCCGGCAACGTCGTGCTTCTGCTGTGGGGGCTGCACATGGTGCAGTCCGGGCTGATCCGCGCCTTCGGCGGCGACCTGCGCAACCTCCTGTCGGTCGGCCTGCGCAACCGCTGGTCGGCGATGGCGGCCGGGCTGGGCGTCACCACGCTGTTGCAGAGCAGCACGGCCACCGGCCTGATGGTGGCGGGCTTCGCCGCGACCGGGGCGATGCCGCTGGTTCCGGCGCTGGCGGCGATGCTGGGGGCGAATGTCGGCACGACGCTGATCGTCCAGCTCTTCGCCTTCGACGCCGCGCGCCTCGCCCCGGTTCTGCTGCTGGCGGGATTCCTCGCCTTCCGGCGCGGCGCGCGGACGCGCACCCGCGACCTCGGGCGGGTCGGGATCGGGCTGGGGCTGATGCTGCTGTCGCTGCACCTGCTGTTGGTGACGATCGAGCCGGTCGGCGGCGACGCGGCCTTCCGCGAGATCCTCGCCGTGCTGACCGGCGATCCGGTGATCGCCCTGCTGCTGGCGGCGGTCCTGACCTGGGCCGCCCATTCCAGCGTCGCCATCGTGCTGCTGATCGCCTCGCTGGCCGGCACCCAGGTGATCGCGCCGCACGCCGTCCTCGCCATGGTGGCGGGGGCCAACCTCGGCAGCGCCATCAACCCGATCCTCGAGGGGCCGGGCGGCGGCGGTCCCGACGGCAACCCGGCCGTCCGCCGCCTTCCCGTCGGCAATTTGCTGAACCGGGCGGTCGGCTGCCTGCTGGTGCTGGTGGCCGGCGACCCGATCGTCGCGGCGATGACCCGGCTGTCGGGCAGCGGCGGCCGGCTTGCCGCCGACTTCCACCTGCTGTTCAACCTGGCGCTCGCCGCGCTGTTCGTGCTGCCGCTGCCGGCGCTGGCCCGGCTGCTGGTCCGCCTGTTCCCGGAGCGGGTGAGCGTTGCCGACCCTTCCGCCCCGCTGCATCTCGACCGCGCCGCCCTCGCCGCCCCGCACCTCGCCATCGCCAACGCCGCGCGCGAGGCCCTGCGCATGTCCGACACGGTGGAGGTGATGCTGCGCGGCGCGCTCGACGTCTTCCGCACCGGCGACCGCAAGCTGATCCAGGAGATCCGGCGGATGGACGACGTGCTCGACCGGTTGCAGAGCGCGATCAAGGAGTATCTGACCCACATCGAGCCCGATGAGATGGACGAGCGCGACGCCCGCCGCGCCGCCGGAATCCTGACGCTGGTCATCAATCTGGAGCATGTCGGCGACATCATCGACCGCAGCCTGATGGATGCGGCGTCGAAGAAGATCAAGCGCAAGCTGCGCTTTTCCGAGGAAGGGGCCGCGGAGATCACCGGCATGCTGGAACGGCTGCTGTCCACCCAGCGGCTGGCGGCGGCGGTCTTCGTGTCGGGCGATCTGCGGGCGGCGCGCAGCCTGATGCGGGAGAAGGAGGTCATGCGCGACCTGGAGACCCGGGCGACCGAGGCGCACTTCGCCCGCCTGCGCGCCGGCCGGGGCGAAAGCCTGGAGACCAGCGCGCTGCACATCGACATCCTGCGCGACCTGCGGCGCATCAACGCCCATCTGGCCGCCACCGCCTACCCGGTGCTCGACCGCTCGGGCGAGCTGCGCACCAGCCGGCTGAAGGAGACCGACGGCGGGCACGGACAGCCGTCGCTGCGCTGACCCGCCGGTTTTCCTGCTCGACGCGTCAGGCCGCCGCCCTGGCCGCCAGCGGGTAGAGTTCGGCGTCCTCGCGGCCGATCCGCGCCTTGAGCTGGGCGAGGATGGCGCGCGTCTCGGCGATGAAGCGGGCGGGATCCCTGGCGATGGCCAGTGGCCCCGGCCACGCCTTGCGGTAGGAGTCGAAGCGCTGGGTCAGCCCGCCCATCTCCTCCTGGAAGCGCACCGCCATGCTGCGCAGCGCCGGGTCGGCGCCGCGCGCCAGCCGGGGGTAGAGCGCCTTGTCCTCGATCGCCAGATGGACCGAGAATTTGCCGAACAGCCGCACCAGCTCGCCCGACACGGCGGCCGGATCCGCCGCCACCGCCGCCGGGTCGAGCCGGCGTTCGACGGAGGCGGCGAGCGCCAGAACCTCGGCGTGGTGGTCGTTGAAGCTTGTCATGTCCATGGTCGTGGTCTTTCGTTTTGAAGGGGTTCCGCTCAGGCGATGGCTTCCTTCGGCCCGAAGAACTCGTGGAAGATCGCCGAGGCGGGCAGGCCCAGCGCGGTCAGCGCCCCGATCACCGCCGTCATGAAGGGCTTCGGCCCGACGACATAGGCGGCGACGCCCGGCTCCCGCGGCAGCAGCGCCGCCAGACGCTCGCGGTCGAGCAGGCCGGTCAGGTGCGGCTGGTCGGCCGTCTCCGGCTCGGCGTAGCAATAGACGGTCGTCAGCCCCTGGTGGCGGCCCGCCAGCGCGTCGAGATGGCCGCGGAAGGCGTGGACCGAGCCGTTGATGGCGGCGTGGACATAGACCACCTTGCGGCCGGCGGCGAGCGCCTGCTCGGCCAGCGGCAGCGCCGGGGTCTGCCCCACCCCGCCGGTGATCAGCAGCAGCGGGCCGTCGCCCTCGCGCAGCACGAACTCGCCGGCCGGCGGGTAGACCTCCAGCTCGTCGCCCACCCGCGCGCGGTCGTGCAGGAAGCCGGACACCAGCCCCTGCGCCTCGCGCTTCACCGAAATTCGGTAGTCGCGGCCGTTCGGCGAGGCCGACAGGCTGTAGTTGCGGTGGACCGTCTCGCCGCCGATCGACAGCTTGAGGCCGAGATACTGGCCGGGCAGGAAATCCATCACCCGCCCGCCGTCCACCGGCTCCAGCCGGAAGGAGGTGATGACCGCGCTCTCCGAGGTCTTCCCGGCGATGCGGAAGCGCCGCGCGCCGCGCCAGCCGCCGGTCAGCGCGGCCTTGCGGGCGTATTCCGCCTCCTCCGCCGCGATCAGCAGGCGGGCGAGCTGCCAGTAGGCCGCACCCCAGGCGTCGGCGACCTCGGCCGTCACCGCGTCGCCCAGCACGCGGCCGATGGCCTCCATCAGGCAGGTGCCGACGATCTCGTACTGGTCCGGGGTGATGTTCAGCGAGACGTGCTTCTGCACGATGCCCTCGACCGCCGGGCCGAGCACCTCCAGCCGGTCGATGTTGGAGGCGTAGGCGATGATGGCGTTGGCCAGCGCCTCCGGCTGGGCGCCGCCGCGCTGGTGGCTCTGGTTGAAGACGGCGCGCACCTCGGGGAAGCGCTCGAACATCAGCGGGTAGAAGGTCCCGGTGATGCGGTTGGCGTTGGCGGCGACGACCGGGGCGGTGGCCTTGACGACGGCGATCTGGGCGGGGGTCAGCATGGAGGAGGCAATCCTTTCGCGCGGCACGATGTCGCATTCGAATGGCAATCCCCGTGCCAGGACGACGGCCCCGACTTTCCGCCGGACTGGTTGGGGCTGTTGTCAGAGTGACACGCTGGGTTATGATGTCGAATGGACAACAACGCTGTCATTCCGACGACGCTTACGGAGGCCGCCGCCCTGACCACAGGGGAGGCGGCGGAGCTGCTGGACCGGCTGGACGAGCCGGCGCGGCTGTGGCCGGCCCTGCTGGAGCTGCTCGCCCACCGCCTGCCTTGCGACGCCTGCGCCCTGCTGCGCCAGGACGGCGACCGGCTGGTGCCGCTGGCAACGCGGGGGCTCAGTCCCGACACGCTGGGCCGCCGCTTCCTGCTGGACGAGCATCCCCGGTTCAAGGCGATCGTCGAGGCCGGCAACCGGCCACTGCGTTTTCCGGCCGACTCCGCGCTGCCCGATCCCTATGACGGGCTGATCCCCGACCACAGCGACCGGCTGCACGTCCACGACTGCGTCGGGGTGCCGCTGCTGGTGGCCGGGCGCCCGTGGGGGGTGTTGACCCTCGACGCCCTGCGCGCCGGCAGTTTCGACGGGCTGGAGGGGAGCATCGCCGGCTTCGCCCGGCTGGCGGCGTCGCTCGCCGAGGCGCAGGAGCGCCGCGCCGCCCTGGCCGGCCGCGAGCTTTCGCGTTTCGCCGGGGAGCGCCCGTTCGACGAGCGTCCGGACCCCGGCTCCGATCTGGTCGGCGAGGGGCCGGCGATGGCGGCATTGCTGCGCGAGGTCGACACCGTCGCCGACAGCGATCTGGTGGTGCTGGTGCTGGGCGAGACCGGCGTCGGCAAGGAGCTGGTGGCGCGCCGCCTGCACGACCGCTCGCGCCGGGCGCATGGGCCGCTGGTGCATGTCAACTGCGCGGCGCTGCCGGAATCGCTGGTGGAGAGCGAGCTGTTCGGCCATGTTCGCGGCGCCTTCTCCGGCGCCGTCGCCGACCGGCGCGGTAAGTTCGAGCTGGCCGACGGCGGCACCCTGTTCCTCGACGAGGTCGGCGAGCTTCCCTTGGCGGTCCAGGCCAAGATGCTGCGGGCCTTGCAGAACGGCGAGATCCAGCGGGTCGGGTCCGACCGTCACCTGACGGTGGACGTCCGTGTCGTCGCCGCGACCAACCGCGATCTTGTGCAGGAGGTGCGCGACGGCCGTTTCCGCGCCGACGTCTACCACCGACTCAGCGTCTACCCCCTGCACGTCCCGCCGCTGCGCGAGCGGGGGACCGAGACGCTGCGGCTCGCCGGCCTGTTCCTGGAGCGCAACCGGGCGCGGCTGGGCTTGCGCAACCTGCGGCTCTCGGCGGATGCTGAGCGGCGCATGCTGACCTACCCCTGGCCGGGCAACGTGCGCGAGCTGGAGCACGCCATCGGCCGGGGCGCCATCCGCGCCCGCGCCGCGCGGGCCGCCGAGGGGGGCGTGCTGACGCTGACCGCCGCCGACCTCGGGCTGGCCGAGGAGGAGGCCCCGCCGACGGTCCAGGCGCCTCCCCCGCCGCCGCCGTCCGACCTCCCGCTGCGCGAGGCGGTGGACGAGCTTCAGCGCCGCATGATCCGCGGGCAGCTCGACCGCCACGAGGGCAACTGGGCCAAGGCGGCGCGCGCCCTGGGGCTGGACCGCGGCAACCTGTTCCGCCTCGCCGGCCGGCTGGGATTGCGGGGAGAGACTACCCCTTAATCGCAACGCAGGGCTGTGCCGCCCCCGCCCGTAGAAGAAGGGTCACGGATCCAGGAGACGGGGGCACGACATGGAGGCTCACACCCAACGCTACGAAGCCCGTTGCCACGCCGGCGACGACGTCTGGTCGGTCATCGACCAGACGACGGGCGGCTGCGCCGTCGTCGGCGCGCTGTGCTTCGACGGGCTCTCGCGCGATCAGGCGCAACGCTTCGCCGAGACGCTGAACCAGAGCGGGCGCTTCTTCGACGATCGCGAGGGATAGCGCGGCTGACACCGCGCCACCCGCGACGCGTTCTCACACGGCCCGCAGATGCCGCACCGGACGGCCCGGCGACAGCGCCTCGGCCGCCCGCGCGATGCCCTGCGCGTCGATGCCGAAATGGCGGTGCAGGTCGGCGATCGTCCCGGTCTGGCCGAAATGCTCCACCCCCAGCGCCCGCGTGCGGTGCCCGGCGACCGAGCCGAGCCAGCCCAGCGTCGCCGGATGGCCGTCCACCACCGTGACCAGCGCGCAGTGCGGCGGCACCCCCTCCAGCAGCCGCTCGATGTGGGAACGCGCGTGGCCGAGGCCGCGTTCACGCGCCCGCTGCGCGGCGCTCCACCCCGCCTGCAACCGGTCGGCGGAGGTGACGGCGAGCAGCCCGACGTCGCGCCGGTCCTCGCCCAGCATGCCGACCGCCTCGATCGCGCCGGGCGCCACGGCGCCGGTGTAGGCGACCACCACCTGGGCGTTCGGCCCCGGCCGCCGCAGCCAGTAGGCGCCGTCGACGATGTCGCGCTCCAGCCCCTCGTCGATGGTGCGGGACGGCTGCTCCAGCGCGCGCGAGGACAGGCGCATATAGACCGAGCCGCCGGTCTCGTCGCGCAGCCAGTTGCGCTCGTCCGGCTCCCCCGGACCGTCGCCCTTCGCGCCGTCGCGCTGCATGTAGTCGAAGGCCCAGCGCATGACCACCGCCAGCTCGTCGGCGAAGGCCGGCTCGAAATAGGCCAGCCCATCCTGCGCCATGCCGACCAGCGGGGTGGCGATCGACTGGTGGGCGCCGCCCTCCGGCGCCAGCGTCACCCCCGACGGCGTCGCCACCAGCAGGAAGCGTGCGTCCTGGTAGCAGGCGTAGTTGAGCTGGTCGGCCCCGCGCATGATGAAGGGGTCGTAGACGGTGCCGATCGGCAGCAGCCGCTCGCCGAACAGCGAATGCGACAACCCCAGCGCCGACAGCAGGATGAACAGGTTGGACTCGGCGATGCCCAGCTCCATGTGCTGGCCCGTCGGCGAGAACTGCCAATTGTAGGTGGAGGGGATCCGCTCCTTCTTGAACAGGTCGGCCATCTCGCTCTTGGCGAACAGGCCGCGCCGGTTGACCCAGGCGCCGAGGTTGGTGGAGACCGTCACGTCGGGGGCGGTGGTGACGATGCGCTCGGCCAAGTCGGAGCGCTCGCGCCCCAGCTCGTTGAGGATCAGGCCGAAGGCGGCCTGGGTCGACAGGCTCTTCTGCGCCGGCACCGCCAGGGCGGCGGGCACCGGCACGGGCGGCGCCGCGTGGCGTCGCCGGCCCTTTTGCGCGAAGGGAACCCGCGCCAGGAAGGACTCCAGCGTCGCCGCCGGCAGGGCGGTGCCCTCGAAGCGGTCCCACTCGTGGCCGGGGCGGATGCCGTGGGATTCGCGGAAGCCGTCCATCTGGGCGGGGGTCAGCAGGCCGGAATGGTTGTCCTTGTGGCCGGCCAGCGGCAGGCCGGCGCCCTTGACGGTGTAGGCGATGAAGCAGACCGGCCGGTCGTGCGTCCGCGCCTGCTCGAAGGCGTCGAGCAGCGACGGCAGGTCGTGGCCGCCAAGATTGCCCATCAGCGCCGCCAGTTCCGCGTCGCTGCGGCTCTCGATCAGCCGGGTGACGGGGCCCTGGTCGCCGAGATCGTCCAGCAGCCGGCGGCGCCAGACCGCCCCGCCCTGGGCAGCAGCCTGGTAGGTCAGCGCCGAATAGAGCTGGTTCGGGCAGCGGTCGATCCACTCGCGCAGCCGCTCGCCGCCCGGTTCCCGGAAGGCCGCCTGCATCAGCGTGCCGTATTTCAGGATCACCACGTCCCAGCCGAAGGCGCGGAAGATGTTCTCCAGCCGCTCCCACAGCCCCTCGCGGATCACCGCGTCGAGGCTCTGGCGGTTGTAGTCGACGATCCACCATGTGTTGCGCAGCCCGTGCTTCCAGCCCTCCAGCAGGGCCTCGAAGATGTTGCCCTCGTCCATCTCGGCGTCGCCGACCAGCGAGACTATGCGGCCCTCGGGCAGATCCTTCGCCCAGCCCTTGGCCTTCAGATAGTCCTGGGCCAGCGAGGCGAACAGCGTCTGCGCCACCCCCAGCCCGACCGAGCCGGTGGAGAAATCGACGTCGTCGATGTCCTTGGTGCGCGACGGGTAGGACTGCGCGCCCTGGTAGCCGCGGAAACTCTCCAGCTTCTCCCGCGTCTGGTTGCCCAACAGATATTGGATGGCGTGGAAGTTCGGGCTGGCGTGCGGCTTCACCGCGACGCGGTCCTCCGGGCGCAGCACGGCGAAATAGAGCGCCGTCATGATCGTCGCCAGCGAGGCCGAGGACGCCTGGTGCCCGCCGATCTTCAGCCCGTCCAGGTTCGGGCGGAGGTGGTTGGCGTTGTGGATGGTCCAGGACGCGAGCCAGAGAACCTTGCGCTCCAGCTCGCGCAGGCAGGCGAGGTCGTCGGCACGGTTCGGAACGGTCGCGGTCATGGCGTCACCCTCTCGTGGGGAATTCGTTGGGGATGGGCGGTCGATGATGGGAAAAGCCTATCATCGGCGGCCGGGCAGGTGCTTGCGAACTGGCGGTAGGACCGCGATCGCTTTAGCATCGGATTGCGCCGCAACCGGGGAAACGGCATCCGATGCCAAAGATCAGACTCGACCGGATCGACCGCCGGATCCTCGCCCTGCTCCAGGAGGACGGGCGCCAGCACAACAACGATCTGGCCGGGCGGGTCGGCCTGTCGCCCTCGCCCTGCCTGCGCCGGGTCAAGGCGCTGGAGGAGGCCGGGGTGATCGGCCGCTACGTGGCGCTGGTCGATCCGGCCTCGGTCGATCTTCCGGTCAACGTCTTTGTGAATGTCAGCCTGGACCGTCAGGTCGAGGACCGGCTCGATTCCTTCGAGGCCGCCGTGATGGAGCGGCCCGAGGTGCTGGAATGCTACCTGATGACCGGCGACGCCGATTACCTGCTGCGCGTCGTCGTGCCCGATCTGGCGAGCTACGAGCGTTTCCTGAAGGATCATCTGACCCGCATCCCCGGCGTCGCCAGCATCCGCTCGGGCTTCGCCTTGAAGCAGGTGCGCTACCGCACCGCCCTGCCGCTCGGCCATCTGACGGATTGAAGGGGGAACCGGCCGGGCGCGCGGCGCAGATCTGGCCTGCGGGGCCGGGAGGGGGTGGGGCGGTGGACCCCGGCGCCCTCCGCTCCCAACTCTCCCCCAACGCCCCCATTTCGCGGACCCCGCCATGATTCCCTATTCCGTCCTCGACCTCAGCCCGATCGTCCAGGGGGCGACGGCCGCCGATTCCTTCCGCAACACGCTGGACCTCGCGCGGCACGCCGAGCGCTGGGGCTACACGCGTTACTGGCTGGCCGAGCACCACAACATGCCGGGCATCGCCAGCGCCGCCACCGCCGTGGTTATCGGACACGTCGCCGCCGGCACCTCGACCATCCGCGTCGGCTCGGGCGGGGTGATGCTGCCCAACCATGCGCCGCTGGTGATCGCCGAGCAGTTCGGCACGCTGGCCTCGCTGTTTCCGGGGCGCATCGACCTCGGGCTCGGCCGGGCGCCGGGAACCGACATGATGACCGCCCGCGCGCTGCGCCGCGACATGGGCGACAGCGCCGACCGCTTCCCGCAGGACGTCGTCGAACTCCAGATGTATTTCGAGGAGGCGGAGCCCAACCAGCGCATCCGCGCCGTGCCGGGGGCCGGCCTGTCCGTGCCGATCTGGCTTCTGGGATCCAGCCTGTTCAGCGCGCAACTCGCCGCGATGATGGGGCTGCCCTTCGCCTTCGCGTCGCATTTCGCGCCCGACATGCTGATGGAGGCGCTGGCCATCTACCGCGCCCGCTTCGAACCGTCGGCCGCGCTCGCCAAGCCGCACGCGATGGTCGCCGTCAACCTGTTCGCCGCCGACAGCGACGCCGAAGGGCGGCGCATCTTCACCTCGGCCCAGCAGCAGTTCGCCAAGCTGCGGCGCGGCACGCCGGGGCCGCTGCCCGCCCCCATCGACGACATCGACGCCTTCTGGGGGCCGGGCGAGCAGGCGATGGTCGAGCGGGCGCTCGCCGTCTCCGCCGTCGGCTCGCCGGACACGGTGGCGGCGCGTCTGGCCGAGATCATCCGCGTCACCCAGCCCGACGAGCTGATCCTCGCCGGCCAGATCTTCGACCACGCCGCCCGGCTGCGCTCCTTCGAGATCGGCGCCGGGGTGATGGGACGGCTGGCCGGCTGAGGCTCTTGTCAGGCGCGCGCATGCCCCCACCTAGGCTTGGAGGAAGAACCCTGGGAGGACCCGCATGCGCCGCATCGCCCGAACCGCCGCCCTCACGACCGCCCTGACCGTCCTCGGCCTGTCCCTCGCCGCCGGCCCGGCCGCGGCGGTCGACCAGACCTTCCGGACGGAAAAGGCGACCGTTCAGGTCACGACGGTCGCCGAAGGGCTGCGGCACCCCTGGGGGCTGGCCTTCCTGCCCGACGGGCGGATGCTGGTGACGGAGAAGGAGGGCAACCTGCGCGTCGTCGGCGCCGACGGCACGCGCTCCGAGCCCCTGCGCGGGGTGCCGAAGGTGGACGACCGCGGCCAGGGCGGGCTGCTCGACGTGGCGCTCGACCCGGATTTCGCCGGCAACCGCCTCGTCTATCTCAGCTTCTCCGAACCCGGTCCGGGCGGCAACTCCACCGCCGTCGCGCGCGGCGCGCTCAGCGCGGACGGCCGGTCGCTGGAGAGTGTCCGGGTGATCTTCTCGCAGAAGCCCAAGGTGGACAGCACCAAGCATTACGGGTCGCGGCTGGTCTTCGACCGCGCCGGCCATCTCTACATCACGCTCGGCGAGCGCTCCGAGGAGCGGTTCCGCACCCAGGCGCAGGATCTGAACTCGCATCTCGGCAAGCTCATCCGCGTCAACCGCGACGGCAGCGTCCCGGCCGACAACCCCTTCGTGAACCGTCCGGGCGCCTTGCCGGAGATCTGGTCCTACGGCCACCGCAACGCCCAGGGCGCCGCCCTTCACCCGCAGACCGGCGCGCTGTGGCTGAACGAGCACGGTCCGCGTGGCGGTGACGAGATCAACGTGCCGGAGGCCGGGAAGAATTACGGCTGGCCGGAGGTGTCGAACGGCGTGAACTACAACGGCACCCCGGTCGGCACCGGAAAGAAGAGCGCCCCCGGCATGGAGGATCCCCGCTATCAGTGGACGCCGGTGATCGGCGCCTCGGGCATGGCCTTCTACACGGCCGACGCCGTTCCGGGCTGGAAGGGCAGCCTGTTCAACGGCGGGCTGGCCTCCCAGGAGCTGGTGCGGTTGGAACTGGACGGCACGCGGGTGACGCACGAGGAGCGGCTGCTCCGGTCGCTCGGCAAGCGCATCCGCGACGTCCGGCAGGGACCGGACGGCGCGCTCTACCTGCTGACCGACGAGAGGCGCGGCGAGATCCTGCGCGTCGCCGCCGCCAAGCCGTGACCGTCAGCCGGTGGTGACGCGGCGGCAGCGCCGCTTCAGCAGGGCCATGGCCTCCGCCGTCTGGCCTTCCTCCAGCGAGAACAGCCGGTCGTCGAGCAGCCGCCCCTCGGAATCGAAGGCGCGGACGTGCAGGCCGGCGACCGTGTCGGACACGCTGGCGTCGACGACGCCATCGACGGTCTCGTTGCTGGCGACGTCGAGGAAGTCGGCCACCTCGTCCAGCGCGCCGTCGCCCTGCCACGCCTCGTCGGCGGTGAAGTCGAGCAGGTCGGTCAGGCCGCCGATCGGCTCGCAGCGGCGCACGCGCGGATCGGCGGCCTTCACCGCGTCCGAGAAGACGGCCATCGCCTCCTTGATGCGAAGCTCCTCGGCCGGGTCGATCTCCGGCTCGTCGGCGTCGCCGATGCCGAGCTTCAGCGGGTCGGGCTGCGCGTCGTTGGCGGCGGCGATGGCGTCGTCGCTCTCCTCGACCAGACCGACCACGGCGACGAAACGCGGGCCGGGCTGCTCGGCGTCGGGCTGGGCGGGCGCCAGCAGATCCTGCTTGCGGACGAAGGCCTCGGCCTGTTCGGTCGATTCCAGCAGCCGGTGCAGCAGGGTCCGGCGGTCGGCGGCCTCCAGATAGGCCAGCGGTTCCGGATCCAGCCACAGCGGCAGCAGCCTCGTGTCGGCGGCGGTCTCCAGCAGGCCGGAGGAATCGAGGCCGCGCTCGATGACCTCGACCGGCGGCGGCTCGGTCAGGTCGCCCTCGACCTCCACCGCCAGCCAGAACAGCGTCACCGTCGACGGGTCGCCGTAGCTGTCGGTGCGCTGGAGCGTCTCGGAGAAGGCGTCGACCTCGTCGATGAAGGCGTAGGATTCGTCCTCGCGCAGCTTGGCGATGGCGGCCTCGATCACCGGCTGGCGGCCCGAATCGAGAATCTCGTCGAGCAGCACGCCGAAGCGCTGGTCGTTGGCGCGCCACAGCCGGATCAGCCGGTCGGCCGGCGTCCCGGCGAAGGAGCCGCCCCGTCCGCCTTCCTTGCCGTTCGCCCCGTCTTTCCGTTTCGTCGCCATGATGGACCCCCGCGCGCTCGTTTCCGGCGACCATAGGAGCGGCGGGGCGCCCTGTCGACCGCCATCTGCGCGCCGGCGGGGCAGATCTCCCCGGATGATTTGACACACCCGCGACGCCTCGCAACCGGCTTTATAGTGCGGCCTGGGGAACCACGGGACGCGAAGGCGCGGGATGAACGGGGAACAGGACGGCAAGGGACTCGACGCGCTGCTGCGGGCGGCCGAAACGCTGCCGCACGCGCCCGCCGACGCGTGGGAGCTCGACCTGTTCCGCATCGCCCTGCGCATCGCCCGCTCCACCGAGGCGCCGGTCGACCTCCAGCGCGCCGACCTTGCTTTCAAGGCGCTGCCCGACCGGCTGCGGCTGCCGCTGGCCGAGCGCGCCGCCGTCATCGCCCGGCGCGCGGCCGAGCGCGCCGCCCGCCGGGAATCGGCGGAGCGTCCGGCCAGGCTGCTCGGTGTCCTGCGGCGTCGCCGCCCGGCCCCGGTCTCCAGCGGATCGACGGCGAAGGAGCGGCTGTTGCGCGAGCTGGACCTCGACCCTCCGGCCGACCGCTAGGCCTCTCCCCCATCCTTGAGCGAAGGTCACAGTCCCGGTGGTTTACCGGCCATCCCGAATGTGCAATCGTCCCCCCTCCAAATTGAGAGGGTGGTTGCAAAGACATGAGGGGCCCCATGCGTCGCGTGAAGCCACTGCTGGCCTGTGCCGTTCTGTCGGTCCTCTCCGCCTGCGCCAGCGGTGGCGGCAGCGGCGGTTCGCGGACCGCCACCCCGGCCGAGATCGACGCCTATGTGTCGGAAGCCTCCAAGCGCTTCGACATGCCCGAACTGTGGATCCGCGAGGTCATCCGCCAGGAGAGCGGCGGGCGCACCATGGTGAACGGCCGCCCCATCGTCAGCAAGGCCGGCGCCATGGGCCTGATGCAGGTGATGCCCGCGACCTACGAGGAACTGCGCCGCAAGCACGACCTCGGCTCCGACCCCTACGACCCGCACGACAACATCATCGCCGGCACCGCCTATCTGCGCGAGATGTACAACCTGTTCGGCGCGCCGGGCTTCCTTGGCGCCTACAATTGCGGGCCGGGCTGCTACGGCGACTATCTGGCCGGCAAGCGCAGCCTGCCCGGCGAGACGAAGCGATACATCGCCTCTGTCGGCCCGCGCCTGAACCGCACCCCGTCGCCGACCGGCGCCGACATCGTGCTGGTCAGCGCCCCCCAGGGCGGCGTTCCCCAGAGCAGCGACAGCGGCACCGCCCCGCCGCCCTACGCGGTGTCCTCCTACAGCCCGCCGGCCTACACGCCGCCTCCGGCGCCCTCCTACACGCCGCCTGCGGCTCCGGCCTACACGCCGCCGGCGCCCTCCTACGCGCCGCCTCCGGCGTCGTCGCGGCAACCCATCGCGGTGGCCGCCCTGCCCGCTCCGATCGCCGCGCAGTCCGGCCCGGTGCGGGTGGTGGCTCCCGACACGGCGCTGCCCAACGCCCGCCCGACGCCGCCGTCGATGGGCGGTGGTTCCGGCGGCGGGGGCTGGACGGTCCAGCTCGGCGCCTTCAAGTCGCCGGAGGACAGCACGCGGGTGATCGACCGTGCCCGCCGCTCGATGCCCGGCGCCCTGGCGCGCACCCAGAAGATCGTCCAGCCGGTGGACACCCAGGGCGGGCCGCTCTACCGCGCCCGCCTGACCGGCCTGACCCAGCAGGACGCGGCCAGCGCCTGCAACGGCCTGGTCGGGCTCGGCATGGCCTGCTTCGTGGTGGCGCCGGGGGCATAGAAGGACGGGCGCTCAGCCGTTGTCGCGGAAGGCGGGGTAGAGCGTCATCCCGCCGTCGACCGTCAGCGTCGCGCCGACCAGATAGTCCGCCATGTCCGACGCCAGGAACAGCGCCGCCCGCGCCACGTCCAGCGGTTCGCCGACCCGGCCGTAGGGGATGAGGCCGAGAAGCTTCTCCTCCGCCGCCCCGGTCGTCGCCTTCTCGTTGATCGGCGTGCGGATGGCGCCGGGGGCGAGGCCGTTGACCCGGATGCGCTCGCCCGCGACCTCCTGCGCGAGGCTGCGCATCAGCAGGGCGACGCCGCCCTTGGACGCCGCGTAGTTGACGTGCCCGGCCCAGGGGATGGTCTCGTGGACCGAGCTCATGCACAAAATCTTGCCGATGGCCCGCGACACGCCGCGGTCGCCCTGGGCGCGGAAGCGGCGGATCGCGGCGCGGGCGCAGAGGAACTGGCCGGTCAGGTTGACGTCGATCACCTTTTGCCAGTCGGACAGCGCCATCGACCCGATGGGGGCGTCCTTCTGAAGGCCGGAGTTGGCAACGAGGATGTCCACCGCGCCGAAGGCGGCGACGGCCCCGTCGAACAGCCGCTCCACCGCCGCCTCGTCCGCCACGTCGCCGCCGATGGCGACGGCCCGGCCGCCATCCTCCTCGATCCGGCGGACCAGATCGGCGGCCCGCCCGGCCCCGGAATGGTAGTTTACGACCACGGCGGCGCCCGCCCCGGCGAACAGCCGGGCGATGGCCTCGCCCAGGCCGGAACTGGCGCCAGTGACCAGCGCCACCTGCCCGTCGAGCCTGCATTCCATCGCCCATCCTCCACCGCCGGCCACGCTTGGCAGAAGCCCAACAGCGCGTGGCCCGGCGGTGTTCCGGGCCCCGGATCGGAGGCCGGGGTCAGGCGGTCGCCTGGATGGCGTCGGCGACCACGGTCATCAGCCGGTCGAGGTCGGCCGGCTCGGCATGGAAATGCGGGCCGAACTGGAGGGTGTCGCCGCCGTAGCGGACGTAGAAGCCCGCCTCCCAGCATTTCATGGCGATCTCGTAGGGCCGCCGCGCCGGCTCGCCCGGCAGCGCCGCGATGGTGACGGCGCCGGCCAGCCCGTAGTTGCGGATGTCGGCGACGTGCTTCAGCCCCTTCAGCCCGTGCAGCACGCTCTCGAAATGCGGGGCGAGCGCCGCCGCCCTGTCGGCCAGCTTTTCCCGCTCGAACAGGTCGAGGGCGGCGAGGCCGGCGGCGCAGGCGACCGGGTGGGCGGAGTAGGTGTAGCCGTGCGGGAACTCCACCAGATAGTCCGGCCCGCCATTGTCCATGAAGGTCTGGTAGATTTCATGGCTGGCGACCACGGCGCCCATCGGCACGGCGCCGTTGGTCAGGCCCTTGGCGACGTTCATGATGTCCGGCACCACGCCGAAGGCGTCGGCGCCGAAGGCCGCGCCCATGCGGCCGAAGCCGGTGATGACCTCGTCGAAGATCAGCAGGATGCCGTGCTTGGTGCACAGCTCGCGCAGGCGCTGGAGATAGCCCTTGGGCGGCGGCAGCACGCCGGCGGACCCGGCCAGCGGCTCGACGATCACGGCGGCGATGTTGGAGGCGTCGTGCAGGGCGACGAGTTCCTCCAGCGCGTCGGCCAGATATGCGCCCTCGTCGGGCATGCCCTTGGTGAAGAGGTTCTGCGGCAGCAGAGTGTGCGGCAGGTGGTCGGCATCGACGCCGGTGCCGAACAGCTTGCGGTTGCCGCCGATGCCGCCCAGGCTGATGCCGCCGAAATTGACCCCGTGATAGCCCTTGGAACGGCCGATCAGCTTGGTCTTGGCCGGCTGGCCCTTCAGCCGCCAATAGGCGCGCGCCATCTTCAGCGCGGTGTCGGTCGCCTCCGACCCGGAATTGACGAAGAACACATGGTCGAGCCCGGCCGGCGTCATCGAGGCCAGCTTGTGCGCCAGCTTGAAGGCGGCGGGGTGGCCGTGCTGGAAGGCCGGGCTGTAGTCCAGCTCGGCGATCTGGCGGGCGACGGCTTCCGAAATCTCGCGGCGGCCGTGGCCGGCGCCGCAGCACCACAGGCCCGACAGGCTGTCGTAGATTTTGCGGCCGCGCGCGTCCTCGTACCAGCAGCCCTCGGCCTTCACGATGACGCGCGGGTTGGACTTGAACTCGCGGTTGCCGGTGAAGGGCATCCAATGCGCGTCCATCTCCGCGCGGGTCAGGCCGCCGGCCCGGTCGGATCCGAAGCTGTGGTCGTCGTCCAAGGGGGCCATCCGCCGCTCTCCTGCGCCTGTGGGTTGATGAAGGGGGGTCGATGAGGGTGCGCGAGGCGGACAGTGTGCCGGGTCGATGGATGTGGTTAAATCCCAACCGTTCAAACTTCACTCAAGCCTTTCCCAAACATTCGAGCACCGCCATGAGCAAGCCCCCCCACCCCATGCCGGCCGTCACCGACGTGGACATCCGGCTGCTGCGGGTGTTCCGGACGGTGGTGGAGTGCGGCGGCTTCTCGGCGGCGGAGGTCGAGCTGAACATCGGCCGCGCCGCCATCAGCCTGCACATGGCCGACCTGGAGCGCCGGCTGGGCTTGAGCCTGTGCCGCCGGGGCCGCGCCGGCTTCCGGCTGACCGAGGAGGGGCGGCTGGCCTACGAGGCGGCGCTGCGCCTGCTGGCCGGGCTGGAGAGTTTCCGCAGCGAGATCAACGCGGCGCACGGCCGGCTGCGCGGCGAGCTGAACATCGGCATCATCGACAACCTCGTCACCCTGCCGCAGATGCGGGTGACCGACGCGCTGCGCGGGCTGAAGGTCCAGGGGCCTGAGGTGCGGGTCAACATCCGCATGGTTCCGCCCAACGAGATCGAGCGCGGCGTGCTGGACGGCCGGCTGCATGTCGGCGTGGTGCCGGCGCGCCGCGCCCTGCCCGGCCTTGCCCGCCTGCCGCTCTACGAGGAGGAATCGCGGCTCTATTGCGGCCGGGGCCACCCGCTGTTCGACGCGCCGCCGGATTCGGTGACGCGCGCGGCGGTGGAGGCCGCCGACGCCGTGGCGCCGACCCAGGGGCCGCTGCCCCACCCCCTGAACACCACGGCGACGGCGACCGACCGCGAGGGCGTCGCCTTCCTGCTGCTGACCGGCTGCTACGTCGGCTTCCTGCCGGTGCATTACGCCCGCCAGTGGGTGGAGCGCGGGGCGATGCGCGCCCTGCTGCCCGACAGCCACCGGCACAGGCTGGAGTTCCACGCGGTGACGAAGAAGGGCGTGCCGCCGAACCTGGTGCTGGAACGCTTCATGGGCCTGCTGGAGGCGGGCGCGGGAGCGCCGCCTTCGGAGGGCGGTGCCCGGCCGGTCAGGGATGCAGCGGCAGGTACCTGATCGCGGCCAGCAGGACGCCGGCGAAGGCCAGCAACATGCCGCCGAGCTTGACCGTCATCCGTTGCTCGAGCAGCCTCAGATCGGATCGTACGTCGGCGATGTCGGCTTTCAATTCCGACCGGACAGCCACGACTTCCGACCGGACGTCGGCGATATCGGCCCTTAATTCCGACCGGACGGCCACGATGTCGGCCTTCAGTTCGGCCTTCGCTTCGCCGAGATCCGCCTTGCTGGCGGCCTGGGTGTCCATGAAATCGGCAAGCGCCTCCACCTGTTCGGCGGTGAAGCCGACCTTCTGGAGCTTCAGGATCGCGGATGCGCTCATGGATCCTCCGCACCTCCGCGCGGGAGGCGACGTTCACGGCAGGTCCTTCCAGGGGATCGAACCGCAGCTTGAGTTTAAAATACTTCAGGCGACGGTTTGTTTCAATCCACGCCCGGATGCCGCGTGGTGTCGCAGGCTGTTGCCCGGCCGCAGTCCGTCGGCGTGTGGCGGGCGTGGTTTCTTCACGCGGCCGAAAGTTCAACTCGACCGTGGCCGTGATCGGGGCCATCGTTGGTGCCCGGCCGCCCCGCTCCAGACGTATTCCAGAGAAGGACACGCACGCGATGAAGAGTCTCGCCACCGCCGCCCTGCTCGCCGCCACCGCGCTGACCGCTTTCTCGACCGCCGCCCCGGCCGCCGAGACGCTGACCCTGCAACTGAAATGGGTCACCCAGGCCCAGTTCGCCGGCTATTACGTCGCGGCGGAAAAGGGATTCTACAAGGACGCCGGGCTTGAGGTGACGATCAAGGCCGGCGGCCCCGACATCAACCCGACGCAGATCATCGCGGCCGGCGGCGCCGACGTGATCGTCGACTGGATGCCGTCGGCGCTGGCGACCCGCGAGAAGGGCGTGCCGCTGGTCAACATCGCCCAGTTCTTCCAGACGTCCGGCATGATGCTGACCTGCCGCAAGGACGCGAGGATCGCCGACCCGAAGGACTTCAAGGGCAACACGCTGGGCGTCTGGTTCTCGGGCAACGAGTACCCGTTCCTGTCCTGGATGAGCAAGCTCGGCTATTCGACCTCCGGTTCGTCGCCGGACGTCAAGGTGCTGAAGCAGGGTTTCAACGTCGATCCGCTGCTGCAAAAGCAGGCGGCCTGCATCTCGACCATGACATACAACGAGTACTGGCAGCTCATCGAGGCCGGGATGAAGCCCGAGGATCTGGTCGTCTTCAAGTACCAGGACCAGGGCGTCGCCACGCTGGAGGACGGGCTCTACGCCACCGACAGGCAGCTTTCCGACCCGAAGACGGTGGAGAAGCTGGCGAGATTCGTGAAGGCGTCGGCCAAGGGCTGGGACTACGCGGCGAAGAACCAGGCCGAGGCGGTCGACATCGTGCTGGCCGCCGACACCACCGGCGCCCAGACCAAGGAGCACCAGACCACCATGATGCAGGAAGTCGCCAAGCTGATCGAGGGCGGCGCCAAGGGCACCGGCTATCTCGACCCGGCCGATTTCGACCGCACGGTGGGCATCCTGCTGTCGGGCGCCTCCGCGCCGGTCATCTCGAGGAAGCCGGAGGGCGCCTACACCCACGCGGTGTTCGACGCGGCGGCGAAGATGTAGGGGACGCCTCCGTTAGGACGGCCCTGGTCAGCGCGGCGGGGACAGGTGCAGAACGTGGTCGGCCAGCGCCAGCGTGCTCGGGCGGTGGCTGGCCACCAGCACGGCGACGCCGAGCCGCCGCAGGTCGGCGAACAAGGCGGCCTGGACATCCTCGTCCAGCGCCGCCGTCGCCTCGTCCAGCACCAGCAGGTCGGGGTTGCGGGCGAGCGCGCGGGCGATCAGCAGGCGCTGGACCAGACCGGCGGGAAAGCTGCCCTCGGCGACCAGGGTCTGGATGCCCATCGGCATCGCCGCAATGTCCGCGTCCAGGCGGGCCAGCCGCGCCGCTTCCCAGGCCCGCTCCGCCGGCAGCGGCGCCATGCCGAGGATGACCGAGCGGATGGTCGCGACCCCGATCTCCTCGTCCTGCATCACGGCGCCGATGCGCGCCCGGTAGGCGGCGGCGTCCAGCCCCGCCAGATCGCGGCCGTTGACCAGCACCTCCCCGGACTCCGGCCGGACAAGCCCGAGCGCCAGCGCCAGCAGCGTGCTCTTGCCGCTGCCGGACGGCCCGGCGACCGCCAGGATGTCACCGCGCGCCAGCGTCAGCCCGACCCCACGCAGGCACGGCGACGGAGCGCCCGGATGGGTGAAGGTGACGTCGCGCAGGGCCAGGGTTTCAAACCTTCCCGGTTCGGGCGCGCCGGGCGGCACCTCGGGCGCAGCCTCCAGCAGCGGGCGCAGCGGTTCCAGGCGGACCGCCAGGGGCAGGCGGCCGAAGGCGTCGGCGAGCCGGCGGGCGGCGCGGCAGGCGGGCAGCGCAGCCAGCGCCAGCGCCCCGGCGGTGGCGACGCCGCCGCCCTGCCCCAGGGTCAGCCCGGCGCCCAGCAACGGCGCGCCGAGGCTCAGCGCGTGGCCGACCGCGTCGGCGTCGGCAAGGCGATCGGCCGCCCGGCGCCTGATCACGGCGGCCGTGGCGAGCCCGTCCCGCGCCTCCTCCGCCGCCCAGGGGGCGGCGCCGAGCAGACGCAATTGCGGCAGCGCCTGCACCGCCCGGTCGATCCGCCGCCGCAGCTCCGGCGTCGCCGTCTCGCCGCCGCGCCGCGCGGCGTCGGCGCGGCGCAGCAGCGCCGCCTGCGTCGCGGCGCCGGCAAGCAGCAGCAGGCTTACGGCCAGGGCCGGCAGCGGCGCCGCCCATCCCATGACCGCAAGGGCCGGGACCAACTGCGGCACGGCGCGGCGGACCGACGCCCGCGCGGCCTCGGCCTGTTGCATCGCGGCGACGCCGTCGTGCAGCCGTTCGGCCAGCGTCAGCGGCGGGGTGTCGCGCAGGAGGCGGAGCGGCAGGTCGAACAGCCGGTCCCAGAGCCCGCCATGCAGCCCCAGGTCGGTCATCGCCGCCGCGCGCGCGGCCGCGATCCGCCGGGAATGATCGAAGAGCGCCCCTGCCAGCGCGGCGGCCAGCAGCGCGGCCAGAATCGTCAGGATGCCGGAACGGTCGCCCGCCGCGACCATCGGGCCGAGCGTCAGCAGCGCGGCGCCCGGCAGCGCGGCTGTCAGGCCGAGGCCGAAGCCGGCCGCCCAATCCGCCGCCCGCTCCCGTCCGGCGCCCGCCCGTGCGAAGCGGTTCCACGCGGCGGGGGAGAGCGGCCCGGCGCCGAAGCGGCGGAACGGCGCGTGGGCGTCCTCCGCCAGACGGGCGGCCAGCGCCCCGTCGAGCGGCACGCTGCGCCCGCCCGCCGGATCCCAGGCATCGGCGCCGCCCTTGCCATCCGGCCAGAGCACCAGCGCGCGACCGTTGCCATCCCGAAGGGTGACCAGAAGCGGACCGTTGTCGCGCCGCCACCACGCGCGCTGGCGCAGCCGGACCCGGCGCAGGCGCAGCCCCTCGGCCCGCGCGCGGTCGCGCAGGGCGTCGTCGCCGGACGGGGCGGCTTCGGCGACCCGCAGAAGCCGGGTGAGCAAGGGGACGTCCAGGGGGCCGCTCATCGCTCCGCCGCTCCCGCCGCCGGGGCGCAAGGGGAGGCGGCGCCCAGTTCGATCACCCGGTCGCAGCCGAGCAGACTCTCCGGGCGGCGGCTGACGATCAGCGTCGTGCAGCCTCGAGCGCGCAGCCGGTCGCGGATCGCGCGGTCGAGGTCGGGTTCCAGCGCGTCCAGCGCCTCGTCCAGCACCAGCAGGGCCGGCCGGCGCAGCAGCGCGCGGGCCAGCGCCAGACGGCGGCGCTGGCCGCCGCTCAGTTCCGCCCCGCCCCGCGCGAGCATCAGCGACAGGCCGCCGCGCGGCTCCAGATCCGCCGTCAGGGCGACGAGGTCGAGCGCGCCTTGCAGGGCCGCGTCGCTCAGGGTCCGGTCGCCGAAGCGCAGGTTGTCGGCGATCGTTCCCGGTTCCACCGGGCTGGAGCGGTCGACCAGGGCCACCGCGCCGGGGAAGCGCCGGGCCATCGCGTCGACCGGATGGCCGTCGAGCAGGACGCGGCCTGGTTCGGGGGCCAGCAGGCCGCAGGCCAGCTTCGCCAGCACCGACTTTCCCGAACCGGACGGACCGGCGATGCCGATCCGCCGGCCCGGTTCGACGGTCAGGTCGATCCCGGCCAGGATCGGCGGCAGCAGCGGCGACGGCCGGAAGCCGGCGTTCTCCAGCACCAGACGCCCGGCCGGCCGGGCAATCCCGCTCCTCCATGTGCCGTCTCCCTCTCCCCCTCGGGGAGAGGGTTGGGGTGAGGGGGATGCATCGCGGACCGTTTCAGGATGGGACGAAACGCTCCCGGCCCCGCCCGGATGCGAACCGCCGTGCCTTTCCCTCACTCCAATCCCCTCCCCGGGGAGGAGAGTGGGAGCAGGAGCCGGGCCGTCCTCCTGCGGTGCCGTGGCCTCGACGTCGGCCAAGCGGTGCAGCGCCGCCTTCAGCGCCTCCCGGCCGGGAAGCCGACGGTCCAGCCGGGCGAGCGGCCCGTGCAGCGCCACCGCCAGCGCGGCCAGCGCCACCGCATGGCCCGGCGTCAACCGCCCCTCCGCCACCCCCAGCGCGCCCATCCCGACGGCGAGCGCCAGCCCCGCCGCCGCCAGCCCGACGTGGAGCGCCGCCAGCGCCGCGTGGGCCGCCGCCGCCTCCTGCGCCGTGGCGAGTTGCAAGGCGTGGCGGCCGGCGAACTGGCCGAACAGCTCGGCGTCGCGGCCGCCGGTCTTGTGGGCGTCAAGGGCGTGGATCGTGTCGGCGTCGGGCAGGACCGGCGTCAGGTTCCCCCTTCCCGCCCGCGCCACCAGCCCGCCGCGCCGCGCGTGGACCACCCCGAGCGCCGCGAGGCCGAGCGCGGCGCTCGCCACCGGGCCGGCGCCCGCGACGGGATCGACCGCCAGGGCGGCGGCGGCCGGCGCCAGCAGCAGCGGAGCCTCGACCAGCGCCAGCGCGGCGCCCGCGTGGGTCTGGATGGCCGCCCCGCCGACGGCGGCGGCGGCGATCTGCCCGGCGGAGCGGCGGGCGAACCAGGGGGCCGGCAGGCGCAGCAGACGGGCGAGCACGGCCGCCGCCGTCCCATCGGCCAACCGGTTGCCGAGACGCGCCATCCAGCGGTCTCGCGCCCATCCGGCGGCGACCGCCACGGCGGCGGCCCCGGACAGGATCGCCGCCGCCGCCGGATGGCCGTTGGCCAGCCCCCCCGCCGCGAGGCAGGCGGCGGTCGTCGCCACGCCCGACAGCAGGGACGCCGCCAGGATGGCGAGGACGCCGCCCCGTTGCGGAAAGAGACGACGGGACAGGGCCGTCGGCCAGTCCCCCGGCCGGAACGGGCGGCGCGCGGGCGCCGCCGATGGCGCCGCCGGGCGGACGGTGATGGCGATGCCGGTGAAGTCGTCGGCGAATTCCTCCCAGGGGACGCGGCGGGGGCCGCAGCCGGGATCGTTGACCCGCACCTCGCGGGCGGTCATGCCCTCGACCACCAGGAAATGGATGAAGCGGCTGTGGACGATCAGTGGAAAGCCGAGGGTGGCCAGCGCCTCCGGCTCCTTGCGGAAGGCGCGCGCCTCCATGCCGTGATGGCGCGCGAGCTGGAGCAGCGTGCGTGCGGTCGAGCCGAGCCGGGTCGAACCGGCCGCCACCCTCAGGGTTTCAAGCGGGACCGGCCGCCCGTGATGCGCCAGCAGGATGGCGAGCGCCGCCAGACCGCATTCGGCGGTCTCCCCCTGGCGCAGATCCGGGGTGGCGGCGGGACGGGGGCGGCGCGGCGCGTTCCATGGACGGATCATCGGAGGCCACGCCGCGCCGGTCCGCTCAGCCGCCGAGAACGACGCGCGTGCCCTTCGACGACTTGTCGATGCCCGGCATCGTGGGAATGCCGCCGGCCACCAGATCCAACTCCTCGTCGGACAGCTCGCTCGGCTCGGCGTCGGCCAGGGCGACGCCGAAGCCGCCGTCCGCCTCCTCGACCAGGCGCAGGGGGACCGGCAGGTCGATGCCGTAATGGGTCTTGGCGGTGGCGTTCAGGTCGGCCTCCGCCTCGGCGCGGAAGGCCGGGTCGGTCTTGAGGCGCTCGGTGAAGGCGGCGATGGCGTCGAGGCCGAACATGGTCTTCAGGTCGATGTCGCTCATGGGATGCTCTCCAGGGTTGGGGGGGGCGGATTCTCCGGCGGGGCCGCGGGGTCGCGGGTCATCTCGAAGGTCTCGTCGACCCGCAGCGAGATCGGGGCGAAGCGCCGGCGCACCAGCGCCATCATGCGCGGGAAGACCGTGGCGAACATGGCGACGGAGCGCGGCCCGAAGGCCGCCGTCTGCCGGGCGTAGGCGTGCCAGTAGGCGCCGACCAGCATGCCGGTGTGCCACAGCGGGCGCGCCAGATAGGCGCTGCGGTAGAGGATCGCCGGGCGATCGCGGTGGCTGTCCAGCGGCACGCTGGCCGCCCGTTCGCCGATCACCCAGCCGACCAGCGCGCCATGGCGGCGCACGGCGACCGAGCAGGCCGGCTCGATGTGTTCGGCCCGCAAGTCCGGGTGCATGTGGGGCAGGACGTCCGGTTCGGCGGTCAGGGCGGCCAGAGCGCCGGCGTCGGCGGCACCGACGCCGCTCCAGGGTTCGAAGGCGAAGCCATCGGGGTCGCGCAGCCGCGCCGCCACCGCCGGCCAGGCGCCGACCGCTTCGACCATCGGGGCGGTCTCGCCGATGGCCCAGACCTGGGACAGGCGGGGAGCGCTCCATCCCGCGTGACCGAGCGTCGCGGCCAGGGCGGCGCGTTCCTTCAGGCGTTCGGAATAGCCGGCGCGCAGGCGGCCGGCGCCGGCCGCCTGCGCCGCCGCTTCCCAGGCCGCCGCCAGCCGGCGGCCGATGCCGCGCCGGCGCAACGGCGCCGCGACGGTGAGCGACAACAGATGCCCGGTGCCCTCCTGCACCATTCCAAGCGCCAAGCCGGCCGGCAACCCGCCGACCCGCGCGCCAACGGCGACCCAGGGGGCGGGAAGCGCGTCCAGCACCCAGCCGAGCCGGGGAAAGGTCAGGGGCGCGAAGGCGCCGGCCTTGCCGGACAGGGGGGAGAGGGACAGGGGGAGGCGGTCGGCGTCGGCGACGGTCACGCTGTGAATCGCGGGCCTCCGCCCTTCGCCACCGGACCGGAAGCGGTCACCGACCCGGCGCCGCCCGCCACGAGATCGAGTTCGCTGTCGGACAGCTCGTCCTCCGCCACGGCCTCGGCGATTTCGGCGCGGAAACCGATCTCGTCCTCGACCAGCCGCATCCTCAGGGGCAGGGTCACGCCGAAATGGCGCAGGACGGCGGCGTTCAGGTCGGCCTCCGCCTCCTCCCGGAACGTCCGGTCGGTTTCCAGCTTGAAGAGCGCCGCCTGCACCGTGTTCGCGCCGTACAGGGATTCGAAATTGATTTCGCGCATGCTCGCTCCGGCATCGGCCCCGGTCCGTCCACTCCCGACGGACCGTCCTGCTTCGAGCCGTATTATGCGGACATCGAAGACGCCCGCAAGCGTCAAGGTTGCGGTGCTCGCATATTTAATGTTGCAATCGAGAAATCAGCTTTCAAAAAAGCCGCATTTTGTTAAGAATATGAAATCAAACCGCGCTGCAACATCGTTTTTTTCTGGTACGCCGCGTCGGTTATTGTCTCTCCTGCTATTTTAAGGAGCAACCGATGACGCCCGCCCAACGTCCCTCCTTCCCCGCTCCGCCCGCGGCCGGGCGGCTGTTCCGCAAGGCGGCGCTCGACCGGCTGTCGGTGACGGAGGATCTCGACCGGCCGCCGACCCTCGCCAGCCCGCGCGGGCGCCGGTGGCTGCTGGGGCTGGCCGTGTTGTGCCTGGGCGTCTCGGTGGGGCTGCTCGCCTGACGGCTCCGAGGGAGGGGGCCGCCAGGACGAGGCCGGCATCACCCGGACAGGCCCCTGTCGGACACCCCCCCTGTCGAGGCGGGCGGTCAATGGCCGCCGAGATAGGCGGCGACCACCTTCGGGTCGTCGGCGATCCGGGCACCCGGCCCGTGCAGCGTGATGCGGCCGCTTTCCAGCACATAGGCGTAGTCGGCGATCTCCAGGGCCGCCTGGGCGTTCTGCTCCACCAGCAGGATCGTCGTTCCCTCCCGCTTCAGGTCGGCGATGATCCGGAAGATCTCCTCGACGAACAGCGGCGCCAGCCCCATGCTCGGCTCGTCGAGCAGCAGGAGGCGTGGGGCCCCCATCAGCGCGCGGCCGAGCGCCAGCATCTGCTGCTCGCCGCCCGACAGCAGGCCCGCCTGCTGGGCGAGGCGCTCCTGAAGGCGGGGAAAGCGTTCCAGCACCCGGCCGCGCCGCTTCTGGAACTCCCCGGCGTCCGGTGCCTGGAGACCGCCGAGCCGCAGATTCTCATCCACGGTCATCTCGGCGAAGACCTGCCGCCCCTCGGGAACCTGCCGGATGCCGAGCCGCGCGATGCGGTGGGCCGGCGCGTTGGTGATGTCCGTCCCCTCGAAGCGGACGCTCCCCCCGGCCGCCTTGAGAAGACCCGACAGGCCGCGCATGGTGGTGGTCTTGCCGGCGCCGTTGGCGCCGATCAGGCACACCACCGATCCCTGGGGAACCGCGAGGTCGATCCCCTTGACCGCCATCGTGCGGCCGTAGTCCAGGCGCAGGCCGGAGACATCCAGGAGGTTGGTCATGCGCCGTGGGCCTTTGCCAGTCGTTCCGCGACCTTCGAGCCGAGATAGGCCTCGATCACGGAGGAGTCGTTTCGGATGTCCCGCGGGCCGCCCTCGGCGATCTTGCGGCCGAAGTTCAACACCGTGATGCGGTCGCACAGGTCCATGACGAACCCCATGTCGTGCTCGACCAGAAGCAGCGTGACGTCGCGCTGGCCGAGCTGCTTGAGGAGGATCGCCAGCTCGCGCGTCTCCGCCGGGTTCATGCCGGCGGCCGGCTCGTCGAGCAGCAGCAGGCGCGGCCGGCTGGCCAGCGCGCGGGCGATCTCCAGCCGGCGCTGCTCGCCGTAGGCGAGGCTGCCGGAGCGGCCGTCCGCCTTGTCGGCCAGCCCGACGAATTCCAGCAGCTCCATGGCCTGCGCCCTGGCCTCGCGCTCCTCGGCGCGGAAGCCGGGCAGCCGCAGCAGCGCCGACCAGCCGGGGGCCTTCAGCCGGGTGTGCATCCCGGTCATGACGTTCTCCAGAACCGACATGTCGGAGAACATGCGGATGTTCTGGAAGGTCCGCGCCAGACCCATGCGGGTGCGGGCGTAGGGCGGCAGCGCCGTGACGTCCTGCTCGTCCAGCGTCAGGGAGCCCGATGTCGGACGCAGCAGCCCGGAGATCAGGTTGAAGAAGGTCGTCTTGCCGGCCCCGTTGGGGCCGATGATGCCGTGGACCGACCCGGCCGCGACATCCACGTCGACGGCGTTGACGGCCAGCAGCCCGCGGAACTGCATCGTCAGGCCGCGGGCGGAGAGCAGCGCGCTCATGGCGCCCGCCGCAGGCGGAAGGGGACGATGCCGCGCGGCAGGAACAGCACCGCCAGCACGATGATCAGCCCGTTGAAGACCAGACGGAAATCCGCCAGGGGGCGCAGAACCTCGGGCAGCGCCGTCAGGACGAAGGCGCCGACCACCGGGGCGATGGGCGTGCCGATGCCGCCGAGCAGCGCGAAGCTGAGAATGGTCACCGCCGCCTCAAATCCATATTCGTTGGGACCGATGAAGCTGTTGGAATGCGCCGCCAGCGAGCCCGCCAGCCCGGCCAGCATGGCCGAGGCGATCAGCGCCCCCAGCTTGTAGAGCGGCAGGTTGACGCCCATGACGCCGGCGGCCATCTCGTCCTCGCGCATCGCCTCCATGGCGCGGCCGATCCTGGAGCGGCCGACCGCCCAGAAGCCGGCGACGCAGACCGCCAGAAGCCCGTAGACCAGCCAGAGGCTGGCCTTCTGCGGGATGCCCGACAGGCCGAGCGCGCCGCCCGTCAGGCTCTCCGCGTTGATGTAGAGGACGCGCAGCACCTCGCCCAGCGCGATGGTCGAGATCGCCAGATAGACGCCGTTCAGGCGCAGCGTCGGCCCGCCGATGACCAGCGCCACCAGCGCCGGCACCAGCGCGGAGATCGGCAGGACCAGCCAGAAGGGCAGACCCAGCTTCAGCGTCAGCAGCGCGCCGGTGTAGGCGCCGAGCCCCATGAAGGCCGCCTGGCCCAGGGAGAGCTGCCCCAGCGCCATCACGCAGTACATCGACAGGGCCAGCAGCCCGTGGATGCCCAGCGCGTGGATCAGGTTTTCGTAGGTGAAGAGAAAATCATCCAGCCATTCGGCCATGGTCGTTATGCCCTTTTCACCTGGGCGCGTCCGAACAGACCGACCGGACGGAACCACAGGGTCAGCACCAGGATGGCGAAACCAACCGCTTCCTTGGCGTTCGAGGAAAGATAGCCGGCGGTCAGAACCTCCAGCACGCCAAGCAGGATGCCGGCGACGAGCGCGCCGCGGATGTCGCCCAGGCCGCCGATGATGATGACCGCGAAGCCGCGCAGCATCATCGCCTCGCCCATGAAGGGCTGGATGGCGTTGAAGTTCAGACCGATCAGCACGCCGGCCGCCCCGCCCAGCAGGCCGGACAGGAAGGACACGGCGACCACGGTGGCGTCGACGTTGATGCCCATCAGCCGAGCGGCGTCCTCGTTCTCCGCCAGCGCGCGGATCATCAGGCCGAGCCGCGTGTACTGGAGCAGCAGGAACAGCACCGCGACCATCACGAAGGCGGTGCCGACGATCAGCATCTGCACCAGCGAGACGCGGATGTCGGCGAACTCCAGGGCCGTCGAGCCGACGAAACCGAAGGGGAAGCGCTGGATCTCGGTGCCGATCAGCGCCGCCATCAGCGCGTAGAGCGCCAGCACGGCGCCCAGCGTCACCATCAGCGACGGCAGCTCGCCGGCCTTGGTCCGCCGCAGGCGGGTCAGCAGGATCCCGTCGATGACGACCGCCACCAGACCGGCCGCGAGCGACCCCAGCGGAAGCGCGATCCAGATCGAGGCACCGAGCGACCGGGCAAGCCACAGCGCCACGAAGGCGCCGACCGAGAAGTAGAAGCCATAGGTCAGGTTGATGACCCGGAGCACGCCGAAGATCAGGGTGAAGCCCAGCGCGAACAGCGCGTAGGTTGATCCAAGGACGAGACCATTGACCAGCTGTTGGGAAAGCATTGACCGGCTGCACCGCCTGATTTGATGAAGGACCGCGCCGGCCGCCCGGGGGATGTCCCCGGGAACGGCCGGCGCGGGAATAGGCTCGTGTGATTACTGGATGATCTGGAACTTGCCGCCCTTCATGCCGAGCACCACGACGCCCTCGGTCGAGGCCGGGTCGCGGCCCTCGGTGAAGGTGAAGGGGCCCATCGCGCCGTTGTAGTTGGTTTTCAGCAGCGTCTCGCGGATCTTGTCGCTTTCCGCGGCACCCGCCTTGTCGATGGCCTGGGCGACGATGTGCATCGTGTCATAGGCCTGGGCGGCGAACTGGTCGGGATCCTTCGAGTACTTCTTGCGGAAGTCGGCGACGAACTTGTCGTTCAGCGCGTCCTTCTTGTCGACGAACCACGGGCTGCCGACCATCAGGCCCTCGGCCGCCTCGCCGGCGATCTCGCCCAGCTTGGGGGAGTTGGCGCCGTTGCCGCCGATGAAGCGCACGCTGGCCGGGATGCCGAGCTGGCGGGCCTGGAGGACGACGCCGGAGATCGGCTCGACCAGCGCCGAGACGGTGATGGCGTCGACGTTCAGGGCCTTGATCTTGGTGAGCTGGGCCGAGAAGTCGGAATCCTTGCTGCCGAACGCCTCGATGGTGGCGATGGTCAGGCCGAGCTTCTCGGCCGCCGCCTTCATCGAATCGAAGCCGGATTTGCTGAAGGCGTCGTCGTTCGCGTACATCATCGCGATGGTCTTGACGCCGAACTTCTCCTTGGCGGTCTTCAGCGTGACCGGCACCACGTCGGATTCCGGCAGCGAGGTCCGGAAGATGTAGGGGCCCATCGCGGTGATGCCCACCGCGGTGGTCGAGGTGCCGACGGTGACGACCTTGCGCTCGTTGGTGACCGGACCGACGGCGAACATCTCGTTCGACAGCGTCGGGCCGATGATCACCGGCACCTTGTCGCGGCCGATCAGCTTGCGGGCGGCGTTGACCGCCTGGTCCTTGTTGCCGGCCGAATCCTCGACGATCAAGGCGACCTTCTTGCCGCCGAGGACGCCGCCGGCCGCGTTGATCTCGTCCAGCGCCAGTTCCAGCCCGGCCTTGATGGCGGTGCCGTACGCGGCGCTCGGTCCCGACAGGATCTCGATGGCGCCGACGGTGACCGTCTGCTGCGCGTAAGCCGGGGTGACCGCGACCGCCGCGACGGCGAGCGCGCCGGAAACCAGGAACGACCGAAACATACAATATCCTCCCACAGAATGCGCCTTTACGGGCTTGGGCTGACGTAGTTGTGATCGATAAGACAAAAATTGCAAGCGTTTGCCGTGCCCGTCGGCCATGCCATGCGAACGGCGCGGGGGCCGGGTCGCCGGTCGTGGCCGCGCCGCGGCCGGCGGCCGAAGGGCATGAACCGTCTGTGTGCGAAGAAGGGTGCGGGGTTTCGCCGGCGGTCGGCGCTTTCCGCGCGACAGGGTGAAGCGGTCATCCCGAAAGCCGGAAGAGCGGGGCGCCGGAAACGGCTCCCCGGTTCCGTCACGACGCGATCCGACATGACCGGCCGAAACCGACCCTCAGCGGGTCCTCCACACCCGCACCGTCCGGCCGCCGGTCGCCCCCACCCCTCTCTGGAAGGGAGCCGAACCCGTGCCCAGCACCATCGTCGTCGATCCTCCGGCGGCCGGCCCGCCTCCGCCGGACAACGCCCTGCCCCCCGGTCATCGGCTTTTGCAGCGCTATCCCCTGATCCGCGTGCTCGGCCGGGGCAGCTTCGGCATCACCTACGAGGCGGAGGACGAACGTCTCGGCCGCCGGATCGCCATCAAGGAGTATTTCCCGGTGGCCAGCGCGGTCCGCGCCGGTGCCGTGACCGTCTGTCCGCAGGACCGGGAGGATTCCCGCGCCTCCTTCGGCGACGGTCTGAAACGCTTCTGGCGCGAGGGCCAGACGCTGGCCCGCCTCGACCATCCGGGCATCCTGCGGGTGCATGACGTGCTGAGCGAGAACGGCACGGCCTATCTGGTGATGGAGATGGTGCCGGGCGAACCGCTGGCGGCCGTCCTGGCCCGTGGCCGGCCCGCTCCGGCCACCGTCGAGCGGCTGACGCGGGAGCTTCTGGACGCGCTCGCCGCCCTGCACGAGGCCGGCATCTGCCACTGCGACATCAAGCCGGAAAACATCATGGTCCGTCCCGACGGCCGGCCGGTGCTGATCGACTTCGGTTCCGCCCGCACCGACCGGCGTCTCCATCCGGGCGGACAGACCACCATCGCCCTGACGGTGACGCTGGGCTACGCCGCCCCGGAACTGCTCGACAGCCCGCCCAAGATCCAGGCGGCGGCCGACCTGTTCGCGCTCGGCACGACCGTCTACGGCATGATCGCCGGGGAGTCGCCGCCGGACGCCATCCGCCGCCTCACCTCGCTCAACCACCGCCGCGCCGATCCGCTGATCCCGCTGGCGCGCCTGCGTCCGCAAGGCCACGGCACCCGCTTCCTGACCGCCGTCGACCGCGCCATGGCCCTGAAGATCGACGATCGCCCGGCGACGGCGGAGGAATGGCTGGCCCTTCTGGGGACACCGGGGCCGGAGCGGCGCCGTCGGCCATGGACCGCCGCGGCCCTGGTGGCGGTGGCCGGCGGCGCCCTTCCCGTTCTGGCGACGGCGCCCCTGCCCGGCACGGTCGCGGCGGCGGCGGCGCTGTCTCTTTCCGGTGCTCTGCTGATGGGGACGGCCGGGCGCCTGTCCGCCACCGACGCCCTGACGGCCCTGACGGCGCTTCCCGTCCTGGGCTGGATCCTGGCGCGGCTGGGCGGCGGGCAGCGTCCGCCGGTGGATGCCGTCGCCGGGGGCTGGGCCGCGGCGACGGGTCTGCCGCCGTCGCGGCTCGACCTGCTGGCCATCCTGTTGGCCGGCCTTCTGCTGTGGCGCCTGTGGGCGTTCCTGGGGAGGCGGATGGACCGGGTGCGGGCGGTCCTGGCGGTGGTTCCAGGCGGCGTCGCCCTGGCGGCGGCGGCCGAGTGGACGCTGGGATGGTCGGCGGCCGTGCTGCCGGCGACTTGGGGGGCGGCGTGGGGAGCGATCGGCGCGCCGCCCTTCCCCGGCGGCCTCCCCTTGCCGGCGCTGGCTTCGTTGGCCTGGGGCCTTCAGGCGGCGGTGCTGGCCCTGGCTCTCCTGCTGCCGGCCCCGGCCGGCCGTGGAGGCCGCTCATGATCCTGTTTCCCGGCCGGCGGCCGGCGGCGTGGGGCCGGCGGCCGGCCTGGGCCCGGAGTCCGCGCTGGTTCCCCTTCGGCAAGGCCCGGCCGCGGTCGGCCGGGCCGGTTCCCGACATCGGCATCGCGCAGCATCAGGGCGGCCGCGCCGAACAGCAGGACCGGGTGTTCGAGGCCGGGCGGCAGGCGGACCGCCCGGCCTTCGCGCTGGTCGCCGACGGCATGGGCGGGCTGCGGGCCGGGGGGGCCGCCGCCGACCTCGTGGTCGAAACGGCCGGGCGGCTGCTCGACCGGCCGCCGGCCGATCCGGAGCAGGCCCGCCGTCACCTCGCGGCGCTCTGCCGCATGGCCCATCATCGGATCCTGGAACGGCACGGCCAGGGGCACGGCGGCCGCGAGGCGGCCTCCGGCAGCACGGTCGCCGCCGCCTGGGTCGGCCCCGGCTGGGCCGTCTGGGCCCATGTGGGCGACACCCGCGTCTACCTGGTCCGCGACGGCCGGCTGCTCCGCCGCACCCGCGACCACTCCATGACCGAATGGCTCTACGCCTGCGGGGCCATCGACGAGGCCGCGATCGCGTCTCATCCGGACCAGAACAAGCTGACCCAATGCCTGGGCGGACCGGCCCCGCCGACGCCGGACATCGATCACGCCATTCTCCAGGAGGGCGACGCCCTGCTGCTGGCCACCGACGGGGTGTGGGCACAGGTGCCGGAGGCGGCCATCCTCGCCGCCGCGATGGAGCGCGACCCGGCGGCGGCGGCCGACGGGCTGGTCCGCGCCGCCGTCCTTGCCGGCGGTCCCGGCAGCGACAACGCGACCGTCCTCATCCTGCGGCACGAGGCGTCATCCCGAAGGACGTAATCACGATCCCCCTTGCATGGAAGCATCCGCGCCATGGACAACCCGACCATCGACACCTCCCGCCTCGACCCCATCTTCGACCAGCCGCTCGCCGTTCCGTCCTGCCTGTCCGCCGCGCCCCCGGCGACGGCCAAGCCGCCCCTGGTGGCGTCGCGCGTCCAGGACGCCCCGTTCCGCTCCGTCAACCGCGTCCATCTGCGCGGCATCGCCCGCTGGCTCGAGGGCGACCTTCCGGACAGCCTCTTCCAGAGTCCCAGCAGTTGGGTCGGCCGCAGCGACAGCATCGTCAACGTCGATTCCGGCAAGCCGCAGGACCGGCTGGCGGCCGGACTCGGCCAGAATCCCTTGCTCGGCGTGGTGGAGAACCGCCGGACGCGACGCCACGACTATCAGGAATTCACCGCCCAGGACGTGAAGATCCTGCTGCCGGCGGCGATCCACGAAACCTTCCTCGACATGGGGGGCGTGCCGATCGCGCATCTCACCGACCGGCTGGAGCGGCTGATCGCCCACGAGTTCGGCCGGCGCTTCCTGGCTCCCGAGCGCGGCGCCAACGTGATCGCCGAACCGGCGGCGTCCCTGCCGAACGACGAGGTCATCCTGCTGTTCGGCGCCTCGGTGTTCGTCCCCAACGAAAAGGACGAACGGCTCTGCGACATGGAGCTGTTCGTCGACACCGGCAGCGGCCCGGCGCCCGTGCCCGAGGTGTTCGCGTTCTCCTTCACCCGCCCCTTCGCGGATCTGCCGTCCTGCCAGTCGATCCGGCGGCCGGCGGCGCTCTACCGCAAGCAGACCAGCCTTCTCATCAGCCCCGACGCGACCCGCGCCCCGCTGGTGCTGCCCGCCGCCCTCGGCCTCCCGCCCGAGGCGTCCTTGCAGATCGGCCTGTCGCCCGACCGCGCGCGCGGCGACGGTGTCTTCTTCCAGCGGGAAGGGACGATGGTGCGGGAAAGCGGCGGCGTCCGGACGTTCCGTTTCCATCAGGCCCAGCCCTCCGCGACTCCGGGGCAGAACATCGCGGTCGAGATCCGCATCGTCCCGGCCGCCCCGGTGAAGGCGGCGACGGCGGTTCCGCCGCCGGCCGGACCGCGGGATCGGGCCGGACCGCTTCCTCAGAAGATCGGAAAGCCCCGCCGCTCGCTTTGGGCCGCCCTGGTCGGGGCGATGACGCCCAAGCCCGGAGCGGGGCGGCGCGCGCCGGACATGTCGCCGCATCCGCCGCGGACGATGGCCGACGCGCGCCATACGATCGTGCTGACGGGGGAGGCTCTGGCCAGCCTCGACGCCGACCCGCTTCACCTGGCCTTCTCGCCCGCCTCGCCCTACCGGCTGAGCGTCGTGGCGCTGGCGCTGCCCCGGCTGCCCCGGCTGCCCGGCGGCGGGTGGGGGCCGACCTCCTGGACGCTGGCCTTGACCGAGGCCGGCGAGATCACCGTGCGGCCGGTGGGGCGGGCCGGCGCCGAAACCCTGAAGCTGGCGATCCTCGGCGGCCGGGCCGGCGACGCCAACCTGTTCGCCATACCGGCGGGCGGCGGCGCGTGGGTGGTGGTGCCGGAGGATGGGCGCATGGCCCTGCTGCCGGACGGACGCGAAGCCCCCCTGCTGCCCGCGCCCGGCTTGGTCGCCGAGCGCTACCACATGCTCCTGAAGCTGCCTCGGCCGCGCCATTTCCCCCTGTTGGGCTCCGGCGAGCAGTTGATCGGCCGCCAGAACCAGAACGCCGCGGCCGGCGATGGCGCGCTTCCCAAGCTGCAATTCGGGCTGCTCGACCTGCCGGGATCGATGGACGTGCCCGACGGCACCATGGAGATGGTCAACCTGTCGCGCGACCATGTGCGGGCCTGGATCGCCGACGACCGTCTGATGGTGGCGATGCACGCCGGCCGGGCGCCGGTGTGGCGGCTCGATGGCGGCTTCGAAGCGGTCGAGGAGCGCCAGCCCGGCGGCGGCGAGCCGCTGACACTGGTGCCGGGCGACCATCTGCTGCTCGGCTGCTACGTCCTCCAGTTCGGCAGAACGGCCGATCCGGTCTGACAGGGGAGAGCGTTCCATGCCGCGTTCCCGCACCCCCTTCCCCGCCGGACCGGGGCGCCGCCCCCGGTCCGGGCGGATCGCTCCCCTGCTCTGGTTCGCCGCCTGGGCGGTGCCGGCCTTCGGGCTGTCCCTCGGCCTCGGGCACCGTCTGGACCAGCTGCGCCAGCCGGCCGCCGAGACGGGCGTGCAGGATCCCGCCGCGATCGAGGACCATGCGCTGTTCGCCGGCCTGCGGGACCAGGGCCTCATCGTCCGCGGGAAGGACGGGCGCCTGACGATCCCCGAGGCCGATTGGGGGCTGCGCCATCTCCAAGCCGTCCTGGAGGCGGGGGCGCCCCCGCCGTTCGGCGGGCGCGAGTGGCGGGAGCGCCGGAAACTGGTGGCGGCGCTCCACGGCACCGACAACGGCCGGCATGTGCGCACGCAGATCGGGCTGTGGAACAGCAGCCGGGCCGTGGTGGCGATCCGCGACAACCGCCGCCGCGGCCATGCGGGGCAGGTTCCGGTCTTTCCGCCCGTCAACACGCCGTGGACGGCCGCCGCCGTGTCGGGGCCGGAGTCGGGCCGCCGGCTGGACCGGCTGGCGCTGACCCCGCCCGCTTCCTTCGACGCCTTCGCCCGGACGATGCCGGTCGGCATGGCGAACTGGCAGGTCTTTCCCGGAGAGGACGGTCGGGCGGTCAAGGTCGCCACCCGCCTGCTGGCGCCGCTTCCGGCCGAGGGGGTGGAGATCCAGATTCTCGGCCGCGTCCGGCCGGGAACGCTGCCTCCCGGCGCGCGGCTCACGCCCCTGTGCGGAGGGGCCGACTGCGCCATGGCGACGGTTTATGTCGCCGGCGGTTCGCCCGGCGACGTCGAGGTGTCGCTGGAGGTCGAGCCGGTCCCCCTGGACCGATCATGGTTCACCCGCGGCATGATCCAGCTTTCACAGGATAAGGACGGCGGGCTTCACTGGCTGCCGCGCACGCGACCGCCCTCGGGAACGGTCCCGGCCCAGGTGACGACGGCCGACGGCGTGGCGCTGACCGCCGGCGAGGACGGCCGGCCAACCGCCGACGCCGCCGCGCTGGGGCTGTTGCCGGTGATCGGGCACGGGCGGTCCGACCGGCGCGGGGTGTCCGGCCTGCTCGATGGGCGGGTCGACCGCTTCTCTCCGGCGACGGTGGCGCTGACCATCGACAGCCGGGTCCAGCGCGCCGCCAACCAGGCTCTGGCGGAGGCGATGGCCGAACCCTTCGGAACCGCCAAGGCGCCGGATCCCTACGCCGGGCAGCGGCGCGCGTCCATCGTCGCGCTCGACCCGCAGACCGGGGCCATCCTGGCCGGTGCCCGCTGGCCGCGCCCTCCCAGCGGGCTGCACCCGTGGGATGCGTCGGCCCTGTCCCACCTCGGCGGCACGCTCGACCCGCTGGCGCCGATCGCCTGGCAGGGAATGGACAGCGACAACGCGCCGGGCTCCACCTTCAAGCTGGTCACCGCCCTCGCCTTGCAGGCGGCGACGGACACCGGCGACGAGGCGGCCATCGGCGGCTTCCTGGCGGGCTGCCCGCCGAACGCCGACGGCGGGTTCTCCTGTCTGGGGCTGCGCACCGGAACGATCGCCTATTCGATCCCGCCGCAAACCCATGCGACCCACAATTTCCGTTCCCCGCAGCGCGGCTTCACCCCGGTCGGGGACAGCCTGCGGGCCGGGGAGATGGAGCGCGCCCCGGTGTGCGTGGAGGGCCGGCGGGAGCAGACGCGGAGCTTTGGCCTGCCGCAGGCCATCCGCGATTCCGTCAACGTCTACTTCGTGCGCGGAGCCGAGCTGCTCGACGCCGACGCCGCGCGCCGCTACGACGCGGCGATGCGGCGGCTGGGGCCGAGGACGCCGCTGCCGGCGCCGCCGGCCTCCCGGCTGGCCGACACGATCCGCGCCGCCGGATTCGAACATCCCGTCGATCTGGCGGGGGCCGCCCGCCCGTTCCTGGGGAACCTCCACCCGGCCGGCGGCGCGCGTTCGGTGCTGGAGGCGGAGGCGGCGCAGATCGACCTTCTCTATCTCCTGGATCGCAGGGCGGACACCCCGTGGCGGAGCTTCGGGGCCGTGGACGTGCTGTCGCAGACCGCCATGGGCCAGCGCGTCCTGGCCAACCCGCTGCACATGGCGAGCCTCGCCGCCGGGCTGGCGGCCGGCGAGCTGCCGGTGCCCCACCTGTTCGCCGCCTGGAACGGACAGGCCCTGGCGCCTCCCGCCCGGAGCGCGCTGCCGGCCGCCGACGTCTCGCTGCTGCGCCGTGGCCTCAAGATGGTGCCGGAGGTCGGCACCGCCGCCGGTCGCCACGCCTTTGGCCGCTGGGCGGGAACCCCGGCCGACGCCGCCCGCTGCCATGTCTACGGCAAGACCGGAACCGGCGAGGTCGACGCGGCACGCTCGCGCACGACCATGTGGTTCGTCGGCTGGGCCGCCGCCGAATTCTTCTCGGGAGATTTCTTTCCCGCGCCCGGCGGGGAGAAACCGGCCTGGAGCCGGCCGGTCGCCTTCGCCTGCCAGGTGACGCACGGCGTGAACGACCGCCGGACCGGCGGGGCGACCTGCGCGCCGATCATCGCCCGCTTCCTGGAGCTTCTGGCCAGGCCGGACGCCGCCCTCTCCCTTTCCCAACCCGTCAAGGTGAGCGATGTGGACTGATCGACCCGGCGCCCGGCGCCCCGGCGCGCGGCTGCCCTTCCCGTGGCTGTCCCTCCTGTGGCTGATGGCGACGGCGGCGCTCCTCGGCGCGATGGTGCCGGCGGTGTCCGCGATCGTCGGCGACGCCGCGTCCGGCTTCCTTGTCCAGCGCATCCGCGTGACGATGGCCGCCGACGACACCGACCCCGTGCATCTCGACTGGAACGAGCTGGGGCACGCCGGCGACGACCGGCCAGCGCTGGCGGTGCGGCGGAGCCCCGGCGGGGGCTGGGCGGTCTCGGCCCTGCCGGACGCTCCGGCCCTGTCGATGCAGGCTCCGCAGCGCCGTCGTCTCGACGCGCGGCCGCTCGTCGCCGGCCAGCGGTTCGACGGGCCGGGAGTCGCCTTCGAGGTGGTCGAGGCATCGGCGGAGCGGGTCGTTCTCGGCCAGCCGGGGCGGCGTCTGACCGTCACCGCCGATGGCCGGGCGGAGGTCGATCCGCCGATGCTGCTGTCGAGCTGCCGTCTGAAGCGGCTGGAGGAGCGCTGGCCGGATTGGCTTCTGGCGCTGGAGTCCGTGAGGCAGCGCTGGCAGCGCGGGGGGGACGAACCGATCGTCGGCCTCGGCGGCGGGGTCGACTGCCCCGGCCGCTGGGCCGTGGCCGGCCTGGCCCCCGATTCCCTGGGCCTTGTCCGGACCAACGACGTCCGGACCAACGGCGTCCGTAACAGCGGCGTCCAAGCCGATGGTGGCTGGGCGCTGGTTCCGCGCCAGGGGGCGGGCGGGCTGCGTGTCGCCATCGCCGGCCGGTCCCCGGAGGCTGCCTTCGCGGCCCAGCCGGCCGTGCTGCCCGAGGCGGATGCGGCGAATCCCGTCCGGCTGCGCTTCGGCCGGCTGACCCTGTCGGTGTGGGCGGAGGGGGACACGCTGATCCTGGTTCCGACCGACGGGCGCGTCCTCGGCGACTGGCCGCCGGTGTCCGGCGACATGCGGGTCGATGTGGAGCCGGACGCCGTCGCGTGGCTTGGCAAGGCGGGGATCGTCTCCGGCGAGGCGGCGCTGCCGGCCGAGCGGATGATCGTCGGGGCGGGGGCCGCCGCCGGCGTGGGGCTGGCCGTGGCGGCGGCGCTGGCCGCCGCCGGCCCCGGCCGGCGCTGGCGGCTGGTGGGGGCGGGGCTGCTGGCGGCCGGCCTCGCGGCGGGCGGAACGGCCCTGCTGACGGTTGCGCTGGCCGGCCGCTCGGCCGCCGGGATGCAGATGGCCCTGGCCGTGGCCGGAGCCCTGTGGGGCTGGGCCGGTCTGTGTCTGGCCGCGCGCGGCTGGCTGGCCGGCATCGGTGGGGCGGTGTGGCTGCTGCTCGGCGCGCTGGCCGGCGCCGGCCTGCTCGCCCTCCTGCAACTGGTGGCGGGCGGAACCGGCGAGGCGCGCGTGGCCCTGGTCTGGAAGCAGACTCTGGGGCTGGGAATCTTCGCCCTGGCGCTGGGACTGGCGGCGATGCCGGGTCCGGCGGCGTGGCGGCGCGGTCTCCTGTGGGCGCTGGCGCTCGACCGGCCGGGACGGATCGCCCTGTGGCTCGGCGTGCTCGCCGGGGTGGCGGGGCTGGCGGTCGCGCATGGCTTGTTCGGGCGCGAGGGCGGGCTTGGCGGCATCCAGCCGGCCGAGGCCTTCAAGACGGCCTGGCCGCTGCTGTTCGCCGTGGCCGCGGGATGGTTCCTGCATCTGGTGCGGCTGGGGGCGCCCGGCACCGTGTGGCCGGCGGCGATGGCCGGCGGCGTCGCGGCGCTGGGGCTGGTCGGCGTGACGGTGGCGATGGGGCTGCTGGCCGTGGACGACCGCTCGCCCCTGCTGCTGCTGGCGATCGTCAGCGCCGTCTGGCTCTATCATCTGGCCGTGCGCAGCGCCGCCGCCCTGCGCTGCGGCATCGGGCGGGCCTCCGCCTGGGGCCGGGCGCCGCTGGCGCTGGTCGTCGCGGGCGTGCTGGCGAGCGCGGCCGCCGCGGGGCTGGCAGCGTCCTGGCCGGACGATGCCTGGGACGGCCTGCTGGCCGAACACGACCGGCTCGCCGCCTGGGCCGATCCGGATCTGTACCCGGTGTCGGGCGGGCAGGTGCGCAAGGCGCAGGAGGCGCTCGCCCGCGCTCCCGGACTGGCCGCCCCGGTCGTCTTCACCGGGCGCAACGGCGAGGAGCAGGCGATTCCCGCCATCGAGAACGACTTCGCCATCACCTTCTGGATCATGCACGCCGGCCGGGCCGGGGCGATGGGGCTGCTGGCGGCGCAGCTGGCTTTTCTGGCGCTGCTGGGGCTGGTGGCGTCCCGCCTGTCCTGGCCCCCCGGCGATCCCGAGCGGCCGCCCGCGCTGGGCGACACGCTCCAGTTCCTGCTGGTCGGGCTGACCGTGCTGTTGGCCTGCCACTGGCTGATCGGCTGGGCCAACCCGCTCGGATTGTTGCCGGTGATGGGACAATCCGCCACCCTGCTGTCGGCCGGCACCAGCCATCTGCTGTTCTTCACCTGGCCTCTGGCCTTCACCGCGCTGCTGGCCGCCGCCGTGGCAAAGGAGGCGTGAGGGTGCGGGGGGTGCCTTTTTCCGGTGCCTTGCGGGGTGGGGCGCCCGGCTCCGGACTCCACGGCGCGGTCAGGGCGGTCCGCCCGCCCCCTGCCGGACCGGCAGCGATGACGGCGCTTCGGGAAGAAAGGAATGGGGGTGGGGAGGTGGAGGCGGCGCGCCCGCTGGTTCGGGCGTCGGATCGGCGCGGCCTTCGGGCCGCGCTCCCTCGCCGATCAGTTCCGGGCGGTATTCGAAATGCAGCGTGTCGAAATGGGACCAGCGGCCGCCCCAGATGAAGCCGTGCCGCTCGAACGCCTCCACGATGGCCGCCGGGATCCGGTTGCGCCAGGCGGGCTTTCCGTCGCGCCCCGGCTTGGACCATTGCCAGTAATCGCCGGAGCGGGTGGCGATGTCGACCGCGGCGCCATAGGCGTGGACGGACAGCCGCTTAGTGCCCGCGATGGTCCGGCAGTTGTAGGCTCCGGCATGCGGTGTCAGATGGGCGTGCAGAGCCGGCGGCAGCGGTTGAAGATCCCGTATCACCGCTTCCAGGGCGCGGTCGACGCCGTTGACGGTGGTCACCTGCATGGGCTTGCCGAAGAACAGGATCGTCCGCAGCCGGCGCTTGACCTCGCCCCGGCGGCAGTCGCCGTACATCTTGAGGAAGAGCGGCTCGTTGCGGATGCGGCCGGGATCGACGTCCGGGCCTGGGTCCGCCGCTGCCGCCCCCGCCGGGTAGGCGAAGGCGAACTGGTCGTCGATGTCCGGCGCGTCCAGCAGATCAGCAAAGCTCTTGTCCGTCCGTCCGTCCGAGACCGCCATGCGGGTGCCGTCCTTCCACAACAGATGGGTTCCGTCGTGGCTCTCAAGATGGTCGGGATAGGCACGGACCAGGGCATCGAGCCCGGCTTTCATGGCGGGCGGGGGAGCGCCGTAACCGCCGGCCGCCGCCGGGAAGGCGGCAAGGGCCGCGACGACGGCGGCGATGGCGGCGATGGCGAAGGGCGCCGTCACGGCCTCGTCTCTTCGACCCGCTGTATCCGGCGCACGTTGGCTTCCTCGATCGGGGAAAGCGGAGGATCCCATCTGGTCGGCTTGTACCAGGAAAACTGTGAGAAATGGCGTTGCAGCTCCGGATCCTTGAAGTAACGGCCGTTGCGCGCGAAGATCTCGTTGCGGGCGACGCGAAGATCCCATTTGCTCAACGGTTTCAGCTCGTCGTCCCCAAGATGGCGGACGCTGGAATCCGGAAAGAGGAAAGCGCTCCTGTCCACCGTCGCTGCTGTCCGGCCGGTGCTTGGGCCGGAGGAAGCCTTGGCAGCGCGGTCGGTCACGGGCGGTGGAGGTGGAGGTGGAGGGGGAAGGGGCGATTGGCCGGCGCCGGCCAGATAGACCTCCCGGCCGCCGAGGTTGACCACGATCTCCGGAGTCTGCTCGTCCTTCGTCAAGGCCGCGACGCGATCGCGGACCCGGCGCATCATCAGACCGATCTCCAGGCCCGGCGTCGGCAACTGCTCCTTCAGCGCCAGGGCGAAGGGGCCGTTCGACCCGATGCCGTCCTTGGCGACGCTGCCGGGCTGCGCGGCGAACATCACCAGGGATTGCAGCGGCGCCCTCTCCAGCCGCGCCAGCCCGCGGTCGCCGGAGCGCCCGCCCTCCTTGGACGGCAGGGGAGTGTTGCGGCAGGCGTCCAGCAGGACGACGGCGGTCGCGGCGCCCTTGAGCTCGGCGAGAACCTGATCGACCGACACCGCCCAATCGCGCAGTTGCTCGCGATACCGGATGCGCTGGTCGTCGGACGGTATCAGGTAGTTGAGGTTTCCGTGCCGGGCCCCGTGGCCGGCGAAATACGCCACCGCCAGCGCGCCCTGGCTGGCCTGGCCAAGATCATCCAGCAGGTCGAGCAGCCGGGCACGGTCGGGATCGATCTGCGCCTTGCCGCCGATCAGCCGAAATCCCAGCCCGCGCAAGGTCTCCGCCACGGTGCGGGCGTCGTTGGCCGGGTTGGACAGGGGGGCGAGACTGGCGTAGCGGTCGATGCCAACCACCAGCGCCACGCGGTCCTCCGCCATCGCCGGAGCCACCGCAACCGAAACCGCCATCAGCATCGCCATCACGGCGATCGCCAGTCTCCCCATGCCGCCCTTCCCCACCCGCTCAAGGTTCGATGACCAGCTCGACCCCGCAAGGCACCGGCGGCCGGCGCAGGCTGCCGCCGCCCCAACGCCGGACGTCGTCGTCGAAGTCCTTTGCCATGTCGCCCTCGGCGGTCCGGGTCCGCCGGTGCTCGTCCAGGCGCTGCCATGGCCCCGGCCGGCCGGTCTTCCCGTCGCCGGGAACCAGGCGCCACACGCTGGCCTGGTCGACCCGGACCTGACCGCCGGACAGCAGCAGGCTGACCGGAACCGTCGCGTTGTCGGCGTCCGGGGGCAGCGACGGGTCGAGCACTTCCGTCAGCGTGTCGCACGCGGCCTGGGGGCGGACCGGCAGCAGGCGCAGTTCCAGCGGCTCGCCGTCGCCGGGGGCCGTCTTCGCGGCAGCCGGCTTGATCGGCCAGGGGGCGGCGGGGAAAGGCTGGCCACGGCTGCGCGCCCGCTCCGCCAGCAGGGCCTGGACCGCAAGGGCGCGGCGCTGGCTCAGCCCTTCCAGCCCTTCGGTTCCGCTCCACACCCATTGCACCGGCAGCCGGGACACGCGGTCGACCAGACGCAGGACGTGATCCAGCGCCAGGAAGTTGCTCTGCTCGACCGCCGACGGGGAATAGGCGCCATACCCGAGCGGCAGGCGTTCGGACCCCGGCTGGAAGCGGAACAGGATCCGCGTCGGCGCCGGGATGTCCACCGTCGGCTCCACGGTCTTCGCCAGCGCCGGGGACCACCCGTTCCCCGTGTTCGGCAGAACCAGAAGCGCGGCGGCTCCCCACAGGACCAGGGCCCCCGTCATCGCGATGGCGCGGCCGGCCGTCGTGCCGGAAACATGTTCATCCCTCATCGTCATCCCCCAGGCTCAGCCGTCGGCGCAGGCCGGATCGCCGGCCTTCAGCACCTGTATCGGGATGCCGAGATAACCCGGAGCCTGGGACCGCAGATGGTTGGCGGCGGCGTTCAGGCGCTCGGTCGGGGCCAGCCCTTCCATCGCGGCGCGCAGATCCCGGCTGACCGCCGTGCCGTCGAACGGCCGGGTGCGGCGGGCCAGCACGACGACCAGCCCCGGCTCGGCCGGCTCGGCCACCGGAATGGCGTAGTTGAGGCCGCCGTCGGCGACGGCCTCCACCATCTCCGACGTGAACAGCTTGACGCCGCTGCCGGCCGAAACCAAGACCAGCGCGTGGTGCAGCCCGTCCAGCGTCCCGCCCGCCGATTCGACCCTGAGGATCAGGCGCTCGCCGGCCCGCACCGCGTCCCGCCCGACGGCGCCGATCCGGCAGCCGGGCAGCGGGATGTAGCCGCTGCGGTCGTCCGTCGCCTTGGCGCGCAACGGTGTCGCCAGCCCGGTGGCCGGGTCCGCCGTCGCGGCCAGCGGCAGGGGGCGGTCGGCGTAGGCGTCCGCCACCAGCTTGCCGGCCGTTCCAAGGGCGGCCGTCAGGGCAACCGCCGCCGCCGCCCTGGTCCAGCGCGGAAGCGGGTCGGCCGGAATCGTCTCCGCCCCCAGTTCGGCGACCGCCGCCCGCAGCCCGGCCACCGGCAGGATGCGCAGGCCGTGCCCGGCGATGGCGTCCAGAACCTCCCTGTGCGCCTCGCGCACCGGGCGGCCGTCCGATGTGGTCACGGGGGTGAACAGACGCCCCGGCCCGGCGATCGATTTGTCCTCCAGCCGCTTCAGAATGAGAGCGAACTTGGTCTCCAGGCAGCCGACGGGAAGAATCGGCGCGTCACGGGCCGTCATGTCCGGTTCGCCCAGGGCTCCGGTGGCGATCAGCGTGCCGGTTCCACCGCTGCGTGTCAGCCCGAGGACAAGGGCGAGCGCGATGCCGAGGTCGGCGCTGTGGCAGGTCCGGTCCGTCAGGGGCGATCCCTTGCCGGGCTTGAAGTTCGCCACCGACACGCTCGGCCAGACCAGGGGAGGCTGCCGCCAGCCGGAGGCCCGGCGCATCCCCAGGGCGCGCACGGCGGCGGTCGCGACGATTCCGGCGGTGTAGGCGCGGAAGTCCTGCAACGGCTCGATGTGCGTCTGCAATTCACGATTGCCCCGGGTCGGCGCCACCGGATGATGGCCGGCGACCAGCCGGAGCAGCGCCAGATCGGGCGGGGGCGTCGAACCGTCCGGCGGGACGATCGGGACATGCACGGTGGCGACGCCCTCCGCCGCCGTGACGGCCGCCGCGTCTCCCGGCCCACTGTTTCCCGGCCCGCTGTTTCCCGTGCTGGCGTCACCGGGGCCGGTCATCGCGGCCGCTCCCGGACCCGAAATCGAAATGCAGACCCGGAACCGTCACGTCGAGCGGCGCCGCCAGAGCCGACCGGAATTCTGGCAGGTCCGGCAGATCGCAGTGCGCGTGGCCGTCGGGATCGAACTTCAGGCTGAGGTTGATCAGGAGATCCTTGCTGGACACCGTTGCCCACCGCTCCGCCAGGCTGTCGATGGCGGTGAACCCCTTCGCCTGGAAATGCAGCCGCAGCGCCTCCGGCTCCAGCGATTCGACCCAGAAGCCGAGCGACTGGGACTCGTCGAGCAGTTCGTCGTCCTGGGACGGCAGCGGCGGCCCGCCCGTCGCCGCCGCCGCCAGGGGCAGGAAGGCAAAGCTCTCCTGCGGACCGGCCGGCTGGCGCGCCCTGGCCGCCTCCGTCTCCGACACCTCGTGACGGGCGATCGCCAGATCGACCAGACGCTCGACGGTGCGCGCGAAGCCCAGCCAGGCCTGCTCCCCGGCGGAGCGGCGCCCGGTGGAACCGGGCGGGTTCCCTTCGTCTTTTCCGTCCGTCATGCGTCATCTCCATTGTCCGTGCAGCGGGCCGCAGCCTTGTGCACGTGCGCCACCAGATCCTTCATGTACTCCATGATCGTCAGATCCCGTTCCTTCAGACGCGTCTTCACGTCCTTGTCCTTCGCCAGATCGCCCAGGGAGGCCCCGGACATCAGGCCGCGCAGGAGTCTGGCGTCGAGGGGATCGAGGATCCCGTCCTTCTCCAGCCGCGCGAGCCGCTCGTCGAACAGTTCGGGGGTCATGTCCTCCTCCGTGTCCGCTTCCCTAATCGGGATGGCGTCTGTATCGACGGCGGAGGTGGTGCCGACCCTCCATCCCTGACGGACGGCGTGCTTCCACAGCGGGCTGCGGACGACCTCCTGCGGCGAGGCGAAGCGGGGCACCTTGACCTTCTCCCACGCGGCCTCGAGGATCTTCGTGTCGTTCGTATGGCCCCCGGTCTTTTCGGCGATCTCCTCGGCGGTGCGGCGGAACTTGTTCAACGCCTTGATCTGGTTCGCGGATGTGGTGTCGAACCAATGATGGGGCGGGACCAGGCCGGCGTCCTTCAATTCCTTCCAGTGCCGTCCCTTGGACTCCAGCGCGTCCGTCAGGACGTCGATGAGCCGGATCGCGTCGGCCGGGGTCGCGGGGGCGGCGAGCGGTCCCGGAGGCACGCTCAAGGCATCCCACGGGCTGATGAGCTTCGGAAGGGGCAACGCGAAAGCGCCGACCGTCAGCCCCGGTCCCGGACCATGCTCGGCCAGGAGCGGCCGCAGCCGCAGGATCAGCATCCGCAGAACGGGATTCAGCGATACGACCGTGGCGTTCGCCGGCGGCTGGTCGGTGAGGGCCGGGGCCACGGGAGAGGCAAGCCCCGGAGCCAGCCGGACGATCTCCGCCAGGAGCCTGTGCGCGGCGGAGACTTGATCGCCCCCCGTGAGCGTCACCGGCGCGTGGATCACGCTTTCCAGGAACGCCCGCGCCGCCTGCTCGGGCGGCATGGTCCCGGCGAACAGCGGATGGCCGACGAGTTCGTCGAGCAACGGAGGCTGTCCCAGGAGAAGGAGAAGCCGCTCCTCCATCGACCACGGCGTCACCGGGTATCCCCAGCGCCCGCCGGCCGCCTCCGTGAGCCAGGCGACGAAGCGCACGGCGAGAGCATAGGCCGGCGACTTGGCGGGAGCCTTCGACGCGAAGGCCGGCCGCTTCAAGGATGGTTTGAGCATGGACAACCGTCAGTGCGTTCCCCGGCCCCGGCATGACCGCCTCGGGGCTTCCATCGGAATAATGACCAATCCGCCCGAAAAGAGAAACCGGGAAGGATTCCCACACCGGGCAAACCCACACACCGGCAGAGCCATTTGCGAGGGGTAGCCGGTGGGGATCCTCCTTCTGCGGATCGATCCGGCGCCCGCGATCAATCGCCGCAGGCAGCGGCAAGCCGCCGACGGCGAGGCCAAACCTGTTTCCGCCCCCCGATTCGGTCGCATCCCCCGCAAGGGAGCCGGTCCGCCGGCAGCAGGGGGCCTCTGCCGACCCGTGCGGCCATGCGCCGCAAGGCCATGAACGGAGGGTGGCGTCGGCGGCCGGCCTTTCCGATGCCCTCCCGCCTTCGGCGCGCGGCACGGCCGTGGGAGGCGGCAAAGGCCGGCGATCATCCCGATAGGAAAAACGCATGTCCGATCAGACACCAAGCCGCAAACGGTCGGCGGGAACCGGCGGCGGGGCTTCTGTTTTGGATTTGATGCATGATTGAAGACAATTTACCTTCCTTGAAGCGGCGACGGAGTCTTAGAAATGGCGAATCAATCAACATATTTGCGCGCGGCCAGAGTGGCGGGCGCGGCCCTGTCATGCGCGCTGGCCTTGTCCGCCTGCGCAACCACGCCGCCCGATCCGCCGACGACCACGGCAAGCGCCGGCGATCTGCGGGCGACGGTCAATCCGGCACAGCCCTTCGCCGTCCGTATCGCCCCCATGGGCAAACAGCCGATGGTCGAGGGCGAGAGCGTGTCCTTCCGTCTCGAAAGCCAACGGTCCGGCTACGCCCAGCTCTATCTTCTCCAGGCTTCGGGGGCGGTGCTGGTCCTGGCCGAGAATCTGGCGGTCCGGTCCCGCGCCGAACGCGTCTTTCCGGGCCCGGTCGACGGCTTCGACCTGCGCGTCCACCCGCCGGCCGGCGTCGACAACGCCCTGCTCGTCGTCACCGCGCAACCGTTCCCGGCCATTCTCGGCCCGGCCGCCGCTGCCGCCAAGCCCGGTCCGGTTCTGGCGCCCCTGCCGCGCGACGCGTTCGTCGATCGTCTCGGATCGGCCCTGGCCCAGCTCCATCCCGATGCATGGAACAGCGCGATGACCTCGACCGAGGTCCTGGTGCGCAAATGATCTGGAATCGAAGGAATCGGAACATGCCCCGTTCGCTCCGCAAGCTTCCGTTCGGGCTGCCAGCCGCGGCCATAGCTGCCATGGCGCTGACAACGCCCGCTTTGGCCGACATCCTGGCTCCGGTCGAGCCGCCGGCCCCGGCGCAGATCCAGCAGCCCGCCGCCGGCCAGCCGGTGGCCGGCCCCGCCGAGCCGACGGCCGTCACCGTCCAGCCCGGACCGGAAGGCGAGGCGGCCCAGGCCGAGGCACCCGCCGATCTGGGCGAATTCATCGCCGGCCTGCTGCGGGAGACGGTCGGCTCCAACGCCGCCGTCGCCCTGGTCGATCTGCCGCCGCCGACCGCTCCCCTGCCCGCCGGGGCGGCGAAGAACGTCGCGCTCGACCCGGTCAAGCCGATGACCACGGTGACGGCGGCAATCGGCAAGCGTCTGGTCAAGCCGATGCTCGGCGATGCCTATGCCCCGGTCGAGATCGCGGTCGCCCGCGACGGCAAGACGGTGGCCAAGGAAAGCTTCGAAGTGGTGCCGGCCAGCCGGGACAGCGCCCGTCCGAAGATCGCCGCCTTCCTGGCCAAGCACACGGCGCCACCCGCCCAGCCGTCCACGGGAACCGCGGCCCAGGACGGGCCGCAGCTCAAGCTGTGGCTTCAGACCGAGGACGGCGGCCCGATCCGCATCGGCTCCAAGGTCGCCATCCACTGGCAGGCCACCAAGGACGGCTACGTCAGCGTCTATCATTTCGGTTCGAGCGGGGCGGTGGAGCGGGTGTTCCCCGTCGCGGCGGCGCCGGACAACTTCGTCCAGACCGGCCGCACCTACCGCTTTCCAGCGACGGGCCACCTGACCTTCAAGGGCCCGGCCGGGCAGGAGAGCTTCCGCGCGATCATCACCTCCTACCCGTCGAACACCCCGCGCGCGCAGCCCGGCGGCCTCCAGTTCAAGGGCGATCCGCTGCGGATCATCCCGACCCATTCACCGATGCTGTTCGCCAACGACGACCTGACCCGCTTCTACGCGCTGCCGCCCAGCCAGTATGGCGAGGTCCACGTCACCTACACGTTGCAGGGCCTCTGAGCCGCCCCACCCCTTGTCCATGAGCGGAAGACCACCATGACCAGACTGCGACTCCCTCTCTCCGCCCTGCTGCTGGCCGGTACCGCCATCATGGGCGCGCTTCCCGCCGCGGCGCAGGCGCCGATTCACAAGGACCTGCTGCCGGTTCCCAGCAACCAGAACGCCGACGTGCGCCTGGAACTCCAGGTTCCCAGCCCGACCCTGCGCGAGGGATCGACCATCGAGCTGTGCTTCTCCACCGACACCGACGGCTATGTGAGCATGTGGAACATCGGCACATCGGGGCGTGTGTCGCGCATCTATCCGTACAATCAGGGCGACCGTCCGGCACAGGTGAAGGCGGGATCCCGCGCCTGCGCCGGCGACGGGAACGCCAGCCACCAGATCAAGGTGTCCGGCCCCTACGGCATGGAGGACACCTACCTCGTGTGGACGCGCACCGCCGAGGCGCAGCCCCGGAAATTCAGCTTTTCCGACGCGGGAGAGCTGTCGCGGGACCTGGACGCCGTGCAGCGCCTGCCCAGCCGCGACTGGGCGACCGTCAAGGCCACCTACCAGATCGTTCCGGCGACCGGACCGGCCAACCCCGGCCTCACGCCGGCCAGCCCTGCCCCGGCCCAGGGGCGCACCTGGGTGCTGGCCATGGGCGCGAACGTCGGCAGCCTGACCAAGACCAACCTCGACGCCCAGCGCTTCGCCACCCAGGCGCAAAGCCTGTTCCGCGTCCCCGCCGCGCAGATCCGCCTGATCGAGAACGCGACGCGCCGCGATTTCGAGGGCGGCATGGCGTGGCTGAGGGACAACGCCGCTCCCGGCGATCTGGTGATGGTCCATTTCTCGGGCCACGGCACCACGATCGCCGACGACGACGGCGACGAGGCCGACGGTCTCGACGAGGCGTTCGTGACCTACGATGCCGAGGGGGTCGCCTCTCCCGACGCGCGGCATGTCGTGCGCGACGACGATTACGCGCGCATGGTGAACGCGCTGCGCACGGATCGCGTCATCACCGTGATCGATGCCTGCCACAGCGGTGGCATGCAGAAATCCTACAGCATGACCGGGGCGCGCGAGAAGTTCTTTGTCAAGGGCGCGCTCGGCACCACCCCGGCGACGCGGACGACCTCGGTCATGACGCAGCGGGATCTGCCGGGCGGCATCGACGGCGGCACGCTCGGCCTCAAGAGCGAGGTCAAGGGGGTGGTCCTCGCGGCCTCCCGTGAAGACCAGTTCTCCTTCGAGGGCGCCGACGGCGGCATCTTCACGACGGCCCTGCTGGAGGCGGTGACCCGCGCCGGCACCCTCCAGGCCGCCTTCGACGCCGCCAATTCCGAAACCATGCGCGTGACCGGCAGCCGGCAGACGCCGACCGTGGTGGGCAACGCGTCCCTGCTGGCCGGCGTGGCGCTGCGCTAGGCCGCGCCCGTCATCCCGATAGGCCGGATATGGGCAACTCCGAACACAAGGCAGACCACAGCATGCACCCGATCAACCATGCCTCCTCCGCCCGGACCCGCCGTCGCCTGGCCGCCGGCATCCTCTCCCTGGCGCTCGCCGGAACCGCCATCCCGGCGCTGGCCGACCTGGGCGGCACGAATCTGGGCGGCGCGAACGCCCAGCCGCCCGCCGCCGCCGCCGACAGCCTCCCCCGCGACCTGTCGGCCGAGCAGCGGCCGATCGCCGACCTGAAGCCCGAAAGGACCGATCTCGCCATCACGGCCTCGGTCGACCGCAAGGACGGCGTTTACCGTCCCGGCGACAAGGTGGAGCTGACGGTGCAGACCAGCAAGGAGGCCTACGTCACGGTGGTCGATGTCGGAACCTCCGGGAAGGTCCATGTGGTCTTTCCGAACCAGTACCAGACCGACAACCGCGTGCGCGGCGGTCAGGCGGTGAAGATTCCCGGCGGATCGGACTCGTTCGACCTCAAGGTCGGCGGTCCGGCCGGCACCGAGGTGCTGAAGGTCATCGCCACCACCGGCCCGCAGCCGCTGTTCAAGCCGGAGCAGCTCTCCAAGGCCGGCGCCTTCATGGCCTACAAGGGGGACGCCGCCGCCGCTGTCAAGGATCTGACCGCCACCCTGCGGGAGAACGGCGCCGGGACCTGGGCCGAGTTCACCAAGGTGATCCGCATCGCCGACGGGGCGGCTCCCGCCGCCGCCGCTCCGGCCACCGCTCCCGCCCCGGCAACCCCATCGACGGCGGCCGTGTCGACGGCGGTTCCGTCGGTCGCGGTCCAGGGCACCTTCGCGCCGTCGTCGGTGGCGGTCGTGCCGGCCGACGCGGCGCCGCCGGCCGGGTTCCGGCTGACGGTCGGCACCGACCGGGCGGTCTACCGCGTCGGCGAGGCCGCCGTCGTGACGGTGACGGCCGAGAAGGATTGCCGGCTCACGCTGCTCGACATCGGCACGTCCGGGAAGGTCCACATCCTGTTCCCGAACCGTTTCCAGCCCGACAACCAGTTGAAGGCTGGCCAGACCGTGCGGGTGTCGGGCGAGGGCACGCCGGTGGACTTCCGCGTCGGCGGTCCCGAGGGCGCCGAGGCGCTGATCGGCGTCTGCCGCGCCGACGGGCAGCCGGTGGTCGGCACCCCGATGAACTACGAGCAGCACGCCTTCGTGCCCTACGGTGACGCCAAGGCGCTGGCCAAGGACCTGTCGGCGTCGCTGCGCCAGCCCTCGGCCCTGCTGGGGCATGCGGCCACCAGCTTCCTGATCGCTCCGTAACCCGCAACGCTCGCTCCGTAACCCGCAATCATGTGTCGAAGCGTGGGGTGCCGGCAACGCCGGCGCCCTTTGCGGTTTGTCCAGCTCGGAGTTTCCAATGCCCGTTTTGCCCGCCACCCTGTCGCGTCTGCTCACCGTATCGACGGTGCTTTTCCTGTCCGGTCAGTCGTTTGCTGGCAGCCCGTCAACAACACCGATTCTGCGCATAGAAACCGGCATGCACACCGCGCCTATTTGGAGGATCGATGTTGATCGGGCGCAAAGAACGGTACTGACCGTCTCCAGTGATAAGACGGCGCGTCTTTGGTCGCTGCCTGATGGAAAACTGCTGCGGACGCTAAGGCTGCCCATCGGCAGTGAAGATGAAGGCATGCTTTATGCGGGAGCTTTATCTCCCGACGGAAAACTGGCCGCAGTGGCGGGACGGACAGGAGACGAATGGGACGGGGACGTGATCAGTATCTATCTCTTTGATACTGTCACAGGATCAATGGTGCGACGCCTCACGGGTATAGAGGACATTGTTCGTGACCTGGAGTTCTCACCGGATGGGCAACGCTTGGCCGCCGGCACGGATCATGGAATTCAAGTATGGCAAACGGATGGATGGTTATCAGCACTCAATGACAAAGATTACAAAGAAGGAGTTCATGGATTAAGTTTTTTCAATAATGGAAAATTGGCCGCCGCTTCCCAAGACGGTTCTGTTCGTATTTACAGCAAAGATTTAAAATTTGAGAAAAAATTTCATGGAATGTGCGGGCTAAAGCCATTTGGCTTGTCCATTAGTTCGAAAAAATCCGATGTTGCAGTGGCTTGCCGTGATGGGAAGTATGTATCAGTTTTCGGAGAAAAATCTCTCAAATTTATTTCTGGGGAAAATGTTGGAGAAGGATCTGTTATTACGACATCATGGTCAAATAATGGAGGTTATTTGTTTTTTTCCGGAGAATCTCAATTCGGTATTTTTGGAACCATATACAAAAAGAAAGTTCAGGGGAGTGAGGAAAGATGGCTCTTGGCATCGGACCAAACCGTGCTTGATCTAAAACCTTTTAAAAATGAAGGCGTCATTTTTTCCTCCGGGCTGCCCAATTGGGGAGTCTTCAATGACTCCGGGAAAAATATCATTGATCATGTTTCTGCCTCCCCTGACTTTCGTGGGTCGACGGATGACGCCCTGACGATTTCAGAAGACGCCAAGCGCGTTCGTTTCGGGCTCGCGTTGCGGGGAAAAAATCCGCAAGTTTTCGATCTGGATGCACAGACGCTGAAAACAGCATTCGCCCCTTTTGCGGATATGAAACCCCCACGAATTGAAGGTTTAAAAATCTCTCAAGAAGACAAAAACTACTCCATTGATGTAAACGGTGTTAAATTTCTCCTTGAAAAATACGAGCGTCCCAATGCGCAAGCTATAGCGCCTCAAAACGATCGTTTCTTACTTGGGACTTCTTGGTACCTTCGATTGCTGGATCGCGCCGGAAAACTCATTTGGAAGAAATCTACGCCCGGCGAGACCTGGGGCGTCAACATTTCGGGCAATGGAAAATTGATAACAGCGGCTTACGGAGATGGCACCATCCGCTGGCATCGGATTTCTGATGGAAAAGAGCTTTTGGCGCTGTTTGTTCACGCCCACGATAAACGTTGGGTGGCGTGGACGCCGTCCGGCTACTACATGGCGTCGGCTGGCGGCGAGGACCTCATCGGCTGGCACGTCAACAACGGCGCCGACACCGCCGCCGACTTCTTCGGCGCCGGGCGCTTCCGCGACCGCTTCAACCGTCCCGACGTCGTCCAGCGGGTGCTGACCACGCTCGACGAGGCCTCCGCCCTGCGCGAGGCCGACGCCGAAGCCGGACGCCGCACCCAGACCGAACCCGACCTCCGCCGCGCCCTGCCGCCGGTCACCGCGATCCTCTCGCCGGCCGACGGCGCCGAGGTGACGGGAGCGACGGTGACGGTGCGCTACACGGTGCGCTCGCCCTCGGGGGCGCCGGTCACCGCCGTGCGTGCGCGGGTGGACAACCGGCCGGCGGAAGTCCCACGCGGGCAGGCGCGCATCGATCCGGCCGCCGGCGAAGGGACGCTGGAGGTCGTTCTCCCCGCCGCCTGCCCCGATTCCGGCGGAACGCCGCGAGCGGACCGGGCGGGCTGCACGCACGCCATCTCGGTCAGCGCCGAGACGCGCGACGGCGTCGGGGAGGCCGCGACCGTGCTGGTCCGCCGCCGCAACGCGGCGCCGCCGGCCGGGGCCGACCTGCTGAAACCCAAGCTCTACGTCCTCGCGGTCGGGGTCGGGCAGTACGCGGATCCGGCGCTCAAGCTTGAGTTCGCCGGGAAGGACGCCCGCGACTTCGCCGCCGCGCTGAAAACGCAGTCCGGGCGGCTCTATGGCGAGGTGATCGTCAAGCCGCTGATCGACCGCGACGCCACGCGGGACGCGGTGATCGACGGCCTCGACTGGCTGCAAAGGCAGACCACCGCCCGCGACATGGCCGTGCTGTTCCTGTCGGGGCACGGGATGGACGACAACAACGGCGACTATTATTTCCTGCCGAGCGACGCCGACGCCGCCAACCCGCGCCGCCGCGGCGTGCCCAACAGCGAGATCCAGAAGACGCTGCGCGACATCGGCGGCAAGGCGCTGGCCTTCCTCGACACCTGCCATTCCGGCAACGCCTTGGGCGGCCGCAAGGGCGCCCCGGTGGACGTCGACCGGCTCGCCAACGAACTGGCCTCCCACGAGAACGGCAGCGTCGTCTTCATGTCGTCGCTCGGCCGCCAGTATTCGCTGGAGGACCCGCGCTGGAACAACGGCGCCTTCACCAAGGCCCTGGTCGAGGGGCTGTCGGGCAAGGCGAGCCTGGTGCGCCGCGACGGCACCGTGTCGGTGGACGAGCTGTCGGCCTACGTCGCCGATCGGGTCAAGGAGCTGACCGGCGGCCGGCAGACTCCCAACACCCTGAAATCCCCCAACACCCCCAACTACACCATCGCCGTGACTCCCTGAACCGGGAGGCGATCATCCCGACAACGATCATGCCCGCCCAAACCCGGAACGACAGGAGCAGCCCCCCGATGCGACCAGTTTCCCTCCTCAAGGCGCTGCCGCTGGTGGCGATGCTGGCCGGCACCGCCCATGCCGACTGCGCGTCCGCCACGGCGTCGCTTGACGCGGCCATCCAGGCCCGCGACGCCGCAGGAATCGTCAAGACGGCGAGCGCGCTGCTGAACGAAGCGGCCTGCCCGGGCGCCGAGCGGTTGGAGCAGGGGCGGCGCAGCGCCATCGCCCTCGCCAGGATCGCCGAGCCGCTTCCGGTGCCCGAGCGCCGGCGCCTGCTCAATTCGGCCCTGCAATTGTCGCCCACGCTGTGGCTGGCGCATGCCCGTCTCGGCCAGCTCGATTACGAGGCGCGCGAGTACGCGGAGGCGCAGGGACGCTTCGAACGGGCGCTGGCCTATCTCAACGACCCGCAGATCTCCCCCGAGAAACCGCCTCCCGGCACGCTGGAGAATCTGCGCGGCTACGCCCAGCAGGCCCGGCTTCTGGCCGTCAAGAACAGCCGCGGGGATTCGGGCATCCTCGACGTGAAGGAACTGCGCGGCGGCATCAAGGTGAGGCGCGCGCCGGTGCCGGTGCGTTTCGACTACGAGAAGGCCGAGTTCACCGACGTCGGGCGGCGCGACGCCGCCTTTCTGCGCGACATCCTGCGCGACAAGCAGGACCCCGCCATCCTTCTCGTCGGGCACACCGATCCGAAGGGAGCGGATGACTACAATTGCGATCTTTCCTGGCGCCGGATGCAGGCCCTGGCGGATTTCCTCAGGAGGCAGGGCTACAGGGGGCCGATCGAAATGATCGCCATGGGAAAGCGGCAGCCCCTTCCGATCATCGGGAGGGAAAACCACAGCGAGGATGAAATCCACCAGATGCTGCGCCGCGTCGAATTCTACCTTCCTGGGGACGAAAAGCCGGAGACCGCCAATGCCTGCCGCCGTTCGTAAACTGACCGCCGCCATTCTGGCCGGTTCCTGCCTCGTCGGTTCCTGTCTGGTTGCCAGCCATGCCCTGGCCGCCCCGGCGACGCGGGCCCTGGTGGTCGGAATCAACGCCTACACCGAGTTGAAGCCTCTGAAGGGCGCGGTGGCCGACGCCAACGACATCGCCGACGCCCTGGGCAAGCTGGATGTGCCGACCACTAGGCTCCTCGACGGCCAAGCCACGCGCAAGGCCATTCTCGGCACGCTCGACCGCATGGTGGCGGAGGCGAAGTCCGGCGACACGATCGTCTTCACCTACGCCGGCCATGGCGGGGTGGAGAAAGGGCGGGACCCGTCCATCGAGGCGCTCGACCAGACCATCCTCCTCGGCGGCTTCACCGCGCGCAAGCCAGGGAACGGGGAGCGGATCATCGACGACGAGATTTACGAACGCGAACTGGTGGCGAGCAAAAAGGGGGTCCGCCTGGTGTTCGTCTTCGATTCCTGCCACTCGGGCACGATGTACCGGTCGATCGACCCCCGTGCCGGAGAGGAGAGCCTGCGCTCGCAGATCTTCGACATCGTGGGCGGCGACGCGCTCGGACCGATCCGCACCCATGCGCCCGGACCGCCGCCGGACGGGGTGTTCCATTACGCCGCCGGGCAGGACAGCGAGCGGGTGCCGGAAATCGTGACGCCTGCCCTGGGCTATCGGGGCGCGTTCAGCATCGCCTTCGCCGAGGCGTTGCGGGGAGGCGCCGACCGCGACCGCGACGGCTGGATCACCCACGGCGAGTTGCAGGAGTATCTGCTGCCGCGAACCCGGGCGCTGGCGGACGGCCGCCAGAATCCGAACTTCGCGCCCGACGGGTTTCGCGGGACGCGTCTGTTCCAGACGAGCCGGGGGGCCGAACAGCCGGACCAGCCCGCCACGGTCCGGCTGCGCGTCATCGGCATGGCGGCCGACGCGGCGGCCGAACTGGCCGGGCGGCTGCGGGGCGTGACGCTGGTCGGGCAGCCGGACCAGCCGGCCGATCTGGTCTGGGACGCCGGCAAGCGCGAGGCGGTGAGCGCGGGCGGCGACGTGGTGGCGACCGGGATCGGGCCGGACCGTCTCGACGGGCTGGCCGAGAAATGGCAAGCGCTCGTCCGCCTGAAGGCGCACAAGACCTCCCTGGTCATGCGGGCGCTGCCGGACGACCGTGCCCGCAAGGCCGGCGAGACCGTCGGTCTGGCGGTGGAGGGCGTGAACGGAGGCTCCCTCACGATTCTGAACCTTGCGGGCGACGGCACCGTGAACTTCCTCTACCCGCGCTATCCCGGCGAGGAGAAGGCGGTGGCCGGCGAGTACCGCAACCTGGATTTCTCCAAGGCGATCCCGCCGTTCGGCGCCGACCACATCATCGCCCTGTCCTCGACCGCCCTCCCCAAGGCCCTGCACGAGCGGCTGAAGTCCCTCGACGACCGGCGGCTCGCGGGCGCCGCGGTCGACGCGGTGCTCGGCGTTCTCGCCAGCGATCCGAAAGCGCGGATCGGCGTCCAGATCGTCGTGGCGAAGCCCCAGTGAAAGGAAAACCGGCTATGCGCTTTCTTCCGTCCACCGCGCTGGCCGCGGGCATCGCCTGCCTGCTGGCGGCGGCGCCCGCGCAGTCCCGCGAGGGCAAGGCCCTGGTCATCGGCATCGACCGCTACCCGCATGTCAGCCGTCTCGACGGTTCCGCCAACGACGCCCGCTCCATGCGCGACTTCGCCATCGAGCGCTGGGGGTTCAAGCCGAACGACGTCAAGCTTCTGATCGACGGCGAGGCCACCCGGTCGGCGATCCTGAGCGCGCTCGACGCCTGGCTGGTCAGCGGTACCAAGCCGGGCGACACCGTCCTGTTCTTCTTCAGCGGTCACGGCTACCGGGTGCCGGATCTGAACGGCGACGAGGCGCTGCGCAATCCGGCCGACAACCAGGACGAGGTGATCGTCGCCTTCGACGGCCGGCTCCGCCAGGGTGGCGGGTACGAGGGCTTCGTGCTGGACGACGAGATCGACGAGCGCCTGAAGCGCCTGAAGGATCGTCAGGTCGTGATGCTCTTCGATTCCTGCTTCTCGGGAACGATGACGCGGGGCGGGGGCGGATTGGACGACGGGCAGGCGAAGGTTCCGATCTTCGAGATCGACGACGCCGTGAAGTCCGTCTCCCTTTCGGACGACCGTGGCCAGCAGCGCATCGTGCCCGACCTGACCGAAAGCCAAGGCAACGTCATCGCCTTCTATGCCGCCGGTCCGGATCAGGTGGCCCAGGTCAACACGCGCCTGGCCCCGCGGCGCGGCGTCTTCACCGAGGCCTTCCTGCGCGGCGCGGCCGGCGCGGCCGACGCCAATGGCAACGGCATCGTCAGCGTCGCCGAGATCGAGGATTTCGTCCGCCGGGAAGCCGAGACCTACTGCAAGGAGAACGCGTGCAAGACCGGCATGACCCCGTTCGTCGAGGCGCCGCCGGACGCGCTGTCCAAGGATCTGATCACCCTGGCCCAGGCGCCGACGCTGGCGCAGGCCGCCGCCGACGCGATCGGGCCGGGGCCGGAGAAGGCGGTGGAGGTGACGGTCTCGCCGGGCCGCATCCCGGTCGGCCGCGATGTCTCCGTGACCGTCAAGGCGCCGATCGACGGCACGCTGGTCGTGCTCGACATCGCTCCGGACGAGGAGGTCAATCTTCTGTTTCCCAACGCCCACAGCGAGGCACGCGGCGTCAAGGCCCGGGTCCGCGCCGGCCAGACCATCCGGATTCCCGACCCGTATGACGGGTTCTCCCTGCCCGCCGACGAGCCGCCGGGCAAGGGAACCGTCCTGGCTCTGGTGATCCAGGACGACATCCGTTTCGAACAGCTCAACCAACTGCTCCGGGCCGCGGCGGCGGGCGCCCGGAACGACGGCGGTTTCGCGTCCGTGGCCGACCCGCTCCGCTTCCTCAACGCGCTCGGCCAGCGGCTGGTCCGGCCCTGGACCGCGGATTTGACCACCCGCGGGGTCCGCTGGGCCATGGGGCGTTACGAGTACGAGATCCTGCGGAAATAGCCGGGACAGGTTCCCGCCCTCTTCCGACCCGCATGGCTGCGGCATTTCCCCGGACAGCTCCCATCAAGGAGACAGCATTCCATGACCCGCCTCTCCAACCGTCTGTTGTCGATCCTCACCGCCGCCGGACTGGCCGCGGCGATCGTCCCCGTCGCGGCCTGCGCGGAAGGACCGCGGCACGAGCATCCGCCGGGCGGCACCGACAAGCAGGCCCCGGCAAAGACCGAGGCAAAGACCGAGGCGAAGGCCGCGGCCAAGGCCGTGGCGAAGCCGGCGCCGAAGTCCGTCGCGCTGACGGACGCCATCAGGAATCTGGGCGTTGCCATGCTGGCGCAGCAGGTGGCCGCCGATCCGAGGAGGACCCACATCGTGTCGCCGCTCAGCCTCGGCGGAGCGTTGGGGCTTCTGGCACAGGGGGCTTCCGGCAAGACGGCGCAGACCATTCTCCCGGCGCTGGGCAACCCGCCGGACGGCGCCGCGGGAGTCGCGAAATCCTGGAAGGAGATGGCGGACGTGCTGAGGAAGCCGGCCTCCGACACGGTGACTCTGCAACTCGCCAACGGCCTGTGGCACGCGGCCGCGCTGACGGTGGACGAGGCCGTTGCCGGGCGGATTCGCGACGCGCTGTCCGGCGAGATCGCGGCGATCGATCCGGCCAAGGGGGATCCCGCCGCCGCCGTCAACGCCTGGGTGGCTGACAAGACCGCCGGGGCGATACCGTCGGTGGTCGAGCGCCTGGGCCCCGACACCGAACTGGTGCTGGCGAGCGCGCTGGCGTTCAAGGGGCGCTGGGAGACGTCCTTCGACCCGTCGGCGACCATGCCGCGGCCGTTCAAGGCGGCCGACGGCACCAAGCCCGAGGTCCCGATGATGGCCAGGGTCGATGACGCGTTCCGCTACGCCGAGACCAAGGACAGCCGAGGGGTGCTGCTGCCCTACGCCGATCCGGCCTACGCGATGATCGCGGTGCTCCCGAAGACGCCGGAGAAGCTGCCCGGCCTGCTGAAGAACGGCGACTGGCTGAAGCCCGAGCGCTACGCCCGGCGCAAGGGCCGCGTCCTGCTGCCACGGCTCGATCTGGCGGCCGGCAGCGACCTGCGCGACACCAAGGCGAACCCCTCCGTGGCCAAGCTGCTGTCCGGCGGGCTCGACCTAGGCGCGCTCGGCGCCGCGTGGGCCAAGCCGCACAAGGTCGGGCAGGCTCTTCAGCGCGTGGTGCTGAAGGTCGACGAGAGCGGCACGACCGCCGCCGCCGCCACCGTCATCGGCATCGAGAAGAGCATGAGCGTGGCCCCTCAGGAGACGCCCTTCGAGCTGATCTTCGACCGACCCTTCGCCCTGGCGCTGATCCACAGGGAAACCGGCGCGCTTCTGCTGGCCGGGGTGGTGGCCAAGCCGTAGCCCGTGCATCGGGACGGGAGACGAACCGACCGCCGACGTCGCGCAGTCCCGGATCGGCGCGACGCCGGCCGGAGGCGTTCAGTCGACCACCGTGATGGCCCGGCGGTTCTGCGACCAAGCGATCTCGTTGCTGCCGGTCACCGCAGGCCGTTCCTTACCATAACCGACGACGCTGATGCGGTCGGGAGCAATGCCTTGAGACACCAGATACTGCTTCACGGCGTTTGCCCGCTGTTTGGACAACGTCATGCTGTGTGATCGGGAGCCGCGTTCGTCGTCGTGCCCCTCGACCGTAACCCTGGTGGTCGGGTTCTGGACCAGCCACGCCACCTGGCGGTTCAACGTCATTTTGGCCTCGGGCGCGAGATCGGATCGGTTAAAGCCGAAAAAGACCCGATCGCCAATCTTGACGGCCAAATCCTCCTGGCTTCCTGGCGGAATGGATGATGCGTATGCGGGCTGCGGCTGCGCGAACGACAGCGTCACGCGGGCGCGGGCCTCCCCGCCACCGTCCTCGCGGACGCGGTAAGAGAAAACGACATCGCCACCCGCATTGGCCGGCGCCGTGAACAGAATCTGCCGGCCATCGTCGGAAATGACGGCTTGGCCCGATGCGGGCGGATCCACGGATGCGAGGCGCAATGGTCCCCCTGTCGTGGCCGAATCGTTCTCCAGCACGGGCAGGAGATAGGCCTTCCCCGATTCCAGACCGCTCCATCGGTCGTCGCGGGCCTGCGGCGGGACGGATGCGCGCGGGGATGGCCGGTGGACCAGATAGATTTCGTCGCCGCCCAGATTGACGACGATCTCCGGCTTCTGCCGGCCATCGGTCCTGCTGCTGACCCGGTCGCGCACCCGGCGCATCAGGAGGCCGACCTCCACCCCCGGCGTGGCCAGAAGCTCGACGAGCCCCTGGGCGAAGGGGCTGTTCGTTCCGTCGCCGTCCGCCGCCACGGCGCCGGCCTGGGTGGCGAAGACCACCATCGACTGCGGCGGCGTCCGTTCCAGCCGGGCCAGACCGCGGACCGCCGTCCGGTCGCCGTTGCGCGCCGGAAGCGCCACGTTGCGGCAGGTGTCGAACAGCAGAAGCGCCGTCGCCGCGCCGTCCAGACGGTCCAGGACGCCATCCACCGACACCGCCCAGTCGGGCAGATCCTCGCGGTAGCGGATGCGCCCGTCGTCGCGGGGCAGGACATAGCTGCGTCCCTGGTGCTGCGCCCCGTGCCCGGCGATGTAGACGAGGGCCAGCGCGCCGCGTGCCCGGTCGCCGACGGTGCGCAGCAGGTCGAGCAGCCGCGCCCGGTCGGGGTCGATCTGCGGCCCGCCGCCGATCAGCTCGAACCCCAGCCCGGCCAGCGTGCGGGCCATCGCGGCGGCGTCGTTCGGCGGGTTGCGCAGGCTGTCCTGCTGTTCATAACGGCCGATCCCCACCACCAGCGCGACGCGCGGCTCGGCCCGCGCCGGAAGGCAGACCAGCAGCAGCGCCGCCACCAGCCACGCTCCGAAAATTCGCATGCTCAAACTCCCCCGGATCGGAGACGCGTCGCGGATCTCAGAACGTGCAGGTCGTGCAGACCGAGTATGCCCCGCCGGACCATTTGTAGAAGACATAGTCGAGCTCGCTGCGGTCGCCCTTGGCGTCGAAGCCGAGATCGCCGAGCACGGTGGAGAAGCGCTGGCGCCGGAGCGTTTCGCCGAGGCGCGGCGCGTCGGTCGTGCCGGCGGCGGTCGCCGCCGCCGCGAAGACCTGGACGGCGGCGTAGGTGTAGAGCGCGTACCCTTCGGGCTCGTAGCCCTGGGCGCGGAAACGCTTCACGACCGCTTGCGCCGCCGGCTTCTCGCGGGGATCCGGCCCGAAGGTCATCAGCGTGCCCTCGCCGCTCGTGCCGGTGATCGCCCAATAGTCGTTGGTGACCAGGGCGTCGGCGCCGACCAGGACCACGCGCAGGCCGGCGGCGCGCATCTCGCGGGCGATCAGCCCGGCCTCGGTGTGGTAGCCGCCGAAATAGACCACGCCCGCCCCGGACCGGCGGATTTGCTCGACGGTGGCGGCATAGCTGCGCTCGCCGGCCGTGATGGAGTCGTACAGCGCGATGGAGACGCCGCGGCTGGTCAGCGTCGCGCGCGCCGTGTCCGCCAGGTTCTTCCCATAGGCGGACCGGTCGTGCAGAACGGCGACGGAGCGGTTCCGGTAGGCCGCGGCGATGTAGCGTCCGGCGACGATCCCCTGCTGGTCGTCGCGGCCACACACCCGGAAGACGTTCGACAGGCCCTGTTCCGTCAGCTTCGGGTTGGTGGAGGCGGGGGTGATCTGGAGGATCCCTTCCTCCGCGTAGACCTGCGAGGCCGGGATGGACGAACCCGAACAGAAATGGCCGGCCACGAATTTCACGCCAACCCTGGCGAACTGGTTGGCGACGGCCACGGCCTGCTTCGGGTCGCAGGCGTCGTCGCCGACCTCCAGCTTCAGGCTGCGCCCGCCGATGCCACCACGGGCGTTGATGTCGGCGACGGCCAACTCGGCCCCCTTCCTCATCTGCTCCCCGAAGATCGCGTACTGTCCGGTCATGGGACCGGCCACCGCGACCGTGACGGGGCTGCGCGGCTGGGGTGGCGGCGCGACGATTTGGGGCGGCACCGCGGCGGCAACGGCCGCCGGCTTCTCGGCGGCCCGCGCCAGCGCCTCCCTGCGGCTGCGGGCGAGGGACGCGAAGGTTCCGTTGGGAAACTGGCTCAGGTAGGCGTCGAAGTCGGCGGGGTTGGTGCTGTCCTTGACCGACGTCCAGAACAGCGCCTCGCGGTCGGCGGCGGGTGCCGACGCCGGCGGCGGGGCGCCCGGTTTCAGATAATAGGCGTCGCCGCCGAGCGAGTTGTAGACGAAGGGGGTCTGCTCGTTCTTGGTCGCCATCCTCACGCTGTCGCGCACACGGCCGAAGACCAGCCGGATATCCAGGCCGGGCGCTTCGAGATGTTCGAGCAGCGCGCGGGTGAAGGGGCTGTTGGCCTGCCCGATCCCGTCGTCGGCGATGCTGTCGGCGCCGGTGGCGAAGGCCACGAGGGTGTCCGAGTCCACCCGGTCGATCCGCGCAAGGCCGCGCCCGACCATGACGCTGCGCTGTCCCATGCTCCGCGCGAGGCGCTTGGCGAAGGGGTTGTTGCGGCAGGCGTCGAGGATCACCAGCCTCAGCCGGCGGGCGTCGCGCAGTTCGGCCAGCACCTCGTCCAGGGCCACCGCCTGGCGCCGCAACTCCTGCTCACGGTTCAGCCGGGCGTCGACGGGCAAAAGATAGTTCTCGCCCTCCACCTGCAACCCATGCCCGGCGTAGTAGACCAGCGCCACGTCCGCGCCGCCCGCCGTGCGGCTGAAGTCGCGCAAGGTGGCGAGCATGCGGTCGATCGTCAGGTCGTAGCCGTCCGTCACCTCGAAGCCCAGCCTGCGCAGCGCCGCCGACATCGCCCTGGCGTCGTTCACCGGGTTCCCGAGCCGGGCCTCGGCCTCGTAGGCGGCGTTCCCGATGACGAGCGCCACACGCTTTTCGGCGCTCGCCGGCCGGCCGGCCAGCAGGAGGATCGCCATCAGAACAAGGACCGCTGCGCGCATCGCCGTCATCCTCCGTTTGGCCAGCCGCGACCGGAAAGCTCCCTTCTCGCGCTGGCCAGATTCGCGCGGCCAGCGCGCGCCGATGGCCGGAAGGCCGGTCATCGGCGCGATGCGCCCCCGCGTCTCAACCCAATGCCGCCGATCGGAGGGCGGCCGTGGAAAGTCATGATCAAGAGTTCGTATTTTAATGCATCGAACTTCCGTCGCGCGACGAAAAAAACGCGGAAGACATGAAGGGCGTCATCCGGAGGTGGCCGTGTCCGGGTTCAAGACAATGCAAGGGATATGGAGGGGTTCCGCTCCCGTTGCCGGGATTGGGGAAAACCGGGCGTCGTCCCGCCGTCAGCAGCCGGACAGCACCCTGATCCTCTCGATCAGGACGGCACCCGACCGCTCGACCAGATCCACGAGGGATTGACCGTTGCAGGACCGGCCGTTGCGGTGGGTCCAATCATAGCGCACCAGGACCATCCCCGGATCCGCCGCCTCGATGTCCAGCACGCGCAACGGCCGGGACATCTGGCCGTAGAAGGCGGTGATGGTCGCTGAGACATAAGGCCCCGTTTCGCGCTTTTCCGCGATGACGTGGCGAACCGCCGCGGCTCCGTCGGCTGCCGAAAGCGCCGCGTAGAAGGCCCGGACGACGCCCACCGGCGTGGTGGCCGGGGCCGGGGCCGGGGCCGAAGCGGCGGGCGGCGGCGCGCCCCGTCCGTTGAGCACGATGCTTTGCAGGCCCGGCTCGCCTTCGATCCACGGGGATTGCCGGTTTCCGGTCTTGCGCTTGACCTCGGCGGCCGTCTGGGCGAGCACCTGCTGGAAGCTGAGGCCGGGCTGCGCCAGCGTCCGATGGAACACCTGGGTGAAGGGGCTGAGGGTTTCGTCCGGCAGGCCGGCCATCGCCGTGGTGCCCGGCTTGGTGGCGTAGGCGATCAGCATCCCCTCGGGCGCGTCGATGCGGGCGAAGCCGGCGTTGGCGTCGGCCCCTTTGAAGCGGGGGCCGCGCCCCTTGCCGAAAGGGTCGTTGCGGCAGGAATCGAGCACCACGATGGTGGCCGGCACACGCGCTTCTGCAAGGTCGGCCAGCACCTCCTGGAGATCGGTGGCCTCGTCGCGGGCCCGTTCCTTGCGGTCGATGCGGGCGCCCAGCGGAATCAGGTAGTTGCGCCCGCCGATCTCCATGCCGTGTCCACTGTAGTACACGAAGACCATCTCCGGCCGTTCGCCGAGGGTCAGGGCGTCCTTCAACTCCAGCAGGCGGTCGGAGAAGCGGCGCTTGTCGACGTCGGTGTCGGCGATGACCAGGAAGCCCAGATCGCGCAATGTCCGCACCATGGCGGGGACGTCGTTGGCGACGTTGGGCAACGGAGACAGGTCGTCGTTCACCCCGTAGCCGGCGTTGCCAATCACCATCGCCACCCTCTTGCCGGCCAGGGCCGGTGCGGTCCACAGAACCGCCAGAACCAGGAGTGCCGTCGTCCAGCGCATCATCGTCCCCGTTCCCCCGCTATGCCTGCAACCTGTTGACCGCCCCGGCCAGCAGAATGGCGCCGGTGGGGAGGTGCAGCAAGGCGAAGGCGAACGGCCGGTCGAAATGCAGCGTGAAGGGGTTTCCTTCGCCGTCGGACAGGCCGCGGCTGGTGGCGAAAGCGGTGGCCGCCGCCGCCTGGGTGCCGGATTCGTCCCAGCGCAGAGCCACCGCCTGCACCGCCTGTCCCATCGTCTGCGGGTTGTCCTGCCACGCCTTTCCCAGCCCCGACAGATCGACCGGACCGGAGAGCAGGGTCGCCATGGTGGGGCTGGCCTTGGGATCGGTCAGGTCGTAGCGCGGGGACAGTTCGACCCGCGGCAGCAGCAGCTCCCCCGGACGCGGGATGAACAGGTCCGTGTCCAGCCATTCGCCGTCCGCCAGCAGGGCGGCCGGCGCCACCCCCTTCCCCGGAAGCGCCAGAACCAGCGCGAAGGCCGGATCGGCGTAGGGCAGCAGCACCGCTTCGTGGTTCGCCGCCCTGCGGTGGGCGAAGGCGGCGTCGCTCCGCGCCATGGTGGGGATCGCGACGGTGGCGCCGTCCGCTCCGGCGAAGGGCAGCGGCTGTGTCCGGTCGGCGGCGAAGGCGGTCGCCCAGTTCGCCTTGAAGGCGAGCGCCGAGGCCAGCACCAGTTCGGTGTTTCCCTCCAGCCGATCGAGCAGGGCGGGAATCATGCCGTCGCTGTTGTCCCTGGCCCAAGCGTTGACCGTCTCCACCGCCTTGGGGTCGGTGAAATCGAGACCGGCGACGGCGGCGGCCATGGCGTCCTTCAGGCGTTCGGCCGCGCCGCCGCCCACCTTCAGCCCCGGCGCGTGCCACAGCCCGTTGGCGAGCGCGACGGTGAGCGTGTCCGCCGCCCTCGGCTTTGTCAGGCTGCGCAGGTGGCGCCAATCCTCGGCCGCTTCCCTGCCGCTCCGCCCGCCCAGCGCCGCCCTCAGCCGGGCCTCCGTCCCGCCCGCCGCTCCCTGCGCCAGCAAGGTCAGGGCTCCGCCCAGGCTGAGCGGCGAGACGGCGTGGTTGGCCTTGGGGGCGGCGGTCAACTGTTCGGCCAGGGCCTTCAGGCCCAGGGCGTTGACGGCCTTGAGGAAGGCCGGGGACGGAACCGTCGCGGAAACGGCCGGACGGGCGCGGGCGGCGGCCAGCGCCAGGCCGGCGGTGGACGCGGCCAGCAGGGCGCGGCGGGTGAGGACGGGCATCGGGCGGTTCCTTGGACGGGTTGCCGGGGGCGGGTTGCCAAATTTAGCGGGGTGGCGGGGCGGCGAGGACGATGTCGTCGTAGATCTGGCTGTGGTGGGCCGGATGCTGGGAGTGATTGGCCTTGCCGCCGGCGTCCTGCACGACCCGCTTGGCGGTTTCCCGGAAGATGCGGTCAAGCGGCCAGTCCCGGTTGTCCATCTGGGTCAGGAAATGGCGCATGAACAGGCCGTTCGGGCTTGGGTCGTTTCCCGGCAGCCGGTCGAGCGCCCTCTCGCCCGCGCCGGCGGTGAACATGACGGCGGTGTTGCTTTCGGCGTCGATGCGCGCCAGCCCGCGGGTTCCGCCGACCGACCGGCTGCCGGCGGCCACCAGAGGGTTGTCGCGGCAGGCGTCGAACAGCGCCACCAGATAGCGCGGCTGCGCCGCCTTGACCTCTGCCAGTAGGCTGTCGAGAGCCAGCGCGTCGGAACGGACCAGCGCCTCCCCCTGGCCCGGCGGAAGGTCGCGGACGTCGGGGAAGTCGATGGGCAACAGGTAGTTGGCGCCCTTGATCTCGACGCCGTGCCCGGCGAACAGGACAAAGGCCAGCGCGCCGGGGCTGCGCCGCAGTTCCTCGGCGAAGGCCGGAGCCGCCAGGGCCAGGGCGCGGCGGTCGGGTTCCTTCACCAGGGTCACGAGGAAGCCGCGCTTCTCCAGCGCGTCGGCCAGTGCCTTGGCATCCTCCAGGGTGCGCTCCAGCGGCTTGATGTTCCGATACGACTTGGCGCCGATCACCAGCGCGTGGCGTGGACCGGGGAAGGAGGCCTCCGCCGTGGCGGGAGGAGGGGGGGCGGCGGTCGTCGGTTGGCTGGACATGGCTTGTGCACGCGCCGCGTGGACGTTGACCGGAGCGGCGATCCCGATCAATGGTTCGTTGGCGACCCCAGGGGCCACGGCGAAGGATGGGGATGACGAAAAGGAAGCGAAGTCTGGTGTCGCAGGCTTTGCAGGTTTCACCGCAAGTTCATGGGAGAGGAAGGCGGTGAGTTCCGCATAGGAAATCCAGCCATTGGCATCGCTGTCGGCCAAACCACGCAGCGCCTTTGAAAAGGAAACGCTCAGAGCGCCGTACGTTTTCCCTTCGATTGTTTTTTCAGGATGGGATTTGTCATCGGATGCGGCGCCGATATAATATAAATTGTCTGGTATTTCGCAGAATCCATGGAAATTACTGGAATGCTTTGTATCAGAAACAATCATAAAATTTACCATTTTCCGTTTTGCTTTTATTATCAATTCAGACATGACTTTGCTTGATATCGTGCCTGATGTATCATTATTTTTTAAAGAATCTGCTGAAGCATCATAGGTTATTATTGATATTGCATTCCCTTGCGGAGTATTTTTGCTCATGCTGTGGCCAGAGAAAGTAAATAAAATAGTATCCCCGGGTTGTGATTTCTCAATAAGACTCTCAATTTGGTCTATAAGATTATTTCTTTTTGCGTTCCCGTCAGTGACAAGCAATGTGTTGATTCCTATGCCAAGAAGCGCCTTTGCAATGAGATTTGCATCATTGACAGATCTGAGCAATTTAGGAATTCCATTTGTATAATCGTTAACGCCAACAACCAAAGCACGAATTTTCCCCGTTGACGGGGCTGGAGTGCGAACCGTTGAATCGAAGCTTGGGCATGCACGGAAGCCAGCCTGTGCTGGTGTTGGCAAGCAAAGGGGCGCGATCAGCATCCCAAGGGAAAGACTGCACGCCATCAGCATAGGTTTCACGGTTTGCACTCCCTTCACGCCCCCACGTTTCCGCAAGCGTATTGTTCCAAGGTCCGGTTGATGCCGCGTAGGGCGGGCTTTTCCGCCCCACGGCGGAACCGGCGCCTTGCCGGTCCCGCCGAAGACGCTCCGCGTCACGGCACCGCCACGATCTCGACGCGGCGGTTGCGCCCGTCGGTCGGCTTGATGCCGGGGATCGGCCGGTCGAAGCCGAAGCCGGTCGCCGACAGCCGGCCGGCCGTGACGCCGCCGCTGTAGAGGATGCGCGAAACCGCCGCCGCGCGCTCCCCCGTCAGCCATCGGTTGTGGTCGGCGGTGCCGGTGCGGTTGGCGTGGCCTTCGATGACGATGCGGGCTCCGGCCAGCCGCGGGCTGGTCAGCGCCGCCGCCAGTTCCGCCAGCGTCTGGCGGGCGCTGCCGGTCAGCTCCGCCGAATTGTTGGCGAAGGGGATGTCGAGCCGGATGCGGCGCTCCTCCACCTGGAGATCCTTGGGGGCACCGATCCCCTTGGCCCGCACCGCCGGTTCGGGCGGGGCCAGGGCGTCGATGATGCGGGCGGCCTTCGGCACGCCGCCGGTGAGGTCGGTCACCTCGGCCAGGGCCGGGACGGCGGTCAGCGCCGCGCCGACGGCCAGGGCGAGCAGGACTGGTTTCGACAGCATGGCGGGACTCCTTCGGTGGTTTTCTGGTTGTTCGGGATGACGGTCCATCGGTTCATTGGCTCATCCCCGGTTCAGCGGCCGGCCGTGCCGATGGGGTAGTCGCGGATGGCGCCGGCCTTCACCATCACCGGGTGCTGGCGGCCGCCGGTCAGATCCTTGACCTTCTCGCTGAGATAGACGTCCAGTTCGGCCAGCGTCACCACGCCATCCCGGTTGCCGTCGGCCTTGCCGTCGCCCAGCGCCTCGACCAGCGCCTTGGTGAAGGCGCCGTTGCGCCACGCCGAATTCTCGATCGACAGCTCGCGTCCGGTCGAGCTGGCGTAGACGACGACGCCGTTCTCCGCCGAGGCCAGCTCGTTGACGAAGCCGGAGACGTCGGTGGTGCCCTTCAGCAGCGATCCCGCCACCGTTCCGGCGTGGCAGGTGTCGAGGAACAGCAGCGTCTTGCCGGCCAGCCGCTTCAGGGCGCCCTTGATCTCGGCCTGGTTGACGGAGGTGCGGCGCAGCCGGTCGCGGTCGCCGTCCTGGGGGATGAACCAGTATTCGCCCTGCTGGTCGTTGAGCCCATGCCCGGACAGGAACAGCAACCCGACGTCGCGGGCCGTCACCTGCCGCTCCAGCCATTCCAGACCGTCCAGCACGTCGTTCTTCACCGCGTCGGGCAGGACCTTCACCACCACCTCGCGGTAGAGGCCGCCCTGCTGCTTCTCCAGCGCCCTGCGCAGATCCTCGGCGTCCTTGGCGGCGTAGTTCAGCCGGTCCTCGGCCCGCGCGTAGTTGGACACGCCGACCAGCAGCGCGTAGAGCTTGGGCTTGGTCGGGTCGACGGTCGCCCGGCCCGTCCATTTGAGGGGCAGCGAGGCCACCTCGCCGGCGCCATGCTCGGTCTCCGCCACCAGCCCGAGGGTGACGTCGCGCGCCGGCAGCGGCGCGCTGAAGCTGTAGACGTTGCCCTCCCCGGGGATGCGGCCCAGAGCGCGGGCGGCCTCGGCCGGCGCCTGCCCGTCGACCAGCACCCGCACCCGCGTCACCGGCAGGCCGGAGGGCGAGCGCACGCGGTAGCGCACCTCGACCGTCTGGCCGGAGAAGCCGCTGCCGGGGGCCGGGGAGAGGATCTCCACCACCGCGGGCAGTTTGCGGCGGATGTCGTCGTCCTGGCGGCGGCGGTTGGCCGCTTGGTCGGCCTGCCGGAGCGCCTCGCCCTCGTCGAGCGTGGCCAGGATGCGCTCGACCACGTCGGGGCGATTGAAGGTGTCGCGGAAGCGCCCGGCCCCGAAGAAGTCGGCGGCGGCGTCCTTGCCGTTGTTGACGTGCCAGCCGATCAGGTCCTCGCCGCCGGCCGACGCCATGTAATAGCCGGACGGCGTCCACGCCACCCAGCGCCGGTCGGTGGCGTGGACGAACAGGGCCAGCAGTTCCTTGCCGTCGGTCATGCGGTGCCAGCGGATCGTGCCGTCGTCGTAGGCCGCCACCGCCAGCCGCCCGTCGCCCGAGACGTTGACGCCCCAAGTGACGCCAGGGGTGGGTTGCCCCCACAATTGGGTTCCGGCTTTGCCGAACAGGTGGAGGAACCACTCGGTGCCGAGCAGGAAGCCGTCGGTGGTGGGGGAGATGGCGAGGCTGCGCGACGTTTCATACGGCTGGAGCGGCAGGGCCGTTTCACCGAGCTTGGGGGCGGTGGTGTCCTCCCAGCCGGCGACGGGCAGGCCGGTGATGCGCGGCGGGACGAGATCGGAGGGCGTGGCGCCCGAGGGTTCCAACGTGCGAGCCGTGAGGTCGAACAGCACCGGGTCCTCGCTGCCGTACTTCAGCCCAAAGCGAACGCGGCGCCCGTCGCGGTCGACCATGAAGCTGGCGAGCTTGTCACGCATATCGGACACGGCGGCAAGGCGTGACAGCGCCGGCTTGCCTCGTACGTCCAAGGTCCCGAAAGCCGGACCGGCCGCTCCGAACAGCACCCCGTCGCGGCCCCAGGGTTTGAGGTCCATGATGGTACGGTCGATGGGAACGGCGAGGTCGGTGGCGGCTCCACGCCCCCCGTCGGTCCAACGGCGGATGAACCACTTGCCATTCTTCGCCCACATTCCGCCGGCGAACAGGAAGCGGCCGTCCGCTGACCACTCGACACAGGCAAGGGAATTCTCGTTCCCGCCTGCTGTGTCGGGGCTATACAGCAGGGAAAGGTCGCTGGCTGACCACACGCTCACCCGCTTGACGTCCACATATCCCACAGCCAAGCGCGTGCCATCGGGAGAAAAGGCGATGCCGAAGGGCCGTTCGCCTCCCAACGCCTTGACCTTGCGCAGCAACGTCCCGTCGCGACTGTAGAGCCGGATGTGACCGTCGAAGGAGGCCGTGGCCAAGCGGCCATCGGCAGCGAAGGTAAGACCGTAAACACCCCCTCCATAATCGCTGTCGGTCAGCACTTCCCGTCCGCTGGCGACATCCCACACCCGAATGCCGTTCGCTCCCCCCACCCCCGCCGCCAGCCGGCGTCCGTCCGGTGAGAAGGCAAGGTGGTTCACCACATTGGGTAGCCCACTCAGCCGTCTCATCACTGTTCCCGTTGCGGCGTCGAGCAGGTAGACGCTGTGGTCGTTCGATAGCCCATGGTTGATCCATCCCCCGACTGCCACCGCGCTTCCGTCTGGTGACAGCGCCCCAGCATAGAGCTTGCCCTCGTCGCTTGGTCCGATGGGCGGGCGGAAGACGCGGATCAACCGTCCGTCCGGCAGTGACCACAGCCTTGCGGTCTTGTCCTCCGAAACGGTCAGCAGCAGCCGCCCCGTCGCATCCATGTCGATGCGTTTGATCGTCGCCGTGTGCATGCCGGTTTCCACCCGCAACTGCGGCTCGGACGGCGGCTCGCCCGCCCGGGCTGGCAGCGGCAGCACCGCCCACGCCAGCGTCAGCACCAAGATCAGCGTCCGCACCATGGCCCCTCTCCCTTTGCCTGTCCGTCCAACGGGTGCAGGGGACCGGCGTCCGTCGCGGACACCGGCCCCCTGTTTGCTGCGATCCGCCGCCGCCTTACGGGGCGCTCACCAGGAAGCTGGTGGTGGCGTGCGCGATGGCGGCGGAGGGCTGGCGCAGCGTCGCCGCCAGATCCTTGGCCAGCGCCTTGGCGTCGCCGTAGGCCGGGAAGACGCTCTGCTGATAGTTGAGCGTGCCCGACAGCACCGGCTGGTCGTCGCTGCGGCAGATGGCGACCAGCGCCTCCAGCCCGTCCGGCCCCTGCACGCGGAAATCCACCGGGGTGGCGGCGCTGGGGATGGTCACCGGCTGGCCGGCCTTCAGCCGATTGTCCGGCTGATGGCGGTTGGGATAGAGCACATGCACCGTGCCGGATGAGCCGACATCGACCAGCGTCAGCCGGCAGTCGCGCTCGCTCGCCACCGAGACCATGGCGGCCTCCCCGACCTTGTAGACCGGCTTGTCGGTGGCCACCGACAGCTTGAAGCCGCTGCCCGGTGCCGGGGCGGCCGGCACCACCGCCACCGCGGCCGGCGGCACCGGTCCGCCGGCCGCCGCTGGCTGGACCGGCGCCGGAGCCGCCGCCGTGGGTGTCCCGTCGGCGATGCGGATGATCTTGGTGTATTCGGCCCAGGCGTTGCCGGCGGCGTTCTGCCGCAGCACCGTCTCCAGATCCTTCGCCGCCGCCGCCCCGCCGCCCTTGTAGGCCTTGAACGGCCCGGCGCTGGCAAGCTGGCCGGCGGGGAACAGCGGCTGGGGCGAGGTGGTGGCGATGATCTTCAGCACCTCGGTGCCGGCGGGACCCCCCACCTTGAGGGCGAAATCGTCGCCGCCCGAGGGGATGCGCACCGGCTTGTTGGGGCGCACCCGGTTGTCGGTCTGGAACTGGTTGGGATAGACGATGTGCACCTTGCCGGAAGTGCCGACGTCGACCACCGTGATGTAGGCCTCCTTGTTGGTCTGCACCGTCAGTTCCAGAAACTCGCCGGGCTTGTAGCTGTTGTCCGCCTGGTTCACCCAGGCGTTGACCGTGAGGTCGGAGGCCGGCACCTGGAACTGCGCGACCGGACGCTGCTCCGCCGTCAGGTCGCGGACCAGCGGGGCGGCGGCCGGGGCGCCGCCGCCCAGGTCGGCGTGGGCCGGCAGGGAGGCCAGCGTGGCGGCGAGGACGATCAGGCTGGCCGGGAGGCGATGGCGGGAATGACGGGGACGGGAGGTGGGGGCGCTGCTGTGCATGGCGGGTGAAGCCTCCGTGGGCCGGAATGGGGAGAACCGTTCACGTTCCTTATCGGGATGGCGGCGGGGAAGCCGGGCGCGGCTCAGTCGAGCCGCACCGAATCGAGAAGGCTGAGGTCGCCCGACAGGGTGGGGTTCTGCTGGCCGCGGCTCGAGCGTTCGGTTTCCTGCGCGGCGCTCTGGAAGGCCGAACGCAGGGTGCCGCCGCGGGCCATCGCCTCCAGCCAGGCCAGGGTGAACAGGCTGCCGTCGGCCCCTTCCAGGGCGTACTGGTCCTCGCGGGCGGCGGCCACGACCAGGCCCTTGACGTCCGGAACGCCCAGGGAGGTGCCGTCGACGCCGCCCGGCAGATCCTTGCGGCGGGCGCGGGCCCCGCCGGCGGGAGCGCGCGGCGGCGTGGTTCCCAGGATGCCCTTGGTCAGGAACTTGGTGCGGGCGCCGGTCACCGTGAACGACTTGCGCAGTCCGCCGGAATGGCAGGTGTCGAGCACGCTGACGACCCGGTTGGTGCGGATGCGGCCGACCATCTCCGCGAAGCGGTCGTCGCGCACGATGTCCTGCTCCGTCGGATAGGCCTTGCCCTCGACGTCGAACGGGATGAACACCTCGTCGAGGCCGTCCTCGGACTCGTCCCCGTCGTCGTCCGGCACGGTGGAGCCGTGGCCGCTGAAATAGATCAGCACCAGATCGTCGGGGCCGGCGTTGGCGGCCAGCCACGCCATGCCGGCCTCGAAATCGCGGCGGTAGGCGTTGGCGATCAGCCGGACGTTGGACGCCGGCACCCGGAAGAGCTGGGCCGCCTGTTCGGTGAAGCGGCGTGCGTCGTCGTTCGCCCGCACCAACGGGGTGACGTTGGCGCCCATCCCCAGGAGCCACGTGCGGCCGGAGCCCGCGGTCTGGGTGGCCGGCCTTACGGGCGGGGCCGGCTGGCTCACCGGACCGCCGGGCGGGACGACGTCGTAGGTCACCTTGGCGGTCGCCCAGTCGGCGGCCGGCAGCCGGGTGATGGGGGTGATGTCCTTGGCGAGGGCGGCGGCCGACTCGAATTTGGGCGTGCGCGGCTGGGCGTCCGGCGCGCGGGTCCACACCAGATAGCTGTCCTCGGAGCCGTAGGGCGGGTTGACGCGGAAGGCGTGGCTGGCGCTGGCGTCGCCGGCGCAATAGCGCTGGCCGCCCTTGACCGGCACCGGCTGGCCGGCGTCGGTGTAGGGAAAGATGCGCGCCACCCGGCCGGAGGTGCCGACATTCCACAGAGTCACGTAGCCGGACTGGCTGGCCGAGAAGCAGATGCGGGTTTCCGTCCCCTCGCGAAGAACGGGGCCGTCGACCTCGATCGCCAGATCGACCGCGGAGGCCGGGTTGACGGGAACGGCGACGATGTCCTTGGGGACGGTGGACAGACGTTGCGACCATGCCGTCGGCACGCTCCCTCCGCCCGCATGAAACCAGGCCGCGGCGGCGAGCACGGCCAGCAGGACGAGTGTCTTCATGATGCCCTCTCCTGGACGGCCAGCCCCACCGGGCCCGCGGCGTGTGGGTCAAGGCGTTGGAATGCAATTAAAGAGGGAGATTTCATCGCCCATAAGTTTTCAAACATCATCAGCGATGCTCTTTTTTCGGAAAATCCAATGGCGGAAACCGACGAATCGAGAGGAATTTTCGATGATTGTCCACCATAACGGTAACCTCCGCTCGTGAGAAGGCTCAAGCGCCGCCGGTCATGCCGAGCGTCTCCCGAGCGTTCCGGTCCATGCGCTTTCGCGGATGGGGGCCTGCGTTGCGCGTGCCCATGAGGCCTATCGGGATGATCGCTTCCGGCCGTCCGCCAAGCCCGCTACCCGGTGAGGTTTCACAGGACATCGCTTGGGACGCCGCCGATGACCGGCGCCCGCTGGATGTTTCGTCCAATGTCTGGCTGCAAAATGTTTCTGTTTCGTTCGTATGGCGTGCCTCTTCGCCCCTTTGGGCGGGTCGCTTCGGCGAAGAGAACACTTTTTAGGAATCCGTAAAAATATGTTGATGAGGTATGAGTGCATAGGATAGCATGATTACAAATCAAAGTAGAAAAATAGAAAAATAATAACTTTAAAGTTGCCGATCCCGTGCCACGCTTTGCGTGTTCCGGCGGTTCGAGAGCAGAGCCTCGGGCTGTTGCTCGTTCGATCCTTCGGGGGTGTCGGTTGAGCTGAAAACCGCATGATGCAGGAGCCCTCGATTGCTTGCGCTTTCCTCCTCGTCATTCCCAGGCTGGCGGGGCCCAGCCGTCATCATGGCGGCAACATTGGGAACCCCCGGGCGTCGGCCCTTGCTGGAATGGCGGGGCGTGATGGCTGAAGCGCCGGCGATGGCCCCTCGACCGAAGAGGCTCTGATCCGCCCGGATCCGGGCGGTGCAAGGCGTCATCCGCTCCAGTGCCCGGCGATAAAGACAAGGTGCTGACAAGAAAGGATTTTCCCTATTATCAAGCATTTATATCGCAATTTTCTAAATTGCGTGATGTGGGGGAGGCCCATGGCTTTTCCCACCAACCGTTCCTCCCGCCTTTCACCCTCCGCTTCCCTGATCGGCTGACGCTTTTCCGTTCGACCGCCCCCCCTTCGTCGCGTCCGCCGCCCGGGGCTTCTCCCCCACGCTGACACGCCCCCGCTGAACCGGCGGCAACCTTCGCCGCCGGCCGGTCGGGGCCATGGCATCGGCTTCCGGGAGCGACCTGGAGGAACCCGCAAAACAACCGCGAGGCAGCGATGACCCTGTCCGAGTTGAAGGCCCTGATCGAAAGCAAGAGCGGCGACGACGGGCTGACGCTGTCGGCTGACGACGACGACTTGCCCGACGAACTGACCGGCCTGCTGGAAACGATGCCGGACGGTGCGATCACGCTGGTGCTGGCCGAGAATGGCCTCGATCTGGACGGCTCATCGCTCACCATCACCGGCGCCGTGACCGCCGACTGGGGCGTCACGGGCCTGACGGCCTCGCTCGCGGTCGGCGCCGTCGCGATCACCATCGAGGAAACCGAGTCGGGGATCACCGCCGGCTGCGTGCTCGACGCCGCCCTGACGTTGGGTCCGGCCACGCCGCCGGTGTCGGTGACCTACGACGACGGTCCCTGGCTGGTCACGCTGACCGGGACGCTGAACGCCGTGAGGCCGGTCGATCTGTTGCGGCTCGGCCCTTCGAACGGCCAGCCGATGCCGATTCCCGAGGATCTGGATTTCCTCGGCGAGACGCTGAGCGTCCTGCCCGACGATTTCGAGATCGCCTTCCATCCGGCCAAGGACGACGAGGCCACCGAATGGAAATTCGGCATGCGGGCGCCGGCGACCCGCTGGGAGATCGCGCCGCCGACCCTGGTCTTCCAGGGGATCGAGTTCCGCGCCGCGCTGTCGACCGAGGAGATGCCGGTGATGACGGTGGCCGGCCGTCTGACCGTCGACGCCGTCGCCCTGCTCGTCGAGATCGACCTGTCGACCGAGGATGAATGGCCCGTCACCCTGCGTCCGGCGACCGGCACGGCCTTTCCCGGCCTGGCGGCGTTGGCGGGCTGGAACGGCGGCGCGACGCTGGCCGGCGCCGCGGCCGACGGCGTCGCCACGCTCGGCCTCGACCGTTCCGCCTTCGACCTCGCGATCAAGGCGGTCACGCTGGCGGTGGAGTGGCGCAAGCGGTCCATCGCGTCGTTCAAGATCGCCAGCGCGCTCACCGTTGCCGAGCTGCCGCTCGATGTGGTCCTGAGCCTGCCGGATCTCGCGATCACCGGCGCGCTGAAGGAGAAGGCGCGGGTCAAGGTCAAGGCCATGGTCGCGGCGGCCGGCCTGCCCGACGCCGGAGTCCCGGATGCGCTGGCGGTCGACGCCGTGGCCTTCTCGGCCAAGCCCCGCAAGGGCAGCTACGCGCTCGAGGCCGGCGTCACCGGCGTCTGGGCGGCCGGGCCGGTCGCGCTGGAGAGCGTCGCGTTCGCGCTGACCTACGGTCCCCAGGAAAAGCCGGACGAGGAAGCCGAAGGCGAGGAGGCCGAGGAGGAGAAGCCCGCGGCCGATGACGGGGATGGCAAGCCCGGCGGCGAGGACGATGGGAAGGAGGAGGGCGGGAAGGAGGAGGACGGGAAGGAGGAAGGGGAAAAGGAGGAGGCCAAGGGCGGCATCACCGCCGGGATCACGTGCCGGCTCAAGCTGGGCGGCGACCTCACCCTGGCGCTGGAGGGCGGCTATGCCGGGGCCGAGACCGGCTGGCGTTTTTCCGGCGCCCAGACTCCGCAGTCGCGCTTGTCGATCGGATCGCTGCTGGCGGCCCTGGGGCGCGAGTTCGGTGTCTCCGATCTGCCGGCGCCGCTCAAGGATCTTGCCCTGACCCGCCTGTCGCTCTGTTACGAGACGGGGGACGGCACCTTCGCCTTCGCCTGCGACGGCGGCTTCACCGTGGCGGACAAGGCGGTCGACATGTCGGTGTCGATCCGGATCGCCAGGGATGGGCCGAAGGCCGGAAGCAAGGGGTACGCCGCCACGGTCGGCGGCGCGCTGACGATCGACGGCTTCCTGTTCGCCATCACCTTCGACCGGGATTCGGACTCGGATCTGCTCGTCGCGCTGTTCCGGCACGACGAGACGCGAACGGTCGATCTGGGCCGTCTGGTCGCCGGGGTCTCGCCGTCGCTCGGCGCCCTGGTTCCCGGCGGCATCGCCGTCGATCTCGAAGAGGCCAGGTTCCTCTACTGGTCCGACGGCAAGGCCAAGCGCTTCGCCTTCGGCCTGGGAATGGACGTCGTCGTCGATCTCACCCGCCTGCCGCTGGTGGGCGACCGCCTGCCGGCGGACGAAACGCTGGCGATCGACAATCTCCAGGTGCTCTACGCGTCCGCCGCCATCGGCGCGGAGGAAACCGGCCGGATCGCCGCGCTGCTGCCGGAGGAGGCCACCGGCTTGCCGGAGGACGGCCTGTCGAAGGGGGTCGGCATCAGCGCCGACATCCGCTTCGCCGGCACCAGCCTCGCCCTGCTGCTGCCGGTCGGCGACGGCCCGGCCAGCGAAGCGGCCAAGCCGGAGGAGGATGAGGAGGCCGGGGAGGAGGCCCCGTCGGACGGCACCCGCTGGTTCAGCATCCAGCGCCAGTTCGGCATCTTCCAGTTCAACCGCATCGGCGTCGGCTTCGCCGACAACGTGCTGAGCCTGTCTCTCGACGCCGACATCGCCCTGGGACCGCTGACGCTCAGCCTGGACGGGCTGTCCGCCGGTTCGCCGCTCGACGCGTTCGATCCGGTCTTCGACCTGCATGGCCTGGGGGTGGACTTCCAGAAGGACCCGCTCGCGATCTCGGGCGCCCTCATCAAGCTGCGCCGCAGCGAGCTGGCCGCCGGGGTCGATTTCCAGTTCGACGGCGCCTTCTCGCTGCGTTTCAAGCAGTTCGGCCTCGCCGGCATCGGCTCCTACGCGCGGATGACGTCGGGGGACGCGTCGCTCTTCCTGTTCGTCCAGGTGCTGGCGCCGCTGGGCGGCGTGCCGCCGATCTTCATCGACGGGCTGATGGCCGGCGGCGGCTTCAACCGCGAGCTGGCGATCCCCGGCATCGACGAGGTGCAGAGCTTCCCCTTCCTGCTGCTGGGCCGGCCGCCGACACCCGGAAGCGAGGCCGAGACGTTCACGCCGATGGACGTGCTGCACGTCCTGGAGGGCAAGAAGGCGGTCGGCGACAACGTGAAGCCGCGCAAATGGGTGGTGCCGCGCATGGGGTCGCTCTGGCTGGCGGCCGGGCTGCACTTCACCGCCTTCGGCATCATCAAGACCCGCGCGCTGCTGATCGTGCAGCCGACCGGCGACTTCACCATCGCGCTGCTCGGCATCGCGTCGATGCAGTTGCCGGTGCCGGCCGAGGGGGTGCCAACCTACGCCTTCCTCGAACTGCAACTGCGCGCGGTGTTCCAGCCGACGCTGGGCGTGATCGAGGCCTCGGCCGTCCTGACCAGTTCCTCCTACCTGCTGACGCGGGAGTGCCGGCTGACCGGCGGCTTCGCCTTCAGCCTGTGGTTCCCGCCCAGCCCCCACGCCGGCGACTTCGTCGTGACGGTGGGCGGCTACCACCCCGCCTTCAAGGTGCCGGCCCATTACCCGAAGGTGCCGCGGGTCGGCTTCAACTGGTCGGTCAGCGATTGCGTGACGGTGAAGGGCGAGGCCTATTTCGCGCTCACCCCCTCCTGCATCATGGGCGGCTGCGCGCTGGAGGCGCTGTTCAGCGACGGCGACCTGCGCGCCTGGTTCATCGCGCGGGCCGATTTCCTGGTCTCCTGGCGGCCCTTCTACTTCCTGGCCGAAATCGAGATCAGCGTCGGCGTCTCCTACCGGCTGAACCTGCTGTTCTGCCACAAGACGCTGTCGGTCTCGGTCGGCGCCGCGCTGACGCTGTGGGGGCCGCCGACCGGCGGCAAGGTCCGCGTCGACATCGTGGTGGTCAGCTTCACCGTCCGTTTCGGCGCCGACTACGGCAGCGGCGCCAGCAAGCCGCTGGACTGGGCCGGCTTCTCCGCCATGCTGCCGGAACCGGACGCGATCTGCGTGATCGCGCCGGGCGCCGAACTGAACCGCACGGTCGACGACGCCGCAAGCTCCAGCAGGAAGCGCTGGGTGGTGCAGCCGCGCGGCTTCAGCTTCACGACCCAGTCGGCCATCCCGGCCAGCCGCCTCGTCTGCGACGGGCCGGGCGACACCGGCCTCCGGACGCACGCCGCCGGCGCGGGAATCGACATCCGCCCGATGAACCGGACCGGCGTGGACTCCATCCACCGGGTCCGGATCGCCCGCGAGACCGTGGACGGCCCGGAGGTCGATCTCGACGGCTGGCGGTTCGAGCCGCGCACCCAGCCGGTGCCGAAGGCGCTGTGGGGCGAGCCGCCCAGCCCCTTCACCCACATTCCCGACCGCCCGTCCGCCGACATCCTGCCCGACACCCCGACCGGCTACCAGGTGACCACGCCGTCGCCGGTCCGGGGCGCGATGGCGGGGCCGGCGCCGCGCCACCGGCTGATGCGGGACTACATCAGCCCGCCGGGACAGGCGCCGCTGCGGCCCGGAACGGCGGCGGCCACCGCCTACCGGCCCGTCCGGGACAACGTCACCATCGGGCAGATCGCGGCCACGGCCGGCGACACGGCCCACGCCGCCCGCCAGTCGATCCTGGACGCCCTGGACGCCGCCGCGGTCTACCGGGGCCGCTGCGACCGGCTGGAGGGTCTGGCGGGCCGGGCCGGCTCCCTCTTCACCTACGCCCCTCTGAAGCAGGACTGAGGAACGACCATGCCGGACGCCTCCGCTGCCCTCCCATTCGGCGATGTCGCCTTTTACGACAACCTGCTCCCGGCGACCCGCGCCGGGCGCTACTGGGTCACGGTCACCCACGAGCTTCCCGACGGCGTCCGGTCGGGCGCTCCCTTCTCGGCGGTGCAGGAATTCCTGGTCGAGGCGCCGCAGTTCGCCCTGGACGCGTCCGACATCCTCAGCATGCACCCGCCGCGCGGCGCGACCGGCCTCTTCGCCGAGCAACTGCCGCATCTGGTGTTCCGCGAACCGTCGCTGCCCTGGGAGCGCCGGGTCGGCGGCGACGCCCGCACCCCCTGGCTCGCCCTGCTGGTGTTGACCGAGGACGAGCTGGACGGAGGCGGCAGGGAGGAAGGGGGAGGAACCGGCGTGGTCACCGCCCGGATCCGGGACTTTCTCGCTCCCGAGCCGGGCGTGCTGAAGCCGGCGGTCGTTCCGGACGGCGAGGTCGATCCGGACACCGCCTGCCGTTACATCCGCCTTCCGGCCGACCGCTTCGCCGCGCTCATGCCCCGCCGGGAGGAACTGCGCTTCCTCGCCCATTGCCGGCGCTCCGGGGTCGGGGACAAGGCGGCGCAGAACCTGAACACCGAGGGCCTGGTCTCGGTCGTCGCCGCCAACCGCTTTCCGGCGCATCCGCCGGACGGGGCGTCGCCGGTCAAGAACATCGTCCATCTGGTCTCGGTCGAAGGGCTGGAGGACTGGCTGGTCGAGCGGCCCGATTTCGCCGGCGGGACCAGCGTCGCCCTGCTGTCGCTCGCCAGCTGGAGCTTCCAGTGCGTGCGGGACCACGCGGTGGATTTCCAGGGGCTGGTCGAGGGGCTGCGCGGGGGCGCGGACCAGGAGCCGGACGCGCTGTGGCTGCGCCTGCCCCCTCCCGCCGCCGCCACGGCTGATCCCGATCCCGCCGCCCTGGAGGTGTCGAACCGGCTGTCGCAGGGCTTCGTGCCGCTGGCCTGGCACACCCGGACCGGCGAGACCGCCTTCGCCTGGTACCGTGGCCCGCTGACCCCGGTCCAGCCCGCCCCGCTCACCAAGCCCGGATCGCTCACCAAGCCCGGACCGCTGCTGACCGCCGACGCCGCGATCATCTACCAGCAGCGCTTCGGCATGTTCGACCTGTCGCTGGCGGCGGCGTGGGAGGCCGGGCGGACGGCCGCGCTGTCGGACAAGGATTTCGCCCGCCGTCTGCTGGCCTTCCGGCGCTGGGCGATGAGCTATGTGGACGGGCTGCGCGAACGGCTCGATGCGGTCGGCCCGCCCGCCCGCAGCGAAGGCGCGGCCCTGGCCGACGGCCGGTCGGCGCAGGAGCGGCTGCTGTCGGTGCTCGATGCGGGGCTGGTCGATCGGATCGGCGGGCTGGGTGCGAGGCTGCTGACCGGAACCGAAACGGCTCCGCGCCCGTCCGGCGGGGACGCGCCGGCGGCCGATCCGCAGGCCGCGGTCCGCGACCTGCTGGAGAACCCGGCCGTCCAGGAGATGATCGAGGCCATCGTCAGCGAGGACGCCCAGGGCCTCGCCAGCTGGCTGGCGCGGCTGACGCTGTTCCATCCGCTGCCGTTCAACCTGCTGGTTGCCGACGAGCGCATGCTTCCGGCGGAGTCGCTCCGCTTCTTCCGGGTCGACGCCAACTGGGTCGATGCGCTGGTCGACGGCGCGCTCAGCCTCGGCCTGGAATCCAGCCGCCAGACCGTCTTCAACGCGCTCACCCGCGGCGTGCTGGGCCGGCTGGCGCGCAAGGCGGCGCAGGATCTGCGGCGTCAGGCCACGGGGGTCGAGCCGGTGGGGGCGAGCGTCGGGCCGGACGGCGACGGGCAGACGATCAGCGGCCTGCTGCTGCGTTCCGCCCTGGTCTCGGGCTGGCCGACCCTGTCGGTGCAGCCCTACGCCGGCGACCAGCCGGTCAAGATCCTGCGGATGGACCATCTGTCGCCGACCGTGCTGCTCGTCCTGTTCGCGGGCATCCCCGACCGGATCGAAATCGCCGAGCCGCAGGAGGGCTTCCGCTTCGGCGTCGACGGCTCCGGCACGGCGACCTCGCGCCGGCTCGAAGGGGCGATCGGCGAGCAGGTCGGCGGCCAGGTGCCGGTCTACGACGCCCATGGCCGCGAAACCCGCCAGATGCGCGACCGGACGAGCCGGGTCCTGAACCTCGCCCCCGGCGGCGCCGGGCTGGTCAGGACGCTGGGCGACGCCCTGGCCTCGGCCGGCGCGCCGGCCGGCGGTCCGCTGGAGCCGGCGCAGTTCGCCCTTCAGATGATCAAGTCGCCCGAGGCGATCGTCTTCCACTGCCAAATCCCCTAGCCGTCGACGGAGCTTGCGATGCCCCTGCCCTCCCTGATCGTCCCCATGCGATGCGAGGCGATGGTCGCAAACACGGCCGTGGTCAAGCGGACGGCCTTCCGGCAATGGCCGTTCAACTATCTCGCCCTGCCGGACTTCCGCAGCCCGGAGCCGGAGCCGCTGTCGGGTCTCGCCAAGACGAAGGACGTCGGCGTCTTCGTGCATTGGACCCTGCCGGCGGCGCTCCGCGAGGGGCGGCAGGACGCCGCCACCGGCGCCATCGTGCATCCGCTCGTGCCCAACCGCTGGCTGGTGGTGCGGGTACGCGGCAGCGACCGCCGCACCGTCACCGGCTGGGTGGTGGAAAGCGACTGCCCCAAGATATCCAGGAAGACGCCCGGCGATTCGGCGGACAGCTCGCTCTACCTCGTCGATCCCCCGGTCGTCGAAATGTGGCGGAGGAGCGGCGATCCGATCCGCGGCGCCTTCGTGCCCGCCGCCGACGGCCAGCCCAGCACCCCGCGGATCGGCGTGCGCTTCGAACTCGACGGCTGGAGCGAACGGGCGGCGGATTCGGTCTTCCTCACCGCCGTCGCTCCGGCCAACCCGCTGTTCAGCGGTTATTTTCCCCATCACCGCAACGTCTTCGGCATCTACGACCAGCTCACCGGCATCGACAGCGACCAGCTCAGCTATTACGTGGTCGGCTGGTATTCCGATCCGGCGCGCGACATCCTCGCCACCGCCACCGGCGACACCCAGGCCGAGCTGCTGGCGGCGCTGCGCTGGGCGCTGGACAATGGGGATGAAGGGGGGGACGGCGCGGCGGGAGGGCCGGCGGTGACCCGCAGCTTCTACACCGGGGGCTGCTTCGGCATCGACTGGCAGCGCAACGGGCCGGCGCCGGAGCCCGACGCCCTGCACGACATCACCCGGAATCCGACGCTCAACATCGCCATCGCCAACACGCCGGTCGACGCCTTCACCGCCATGGTCGGCGTCCTGCTGAAGGAGCCGGGGACGACGGCGCTGCTGCGCGCCTTCAACCATGACCTGCTCGACGTGCTCAATCAGGTGAATGGCGGCGCGCTGCTGGAACAGCGCATCCGGCAGGAGTGGTTCGGCTCGGTCCGGGGCGGCGACCGCTGGGTCATCACGCCCGAGGATTCCGAGACGCCGGCCGAACTGACCGACGCCGAGACCGTCTGGCTCAACGCGCTCAACCTCAATCAGGCCGAACTCGACGGGGCGCTCGACCATGTGTTCGCGCTGCAATGGCAGGTGAACGCGATCTGGTACAAGCGCGGGGTGCTCGCGGGGATCCGGCCGGTCGACCGCCCGCCCGCCGCCGAACTCGACGCGGCGCTCGACCCCGCCCGGCCGGACAGCCCGGCCGCCCGGCTGGTCGCCGCCCTGGAGCGGGTCAGGACGCTGCTGGCGCGTGTCCCGCGTCCCCTCGCCACGGCCGGCGCCAGCCGGGAGCAGGCGTACCAGGCCGGCATCGCCGATTTCGCCGCCAAGCGGGGCCTCGGCGCCGGCAAGCGGCTGAAGGCGGATGTGCCGCCCCGCCATTGGCGGCCCAACAACCCGACCATCGTCCTGTCCGGGGTGAAGTCGCCCTACGCCGCCGATCCGACCAAGGCCCTGACGGTGCGCCTGTCCGGCCGGATCGTCTCCGGCCTCGTCGTCGGCGAGGGGGCGCCGCTCTCGCGCGCCACCGCCGCCGCCGCGTTGCCGGCGCTGCCCAATCTGGCGGCGCTGCCCGAGCCGGTCGGCGCGCTGGTGGACGAGCTGTTCCTGCTCGACCCGGCCAACGCGGCCAGCCTCGCCGCCGCCGCCGGCGTCGGCAGCGGGGTGGTCGCCGCCATCCAGGCCGCCGGGGATTCGGCCGCGCTCGTCGGCCTGCGGCCGGAGCTGACCATCGCGCGCTGGAGCCAGGACTGGGAACCCCTGTTCCTGGAATGGCGCGGCGATTTCCTGCCGATTCCGCACGGCGCCGAGGACGACGGAAACTGGCATTTCGACGGAACCGACTACCGTTTCGCCGGCAGCGGCGTCGCGAGCGTCGCCCAGCAGGTCGGCGGCATCTCGCTGCTGAGCCCGCAGACCCAGCTCGTCCTGGGGGCCCGCCTCAAGACCTTCCTCGACAAGTTCGGTGCCGGCCAGGAAGGGCTGGGCGCGATCTACGAACGGATCGGCGAGGTCTTCGGCTGGAAGTTCCTGACCCAGGAGCTGGTGGGCTTCAACGAGGGGCTGCTGCGCCGGGACACCCGCGCCTTCCGCCGGCCCTGGCCCGGCGAGACGATCGGCGGCGGCGGCGGCACCCGGCACCGCCTGTCCGACCTTCTCGGCTACGACGACCCCGGCGCCGGGGCGGAGGCGCTGCCGGACGCGCTGCGCGGCCGGGTCGACAGCGTGCCGATGACCCAGTCCGGCGCCTTCCACGGAATCCGCGCCGGCCAGTTCTACTTCAACGACGTCATCCTTTACGACCGCTTCGGCCGCGTGCTCGAGTTCATCAGCCGCGGCACGCAGCAGGGGCTGAACAGCCACGACATCTTTCCGGTCCTGATCGACGAGGCATTTCGCCCGAACGTCAAGCTGGCGGCGAGCGCCGGGGTGAAGTCGGTGATTGAACTGCCGCCCCGGCTGGTCCAGCCGGGACAGGTCGATGTGCAGCTCATCGACAACAGCGACGACGGCGTGACCCTGGCGGCGGATGTCGACGCCAACCCGGTCTGCGGCTGGCTGGTGCCCAATCATCTCGACGGCAGCATCCTGCTCTATGGCCCCGACGGCGCCAACCTGGGCGACGTCCGCCTGCTGGTCGATATCGACGGCGACACCCGCCGCGCGGTCTGGGCGCCGCCACCACGGGGCGACGTCCGCAGCGTCGAGGATCTCGGGCGGGTCTCGCCGCATCTGCGCGACTTCGTGAAGTCGCCGGTCTTCCAGCAGAAAGAGTCGTTCAACGCCTTCCTGCGCGCGATCGACTCCACGCTCTGGACCGTCGATCCCCTGGGCGGCCGCACGAACGCCAACCTGACCAGCCTGGTGGGGCGGGCGCTGGCGCTGGTCCGGGTGCGGCTTCGGCTGCGCCACAGCGGCGCCCCCTTGAGCGATCCCGGCTGGGCGAACACCCTGCGGGACGAGGCGCCGGCCTGGATCCGGCAGAAATACGCCCTGCGCCTGGGCGACCAGGCGACGCGTCAGGACGGCACCATCGGCTATTTCGCCGGCACCGACTACGACGTCTTCAACAGCGTGGTCCCGCCCGACGACGGGCAGGCCTATGTCCGGCAGATCGGCCCGCTGGGTTCCGGGCGGAATTATCCCCGCCTGTCCTTCGAGCCCGACGACAGCGTCACGCTGACCCTGCTGCTCGATCCGCGCGGCAGCGCGCGGGTCTTCACCGGCCTGTTCCCGGTCAAGACGCTGGAATTGCCGAACCGCTTCGTCGACGGGCCGCTGTCGCGGATGGCGCTGACCTTCCGGATGGGGCCGATCCTGACCACCCTCCACGCCGCGACCAGCGCGGACGACCGGCCGCCGCCGTTCGAAAAGGCGATCACGCTGCCCCTGCCGGCCGAGCAGGGCGGCAGCTGGTCGTGGTGGGAGGCGGTGGCGGACGCGGCGGAGGCGACCGGCCACGACATCACCGCCGCCACGCCCAACGCCGTGCTGCCGCCGGTGCCCAACTCCCTGCGCGAGGGGATGCTCCAGCTCCTGATCGACCTGACCGAGAAGAAATAGCCGGCCCGACCCAAACACAAGACAGGTGCACCATGACCGACGCCCTTTTGACCTACCAGACATCCTTCCTGCCCGAGACGTTGCAGGTCAACCAGAGCGGAAGCGTGATCATCAACCCGCGCCAGGGCGCGACCCCGTGCTGGTGCAGGGCTCTTACCTTCATCGTGAAGACAGCGCCGGATCCGGACTATCTCTTCCTCGCCTCGCCCGGCCCCACCGTCGAATACAACAACCGGAATTGGGTGCCATCCGAGGAGAAGGTCGTTGCCGCCGCCGATTACGGGCTGGGCGTGGGCGACGCGAAATATTTCAAGTTCCACTGCGAGGATGAGGAACACCAGCAGATCACCTACGACCTGGAATTCACCATCACCGGGCACACCACGTCGGAGGTGACCACCAGCACCATCGTGGTCATCGAGGAGTCCGGCACCTCCCCGTCGTCCTTCACGGAGAAGGAGACCGATCTGCCGGTTCCGGTCACCACCCTCAGCCTGTTCCTCCGCAATTTCATGGCGACCGCCGACGGCAAGCCGGGGGTTCCGTGCACGCAGTTCAACCGTGGCGACAAGATCGTGCTGTCCTGGGAGAGCAGCGGCACCCATTTCACGCTCTACTCCGACAAGACGGGGGAGATCTGGAGCGGCGGCGACAAGGGGCGGTCGATCGACGCGGGGCTGGCGGCCGACACCACCCTGGTGCTGGCGGCATCGCTGCCGATGGTGGGGGAGGACGCCGAGGCCGATGGGGACCTCGGGCTCGGGCTCGGCTCCAAGCTCTACGCCAGCCTGACCGTCACCATCGCCGATCCGGCGATCCTGACGCCGCACGAACTCAAGGTCGCGGGACCGTCAACGCTCACCGGCGCCCTGAACGTGAGCGGCGCCACGACCCTTACCGCCGCACCGCCCGCCGCCGCGCTGACCGTCGCCAGCGGCCAGACCGCGCTCAAGGACACCACCGTCACCGGCGCTCTCGGCGTCACCGGCAACCTCGACGTTGCCGGTAACCTCGCCGTCACCGGCACCGTGAACGCGACGGGCGCCCTGACCGCGCAGAGCAGCCTCGCCGTCAGCGGCGCCCTGTCGGCCGTCGGCCCCGTCGCCATCCTGGGCGAGCGGCTCTCCCTGACCGAGCGGCTCGGCATCTACGCGGCCACCACCGACGGCTATGTGATCGGAAACATCCAGTGCTCCGGAAATTTCCCGACGCGGGCGCAGTTGGGGTGGATCTGGGCAAGCAGCGGCGACCAGACCGTGACGGCGACCGGCGGCTCGACCGTCTTCTGCTTCGTGCCGAATGGAAGACAGCTCTGGATGGGCTCGAACAACCAGAGCCTCAATCTGCCGGTCCGCAAGGGCGAGAGGTTCACCATCGGCTTCGCCATGGAGACCGAGACCAGCGTGGTCAAGCCGACCTATTCCTTCTTCTGGATACCCTTCGGCACCGGCAGGCCCGACTGGGTGGGCGAAGCCCCTGCCCCCTCGATTCCCACCAAGAGCGGTGTGTTTCCGATCTAGCCCGGTCTCCGGGCCGGCACGCGCGCCGCGCACAACCTCGCATCAATCGGGAGACGATAAATGGCCGAAAAGCGAAAGATCACCCTGCACGTCAAGAACGCGACCCAAGGCATGATGTGGCGGCTCGCCTACGACCTGTCGCATGGGAAGTGGAAGCAGCAATCAGCCGAAACGATCGCCTCCGGCGCCACCGACACCTACATTTCGACCGGCATGAGCGATACGGCCACGGGCACGACCGGCTATGTCCGATATCTTCTGTGGGACCGGATCACGACCGTCCAGCTCAATTGGAGCATCGGCTACAGCGCCAGCAACAGCGGCGGGCCCGTGTTGGACGGGAACACCAAGGACGCATTCCGCGCCTTACTCACCAATGACTCCTACAGCGATGGGGTTTCGTTCCCGCAGGCCGGCGACGCCAACACCTATTGGTTGATCAGCGACGTCGCGGCCGTCAGGACCAGCCCGGACGGGTTGCGCTCGGCTTCCGACCGGAGCGGGTCGCTGGCCGACCTTCTGGCCGCCCGCCTGGCCGGATTGTCGCGGGTGGATGTGGGGGACCGGCGGATCGACATCCCCGGCGCCCTGCACGCGATCCCCTGCGGGAAATACGACGAGGCCGACCTGACGCGCCTCTCCGCCGGCCGGACCCAGGCCTCGCTGCACGAGGTCCTGGAGACCAAGCTGCCTGCGATCGAGATGCTGAAGTTTCTCGGTTCGAGCGATCTCGTGCCGGCGTGGCACGCGGCCACCGTCTCGGCCGACTTCGTTGACGAGAAGCTGGACATCATCCCGGACCTCCGCATCCGGAGACTGGTCGAGGGGGCCGTGTCGGCTGTCCGCGACGCCCTGAGCGGAAGGCCCATCGCCTACGTCGACGATCTGGCCGGAGAGCTGGAGGCGGCCAAGGCGGCGCTGATGGGCTCGGAGCACAGCGAGGACATGGCCGCGCAGGTGGCCATGGTGGAGGCGGCGCTGGCCCTGCTGCATCAGAAGCCGTCCTCGATGCTGGAGACGGTGGGTTCCAGCGTCCGCGCGACCGTGGAGAAGGATACGGTGAAGTTCGCCCGCCTCTCCGGCGAACAGTTGACGCGGCTGCGCGCGATCATCGGCTGACCGGAGCGGCGAAGGGGCTTCCGGTCGCGGGAATGGCCGCCCGGCTCGGCTGGGGGGACGACGCGGATCCGCATGGGCGTGCGGTGATGATGGACAGGGAAGGCTCCGGCGGCTTGCCGTCGCTTCGGCTCTTCATTATCCTGCGCCGCACCACGCGCCCATGCGGGCGTCCAACCGCCATGGCGCCCGCCCGTCTTGCCGATCATGCCCGACGACCTTCCAAGCGCCTCCCCCGACGCCGCGGCGCTGGAGCGGCGGTTGCGGGCCGCGCCCGACGACCTTCCGGTGACGCAGGAGCTTGCCGGGCTTCTGTTCCGGACGGGCCGCGCGGCGGAGGCCGAGGTCCACGCCCGCAACGCGGTCCGGCTGGCGCCGGAAAGCGCGCGTTCCCATGCGCTGATGGCGCTGGTCCTGGCCGAGACCCGCCGGCCCCAGGCCGCCGAGTTTCATTACCGCCGGGCGCTGGCCCTGGCGCCGCCGGACGCCGCGACGGTGGCGAATCTCGCCTGGAGCCTGATGCGGCAGGGCCGTCTGGACGAGGCCCGGCGGACCTACCGGCGGGCCGTGGCCCTGCACCCGTCCATCGCCCTGACCTGGCACGGCTGGGCGCAGACCGAGGACGCGGCCCGCGATCTCCCTGCCGCGCAGCGGTTTGTGGAGCGCGCCCGGCGCCTCGACCCCGGCCATCGCGGCGCCAGCACCTTCGCGGCGGCCCTGCTGGCCCGGCGCGGCGAGCCGGAACGGGCCCTGGCGGTGCTCGACGCCGCCGCCCAACATGGTGCCGACCCCGACGCACTGCTGGAGAAGGGGCGCGTTCTCGACCGGATGGGCCGTCACGACGAGGCGTTCGCCGCCTTCGCCGCCGGCAAGGCCCTGCTGCGGCAGGCCGGGCGCCGCTACGGCGAGGAGCCGGCGGTGGACCTGATCGCGCGCCTCGCCAGCTTCTTCGTCGCGCCGCGCCTGCGCCTGATGCCGCGTCCGGACACGCCGGCCGCCGGGGCGCAGCCGGTCTTCGTCGCGGGCGCCCCGCGTTCCGGCACCACGCTGGTCGAGCGGATCCTGTCCTGCCACCCGGCGGTCGCCGCTGGGGACGAATTGCCGTCCCTCGGCGCGGTGGTCCAGGCGCTGCCGCGGATTCTGGGCAGCCCGCTGGCCTATCCCGAAGCGCTGTCGGAGCTGTGGATGGGCGACCAGCGCGACGGGCTGGAGCGGCTGCGCGACGCCTACCTGCGCCACGCCCGCAAGCTGGTCCAGCCCAAGCCCGGCCACACCCTGTTCACCGACAGGATGCCGTTCAACGAGACGCATCTCGGCCTGATCGCCCTGATGTTCCCCACCGCGCCGGTCGTCCATGTTCTGCGCCACCCGCTCGACGTGGTGCTGTCGATGATGGGAACCAACCTGACCCACGGCTTCCATTGCGCCAACGATCCGGAGACGGCGGCCCGCCATGTGTTGCGGGTGTACGATCTGGTGGAGCATTACCGGCGCGAGATGCCGCTGCGCTACCTGCCGCTCCGCTACGAGGATATGGTGCGCGAGCCGGAACCGGCGGTGCGGCGGTTGCTTGGCTTCCTCGGGCTGGGCTTCGACCGGCGCTGCCTGCGTTTCGATGAGAACCGGCGCTACGCCCGCACGCCCGGCCACGCCAAGGTCGCGGAGAAGCTCCACGGCCGCTCCGTCGACCGCCACCGCGCCTACAGGACCCATCTGAAGCCGGTGATCCCGATCCTGGAGCCGGCCATCCACGGGCTGGGCTACAGCCTGTAGCCGCCATGCCCGTGCTCCCATCCCACAGCGACCTGTGCGAAATCCGCCGCCGCGAGGGCCGGCTGGACGAGGCCGCCGCCCATGGCCGCCAGGCCGCCGCGCTCGATCCCGGCGACGCGGCGGGCTGGTACAATCTGGGGGTCGCGCTTCACGACCGGCTGGAGATCGGGGCGTCGATGACCTGCGAGCGGCGGGCCGTCCGGCTCCGCCCGGATTGGCCGGCTCCGCATTTCGAACTGGCGGAGGGGCTGCTGCTCTCCGGGAGGTTGGAGGAGGGCTGGCGGGAGTATGAATGGCGCTGGCGCCTTCCCGGCGTGCCGCCGCCGGTGCCGCCCGCGATTCAAAAGCGATGCGGGCAGGCTGCCGCGCGGCCCTGGGATGGGCGGCCCATGCCCCGCGGCGCCCTTCTGCTGGTCGCCGACCAGGGCTTCGGCGACAGCATCCAGTTCGCGCGCTACCTGCCGATGGCGGCGGCGCTCTGCCCGAATCCGGCGGTTGCCTGCAGCCCGGAGATGCTGCCGGTGATCCGCTCGCTTCCCGGCGGGCACCGGGCCTTCACCGCCTGGGAAGAGGCGCCGCCCTTCGACGCCTGGGCCGCGCTGTCCAGCCTGCCGGGGCTGTTCGGCACGGCGCTCGGGACGATCCCGGCCGCGGTCCCCTATCTGCGGGCCGAGCCGGAGCGGGTGGAGCGCTGGAAGGGGCGCCTGGCCGGGCTGCTGCCCAGCGGCTACCGCCGCGTCGGGCTGGTCTGGGCCGGTCGCCCGACCCACGGGAACGACCGCAACCGCTCCATGCCGCTGGCGCGGCTGTCGCCCCTCCTTGCGCTGGAGAGGACGGTTCTGGTGTCGCTCCAGAAGGGCCCGGCGCAGGCCGAGGCCGCCCGCGTCTATGGAACGGCGCCGCTGGTCAATCTGGGGCTGGAGCTGGAGAGCTTCGCCGACACCATGGCGGTTCTGGCGCAGCTCGACCATGTGGTCTGCGTCGACACGGCGGTCGCCCATCTGGCCGGGGCGATGGGGCGCCCGACCGCGCTCCTGCTGCCCCACGCGCCGGACTGGCGCTGGCTGCTCGGCCGTGGCGACACGCCCTGGTACCCCACCGTCACCCTGCATCGGCAGCCGGCGCCCGGACAATGGGACGAGGCCGTCCGCGGCGCCGCCGCCGCGGTGGCTGGCGGCACGCTCAGGGCTTCAGGGCGGCCAGCCCGTCGGTGACCCCCTTGGTGGAGATCGGGAAGGCCAGGGACTGCGCGCCGCCGTAAGGACGGAGGGTGATCCGCGCCCCCTTGGACCGGCGCAGCGCGGTCAACGCCGCCTCGTCCATCGGGGCGTTGGCGAGGCAGCCGTCCTGGACGCATTGCTGGTAGGCGAGGGGCAGCGGCTTGCCGTCGTCGATGGTCAGGGCCGCCCCGGCGCGCAGATCGACGCCCAGCGGCAGGATCACCACGATCACCCCCTTGCCGTCCGCGGCGAAATAGCCCACCGACACCTTGAGGATGCGGGTGGCCTGCTTCGCCTCCTTGTTCTCCACCACGCGGGTCTGCGACAGGAAGCAGCGCGGCTTCCCGTCGGCGGGCGTCTCGCATTCGGTCTGCCAGTCGCCGAAGGTCCTGCCCGGCTCCACCGCCCCGGCGGGCGCCCCGCCCGCGAGAAGGGGGAGCGCAGCCAGTGCCCCTGCGATGACGACCTTGCGCACCGCCATCGGCCCCCTCACAGCGTCCACTTCAGGCCGGCGGTCGCCGACAGGCTGTTCTCGCGGGCGCGGATCGCGTCCTGGACGCCGACGGTGGCGCTCAGCCGGTCGTTCAGGGCCACGCCCAGCCCGGCACCGATCACCAGGGCGTCGCGGCCCGGCTTGCTGGCGTCGGCGGCGAAAGCCGCACCGCCCAGCCGGTTGGTGGTGGTCGCCGTGGCGTCGGCGAAGTCGTGCTCCCACGCCAGGGCAGCGCTCGGCGCCAGGCGCCAGCCGCCGACCGTCACGCTGGTGCCGGCACGCACGCCGACCGCGCTGCGCAGGCTGGTCCAGCCCGCCGCCTCGACCTCCAGCGCCACGCCGCCGCCCGACTCCCGGAACCCCTCGCGGGTGATCCGGTCGAAGCGCAGACCGGCCCGCGGCTCGATCCAGGCGCTGCCCGACCCGGCGAACGCCATGCGGTGCCCGGCGGCGAGCTCGACGGAAAAATCATGACCGTCCGCCGTGCCGGTGGCGCCCTGCGCCAGCCCGCCGAAGACGACGCCGCGCGACGTGTCGTAGCGGGCGTGGCCGTAGCCGACGGCGCCCTCCACATAGGGGCTGTCCGCCGCGCCGCGCAGGCTCCAGGAGCCGTAGAGCGTCGCCTGGTAGCTGTCCACGTCGGCCTTGCCCAGCCCGTCGCGGGAGGTGACGCGGTTGCGCAGATAGCCGAGCGCCACGCCGCCGCTCACGCCGTCCTCACTGCTGCGGTCGACGCCCAGCAGGAAACCGCCGATCCGTTCGGTGGAGCCGGCGGCGTTGCCGTCCGAACCGGTCCGGCCATAGGCCGCCAGCGGCTGGCCCCACACGCCGCCCGGACCGTGGGTTCCGCCGCCGGTCCCGCCAATCGCACCGACGGCGCGCGTGCCGTTGCCACCACCGTCCAGCCGGACGCCGGACGAGGCCGCCTCGCCGCCACGCAGCGCCGCCAAGCGGCTTTCCACCGCGCTCCCGAACAGGCGGCGGCTGTTGCGGTCGGCGGCCAGCGTGTCGGCGTGCAGCTTGCCCGAGAGCTGGTCGAGCGCCCCGGCGATGCCGCTGCCCGGCAGGCCGTAGAGTCCGCCGAACAGCGGGGCGGCGACGCCCTCCAGCCGCGCCCCGGCGGCGGGGCGCAGCGCGTCCACCGCCGCGCCGGCGGCCCGCCGGTTGGGCGTCCCGCCATGGGCCGCGTAGCCGGTCGGGGTGACCACCAGCCGGATGGCGGTGGCATCGTACAGCGTGTCGAAGCGGGTGCCGGCCTCCAGCCCCGCCTCCGGCTGCGTCACGGCGGCGAAGCCGCCGGACACGCCGTTGTCCGCCTGGACGATGGTGAAGCTCTGACCCAGCGTCGCGGTGTAGGCGTTGGTGGCGTCGCCGCTGATGCCGCGCAGCACGGGGACCAGCGTGCCGGCGGCGGTGAAGGCCGCTCCCTGCGCCCGGATCTGGTCGTGCCGACCGGCGCCGAAACCGGCGGCCGGGCCGTCGATCTCGGCGCGCAGAACGCTGGTGCCGGTCAGCGTCACGGCCGACTGGAAGGTCAGAACGCCGGGAGAGTTGCCCGGCGACAGGGTGCCGGACAGTGTCGCCGGGCCAAGGACCGTGCCGCCGCCGCCGAAGGTCGAGCCGGCGCTGGTGGTGAGGGAGCCGGCGATCACCCCGTTGACGGACACCGATCCGCCGTCCCCCACGGTGACCGTGCCGGTGCTGCCCGTGGCGGCCACGGTGACGGTGCCCTCGCCGACCGTGACCGGGGCCATGACGGCACCGGCCAGGGTGGCGTTGCCGCCGGAGGTTACGGTGACCGCCCCGTTGACCGCACCATAGGCGGCGACGGTCAGGGTTCCGCCCTGGACCGTCAGCGTGCCGCCGACGCCGCCGCCCTCGACCACGGCAACGGTGCTGTTGGGAGCGACCGTCACCGGGACCGCGACGATGCCGCCGACCGTCGCGCTGCCGCCGCTGTTCACGGCCAGCGCACCGCCGGCGACCACGCCGCTCTTCTCGATGGTCAGGGCCGCGCCGTTGGCGACGGACAGGCCGCCCGCGTTGGCAAGCTGGCCGGAGACGACCAGCGCGCCCGGACCGGACACCGCCAGCGCGCCGCTGCCGCCGACGGCGCCCGCAAGCGTGACGGATCTGCCTTCCGGTGTGATGGTGCCGCCCCGATCGGTCACGGTGACCGATTGGCCGACCGTCAGTGGCGCGCTCGGGCGCAGCGTGCCGCCGTCGAAGGTGATCGTGCTGCCCTGGACCGCGCTGTCGCTGTCGGTGAAGCTTGGGCGGCTGGTGTCGATCACGCCGGTCGGCGGTGGCGGTGGCGGTGGCGGTGGCGGTGGCGGTGGCGGAGGTGGCGGAGTCGGAGTGGGATCAGGATCGGGGGTGGGAGTGGGTGGTGGTGGCGGCGGCGGCGGTGGTGGTGGTGCTGGCGGAGGTGGCGGTGCCGGTGCCGGCGGCGGCGGCGTCACTTTGGTCAGGGTGAGCTGAATCTGATTGTTCGCCGTATCGAAGGTGGCCGTCGGGGCCAGCGTCGCGTCGCTGTTGGTGACGGCGGTGAAGGCGCCGGACAGGCCGCCCGTCGCGGTCAGGATGGTGTAGGTCGTGTTGTCGCCGTACCCGCTCCCGGTGGAGGTGACCGACAGCGCGCCGCCCATGGTGGCCGTGCCGGTGACGGCCAGCTTGCTGGCGGTGGATGAGGTCGTCCGGATCGCCAGCGTGCTGCCGCTGTCCTGCGTGTAGTTGCCGGTGATCGTCAGGGTTCCGGGCGTGCTGGAGCCGCCGGGCGACAGGGTGGTGCCGGACGGGCTGGTCACGGTCCCCACGACCGTTCCGGTTCCGGCGAGCGTCGTGCCGCTGCTGAGTTGCAGCGCCGTGGTGAGGGAGCCGTTGACGCGCAGCGTGCCGGTCTGGACGTTCGTGGTGGTGGCCGAGCTTGCGCCGCCCAGCGTCCACTCGGTTGCGTCCACGGTCAGGGTGGTCAGGCCGGACACCGGTCCGGACAGGCTGCCGCTTCCCTCCAACCGCAGGACCTGATTGCTCCCCGCGGCTTGGATGCCGCCGACCAGGAGGCTGCCGTTTTTCAGGTTGATGAGGCTGCCGGTTCCACCGTCCACCGTCCTGATCGCGCTGTAGCCGTTTCCGGCGGCGATCGTTCCATGGTTGACGATGGTCGACCCACCGCTGACGGACAGCGCGTCGGCGGTACCGATGATCGTGCCGTGGTTGGTGATGACGGAGGTCCCGTTCAGCCCGTTGACCGTGACCGCCGGGTAATCCGCCTGCAAGGAATCCGTCGCCGGCCGCACGTTCTTGATCAACGCCGTCGTGTTGGACGGCGACCCGTTGGTGAGGTTGAGCGGATGGTCGGATTTGACGGCGATCCAGTTGCCGATGACCGTTCCGGTGTTCTCGAGCACCGACGGCAGGCCATGCAACGAGGTGGCGAACACGATGCCTGCGAATGTGTTCGGCGCCTCGACCCGTCCGGAATTGATCACGGTGCCGTTGTGCTCGCCGTAAATGCCGTCGGCCTGGGAGTAGTTCGCTTCGAGCGATATTTTGATCGTGCCCTGGTTGGTCAGGGTCCAGCCGCCGGAAGATTTGACCCACACGCCGGTGGACTGGTCGTTGACGCCGTTGCCGGTGCCGCTGTCGATCACGCCGCCGGTGCTGGTGATGAGAATGCTGCTTCCGGTCGGCTCGAAGATCTCGCTCTGGACCGTGGACAGCGTTTCCGCCGACGCCGCGCTTCCGGCCAGCGACACGCCGAGCGCGATGGGGGCCGCAACCATGGCCGGAAGGCGACCGCCCGACAGCAGGCTCTGACGGATCGACTCAAGGCGTGACGGCGGCGGCATGGGCGATTCACCTTGCAAGCGGGGCGCAGTGTTGTGGCCAATGGATTGCACGATCCAATCGTAACGTGCATTTCGCCTTTTCGACAAGATGAAACCATAATAAATGCTGACTGTTCATAATCAACATTTTCTAATATTTAAAATCGTCACAAATCGTAACTGGAAACGGCCAGTAAATGTGAGGTCTGAACAGCATTCAGGGAATATGTTTTGTGACTGTTTATGGGGTGTACCAAAAGCACCGGAGCGCTGTTGGCGTTTGACGCGCCACCTGTCCGAACTGACAGCCTGGTTCGGAAGTTCTTCTGACTGGGGAGGGGGCGGAGGCGGCTGCTGGTTGGCGGGGAAACGCACCGCCGAAGACCGCCGATGCGGTAGTAGGGGCCCAGCGCTGAGCGATGATCAGTGTCGGTTGGCCGAACCACGGATCCCGGCGGCCATTCCCGCTGTCCTTCGCTGGGCCATGGTCCGTCGCTGCTTCCGGCCTTCCTGGAAACCGGCCTTCCTGGAAACCGGTATGTGGGAAACCCCGTGCCACCAAGCCATGCGATGCCGCCGCGCAAACAGGAGAGCCGCCTCGTTCATCCGAACCGAAGGCGGTTTCCTTCACCGGACATCTGGAACATGCTGTGGGAGAACGGCTGGTGCCGCTTGCGCAATGCGGACGTGCTGCGGCTGTCAACACGGAAACCGGTGATATAGCGGAAATTATTCTGCAACGGTAAACCAAGATTATTCTGCAATGGCAAAGATAAAACGACTTTCTAATCAATGGGTTACATGAAGCCGAACAGGGCCGCAATAGCTTGGCGTTGCAGAGGCAGGCTCCGCAATCGGCATGGTCAGATAAGCCATTGATATATAAGAAAACGGCTCCCCCAAGCGGGAGCCGTTTTCTTGTTGCGGAGCCTATTGAGGACCTATTGCGGAGCCTAGTTCGGCCCTTGCCAGTCAGACACAAAAAAGGCCGGGCAACGTTTGGACACGTTGCCCGGCCTGAGTTGGTGCAATCACGCTATCGGTGGGTCGGCTGAACCGTGTTGATGACTTGGCGAAAGGCATCGCTAAGTTCATCCAACGGCATCTGATCAAGATCGCGACCAGCAAGTACCGTCTGGACATCACCAATGCGAAGTTTTTCCATCGCACGAATAGCGCCACGAAACGACATGGCTTCATACTCTGGCATATTCTCTTTTACATCTCCAAATTCCCATGGGTTCTTAAATGTAAATACATTGTCAAAATTGCTAAAACGGGCGCGAAGTTCCTGATAGTCCCTCATAGTTATTTCGCGCGCAATAGTCGGAACAGACCTAAAGAATTTTTCTCCTTCTCCAGTCAACAGCCAGTGTAAATTGATACCGGTTGCGCGCGCAATTTTTGCGAGGGCTTCGGCGCCGGGGTTTTGCTTGTCAGAAGCATAATTCTGGACTGAGCTGTAGACCAGTTGAGCCCTATCACTGAGCGCCGCCAGCGACATTCCACTTTCTGCAAGCGCGTCCCGCAACCGCGAGCCAAAGGTAGTCTCGACCATAGATGCCTCTTTTTCAGGTTGACCACCTACTATAATAGGTGCCATACTATCATGCATGGATGCCCATTATAATGCATATCACGCCATAGAAGGCAACCCTACCGTCGCATGGATCGACGCGACCTCCTTCGCTATGGGTGTCGGTATTTCTGAGCGAATGGCACGGCAAGCGCTTGCTCGGGCGCATGCTGGGAAGCCCTGGCGTGGGCATCATCTAAACGTGCGATTGGCGCATGGTCGTGGTGGTCGAAGCGGCATTCAGTATGAGGTTTCTACTGACAGCTTACCCACAGCGGGTTCCAACGATAGTGCAACGGGTCGGGCAGTTATCTCTATCTCTGCTTCGGACTGTGTGACAAACCCCCTTCCAGTCCAAGAACGCCCTGCTGGCACGCCGCGCCTTGAAGGGCAATGGGCATGGCGGCACACCGTCATCAAACAAGCCCTGGCACACCCGCGCGGTTCATCGGAGCGTTTCGCCGCCGTAGCGAATATTGCCGAAACGGCGCGCTACCAGTCCGGCGCGCGGCGCGGCCAACCCGTTTCGGAACGCACCCTGTACGCCTGGATCGCCGAGTACGAAGCTGCGGGCTTCGCTGGCTTGATGCGCAAGGCGCGTGCGGATCGCGGGCAGCGGCGCGTCGTCATTTCCCGCACCTGGGATGCCCTGGCCGAAGCCGCCGGGTTGAGCGAAACCGAACAGGCGCGCATCGCGTCGGCTGCGCAACGGCACGTCGCTTCGCAGTGGCGTTCGGGCGCCCCGACGTGGCCCACGGTCCAGTTGAACAGCCTGCCCTTCGTTATGGGGCTGATGCGCCAAGCTGGTTGCGCCGCGTCCGATGATGAACTGCGGGCCGCGTGCATGCTGCCGCGTTCCTTGATCGAAGGTGAACGCAACCACCGGGCCGTCGCCATCCGGCGCAAGGACGCTGGCCGTTCCGCCGCCATCCAGACGCCTCGTGTGCATCGCGACCGTTCGCACCTTCGGCCCATGGAGTGGGTTGCAGGCGACGTTCACCACATCGACATCGCCTTCCGGCGTGACGACGGATCGCTGTGCACGGTCAAAGCCGTGGCTTGGATGGACCTCGCCACCAACCGCACCTTCATCAGCCTGTTCGTGATGCCCAAGGGGCAGATGATCCGGCGTGAGCATGTTATTCAGTCCTTTGTGGACATGTGCGCGGACCCAAATTGGGGCGTGCCGACGCGGCTCTATGTTGACCATGGTGGTGAATACAACTGGGGTGACTTCGTTGCGGACTTGACGAAGCTCAAACACGCCGTTGAGGTTCGGGATGTGACGGATTTCGGTGCCGACGCTGGCATGCGCCGTTCACGGCCCTACAACCCGCAAAGCAAAGTCATCGAGACGCTGTTCGCCGTTCTTGAACGCACGGCTCTCGCGCAAATCCCCGGTCACATCGGTGGCGACCGGATGAAGAAGAAGGTGGAAAATCAGGGCCGCGATTCTGTGCCCTATCCTGGCACCTTCGACGACTTCAAAGCATCCTTCGCGAACGCCGTTGCCTACTACCACTGCAAGACACAGTCCGGCCATTTGAATGGCGCGGCCCCATCGGCACGCTTTGCCGAGTTCGTTTCGGCGGGCTGGCGAAGCCTGTTGCTCGACCCGGCAGAACTGGCCGTCGCGTTCTGCACCGAAGAACCGCGTAAGGTGCGCCCCGGTGGTGAATTCACCTGGAGCGGTAAGCTCTACCGTGATGATGCACTGTTGGTGTTGGCCGGTGTCGGCACCGTCATTGTCCGCGCGCCGCAATTCGGCAATCGCGATGAACTGTTCGTCTTCGATGACGACAACAAATTCTTGTGTCGTGCGGTTCCGGTGCCCGTCTTTAGCTTCGATGACATTCGGGGAGCGGGTGAACAGCAGCGCATGACAGCGGAATACAACCGCCAAATCCGCGCGCTCGAAGCCCAAACCGACCAGATCGACCTGGAACGCTCAATGGCCGATGCCGTCGCCGTGTTCGGCACGGCACCGGCGGCGTTGCCCGGTGGCGTGGCGAGCATCAGCCCCGAATTCCGCAAGGCCGCGCGGCCGACGCGCGCCCTGTCTACCGTCTCCGAACAGCCCACCCGTCCGCGTGCGACGGATGTGCGGCGGATGATCCTTGAACGCGACGCACAACGAAAAGCCGCCGGGTGATTGCAGTCACCCGACGGCCAGCACCGGGAGCGACCCCGGATTTCAGCCTGTGAGGTAACATGACTGAGCCTACGAACATAGTTGATCCCGGCGCGCTGGAAAAGCCCTGCGCCATCCAGGCGTTCCGGGAGGCGGGCGACACGCTGGCCCTGTGCCGCCGTCTGCGGCAGATCGGCGTCATCGTCGGCACCACGGGCACCGGCAAGACGACGGCGGCGAAGGCCCATGCCGACGCGCACGGGGCAACGACCGTCTACATGCGGTTGCCGGTGTTTGCGGCGACGCCGCAGCCCTTCCTGGTGCGGCTGTGCCGGGCGGCCGGGTTGCCGCACGCCCCACACATGGGTAAGGCGGAACTGGCGGAGGAACTGATTGGCTTCCTGCGTGCCAAGCCCGGCGTGCTGGTCATCATCGACGAAGCCAACCACATGACGCCCGAGCTGGTGCATGTGGTGCGCGAGCTGTGGGACGAAGCCCGGTGCGGCTTCGTCCTGGTGGGCACGCCCGACATGGAAGCCCTGTGGGCGGAACGCTCCGGGAAGCGGAGCGGTGCGGGCGATGCCTTCGCGGCCTTCCGCGCCCGGATCGGTCAGCGGCTTCCCATGCCGAAACCGGATGCCAGCGATGTGACGGCCCTGTGCCAGCACATGGGACTGTCCGGCAAGCGGGAGCATGACCTGATCGCCCGCTGCCTGAAAGGGGGGATCGGGCTTCACAGCGTGGAACAGCTTCTTTCCAACGCGCGCGCGGTTGCCGGTGAAGGTGAAGCCGTCGCGGTGGAGCATCTGTTTCTCGCCGACACCATGGCGCGGGGGTAAGGCCATGCTGTTCGACGACGAAATCGCGGAACTCAGGACCATTTTCGCCGACGTGCTGGCCGAACGTGAGCAACGCCGTGCCGCCTACCTCTTCGGTGCCGCTCATCCGTCGCTGGTGACCGACCTGCGCCAGCTTGACGCCTGCACGCGCGCCGCGTCGGAGCGGATCGCCACCGGCGACGAAGCGGATGGCGCCGCGCTTCTGGAGTTGACCACCGATAAGGCCATTCAAATCAAGCATCGCCTGCACAGGGGGGCTGAACATGCCGCTTTCGCGTAACAAGATCGCCGTAATCCAGGTGGCGCGTCAGCAACTCGGGCTGACCGAAGAGGACTACCGGAGCCTTCTGCGGAACTATGGCGGCGTCGCCAGTTCCAAGGACTTGAGCGACGACGGCTTCGAAGCGGTCATGTTCCGCCTGTCGCAACTCGGCTTCCGCAGCACCTGGAACCGGGCCAACCTCGGCTATCGCGCGGACATGGCGACGCCCCGGCAGGTCGCCTACATTCGGCGCCTATGGAAGGACTACACGAACGGCACGGGCGATGACGCCAGTCTTGGGAAATGGCTGGAAAGCAAGTTCAAGGTCAGCTCCGTCCGCTTCATTCCCGCCGCCAACGCTCAGAAGATCATCACCGCTTTGAAGAGCATGCAGGATCGCAAGCCGGCGGGAGTTGCCGCGTGATGAACCGTGACCGCGATATCCAAGCCTTCATCCTTGAAGCGCCTCGGACGATGACCTTTTCCGACGTCGAGAAGGCCGTTCGCGTCCGTTTCGGGGATGAGTGTGGGTGGTCGCGGTCACGCATCGTCGCCTTCTGGAATGAGCGGATGCCGGTAAAGAGCGGCGTTCGTCCGCGTCTTGACGACGACGTTGAACTGCGGCGCTTCGTTGATGACCGGCTGACCCGCCTGACCCTGGACGATGTGCGAGCTGCCGCCATCGCCGTGTTCGGGGTGGACCGGGTGCCGTCCCGTTCGGCTCTGCATCGGTACTGGCAGCGGGTGCGCGGGGCAAAGAGGTAGGCGCCTTCTCCGCATGCCTCTCTGAGCCCATTTAAACAGGTTTTTAAACAGGTCTGGCGCTTGCCCGCCCCCTTCCCCTAGGCGAAGTCCAAAACGCATCCATGGGCTTCCTAGCGGCTTGCAGGAATCACCCCTCCGCTTCTAGGCTGATCCGGCGGCAATCGCGACAACCGGGAAATCGCCGGTCCGGTTCGGTGGGCGTGGAAACCGCCGACCGTTACGAGGAGGGTGGCGTGCCTCCGCGATTGCCGCACTGTCGCTTCTTGCTTGGAAATTCCGGCAGACGTAGGATTTCCAAAGACCGTTCAGACGACCGGGAAAATAGCGCCGCCGGCTCGCTGTCCCCGCCCTTGCGGCGGGTTCGGAACACGGGGTGGGGTGGCGTCACCCCGTGAACGGTCACAATTCAGGTCTGACGCTGAGCCGCGTGGTGGTAAACGGCGTGAGCCGGGTCTTTTTCCCGCTGAAACTCGGTTCCTGATAAAAAATTCGGAGGGAATGCAATCTGGTGGCGTCAACCACCACACACATTCCCATGCCATCGCTGACTGAAACTTCCGTCTGCTCCGCGCTGACCATGCCCTTGCCGGGCGATGGGAAAGCGCCGGAGTGGGTCCAACTGCTGCCCGCCGGCAACGTCCAGCCCAACGACGGACGGCCTGGATGGATGCTGAAAGATGCCGGTGCCGTCATTGCGGCGTCTATGGCGTCCGCGCCGCATGGCCTGCTCGCCATCGACTACGACCACGCCGCCGACCTGGCTGCGCCCAAGGGCGGCACGGCGCCGGCCGCAGGCTGGATCACGGCTCTGGAAAGCCGGGACGGCGGTATCTGGGGCAAGGTCGATTGGACGCTGTCGGGTTCCCACGCCATCGCGTCCAAGGAATACCGCTTCCTGTCGCCGTCCTTCCAGCACACGCCGGACCGCGCCGTCACCCGCATCATCGGCGCGGGCCTCACCAATCGGCCCGCCCTGACCATGCTTCCCGCTCTCGCATCGTCTCAAGGAGACACGATGAACTCCACGCTTCTGGCGATCTTGGAGGCGCTGGGCCTGCCCGGTAACGCCGATCACGCCGCCATCCTCGCCACCATCGCGAAGCTGAAGGACGGCACCAGCACGGCGACCGCATCGGCCATCCCCGATCCGGCCCTCTATGTGCCTCGGGCGCTCTATGATGAAGCTTCCACGGCACTGGCGTCGGTGCGCTCCAGCATCGTCGATGGACAGGCTGTCGCAAAGGTCGATGCGGCGATCTGTGCGGGGAAGATAACCCCGGCGCAACGGGAGTGGGGCTTGGCCCTGTGTCGGCAGAACCCGGACAGCTTCGATGCTTTCGCGAGTGTTGCCCCGGCGGCGTTCGCCAAGCTGTCTCGCGAGACACTGCCGGGTGTCGGCCCAAGCGATCCGGCGGTTTCCAATCACCTGACAGCCGATCAACTCGCGCTGTGCAAGAGCATGGGCCTCGATCCCGCTGATTACGCCAAGAACCTGTAAGAGAATTACATGCTTATTACCGCACCCAACCTGGGAAATTTGTTTTCTGGCTTCAAAACCAGCTTCAACAAGGGTTTCCAGGGCGCTCCCAGCACCTATCAGAAAATTGCCATGGAAGTGCCGAGCCAGACCGGAGAAGAAAAGTATGCTTGGCTCGGCAGCACCCCCATCTTGCGGGAATGGGTGGGACCGCGCATCGTTCGTAACCTTGAGATTCATGGCTACACGATCAAGAACCGTCCCTTCGAGATGACCATCAGCGTCTCGCAAGATCATATCGAAGATGACGCGGTGGGAGTGTTCACTCCGCTGTTCGAGAACATGGGCTATGAAAGCCGCCGCCACCCGGATGCCCTGGTGTATGAACTGCTCGCCTCGGGCTTCACCGACCATTGCTATGACGGAAAGCCGTTCTTCGCCGAAGACCATCCGGTCCACACGTCCGAGAGCGTGACCGTTCCCCACAGCAACATGCAGGCCGGCGACGGACCGGCATGGTTCCTGATCGACGGTTCCCGGCCGATCAAGCCGATCGTGTTCCAGAAGCGCCGCGACTACGAGTTCCAGCGGCAGGACAGCCCCACCGACGACAACGTGTTCAACAAGCGCGAATTCATCTACGGCGTCGTGGCGCGGGTGAATGCCGGGTTCGGCCTGTGGCAGCTCGCCTATGGCAGCAAGGCGCCGCTCACGGTCGAGAACTACGAGGCCGCACGCGCGGCCATGACATCGGTGCGGGGCGACAACGGTCGCAAGATGGGCGTCTCTCCGACCATCCTGGTCGTTCCCGACGAACTGGACGGCGCGGGCCGTCGCGTCGTCAACAACACGACGCGCGTGGTGACGGTGGGCGAGCCGCCGGACGAACGGTCGGTGGCGATTGCCAATGAGTGGGCCGGTTCCGCTGAACTGGTGGTTTCTGCCCACCTGTGAAGATAGTGCCAGTGCTGGTGTGCACTGGCACTTATTACGTTGCTCTGAGAAGGTAAAAGAGTAATGGCGAAAGGAAAATTCAGGATTGCCGATAGCGACATTCCTGTTGTGGGGTGGCCCGGCATTCTGGGTGATATTGCTCGGCTTCTGGGGGATGGAGCCACTGACAGGTTCGCAAGGGCGTTTGGGGACGGTAAGCTCTACATCCCAAAGGCCAAGAAATTGAAAGAAGACCACCCTTTGGTGAAAACGCTTGGGCAGGAGGCGGCTGCCATCATTGCGGAGGCGATGGGCGGAAGAGAATACCCGGTCCCCACGGCACGTTGGTCACTCTCGCATCATCGGGTGCGGGTTTTCCGCTCCAAAGGCTGGGGGGCGAAGGCAATTGCAAGGGCATTGGCGTTGCGTATCGCTTCCGTGGAAAGACTGTGCCAGGGCATGGAAGAGCCTATGGGCGCTCCCGAGCCGGTCACCGTGCGTTGCCACACCTGTGACCAGCTTCATACGTTCATCCCTCCGGCCCTCACAGAGAGGCCGTAGGGATCCCATCGGATCCCCGCGAATCCCATAGGATCCCGGTTCCATTGCAGGATATTTTTAGCCAGTGCAGAATAATTATCTCTCACTCACCGGAGCGCACAGAGGGGCCTTCCCCCCCCCCCCGTGCGTTCTCCGTTGCCGTTGAATGCATTTGCTCCGCTTCGAAAACCCGAAGACATCAAGTGTGATGTCGCCTGACTTCCGCTCTCAGCGGGTCCGAAGAGGGAGCGGTGTTCCTGTCGGAGCGGCGTGCTTCGGCCGGGATCGCATGGCGGCGCCGGCCGAAGCGGTCATGGCCCGATCATGCCAAGCCGAGATAATCCCAGAAATCGTACGTGGTGCTTCCAACCTGGATGTATTCGACCTCGCCCGACCCGTGGCCACTGCCGTTGAAGAAATTCTGAATCACGATCCCATCGCTGATGCCATTGGCATCGTCAGCCGCGGTGTAGATGATCAGATTGTTGTTGTTGCTTGAGTCGAGCGCGAAAAGCAGGTCGCCGAAGGTCACGTCGTTGATGACGAGCTTGTCCGAAGTGCCGCTGGCGTCGGCGATCCACGAGAGACCGCCGTCGTTATAGTAGTGGATGTAGACATCGTCGCCGGCACCGCCCTGAAGCACGTCGCGGAAGCCGGATGCGCCGCCATTCAGGGTATCGTTGCCGGCTTCTCCATAGAGCCAGTCGTCGCCAGCGCCGCCCAGGAGGTTGTCGTTGCCTGTCCACCCGTACAGCGTGTCCGCGTCGTTTCCACCGTTGATGAAATCGTTGCCGGCACCGCCATCGATAGTATCGCTGCCGTTGCCGCCATCAATGTAGTCGTCGAGGTTTCCGCCGACGAGTTGATTTCCAAGGTTGTTCCCATAAATCGACCAAGCCTCGTTCGGATTCGTCGCAACATAATCGAACTGCGTCGAGGGTAGAGCGAAAAAGCCCATTTTTTTCCTCCATATTTCAATGGTTCAAGGCGAGTTGTTGTGTTCAATTCGCTAACAAAGTAAATCGACTGAGTCAATAATATTTATTATTATATACTATAGTATGCGTAATGTTGATGTTAAATTAATTGCGCGTTAACTAAGTGATGATATGATTTCGCATGTCTACTGATTATTATTGTTACTTAGCTACATAAGCATTGTTGGCCTATCTGGCAACCAAACCTGATGCGGATGGTGGGCTTAAGGAGGATCCGATGAATGTTTCTGACCTGTCCGCCGCTGGCCCGGCGATAAGAAGCGGGACTGCGGCACCAAGCGCCCGCACCGCCGCGACGGCCGCGCGGGGTGCGGAGACGGCAACGAGCCGGAGCGATTCTGTGGATCTGAGTCCACTGGCGGTGGAGTTGAAGGATGAGGCGCTCGCCGTCTTTTCCGGCCTATCGTCTGAGGATCGCTCCACCCTGGGCGGCCTGGTGTCGTCCGGTGCGATCAGCGCCCGCGACCTTGGGCTCGCGCTCACCAGCCGGCTCAAGGAAGCGAGGGCCGGGGCCTTCTGGGAGGGCGCGCGGCAGGCTGTTGGCTCGTCGCAGGGCAACCCCCTCGACATCTCGATGGAGGAGATGGCCGCTTTCGATCAACGCCGGGCGGCGATGCGGTCCGGTGGCGACCCGTTGGAGGCTATGCGGGATATGGCCGCCGAGTTTTCCCGGACCGGCGATTCGGCTTCGCCGGGCAGCGTCGGCACCGGTGGGACGCCCTTCGTGATGAAGGCGGGTGACGAGCGCTACGTCCAGAATGACGACGAGCGTCAAGCCGGCAAACGCCTGTCCTCGCTCGGTTTCAAATCGGAAAGCTTCGACTCCGCGATCCGCTTGCTGGCGAACGCTGACGTGTCCCGTTTCGTCAAAGCCGACAAGGACGACTCCGCTGCATGGAAGCCCGGTCAAGAGCAATAGCACCGTCCGAAGATCGACGCTGCGCTGTTGCCCATTCATAAGGGCGATCACGCGGGGTAGCCCCAGCGCTCGAAGGCAAAAGCCCAGCGTTCACGCACGTTGCGGCGGGTTGAGGCGTCCAGCTCGTGCCGGGCGCGCCGGTAGTCCCCTACCCCGGCCAGATAGCGCTCGACCCGGGGCCTTGCCGTTTCGAACGGTCCCAGCGGCAGCCGGTCATAGATATGACGAAGGGTCGCCAGCGGGTCGGCGGCAAGGCGATCATAACGGATCTCCACCAACCGGCCGGGCGGCAGCAGGGGCAAAGCGCGGTCGAAGCGCTTCAGGATTGCGGGGTGAAGGTCCAGCACCAGCCCGTCCACCGCCTGCGGATCGTAGGGTTGCAACGCGAATTCCCGCAGCAGCGTCCTCAGCATGCGGCGGGTGGAGCTGTAGACCTCGTAGGGGTCGCGGTGGATGTGGAGGACGAGCGCGTCGGGGTGGAGCGCCAGCAGTTCCACCAGCTTGGCCGTATGGGCCGGGTTCTTGATCAGCAGCCGCCGGCCGCCGACTCGAAGTTGCAGCTTGGCCAGATAATGCTCCAGCCGGCGCTGCCACAGGGCGATGGCGGCCGGCGGGCAATCCTCGAACAGCACGCCCTGGCGGAAGGCTTGGTGCAAGCGGCGGGGAAAAAAGACGCCATGATAATAGGACAGCGGCTGCATCAGCGCCAGCGCCAGCTCATCCTCCTGCGGGGCTGTGGGGGTGACGGGGATCGGGTCGATGAGGCGGTCGGGCGGCAGCCAAGCCTCCAGCCGCGCGCGCCAGAAGGGACCAAGCCCCAGGAACCCCCAGGGCAGCCCGACCGCCAGCGGGTCGGGGGCGGCAAGGCGGGGATCCTGCGCCAGCAGGTTCAGGAGATGCGTCGTGCCGCTGCGCCAGTGCCCCAGGATGAACAGCGGCGGCGGGGCGGCGGGCGACCGTCCGATCAGGCGCTCCACCCGTCGCCGCTCCAGGGCGTCGAAGGGGGTCCGGACGGCCGCCGCCCCCAGCGCCGTCGCCACCCGGTGGAGGTGGAGCGGCCCCACCCCGCCGCCGTCGCGCAACACGGTCGCCAGGGTGGCGGCGTCGGCACCGGCCAGCGGGTGGAAGATGCGGTGGGCATTCCGGCGCAGCCAGGCAGGCATGGAGGGAGTCACGGGGGGCGCCCTCCGGGATCGGCCGGGTAGGCCCGTCCCCGCCATTGCGCCGGGAGGCCCCGGCGGGCGCGCAGCAGCGCCGCCCATTGAATCGCCAGCAGGATCAGGATTCCCGCAGGGTGCAGCAGGGCGCCGAGGAGACTCTGGCGGAAGCGGATGGCCAGCAGCAGCCGGAACAGCAGCCCCGCCGCAGCGGCCGGCGCCGCCAGGACCACCGCGACACCCGGCAACGGAACCAGCGTTGCCCAGCCCAGCAGCAGCCAGGGCAGAACATGGCCGCCGAACAGCAGCAGGGTCCAGACCGGCAGGGCGGCCGGGGTCGCCATTCCCTCCGTCGCGTTCTTGGAGAAGCCGGACCAGACCTCCCGCCAGCCGCGGTACATCCGGCAGCGGGCGAGGCCCGTGGCGTCGAACAGGTCGGTCCCCAGCCCGGCCCGGCGGAAGGCGCGCGGCAGCGTCACCCCGTCGTGCAGGGAAGCCGCGATGGCCGCATGGCCGCCCGCCTGCCTGTAGGCCTCCCGCCGGACCGCGATCAGCTGGCCGCAGGCCGCGCCGAAGCGGGGGTCGGTCGAGCGCCGCATCATCCCCATCGGCAGGTAGCCCAGCAGCAGCACATGGATCAGAGGGATCACCAGCGCCTCGGCCAAGCTGCCCGTCTCCTCCCTCGGGAAGCCGCTGACCAGACCCGCCGGCCCCGCCAGCAGCGCGCCGCAGGCGAGCCGGGCGGCGTCCGGGGCCAGCCGCACGTCGGCGTCCTGGAACAGCAGCAGCGGATGGCGCGCCAGCCCGGCGAGAGTCCGGCAGGCGTGCTGCTTGCCCGACCAGCCTGGAGGCAGCGGCGGCGCCGGCTCCAGCCGCAGACGGGAGGCGTTGCCGGGGTGGGCGGCCAGCGCGCGGACGATCTCCGCCGTGCGGTCGGAGGACTGGTCGTCGAGCACCACCACCTCCACCGACACCCCCCGGCTGGCGAGCGCCGCCTCCACCGAGGCGGCGATGGTGGCCTCCTCGTTGCGGGCGGGGATCAGGATGCTGACGGCGGTGTCCGGCGGCGGCTCGGCGTCCGGGCGGCGGTAGAGGCGCAGGTTCGCGATGCCCAGCCCCAGCGGAAGCAGGGCCAGCGCCAGCGCCAGCGCGGCCAGCGGCGTGACGGCGCTCATGGCCGGCGCGCCTCGCCGCCGTCCGACACGTCGCCATGGGCGGGGGAGAAGCGCCGCCCGCCGGCCCAGGCACATGCCCGGCGCCACAGGTCGTAGACGCCCCCCACACCCGCCGTCCCGTCGATCAGCGTCAGGAAGCGTTCCGGGTCGCGGCTTTGCGCGTCCAGCGCCAGCGCGTCCATCGTCGCCTCCAGCCGGCGTTCCAGCGCGGCGGCGATCGCGGCCACCGGCTGGGTGGCGAAGGCCGACGCCTCGATGGGAGCGCCGAAGCGGGCCAGCGCCTCCGGCGTGCTTTCATCCCAGAAGGGGTATTCCAGGGCCAGCGGCACCAGCAGCGCCGAGGGGGCACGGCGGACCAGATGGGCGACGCCCGGCCGCAGACGGACCGGGCGGCGGCGCGGGTCGGTGAAGGCGCCCTCCGCCGTGATCCACAGCATGGCGCGCGGGTCGGCCAAAATGCGCGCGCCGTTGCGCAGGAAGGCGGCGGCGCCGGCCCGGCCCGGCTCGATCCCGAACAGGCCGATGCGGGCCATGAAGCGGTAGCGGCGCAGCATCGCCGCGTCGATCGGGCCGTAGCCCGGCCGCTCGCGGTAACGGCTGGTCCCCATCATGATCAGCACCGCGGGATCCCACCAGGACGGGTGGTTCAGCCAGACGATGACCGGCCGGTCGGGCGGCAGGTCGGGCCAGCCCGGAAGCGCCAGCCGCACCGCGTGGAAGTCGCGCCGCATCCGCCGCGCCATGACGGCGCCGAAGAAGCGGCAGAGCGCCGGCGAGCGCAGGGAGACCGGATCGCCGCCGCCCTGCCAGCCGCCTTCCTGCCCGCTGCCGTCCTGCCCACCGCTGGGCCGCATGGCTCGGCGGCCCTTCAGGCGACGGCGCGCCGGTCGCCGCCGCGCGCCTCGCCTCCCCGCTGGTCGCGGTCCAGGCTGTCGGCGGCGATCCAGCCCGACATCAGCACCATCGGCATGCCCGGCCCCGGATGGGCGGCGCCGCCGGCCAGATACAGCCCCTCCACGTCGCGCGAGCGGTTGCCCGGCTTGAAGGCGCCCAGGAAGCGGCCGTGGCTGGCCAGCCCGTAGATGGCGCCGTTCAGCACGCGGTAGCGGTCGTGGATGTCCCGCGGGGTCAGGACGCGCTCGACGCGGATGCGGTCCTCCAGGTCGGCTAGACCGGCGGTGCGCTTCAGCTTGTCGAACACGACACGGCGGTAGTCCGGCAGCATCCGCGCCCAATCGTGGTGCGGGCGCAGATAGGGGGTGTGGACCAGAACATAGAGCGCCTCGCCCCCCGGCGGCGCCACGCCGGGTTCGGTGCGGGCGGGGGCGGCGATGTAGCAGGTCGGGTCGGGCGCTGGTTCGCCACGGCGGTAGATCCAGTCGAACTCCTCCTTCGGGTCGCGGGAGAAGACGAAGTCGTGGTGCCGCAGATGATCGTAGCCGCGGTCGAGCCCCAGATAGAAGACCACCCCCGAACAGGCGGCCTCGTAGCTCCGGCGCTTGCGGAAGCGCTTGGCCGGCGCGCCGCCGACCAGCTCGTCGTAGGTGCGGACGGAATCCATGTTGGACACCGCCGCCGACACCGGGATGCGCTCCCCGTCCTCGGTTTCCACGGCGGTGGCGCGCCCGTCCGTCACCTCCAGCCGGCGGACGCCGGTGCCGGTGCGGATCTCGACTCCGAGGCGCCGCGCCACCCGTTCCAGCGCCACCGGCACGGCGCGGGTGCCGCCCATCGGGTACCAGACGCCGTCGCTGGTCTGCATGTGCGCGATGGCGCACAGCACCGCCGGGGAGCCGTAGGGCGAGGAGCCGACATACTGGGTGAAATGGTCCAGCATCTGGGCGGCGCGCGCGTCGGGAACATGGCCGCGGATGGTGCCGGCGACCGTGCTGCCCATGCGCAGCGCCAGCACGTCCGACAGGGTGCGGGCGTTCAGGCTGCTGCGCATGTCCAGCGTGTCGCCCAGATCCTCCACCGACTTCCAGAAGAAGAAGCGCTCGGAAATGCCGTGCAGCCGTTCCGACAGGGCCTGGAAGCGGCGGTAGCCCTCTCCGGCCCCCCGGCCGGGCGACAGCCGGTCCAGATCCGCCGCCATGGTGGCGAGGTTCTCCGACAGGTCGAGCACCGTGCCGTCGTCGAAGAAGCAGCGCCATTGCGGCTCCAGCCGGACCATCTCCAGCTCGCGGTCCAGGTCGCAGCCGGCCTCCGCCAGGATCCGGCGCAGGACGCGCGGCACCGTCAGGATGGTCGGCCCCATGTCGAAGCGGAAGCCGCCCTCCTCCAGCACCGCCGCCTTGCCGCCGACCCAGCCGTTCTTCTCCAGCAGCACCACCGCGTGGCCGCGCGCCGCCAGCACCACCGCCGCCGCGAGCCCGCCCAGGCCACCGCCGATCACCGCGATCCGGCCCGTCATGCCGATCTCCTCATGCCGATTCCCTCATGCCAATCCCCCGGCGACCGCCCGCTTCGGCAGGCCGGACACGTCCATGGTCTCGTTGCGCCAGGGCGTCGGCAGACCCAGCTCCTGGGCGAGCAGCCGCGCCGTGATGCGCGCGCCCTCGAAGATCACCGGCAGGCCGCTGCCGGGGTGGGTGCCGCCGCCCACCAGATAGACGCCGTCCAGATCCTCGAAGCGGTTGCGGGGGCGGCGATGGAGCATCTGATCCAGGCTGTGCGCCAGGTTGAAGGTGGCGCCGCGATGCACCGCGAACCGGCTTTCCCAATCGGCGGGTGTCACCACGCGCTCCACCTTGATGCGGCGCTCCAGACCGCCCAGCCCGAAGCCGGCCAGCCGGTCGAGCACGAGGCGGCGGTAGCGCTGTGCCTCCGTCCGCCAGTCGATGTGGCCGCGCTGGTGGCCGACCGGAACCAGGACGTAGAGGGTGCTGCCGCCGGGCGGGGCCAGCGACGGGTCGGTGACGCAGGCGTTCTGGACATAGACCGAGGGGCGGTGCGGCAGATCGCGGCCCTCCTCGATCTCCGCGAGGTTGCGGGCGTAATCCTCGGCCAGATAGACGGTGTGGTGGTCCAGCCCGTCCACCCTGCCCTCGATGCCCAGATAGAGCATGAAGGTGGAGCAGGAGAATTTCTTCGTCGCGATGCGGGCGTCGCTCCAGCGCCGCCGCAGGTCGTCGGGCACCAGCGTCGTCATCGCGCGGGCGAAGTCGGCGTTGATGACCAGCGCGTCGGCCGGATACTCGCCGGTCTCCGTCCGCACCCCGACCGCGCGGCGCCCCTGGAAGCGGATGTGGCGCACCGCCTCGTTCAGGCGCACGGTGACGCCCATGCCCTCCGCCACCCGCCGCATCGCCTCCATCACCGCCTCCGTGCCGCCGCGCGGGTGGAAGACGCCGTGCTCGTGCTCCAGGAAGGACAGGATGGTGAACAGGCTCGGGCAGCGGAAGGGCGACATCCCCAGATACTTGCTCTGGAACGAGAAGGCGAGGCGGACGCGCGGATCCTGGAAATAGCGGGACAACTCCCGGTCCACCGAACGGTGCGGCGCCAGCTTGCCCAGCGCCTTCAGCATCGGCAGCGACGCCAGCGCCCAAGGGCTGGAGAAGTCGGATTCGAGCACCGGGCGGAAACGCTCCATCTTCGCCCGGTTGTCGGCCAGGAAGCGCGGCAGCCCCCCGGCGTCGCGCGGGCTGAGCCGCGCGATCTCGGCCGTCAGCGCCGCCTTCTGGGCGTGCATCCGCAACTCCCCGCCGGCCTCGAACACCAGCCGGTAGAGAGGGTCGAGCCGGATCAGCTCGACCTCCTCCGACAGCCGGCGTCCGCAGGCCGCGAAGATCTCCTCCAGGATGCGGGGATACAGGAAAAAGGTCGGCCCGCTGTCGAAGCGGTGGCCGTCGAGCGCGAAACCGGCCGACCGGCCGCCGACGCGGTCCTGCCGTTCCAGGACCGTCACCTTCGCCCCGGTAAGCGCCAGAAGCATGGCGGACGCCAATCCGCCCGGCCCGGCGCCAATGATCACGACTTGCCGTTCCATCCGCTTGTCAAACGCTCCCCAATTGCCGACTTGTGTCGGGGCGGTCACGAACATGGAGCGGAAATGGATCTCAGCAACAACCCCACCTCTCCAGACGTAATCCCTTGGAAAAACGGAGCCGGCGATCCATTTTCCTCTGCGCGCGCGGCATGGTCCGGTTGCGGCACAACCGAAAGACTTTCCATTGTCCGCAAAATCCGCCACAGGATTGCGGCGGACGCCGAAGACCTTGTGCGGGCGTTGGCGACGCGCCCCGGACGACGCGCGGCCGAGAGCCTGAGCGCGGAGATCCTGCCGCTGGCCGAAGCCTGCCGCTTCCTGGAGCGCGAGGCCGTCCGGCTGCTGGCGCCGCGGCGGCTGGGGCGGCGCGGCCGCCCGGTCTGGCTGTTCGGGGTCGCGGCGGAGGTGCGGCGCGAGCCCTTCGGCACCGTCCTGATCGTCGGGCCGTCCAACTACCCGCTGCTGCTGCCGGGAGTGCAGGCGTTGCAGGCGCTGGCCGCCGGAAACGCGGTGCTGGTCAAGCCGGCGCCCGGCTGCTCCGCGCCGATGGACCGGCTGGCGGGCTGGCTGGCGGAGGCCGGGCTTCCGGCCGGGCTGTTCCGGGTTCTGGACGAATCTCCCGACGCGGTGACGGACGCCGTCGCCGCCGGCATCGACAAGCTGGTGCTGACCGGATCGGCCGGCACCGGCCGGGCGGTGGCCGAACGGCTCGCGGATGCCCTGGTGCCGTCCACGATGGAGCTGTCGGGGAACGACCCGGTGTTCGTGCTGCCGGGCGCCGATGCCGGTCTGGTTGCCCGTGCGCTCGCCTTCGGCCTGCGGTTCAACGGCTCCGCCACCTGCATCGCGCCACGGCGGGTCTTCGTGCCGCGGGAGATGGCGGCGGGGCTGGAGGAGGCGCTGCGGGGTCCCGTGGCGGCGATTCCGCCGACGGCCGTGCCTGCGGCGGTGCGGCGCCGGCTGGGCGGGCTGGCGCGGGCGGCGGTGGCGGACGGCGCCCGCCCGCTCGGCCCCCTGCCCGGCGAGGCGGACCCGACGATGCCGCCGCTGATCCTGGCCGACGCGCGGCCGGACATGGCGCTGCTGCGCGAGGAGCTGTTCGCGCCCGTCCTGTCGCTGGTGCCCGTGCGCGACCTGGACGAGGCGCTGGAGGCCGCCGCGCGGAGCCCCTACGCGCTCGGCGCCTCGGTCTTCGGGCCGGAGGGCGCGGCCCGCGCGCTGGCCGGGCGGCTGGACGCCGGGGCGGTGACGGTCAACGACCTGATCGTGCCGACCGCCGACCCGCGCCTCCCCTTCGGCGGACGCCGGGCCAGCGGCTGGGGCGTCACGCGCGGGGCCGAGGGGCTATTGGAGATGACGCGGGTGAAGACCGTCTCGGTGCGGCGCGGCCGGAGCCGCCCGCATTTCGATCCGCCGCGCGACGGCGACGCGGCGCTGATGCTGGCGGCGCTGCGTCTGCTCCATGGTGGGGGCGGCGCCCGCCTCGGCGCGCTTCGGCGGCTGTTCCAGGCACTGCGCGGACGCCGGGACGATTGATGCGGAGACCGCCATGACGACCGTCCTGTCCCTCGCCGTTCTGCCCCTCGCTGTTCTGCCCCTCGCTGTTCTGCCCCTCGCTGTTCTGCCCTCGCTGTTCTGATCGGCGCCGTCGCCGGCTCGCGCGCCCTGATCGCACCGGCGGCCGTCGCCTGGGCCGCCTATGGCGGCTGGCTCGACCTGTCGGAAGGCTGGCTGTTCTTCCTCGGCCACCCGGCCTCGCCCTGGGTCTTCACCGCGATGGCGGCGGTGGAGCTCGTCGTCGACAAGCTGCCGGCCACCCCCAGCCGCAAGCGGCCCTTCCCTTTCGCCAGCCGTGTCGTGTGGGGCGCCATCGCCGGGGCCGCCATCGGGGTCAACGCGGGCGGGTCGAACGCGGGCGTTTGGCTCGCCGGCCTGACCGCGGGCGGGCTCGGCGCCGTCGCCGGCACGCTCCTGGGGTACGCGGCGCGACGGCGCATGGCCACCGCCTTCGGTCAAGACCGGCCGGCGGCGCTGCTGGAGGACATGGCGGCGCTGGCCGCCGCCCTGTTCGTCGTCGCCACGGCGCGCGGCGCGGTTGCCGCCACGATCGTCGAATTTATCCAATCAACACTGTATGGCAATCCATGAGCTTCCCGGCTAAATCTTCGGCATCATGAATAAGACGCTGCAACATCGCACCCTTTCATCGGCCATCGCCGACCAGATGCGCCAGGCCATTTTGAACGGCACCCACCCGGCCGGCACGCAGCTCCGGCAGGACGCGCTGGCCGAGGCCTACGGGACCAGCCGGATTCCCGTCCGCGAGGCGCTGTTCCAGCTGGAAGCGGAAGGGCTGGTGCGCATCGTCCCGCACAAGGGCGCCATCGTCTCCGAGCTGTCGCTCGACGAGATCAACGACGTCTTCGACCTGCGCCGCATCCTGGAGCCGCGGATGCTCGCCCAATCCATCCCGGCCTTCGAAGCGGAGGATTTCGCGGCGGTGAGCGCGGTCCACGCGCGGTTCGAGGCGGCCATCGCCAGCCACGACGTCAGCCATTGGGGCGCCCTCAACGCCGAGTTCCATCTGGCGCTCTACGGCAAGGCGCGGCAGCCGCGCACGCTGGCCATCGTGACCTCCCTGCTGCAAACGAGCGACCGCTACACGCGCGTCCAGCTCAGCACGACCACCTCCATGGGGCGTGCCGAGCGCGAGCATGCGGAACTGATCGCCCTGTGCCGGCAGGGCGACATCGACGCAGCCTGCCGCTTTCTGTGCGGCCACATCGAAACCGTCCGCAGCGACCTGCTGACGGTGATCGGGACCTTCCGGGCGGACAGGTGAGCGGGGCCGCGGGGGAGCGGGCTTCCGCCCTTCCCCCGCCCGGCACCGGCGTCAACGCTCAACGCGCGTCGGCGACCTGGAAACCCGCGTGGAAAGGATCGCGGTCGTCCACGAAGATGGTGTTGAAACCGGTGGTGCGCGCCCAGCCGCGAATCGACGGGATGATGGCGGGACGGCCGCCGACCTCGGTCTCCGCCTCGACGCGGCCGGTGAAGGTCGAGCCGATGATGCTCTCGTGCACGAACTCGCGCCCGACCGGCAGGCGGCCGGTGGCGTGCAGCTGCGCCATCCGCGCCGAGGTGCCGGTGCCGCAGGGCGAGCGGTCGATCGCCTTGTCGCCGTAGAAGACGGCGTTGCGGGCGGAGCCCTGCGGAGTCTGCGGGCCGCCGGTCCACATTACATGAGTCAGCCGGTCGAGCGCCGGGTTGGCCGGGTGGACGATGCGGTGCCGCGCGTTGAAGGCGGCGCGGAGGCGTGGGCTGAGGCGCAGCACGTCGGACGGCTGAAGCTCCGACAGGTCGCCGTAGCCGTCCTGCGGCTCGACGATGGCGTAGAAGTTGCCGCCGAAGGCGACGTCGACGCTGAGCGTCCCGAACCCCTCGACCTCGACCTCGTAGCCACGGCCGAGCAGGAAGGAGGGGACGTTGGTCAGCGTCACGCTCTCCACGCAAGGGCCGTCGGCGACGTAGCGGGCCTCGACGACGCCGGCCGGCGTGTCGAGACGCAGCAGCCCCGGCTCGCGCGGGGTGACCAGCCCATGCTCCAGCGCCATGGTGACCGTGCCGATGGTGCCATGGCCGCACATCGGCAGGCAGCCGGACGTCTCGATGAACAGGATGGCGACGTCGCAATCCTCCCGCGTCGGCGGGTAGAGGATCGAGCCGGACATCATGTCGTGGCCGCGCGGTTCGAACATCAGGCTCTTCCGGATCCAGTCATGCTCGGCCAGGAAATGCTGGCGCCGCTCGAACATGGTGGCGCCGCGCAGCGTTGGAATCGACCCGCCGGTGACGAGGCGGACCGGGTTGCCGCAGGTGTGACCGTCGATGCAGAAGAAGCTGTGACGCGCCATGGGCGTGACCTCGCATGCGGGATGGCGAAAAACGACGGGCGGTTCCGTCCGACCGCGCGGACCGGCCGCCCGCCCCGAATCCTCATGGGCAGGGTGCCCGGATCAGGCGGGTCTGGCCAGCGCGTCCGGAGCCAGCCCGACATCGGGGAGCGCCGGACGGGTTGCCAACGCCTTGTGCATCAGCCCTTCCACCGCGGTCTTCTCCTGGGGCAGCAGCTCCAGCCGCGGCGGGCGGGTGCGCCAGGTGCCGCGGCCCATGATGTGCTCGCACAGCTTGATGCACTGGACGAGATCCGGGCGGGCGTCGAGATGGAGCAGCGGCATGAACCATTCGTAGAGCGCCATCGCCTCGGCGAAGCGGCCGGCCTTGGCCAGCCGGAACAGCGTCTCACCCTCGCGCGGGAAGGCGTTGGACATGCCCGACACCCAGCCGGCGGCGCCCATGGCGACGCTCTCGACGATGACGTCGTCGAGGCCGGCGAACAGGACGAAGCGGTCGCCCACCATGTTGCGCGTGTCGATGAAGCGCCGCGTGTCGCCCGAGGAATCCTTGAAGCAGACCACCGTGTCGCAATCGGCCAGCGAGGCCAGGATGTCGGGGGTGACGTCGTTCTTGTAGACCGGCGGGTTGTTGTAGACCATCACCGGCAGGTCGGTGGCCTTGGACACCGTGCGGAAATGGGCCGCCGTCTCGTGCGGCTTGGAGGAATAGACCAGCGCCGGCATGATCATCAGCCCGTCGATGCCGACCCGCGCCGCCTCCCTGGCGGTGTCCGCCGCGAAGGCGGTGGTGAATTCGGCGATGCCGCAGATCACCGGAACGCGGCCGGCGGCGGTCGCCTTGGCCGCCTCCATGACGGCGACCTTCTCGTCGCGGGTCAGCGAGGTGTTCTCACCCACCGTGCCGCAGACGATCAGGCCGGACACGCCGTCGCGGGACCAGGGCGTCGATCACCTTGGCGGTGGCGTCGACGTCGAGCGACAGGTCCTCGCGGAACTGGGTGGTCACGGCCGGGAAGACGCCTTCCCAGGAAATGCGGGCGGTCATGGGGACACTCCGGAAAATGCGGGGCGGAACGGGATGTCCGCCGCCCCCTGGATGAAGACGGGGCGATGGGGGTGGAGGACACGTCAACGGCCGGAGCGCGGCGCCGGCCTTGCGCGGCCCGGACGGGATCATCTTCAGGATTTGCTGATTGTACATTTTATACAATATTGCGATCAAGGAAATTCCCGGACGCCACCCGTCCGCCCGCCCACGGCGTTTTCCCCGGAATCTTCCGGCACGGGTGGCGCGGTGACCGGTTAAAACCAAGCAGGCCGCGCGGGGATCGCATATTGTATATGAACGGTCCTGGGACGCCGCCGGCTTCCCGTCCCATGCCGGGATGGCCGGTTCGGATGGCCGGCTCATCGTTGGAAGGACCCGGACGGCATGCGCATTGCGGTGGTGGGGGCGGGCATCGTCGGCGTGGCGGTCGCCCATGCCCTGCTCGACGAGGGGCACAGGGTGGAACTGCTCGACCGCGAAGGGCCGGCAGCCGGCGCATCGGCCGGCAACGCCGGCTGGATCGCCCCATATGGACATTCTGCCGCTGGCCTCGCCCAAGGCGTGGGCGCACATGCCGCGCTGGATTCTCGACCCGCTCGGCCCCTTGTCGATCGCACCCCGTCATCTGCCGGCGCTGGCGCCCTGGCTCCTGCGTTTCGTCGCGGCCAGCCGGCCCGGCCGCATCGCCGCCGGCTCACGCGCCATCCACGCGCTGAACGCCGCCTCCCTGCCGGCCTGGGAGAGGAGGCTGGTGGCGTTGGGCCTCGACGGACATCTGCGCCGCCGGGGCATCCTGTCGGTATGGATGAACGCCGCCGGTTTCGCGGCGTCGACGGCCCTGCACGCCCGCCAGACGGCTCTGGGCATCCCGGTGGAAAGGCTGGATTCGGCGGCTCTGCGGGCGCTGGAGCCGGCCTTCGGCGCGGAGGTCGCCGGCGGCGCCCTCTACCCGACCGGCGCCCATGTCGGCGACCCACGCCTGTTCACCGAGGCGCTGGCCGACGCGGCGCGGGCGCGCGGCGCCCGTGTCGCCGTGACGGCCGTCGAGGGCCTGGAATCGCGGGCGGATGGCGTGGTTCTCCGACTCGGCGAGGGGCGGACGGCAATGGCCGACCATGCCGTGATTGCCTGCGGGGCCTGGGCGAAGCCGCTGGCGGCGGCGGCCGGGACCGCGTACCGCTGGACACCGAACGGGGCTACAACATCACCGTCCCCACCGGCACGCTGGGCGTGACTCGGCCGGTGATGTACGAGGGGCACGGCTTCGTCACCTCGCCGCTCGACGGCGGCGACCGCATCGGCGGCAGCGTCGAGTTCGCCGGTTTGGACGCCCCGCCCAACTGGGCACGGGTCGATGCCATGCTCGGCCGCCTGCGCCGTGTGCTCCCCGGCCGGCCGGTCGGGGACGGCGCGCGCTGGATGGGCTTCCGCCCTTCCATCCCCGACAGCCTGCCGGTCATCGGCCCGGCAACCGCCGACCGCCGCGTCATCCACGCCTTCGGCCACGGCCATTACGGGCTGACGCAGGCCGCCGCGACGCGCCGACATCGTCGCCGCCCTGATCGGCCGGCCGCCCGGCGCCGATTGACCCGGCGCCCTATGCTGCCTCACGTTTCCGGCATTAGATCGGATCGCGTAAAATCAGAATCGATTTGAAGCGTGAATCCGATCGCCAAACATAAAGCTGTAGCATCATGCGTTTTCATATGAAACGCATGATGCTACAGCGCCACGACCGCGCCAAGCGCGTGAGGTGGACGGCGCGGGTCGCCGGCGAAACGCACCGATGCCGGATCGGCAGGCCGCGCGGTCATTGTCCGCCCCCGGTCCGTGATCCGGCCGAACCCTTTGGTTCCATCCCGCGCGGCCCGCCCGGTGGCCGGTAGCGGTGGCGCCCCCCTCACCCAAGTCTTTTAGAGTCTGTCTGATTTAAGTAGGATCGTATCCTGCATGTCGGATATA
>NZ_JAIFZR010000002.1:0-837500 GCF_020005195.1 Azospirillum agricola
GTCGCCACCGGTCTCGGCCTCCGTCGTCGCCGAGCCGAGCAGAAGCTGCTCGTCGGCGAGGCGGGCCAGGAAGGCGCGGTGCCACGCGCCGTCGCGCCCGTGATGGACCAGGCAGGCGACCTGGATCTGGTGCATGGCGAAGATCATGCCGGTCGAGCCGCAATGGCGGGCCAGCGCGTGGCAGGCCGCCGCCACCTCGAACAGCGAGGCGCCCGCCCCGCCGAACTCGGCGGGGACGTAGGCGCTCAGCAGGCGCTGTTCCCTCAGGGCCGCGACGGCCTCGGCGGGGAAGCGCGCGTCGCGGTCCACGCCGTCGGCGTGGGCGGCGGCGACCCCGGCACGACGGCGCGGGCCTGGGCCGAGGGGCCGCTCACGCGGCGGACCTGACGAGCAGGCCGCGCACGGCGTCGCGGATCGCCGCGATGCTCTCGAAGGTCCGGCGGTTCAGCAGGGTTTCGGGAAATTCCACCTCGAAGCGCTCCTCCAGCCCCAGCATCAGCCCGACGCAGCCGTGCGAGGTCAGCCCGGCGGCGTAGAGGTCGTCCTCGGGAGCGAGGCGTCCGGGATCCACCGCCAGCCCGCCGCACTCGGCCAGAACGGCGCGGATGTCCTCGGCCAGGGACTCGTCCGAAGGAAGGGGATGGTCATCGCCAGCCCTGCGTTGGTCGTCCCGGCGTCCGTCGGCCAAACATCGCGCTGCATGGTCATGCCTTTTGAAAAGTCCGATGCTGTGAAATTAATCATGGTCTTTGCCTCAATCCAGGCGGCATCGGTATTGCCGCATCCTTACACTTGCGATGATCTGTTCGCGCCGGACGTGTTACCCACAAGGATGGGGTGTTCGTTTCCACCAACGGTACGGGACGGAACGGAAGCTTCGGCGTGGCGGTGCTCCCTTCGCCTTCCCCTCAATAACCAATCGCTGCGCTGTGATTTGCGCAGTGGGAATTCCCGGCCGAACACGGTATGACTGGCCGCTTGCCAAGCCCCCGGATCACTCCATCATCGTCGTCAATGGACCGCCTCATGCACGCAGCGCCCAACCTGTTCGCCCACCGTCCCGATCGGAGCCGGCGCGCCAAGCCGGCGCCGTTCCTGCCGATGTCGCGCGCGGAGATGGACCGGCTGGGCTGGGACCAGTGCGACGTCATCGTGGTGACCGGCGACGCCTACATCGACCATCCCAGCTTCGGCATGGCGATCATCGGCCGGCTGCTGGAATCGCAGGGGCTGCGCGTCGGCATCATCGCCCAGCCCGACTGGACCAGCGCCGAGGCGTTCAAGGTGCTGGGGCCGCCGCGCCTGTTCTGGGGCGTGACCGGCGCAACATGGACAGCATGGTCAACCACTACACGGCCGACCGCCGGCTGCGCCACAACGACAGCTACACCCCCAACGACGAGGGCGGCAAGCGGCCCGACCGCGCGGTGACCGTCTACGCCCAGCGCTGCCGCGAGGCGTTCAAGGGCATCCCGGTCGTGCTCGGCGGCATCGAGGCGAGCCTGCGCCGCATCGCCCAGTACGACCATTGGAGCGAGAAGATCCGCCGCTCCGTGCTGGTCGATTCCAAGGCCGACATGCTGGTCTACGGCAACGCCGAGCGCGCCATCGTCGAGATCGCCCAGCGGCGCTGGCCGGCGAATCGCCGCGCGCGATGACCGACATCCGCGGCACCGCGATCATGCGCTCCAGCATCCCCGAGGGCTGGACCGTCATCGACAGCAGTTCCATCGACGACCCTTCGGCCACCGTGTCGCCGCGCGCCGCCGGTGCCGACCGCATGGCGGTGCGCCTGCCCTCCTACGAGCAGGTGAGCGAGGACAAGGTGCTCTACGCCCACGCCAGCCGCGTGCTGCACCAGGAGAGCAACCCCGGCAACGCCCGCGCGCTGGTGCAGCGCCACGGCGACCGCGACGTCTGGCTGAACCCGCCGCCGATCCCGCTGGAGACGCCGGAGATGGACGGGGTGTTCGACCTCGCCTACGCCCGCGCGCCCCATCCCTCCTACGGCGACGCGCGCATCCCGGCCTGGGACATGATCCGCTTCTCGGTCAACATCATGCGCGGCTGCTTCGGCGGCTGCTCCTTCTGCTCGATCACCGAGCATGAGGGGCGCATCATCCAGAGCCGGTCGGAGGGCTCGATCCTGCGCGAGATCGAGCAGATCCGCGACAAGACCAAGGGCTTCACCGGCACCATCTCCGACATGGGCGGGCCGACCGCCAACATGTACCGGCTGGCCTGCAAGGACAAGGAGACGGAATCGGTCTGCCGCCGCCCGTCCTGCGTCTTCCCCGACATCTGCAAGAACCTGAACACCGACCATTCCTCGCTGGTGCAGCTCTACCGCAAGGCCCGCGCGGTGCCCGGCGTGAAGAAGATCCACATCGCGTCGGGCCTGCGCTACGACCTCGCCGTGCGCAACCCGGAGTATGTGAAGGAGCTGGTCACCCACCATGTCGGCGGCTATCTGAAGATCGCGCCCGAGCACACCGAGCCGGGGCCGCTCGCCAAGATGATGAAGCCCGGCATGGGGGCCTACGACGAGTTCAAGCGGATGTTCGACAAGGCGGCGAAGGAGGCGGGGAAGAAGCTCTACCTGATCCCCTACTTCATCGCGGCGCATCCCGGCACCACGGACGAGGACATGATGAACCTCGCCTTGTGGCTGAAGCGGAACGGCTTCAAGGCCGACCAGGTGCAGACCTTCCTGCCCTCGCCGATGTCGCTGGCGACCGCCATGTACCACAGCGAGCGCAACCCCCTGCGCCCGATCCGCCGCGTCGGCGCCGAGGTGGTGTCGTCGGCCAAGGGGCTGCGCCAGCGCCGCCTGCACAAGGCGTTCCTGCGCTACCACGACCCGGAGAACTGGCCGATCCTGCGCGAATCGCTGAAGGCGATGGGCCGCGCCGACCTGATCGGGCCGGGCGAGGAGCAGCTGATTCCGGCGTGGCAGCCGGTCGGCGCCACCGCCAACCCGCGTGAGAAGGGGCCGCGCGAGAAGGGGCCGGGGGGGAACTGCACGTCGAAGGGGCCGAAGGGCCAGACCTTCCTGACCCAGCAGAGCGGCAAGGGCCGGCGGATGCTGCCGGGTGGCAAGGCGGGCGCCAAGCCGGGGCCGGGCCGCCGGGCGGGGTGAAGTCCGAAAAGCCCCTCTCCCTCGTGGGAGAGGGGTTGGGGTGAGGGGGCGGGAATTTTTCCGCCTACGGCGGAATACCCCTCATCCCAACCCTTCTCCCACAAGGGGAGAAGGGCTTCATCATAGTCCCGTTCAGCCCAGCAGTTCGGCCAGAACCCGCGCCACGACCAGCGTCGCCTTGCGCAGGTCCTCCAGCACCAGCTTCTCGTCGGCGCGGTGGCCGTTGGCCTCCAGCAGGTCGCGCGGGCCGGCGCCGTAGAGCACGGTCGGGATGCCGGCCTCCGAATAGTGCCGGGCGTCGGTGTAGAGCGGGATGCCGGTCCGCGCCACCGGCACGCCCAGCACCGCCTCGGCGTGGCGGGCGAACAGGGCGGCCAGACGCGGCGCGTCGCCGACCGAGGTGAAGGGGCGGGCCAGCAGGATGCGGCGCACCGTCACAGCGATGCCGGGGTAGGCGCCGGCCGCCGTCCCGATCAGGGCGCGCAGTTCCGCCTCGACCTCGGCCGGGTTCTCCTCCGGGATCATGCGGCGGTCGAGCCGGAAGGTCACGCGGTCGGGCACCACGTTGGTGTTGATGCCGCCCTGGATCAGCCCGACCGTCAGCGACGGGTGGGTGATGCCGGGAACCTCGGACCGCCGCTCGGCCAGCTCCGGCCGGTGGGCGTAGAGCGCCGACAGAACGCCGTTGGCCGCCTCCAGAGCGTCGAAGCCGGTGTCGGGGCGGGCGGCGTGGGCCGACTTGCCGTCGATCCGCACCTCCAGATGCAGGCAGCCGTTGTGCGCCGTCACCACCGAATAGGCGAAGCTGGCCGACACCGCGTAGTCGGGCTTGGAGATGCCCTGGTCGAGCAGCCATTTCGGCCCGATCTCGCCGCCGGCCTCCTCGTCGTAGGTCAGGTGCAGTTCCACCGTGCCCCTCAGCGGGGCGCCCGTGGCCGTCAGCGCCTTCAGCGCGAAGGCGTAGGTGGCGAAGTCGGACTTCGACACCGCGACGCCGCGGCCGTACATCACCCCGTCGCGGATCTCGGCGCCGTAGGGATCGGCCGACCAGCCCTCGCCGGGCGGCACCACGTCGCCGTGGGCGTTCAGCGCCACCACCGGTCCCTCGCCGGAACGGTCGCCGCCGAAGCGCTGGCGGATCACGAGGTTGGTGGCGCTGACCATGCCGTTGGCCCGCGCCAGCCCGGCCGGGACCGGGTGGCGCTCGACCGTGAAGCCCAGCGCCTCCAGCAGCTCCGCCGCGCGGGCGGCGTGCGGCGCGCAGTCGCCGGGCGGGTTGTCGGACGGCACCTTAACCAGCTCCGCCAGGAAGCGGGTCTCGGCGTCGAAGGCTTCGTCGACGGCGGCGGCCAGGGCGTGGTCAAGCGCGGAGAAAGGCTCGGTCATGGGGCGCGGTCCGATGCGGGCTGGAAATGGTCGACGAAACGGGCGAGCACGCGGGCGCCGGCCTCGGCGTCGGCGGCGGTGATGCTCTCGGCCGGGTTGTGCGAGATGCCGCGCTCGCAGCGCACGAACAGCATGGCGATGTCGGTCAGCGCGGCGACCGCCATGGCGTCGTGGCCGGCGCCGCTCGGCAGCTCCGGCGCGTCGAGCCCGAGCGAGGCGGCGGCGGCGGTGAGCTGCGTCATCAGATCGGGGTGGCAGGCGACCGCCGGGCTTTCGTGCAGGGTCTCGAAGGCGATGCCGACCTCGCGACGGTCGGCGATCTCCTCCAGCCGGGCGCGCACGGCGGCGACGCGCTCCAGCCGCAGGGGGTCGCGGTCGGCCCGCAGGTCGATGGTGAAGCGGACCCGGCCGGGGATGACGTTGGTGGCGCCGGGCGCCGCCTCGACGCGGCCGACCGTGCCGACCAGCCGGTCCTGGCCGGAGCACAGGCTCTCCACCGCCAGGATCATCTCGGCCGCCGCCGCCAGCGCGTCGCGGCGCAGCGTCATCGGCACCGTCCCGGCATGGCCGGCGAAGCCCTCCACCGTCACGGCGAGCCGGGTCGCTCCGGCGATGGCGGTGACGATTCCGACCGCGCGGCCCAGCGCCTCCAGCACCGGCCCCTGCTCGATGTGGAGTTCGGCGTAGGCGAGCACGTCGGCGGGGCGGTGGGCGGCGGTCGCCCAGGCGGCGGGGTCGAGGCCGAAGGCCGCCATGGCGTCGCCGAGCCGGACGCCGCCGGCGTCGCGCTTGTCGAGCACCGACGGGTCGAAGGTCCCGGCGACGGCGCGGCTGCCGATCAGGGTGGATTGGAAGCGGGTGCCCTCCTCGTCGCCGAAGCCGATGACCTCGATGGCGAAGGGCATGCGGCGGCCCTGCGCGTGCAATTCGGCGACGACGGCGATGCCGGACAGCACGCCCAGCATGCCGTCATACTTGCCGGCGTCGCGCACGGTGTCGAGGTGCGAGCCGATCAGCAGCGCCGGCAGGCCCGGCCGGTCGCCCTCGTAGCGGCCGACGATGTTGCCGACGGCATCCTCGCGCGCGCTCATGCCGGCCTCGCGCATCCAGCCGGCCACGAGGTCGTTGGCGCGGCGGTGCTCCGGCGTCAGGTAGAGGCGCGACAGGGCTCCCGTGTCGGCGCTGATCGCCGCCAGCGCCTCGATGCGCGCGAGAAGGGCCGGGCCGGAAAGCGGGGAGTCGGGCATGGGCGGGCTCTCGTGGACGGAGTCTGGGCGGACGGACTCTGGGCGGACGGGCGGACCAACAGGCCGCCGATCATAGGCGCGGCGGCGGCGGCGGCCCTAGCCCCCGTTGCGTGAAGACAGTTTCAAAGAATCCCGAAGCCTCGCGCGCCGTCCTCCGGCGCGGGCGGGAGGACGGCGCGCGATCCGTCAGCGCCTCGGCGTGCGCGCGGCGGCCCTTGCGCGCAGGATGAGCGCGCCGAGCACGACGCCGGCGGCCAGGCTCGTGTGGCCGCTGAACATCACGAGGCCGAGGCCCCAGCCTTTCCACGCGACCAGGGCGCCGAGCGCCAGCAGCAGGGCGGCGGCGCCGGCGATGCGCAGGGCGCGGGTGACGGACGGCGGCAGCGGCCGTCCGAGCAGGTCGTGCTGCTGGCGGTCCGTCGCGAAGGCCAGCGCCGTGAAGCCCGCCAGGGCCAGCAGGAGGGGCGGCAGATGGCTCATGCTTCCCCCTTGCGCAACGCGGCGCCGGCCATGGGATCCCGGTCGGGCTTGCGCGCGGGCCGGAGACGGGGTTGGTGTCTGGCCGTGCGGATCGCCAGGACCGCGTGGAGCCCGGCCAGCCCCCAGCACAGGAGCTCGGTGCCGGCGAAGATCCAGTCGCCCTCGGCGAGGCTGTGCCACAGCGGCCGCCGGGTGGTGGCCGCGTTCAGCACGGGCAGCAGCGCCAGCAGCGCGGCCGCCGTCCAGAGCTGCTCGATCCACGCGGTCCTGGCCGGACGCAGCGCGGCGTGCGCCAGCGTCAGCGCCCAGACGATGAAGAAGCCGTGGATTTCCCAGCCGGCGCGGTCGGCCATCCCCTGCGGCAGCAGACGGTTGGCCCACAGGAACGCCGCCATGGCGATCGACAGGCCGGCGATGCCCGCGATGTTCAGCCGCTCCACGAGCCGGAAACCGAAATAGGGCCGCTCCGGATCGGCCAGCTTCTGCCGCCGCTTCACGGTCCACATCACCAGCCCCGTGCCGACCATCGCCGTGCCGGCGAGGCTGACGAGGAAATACAGCCAGCGCGTCACGCTGTCGCTGAAGCGCCCGAGATGCAGCGCGTAGAGGACGCCGCGCGTCTCGGCCGCGGCGCCCACGCCCTCGTGGACCGCCAGCAGCCTGCCGGTCGGGCCCTCGAATTCCATGTATTGCGGGCTCATGGAGACTCGGCCGGCCTCGCCGCGCGCCACCGCCACCCGCGCCGCCACGTCGCCGGCATGGGTGACGGTGACGCGGCCGACGTTGTCGCGGCCCCAGCGCTCCTGCGCGTGGCGCACCATGTCCTCGATGGACGCCAGCGGCGCCGTCTCCCCGCTGGGCTTGCCCGGCTGGATGAAGGCGCTGAGTTCGGCGGTGAGCTGCTGGCGCTCGGCCGGCGTCCGGATGGCGGCCTGCTCGCCCCAGGGCATGTAGAGCGCCATCAGCGTGACCAGCCCGCTGTAGGTGATCATGGCGTGGAACGGCAGCCCGAACACCGACAGCGCGTTGTGCGCGTCGAGCCAGGAGCGCTGTCCCTTGCCCCAGCGGAAGGTGAAGAAATCGACGAAGATCTTCTTGTGCGTGATGACGCCGCTGACGATGGCGACCAGCATGAACATGGCGGCCACGCCGGCGATCCAGCGCCCCCAGATCACCGGCATGTAGTGGAACTGGAAGTGGAAGCGGTAGAAGAAGTCGCCGCCCATCGTTTCGCGCGACGTCACCTTCCGGCCGGTGGCGGGGTCGAAGCTGGCCTCGCCGAAGCCGCGCTGGCCGGGCGTGCCGGCGGCCGTGCGCCAGAAGGCGTAGACGCTGTTGTTGCGCGCGTCGGGCAGGCGCATGCTCCATTGCGGGCTGCCGGGCGCGATGGCGACGAGTGCGTCGGCGACGCGCTGGGCGACCAGGGCCTGGTCGGGGACCTCGGTCTGGTGCGGCAGCTCGGGCCGCATCCATTGCGACAGCTCGTCCTTGAAATAGGCCACCGTCCCGGTGAGGAACATGGCGTAGAGGACCCAGCCGAGCAGCAGCCCGACCCATGTGTGCAGGCCGGACATGCTCTGGCGGATGCCCGGAGTGGCGGGGCGAGCGGCGGGGCGGCCGGCGGGCGGCGGCTTCCGGTCGGTTTTCACGCGGGGGTTCCCCATCACCAGACGGACCACGCCGCCAGAAGCAGCGGCGCGGCGACCACGAGAAGGCCCGTCCAGGCCCGCGGGGCGCTGCGCGCCGCGAAGACCCAGATCACGGCGCCGGCGTAGACCGCGAAGCTCGCCAGCATCCCGGTGAGCACGGCCTGCGGCTTGCTCATGGGAAGGGCGAGCACGGCGACGCTGGCGAGCGCGGCCAGCGCATAGCCGCCGAACAGGGCGGCGACGATGCGCGAGACGAGCGGGCCGATGCCGCGGATCCAGCCGGCCACGGCGGTCACTTGCCGGGCGCCGCCGCCGGTCCGGCGGGGATCGGCGCAAGGCCGTCGGCGTGGACGTAGGTCACCGTGGTGACGTAGCTGACGCCGTCGTACTTCTCCGCGCCGCCGGCGCCCGGACGCTCGCCGGGGCTGCGCTCGTTGAGGCTGACCTCGGCGACGTAGGTGCCCTTCCAGGGCAGGTCGAATTCGACGAGCCCCTGCTCGTCGGTGTGGCCCTCCTTGGCCCAGCCCGACTGGGTGACCAGCGCCACCTTGGTCTTGGGTTTGGGCTGGCCCTTGAAGAACAGCTTGAACTGGCCTGGCTTGCCGGCCGGCACCAGATCCAGCGCCAGCTTGGGCGGCTGCTCGGCGAAGCCGGTGATCAGGCGGGCGGCGGGGTGGAACCAGTTGACGGTTTCCTTGTCCGCCTGCTTCCAGCTGTAGAGCGGGTACTGCGCGTCCTCGGCGACGATGCTGTCGCCGGCCGCCGCCGCGAAGGGCAGGGTGAAGCCGTCCGCCGTCCTGGCGGCGTCGGCCTTCCGCTCGCCCTTGGCGGAAACCAGCGTGCCGGCCGGCTTGACGAACTTGTCGAGCAGGCCGGGCGACGCCTCGCGGAGATTCTCGCCGAACTCACCGAAACGGATCGTCGCGTTGCCGCCGTCGGGCTGCTCGATCCAGATCTGGTGGGCCTGCGCGGGCAGGGCGAAGCCCAGGGCGGCGAGGAGGGCGATGGAAAGCTTGGTCATGGCGAATCCGTCGGCAGGAGCATGGAGGATCAGAAATCGACCGTGGCGGACAGCACCACCGTGCGCGGCGCGCCGACGGTCACGTAGGTGCCGGTCGTCAGCCAGTAGTTCTTGTCGAACAGGTTCTCGACGTTGGCGCGCAGGGTGACGGGCTTGCCCCCGATGTCGGCGCTGTAGCGGGCGCCGACGTCGACGCGGGTCCAGCCGTCGAAGCGCAGGGTGTTGGCGGCGGTCAGGTAGGAGCCCGAGGTGTGGATGACGCGCCCGTTCAGCGACAGCTCGGGCACCCAAGGGGTGGTCCAGTCGAGGCTGCCGGAGAAGGTCTTGTCCGGCACGCCGGCGGCGTCGTTGCCCTGCTCGGCGGCGACGGCGGTGCGGGTCAGCTCCGGCTTCAGGAAGGTCGCGCTGGCCATGGCGCGCAGGCCGGGCAGGATCTCGCCGTAGGCGGAGAGCTCCAGGCCGCGGTTGCGCTGCTCGCCGTCGTAGGCGAGGTCGTTCGAGGCGGTGCGGATCGAGTTCGGCTTGGAGATCTGGAAGACCGCCGCCGTCGTGGTGACGGTGCCCCAGTCGACCTTGACGCCGGCCTCGTACTGCTTGGACTTGAACGGGGCGAGCACCGCGCCGGTGTTGGCGTAGCCGGCGCCGACGATGGTGCCGCGGCTCAGCCCCTCGGCGTAGTTGGCGTAGAGCGAGAGGTTCTCCAGCGGCTTGACGACCAGGCCGGCCAGCGGCGTCGTCGCGCTGGCGTCGTACTTGCTGGTCATCGCGCCGGTGGCGGTGCTGTAGCTCTTCAAGGTGACCTGCTGGTCGCGCACGCCCAGCGTCAGCAGCAGGCGGTCGTCCAGGAAGGACATCGTGTCGGCCACCGCGACGCTGGTCAGCGTCGTCTCGGACGCCTTCGTCGGGTCGGTGCGCGCGGCCGTGATGGCGGGAAGCCGCGAGGGCCGGTAGATGTTCGTCGCGACCGAGCCGGCCGACTGGATGTAGGCGTTGCCGGCCTCCTGCTGGAAGCCGGTGAAGCCGACGTTGATGGCGTGGCGGACGGGCCCCGTGTCGAAGCGCAGGCGCGTGCCGGCCATGCCGCTGGTCGTCCGGGTGTAGGAGTCGTAGTAGGAGTTGCGGACCGTGAAGTTGCCGAGCGCGTTGACGGCCGGGCTGGAGGACGGGAAGACCTGATCGTTCGAGCCGTCGCGGTAGCCGAGGCCGGCGTACACGGTCAGCCAGTCGGTCAGGTCGAACTCGATGTTCGAGGCGACCGTCGTGTCCTTCTGGACCAGCGTCGTGCCGGGATACCAGTTGCCGCGCGCGTCCGGCGGCGCCGGGATGGCGGTCGTGGTCGACAGGATGCTGACCTGCGGGCGGAAATTGTCCGTGCTGTCGCGCTGCACGATGCCGTCGAGCGACCAGCGCAGCCGCTCGCCCCGGTAATCCACCGCCAGCGTGCCGAGGCCGGTCCGCGCGTCGCCGCCGTCGACCGAGCCCTCGCCGCCGCGCAGCAGGCCGTTGAAGCGGACGCCCCACTCCTTGTTCGCCCCGAAGCGGCGGCCGACGTCGGCGCTCAGGCCGAAGTTGGCGTCGCTCTGGTAGGTGGTGGTCAGGCGGGTCAGCGGCTCGTCGCCGGCGCGCTTGCTGACGATGTTGATGCCGCCGCCGATGCTGTTGCCGGGGGCGATGCCGTTGGCGAGCGCGCCGGGGCCCTTCAGCAGCTCGATGCGCTCGATGATCTGCGCCGGCACGCGGTTCTGCGACACCAGGCCGTACATGCCGTTGAAGCCGACGTCGGTGGCGGACACGGCGAAGCCGCGAATCTGGAAGGTGTCGTCGAAGCCGTTGCTGCCGGTGGTGGTGCGCACCGACGAATCGTTGATCAGCGTGTCGGCCGCCGTGCGCGCCTGCTGGTCCTCGATGAGCTGGGAGGTGTAGTTGGTCACGCTGAACGGCGTGTCCATGACGTTGCGGGAGCCGAGCAGGCCCAGCGATCCGCCCTGCGCCACCTGTCCGCCGGCGTAGGGCCGCTGGAGCTCGCCGGGAAGCGGAGCGGAGTTGGCCGTGACCTGGAGGGCCGGCAGCACCGTGCCGCCCGCCGCAGCCGTGCCGGCCGCCGGGGCGGCGCCCTGCGCGACCAGCCTGTAGCCCGACGGGCCGCGTCCGATCTGGTAGCTGCTCCCCGCCAGCAGCCGGCGGAAGCCGTCCTCCACCGTCGTCGTGCCGTTCAGCGCCGGAGCGGTCCTGCCCCGGACCTGCTCCGCGTCCACCGCGATGGAGACGCCCGCCTGCGCCGCGAAGCGGTTCAGCGAATCGGCAAGCGGACCGGCGGGCACGCTGGCGTTGACCGTGCCGGCCGTGGCTGCCGTCTGGGTGGCTGCCGTCTGGGCATGGGCGGCCGGCGCGAGGGAAAGCCCGCCCGCCAGCACGGCGCCGGCCAGCTGGACGGCCATGGCGACCGGGCGCAGGCCCGGAGCGGAGGCGTCGGGCGCAACGGACGGGCGGTTGCGAGGGGGAACGGTTTGGCGCGGAGCAGCCTTGCCGCGGACACGATTCATGGGGCCGATTCCTCTACCAGGCGGCGGTCTCTGTGACGCAACTTCAGCGGCCGGCACGGCGTCCTCCCGGTGGAGGCGAACGTCGGTGCGGATCGGCAAAAATGCGAATGATTATCATTGTATTCAGCGGGCGGCGGCTCTGGCAAGAATTGTGTGACTACCTACGATTTTGCTGACGCGCCGCCGCTGGTGTGTTGCCGATCTGCCACGGCTGGGGCGGTCGCGGCCTCCGTGCCCCGGCTGGGCCTCTGCCTTCGTCCACGCCTGAGGCACGCTGCGGATCATCCGCATTGTCCCGTGCCCGGATCGGCGTCTAGATCGGCTCCATGCCGAGCCACTCCCTCCCCATCATCGCCGCCGTAGCCCTGACATTCCTGCTCGCCGGTGGCGTGAAGGGGATGATCGGGCTGGGTCTTCCCACCGTCGCCATGGGGCTGCTGGGTCTCGTCATGCCGCCGGCGGAGGCGGCCTCGCTGCTGATCGTGCCTTCGCTCGTGACGAATGTCTGGCAGTTGGCGAGCGGCCCCCGATTCGGCCCTCTTCTGGAAAGGCTGTGGCCGATGATGGCGGGTGTGTGCCTGGGAACCTGGGTGGGCGCCGGCTTCCTGGCCAGCGACGCGTCGGGGGTCGCGACCATGGCGCTGGGGATCGCCCTGGTGCTGTACGCGATCCTCGGCCTGTCCTCGGCGCGGCTGCGCGTGCCGGCCGGGAGCGAGCGGTGGATGGGGCCGCTGGTCGGGCTGGCGACCGGGCTGGTGACCGCCGCCACCGGCGTCTTCGTGATCCCGGCCGTCCCCTACCTCCAGGCCCTCGCCCTGGAGAGGGAGGAGCTGGTGCAGGCCCTGGGGCTGTCCTTCACCGTCTCCACGGTGGCGCTGGCCGCCGGTCTGGCCCAGCACGGCGTGTTCGCCGGCGCGCTGGTGGGGATGTCCCTGCTGGCCCTGCTTCCGTCCCTGGCCGGCATGCTGCTCGGCCAATGGCTGCGCCTTCGCGTGCGTCAGGACACCTTCCGGCGCTGCTTCTTCCTGGGCCTGCTGGCGCTGGGCGCCCATCTCGCCCTGCGGCCCCTGTTCTGAGCGGGCCGGCGGCGAGCCGCGCGGCGCGGCGGGCTGCCGCGGAAGAAACCGTCTCCTGCGTCAGTCCTGGCGTTCGGACCGCCGGAGGGCCCGTGTATTTCTCAGAAATTTCATGAAGCCCGCCTGAAACATTCCAGGTCATCACTCCTAAATTCCTGTCGACATCATCGGCCTATATCGGCGTCCGGCTTCATGCGCGCTTTCCAGGAACCGGCGCTCATTCGACGAAGACCTCGCGGCGGCCGCGCTTGACGGCCGGCAGCAGCGTGGCGGCCAGAAGGAGGAGGGCGAGCAGCAGCAGGCCCAGGCTGACCGGCTCGCGCAGGAAGACTCCGGCGTCGCCGCGCGACATGGTCATGGCCCGGCGCAGATTCTCCTCCATCAGCGGGCCGAGGATGAATCCCAGCAGCAGCGGCGCCGGCTCGAAGGCGGCCTTGACCAGGATGTAGCCGAGCAGCCCGAAGGCGGCGGCGAGGCCGACGTCGAAGGCGCTGTTGCCGACGCTGTAGATGCCGATGCAGGCGAACAGCAGGATGGCCGGGTAGAGCAGCCGGTAGGGAATGCGCAGCAGCCGCACCCACAGCCCGATCATCGGCATGTTGAGCAGCACCAGCATCAAATTGCCGATCCACATGCTGGCGATCATGCCCCAGAACAGGTCGGGCCGGGCGGTCATGATCTGCGGCCCCGGCGTGATGCCGTGGATCATCATGGCGCCGACCATCAGCGCCATCACCGCGTTGGACGGCAGCCCCAGCGTCAGCAGCGGGATGAAGGAGGTCTGCGCCGCCGCGTTGTTGGCCGATTCCGGGGCGGCGACCCCCTCGATGGCGCCCTTGCCGAAGCGTCCGGGCGTGGGCGACAGCTTCTTCTCCAGCGCGTAGGCGGCGAAGGAGGCGAGCGCGGTGCCGCCGCCCGGCAGCAGCCCCAGCAGCGAGCCCAGCGCGGTGCCGCGCAGCACCGGCTTCCAGGAGCGGCGGGTGTCGTCCAGGCTGGGCCAGACCCGGCCGTGCGGGATGACGGTCCCCTCCTCGTCCTTGCGGCGTTCCAGCGTGACGATGATCTCGCCGATGCCGAACAGACCCATCGCCAGCACGACGAAGTTGATGCCGTCGGCCAGCTCCGGCAGGCCGAAGTCGAAGCGCGACACCGCCGAGTTGACGTCCGTCCCGACCAGCCCGAGCAGAAGGCCGAGCACGATCATCGCCACCGCCTTCAGAAGCGAGCCCTGCGCCAGCACCACCGCCCCGACCAGCCCGACGACCATCAGCGAGAAATAGTCGGCCGGCCCGAAGCGCACGGCGATGGCGCCCAGCAGCGGCGAGAACAGCGCGATCAGCAGGGTGGCGACGCAGCCGGCGAAGAAGGAGCCGAGCGCCGACACCGCCAGCGCCGGCCCGGCGCGGCCCTGGCGGGCCATGGCGTGGCCGTCGAGGCAGGTCACCACCGACGAGGTTTCGCCCGGCAGGTTCAGCAGGATCGAGGTGGTCGAGCCGCCATACTGGGCGCCGTAATAGATGCCGGCCAGCATGATCAGCGCGCTGGTCGGTTCCAGCGCGAAGGTGGCCGGCAGCAGCACGGCGATGGTCACCACCGGCCCCACGCCGGGCAGCACGCCGACCAGCGTGCCGAACAGCGATCCCATCAGGCAGTAGAAGAGGTTGACCGGCGTCGCCGCCACCGAGAATCCGAGGATCAGGTCGTTCAGCATCGTCTTTGGTTTCCCGCTCAGACCGGCCAGATCTTGAAGGGCAGGCCGAGCCCGTAGACGAAGACGACCAGCGAGAAGGCGCTGAGGCCCGCCGACAGCACCGGCACCTCCCAGTGGCGGACGTCGTGCGTCGCCAGCGCCGAGACGGCGAGCGCCAGCAGGCTGGCCAGCACCAGCCCGAGCGCGCTCAGCAGCAGGGCGAAGGACAAGACCCCGCCGAGCACCAGCAGGACCGGCCGCCACGCGAGGCCGCCCATCCGGTTGCCCTCGTCGATCCACAGCGCCCGCAGGCTGATGGCGGCGCCGAGCAGGGCCAGCAGGCCGCCGAGCAGCACCGGGAAATAGCCCGGCCCCATGCGGAAGGCGGTGCCCATGGCGTAGTCGCGGGCGGCGAGGATCGCGGCCGCGCCGGTGGCGACCAGGGCCAGCCCGGACACGAAGTCGCTTGTGTTTCGGATGCTCATGCGGGGGTCTCCGCGGGGGTGTCGAGGTGGCGGTCGAAGAGGGCGACGGCGTCGTCGGTGCCGGCGGGAAGCCGTCCGTTCGCGGCGGCGGCCAGCCCCCCGCCGGCCAGCCCCTCGCCGGCGGTGCGGCGCAGGCGGGCGGCGACGGCGCCGGTGACCAGCGGGTCGATTCCGGCGGCGGCCAGCGTGTCGGCGCACATGGCGACCTCCAGCGACCGGCGGCGGGCGTGCACGGCGTGGGTGCGGATCAGGAAGTCGAAGACCGCGCGGCTTTGCGGCCCGAACAGCCCGACGAGGCTGTCCAGCACCGCGTGGTCGAGGCCGTGGCGGCGGGCCGCCGTCAGGCTTTCGACCAGCAGGCATTCCAGCCCCTTGGTCACCACGCTGCGCAGGATCTTGACGCCGGCCGCGTCGCCGGGCCGGGCACCGGCCACCCGGATGCGCATGCCGGCCCGGCCGCCCAGTTCGGCGAAGCGTTGCGCCGCCTCGCCCGAGGCCAGCACCGGAACGCGGTGGAGGTCGTTGATCGGCATCCCCATGATCGCCGCGTCGACGAAGGTCCGGCCCAGCGCGGCGACCCGTTCGGCCACGGCGATCTTGTCGGGCGGCCCCAGCGAGTTGACGTCGACGTAGAGGGCGTCGGGCGCGATGGCCCCGGCGCAGCGTTCGGCCGCCGCCATTGCCTGATCCTGCGGAACGCAGCAGACGACGAGATCGCGGTCGGCGAGTCCCGCCGGGTCGTCGAGCAGGGGGACCCCCAGCTCGACGGAGCGCCGGCGGGCGAGATCGCGCTGGGCATCGCTCCGTGGTTCGTCGTAGGCGACGAGTCCGGTCAGGCCGTCGGCGAGGAAGCCGCGGGCGAAACTCGACCCGACCTCGCCGAAGCCGATCAGGCCGATGCGCAAGGAGGCTGGCATGGGGGCTTTCCTCACCATTTCTCGGGCGGCAGCACGGCCATGCTGTCGCGCGGGGCGTCGCCGCGCCGGACGCTGTCGATCAGCGCCTTTTCACCGGCCGTCGCCGCCTGGGCGCGCCGCAGCACCTCCTCCGCGAGGTCGGCGGGCACGGCGATCAGGCCGTCGCGGTCGCCGAGCAGCAGGTCGCCGGCCAGCACCTGCGTGCCGCCGATCTCGACCACGCCGTTGAACTCGACGATCTCCAGCCGGTGCTTGCCGGTGCGCGGGGTCAGGCCGCGCGACCACACCGACAGCCCCATGCGGCGCATGGATTCGGCGTCGCGCACGCAGCCGTCGACCACCACCCCGGCCAGCCCCCGGCTGTGGACCGCCGTCGCCATCAGCCCGCCGAAGCTCGACGAATCGTCGGCGCCGCCGGCGTCGATCACCAGCACGTCGCCCGGCCGGCTCAGCGTCACCTGATCGAGCCCGCCGAGGCGCGGCACCAGACGGTGAGCGATGCCGTGGCCGGCCGGCCGGCGGACGCGGGCCTGCCGCACGGTGACCGCCGGGCCGACGATCCGCTGCTCCGGGGCGAGCGGCGCCAGCCGGCCGCCGGGGATCGCGGTGTCGAACCCCAGCTCGTCGAGGATGTCGGCCACCACCGAGGTCAGGTCGGGCAATGCCTGATAACCGGCGATGACCGCGGCGGAGGGACGGGGGAGGGCGACGCGCCGGATCATCCCCGGCGGCAGCAGCCCGAGCAGGTCGCCGGCGAAGGGAGCCAGCTCGGCTTCGACTTGCGGATCCATCATTCGGCCTCCCGTCACTTGGCCTCGATGCCGGCGTCGGCGACGACCTTGGTCCACAGCGCCAGATCCCTCACCAGCGTCCGGCCGAACTCGGCCGGGCCGGAGCCCACCCAGTCGATGCCGGCGGCGGCCAGCTTGGCGCGGAAGGCGGTGTCCTGGCCCAGAGCGAGAATCTCGCGGTTGAGCAGGCCGACGATGTCGGGCGGCGTCCCGGCCGGGGCCAGAGCCCCCAGCCACCATTGCACGGCGTAGCCGGGGACGCCGGCCTCGGCGATGGTCGGCAGGTCGGGGGCGGCGGGGGTGCGCCTGGCGCCGCCGGTGGCGAGCGCCTTCAGCGAACCCTTGGCGAAATAGGGCTGGGCGGTGCTGAACACGCCGATCATCAGCTGCACGCGCCCGCCCAGCATCTCGGTCAGCATCTGGCCCTGGCCCTGGAGGGGGATGTGGACGATGTCGGCGCCGGTCGCCGATTTCAGATACTCGGTGGAGAGGTGCTGCGGCGCGCCGATGCCGGCCGACGCGTAGTTCAGCGTGCCGGGGTTGGCCTTGATGTGGGCCAGCGCCTCGGCCAGCGTCGTCCCCGGCACGTCGGGCGTCACCGCCAGCACGGTCGGCAGCTCGGCGATCAGCGCGATCGGCGCGAAGTCCTTCACCGCGTCGAAGCGGAGCTGGCGATTGAGCGCCGGGGCGGTGACGAGGCTGTTGGACACCACCAGGATGGTGTAGCCGTCGGCCGGCGCCTTGGCGACCGCCTCGATGCCGATGGCGCCGCCGGCGCCGCCCTTGTTCTCGACGACGAAGGGAGCCTTCAGGCGCTGGGCCAGCGCGTCGGCGATCTCGCGGGCCAGCAGGTCGTTCGACCCGCCGGGCGGGAAGGGCACGACCAGCTTGACCGGCCGCGAGGGATAAGCGTCGGCGGCCTGCGCGCCCGGCGTGCCGGTGGCGAGGAGGGCCAGCGGTGCCAGCAGGCCGGCGGCGAGAAGGGCGCGGCGAAGTTTGGACATGGTGTCGGTTCCGATGGGCTCGTGTGTGGCGCCGCCTGAAGCCCTTCTCCCCTTGTGGGAGAAGGGCTCGCTTGCAATTCGAGAGGGGGGTCAGTGCGTCAGCTCGATGCCCTTGCTTTGCAGCAGGGCGTCGAGGTTCAGCATGTCCCAGGTGGTCTTGCCGGTGAGCAGCGCCTCGCGGAAGCGCTCCTCCTTCCTCTCGCGCTCGCGGCTGGCGGCGAGCACCGTCTCCAGCGTGCCGAGCGGCACCACCACGACGCCGTCGTCGTCGCCGATGATGAGGTCGCCGGGGTTGACCGCGACCCCGCCGACCACCACCGGGCGGCCGATCGGGCCCAGGCTCTCCTTGACCGTGCCGATGATGGACTGGGCGCGGGCGAAGACCGGGAAGCCGATGTCGCGGATGGTGGCGCCGTCGCGCACGCCGCCGTCGGTCAACAGGCCGGCGATGCCGTTGCCCTTGGCGCAGCTCGCCATCACGTCGCCGAACAGGCCCTGCTCGGTGAAGCCGCCGGTCGCGCAGACCAGCACGTCGCCCGGCTTGGCGAGCTTCAGCGCCGCGTGCAGGGTCAGGTTGTCGCCCGGCGGGCATTCGCAGGTGAAGGCGGGGCCGAGCAGACGCATCCCGGAATAGAGCGGCTTGACGGCGGAGGCGAGCGCGCCGGTGCGGCCCTGCGCCTCGTGGGCGGTGGCGGCGGCGATGCCGGCGAAGGCGCGGACGAGGTCCGGGGACGGGCGGCGGTGGTCGTCGACGTGGGGCATGGGAAAGGGTCCCGAAATCAGGAATGGGAATCAGGGAAGGCGGGGGATCAGCGCGTGACGTTGGCGACGCCCCACACGTAGTGTTTGCGCGGGAATTCCTCCCAGTACTGGCGCATGTCCTTGTGCGGGAAGTCCTGGTAGGGGCGGGCGAGCAGCGCCTCGCGGTCGATCTCGACGCCGAGGCCGGGGGCGGTCGGCAGCACCGCCCAGCCGCCCTCCTCGATGACGATGGGCGAGGGCGTGATGGTGTCGCAGGCCTCGCGGAGGTTGATGAACAGCTCGGCGATGGTGAAGTTCGGGATCACCGCCGACAGGTGCAGCGTCGCCGCCAGCCCGACGATGGTGCTGTTGTAGTTGTGCGGGCTGATGGCGACCGCGTGCGGCTGGGCCATGGCGGCGATGTCGAGCATCGCGCCGATGCCGCCGACCGCGCAGACGTCCGGGTTGAGGATGTCGGCGGCGCGCCTGGCCAGCACCGGCACGAAATCCTCCTTGGTGTAGAGGGTCTCGCCGGTCACCACCGGCACGTCGATGGCCTGCCGGACCTCGGCCACCAGATCGATGTTGTCGGAGAGGCAGGGCTCCTCGTAGCAATAGATGCCGAATTCGGCGAGACGGCGGGCGACGCGGATCGCGTGGTGCGGCGCCACCCGGCGGTGCGCGTCGATCAGCAGGTCCATCTCCGGCCCGACGGCCTCGCGCACGGCGCGGACGTTGTCGACCGCGTAATCCTCCTCGGCGGCCGAGACGAAGGTCCGCCAGGGGCCCGGGAAGGGATCCCATTTCAGCGCGGTGTAGCCCATCGCCTTGACCGCCAGGGCGCGCTCCACCGTCTTGTCGATGGAATCGACGCCGTACCACCAGCCGTTGGCGTAGACGCGCACCGTCTCGCGCACCGCCCCGCCGAGAATGTTGTGCAGCGGCAGCCCGGCCTTCTTGGCCACGAGGTCCCACAGGGCGATCTCGACGGCGCTCCAGGCGCAGAGGAAATCGACGGAGCTGCGGCGGATCGCGAAATCGTCGAACAGGATCTGGCCGAGATGGCGGATGTTGAAGGCGCTGCGGCCGATCAGGTAGGGAGCGATCGCCTTCAGATACTGGTCGACCACCTTCTCCTTCTTGACCGAGACGTAGGCCTCGCCCCAGCCATGCAGGCCGCTCTCGGTCTCGATGCGGACGAACAGCAGGTTCTTGCCGCTGCCGGGGTGGAACAGGAAGGTTTCGACGTGGGCGATCTTCACGGGTTGTCTCCTAGCGATTCGTCGAGCAGGGCGACGGCCTGCGCCACGCCGGGGCGGCCCCGGACCTTCTCTTGCGGGATGCGGGCGGCGGTGCGCGCCATCAGGGCGGCGGTGGCGGCGGACAGCAGCGGGTCGAGGCCGGCATCCGCCACCAGGCGGGCGGACAGCGCGCATTCCTCGGCCCGGCGGGCGGCGTGCAGCAGATGCGAACGCAGCAGCATGTCGGCGGTGTCCCTGGCCGGACGGGCGTCGAGGAACTCGGCGACGCTCGCCTCCACCGTGTCGAGCACGCCGAGGCGGCGGGCGGCGACGAAGGCTTCGGCATAGAGGGCTTCGAGCCCCTTCACGAAGACGCTGCGCACCAGCTTGATCGCCGCCGCCTCGCCGGGCCGGTCGCCGACGACGTCGATCACCATGCCGTGCGGCGTGAGGAGGCCGGCGAAGCGGGCGGCGCCCGGCCCCGAGGCGACCAGCGGAACCCGGTGGCCGCGTTCGACCGCCGAGCCGAGGATCGCGGCGTCGACGAACACGCCCGGCGCCGCCTCGGCCGCCGCGCGCTTGCCGGCGGGATCCAGCGAGCTGACGTCCACATAGAGGGTGCCGGGCGGCAGGCCGGCGGCGCGGGCGGCGCTCCGGGCGGCGTCGACGGCGGCGGAGCCCGGCACGCAGGCGAAGACCACGTCGCGGTCGGCCAGCGCGGCGATGTCGGACGTGGCCGCGGCGCCCAGCCCGGCTGCCCGGTCGCGCGCCTCGGGGCGGCGGGCGTAAACGGCGATGTCGGTCAGGCCGGCGGCGCGCAAGCCTGGAAGGACGTGCGAGGCCACTTCGCCGAAGCCGATGAAGCCGATGCGCAAGGGGCGGTGGGGGAGGGCGCCGCTCATGCTCCGCTCACTCCGCCTGGATGCCGGCGTCGGCGACGATGCGCGCCCATTTCGCGATCTCGGCCTCGACATGCGCCTTCAGGCTGGCGGGGGTCGAGTCGGTGACCGGGTCGAAGCCGATCTCGGCCAGCTTGCCGGCCAGGGACGGGTCGGAGACGGCGGCGCGGAACGCCGCGTTCAGACGGTCGACGATGGCCGGCGGCGTTCCGGCCGGCAGGAAGATGGCGCTGGTGGAATAGGCGTCGACGCCGGGAACGCCCTGTTCGAGCAGCGTCGGCAGGTCCGGCGCGCCCTGCGAGCGGGTCGGCCCCGCCACCGCCAGACGGTTCAGCGCGCCCGCCGCGACGTGCTGGTTGGTGGCGGCGAAGGTGTCGAATTGCAGGATGGTGCGGCCGGCCAGCAGATCGGCGATGGCCGGGGCCGAGCCCTTGTAGGGGACATGGACGACGTTCACCCCGGCCGACTTCTTGAACAGCTCGCCGGCCAGATGCAGCGGCGCGCCGGTGCCCGACGAGCCGTAGTTGAACGTGCCGGGGTTGGCCTTCAGGTAGGCGACCAGCTCGGGCACCGTCCTGGCCGGCACCGAGGGGTGGGTGACCAGCACCAGCGGCACGACGGCGACCAGCGCCACCGGCTCGAAGCTCTTGACCGCGTCGAAGTCGAGCTTCTTGAACAGCGCCTGGTTCATGCCGTGCGTCGCCGCCGTGCCGAGCAGCACCGTGTAGCCGTCGGGTGCCGCGGCGGCGACCGTGCTGGCGCCGATGTTGCCCGACGCGCCCGGACGGTTGTCGATGACCAGCGGCTGGCCGAGCCGTTCGGAAACCTTGTTGGCGATGACGCGGATGAAGATGTCCTGCCCGCCGCCCGCCGAGAAGGGCACCACGATTCGCACCGGACGGTCGGGGTAGGCCGCCTGCGCCGCCCCCGCGCCCGGCATCGGCAACCCGACCACCGACAGCCCGACCATCGACAGCCCAACGGCCCAGCTCCAAAGCCTCCGCATTTCACACTCCAAGCGAAAATTTCATCGCTATTAAAGGCTATAAATTGACTAGGTAAAACTGACTTTTTTTCATCAAGCGCAATCGCTACCGTTCATGATGCTTGATTCTTGGGCGGTTCCGCCCGCAATCACGGAACGCCAGACGCCTTGCACGCTCCGGGCGCGGGAAATCGCTTTTCTTCATTCAACAATATAGGATGGGTGGATGCTGACGCTAAAACAGATCGAAGCCGTCTATTGGGTGAGCGAGCTTGGCAGCTTCCACGGCGCCGCGGCGCGGCTCGGCACCACGCAATCGACCATCTCGAAGCGCATCCACGAGCTGGAGACCCATGTCGGGGTCGAGCTGATCGAGCGCGGCAGCGCCTCGGCGACCCTGACCTTGAAGGGGCGCGAGGTCATCGAGGATTTCTCGGCGATGCTGAGCCTGCGCCAGGGGGTGCTGCACCGTCTGGCCGGCGACGAGTCCTTTTCCGGGCGCTTCCGCTTCGGCGTCACCGAGATGGTCGCCCTGACCTGGCTGGCCGATCTGGTGGCGGCGATCCGCCGGGTCTATCCGCGCATGGTGCTGGAGCCGCGCGTGGACATGGCGGCGGGACTGCGCCACCAGCTTGCCCGGCACGCTCTGGATCTGGTGATCAGCCCGTCGCTGGAGTCCGACGCCGGCTACGTCACCCATCCCCTGCCGAAGCTGGAATCCGCCTGGATGTGCAGCCCCGAGCTGATCCCCGCCGGGGAGGAGCGGCTCTCGCTGGAACGGCTGGCACAGCTTCCCGTGCTGACCCACGCCGAGGGGTCGATGCTGCATCTGCGGCTGCTGCGCGAGCTGGACCGGCTGGGGATCGAGCGCGGCCGGGTGCTGACCTGCAACAGCCTGATCGGGCTGGCGGAACTGGCGCGCGCCGGGCTCGGCATCACCTACCTGCCACGCGCCTATTTCGCGCCCTATGTCGAGGCGGGCGACCTGCGCGGCGTCGAGGTTCCGCTCGCGCTGGCCCCGCTCGACTACGCCATCGTGCATCGCGGCGACGCCATCAGCCGCCGCGTCGCCGCCCTCATCCCGCCGGTGTGCGACTTCGCCGGAGTCGCCTGCCGGGTCGAGCGCAAGCGGGACGGGATCTGCCTGGGGGAGGGGATCTGAGACCGGCCCGGCGACGCCGGCCGCCGCATTTTTTCCCGCCGGGCGCGGGCGGCTTAACAGTCGCTTAAGGCGGGCCGGGCTACCCGTGACCTCTCGCCTCCAACCGCCGGACCGGATCTTCCGCCATGCTCGCCCGCGCCCGCTCCGCCGCCGCCGCTCTCGTCCTGGTGGCGGTGTCCTCCCTGTCGGCGCCGGCTGCGGCCAAGGCCGGGCGCGAAGCGGCGCCGGCGCGGCCGGTCGCCGCCGAAATCCTGATGGACGCCGCCACCGGGGCCGTGCTGAGGGCGCACAACGCCGACGTCCCGACCTATCCCGCCTCCCTGACCAAGATGATGACGCTCCTCCTGGCGTTCGAGGCGCTGGACCGCGGCCAGCTCCGGCTCGACCAGCCGCTGCCGGTCTCGTACCACGCCACGACGATGGCGCCCTCCCGGCTTGGAGTCGCGCCGGGCGACACCATCCGCGTGGAGGAGGCGATCCTGGCGCTCAGCACCAAATCGGCCAACGACGTCGCCGTCGTCCTCGGCGAGGCGATGGCCGGGAATGAGGTCGCCTTCGCGCAGGCGATGACCCGGCGGGCCCGCGAACTCGGGATGAAGCGGACCGTCTTCCGCAACGCGTCCGGCCTGCCCGACCGCGCGCAGCGCACCACCGCGCGCGACATGGCGATCCTGTCCCGCGTCCTCGTCCGCAGCCACGCGCGCTACTATCCCTACTTCAGCCGCCGCAGCTTCGACTGGCAGGACCAGACCATCCACGGGCACAACCGGCTGCTCGACCGCTATGACGGGATGGATGGCATCAAGACCGGCTACATCGCCGCGTCCGGGTTCAATCTCGCCGCCTCGGCCTCCCGCGACGGCCGTCGCCTGATCGCGGTGGTGCTGGGCGGCGAGAGCGCCGCCAAGCGCGACCGGCGCATCGTCGAGCTGATGGACATCGGCTTCCGCAGCCGCGCCCCGGTGAAGCCGGGAGACGCCTTGGTGTCCGACCCCAAGCCGGAGGAAGCCCGCCGCCCCGCCGCCGCCGCCGCCGCCGCCGCCGCGACGGGAGGCTGGGCGATCCAGACCGGCGCGTACGGCACCCTCCAGGCGGCCCGCCAGGACGCGGAATCCGTCCGGAAGGAGCTGGGCGCCCTGGCCGCCGCCGCGAAACCGGCGGTTCAGCGGTCGGGCGCGCTGTTCAAGGCCCAGCTCGTCGGATTCGACGGCGCGTCCGCCCGTTCGGCCTGCGAGAGCCTGAAGCGGGCGAAGAGGGACTGCATCACCCTCCAGCAGCGTCCCTGACCGCCGCCGGTCCCCGGTCGATTCCCTCTTGATGCTCCAGTGGCTGGAGCATGTACGGTGCTGGGCGCAGCCCCTCCCAAGGGTCGATGACGGAGACTGGAATGCCCCACCGCCCCGCCTTGCCCGGACTGCGCGTGACGCTTGCCGTGGCGGCCTTTGCCCTTGCCGCCGACCAGCTCAGCAAATGGGCCATCCTCGCCCATGTCCTCAACCCGCCGCGCACCATCCCGGTCACCCCCTTCTTCAACCTGACGCTGGGCTTCAACACCGGGATCAGCTTCGGGCTGCTGGGTGGCGAAGGGGCGTTCGCTCCCGCCCTGCTGGCCGGGGCCGCCCTGCTGGTCGCCGCCGGGCTGATGCTATGGGCGATCCGCCTGCCCGACCGGCCGCTGGCGGCGGCCGGCGGCGCCGTCGCCGGCGGGGCGCTCGGCAACGTCGTCGACCGCCTGCGCCAGGGGGCGGTCACCGATTTCCTCGATCTGCACGCCTTCGGGTGGCATTGGCCGACGTTCAACGTCGCCGATGTCCTGATCGTCGGCGGCGCGGCCGCCATCGCCCTCCGCACGCCGAGGGAACCGGGACGTCCGGCGCTGCGCGCCGGCGATCCTTCGAGCTGACCGGCCCGGCGCACGGGCCGGATGGTCGAACCGCGATGGCGCGGCCGGCAAGCGCGACCGGCCGGCGCGCCTTCAGTGGGTCGCGTAGACCCGCATCCTGCCGTCCGGGGCGCCGAAGAGGACGACCTGATAGGGTTCGCCCGTCTTCATGTCCATTCCCGGCGCGTCCTGCGGCATGCCTGGAACCGACAGTCCCCTGGCCTTGGGCCGCTCGGCGAGCAGCCGCTTGACATCCGCCGCCGGGACATGGCCCTCGACCGCGTACCCGTCGACGACCGAGGTGTGGCAGGAGTGCAGCTGCCCGGGGATGCCATGCTCCGCCTTGATCGGGTCGACGTCGTCGACCTCGTGGACCGTGACGGCGAAACCGGCGGCGATCATGTGCCGGACCCACCCGGTGCAGCATTCGCACGTCCGGGCCTTCCACACCTCGACCACCTGCGCCGCGGCGGCCGGGGCGCCGGCGAACAGGGAGGCTCCGCCGATCGCGGCGCCACCGGCCAGAACGGCCGTTACGGCCAGGGCGGCCGCAACCTTCTTGGTCTTCATCGACATCTTGGCAAATCCTTCGAAACTCGCGGTCCGCTCCCGCGGAAGGGGAGACGGGACGGGCGGTGCGGCTCCCGCGCGGCCGATGGCCGGCAGCGGGAGCGCCGTGGCGTGGGCCGGACGGTCACGGGAAGGCGCGCGGGGGCTCCAGCGCGGGATCCACCCCAACGCCGTCCAGCAGGGCGGCCATGGGCGCCGGCGGCGGCGCGGGGGCCGGAACGGCGGGAAGGGATGCGGCGCCGAGGGGCAGGCCGGCGTGCATGACGTGGCAATGCACGGCCGCGCAGCCGTCGCCCTCCGCCATGTCCGTGGCCGGTGCGTCGGTGGCTCGGGAGGAGGCATGGCCGCAAGCGGTCATCCCGGCGTCCGGCCCCCGTGGGGAGACGGCGGCGGAGGCGGCGGTGGAAACAGCGGCGGAAACGGCGTGGCCGCAACGGCCCGACAGGGCGGCGCCCCGGCTCTGGGCGGCCACCGGCGCCAAAGGGGCGATGAGCATGGCCAGCAGGATCAGGCCGGCCGTCACGCACCGCAGGGCTGCGCTGTTACGCTGTTTCATCCCACAAACCCACTGGTCCCGGGCCCACTGGCCCCCGGAGGACCGCAAAACCGGGGCCATTCTACACCATGGCGAGCGGATCTCGTTGATCGAAATCAAGGATGGCGCTGCCGGCCCGCCTTCGGCTCAGTCCAGGGAGTTCCGCCGGCGGGCGAGGAGCGCGAGCGCCAGCACATAGAGGATCACCCCCGTCTGTCCCGCGACGAAGCTGCCGCCGATGCCGCCCGGCACGGCCGCCGCCATGGCCGCGCCAAGCGTCGCGGCGATCCCGGCCAGCGGGACGATCGTCAGGGCGATCCGGCGGGGTATCGGCGTCCAGAGCGCCGGGATCATGAACAGCACCCAGCCGGCGGCGAACGCCCACAGCGTCACCGTGAGACGGGTGGTGTTGGCCTCCTTGAGGGAATCGGCGATCATGGTCGCGGCGTCGACGGTCCCGCCGGCCAGCAGCGCCACCTTGTTCCCGTCGATGCGGACCGGCACCAGTTTGCGGCCCGTCCCGTCGACCGCGGCGATCACGCTCAACGGACCGGCGCGCAGCGCCCTGTACGTCAACCGCCGGTCGCCGTCGGTCAGACTCGCCGCCGGGTCGGAAGCCGGAGTCTCGGGGCGGCCCGTCTGGTAGGCGCCGAAGGGGTCGCTCTCCGAGATCCGCATGCCCGGCGGCGGGCGGAAATCCGTGCCGGGCCGCAGCGGCTCCAGGGCCGAGGGGTCGGCGGCCAGGAGCGGCTCCGTCAGCGACCACCCGCCGAGATGCGCTCCGGGAGACGCAAGATGGTGCATCTCGTCCGGGGTCAGGCTGCCCTTCCGCCCGCCACGGAACCGTTCCACGACGCGCTGGACGGCGAGCGTCCCCTCGAAGGCGATTCCCATGCCGGTGTCGGAAACCGGCTGCCCGGCCACCGCCACGCCCCGCGCATGGACGACGCGCCCGGCCAGATCCGGAGACGGCGTCGCGGGCTCGTCGGCGACGAGAAGGGAGCGGAGCGCCCCGATCCGCGCCGCCTGCACCGCGGCGTCGGTGTAGAACCACGCGTGGAAGCTGACGAGCAGGAAGCTCAGGAACAGGAACCCCATCGAGGCCGCCATGAAGGGAACCATCCTCCGGTTCCAGGACGGACCCTGTTGCGGGCGCGCGGTCATGGCGGTCATCGGGTCGGCTTTCGTCATCATGGCGGGTCTATCCCGAAGTGGCTCGGTCTGCGAAGGGGAAGGCATGACGGCCGAACCCTAGCCCGCGCCTTTCCCCGGCGACTTGACCTTGGACAAGCGGGCCGCCGCTTCCGATCCAACTGCACGGTCCAAGCGGGGCCGGCGGCGGGCGGGGTCAGCCGCGCCCGCCCATGGCGGCGGTGAAGACGGTCCAGCGTTCGTCGAACAGCCGTTCGAGGCAGGGCGCATCGCCCGATGCCCCGTCGCCGAGGCGGACCCGGTTGTTGGCGCCTTCCAGAAGATCCACGAGGATTCCGCAGACCGCCAGGGCATCGCCGGGCCTGAGGGCGCCCGCCGCCTGCGCGGCGGCGACAGCCCCGGCCAGGGGCTCCAGCGCCGCCCGCGACCATTCCGCCAGCCGCGCGCGGAGGGTGGCGGAGAGGGCGGCCTCGGCGTTGAGCGAGAGATAGAAGGCCGCGTAATCGCGTGCCGATCCGATCTCGGCGTAGCGAAGCGCCGTTCGCCGCAGCGCCTCCAGCGGTCCGGCCCCGTCACCGGCCCCGTCACCGGCGGTGGATAGCGCGTGGCGGAACCGGCCGATGTCGCGCTCGACCACCGCGTCGAGCAGCGCCGCCTTGTTGGGGTAGCGGCGGTAGAGGGTGTGCTTGGACACGCCGAGTTCGAGGGCGATCTCCTCGAGCGAGCTGCCGGAAACGCCCTTCCGGCAGAAGACGGACCGCGCGCCGTCGAGCAGCCGCGCGCCGAGAGTGGCGGCCTGCTCCCTGGTCGGCCGTCCGCCGGGCTTGCGTCCGCCGGTTTCCATCCAAGCTCCCTTCGCGACCGTCCAAGCCGGTTGAGTTTTCCGCCGGCGTCTGATATCAGCACGATACCGTGCTGATATTGCCGTTTCAACAAGGTTCCCCAGGCATGGCCTCCATCACCCTGTCCAAGCTCTCCTGGTCCACCCCCGACGGCCAGGGCGTCCTGTCCGATCTCGACGCCGCGTTCGGGCGGGAGCGCGTGGGTCTGGTCGGGCGCAACGGGGTCGGCAAGACCACGCTGCTGAGGCTCGTCGCCGGGGAGCTTCAGCCGCTCGGCGGTGGCGTCTCGGTGACCGGGACGCTCGGCCGGCTGAAACAGGCGGTCCGGTTCGGCGAGCGGGAAACCCTGGCCGACCTGTTCGGGGTGGGCGGGGCGCTGGCCACCCTGCGCCGGGCCGAGGCCGGCGAGGCGGGGGTGGAGGAGCTGTCCGACGCCGACTGGACGCTGGAGGAGCGCATCGCCGCCGCGCTGGCGCGGGTCGGACTCGACGCCCGCCCCGACACGCGGCTGGCGGAGCTGTCGGGCGGCCAGAGGACGCGCGCCAGCCTTGCCGCAGCGGTCTTCGCCGAACCGGATTTCCTGCTGCTCGACGAGCCGACCAACAATCTCGACCGGCCCGGCCGGGAGGCGGTGATGGCGCTTCTCGCCGGCTGGCGCGCGGGCGCGATCGTCGTCAGCCACGATCGCGAGCTTCTCGACCAGATGGATGCGATCGTCGAGCTGAGCTCCCTGGGGGCCGCGCGCTACGGCGGCAACTGGACCCTGTATCGCGAGCGCAAGGCGGCCGAGCTGGCGGCGGCGGCGCAGGATCTGGCCCATGCGGAGAAGGCGGCGGCGGAGATCGACCGCAAGGCGCAGCGCGCGACCGAGCGGCAGGACCGCCGCGACGGCGCCGGGGCGCGGGCCGGCGCGCGCGGCGGCACCCCCCGCATCCTCCTGGGCGCCCGCCGGAGCAACGCCGAGGCGAGCCGGGGCGAGGGCGTCCGGCTGGCCGAGCGCCAGAGGGCGGAGGCGCGGACGGCGGTGGCGGCGGCGCAGGCCCGCGTCGAAATCCTGAAGGATATGGCGGTGACGCTGCCGCCGACCGGGCTTCCGGCGAACCGGACGGTGCTGAGGCTGGAGGGTGTCACGGCGGGCCATGACGCCGGCCGCCCGCTCATCCGCGATCTCTCCCTGTCCATGGTCGGGCCGGAGCGCGTCGCCGTCGTCGGGCCGAACGGATCGGGCAAGACGACGCTGCTGAGGCTGATCGCCGGCCAGCTCGCGCCCATCCGGGGAACGGTGTCGGTCGCCGTGGGCTTCGCCATGCTGGACCAGAGCGTCGGCATCCTCGATCCAGGGGCGTCGATCCGCGACAACTTCCTGCGGCTCAATCCCGGCGCGACCGAGAACGCCTGCCGGGCCACCCTCGCCAGCTTCCTGTTCCGGGCCGACGCCGCCCTCCAGCGGGTCGGCACGCTGAGCGGCGGGCAGGCGCTGCGCGCCGGCCTCGCCTGCGTGCTGGGCGGGGCGGAGCCGCCGTCGCTGCTCATTCTCGACGAGCCGACCAACCATCTGGACATCGACTCGATCGAGGCCATCGAGGCGGGGCTGACCGCCTATGACGGCGCGCTTCTGCTGGTCAGCCACGATGAGACGTTCCTTGCCAGGGTGGGGATTCAGCGGCGGCTGGAGCTTTCCCCGCCGGATCGGGCGGGCGCGTAGTCCGGCCGGCGCCTCACCCCGGTGGCGGCCGGGTGCCCGTTGTTTGTGCAGCGGGGGGCTCCTCGCGCCCCGCTCCAAGGGTCGCGCAAAATATGCGAGTAATTCTTATTCTCTGTGTGTCCCGCGCGTCACAGGCCGCTGTCGCACGGCATGATGCCGGGCTGGACGCCACGGGCCAGGATGTCGGGAAATCCGGCTTGTCCATTGAAAGAAAACACGGATTTCCCGATCGGGGGAGGTCCGGCCTTGCCGTTCCGCGCCCTGCCGTTCCGGCGGCGGCGGACCTCCAGCCCGCCTCGGCCGCATCCGGAACGGGCCATGAGCCCATAATTTGGAATCATTCCAAATCATTGCCGTTGAACGGCACCACGGGTCGGTTGCTAAAAGGAGTCCCGTGACTGCCACGGTCCCTGGATCGGCCAAACCCCTTCCGTCTTCGCGTGTCGTCATCCGGGGGCCGGCCATCCATGCGTCCGCCGCCGGACTTGTGGTTCCAGCTTTCCTTCGACGGACGTCCCCATGTTGAAATGGTTCTGGTTTCAGCTTCATTGGCTGCTGGGCATCACCGCCGGAACGATCCTGTGCGTCGTCGGCGTCACCGGGGCGCTGCTGTCCTTCGAGGACGATCTTCTCCGCCTGCTCAATCCGGGGGTGCTGAGCGTCGCCGCGCGTCCGGAGGGCACGCTGGCGCTTCCCGACCTGTATGAGCGGGTGGCGCGCAACAACCCCGATCGCGGCATCACCGCGCTGCGCGTCAGCGCCGATCCCACGGAACCGGCGGTCGTCACCTTCGCGCCGCCGCCGGGAGCCGCCGGGCAGGGCGGGCGCCAGCCGCGCGGGGAGAACCGGCAGGTCGATCCCTACAGCGGCGCGCTGCTTCCGCCTCCGTCCGGGCAGGACGCCTTCCGGACCATCATGCAGCTTCACCGCTGGCTGCTGGCCGGCGATGTCGGCAAGCATCTGGTGGGGGCGTCCACCATCGCGCTGATCGTGCTCAGCCTGTCGGGGCTGTACCTGCGCTGGCCGCGCCGGCCGGGCAGCCTGCGCGCATGGCTGGCGCTCGACCGCAGGCAGAAGGGGCGCGGCTTCCTGTGGAGCCTGCACGCGGTGCTGGGCACCTGGGCGCTGCTGTTCTATCTGCTGGCCAGCCTGACCGGCCTGCACTGGTCCTACGGCTGGTACCGCGACGGCCTGATGGCGCTGACCGGAACGCCCGCCGTCCAGCGGCCTCCGCAGGGGGGCGGCCAGGGCGGCGGTCAAGGTGGTGAACGGGGCGGCGAACGGGCCGCCCGGCAGCCGGTTCCGCCGGACGTTCCGGCGATCTGGGCCGCCTTCGTCCGCGCGGTGCCGGACGGCTACAGCACGGCGACCGTCCGGCTGGCGGCGGGCGGCCAGCCCGTCCAGATCTCCTATCTTCCCGCCGATCCGGCCCACCCGCGCGCCGGCAACACGCTGACCCTGGACGGTCGGACTCTGGCGCCGGCCGCCCACAGCCGGTACGACGAGCTGCCCGCCGGGCAGAAGCTGATGCGCAGCGTCTTCGTCCTGCATTCGGGCGAGTATTTCGGCACGGTCGGCCTCGTCCTGATGATGCTGGCCAGCTTCGCCATGCCGCTGTTCGCGGTGACCGGCTGGATGCTGTATCTGGAGCGCCGCCGCCGGAAGCGCGCGGCCAGGCGCGCCGCTGGTTCCGTGGAGGCGGCCGGTTCCGTGGAGGCGGGGGATTGCGTGCTCATCGGCTACGCCAGCCAGACCGGCCGGGCGGAGCAGGTGGCGTGGCGGACGGCGGCGGCGTTGCGGGCCGCCGGCGTGACGGCGACGGTCAAGCCGGTGTCCGCCCTGGACATCCCGGCGCTGGAGGCGCACGCCGCCCGTCCCGGCGCCCGCGCCCTGTTCGTGGCCAGCACCTACGGCGACGGCGAGCCGCCCGACGGCGCCCGTGGCTTCGCCCGCAAGGTGATGGGCGGATCCGCCGCGCTGGACGGCCTGCGGGTCGGCGTGCTGGCGCTGGGCAGCCGGCAGTACGCCCGGCATTGCGCCTTCGGGCTTGCGTTGGAGTCGTGGCTGCTGGCGCAGGGGGCGCGGGCGCTGTTCCCCGCCGTCACCGTCGACGAGATGGCCGAGGCCGACCTCGCCCGATGGTGGGACGGTCTCGGGGCGATGACCGGGGGCGCGGCCGTTCCGGCGGTTCCGGCGGTTCCCGCGCCCCCGTCACACGGCCGCTGGCGGCTCGCCGAACGGCGTCTGCTCAACCGGAACAGCTCCGGCCTTCCCACCTATCATCTGGAAATGCAGCCGCCGGCCGGGGAGCGGCTGCACTGGGTCGCCGGCGACATCGCCGAGATCCGGGTGCGCAACGCTCCCGACCGCGTGGCGGCCGTCCTGGCGGCCGGCGGGCTGGAGGGGGAGGCCATGGTCGCCGGCGACGACGGGCCGGAACGGCTGGCCGACCGCCTCGCCCGCTGCCAGTTGCCGCCGGTGGAGGTCTTGGCGCCCGGCGGGCCGGCGCAGGCGCTGGCCGACCGCCTCGCCGTGCTGCCCCGTCGCGACTACTCGATCGCCTCGGTTCCCGAGGATGGCCGCCTGCATCTGCTGATCCGTCAGGTGCGCCTGCCGGGCGGCGGGCTGGGGCTGGGGTCGGGCTGGCTGACCGAGCATCTGGAGGTCGGCGGCATGGTGGACGTGCGCCTGCGCAGCAACCGGCCCTTCCATCCCCAGGCCGACGACCGTCCGGTGATCCTGATCGGCAACGGCACCGGGCTGGCGGGCCTGCGCGCCCATCTGCGGGCGCGGCGCCAGAGGGGGCACCGGCGCAACTGGCTGGTCTTCGGCGAGCGCACCGCCCGGCACGACTACTACTACCGCAGCGAGATCGAGGCGTTGCAGCGGGACGGCTTCCTGCCGCGGCTCGACCTCGCCTTTTCCCGCGACGGGGCCGAGCGGGCCTATGTCCAGGACCGGCTGCGCCAGGCGGGGGAGCAACTGCGCGACTGGCTGGCGGCGGGGGCGGCGGTCTATGTCTGCGGCAGCCGCGCCGGCATGGCCCCGGCCGTGGAGGAGGTGCTGCGCGAGATGATCGGGGCCGACGCCCTCGACCGGCTGGCGGAGGAGGGGCTCTACTGCCGCGACGTCTACTGACCGGGGGTGTCGCCGCGCGGAAGGGCCGTGTCCGTCAGCCCTCGCCGGGGCGGATGTCCGCCTGGCCGCGCGAGATGTCGGTGAGCATCCGGATGACATCGTCCAGCCGGGCTTCGGGCGTCCGGACGCGAAGCCGCACGCCGTCCGGCGAAAACCCCCTGGTTTCGACGAGGGTGGCCGGAAAGGCGCCGAGCCCCGCCCGGATCCTGGCCTCGTCCGCGAAGGCGCAGGTGACGGACAGGGTGGCGAACGCGATGATCGGCTCCCGTTCGGCGGCGCGCAGGCAGGCCGCCGCCGTGCCGCCATAGGCGCGGACCAGCCCGCCGGCTCCCAGGAGGACGCCGCCGAACCAGCGGCTGACCACCACCGCCACCCGGTCGAACTCCTGCCCCTCGATGGCCTGGAGGATCGGGCGGCCGGCCGTGCCGCCGGGCTCGCCGTCGTCGTTGAAGCGGTGGAGGTCGCCGATCCGGAACGCCCAGCAATTGTGGCCGGCCTCCTGGCTGCCGTTCCCGGCGATGAAGCGGCGGGCCTCCTCCTCCGTCCCGACCGGCCCCGCCGAGGCCAGGAAGCGGCTCTTCTTGATCTCCTGCCCGAACCGCTCGTTCTTCCTGAGAGTGAACATTCTCTTTTTCGCCGTTCCGAAACCCGTGCCCGCCGGAGGCCGATTCCCCGCGGGTGGACCGAGCTTAGCCGATTATGGCGCCGGACGCGGGCCGGACGTGCCGGGCGCCGCGCCGGTCAGGGCTGCGCGCTCGGCCCGCAGGGCGTCGAGCCTGGCCGCCAGCTTGCCGATCTTCCGGTCGAGCTTGCGCAGGCGCTTGTCGCGGCCCTTCGCGTCCCGCTCCTTCGCATCCGGGCCCTTCGCGGCGGTCTGCGCCCGGATGCGCCGGTTGATCGCCGTCTTGTCCGGGTCGGACAGGCGTTTCCAGCCCTTCACCTCCGCCTTGGTGCGGCGGCAGCCCCGGCAGGCGCCCTCCGCGTCGAACCGGCATAGCCCGGTGCAGGGGTTTCTGGTGTCCTTGCTGCTCATGGGGTGTTCCGCCCGGCTGGTCCCGACCGATGGGAATGTTGCGTCGGCGCGGTCGCGCGGCAACGGCAGGGCAGCCCTTCGGAAAGTGACGGCGCCTCAGGGCCCGGCGGAGCCGAACACCTGTTGCAGGACCGGGCCGCGCTCGCTGTCGGGAATGCCCCAGGCGGCCAGGGAATCGGCGAGCAGGGCGGCGGCCTCCCGGCGGTCGCTCTCGCTGCGCAGCCCCTTCGAGGGCGCCAGCCGGTAGCGCGTGCCGCCGTCGGCCACCGCCCATTGCGGCGTGACGTCGGAATCGAGGTCGACCAGCGGGGCGGACAGCAGCACCGCGCCGGTCTGCTCGCTGTGGCCGATCAGGTAATCCTCCCCCGCGACGGTCAGCAGAACCCAGGCGGACAGTTCGATCTCGGCAGGCTGCATGCGGCGCTCCGGTGCGTGGACGTTGCCATGGAAAGGCCAACGCCGTGGAGCGCGGAATGATCCGGATCGAGGGGAATGAGGAACGGTGGGATGCGCGGCGGTCCGTTCAATCCTGCCAAGAAGTCACTATGACCTTGGCGGGGGTGTCGGCAAGTCTTAGGCCGGGTTATCATATCGGACCAAGCACATGGCACAGATGGCGGACCACGCTTGATTTGTGCGGTGCAAAAGAAATGGAGCAATCTGCCGACCGTCACTCTTGGGGAGGAACCCATGCTTCCGTTCGAGAATGCGACGCCGACCTCGGGCCGCTGGCCTGTTCTTGCCACCGCCGCGCAGATGGCGCAGGCCCAGACGCTGGCCGGGTGGATCACCTTGCTGGCCGAGGATCGCGGCCTGGATGAACGGGGGGTGGCTGCCGCGACCGGCCTCGACCTTGAGGACGCGCGGGCGATCCTGGATGGCGTGGTCCTGATGATTCCGCTGCCGGTGCTCGACCGTGCCCTGCGGCGGCTGGAAGGGCGGCCGCACTGACGCGGGCGGCCGCGCAACCGGCGGCGAGGCGCGCTCAGGCGACCGCGAGCACGTCCAGATAGATGTTGGCCGGGGCGGTCAGGTGGATGCGGTACAGCATGCCGGCCTGATCGACCAGGATGTCGGCGACCGGGTTCTTGGCCGACAGGTCGGTCACGGCGGCGCGGACGTTGCGCGGCAGCTGCTCCAGGTCGACGTCGCGGTAGGAGCCCTTGTCGGAAAGCTTGATCGTCTTGTTGCCCATGATGAGGCGCTCGTTTCCAGAAAGACTGTGAGGGGAAAAAACTTCGCCGGACATTGATCCCGCAGGGTTAAGCAAGGGTTAAGCGGTGTGTCGTGGTTTTGCGCCGCCGACGCGGGGCAGACCGGCACGCCGCGCATCCGCGTTGCCGCCCCACCGTCCGTCTCCCGAGCGTTGTGTCCGGTTTCGCGGCGGCGCGGCGCTGGCGTCGTCGTTGTCCTGTTGCGGAGCGTGTCGCGTCCATGGTGCCGTGAAAAGGCATGGAGAAGTCACGACGGGCTGGCGCCGTGCATTGGCTGACGGGGCGCGCGCGGAGGTCCATCGAGTTTGCCCTCCAGCTTCTTCGGGAATTTCGGCAGGGGCAGGCCGCAAAGCTGAAAAGGCAAGTGATCTGTCTGGCGCGGTTCGGGCCCGTCAGCATCCCTGTCGATTCCTCTGAACGTCTGCTCTGCGCCAGAAGCGGACGATTTGGCCGCTTCGTTTGTCATAACGCCCAGAGCCTGCTTTGCGCCGCTTGCGGTGGAGCAGGCTGTTCAACCAGGAACGATGAAGGCCGCCAGATGAGGGCTGGCGGCTGACCGAGGCCGGCGCCGACCTGATCGCCCGGGCTTGGGCGTGGAGGTCGGCGGGGCAGATCAAGGTCGAGAAGGAAGCGGCCGCCCGCGAGGCCCGCAAGGTGGACTGGTGCGCGCTGATCGGGGGGCGAGTAGCAGCGGAACAGAAAGTCCGTTTCGTCCGGGAGGGCTGCACGGAAAACTCCCGCAACGGGGTTTCCGTACAGCCGGTCAATCCGATAGGGTTTCTCGGCTACGATCCAAAGGGGCTTCGGGTCGAAAACGAGCTGTCCCCATCACCTGTCGGAAAATGGTGATTCCCGTACCGCAATATTTTGCTACTATCGGATGGCTTATGTGACATTCATCGAAAATTAAAAAGTGGAGAATGAGCGTGAGAATCAGCATAGCTTTGAGTGCATTGCTGCTCTTGGCTCAGTCTGGCGTGTCTTGGGCAACTTGTAAAAGACCGCCGGATGAACGCTACGAGTTTCACGGTGATACCTTCTATGACAAAGGAACGGATTTGACATGGAAGCGTTGCCCGATAGGCCAGTTCTGGACTGGTAGGAATTGTGGCGGTGACGCTCAAAGGATGACATGGACCCACGCTAATCAGGTTAGCCATGGCGATTGGAGACTACCGACAAATGGAGAGTTCATGAGCTTGGTTGGATATGACTGTGAGGATCCAGCAATAAATGTGAAAATAGCTAATGAGCTTGGTTATGTAGACCTAGAATATTGGTCAGGGACACCATATGAAGATCTCATTGCCGGTAAGGAAGCTGCGAATTATATTAGCTTGCATAGGGGTAAGATATATAATTACACCCGACGTATGGAAATGAAAGTTTTGTTGGTACGAAGCGGGAGGTGATTCTAAATTTTATGATAATTTTTGGAAATTACCCCTGATTCTATAAGCGATGCTGCGCCTCTACGGGGCCGCGATTGCGGTAACATTAACACTGCACTTAACAGTGTGCGGAAAAAGTCTCGTCGGAGGCCACGGGTTACGCGGCGCCAGTTGCGCTGGACCGGCGAGCGGGTGCTGGCTCTGTGGGAGGCGGCGGCGGGGGCGTTTGTGGAACAGAAACTCGCACAGCGGCCACCGTGTGGCGCCGCCATGAGCGCCACGGACGACGTCGCAGACAGCCCGTATACGCCTTGAAAATGGACATCCGCCGCGGTGACGCGCGAGTTACGCGACACTTGGTTTGACGTCATGACGGCACGTGCGTATGTTCCAGAAATGGAACCGCTGGAGCGCGCCAACGCTCCGGCGGTTCCCCGATCCTCAGAAGGTCTGGATGTCAGCCAGACGCAGCAAGAGGATCGCCAGTTCGACGATCCTGATCAGAAGGATCGTCAGTAGCGCTACCATTCGCGTTACTCCGTGGTGGAAGGAACGCGGCACGGGTGCAGGGGATATGCCCCCGTCCGCGCTTCTTCATTCATAGCAGCCGGCCGGGGGGACGCTCAAGCGCCGCCACTTCAAAGATATCTCTAATACAGCACTATCGGCATTTTTCTGCGGCTTTGGTCGCCCGTTAGCAGGATGCAGAAATACTCCACCCATGTGAGATGCGGATCTCAAGCCGATGCCATGTGGCCTGCGAGCGCTATCCGCAGCTGCTGATTTTCCAGAAAATCCGTTCGCCGCGCCGGGATGCGTGTCGCACGGTGACAGCGTCCGCTCCGGGTCATCGGCAGCCCGGCCGTCAGGCGCAGCGCCAGCGGCCGGGCGGCCGTTCAGCCGTGGAAATGCTCGTACAGCCTGCGGGCCACGGCGTGGCTGATTCCCGGCGCGGCCTCCAGGTCGGACAGTCCGGCCGAGGCCACGGCGGCGGAGCTGCCGAAATGGTGCAGCAGCGCCTTCTTGCGGGCCGGGCCGATGCCGGGGATGCCGTCGATGCGGCTGTGGGTGATCGCCTTGGTCCGCCGGGCGCGGTGGCTGTCGATGGCGGTGCGGTGGGCCTCGTCGCGCAGCCGTTGAAGGAAATGCAGGATCGGGTCGTTGGGCGGCAGGCCGAAGGGCTCGCGGCCGGGCAGGAAGAAGCGCTCGCGCCCGGCGTTGCGGTCCGGCCCCTTGGCGATGGCGGCCAGCGGCAGCTCGGCGATGCCCAGCGTCTGCAACACCTCGTGCACCGCGTTCAACTGGCCGAGCCCGCCATCGACGAGGATCAGGTCCGGCCACAGCCCGGCCTTGCGGTCGGGATCGTCCTTGCGCGCCCGCGCGAAGCGGCGGAAGAAGGTCTCCTGCATCATGGCATAGTCGTTCCCCGCCGCCTCCGGGTCGCGGATGTGGAAGCGGCGGTAGGCGTTGCGCTGGAAACCGTCGGGCCCGGCGACCACCATGGCGCCGACCGGGAAGGCGCCCTGGATGTGCGAGGTGTCGTAGATCTCGACGCGGTTGGGCGCCTCGGGCAGGCCGAAGAGCTTGGCGACCCCGGCCAGCAGGGTCGCCTGGGTCGAGCGTTCGGCCAGACGGCGGCCGTGGGCGTCGCGGGCGTTGGTCAGCGCGTGTTCGACCGTGCGCCGCTTCGGCCCGCGCTTCGGCGTCTCCACGGCGACGCGGCGGCCGGCGCGCACGCCCAGCGCCTCGGCCAGCAGCTCCGGGTCGGGGATGTCGTGGCTCAGCAGGACCAGCGACGGGGGCGGGGTGTCCTGGTAGAGTTGGGCGGCGAAGGCGGCGAGGATGTCGGCCGCGTCCTCCTCCCGGTCGTGGCGGGGGAAGAAGGCGCGGGTGCCCTGGTTGCGCCCGCCGCGGAAGAAGAAGGCCTGGACGCAGGCCACCCCCGCCTCGGCGTGCAGGGCCAGCACGTCGGCCTCGTCGATGACACCCTCCAGGTTGATGTCCTGGCGGCTTTGCAGGGCGGTCAGCGCGCGGATGCGGTCGCGCCAGCGGGCGGCGTCCTCGTATTCCAGCCGGTCGGAACAGTCGGTCATGTGGGCCGCGAAGACCGCCTGCACCTGGGCGCTGCGGCCGGCCAGCACGTCGCGCACACCCTGCACCTGGGCGGCGTATTCCTCCTCGCTGGCGCGGCCGACGCAGGGCGCCGAGCAGCGCTTGATCTGATGTTGCAGGCAGGGCCGCGTGCGCGAGGCGAACACCCCGTCGTCGCAGGTCCGCAGCAGGAAGGCGCGCTGGAGCGTGGCGATGGTCATGCCGACCAGATGCGGCGAGGCGTAGGGGCCGAAGCGGTCGGCGTCGCGCGCGTTGCGGGCCGAGCCGCCGCGCTGGTGCATCAGCCGGGGAAAATCATGGCCGCGCCCGATGACGATGTAGGAGAAGGAGCGGTCGTCCTTGATGCGGATGTTGAAGGGCGGCAGCAGGCTGCGGATGAGGTTCGCCTCCAGCAGCAGCGCCTCGGCCTCGGTCGGGGTGGTGACGAACTCCATGGCGCGGGTCTGCGCCACCATGCGGCGGGTGCGGTTGGGCAGCCCCTCGGTCCGCGTGTAGCTCGCCACCCGGCGCTTCAGGTTCTTCGCCTTGCCGACATACAGCACCGACCCGTCGGCGCTCAGCATCCGGTAGACGCCGGGCGTGTCCGGCAGAAGCGGCAAATGGGCGCGGATGACGTCCGCTCCGTCCATGGGGGGCTCTCGCTGAGGTCGAAACACGGCGGGGCCTAGCCAAGCAGGGGAACGGAACAAGCACAAGGGATAAGATTCAGATGGGCGCGGCGGGCCCGCGTCCGCGCCCGCCGAAGCGGCGGGAGGGCGCCGCCCTCACCGCTCCCCGTCGAGGCGTTCCGCGTCGAGGGCGGTCTGGGTCTCGTCGAAGACGATCCGATCGTTCACGGCGTAGAGCATGCACTCCTCGTCGCCGCTCAGCTGCGCGCACTTCTCCAGGGCGGCGGCGCGGGCGTCCTTGGCGCTGCCGCGGTTCCACGCCGCCCCCCAGCGGCCGGTCAGGGTCACGGCAAGCGCCTTGTTGCCGGGGTTGCGCTGGTAGTTGACCATGCCGACCTCGCGCGTGCGGTCGGTGACGAAGGGCACGCGGGCCGGATCGAAGGCGCCGCTGCCGGCGATCTCGACCGGCATCGGCACGAACTCCTTGCCGGGGGCCGGCACCACGCTGTCGCCGACCGCGTAGAGGGTGCAGGGGGCCTTGGCCTGATGCTGGCAGAATTGCAGGGCGGTGCGCTTGACGTCCTCCTCCGTGCGGCTGCCGGTGCGGTTGGTGAAGTAGGCGTAGCCCCCGCGCTCGGAAATCGCCAGCGCCTTCGGCGAGGGCAGGTTGGGGTAGTTCGCCAGGGCGGCGCGCGCCTTGGCGTTCACGCGCGGGATCGCGGACGGATCGACCGGACGCGCCGGCGGCGGGGCGGGCGCCGGGGTCCGCGCCGCCGCCGTCTGCGCCGCCGTTTGCGCCGCCGCCGGAGCGGGTGTTTCGGCGGGCGGTGTGGCGGCCATCGGGGCGGGCATCGCGCCGGGTGCCGGGGCGGCGTCCTGTCCGCTCAATTCGGCGATCCGCGCCTCGGCGATGGCCGCGAAGGTGCCCTGGGGGAACTGCTTCAGATAGGCCTCGAACATCTTCCGGTTGCTGCTGGCCTTGATGCTGTCCCAGAACAGCGCCTCCTTGTCGGCTCCGGCCGGCGCGGGCGCCGGGGTGACCACCGTGGTCGGCCCCAGGAAATAGAAGCGCCCCTCGATCGGCGAGGCGGACACCCAGGGCTGCTGCACCCCGCCGGTGGTGCGCTTCACGGCGAGGCCGACGTCGTTGAAGACGTCGAACACCGTCTCGCCGGGCTTCAGCAGGGCCGTCGCCAGCGCCTCGGTGTAGGGGCTGTTGGAGCCCTGGCCGTCGGCCGCCACGGCGCCGGGCTGGGTGGCGTAGGCGATGATCGTGCCGGCCGGCGCCTGCATCTGCGCCAGCCCCGGCGACACCGACCGCAGCCCGCGCCCGCCGAAGGGGTTGTTGCGGCAGGCGTCGAGGATGACGATGTTCAGGCGGCTTTCCGCCAGCGCCATCTCGTCCAGCACCATCTCGATGTCGATGAGTTCGTAGCGGACATCCGCCTCCTTCGTCAGGTTGGCGGACACCGGCAGCAGATAGTTGGTGCCCCGCATCTGGAGACCGTGGCCGGCGTAGTAGAACAGCCCGACATCCGCCCCGGCCAGCTTGCCGCCGAAGTCGCGGATGGCGCGCTCCGTGCCGGCCCTGTCGAGGTCGAGCCGCGCACCGCCCCCGATCAGCTCGAATCCGGCGCTCCGCAGGGAATCGGCGATGGCGCGGGCGTCGTTGACCGGGTTGGGCAGGCGCGGCGCGTGCTGGTACCCGCTGTTCCCCAGCACCAGCGCGACCCGCCGCTCCGGCTTCGCCGGTTCCGGCCCCGCCCAGGATGGCCCGGCGGTCCAGCAGAGCAGGGCCAGGGCGAGAAGCAGGACGGGGCGCGAAGCCAGCCCGACGGCGAGTCCCAGGGTGCGTCCCACGCTGCTCACGGCCATCGTTCCTTCGGATTGGAGGCATCGCCCCCACTCTGCCAAGGCAAGGGCCGGGCTTTCAAGCCGGCTGTTTCCGGATGGCGGGTCCGTCAGGCGCCGGCGGAGCGCGCCCGGTCGAAGGCGGCCCAGACGCCGTCCGCCCCGTCCCACTGGCCGCGGGTGGCGCCCTTGGAATATTCGGTGGCGCGCTGTTCGAAGAAGTTGGCGTGCTCGACCCCGTTCAGGATCTCCACCAGCCAGGGCAGCGGGTGCGGCCGCACCGGCTCGTAGCCGCCGTCGGTCGCCTTGAAATACCCGTACAGCGTCGGCAGGCGGAGCTGCGTCAGCCGCCAGTCGGCGATGTAGTGGACGTAGGCGCGGATGTCCTCCGGCGTCATGCCGGCCACCGGCCCCAGCGCGAAGGCCAGCTCGATGAAGCGCTCCTCCAGCCCCACCATGGTGCGGCAGACGTCGAGGATGTCGTCGCGCACGGCGGGCGTCATCGCCCCGGTCTCGCGGTTCCATTCGTGGAACAGCCGGATGATGCCCTCGCAATGCAGGCTCTCGTCGCGCACCGACCAAGTGACGATCTGCCCCATCCCCTTCATCTTGTTGTGGCGCGGGAAGTTCAGCAGCATGGCGAAGCTGGCGAACAGGGCCATCCCCTCGGTGAAGGCGCCGAACATCGCCAGCGTGCGCGACACGTCGGCCACCGTGCCGACCCCGAAGCTGTGCATGTAGTCGGCCTTGTCGCGCATCTCCGAATAATCGCGGAAGGCGGCGAACTCGGTCTGCGGCATGCCGATGGTGGTCAGCAGCAGGGCGTAGGCGTCGATGTGGACCGTCTCCATGTTGGTGAAGGCGGCCATCATCATCTGCACCTCCAGCGGCTGGAAGATCGGCATGTAGCGCTTGAGGTAGTTGTCGCTGACCTCGACGTCGCTCTGGGTGAAGAAGCGGAAGATCTGGGTCAGCAGGTTGCGCTCGCCGTCGGTGACGCGGTCGGAGGTCCAGTCCTTGATGTCCTCGCCGAGCGGCACCTCCTCGCCCATCCAATGGACCTGCTGCTGCTTCTTCCAGTAGGCGTAGGCCCAGGGGTAGCGGTCGACGTTGTAGGCGGCCGAGCCTTGCAGCAGGCCGACGCGGCCGGTGCCGATCAGGCTCATGGGGTCGAGGTGGAGAAGCGAGGTCATGGGACGAGGATCCGTGATGGCGGGGAGGGCGGGCGGGCGGCCCGACGGGAGGCGGCTCACTGGCAGGCGAGGCATTCCTCGTAGTCGGTGCGCGGCGCCTGCATGACCTCCGCCTTGCCGGCGGCCCCGTCCTTGCCGGCGGCCCCGTCCTTGCCGGCGAAGGCGGCGCGCTGCACCGACTTGGAGCGGCAGTAGTAGAGGCTCTTCAGGCCCTTCTCCCAGGCGGTCCAGTGCAGCATGTGCAGGTCCCACTTGTCGATGTCGCCCGGCAGATAGAGGTTGATCGACTGGCTCTGGCAGACGAAGGGCGTGCGGTCGGCGGCGAACTCGACGATCCAGCGCTGGTCGATCTCGAAGGCGGTGCGGAAGACCGCCTTCTCGTCCTCGCTCAGCAGGTCGAGATGCTGGACCGAGCCCTCATGCTCGATGATCGACTGCCACACCTCGGGCCGGTCGGCGCCCTTGGCGGCCAGCAGCGTCTCCAGATGCGGGTTGCGCACCGACATCGAGCCGGACAGCGTCTTGTGGGTGTAGATGTTGGCCGGGATCGGTTCGATGCAGGCGCTGGCGCCGCCGCAGATGATGCTGATCGAGGCGGTCGGCGCGATGGCCAGCTTGTGGCTGAAGCGCACCATCATGTTGCGCTCGGCGGCGTCCGGGCAGGGGCCGCGCTCGTGGGCCAGCGCGACCGAGGCGGCGTCGGCGTCGCGGCGCAGCTTGCGGAAGAAGCGCAGGTTCCACGCCTTCGCCATCGCGCTCTCGAACGGCACGCCGCGCGCCTGGAGGAAGGAGTGGAAGCCCATCACCCCCAGCCCCACCGAGCGCTCGCGCATCGCCGAATAGACGGCCTTCTCCATGCCCTCCGGCGCTTCCTCGATGAAGCGGGTCAGCACGTTGTCGAGGAAGCGCAGCACGTCCTCGACCAGGCCTTCCTCGCGGTTCCACTCGTCCCAGGTCTCCAGATTCATCGAGGCGAGGCAGCAGACCGCCGTGCGCTCGTTGCCGAGATGGTCCCTGCCGGTCGCCAGCGTGATCTCGCTGCACAGGTTGGAGGTGGTGACGCGCAGGCCGAGGTCGCGCTGGTGCCTGGGAAGCGCCCGGTTCACCGTGTCGCCGAACAGCAGATAGGGCTCGCCGGTCTGCATGCGGGCCTCCAGGATCTTCTGCCAGACCTGGCGGGCGTTGGCGTGCCGCAGCACGGCGCCGGTCTTCGGGCTGACCAGCGGGAAGGGCGTGTCGTCGCGCACCGCCTGCATGAAGGCGTCGGTGATGACCACCGCGTGGTGCAGGTTCAGGCTCTTGCGGTTGAAGTCGCCGGACGCCTTGCGGATCTCCAGGAACTCCTCGATCTCCGGATGGTGGATGTCGAGATAGACGGCGGCCGAGCCGCGCCGCAGCGAGCCCTGGCTGATCGCCAGCGTCAGGCTGTCCATCACCCGGATGAAGGGGATGATGCCCGACGTGCTGCCGTTGCCCTTCACCGGCTCGCCGATGGAGCGCACGCCGCCCCAATAGGTGCCGATGCCGCCGCCGTTCGACGCCAGCCGGACATTCTCGTTCCAGACGTCGACGATTCCGTCGAGCGAATCGGGCACGGCGTTGAGGAAGCAGGAGATCGGCAGGCCGCGCGTGGTGCCGCCGTTGCTCAGCACCGGGGTGGCCGGCATGAACCACAGGCGCGAGATGGCGTCGTAGAGGCGCTGGGCGTGCGCGGCATCGTCGGCGTAGGCGGCGGCGACGCGGGCGAACAGATCCTGGTAGCCCTCGCCCGGCAGCAGGTAGCGGTCGTCCAGCGTCGCCTTGCCGAAGCCGGTCAGCAGGGCGTCGCGGGCGCGGTCGATGCGGATGACGGAGGGGGAGGGCGGCGTCCAGCGCTCCGCCGGGGCGCGGCCGCCGGACCGCTCGGGCGTGCGCCGGGTTCGCGGCAGCAGGTTCCCGTGACGGTCGAAGCCGCTGGAGACGTCCTGGGCGGAGACGTCCTGGGAAAAACCCTGGGCGGCAAAATCCTGGGCGAGGTCTTGAGCGAGCGCCGGCATCCGTGATCCCTTGGTCGTGTGCGGCGGATGGCGCGGGAGCACGGCTTGCGGCGGGCGCGGACGGAAACGCCGCGCACACGGGGCAAGCGCACCACCGGACACCCCGCCCGTGGACGTTCATTCGGTCATGGCAGGTCTCCTGGCTCGCGGGTCACGGCGGCTCCGTCCGGCCTTCCCGGCGCGGCCCGGCAAAAGCGGGGCCGGCACCAGTGACGCTGAAACGACGAAACCGCTCTCCGCTCACAGTTGCGGGGGCAGCGCCGGCTGGAAACGCGCCGTGGCGCGATTCTCCGGCTTCCCTCTTAGCCCTGCATCTTGATGATGTGGGGAACCATAACGCTAGATATGGTAGGTGGTGGGCGGGGGCCCGTCAAGGGATTCGTTCGGCCGCGCGGAGGGGCGGCATCGCGGGCGCGGAACGGCCGCCGACGCGATGGCGAGGATTTTGTGCGGCGTGAAGGGTGGGCGCGATGCGCCGGGGCGTGGGCGGCCGGACAGAGTGGGATCCGGCGGCCCGGCGCTTGCGCTGATGGTGGAAGGGACTGGATTTGAACCAGTGTACGCTTACGCGGGCAGATTTACAGTCTGCTGCCTTTAACCACTCGGCCACCCTTCCATCGGGGCGCCGAGACATAGCCGTTCGACGGGGCGCGGGTCAAGCTCGATCTGGGCCGCATCGCCGGGTTCCGGCGGAAAAAATGAAACGGGGTCCGCCGGCCGCGAACCCCGTCCCGGAGCGTCCCGGATCGCCGGGGCCGTCAGCCGCCGAAGATGTTGTTCAACTGGGCGCTGACGCGCACGAAGGTGGTGCGCTTGGGCACCTCCTTCAGCTTGGTGGCGCCGATGTAGGTCATCATGCTGCGCACGCCGCCCATGATCTCCTGCATCGTGCCCTCGATGGGCCCGCGATAGGGGACCTCGACCGTCTTGCCCTCCGACGCGCGGTAGGAGGCGACGCCGCCGGCGTACTTGTGCATCGCGGTGTCCGACGACATGCCGTAGAAGGTCATGGCGACCGGCACGCGCTGGCCGTCGCGCTCCTCGAAGCGGACCTCGCCCTCGCACTCGTCATGGCCGGCCAGCATGCCGCCGAGCATGACGAAGTCGGCCCCCGCCCCATAGGCCTTGGAGATGTCGCCCGGCACCGTGCAGCCGCCGTCGCCGCAGACCTGCCCCTTCAGCCCGTGGGCGGCGTCGGCGCATTCGATGATGGCGGAAAGCTGGGGATAGCCGACGCCGGTCATCTTGCGGGTGGTGCAGACCGAGCCCGGCCCGATGCCGACCTTGACGATGTCGGCCCCGGCCAGCAGCAGCGCCTCGGTCATGTCGCCGGTGACGACGTTGCCGGCCATGATGACGATGTCCGGATTCTCGTCGCGCATGCGGCCGATCACCTCGACGAAGCGCTCGGTGTAGCCGTTGGCGACGTCCAGGCAGATCCTGCCGACCGGGGCCTTGGCCTTCACCGCCTGGAACTTGTCGTGGTCGGCCTCGGTGGTGCCCAGCGAATAGAAGACGTTGCCGGTGTCGGGTTCCTGGAAGAAGGCGATCAGATCCTCGGCCCGGTAATGCTTGTGCAGCGCCGTCATGGCGCCGAAGCGCGACAGCGCGCGGGCCACCGCCATGGTGCCGACGACGTCCATGTTGGCGGCGATCAGCGGGAAGCCGGTCCAGTCGCGCTGGTTGTGCAGGAAGGTGAAGGTCCGGTTGACGTTCACGTCGTTGCGGCTTTGCAGCGTGCTGCGTTTCGGCCGGATCAGCACATCCTTGAAGTCGAGCTTGAGGTCGCTTTCGATGATCACCGCACACCTGTCCTTCCCATCGGTCGGGCGCCCGTACACGAACGGAGCCCATCATGACAGATTGGGAACAGACGGCGGCTTCGGCAAGCCCGTTCTCCGGGCGCGCCCTCCGGCCCCCTGCCGCGCGGGGAGGGGGCCGGAGGGCGGCGTGACGGTGGGGAGGGCCCCGCCGCTCAGCGCGCCGCCGCCCGCTCCGCCACGGCGTCCCGGCCGGCGCCCAGCCCGCCGGCCGCGTCGCTCCGGCCCGCCGCGTGCATCGCCACGCGGTAGGCGAAGACCAGCGCCGGCCCCAGCGTGGTTCCCGGCCCCGGATAGGTGCCGGCCATGACCGACGCCATGTCGTTGCCGCAGGCGTAGAGCCCGCCGATCACCCGCCCGTTCTCGTCGAGGACCTGCCCGTCGACGTCGGTCGCCAAACCGGCGCTGCACGCGATCTCCGCCGGCCAGACGGCGACGGCGACGAAGGGGGCGGTCTCGATCGGCTTCAGGCAGGGGTTGGGGCCGTGGGCCGGGTCGCCGTTGAAGCGGTTCAGCTCGGTGTCGCCCTTGCCGAAATCCAGGTCGCTGCCGGTCAGCGCGAAGCCGTTGTGCCGCCGCACGCTGTCCGCCAGCCCGGCGGCGTCGACGCCGATCTTGCGGGCCAGCTCCTCCAGCGTCGGGGCGGTGGTCAGATAGCCGCTCGCCTCGTGGGGCTTCAGGTTGGTCGTGCCGGGGTGGACGACGCCCAGCCCGTACTTGGCGACGAAGGCGGCGTCGCAGACCAGCCAGGCCGGCATGGTCGGCACCGTGCGGTGCGATTCGAACATCGCCTCGACGAAGTCGTGGTAGGAGGCGCCCTCGTTCACGAAGCGCCGCCCGGCGGCGTTCACCGCGATCAGGCCGGGCTTGGCGCGGTCGAGCGACAGGTGCGGGAACAGCCCCTTCCACCCCGCCGCCTTGCGCGTCACCGACACCGGCGTCCAGAAGGCGCCGCCCCGGTGCCCCTCGCCGTCGATCCGGGCGCCGATGCCGCGCGCCAGCGTCAGCCCGTCGCCGGTGTCGCTGTCGCAGGCCAGCGAATGGACGGGCGTCGGCTGCGGCATGAAGGCGCTGCGGAACTCCTTGTTGTGGGCGAAGCCGCCGGTCGCCAGCACCACCCCCTTGCGGGCGCGCACCCGCAGAGTCCGGCCGCCGCTGTCCAGCACGGCGCCGACGACGCGGCCGTCCGCCCGTCCGTCCTCGCGCAGGATCGCGCGGATGGAGGTGTCGAGGCGGACCGGCACCTTGTGTTTGCGCAGGCTGTAGAACAGGCGGGCGACCAGCGCGTTGCCCATGACGATCCGCGTGCCGCGCGGGTGCTTCACCCGGTCGGACAGGTAGCGCAGGAGCAGCTTGGCCGCGTGGGTGAAGTTCGCCACCGACTGGAAGCGGCCGATCAGGCGGGGGATGTCGTCCTTGCCGACCATCATGCCGCCGAAGATCATGAACTCGCCGATCGGCGGGCGGACCAGCCGGAAATCCTCGCCGAGCAGCCGGCCGTCGAAGGGAGCCGGCACGATGGCCCGGCCGGTGATGGCGGCGCCCGCCATGTTGGGCTTGTAGTCCGGGTGGCGGCCGCAGGCCAGGAAGGTGACGTCGGTCTTCGTGTCGTAATAGTCGATGGCGGTCGGGCCGGTCGCCAGATAGACGCTGCGCAGGTCGCGGCCCCTGCCGTGCTCCGGGCTGTCGGCGGGAGCGCCGCCGACCAGCGCGTCCATGTAGGTTTCAGCCTTTTCGGGGCTGTCGTCGTAGCCGGCGCGCCGGCTCTGCGTGTTGCCGGGGATCCACAGCGTCCCGGCCGAGGTGGCGGCGGTGCCGCCGATCTGCCCGGACTTCTCGCAGACCATCACGTCGAGTCCCTCCAGGACGCCGACCAGGGCGGCGGCCATGCCGCCCGGCCCGGCGCCGGCCACCAGAAGATCGACTTCGGCGTCCCACGCGGTTTCCTGTGCCATTCCTTGTGTCTCCGTTCCCTCCCGCGCGGTCGTCAGGGCCCCTTATCGTGGCTTGACCTTCCGACCGGCCGCGGTCTTGCCGCGTTTGGCGTTCGTTGTGGTGTCGGGGTGCCCGCCCTCCGCCGCCCCGGCCGGTTCCGCCGCCGCCTCGCGGTCGACGACCAGCCGCAGCGACGACGGCAGCGTGTCGTTGTGCAGGTTGACCAGCTGGATCATGAGCTGGATGAGCGTCTTGCGGTCGGCCGGGCGCAGCGGTTCCAGGATGCGTTCCTGCACCCGCTCGACCGCCGGGGTGACGGCGACCAGCAGGTCGCGCCCGGCCGGCGACAGGTAGAGCAGCTTGATGCGCTTGTCCTCCGGGCTGGGTCGGCGGTGGATCAGATCCTTCGCCTCCAGCCGTTCGATGACCCCGCCCAGCGTCGAGCGGTCGAAGGCGATCAGCCCCGACAGCCGGGTGGCGTCGACGCCGGGATTCTCGTCGATGGCGACGAGGGCGGCGTACTGCACCGAGGTCAGGTCGTGGACGGCGCATTCCTCCGTGAACAGCGCCGTCGATATCTGTTGGGCCCGGCGGAGAAGATGTCCGGGTTTCGCGTAGAGGTCATCCATGGCCATGACTGCACCTGCCGGGATTGTTCGTGAAGCGGTGATACCCCCGCGCGGGTGAATGACGATAGCGCAACCCGCGCGGCCGGCGCCGTCCTCCCTTTTCGACGCCGGCCTTCTCGACGTTGGCCTTCTCAACGCTGGAAAGGCGCGGCGCCATCCCGTCTCCTTCGCTTGGCAGATTGTGCGTTCCGCCGATGATATTGACAGAATGCTATCAGTATGTAGACTGATATTATGTATGCTGTCAATGCCGGCGGCGCCCAGCCGGCGGCGCCCGGCGTCCTCTTCGACATCCACCCTTCGAAATCCCCTTTTGGAAACCCGGAATCCCCCGCCATGTCCCCATTGCGCATCGCCGTCATCGGCGCCGGAGTCATCGGCAAGACGCACATCGACGCCCTGGCCCAACTGCCGGACGCCCGGCTGGCCGCCATCGCCGACCCGAGCGCGGAGGCCGGCGCCCTCGCCGCCCGCCACGGGGTTCCCCACCACGCCGACTACCGGGCGCTGCTGGAGGCCGGGCGGCCGGACGGGGTGATCGTCGCCACGCCCAACGCCACCCATGTGCCGATCGGCCTCGCCTGCGTCGAGCGCGGCATCCCGGTGCTGATCGAGAAGCCGATCGCCGACACGGTGGAGGACGCGCAAAGGCTGACGGCGGCGGCGGAGCGGGCCGGCGTGCCGCTGCTGGTCGGCCACCACCGCCGCCACAACCCGATCCTGCAAACGGCGCGCGAGGTGATCGGGCGCGGCGACCTCGGCGCGCTGGTGTCGGCGACGATCCTCTACACCTTCCTGAAGCCGGACGGCTATTTCGACGTCGCGTGGCGGAAGCAGGAGGGCGGCGGGCCGATCCTGATCAACCTGATCCACGAGATCGACACGCTGCGTTTCCTGTGCGGCGGCATCGAAAGCCTCCAGGCCATGCGCTCCAGCAAGACCCGTGGCTTTCCGGTGGAGGACACCGCCGCCGTGGTGCTGCGGATGCGCAGCGGGGCGCTCGCCACCATCAGCCTGTCCGACGCCGCCGCGACGCCCTGGAGCTGGGACATGACCACCGGCGAGAGCCCGCAATTCGCCCGCCAGAGCGTGCCGACGCATTTCTTCTCGGGCACCGACGGCTCGCTGGCGGTGCCGACGCTGGAGCTGTGGCGCTACGAGGGCGGGCGCGGCTGGCTCGACCCCTTCACCCGCACGGCGCTGCCGCTGCGGCCGGCCAACCCCTATGTCCGGCAGCTCGACCATTTCGCCCGCGTCATCCGTGGCGAGGAGGAACCGCTGGTCGGCGGGGCCGACGCCACCGAGACGCTCCGCGCCACCCTGGCGGTGCGGGAAGCGACCGACAGCGGCGGCCCGATCCGCTTCGACGCCTGAACGGGGCTGGGGGGAGTGGTCGCACGTTCCCCCACTCCGACCCTCCCCCGCTGGGCGGCTACGGCGTTCACACATCTCGCATTTGCGAGGAAACGACAACCTTCAGGAGCAGATAGCCCTTCTCCCCCTGCGGGGCGAATCCCGGAGGACGCCAGAGGCGTCCGATGGGTGCGCGGGTTGGGATGAGGGGGATTCGCCGGAGGCGAAAGATTTGCGCCCCCTCACCCCAACCCCTCTCCCGCGAGGGGAGAGGGGCTTTGCTCAACATAACGCCGCCTGCTTTGCCGGAGCGTCAGGAGGCTTCGACGAAGCTCGGCGGTTCGGGGAGGATCGGCCGACGCCGCCGGCTGCCGCGCAGCAGCCGTTCCACCTCGGCGATCTGTTCCTCGACCAGGATGAAGCACTGGGAGGCAACCTCCAGCCCCCGGTCCTCGTAGACGTAGCTGTCGGGGTGGTCCTCCGCCCAGCGGGCGATCGCCCTGTCGCGCTGGTGCAGCAGATCGACGATCTGCGGGCGGAAAAGCTGCACCAGGGCGCTGATCCAGCGGTTTGCCGGCCAGGACGGACGGGCGTGGTCGACCACGAAGCCGTCAAGCATGGCGACCACGTCGGCGGACTTGTACCAGGTCTCTCCGGTCACCCAGCGGTTGGTGGTGAACAGCCGCACCGGCTGGCCGGCGACGTCCATGGCGATGCCGATCAGGTGCGACAGCGCGTCGTTGTCGCTGTCCGGCGGCTCGACATCGGGCAGGGGGGCGGGCCTCACCCCCGAGGGCATGCCGTGCGGCCGCAGGAAGGTGTGGAAATGCCCATGCTCGCCGGTCGGACGCTCACCCTCCGGGTGGCAGTGGTAATAGTACTGCGCGTGGTATTCCGCGTCGTAGACGTCGCCCGGCGGGTAGTGGCGCCATTCGTACAGCGTGCCGTGGCCGCGCAGCAGCTCGCCGACCACGGTGTCTCCGGTCTTGGCCAGGACGCGCTGGCACAGCCGGACCTCGCGTCCGGCCTCGGCCATCGCCTCCAACGCCTCGCGGGGGAGTTCCGCAAGCTCCGTCATCGCCCTATCCGCCGGTGCGCCAAACAACCCTATTACGTACGCGGATATCGCCCGCTGGCAAGATTTTTCCTGCGGCTTCGAAGGATCCCGGACGAATCATCACGGGCTTCGCCGCGCGCGGGTCACGAGCCCGCGCGCAGGCCGCTGCGCAGCGCCCAGCCGACCAGCGCGCCGCTGACCTGCCCCAGCGCCTCGTCGAAGGCGGCGATGACGTCGGTGAAGTCGCGGCCGCGCACCGGCACCGTCGCCTCGAAGGTCTCGCCGGCCTCGATGGTCCGGCGCGGCATGGCCACCAGCTTGGCCGACAGGCGGACATGCACGCGGTCGGGGGATGCCGCGCCGGGGGTGGAGTATTCCGCCTGGAAGTCGCGCAGCTCCGATTTCAGCACGAAGTCGGAGCGCAGCCCCACCGTGTCGCGCCCGACCGAGACGATGCGCCCGCTGTCCTCGAAGGACTGGACGATCAGCCCCTGCACCATCAGCGGCGCCCGGTCGGCCCAGGACACGTCGGCGAAATAGTCGAGCGTGGTCGGCGTCCGGGCCAGCGCGATGCGCGGCGTGTCGATGCCGGCGGCGGCGGCCGGCGCCTCGACCAGCAGTTGCCAGTCGGCCTTGGGCAAGGCGGCGTCCGCCGGCGCGCGGGCGGTCAGGGTGTAGAGCTTGGGCGCCGTCGGGTTCAGGGTGGAGCAGCCCGTCAGCCCCGGCGCGCCGAGGCCGACCAGGGTGGCGAGGAGGACGGCGCCCGACGCCGCGCGAAACCGACACTTCATTTGCCACGCACCTCCACGCCCTGCCGGGTTCCGCCGAACAGGAAGTTCGACGGGTCGTTTTCGATTCGCGTGACCACCCGCGACAGCTGACCCGACAGGTCGCGAAGCTGGGAGATCAGCAGGCTCAAGTCATACAGCCCCGTGGTCGCGAAGTCGTGCACGGGCTGGCGGTTCTCGGCGAGCAGGGCGGCCAGCTCGCCCGACGTCTTGCGCAGCGACTGGATCAGTTCGCGGCTGTCGCCGGTCAATTGCCTGGCGCTGCCGTTGATGGTGGTCAGCGTGCCCTGCGCCTGCGCCAGCGTGCGGTCGAGCTGCGGGCCGACGCTCTCGAAGCCCTTCAGGGTCGTCTGCGCCTGGGCCATCGTCCCCTCCAGCCCGGCGGTGGCGCGGGCGAGGTCGGCGCTGATGTCGCGGACGTTGCCGAGAATCTCGCCGATGGCCTTCTGGTTGTCGCCGTTCATCAGCTCGCCCAGCCGGGTGATGACCTCCAGCGCCCGGTTGAGCAGCTGCGGGGCGGTGTCGACCACGGCGGTCAGCGAGGAGGTGCGCGACGGGATCACCGGGATGCCGTCGCGGTCGGTGGCCGTCAGCCGGTCCGCCTCCACCGTGCCGCCGGAGATCTGCACATAGGCGCCGCCGGTGATGCCCTGCACCTCCAGCGAGGCGATGGAGTCGGACATGATCGGCGTGCCGTTCTGCACCAGGATGGTCACGCGCACCCGCGTCACGTTGTCGGGGTCGAGCCGGATGTCGCTGACGGTGCCGACCGGGACGCCGCGGTAGCGCACCGGGCTGCCCTGCTGGAGGCCGGTGACCGAGCCGGTGAAGTAGATGCGGTAGGGCTGCCGGGACTCCTCCAGCTGGACCTTGGCGATCCAGACGGTGAAGACCAGCAGGCCGGCGAGCAGCGACAGCACGAAGCTGCCGACCAGGATGTAGCTGGCGCGCGTTTCCATCGCTTGCCCTCAGTCCTCCGCATGGCGCGCGGCGCGGCCGCGCGGTCCGTGAAAATAGTCGTGGATCCAGGGGTGCGGATCGGCCAGATGCTCCTCCAGCGTGCCCACCCGGATTTTCTTGTCGATCAGCACCGCGATGCGGTCGCAGATCGTCGTCAGGCTGTCGAGGTCGTGCGTCACCATGAAGACGGTCAGCCCCAGGCTGCGTTGCAGGCCGCGGATCAGGCTGTCGAAGGCGGCGGCGCCGATCGGGTCGAGCCCGGCGGTCGGCTCGTCGAGGAACAGGATGGCGGGGTCGAGCGCCAGCGCGCGGGCCAGACCGGCGCGCTTGACCATGCCGCCGGAAAGCTGCGACGGGTGCTTGGCCCCGGCGTCGGGCGGCAGCCCGGCCATGGCGATCTTCACCCGCGCGATCTCGGCGATCAGGGGCGGCGGCAGGTCCGTGTGCTCCTTCAGCGGCAGCATGACGTTCTCGGCGACGGTCATGGAGCTGAACAGCGCGCCGTTCTGAAAGAGCACGCCGGTGCGCGCCTGCAACGCCGTCCGCTCGCGCTGGGAGAGGTCGGCGGTGTCGTGGCCGAGCAGCTCGATGGTGCCGGCGGCCGGGCGGATCAGCCCGATGATCTCCTTCAGCAGCACCGACTTGCCGGTGCCGGAGCCGCCGACGACGCCCAGCACCTCGCCGGCCCGCACGTCGAGGTCGAGCCCGTCATGGACGGTCTGCGGCCCGAAGCGGGTGACGAGGCCGCGCACGCGGATGACCGGCTGGAGGACCGGCCGGGTGATCGATGGAAGGGCCGGGGAAAGGGGAATCGCGTCGGCCATCACACCCCCAGCATGGAGAACAGCACGGAGAACACCGCGTCGATGACGATGACCAGGAAGATGCCCTCGACCACCGCCTTGGTGGTCAGGGTGCCGACGCTCTCGGCGCTGCCGGACACCTTCATGCCCTCGTAGCAGCCGACGATGGCGATGACCAGCGCGAAGACCGGCGCCTTGATCAGCCCGGCCAGCACCGTGTTGATGCCGACCGCCGTGTGGAGCTGGCGGATGAACTGGCCGAAGGTGATGTCGAGCGTCGCGTAGCTCATCACCGCCCCGCCGAACAGCCCCATCACGTCGGCGTAGAAGACCAGCAGCGGCAGCGTGACCATCAGCGCCAGCGCGCGCGGCACCACCAGCAGCTCGATCGGGTCGAGCCCCATGGTGCCGATGGCGTCGACCTCCTGGTTGACCTTCATGGTGCCGATCTGCGCGGTGAAGGCCGAGCCGGAGCGGCCGGCGACGATGATCGCCGTCATCAGCACGCCGATCTCGCGCAGCACCGAGATGCCCAGCAGGTTGACGACATACAGCTCGGCGCCGAAGCGCTTGAGCTGGTCGGCGCCCTGGAAGGCCAGCACGACGCCGATCAGGAAGGACAGCAGGCCGAGGATCGGCAGCGCGTTCAGCCCGGTCTGCTCGATGTGGAACATCACCGAGGTCAGGCGCAGCCGCGACGGCTTCAGCAGCAGGCGCGCGAAGGTGATGGTGACGAGCCCGAGGAAGGAGATCAGGTCGCCCGCCTCGCGCACCGCCTCGATGGTGGTGCGGCCGGTGCGGATCACCATGTCGATGATCGGGTGGTGGGCCGTGCCGTGGGGCTGGGGGGGAGCCTGGCCCGCCTCGCGCACCGCGTCGAACAGGGCGGCGTGCTCGGGCCGCACGCCCTCGACGGCGACGGCGTGGCCCTCCGCCGCCAGCCGGTCGGCGAGCCGGGCCAGCAGATAGGCCCCCACCGTGTCGAGCGCGTCGAGCCGGCCGAGGTCGAGCCGCACCGGCCCGCCGGAGCGTTCCGGCCGCAGGGCCTTCAGCGCCTCGGCCGCCGGCTTGGCAGATTCCAGCGTCCAGCGCCCGGCGGGGCCGATGCTCCACACGCCGTCGCCGTACCGCGATTCGACCCAGACCGCTTCACCCGCCACGCCCGGCCACCCGTTTCACCACTCGATCGGAGAGGTTGGAACGTGGCCGCGCACGCGCGTCCGGTCAACCCCGCAGCGCATGCGGCCCTCCGATGGCTGCGGCGCGAGGGGCGATCGCTTGAGGTGCTATAGCCATGAACAAGCCCCTCAGCCATGAACAAGCCCTTCTCCCCTTGTGGGAGAAGGGTTGGGATGAGGGGTATTCCGCCAAGGGCGGAAAGAGACTTGCCCCCCTCACCCCAACCCCTCTCCCGCAAGGGGAGAGGGGCTTCAAACGATTGCCCCGCGCTGCGGCGCAACGCCCGTTTGCGCGGTGGGGGCCGTCCCGATAGACTGCTTCGCCTTGTCGCGCCGATGGCGACCCCGGCCGACGCGCCCCTGACGGACCCGACCTCGATGGATTTGAAAGACCACATCCGCGGCATTCCGGATTTCCCGAAGCCCGGAATCCTGTTCTACGACGTCTCGCCGCTGCTGGCCCACGGCCCGGCCTGGAAGGCGGCCATCGACCGGCTGGCCGAGGCGGTGCGCCCGCACCAGCCCGACGTGCTGGTCGGCATCGAGTCGCGCGGCTTCCTGGTCGCCGCCCCGCTGGCGCTGGCGCTCGGCATCGGCTTCGTCATGGTGCGCAAGCACGGCAAGCTGCCGGGCGACAAGGTGGCGCATTCCTACGACCTGGAATACGGCACCGACATCATCGAGGTGCAGGCCGACGCGGTGAAGCCGGGCCAGCGCGTGGTCGTGCTCGACGATCTGCTGGCGACCGGCGGCACCATGGCGGCGGCGGTCACGCTGCTGCGCCAGATCGGCGCCGACGTCCGCGCCGCCGCCTTCCTGGTGGAGCTGACCTTCCTGAACGGCCGCGAGCGGCTGGACGTGCCCTGCCACTCGCTGATGGCCTACGACGAGTAGGGCGTCAGCCCCGCAGCGCCACCACCTCCGCCGCCCGGCGCGTCGCCGGGCGGGAAGCGTCCGCGTCCCCGTTCCGATGCCCGTCCCCCTCGCGGCCGACCACCAGCGTCAGGTAGCGCATGCAGCTGACCCGCAGGAAGGAGGCGAGGTTGGGCACCTCGCCCCGCGCCTCGACGATCTCGTCGTAGAGCTTGGCGATCAGCTGGTTCACGGTCATGCCGTCGCGCGCGGCGATGTCGGCCAGGACGTCCCAGAACAGATTCTCCAGCCGGATGCTGGTCACCACCCCGTGGATGCGGACCGAGCGCGACCGGCTTTCGTAGAGGATCGGGTCGGCCTTGACGTAGATCTCGCACATGTTCGACGGCCCTCCGCTTGGGGTATGCCGGGTTACTCCGCGTCCAGCGCCTTGAGGAACAGCGCCAGCCACGCCGGGTGCGCCGGCCAGGCCGGAGCCGTCACCAGCTTACCGTCCGCCACGGCGGAATCGATCGGAATGTCGGCGTAGGTGCCGCCGGCCAGCTCGACCTCCGGCCGGCAGGCGGGGTAGGCGGAGACCCGGCGGCCCTTCAGCACCCCGGCCGGGGCCAGCAGCTGGGCGCCGTGGCAGACGGCGGCGACCGGCTTGTCCTGCTCGAAGAAGGCGCGGACGAGCGCGATCACCGCGGCGTCGAGCCGCAGATACTCCGGCGCCCGGCCGCCGGGGATGACCAGCGCGTCGTAGGAGTCGGCGCGCGTGCCCTCGAAGGTCGCGTTGAGGGTGAAGTTGTGGCCGCGCTTCTCGCTGTAGGTCTGGTCGCCCTCGAAATCATGGATGGCGGTGGCGATGCGGTCGCCGGCCTGCTTGCCGGGACAGACCGCGTGGACCGTGTGCCCGACCATGGCGAGCGCCTGGAACGGCACCATCGTCTCGTAATCCTCGGCGTAGTCGCCGACGATCATCAGGATTTTCTTTCCGGCCATGGCCAATCCTCCCCTTGCTGGCGTTGCGCCCGGTCCGCCGTGGGCCGTTCGCGGCACCGACGATCCGGTGGCGCGACTGTCGCGCGTTCCGGGATCGGGTGGGTAACAGCGGGCTGTTCGCGCCGGAAAATTTTGCCGCCGCTTTGCGGATATTGCCGGGCTGCCGCTTCGTCTCTGTGGTCAAGCTATTGGAATATATGAATTTTGCTGTCTGGCCCGCTTTCTGCACACCTTCTGCCCCAAACACCCCGGCGGGGTGCCAGACGAAGGGAGCGGGTCATGGTCAGCTTGTCCAGTTACAGCGATGTCAGCAGCATGGCGCAGAGCCTGCAGCAGTCCATCGACGCGGCGGTCAAGCGCGTGCAGCAGCAAGCCGGCCAATCCGCCAACAGCGGCGCCAGCGGCGCCAGCGGCAAGGTCCAGGAGTACGAGCAGACCGTCAAGAAGTCCTCCTACAACACCGCCCCCTTCGCGTCGAACATCGGCACGCTGGTGAAGGACACCAGCCGGCTCAACGTGTTCAGCTCGCTGGCGGCGAACGACCCGGCGGACTTCTACAAGTTCCAGGTCACCAGCAAGGGCGAGGTCACCGTCGGCACGGTCGGCGACGCCGGGGTGCGCATCCAGCTGATGGACCGCCAGGGCAAGGTGATCGCCGACAGCAACAAGGACTCCGGCTCGACCTACGACGCCTTCAAGAAGATGCAGGGCGGCAGCCTGAGCCTCGACAAGGGCGACTACACCCTGCGCGTCGCCCGCGACACGGACGTGCCGCTCAAGGAGGACAAGAGCTACGGCGTGCAGCTCCGCATGGGCAACTACAGCAAGGACTACGACACCATCGCCAAGCAGCCGGCCAAGGGCGACAACCCGTTCGGCGGCAACACCAAGCTCCAGAATCTGGCGGCGCTGCTGAACGGCGGCAGCTCCACCACCGGCAGCCTGTCGATGCTGCTGGGCGGCTCCGGCGGCGGCGCCTATGGCGGGCGCGGCTCGCTGGTGAACGCGCTGTTCTGAGCCGGGTTCCGAGCCGGCGCGGGCCGCGCCGGACTCAGGTGCCCAGCGTCAGGCCCATCTCCCAGAAATCCGCCTCCAGCCGGCTGGCCTGGCGGAAGATGGTCAGCAGCCGGGGGAAGCGGGCCGGGGTCAGGCTGTCGGCGGCGAGGCGGTTCAGCGTCTCCCGCGCGGCGGCGGCGACCCGCTGGTATTCCTCGCCGGAATATTCGGCGATCCAGGCGCGGTAGGGGTTGCCCTCGGCCAGCGCGCCCGGCACCGCCGCCAGCGTCCGGCCGATCTCGGCGTAGCCGATGACGCAGGGCGCCAGCGCCACATGCAGATCCAGCAGGTCGCCGCGCAGGCCCGTCTCCAGCACGTAGCGGGTGTAGGCCATCGTCGCCTTGGCTTCCGGCGTCCGCTCCAGCTCGTCGGCCGACAGGCCCCAGCCGGCGCAGAGCGAGACGTGCAGATCCATCTCGACGTCGAGGATCGCCTTCAGCCCGCCCAGCGAGGCCCGCATGTCGGCGAGGTTGCGGCCCTTGTAGACCGCCAGCGCGTAGGCCCGCGCGAAATGGATCAGGAACAAATAGTCCTGCGCCAGATAATGGCGGAAGGCGGCCTGGGCCAAGCTGCCGTCGCCCATCCCGCGCACGAAGGCGTGGTCGACGTAGCGCCGCCAGTCCTCCGCCCCCTCGGCGGCGAGGCGGTCGAACAGGTCCATGGTCGGGCTTCCGGTCATCGTCGTCATCCCCGGCGCCTCAGACCCGGCGCGCCAGCGCCAGCAGCCCGCCGGCCCCGATCATCAGCCCGCCGGTCAGCCGGTTCAGGCCGCGCGCCGCCGACACGCTGGTCAGCCGGGCGGCCAGACGGTCGCCGCCGGTGGCGTAGGCCATGATCCAGCCGAACTCGATGACGATCATGGTGGCGACCAGCGCGCCGAGCTGGGGTGGCAGCGGGGCGGCGGCGTCGATGAATTGCGGGAACAGGGCGCCCATGAAGACCAGCGCCTTGGGGTTGCTGAAGGCGACCAGCAGGCCGCGCAGGAACAGGCGGGCGGGCGACCCCTGGCCGCCGGCCGCCGCCGCCGCGTCGCGCGTCCCGGCCGGCTCGACCGGAGCCCGCCACGCGGCGATGCCGAGCCAGGTCAGATAGGCGACGCCGGCCCAGCGCACCACCTCGAAGGCGACGACCGAGGTGGAGAGCAGGGCGCCCAGCCCGAAGGCCGACAGCGCCGCCATCACCGCCAGCGCCACGCACATGCCGACCCCGCCCCAGACGGCGCGGCGGGCGCCGAAGCGCAGCCCGAGGCTCATCGCCAGCAGCATGTTGGGACCCGGCGTCGCCGAGATCACGAAGGCGGTGGCGAAGAAGAAGGCGAGCGTCTGCCAGCTCATGGGGGCTGCTCCAGGTGGGATGGGCGCCCAGGGGAGCACGAACCTTCCGCCTCCACAAGCGGTGACGGGGAAGCGCAGCCATGCCGGCGATTCGGGCCGGCAACCCGGATCGAGGCTCCGTCCGGCGTACCGCCTCCGGTCGCCGGCCTCCGGCGCGGGGGGCGCAAACAGGCAGGCGCGGTTCCGCGCGGTGGACAGCGGCGGCGGCGCTGTCCATGTCATTCCCTTGCCCGTGTCGGAAAGGACAACGCAAAGGGGGTGCGCGATGCCTGTGTGCCGTCGTTCGTGCCGTCGCCTCACCCTGGCCGCCGCCCTGGCGCTGGCCTCCCCCTTGTCCCAGCCGGCCATGGCCCCACCGGCCTTCGCCGACGAGCCGGTCGACCTGGAGCTGGTCCTGGCCATCGACGTGTCGGGCAGCGTCGACCCGGAGGAGGGGAGGCTCCAGCGCGACGGCTACGTCCAGGCCTTCCTGAACGAGAAGATCCAGCGGGCGATCCGGGGCGGTCCCTTCGGCCGCATCGCCGTCACCTACATGGAATGGGCCGGCGACAACTACCAGCGCACCGTCATCGACTGGACCGTGCTGAGCGACCCCCGCAGCGTGCGCAGCTTCGCGCTGGCGGTGGGCGAGGCGCCGATCACCTCGCAGCAATGGACCTCGATCAGCGGCGCCATCGACCACGCCGTGCCGCTGTTCGAGGCCAACGGGGTGGAGGGCACCCGCCGAGTCATCGACATATCGGGCGACGGCGAGAACAACCGCGGCCGTCCGGTGGAGACGGCGCGCGACGAGGCGGTGGCGCGCGGCATCACCATCAACGGGCTGCCGATCCTCAACGACCGGCCCAACCCGTGGGGCGGCTCGCCCTCCAACAACCTCGACGGCTATTACCGCGACCACGTCATCGGCGGTCCCGGCGCCTTCCTGGTGCCGGCGAACGACTTCGACGCCTTCGCCGACGCCATCCTCAGCAAGCTGCTGCTGGAGGTGTCGGGCATGGTGCCGGAGCGCGACTGGGCGCTGTCCGAGCGGTTGCGGCGGGAAATGGAAAAACTGGCGGCGGATCCGGGACAGGGCGGGGGGGATCGGCTAGCCTCGCCGCAAACCACCGCCGACGGACACGCCACATGACCGGAACCCCGCTGTCGCACCTGCTGAAACTCGGCCCCGACCGCGTCGTCGCCAGCGCGGCGGTGGCGCGCAACGGCGGGGAGGAGGGCGGCGCGCTGATCCTGTTCGCGCGCGACCGGCAGCCGCCGCTGCCCCTGCTGTTCATCAGCGGCGTCGTGGAATCGCTGGGCGACGCGCTGCGCGCCTTCGCCCGGGCCGGCGGGCGGGCGCCGGAGGATCCGGCGCTGGCGCTGCGCTTCTCCCTGAAGCGGCCGAGGATCGAGGAGAGCCATTGGGCGGTCCGCCACGACGATTCCCGCGTCGTCGACACCATCCGGGCGCTGGCGGCGACCAACGCCCTGGCCCTGGAGCTGGTGATGCAGGACCGCGGCGTTTGCCACCTCGCCCTGCCCGCCGGGGTGACGCGCCTGCTGGCGGACGAGCTGCGCGCCACCCTCTGAGACCCCCGGCCCCGGGAGCCCGCCGGGAAAGGGGCGGGCACGCCCGCAGGCCCGCCCCGAAAAATATCCCGCCTTCGCGCGACGAATTCGCCCCAGCCGCCCGTACCAAGGAACGCCAAGGAAACGCGGCCGGACAAACAGGTCGAGCGAGCGTCGGGACTGTCATGAAGATTCGTTGGAGGCCGGTCGTCACCGGCGTGGTTCTCGTCGGGCTGGCCGGTGGCGTCGGTTACGCGGTCGAGCGGAAGCTGACGGCGCCGGCCAGGACCGCCGGGGTCCCCGGCGGCCCGCCCGGCATGCCCGGTCCTCCCGGCATGGCTCCGGGCGGCGGCCGCAGCCCGGTGGTCGCCGTGCAGGCCGGCACGGTGGCGCGCGAGGACGTGCCCATCTGGTTCGACGGCATCGGCACCGTGCAGGCCTTCAACAGCGTCACCGTGCGCGCCCGCGTCGACGGCGAGCTGCAACGGCTCGACCTGCGCGAGGGGCAGATGGTCAAGGCCGGCGACGTGCTGGCGGTGATCGACTCGCGCCCGCTCCAGGCCCAGCTCGCCCAGGCCCAGGCCAAGAAGGCGCAGGACGAGGCCCAGCTCGCCAACGCCCGGCGCGACCTGGAGCGCAACATGAACCTGAGGGAGTTCGCCTCCAAGCAGACGGTGGACACCCAGCGCGCCCTGGTCGCCCAGTACGAGGCGCAGATCCGCGCCGACGAGGCGGCGATCGAGGCGGTGCGGGTGCAGCTCAACTACACCACCGTCACCGCCCCGATCAGCGGACGGATCGGCCTGCGCAACATCGACAACGGCAACGTCGTGCGGGCGAGCGACCAGAACGGCATCGTCACCATCACCCAGATCCAGCCGATCGCCGTCGTCTTCACCCTGCCGGAGAAGCAGCTTCCCGCCATCCTCGCCGCCCAGGCCAATGGCGAGGTGCCGGTCCAGGCGCTCGACCGCGAGGGCAGGGCGCTGCTCGGCGCCGGGGCGCTCCAGGTCATCGACAACCTGATCGACAGCGGCACCGGCACCATCCGCCTGAAGGCGACCCTGCCCAACGAGCCGCAGCGCCTGTGGCCCGGCCAGTTCGTCAACGTCCGGCTGCTCTCCACGGTGCGCCGGGGGGCCACGACGGTGCCGGCCACGGTGGTGCAGCGCGGCCCCCAGGGGACCTTCGCCTACATCGTCAAGGACGACCAGACCGTCGAGCAACGCCCGATCAAGGTCGGCCACATCGAGGAGAACAAGGCCATCGTCGAATCCGGGCTGACCCCCGGCGAGCGGGTGGTGGTGGACGGCCAGTACCGGCTCCAGCCCGGCTCGCGCGTCCGCATCGTCGATCCGGCCGCCGCCCAGCCTCCGGCCGGCTCCCCCACCGCCGCCGCACCCGCCGGGGCACCGCCCGCCATGGCTGGCCAGTCGGGAGGCGAGGCCCCGGTCGCCCGCGAGGAACGCCACCGGGAACGCGGCCCCCGCGATCCGAACAACCCGGACGCCCCGCGCCGCCGGCCGCCCTCGGCGGATGGCAGCCCGGAGAGTGCCGGCCCCGCCCGCAGCCCGCGTGAGCCCTCATGAACATCTCCGCCCCCTTCATCCTGCGGCCGGTCGCCACCGGGCTGCTGATGGCGGCGGTGGTGCTGCTGGGGCTGCTCGGCTACAGCGCGCTGCCGATCTCGTCGCTGCCGACGGTCGATTTCCCGACCGTGCGCGTCACCACCCAGTTGCCGGGGGCGGCGCCGGACGTCATCGCCTCCTCGGTCACGGCGCCGCTGGAGCGCCAGCTCGGGCAGATCGCCGGCATCTCGTCGATGATCTCGACCAGCTCCTTCGGGCTGTCGAGCATCACCCTGCAATTCAACCTGTCGCGCGACATCGACGCCGCCTCGCAGGACGTGCAGTCGGCCATCAGCGCGGCGGCCGGCAGCCTGCCCAAGGGGCTGCCCAACCCGCCGATCTACGACAAGGTCAACCCGGCCGACACGCCGGTCATGGTGCTGGCGCTCAGCTCCGACTCCCTGCGGCTGGAGACGGTCAGCGACGCCGCCGACACGCTGCTGGCGCAGAAGCTCGGCCAGGTCGACGGCGTCGGCTATGTCGGCATCGAGGGCGGCCTGCGCCCGGCCGTGCGCGTGCAGGTCAACCCGGCGGCGGTCGCCGGGCTGGGGCTGACGCTGGAGGACGTGCGCACCACCATCACCCAGGCCAACGTCAACGCCCCCAAGGGCAGCTTCGACGGGCCGCGCCAGTCCTGGTCGATCGGCGTCAACGACCAGATCGAGAACGCCGCCGCCTACCGCCCGATCATCGTCACCTACAGGAACGGCGGCCCGGTGCGGCTGTCCGACATCGGCGCCGTCGTCGATTCGGTGGAGAACACCCGGCTGGCGGCGTGGCACGACGGCAAGCCGGCGGTGCTGCTGAACGTCCAGCGCCAGCCCGGCGCCAACATCATCGACACGGTGGACCGCATCCGCGCCCTGCTGCCGTCGATCCAGGAGTCGCTGCCGCCGCAGATCACGATGGCGGTGCTGACCGACCGGACCGAGACGATCCGCGCCTCGGTGCTGGACGTCCAGAAGACGCTGGTGCTCACCGCCGGGCTGGTGGTGATGGTGATCTTCCTGTTCCTGCGCAAGGCGTGGGCGACGGTGATCCCGGCGGCGGTTCTGCCGCTGTCGCTGATCGGCACCTTCGGAATCATGGCGCTGTGCGGCTTCAGCCTCGACAACCTGTCGCTGATGGCGCTGACCATCGCGTCGGGCTTCGTGGTGGACGACGCCATCGTCATGATCGAGAACATCGTCCGCCACATCGAGAAGGGCGAGACGCCGATGCAGGCGGCGCTGAAGGGCGCCCGCCAGATCGGCTTCACCGTCGTCTCGCTGACGCTGTCGCTGATCGCCGTCTTCATCCCGCTGCTGTTCATGAGCGGCGTGGTCGGCCGGCTGTTCCGCGAGTTCGCCGTCACGCTCTCCATCGCGGTGCTGGTGTCGATGGTGATCTCGCTGACCCTGACGCCGATGATGTGCGCCCGCCTGCTGAAGCCGGAGGGCGACGAGCGGCCGAACATCTTCTTCCGCTGGAGCGAGCGCGGCTTCGACGCGCTGCTCAACGGCTACGCGGCGAGCCTGCGCGTCGTGCTGCGCCACCAGTTCGCGACGCTGCTCTTCACCCTGGCGACGCTGGCCGCGACGCTGTGGCTCTACAACGCGGTGCCGAAGGGCTTCCTGCCGCAGCAGGACACCGGCGTCATCGTCGGCGTCACCGACGCCGCCCCCTCCATCTCGGTCAAGGCGATGGCCGAGCGCCAGCGCGAGGTCGCCGAGATCGTGCGGCGCGACCCCGACGTCACCGGGGTGGCGAGCTTCGTCGGCACCGGCACGGTCAACGCCACCACCAACACCGGCAGCCTGACCATCGCGCTCAAGCCGCGCGAGCAGCGGACCTCATCGGCGGAGGCGATCATCGCCCGGCTGCGCGCCGCCACGGCGGAGCTGAAGGGCATCTCGCTGTTCATGCAGTCGGTGCAGGACGTGCAGATCGACAGCCGCGTCAGCCGCACCCAGTACCAGTACGTGTTGCAGGACGCCGACCCGAAGGAGCTGGAGACCTGGACCCCGCGCCTGCTCGACGCGCTGCGCGCCCGGCCCGAGCTGACCGACGTGGCGACCGACCAGCAGCCCTACGGTCTCCAGGTCTACCTCACCATCGACCGCGACGCCGCCTCGCGCCTGCATGTGCTGCCGCAGGCGATCGACGACACGCTGTACGACGCCTTCGGCCAGCGGCAGGTTTCGACCATCTACACCCAGACCAACCAGTACCGCGTCATCCTGGAGGTGGAGCCGGCCTTCCAGATGGACCCGGCCTCGCTGTCCAAGATCTACGTGAAGTCGAGCGGGGGCGGCGTCGTGCCGCTGAACGCGCTGGTCAGGGTGGAGCGCACCACCGCCCCGCTGGTCATCACCCACCAGGGCCAGTTCCCCTCCGTCACCCTGTCCTTCAACGTCGCCCACGGCGTGGCGCTGGGCGACGCGGTGCGGGCGATCCAGGAGGCGCGCGCCGGCATCGGCATGCCCGACACCGCGACCGCCCGCTTCGCCGGCACGGCCGCCGAGTTCAATTCCTCGCTGGAAACCCAGCCCTGGCTGATCCTGGCGGCGGTGGTCGCGGTCTACATCGTGCTGGGCATCCTCTACGAGAGCACGATCCACCCGATCACCATCCTGTCGACCCTGCCGTCGGCCGGCGTCGGCGCCATCCTGGCGCTGATGGCGACGGGTCACGACCTGTCGCTGATCGCGCTGGTCGGCATCGTGCTGCTGATCGGCATCGTCAAGAAGAACGCCATCATGATGATCGACTTCGCGCTGGAGGCCGAGCGCCACCAGGGCATGGCGCCGGAGCGCTCGATCTACGAGGCGTCGCTGCTGCGCTTCCGGCCGATCATGATGACGACGATGGCGGCGCTGCTCGGCGCCCTGCCGCTGGCGCTGGAGACCGGCACCGGGTCGGAGCTGCGCCAGCCGATGGGCATCGCCATCGTCGGCGGGCTGCTGGTGTCCCAGGTGCTGACGCTCTACACGACGCCGGTGGTCTATCTGTACATGGACCGGCTCGGCCGGCTGCTGCGCCCGCGCCGCAAGGCCAAGGCGACGCCGCCGCCGCACGGCGAACCGGCGGCGGCGGAGTAGGCGGCCATGTCCCTCTCCACCCCCTTCATCCACCGTCCGGTCGGCACCTCGCTGCTGATGGTGGGGCTGATGCTGCTGGGCATCGTCGCCTACCGCTTCCTGCCCGTCGCCCCGCTGCCGCAGGTCGAGTTCCCGACCATCGTCGTCTCCGCCTCGCTGCCCGGCGCCAGCCCGGAGACGATGGCCGCCTCGGTTGCGACACCGCTGGAACGCCGCCTGTCGCGCATCGCCGGCATCACCGAGATGACGTCGAACAGCAAGCTGGGCAGCACCGCCGTCGTCGTGCAGTTCGAGCTGGACCGCGACGTCGAGGCGGCGTCGCGCGACGTCCAGGCCGCCATCAACGCGGCCGGCGGCGACCTGCCGGCCGATCTGCCGAGCCCGCCCCGCATGCGGCGGATGAACCCCAGCGACGCCCCGATCATGACGTTGGCGATGACCTCCGCCACCCTGCCGCCGGGGGAGGTCTTCTCGCTCGCCGAGACCATCATCGGCCAGCGGCTGAGCCAGATCGAGGGCGTTTCCCAGGTCTCGATCAACGGGGCGGAGAAGACCGCCGTCCGCGTCCGCGCCAACGCCGCCGCCGCCGCGTCGATGGGCGTCAGCCTGGAGATGATCCGCAGCGCCATCTCCCAGGCCAACGCCAACGGCCCCAAGGGCAGCTTCGACGGCGAGCACGAGAGCTGGGCGATCGGCGCCAGCGACCAGTTGTTCGGCGCCGACGCCTACCGCCGGCTGATCGTCACCGAGAAGAACGGCGCCACCATCCGCCTGTCCGACGTCGCCGAGGTGATCGAGGCGCCGGAGAACAGCCGCACCGCGGCGTGGTACGACGGGCAGCGCGCCGTCCTCATCAACATCCAGAAGCAGACCGGCTCCAACGTGGTGGAGACGGTCGACCGCATCCGCGCCGAGCTGCCGGTGCTGGAGGGCTGGATGCCGCCCGGCGTCAAGATCGCGGTGCGCAGCGACCGCACGCCGATGATCCGCGCCTCCATCGCCGACGTGCAGAAGACGCTGGCGATCACGGTGGCGCTGGTGGTGATGGTGATGGCGCTGTTCCTGCGCCGGCTGTGGGCCACCGTGATCCCGACCGCCGCCGTGCCGCTGTCGCTGGCCGGCACCTGCGCGGTGATGTGGGCGGCCGGCTACAGCCTGGACAATTTCTCGCTGATGGCGCTGACCATCTCGGTCGGCTTCGTGGTCGACGACGCCATCGTCGTCATCGAGAACATCGTCCGCCACATCGAGAAAGGCGAGACGCCGTTGCGGGCGGCGCTGAAGGGCGCCCGTCAGGTCGCCTTCACCGTGGTGTCGATCAGCCTGTCGCTGGTCGCGGTCTTCATCCCCATCCTGTTCATGGGCGGCATCCAGGGCCGGCTGTTCCGCGAGTTCGCCGTCGTCCTGTCGGTCGCCATCGCCGTCTCGGCCGTCGTCTCGCTGACGCTGACGCCGATGATGTGCGCCCATCTGCTGACCCCCGAGGCCGAGCGCGGCCCGCCCGGCCGCGTCGCCCGCGCGCTGGGCTGGGTCGGCGACCGGCTGTTCGGGCTCTACGCCGACGGGCTCGACTGGGTGCTGGAGCACCGGCGCTTCATGCTGGTCACGACCTTCGCCATCATCGGCGTCAGCGTCTGGCTCTACGGGCAGGTGCCGAAGGGGCTGATCCCGCAGCAGGACACCGGCATGCTGAACGGCTTCAGCGACCCGCCGCCGGACATCTCCTTCCAGGCCATGCTGGCGCGCCAGCGGGCGTTGCAGGAGGCCATCGACGGCGACCCGGCGGTGGAGAGCGTCGGCGCCTCGATCGGCGGCGGCGGGCCGGGCGGCACCTATTCCGGCCAGATCTTCATCGCGCTGAAGCCGCGCGACCAGCGCGAGGATCTGGCGACCGTCACCCAGCGGCTGCGGATGCGCGCCGCCCGCGTGCCGGGGGCGCAGCTCTATCTCAGCCCGGTGCAGGACATCCGGGTCGGCGGCTTCCAGGGGCGCAGCCAGTACCGCTACTCGCTCCAGGACACCGACATCAACGCGCTCAACGCCTGGGCGCCGAAGCTGGTCGACAAGCTGCGCACCCTGCCGGAGCTGGTCGACGTCGCCAACGACCGCCAGAACGGCGGCATCCAGGCGAACATCCAGGTGGACCGCGACGCCGCCTCGCGGCTCGGGGTGTCGATCAGCGCGCTGGAGGCGACGCTGTACGACGCCTTCGGGCAGCGGCAGGTCTCGACCATGTACCTGATGCAGAACCAGCACAAGGTGGTGCTGGAGGTCGATCCTAGGGACGCGCTCGGCCCCGACGCCTTGAAGAGGATGCATGTGCCGGGCCGCGCCGGGCTGGTGCCGCTGTCGGCGGTCGCCAGCGTGACCATCGGCAACCAGGCGTCGAGCATCCAGCACCAGAGCGGCTTCCCGGTCGCCAACCTGACCTTCGACCTCGCGCCGGGAGTCTCGCTGAGCCAGGCGACCCAGGTGATCGCGCGGGCGGCCGAGGACATCGGCATGCCGGCCAGCATCCGCGCCGGCTTCCAGGGCGACGCCCGCGCCTTCCAGCAGTCGCAGTCGAGCCAGCCGCTGCTGATCCTGGCGGCGCTGCTGACCATCTACGTCGTGCTCGGCGTGCTGTACGAGAGCCTGATCCACCCGTTGACGATCCTGTCCACCCTGCCGTCGGCCGGCTTGGGGGCGCTGATCGCGCTGATCCTGACCGGCTACGACCTGTCGATCGTCGCGCTGATCGGCATCGTGCTGCTGATCGGCATCGTCAAGAAGAACGCCATCATGATGATCGACTTCGCGCTGGAGGCCGAGCGCGAGCGCGGCCTGACGCCGCTGGAGGCGATCCGCGAGGCCGGTCTGGTGCGCTTCCGCCCGATCATGATGACGACGATGGCGGCGCTGCTCGGCGCGGTGCCGCTGGCCTTCGATTACGGCACGGGGGGCGAGCTGCGCCGGCCGCTCGGCGTCGCCATCATCGGCGGGCTTCTGGTCAGCCAGATGCTGACGCTCTACACGACGCCGGTGGTCTATCTGACGCTGGAGAGGCTGGCGCTGCGCCGCAAGCGCGGGCGCCGGTCGCTGGCGCCTGCGGAGTAGGGGGGATGAATGCCATCCTCACGCCGGATCATGCTCAAAAGCCCTTCTCCCCTTGCGGGAGAAGGGTTGGGATGAGGGGTATTCCGCCGGAGGCGGAAAGATTCGCTCCCCCTCACCCCAACCCCTCTCCCACAAGGGGAGAGGGGGCTCTCTTGACAGCTTTTCGATAGGGAGGCGACGACGAACGGGTGCATTTCCAGGCCGCTTGACGTAGGTCTTCGCCATGCCCTGCTGCACGCCCTGCATCACGCCATGGCGCCGGACCGGACGGCGATGAACGACACCGACGGCGACGATTCGCTGATGGCGCGCGTGGCCGGCGGCGACGCCGGGGCCTTCGAGCGGCTGGCGGCCCGCCACATGCGGCGCGCGGTGGCGCTGGCGCAGCGGATGACCGGCAACCCGTCCGACGCCGACGAGATCGCGCAGGAGGCGTTCCTGCGCGTCTGGCAGCACGCCGCCCGCTGGGACGGCGCCCGCGCCGCCTTCACGACCTGGCTCTACCGGATCGTCGTCAACCTCGCCATCGACCGTGGGCGCCGGCCGGCGTGGTCGCCGCTGGAGGACGCCGGGGAACTGCCCGACGCCGCCCCCGACGCGGTGGCGCAAATCGCCGAGCGCCAGACCGCCGACCTCGTCAACCGCGCGCTGGACGGGCTGCCCGACCGCCAGCGCGCCGCCGTGGTGCTGTTCCACCAGGAGGGGCTGAGCCTGCGGCAGGCCGCCGAGATCCTGGGACTGTCCGAGACCGCCTTCGCGTCGCTGCTGGCGCGGGCGCGGGGTGCGTTGAAGACGGCGCTCGCCGCCGGGAGGGTGTCATGATGACCGAGAGCCAGTTCCTCCAGCACCTCGCCGATCTCGGCGCCGACCCCGCCCGCTGGCCGCCGGAGCTGCGCGCCGACGCCGAACGGGCGCTCGCCGCCTCCCCCGCCCTGAGGGACGCGGTGCGCGAGGCCGAGGCGTTCGACCGGCTGCTCGGCGGTCCGGTTCCGGCGGTGGACGAGGCGCGCGTCGCCCGCCTGCTGTCGGCCGTCGGCGCGGCGGCGCGCTCCGTCCCGCAGGACACGCTCATGATGCTGCTGCTCGGCCGCATGCCGCGGCGGACGGCGGCGTCGCTGTGCGTGGCGCTGCTGGCGCTGGGCTGGCTCGCCGGCAGCCTCGCCACCCCCGGCGGCCCGGCGCCCACCGCCACGCGGGACGTCGCCCTGCTGAGCGACGACGTGCCCACCCTGTTCGACGGAGACGCGCGATGACCGGCGCCATCCTCACCCGCCTGCGGCCGCGTCTGGGCTTGCGCGCGCTGACGCTGCTGTCGCTCGGCCTCAACCTGTTCCTGGCGGCGGCGCTGGTCGCGACCTGGCGCCATCCGCCCCCGCCGCCCTACCAGCCGATGCCCGACCGCTTCGTCGAGCGCCTGGTCCCCGACCTGTCGGCCGAGGACGCCGCCCGCCTGCGCGCCGCCTTCGAGCCGCAGCGCGCCCGCTACGCCGCCCTGACCGACGAGTACCGCGCGGCCGGCCACAAGGTCCGCACCATCCTGGAGGCCGAGCGCTTCGATCCCCAGGCCCTGCGCGCCGCCACCGAGGCCGCCCGCGCCAAGCGCCGGCAGATCGCCGAGCTGACCGAGGAGACCATCCTGACCCTGCTGCCCGACCTGTCCCCGGCCGGGCGCATGCGGCTGATCGGTTCGGGCCGCGGCTTCTGAGGGAACTTTCCCGGACTGCCTAATTTTTAAGCAAACCCACTCATCCACAGGCGGGATACGCCGCGCCAAAGGGTGGCGCTGATTCTGTTCGGGGATTGCGCACACATCTATCCACAGATTCTGTGGAGAAGAAAACCGGCCGAAATCTTATCCACACAAATTCACATTCTATCATCCCCAGGAAAGATCGATTCTTGATCCCGCGATCCTTGTATCCACAGCCGTTCTGAAATATCCAGGAAGGACGGATCGACAAGGACCGAGGGCATTCATCATGCTTGGAGATGCGTTTCATCCAAGAAAGGCGACGATTTCGCTGCGCGTCGACCACCGCGTCAAAGCAGCGGCCAAGAATTACGCGCGCCAGCGGCAAACACCGCTGTCCGACGTCATGCGCGATCTGCTGGCGCGCTACGTCGCCGAATGCGCGACCGAGAACGCCACGGCGGCGCCGGACCTGCTGAAGGACCGCCCGCCCCAGTATGTGGATTTCGCCCGCCTCCAGAGGATCCTGCCGGACGCGGAGTGACGCCGGCCCGTTCCCTCAGCCCGCCCGCATTCCCAGCGGCGAGACGCCGAACCAGCGTCGGAAGGCCCGGCTGAAGGCGCTGACCTCCGAATAGCCGAGCAGGACGCCGATGTCGGCGACCGGCACATGGCGCTGGCGGATGTAGACGCCGGCCAACTCGCGCCGCACCCGCTCGACGAGATCGGAGAAGCTCAGCCCCTCGTCGGCCAGCCGGCGTTGCAGCGTCCAGCGGGCGATCCCCAGCGCGTCGGCGATGTCCTCGACATAGGGGTAGCCTTCCGGCAGGCGCGCGCGCACCTCGGCCTTCACGCGGTCGAGCAGGGCCGGCGTTCCGGTGTCCCCGGCGATGCCGACCAGCGTGCCGCACAGCGCGGTCAGCCGCGCCATGTCGCCCCCCGGCATGCGGCGGTCGAGCATGCGGCGGTCGAGGTTGCGGTCGCGCAGCACCAGCGCGTTGGTGCGCTGGCCGAAATGGGCCGGGGCGTCGAACAGCGCCTCGTGCTGGCGCCAGCCCTCGGGCCGGGGATGCTCGAACAGCACCTCCTCCGGCATCCAGGACGGGCCGAGTCCCGCGCGCACCACGTTGGCGAACATGCCCATGGTCAGTTCCGCGTCCTGCCGCCGCTCGACGATGCGGCCGTCGAGGATGCGGTATTCCAGCCGCAGGAACTCGCCGTCGCGGACGAAGCGGGTCTCCGTCGCCTGCTGGTGGAAGGGGAACAGCCGGGCCAGATGGTCGAGCGCCGAGCCGAGAGTCGGCGCCGCCAGCGCGATGCGGCCGATCAGCCCCAGCATCTCCGGCTGGAACTGGCGCCCGAACAGCAGCCCGAAATTGTCGTTGCCGGTGTCGCGCGCCGCGACCTCCATCATCGCCACATAGGCGCCGAGGTCGAGCGCCAGCGTCGGCTGGCCGAGCGCCTTCTCCTCGACGCCGGCGCGATGGAAGACGTCGTCGGGATGCCCGCCCTGCCCGGCGATGAAGTCGGCGACGCCCGACGCGGCGGCGGCCAGGATGTTGCGTTGCACAGGCGCTGTGCCGGAGCCTGGATAATGACCGGGAGTCTGCCTGGAAATCGATCCGCGCGGCGTCATGGGACAGCCTTTCGAAGCCGGTTTGCCGCAACGCAGCAAACACCGTGCCGAACCCGCAAGTCAGCATGGCCGGAAAGGCAAGCGGCGACAATAATACGATGGGCGGATATTTCGCCTTCAAAGAGAAAGGGCCGCCATCGCGAAGGATGGCGACCCGAATATCGCCCTCTCCCGGGACGGGAGAGGGAATTAAGCAGCGCAAACGGCCCTCAATCCGTCATGCTGCGCGCTTCCGCGTGCGCGAGGTTCAGCAGCGGGTCGCCATCCTCCCGCAGATCGGCGGTGAAGCGGTAGAACAGGTAGCCGACCGCGAACAGCCCGACGAACAGGCCGAAGACCAGGGCGTTGAAGTAGATCATCGTCGCCAGCGCCAGCACCGCCAGCCCCAGCGAGATCGCCGGAAACACCGGGTAGAAGGGCGCGCGGTACGGGCGCTCCAGCCCCGGCTCGATCGCGCGCAGGCGGAACAGCGCCGCCATGGACATGATGTACATGACAATGGCGCCGAACACCGACATGGTGACGATGTTGGCGGTCAGCGGCTGCCCGCCGATCTCGACCAGCCCGTCGGAGAAGATGGCGGCGATGCCGACCACGCCGCCGGCCAGGATCGCCCAATGCGGCGTCTTACGGGTCGGGTGGACGGTGGCGAAGACCGGCGGCAGGAAGCCGGCGCGGGCCAGCGCGAAGATCTGGCGGGAATAGCCCATGATGATGCCGTGGAAGGAGGCGATCAGCCCGAACAGCCCGATCCACACCAGCATGTGCAGCCAGCCGCTGTTCTCGCCGACCACCGCCTTCATCGCCTGCGGCAGCGGGTCGTTGATGTTGGAGAGCTGGGTCCAGTCGCCGACTCCGCCGGCGAAGATCATGGTGCCGAAGGCCAGCACCACCAGCGTCAGGATCCCGCAGATGTAGGCGCGCGGCACGGTGCGCCTGGGATCGCGGGTCTCCTCCGCCGCCATCGCCGCGCCCTCGATCGCCAGGAAGAACCAGATGGCGAAGGGGATGGCCGCGAAGACGCCGCCGAGCGACCCCAGCGAGAAGCCGTCCTCCCCCGACCAGCCCTTGGCCGCGAAGTTGGCCCAGGAGAAGCCCGGCGAGACGACGCCCATGAAGACGATCAGCTCGATGATCGCCAGCACCGTCACGAACAGCTCGAAGGTCGCGGCGATGGACACGCCCGCCACGTTCAGCCCCATGAAGATGACGTAGGCGCCGACCGCCGCCATCTTCGGGTCGAGCCCGGGAAACTGCACGTTCAGATAGGCGCCGATGGCCAGCGCGATGGCCGGCGGGGCGAAGACGAACTCGATCAGCGTGGCGAAGCCGGCGACGAAGCCGCCGGTCGGCCCGAAGGCGCGGTAGCTGTAGGCGAACGGCCCGCCGGCGTGCGGGATGGCGGTGGTCAGCTCGGTGAAGCTGAAGATGAAGGTGGTGTACATCGCCGCGATCAGGATGGTGGTGACGAGGAACCCCAGCGTCCCCGCCGCCGCCCAGCCGTAGCTCCAGCCGAAATACTCGCCGGAGATCACCAGACCGACCGCGATCCCCCACAGATGCAGCCCGGTCAGGCTCTTGCTCAGTTCAGGCTTCGTGCTCCCAGACATGAAAATACCTCCTGCCCCTGTTCGAAGGCGTTGGTCATGGTTTGCCGTCGTGTCCCCTTGCGGGGCTGGGCAGGTCCGGTCCCTGTTTCTTGTCGTTGTCCGGACCCGCCAGGGACGGGGCGTCCTCCTTGAGGCCGACCCCCGTCAGTTTCAGCCGCGCCGCCTCGGTGACGAGCCAGCACAGCTTGTCCGCCGCCGCCCCGATGGGCAGGCCGTCGGCGTGGATGTTGGAGATGCAGTTGCGCTCGGAATCGGCGCGCCCCGGCTTCGCATCCCAGGTCAGGTAGACGCCCAGCGACTCCGCCGCCGACAGGCCCGGCCGCTCGCCGACCAGCAGCGCCACCAGCCGGGCGCCCATGGCGGCGCCCACCTCGTCGCCGAGCGCGACCCGCGCCTGCTCCGCCAGCACCAGCGGCCCGATGCGCAGGTGGGCGAGCCGCTCGACGCAGGCGTGGACCAGCGGCGCCGCGTTGACCTGCACCGCCGCCGCCGACAGCCCGTCGGCGATGACGAACAGGACGTCCCACGCCCCGTCAGCCGGAGCCGGCGGCAGGGCGGCGGCGCTCGCCGGGTCGAGCCGGCGGCCGAGGTCGGGGCGGCGCAGGTAGGTGGCGCGGTCGGGGGCGGCGCTGTGGACGCGCAGGGTCGGGTGCGGCGCCAGATCGGCGGCCAGCCGGTCGAAGTTCACCGCGCTGTGCACCGCGTCGCGGGCACGGGCGTGGGCGAGCTGGAACTCCAGCAGCGCCTTCGTCGGCAGCGAGTCGCCGCTGCGCCCCAGCCCGATCCGCGCGCGGGTCGCCCGGCGGAAGCGCGCCCAGGGATCCTTGGGCTGGTCGTTCATACGGCCGCCCTCCCCAGCAGGGCGGAGACGACGAGGCTCCGGTCGGGCCAGGGCGGCAGGCGGCGCTGCTCGTCGAGCCAGCCGGCCTTGTCGAGCCACGCCTCGAATTCCGGGGCGGGCGGACGCTTCAGCAGGTGCCGCAGCCCGAGCACGTCGTGGTAGGACAGGCTCTGGTAGTTCAGCATCACGTCGTCGGCGCCGGGCACCGCGATCAGGAAATTGACCCCGGCCGTCGCCAGCAGCGTCATCAGGACGTCCATGTCGTCCTGGTCGGCCTCGGCGTGGTTGGTGTAGCAGACGTCGCAGCCCATCGGCACGCCGAGCAGCTTGGCGCAGGCGTGATCCTCCAGCCCGGCCCGCGTGATCTGCTTGGCGTCATACAGGTATTCCGGCCCGATGAAGCCGACCACCGTGTTGACCAGCAGCGGATCGAAGGCGCGGGCGACGGCGTAGGCGCGGGTCTCGACCGTCTGCTGGTCCACCCCGAAATGCGCGTCGGCCGACAGCGCCGAGCCCTGGCCGGTCTCGAAATACATCACGTTGTCGCCGATGCTGCCGCGCTTCAGCGCCTTGGCGGCCTCCTGCGCCTCGGCCAGCAGCGACAGGCTGACGCCGAATCCCCGGTTGGCCTTTTCGGTGCCGGCGATCGACTGGAAGACCAGATCGACCGGCGCCCCGCGCTCGATCGCCTGGAGCGTGGTGGTGACGTGGGCCAGCACGCAGGACTGCACCGGGATGTCGAAGCGCGTGCGCACCGCCTCCAGCATCTCCAGCAGTGCGACGCAGGCCGGAACATTGTCGGTCGCCGGGTTGATGCCGATCACCGCGTCGCCGATGCCGTAGAGCAGCCCGTCCAGCGTCGAGGCGGCGATGCCGGTGGGGTCGTCGGTCGGGTGGTTGGGCTGGAGACGGCTCGACAGCCGGCCGGGCAGGCCGATGGTGGTGCGGAAACGGGTGACGACCGAGCATTTCGCCGCGACACAGACCAGATCCTGGTTGCGCATCAGCTTCGACACCGCCGCCACCATCTCCGGCGTCAGGCCGGGGGCGAGCGCCGCCAGCGCCGCCGTGTCGGCCTCGTAGGACAGCAGCCAGTCGCGGAACTGCCCGACCGTCATGTGCGCCACCGGGCGGAAGGCGGCGGAATCGTGGCCGTCGAGGATCAGCCGCGTCACCTCGTCGGTCTCGTAGGGGACCAACGCCTCGTTCAGGAAGACCGTCAGCGGCAGGTCGGCCAGCAGCATGCGCGCCGCCACCCGCCGCTCGTCGCTGTCGGCGGCGATGCCCGCCAGCTCGTCCCCCGAGCGGCGCGGCGAGGCGCAGGCCATCACCGCCTTCAGGTCGTCGAAGCGGTGCCGATGCCGCCCCAGATCGCGCGTGTAGACCGCCATCGCCGGCCTCCCTCCTTGCCTGTGCGTGAAGCATGACACGGGGATGGGGAGGGGCCGTTGACATTGGAACACAAAATGATGAGCCGCCCCCTTCGGGGCAACGGCGCGGCGCAATCGGCCTAAACCCGGTCCGACCCGCTCCGGCGGGCGTTGAAAGGGCGGTTGGATCGCGGCGAAATCGATATCGCCCGCCGGTCCGGACCCGTTTTTCCGATGGGAGATGTTCCGATGTTGACGTTGTTGCGCACCGCCGCCCTGGTCCTGCCGCTGATCGCCGTCGCCGCCTGCCACCAGGAAGGCCCGGCCGAGCGCGCCGGCAAGTCCATCGACAACGCCGGCCAGAGCGTCAAGGACGCCATCGACCCGCCGGGTCCGGCCGAGAAGGCCGGCCGCGCGCTCGACAAGGCGGTGAACTGAGCCTGACGATCCTTGGGGGGGGCGCCGGCGTCGGCCCGGCCTCCCTTCAGGGCGTCAGAAGGCCGCGGGCCAGCAGCAGGCCGACGTCGTCGTCGGTGTTCTCGTCGCCGTTCATGATCAGGACGATGACGCTGTCACGCTCCGGGTAGTACCAGGCCTCGGTGCGGAAGCCGGCGAGCCGGCCGGGATGCCCGTATTTCGGCCCGAGATCGCTGTCCTCCACCATGATGCCGTACCCATAGCCGTCCTCGGCGTCGCCCGCCCGGTCGACCAGCATCGCCCGCAGCGTCGCCGGGTCGAGCAGCAGCCCCGGACGGCGGAACAGCGCGGTCATGAAGCGTTCCAGGTCGCCGGCCGTCATCGTCGCCGGCGCGTCGCCGAGCGGGCTGGAATAGGCGTAGAGGCTGGCGTCCGACCGGCTGCCGTCCGGCCTCGGCGCGCGGTAGCCGTGCGCGACGCCGGGGTCGGCCGGATCCGCGCCGAGCCCGGTCGCCGTCATCCCGGCCGGGCGGAAGATCCGCGCCGCCAGCGCCTCGGCAAGGCCGACCCCGTCCAGCTTCTCGACGATCCGGCCCAGCAGCATGTAGTTGGTGTTGGAGTAGGCGTACTCGCCCGGCTTGGTCGGACGGCCGCAGGGCGCCTCGGTCAGCGCCTCCGCCACCGTCCAGCGCGGGCTCGGGTGGCGGGCCGTCACCGCCGCCGCGTTGCGCAGGCAATCGGGGATGCCCGAGCGGTGGGTCAGCAGATCCTCCACCGTCGCCGTGCGCAGATTGGCGAGCCGCTCGACCCCCGGCAGATCGAGCAGCGGCAGGGCGGGGTCGCCGAGCGCGACGCGCCCCTCCTGCACCAGTTGCAGGACGGCGACCGCCGTCATCATCTTGCCGGCGGAGGCGGTGTGGAAGCGGGTGTCCGGCGTCACCGCGACGCCGCGCGCCCGGTCGGCCATCCCGGCGGCGACGACGCGGGGGATCCCGTCGGGGCCGGACAGCGCCAGCACGCCGCCCGGCGCGTCGTAGCGGCGCAGCAGGCCGGCGAGCACCGTCTCGGGAGCCTCCGCCGCGCCGGCGGCCGGGGCGCCGGCCAGCAGGCACATCAGCACCGCGCAGCGCCGTGACGCGCGCGCCCAGGCCGCAGGACCGGCCGACCGAAAACCCACGACACCCTCCGGCGTTGCAACGAAACGCCGCTCATCCTGCCCAGGGCAATCCGGCGGGCGCCAGCGGCAAATCGTTCGTTTTCGAAGTGGTCGTCAGCCGACCAGACCGGCGGCAAGATTGACCCCCAGCGCCAGCACCGCCGTGTTGAACAGGAAGGACAGGGCGCCGTGCATCAGCACCAGCCGCCGCATCGCCGCCGTCCGGGTGGTGACGTCGGACACCTGCGCCGTCATGCCGACGGTGAAGCTGAAATAGAGGAACTCCAGATAGTCCGGCGCGTCGTTGCCGGGAAAATCCAGGCTGCGGCCGTCCGGGGGCTGGCCATCCGGGGCCCGCCCGCCCTGGCCGGTGCCGTCCAGCCAGTAATCATGGGCGTAATGCTGGGCGAAGAAGACGTGCAGGAAGGCCCAGGACAGCAGCACCGTCACGGCGGCGAGCCCCGCCGACAGGCCGGCGTGGGGGGAGCCCTTGGCGGCGATCAGCTCGACCGCGATGGCGACCAGCGAGGCCAGCGCCGCCAGCACCGCTCCCGCCAGCACGCCCCATTTGCCGGGGTCGAGCCGCTGGGCGCGGCGGCGCATCGACGCGACGGTGGCCCGGCTCATCAAGGCGGAGGCGACGACGATGTAGAGCGCAACCCCGACGTCCCAGCCGACCAGCAGGGCACCGACCGGGCGCAGCCACAGCGCGGCGGCCATGGCGACGGCCACCGCCAGCGCCAGCGCCGTCGCCAGCGACGGGCGGTTGCGGAGGTGGCGGATGGCGCCGCGGCGCAGGGCGTTGCGGCGCATCGGGGCGTTCCGTCAGTTCGAGGCCGGGTAGAGCGGCAGCAGCGCCTGCTGGCGCCGCTGGAAACGGACCAGCTCCAGCGCGGTCAGCGGGGCGAAGCCGCGCGCCCGGTTGGCGGCGGCGACCTCGAACATCAGCGCCTGCTGGTGGAACAGCGCGGCGTAGGCGTCGGTCAGCCGGAAATCGGGATCCCACATGTGGATGGCCTCGGCCCCGGCGCCGTTGACCTCGATGATCTGGATGTCCTCGCCCAGCTCCAGCCGCTCCACCGAGGCGAAACGCACGTCGAAGCGGCCGAAATGGAAGTTCGGCATGGAATCGGCGATCTCGTCGAAGCGCGCGACCAGGGTCGCCGTCACATGGGCGCGGGCGTCCTTGTAGAGGCCGCCGACCCGGCTGCTGCCGACCAGCGACAGGCGGACCACGTCGCCCTCCGCCGGCACCTCGTCCAGCCGGCCGGCCAGCGCCTCGTGGTGCAGGTCGGCCTTCCAGGCGGCGCGCGGGTCGCGCGCGATCAGGGCGCGCAGGCTCGACCGCCCGTCGCCGACGACGTGCGGGAAATAGCGGAAGGTCATCGAGAAGATGCGCCCGCTCTGCTCCCCCGGCAGCCGGACGTAGAAGATTCCGGCCTCGCCCGCGTAGGGCACGTAATCCTGGAGGATCACCCGGCAGTCGGCCGGGAAGCCGGCCAGATAGGCGGCGAGGTCGGCGCTGTCGCGCACCAGCCGGACGCCGATGCCGCGCCAGCCGATGTCGGGCTTGGCGACCAGCGGGAAGGCGAGGTCGGCCGATTCCGCCACCCGCTCCAACTCGGCGGTGCTCAGATCCGGCCGGTTGACCAGCGCCACCGATTTCGCCACCCAGCGCCGCGCCTGCGGCCCGATCAGGTCGATGCACTGGATCTTGGATTCGCCGAGCAGGCCGCCCGCCTCGATCGAGGGGTTGGCGGCCGTCGGCAGGCTCAGGCTGCGGTGGCGGATGCCCAGCGCGAACCACTGGATCACCAGCGGAATGTAGAAGAGCAGCGGCGGGATGCGCTCGGCCAGCCCGATGGTGCGGGCGCCGGCCGGGACCACCGGCATGCCGGGCAGGGCGATGGCGTGCGGCGTCGGCATCCCCTTCAGCGCGGCCGGCAGGTGCGGCCCGATGACGCGGCTCAGCCGGGATGCCAGGGGGGCCAGCGCCGAGCGCGCCGTCCGTGTCCGCAGCCCGACGATGACCAGCACGGTGACGAGGCCGATGGCCTGCATCTCCACCGCCGCCGCCTCCAGCGAGGAGGTCAGCAGCGTCAGCAGCAGACCGACATGCAGGACCGCCGTCACGATCGTGATGACGATGAAGCGCAGGAAGGGCACCTTCATCGCGCCGCAGGCGAAATAGGTCGGGAACAGGACGCCGGGCACCAGACGGCAAGTCACCAGCGCCGGAAGCAAATTCTTCTGCAACGCCGTGCGGCAGCGCTCAAGCAACGGCCCCTCGGTCCGCCGCCGCAGCCAAGTGACGCGCAGCGACAGGATTCCGAGGAAATAAATGAAAAGGTCTCCGGCAACAATCCCACCCAACAGAGCAAGAGCCGCAAGGCCGATGTTGAGAGTGCCGACGCTGATGAGACTGGCGCCCGCCGCAATCGCAACGTCTTCGTGCAACAGCGTCAGCAAGGCGAGTCCAAACAACAGAGGGAAATCGGAGAAGGCCGTTATTGGTTGCAATGCAGCAAGCACGGGCGTCGCTGTCCGTCAGAGTGGGTATCCAGTCTGGATATACGGGCAAAATTGCATAAGATTCGGTAAGCTTCACGTTAAAAGTTTTTTGAAACGCTTCGGTACGGACAATCCCCGATATGTCATATCGTTTCGTTATGGGGCTGATCGAAAATATGTGTTTGTCACTATGGCAGCAACCGGGCAGACTGCCCGTCCATCGCTTGAAGCCGCCCAACCCAGAGGTCCGCCCCCGACCGTTCGGGCAAGGACCAGGAGACGCACCGTGAAGACCATGCAGTGGGACGATCCCTTCCTCCTCGACTCCCAGCTTTCCGAGGACGAGAAGCTGGTGCGCGACAGCGCCCGCGCCTACTGCCAGGACAAGTTGCAGCCGCGCGTCATCGGCGCCTTCCGGGAGGAGCGCTTCGACCGCGAGATCATGGCGGAGATGGGTGCCTTGGGCCTGCTCGGTCCGACCATCCCGGAGGAATATGGCGGGCCGGGGGTCAACCACGTCGCCTACGGCCTCGTCGCCCGCGAGGTGGAGCGGGTGGACAGCGGCTACCGCTCGGCGATGTCGGTGCAGTCCTCGCTGGTCATGCACCCGATCTTCGCCTACGGCAGCGAGGAGCAGAAGAAGACGTGGCTGCCGCGTCTGGCCAGCGGCGAGCTGGTCGGCTGCTTCGGCCTGACCGAGCCGGACCACGGCTCCGACCCCGGCGGCATGAAGACCCGCGCCACGAAGGTGGACGGCGGCTATCTGCTGAGCGGCTCCAAGATGTGGATCACCAACTCGCCGATTGCCGATCTGGCGGTGGTGTGGGCCAAGTCCGACGCCCATGACAACAAGATCAAGGGCTTCGTCGTCGAGCGCGGGACCAAGGGCTTCTCGACCCCGAAGATCGAGGGCAAGCTGTCGCTCCGTTCCTCGGTGACCGGCGAGATCGTGCTCGACGAGGCCTTCGTGCCCGACGGGAACCTGCTGCCCAACGCGTCGGGCCTCGGCGGGCCGTTCGGCTGCCTCAACAAGGCGCGCTACGGCATTGCCTGGGGCGTGATGGGCGCCGCCGAGTTCTGCTGGCACGCGGCGCGCCAGTACACGCTGGACCGCAAGCAGTTCGGCCGTCCGCTGGCCGCCAACCAGCTCGTCCAGAAGAAGCTGGCCGACATGCAGACGGAGATCACGCTCGGCCTCCAGGCCTGCCTGCGCGTCGGCCGCATGATGGACGACGGAAGCTGGTCGCCGGAGATCATCTCGCTGATCAAGCGCAACAATTGCGGCAAGGCCCTGGACATCGCCCGCGTCGCCCGCGACATGCACGGCGGCAACGGCATCTCCGACGAGTTCCAGGTCATCCGGCACATGGTGAACCTGGAGACGGTGAACACCTACGAAGGCACCCACGACGTCCACGCCCTGATCCTGGGCCGTGCGCAGACGGGCATCCAGGCCTTCTTCTAAGGCGTTCTCCCGACGGCGGGGGGGCGGTGTCCGTCCGCCCCCCTTGTCCGTCTGAGCGGTTGTGCTCCCTTCCCCCTTCCGTCCCCCGGCGGAAGGGCTTTTTTTGCCGTTACGCCGCCTTGGCCTGCGAGCGCACCTCGTTGAGGAAGCGGTCGACCTCGGCGGCCAGCGTCCGCGTCTGCTCCGACAGGCCGCGCGCGGCGTCCAGCACGGTGCCGGCGGTCGCCCCGGCGCTCTCGGCGGTGCGGGCGAGCGCGGCGATGGTGCCCGACACCTCCTGGGTGCCCAGCGCCGCCATCTCCACCGCCCGCGCGATCGCCTGGGTCGCCGCGTTCTGCTCCTGCACCGAATGGGTGATGTCGCCGGCGATCCCGTCGATCGCGGTGATCGTCGTGCCGATCGAGCCGATGGCGGACGCCGCGTCGCGCGTCACGCTCTGCATGGCGTTGACCTGGGCGGCGATCTCGTCGGTCGCCTTCGCCGTCTGATCGGCCAGCCCCTTGACCTCGGTCGCCACGACGGCGAAGCCCTTGCCGGCCTCGCCCGCCCGCGCCGCCTCGATGGTGGCGTTCAGAGCCAGCAGGTTGGTCTGCTTGGCGATGGCGTGGATCAGCCCGACCACCTGACCGATGCGCTCGGCGTTGGCGATCAGCCCCTGCACCGTGGCGTTGGTGCGGTCGGTGTGGGACACCGCCTCCCCGGCGATGCGGGCGGAATGGCCGACCTGCTCGGTGATGCCGCCGATCGAGCCGGCGAGCTGGCTCGCCGCCGCCGCCGCCGAGCGGACGTTGGCCTGGATGTCGTCGGATTCCCGCGCGACGTTCCGCGACTGGTCGGACGCCTCGCCGGTCACCGCCGCCATGCGGCCGGCGCTGTCGGCCATGCCGACGGCCGAGGCGGCGATGCCCTCGACCAGCCGCATCACCGTGCCCTGGAAGCGGTCGGCGAGGTCGAGCAGGGCGGCGCGCTTGGCCCGTTCCGCCTTGGCGTCGGATTCCGCCTGCGCCGCGTGCATGCGCTCGATGGCCTGGGCGTTGTCGCGGAAGACGCTGACCGAGCCGGCCATGGCGCCGATCTCGTCGCGCCGCTCGGTGCCGGGGACCGCCGCCATGCTGTTGCCGCCGGCCAGATCGGCCATCGCCGCCGCCATGGCGCGCAACGGCTTGATCAGCATGCGGCTCAGCGCCAGGTTGAGCAGGCCGATCTGCACGACCAGCGCGATCAGGCAGATGGCGATCTGGTTGCGCATCTGGCCCAGGATGGCGTCGATCTGCTGCTCCAGGCTCCAGGCGATCTGGAGGGCGCCGACCAGCCGGTTGCTCTTGCCGGTCACGACGGGCACCGTCACCACGATGTGCCCCTTGGCCGAATGCGTCTGCGCGCCCTTGCCGGCCAGCACGGCGGCGACCGCCTCCTTGTCGGCGGCGAGGTCGTATTTGGCGAAGCGGGGGTTGGAATAGTCGGCCAGCGTCTCGGTCGCCGTCACCGCGCGCAGCGAGGCGAGCTGCACCTCCTGGCTGTCGGCCAGCGGCATGAACTCCGTCTCGATGGAGGCGCCGTCGTTGGCGACGAAGCTGGTCTTGGCGGCGTTCGCCAGCATGTCGGTCTTGACGCGGGCGTCGTGGGTGGCGAGCCGCACCGTGTCGTCATACTGCATCCTGGCCTGGAGGCCCATGATGACGACGAAGCCGCCGACGATGGCGGCGACGAAGGCGGCCGTCACCTTGCGTCCGACGGTCCAGAAATGACGGGGCCGCGAACCGGCCCTGCTGTCCCCTGTCATGAGACTGTCCCTTCCCCTGCGGATGAAGCCTTGCGGATGAATCCGTACGCCGGTGACGGCGTTTTCCCTGTTCATGGTCGAGATCGTTCGCGCCGGCCGATGACGTTCGGTCGGTTTTCCCGATTGCTCGGGTGGCTGATTGTCCAGGCGCGTCGTATTTCTGTAATTTTTTATTACAGTTATCGTCGATGATATCGTCGGGTTTCGACGAAATCCATCATGTTTTTGATTGATCGACCAATCATCAAGAGATCGATTGGTCTGTGTCTTCGGATTTTAGCCGAATTTTCTGAATTTCCGTGACATGGACGATGCCATGACTTCGGGTATGGTTTTTTTACGGTGACCGGCTGGACAACCGCCAAGTCTACGCTTGGCGGTTGTTTCACATCACATGGCAAACAATGCCCGGTGCGTGGGATCAGCCGCGCGCGGGGCTGCGCTCACGCCAAGCGAAGGGCCCTGCGCGCTCGTAGAGCCATGGGTACTGGTTGACCATGCGGCGTGCGATGGCGATGCGGTGGGCGGTGAGCGTGATGGCGCCGATAACGGCCGTGTGGACCAGGAAGCCCCATGGCGACAGCAGCGGCTCGCCGAACAGGCCCCAGGCGAGGAAGCGGTCGCCCAGCCCGAGCAGCAGCGAATAGGCCACCGCCACCGACGCCGGCTTCCAGCCCTCCGCCAGGGTCTGCCCGGTCAGCACCCCGAAGCCGCCGAACACCACCACCGTCAGCCCGAGGAACACCGGAAGCGACGCGCCAAGCAGATGCTCCATCTCAGTGCCCCCCTTCCAGATAGGCCGCCCGCACCTCCGGGTCAGCCAGAAGCTGCGCCCCCGACCCCGTCATCGTGATCCGCCCGTTCACCATCACATAGCCCCGGTGCGCCAGCTTGAGCGCGTGGAACGCGTTCTGCTCCACCATGAACACCGTCATCTTCTGCTCTTCGTTGATCGCCTTGATCACCTGGAAGATCTGCTTGACGATCAGCGGCGCCAGACCCAGCGACGGCTCGTCGAGCAGCAGCAGCCGCGGCTGGCTCATCAGCGCCCGGCCGATCGCCAGCATCTGCTGCTCGCCCCCCGACATCGTGCCGGCCCGCTGGTGGATGCGCTCCTTCAGCCGCGGGAACAGCGTCAGCACCCGCTCCAGCTCGGTCTCGAAGCTGCCCGGCTTCGCCACGATCGAGCCCATCTGGAGATTCTCCAGCACGCTCATCCGCGGGAAGATCCGTCTCCCTTCGGGCGACTGGGCGATGCCGCGCCGCACGATCTCGTGGGTCGGCAGGTCGGTGATGTCCTCGCCCTCGAACACCACCCGCCCCTGGCGCGCCCGCGGGCTGCCGCACAGCGTCATCAGCAGCGTCGACTTGCCCGCCCCGTTCGCCCCGATCAGCGAGACGATCTCGCCCGAGCCGATCTCCAGGTCGATGCCCTTCAGCGCCTCGATGGCGCCGTAGAAGGTGTGCACCCCCGACACTTTCAGCATGCTCATCGCCTCACGCCCCCTTCTGAACGGGAGCCGCCGGATCGACCGCCGCGGCCGGCAGGTCCGCCGCCACCTCCGGCGGCAGCTCGGAATCCTCGTCCTCGCCCAGATAGGCGCGGATCACCGCCGGGTCGTTCCTCACCGACGCCGGATCGCCGTCGGCGATCTTCCGCCCATAGTCCAGCACCACCACATGGTCGGAGATGCGCATCACCACGCTCATGTCATGCTCGATCAGCAGCACCCCCATCCGGTGCCCGCCCGGCGTCCGGGTGTCGCGGATGAAGGTGAGGATTTCCGCCAGCTCCGCCGACTCGCGCGGGTTCAGCCCCGCCGCCGGCTCGTCCAGGCACAAGAGCACCGGCTCGGTGCACATCGCCCGCGCGATCTCCAGGCGGCGCTGCGCCCCGTAGGGCAGATTGCCCGCCTCCCAGTCGGCGAACTCGGTCAGCCGCACCCGCTCCAGCCAGTATTTCGCGAGATCCAGCGCCTCGCGCTCCGCCGCCCGGTAGCCGGGCAGCCCGAGCAGCCCGGCGATCGCGAAGCCCGACGCGTCCATCAGCTTGTTGTGCTGGGCGACGATCAGGTTCTCCAGAACGCTCATGCCGCCGAACAGGCGGATGTTCTGGAAGGTGCGCGCCACCCCGGCCTGCTGGGCGATGCGGTAGCCGGCCATGCGCTCCAGCAGGAACTCCCGCCCGTCGGCGTGGCGCAGCGTCAGCCGCCCGACGGTCGGCGTGTAGAAGCCGGTGACGCAGTTGAACAGCGTCGTCTTGCCCGCCCCGTTCGGCCCGATCAGCGCGGTGATCTCGCCGGCCCGCGCCTCGAAGGAGACGTCGTTGTTGGCGACCAGGCCGCCGAAGCGCATGGTCAGGTGTTCCACCGTCAGCAGCGGCTTGTCGGTCATCACGGCGCTCATCGGGCGGCTCCGGCGTTCTGGGCCTGGGGTTTGCGGCCGCCATGCAGCAGGATGGTCGGGTCGCGGTGGGCCAGCAGGCCGCGCGGCCGCCACAGCATGATCACCACCATGCCCATGCCGAAGGCCAGCATGCGGTAGTCGGCCAGCTCGCGGAAGGCTTCCGGCAGCCCGATCACCAGCAGCGTCGCCACCACCACGCCGATCTGCGAGCCCATGCCGCCGAGCACGACGATCGCCAGGATGATCGCCGATTCGATGAAGGTGAAGCTCTCCGGGCTGATGAAGCCCTGGCGGGTGGCGAAGAAGGAGCCGGCGAAGCCGCCGAACATCGCGGCGATGGCGAAGGCCGCCAGCTTCATGTTGGTGCGGTTGATGCCGAGCGACGCGCTGGCGATCTCGTCCTCGCGCAGCGCCTCCCAGGCGCGGCCCAGCGGCAGCTTGCGGACCCTGAGCGTGAACAGGTTGACCACCAGCGCCAGCGCCAGGATCAGGTAGTACAGGAAGACGATGCGGTGCAGCGAGGAGAACTCCAGCCCGAACAGCTCGTGGAAGGCGGCCATGCCCTCGGTCGGCGTGCGGGTGAAGTCGGCGATGCCGAAGAAGCTCGGGCGCGGGATGCCGGAGATGCCGTTGGGGCCGCCGGTGAACTGGTACCAGTTGACCAGGATGATGCGGATGATCTCGCCGAAGCCCAGCGTCACGATGGCGAAATAGTCGCCGCGCAGCCGCAGCACCGGGAAGCCGAGCAGCACCCCCGACAGCGCGGCCAGCAATCCTGCCAGCGGCAGGCAGACCCAGAAGCTGAGCCCGAAGTAATGCGCCAGCAGCGCGTAGCTGTAGGCGCCGACCGCGTAGAAGGCGACGTAGCCGAGGTCGAGCAATCCGGCCAGCCCGACCACGATGTTCAGCCCCCAGCCGAGCATGATGTAGGTCAGCAGCAGGATGCCGATGTCGAGGATCTGGCGGTCGGCGATCGGCGTCAGCGGCAGGAGGGCGGCGCCGATGATGGCGACCGGCGCGATGTATTTGGTGGCGTGCTGGACCTGGACGGCGACGCGGTCCATGCGGCGGTCGCGCTCGGCCTGGGACAGCTTGGAGCGCCCGGTGGTCAGCGTGATGGCGGCGCGCAGGGCGATGATGCCGCCGCCGGCGACCAGCACCAGGCGCAGCACCTGGGTCGGCATCGGCAGCACCAGCCCGACCCCGGCGCAGACCAGCGCCAGGACGAGCACCGGCAGGGCGAGGTTCTGGCGGATCAGCCCGAGCCCGAGGCGGCCCAGGAACACCAGGACGATGGAGGCGATGACCTCGTCGGGCCGCGCCTCGATGCCCAGTCCGGTCGGGCGGTCGATGGTGCGCAGGCCGACCAGCGGCAGGGTGAGCAGCAGCGCCACGAAGGCGGCGAGCCCGGCGTCGCGCAGGGTGCCCGGCCAGTCGACGGCGCGAGTGGCGGGGACGGCGGCGGCGGCGGTGTGGGACGGCATGGTCATGGCGCTCACACCTTCTCGATCTCGGGCCGGCCGAGCAGGCCGGTGGGGCGGAAGATCAGCACGAGGACGAGCAGGGTGAAGGTGGCGACGTCCTTCCACTCGGAACCGACATAGCCCGACCAGAAGGCCTCGATCAGCCCGATGACGACGCCGCCGAGCATGGCGCCGGGCAGCGAGCCGACGCCGCCGAGCACGGCGGCGGTGAAGCTCTTCACCCCGGCGAGGAAGCCGATGTAGAAGTCGATGACGCCGTAGATCAGCAGCACCATCATGCCGGCGACGGCGGCCAGGGCGGCGCCCATGACGAAGGTCAGCGAGATGATGCGGTCGACGTTGACGCCGAGCAGGCCGGCCATCTTCTTGTCCTGCTCGCAGGCGCGCTGGGCGCGGCCCAGCGAGGTGCGGTTGATCAGGATGGTGAAGCCGACCATCAGCAGCAGGGTGAGCACGATGGTGGCGAGCCGCACGTAGCTGACCGAGACGGCGCCGTCCATCAGGGTGAGGTTGCCGGGCAGGATCGGCTGCAACGGCTTGGAGCGCGCGCCCTGGAGGATCTGCATGTAGTTCTGCAGGAAGATCGACATGCCGATGGCCGAGATCAGCGGCGCCAGCCGCGGGCTGGAGCGCAGCGGCCGGTAGGCGATGCGCTCGACCGTCCAGCCATAGACGCTGGTGAACAGCATCGAGGCCGCCAGCATCAGCAGCAGCGCCAAGGGCACCCAGGTGATCCCCAGCGCGCCGATCGCCAGGAACGTGATCAGCGCCACGAACGCACCGATCATGTAGATCTCGCCGTGCGCGAAGTTGATCATCCCGATGATGCCGTACACCATCGTGTAGCCGATCGCGATCAGCCCGTAGATCGCACCAAGCGACAAGCCGTTGATCAATTGCTGTACAAAATAGTCCATCAGGCTGGCATCTCCCAGTCTTCCAGAACCGCGTCTCCCAGACGACCGGCTTTCGTTGACAGGTGGTGTGAGGGGTGCTGAGGCCGGTGGGCGGCCGTGTGTGGCGGCGAGGTTCCGGTTCGGACCGAACGGGGGAGGACGGACCGGACCGAGGCAGGGGACGCTTGGAACCCCGCCGCCGCACCCGCTTGCGGCGAAAGCCCCGCCAGAGGGATCCGGCGGAGGTGTCGCGGCGTCGGGATGATGCGGACGCGCCTTAACAGGCGCGGGCGCGCATCGCGAATTCCTGTGATCTTCGGCCAGTGCGGCGGGCGGCGCGGCGATGCGCCTGCTTCACCCGGTCGAAAGCGCGGTAAGCGACCATGCGAACAGTTCCCCCATACGCGGCGTGGCGTTCAGCCACGGCGTCCCGCGTCCCACCGGCATCGCTGCCGGTTTTGTGTTTTTGACGATGCAACGGCCATGACGGACGGAATCCCCGCCCGCTCCAACCCGGCCGGCGTTACACGCCGAGCCTTGCCCTGTTCAAAATCTGTTCTTAATTGGCGGCCCCGGCACTTTGGTGCCGGTGGCGTATGCTGACCCTTTTCTTGTTACAGACACGTAAAGCAACTCGATCCGTGGGCGCAACTCTCTCTTTCCGATGAGCGAAAAAAACAACAAACGTTCGAAAAATTTGGAAGGTTTCCGCAAAAAATTTCGATGTCCCCAAGGGCGCGAGATATTTTCTTCGCTTTCAAGCAATCAGACCCCCAGCAGCGCCTGCGGGTCGTGGAACGGGTGGCCGAGGGCTTCCGCCACCGCCGGATGGGTGATGCGGCCGTCATGGACGTTCAGCCCGTCGCGCAGATGCCCATCCTCGGCCAGCGCCCGGCGCCAGCCCTTCCCGGCCAGCGCCTGGACGAAGGGGAGGGTGGCGTGGTTCAGCGCCTGGGTCGAGGTGCGGGCGACCGCCCCCGGCATGTTGGCGACGCAGTAATGGACGATGCCATCGACCAGATAGGTCGGGTCGGAATGGGTTGTGGCGTGGCTGGTCTCGAAACAGCCGCCCTGGTCGATGGCGACGTCGACCAGCACCGAGCCCCGGCGCATCCGGCCCAGTTGCGCGCGCGACACCAGCTTGGGTGCGGCGGCGCCCACCACAAGCACGGCGCCGATCACCAGATCGGCGTCGGCGACCAGCCGGTCGAGCGCGTCGGCCGAGGCGTAGACCGTCTTCAGCCGAGGCCCGAACAGGTCGTCGAGCTGGGCGAGGCGCGGCACGGAGCGGTCGGCGATCACCACGTCGGCGCCTAGCCCCATCGCCATGCGCGCCGCGTTGGCGCCGACCACGCCGCCGCCGATGACCAGCACCTTGCCCGGCAGCACGCCCGGCACGCCGCCCAGCAGCACGCCGGAGCCGCCCGCGCTCTTGTGCAGGGCGGTCGCGCCGACCTGGATCGCCATGCGCCCGGCGATCTCCGACATCGGCGCCAGCAGCGGCAGGCGGCCCTGGCGGTCGGTCACCGTCTCGTAGGCGATGGCGGTGCAGCCGCTCTCCATCAGCAGCCGCGCCTGCTCCGGATCGGGGGCGAGATGCAGATAGGTGAAGAGGAGCTGGCCGGGGCGCAGCCTGCGGCATTCTGTCGGCTGCGGTTCCTTGACCTTGACAATCATCTCCGCCGTGGAGAAGACATCCTCGGCGCTTCCCGCTATGGTGGCTCCGGCGGCCCGGTAATCCTCGTCGGAAAAGCCGATCTCCGCGCCCGCGCCGGTCTGGACGAGCAACTCGTGTCCATCCGCCGCCAGTTCGCGCACCGAGCCCGGCGTCAGCCCGACGCGGTACTCGTGGTCCTTGATTTCCTTCGGAACACCGAGGCGCATGGGCGTTGGTTCCTCTTGAAAAATTCAGCGGGGCGGATTGTCACCGTAAGGTCACTATACGCCGGGCGAATGGGGAGGATCTTTGCAAAGCCTTGCATGATTCGGCGATAATGGGCGGGTGCCTTCGCACGATCGCTCAAACTTTCGAACAAAGTTGCATGCACGCCCTCGACGCCCTCGATCACAAGATCCTCCGCCTGCTCCGCAAGGACGGCCGCATGAGCAACGCCAAGCTGGCGGCGGAGGTCGGGCTGTCGCCGTCGGCCTGCCTGCGCCGCCTGCACATGCTGGAGCATTCCGGCGTGATCCGGGGCTACACCGCCATCGTCGAGACCACCGACGCGGACCGTTCGGTCACCGTCATCGTGCAGATCACGCTGGAGCGGCAGACCGACGACTATCTTCGCCGATTCGACGCCGCCGTCCGCCGCTGCCCGGAGGTGCGGGAATGCTATCTGCTGTCCGGCAGTTCCGATTACCTGCTGCGGGTGGTGGCGCAGGACGCGGCGGATTACGACCGGCTCTACAAGGAGTCGCTGTCGCGCCTGCCCGGCGTGGTGCGCATCCAGTCGAGCTTCGCCATCCGCAGCGTGATCCGTCCGGGGATGACGATGGTGGACGAGCCGGCGGGCTGAGAGGGATCTCGCGATCATGGCCTCATGCCCGCTATACGACGTCGTATGAAAGGCCGCGCGGCGCTCCCCCGCCGGGGGGCAAGGGTTGGAGCAAGGGCGGGGGAAAGGGGCGACGCCTACGCCGCCAGCTTGCCGGCGATGCAGCGGTGCTCCTGCGTCCGTCCGCCATAGCCGTAGGCGTCGGCCTGCACCTCGTGGACCAGGATGTAGCTCTCCTCGTGCAGCGGCCCCAGCACCTCCGCCATGAAGGCGAAGATCGCCTGGAGATGGCGGCCTTCTCGTCCTTGGTGTTGGTGCCGTCGACCAGCTTGATGTCCAGCCAGAAGCTGCCGCTCGCCCTGTTCGACCCCCCGTGCAGCTTCCGCACGGCGGCGCTCGACGCGCTGGCGGCGGCTGGGAGGGCGTCGCGCGTCGCGGTGACCAGCCCCAGCCTCGCCGGGCTGCGCGCGGCGGTGGAGGCCGGCGTCGGGCTGACCGTGCGGACCCGCCACAGCCTGACCGGGCCGCTGCTGGCCGACGTCGGCGCGGAGTTGGCGCTGCCGCCCTTGCCGACCGCCGCCTTCTGCCTGTACGCCGGCGGTGACGAGCGCTGGCCGGAACGCGAGGACTTCCTGGAGATGTGCCGCCGCCTGGGGTGAGGCCGCCTGGGGTGAGGCGGCCAGGGCGCGGACCGGCTGGACCCGGAATTGGCGCGGGCGCGGCCTTGGCGGATGTGATAGTTTGGACCTGAAGGTTTTTGCGTGTCCGGACGACATCCAGGGGGGACGGTTGAGCCGTTTGGTCCGAGGCTCTTTGGCGGTGGCGATCGTCCTGTCCGCGATGATGGGCAACGCGGCGCTGATGGTGCACCGCGATTACCAGGACACGGTGCAGCGCCGCTACTCCATGGTCCGCGACATGACCAGGGTGGTGGAGGAGCATGTCCACCGGGCGATCCGGGGGGCCGCCATCTCGCTCGACCAGACGGCGGCGATGGTGGCGGAGGCCGGCGGCATCGACGCCGTCCGCGACCTGGACCACTGGAAGCGGCTGCGCGAATACGCCGCCCATGTCGACGGCGGCGAGTCGATCTGGCTCATCGACGCGCGGGGGCGCGCGGTTCTGGAAAGCACCAGCTTTCCCGGCCGGCCGCTGACGGTGCCCGACCGTGACTATTTCCGCGCGGCGCAGGAGAGCGACCGGCTGTTCGTCGGTCCGGCGGTGATCGGGCGGACGCCCGAGCGGCGGATGGTCTTCACCGTCTCGCGCCCGCTGCGCGACCAGGAGGGGACCTTCGTCGGCGTCGCCGCCGTGGCGATGAGCGTCGATTACCTGACCGGCTTCTACGACCTGCTGGGCTTCGACTTCAACCCGCTGATCGGCGTCTACCGGCCGGATGGCACGGTGGTCGGCCGCCGCCCCGACATGCGGGACATGGTCGGGCGCAGCGTCGCCGGCGGGCTGCTGTTCCAGAGCAAGCTGAAGGAGGCGCCGGAGGGGACGTACGTCTCCCCCTCGGTGCTCGACGGCGTGTCGCGCTTCGCCGCCTACCGGACCATGCGCGACTACGGCCTGATCGTCCTGGCCGGCATCGAGCAGACGGAGGCGCTGGCCGAATGGCGGTCGCGCGCCGTCGACACGATCGTCGAGGCGCTGGTCGGCAGCCTGATCATCCTGCTGACCATGGGCTGGGGCTTCCGCTACCTCGACCGCGAGAGGCGGACGCAGCTCCAGCTCGTCGAGGCGCGGGAGACCGCCGAGCGGGCCGGCGCCGAGCGCGACGAGGTGACCCGGCTGGCCGGCGAGCTGACCCGCGCCAAGGAGGCGGCGGAAGCGGCCAACCGGGGCAAGGGGGAGTTCCTCGCCAGCCTCAGCCACGAGCTGCGCACGCCGCTGAACGCGGTGATCGGCTTCTCCGACCTGATCGCGCGGGAGTCGGAGGGGCCGGTCGGGGTTCCCGTCTACCGGCACTTCGCCGCCAACGTCCGTGATTCCGGCCAGCATCTGCTGGAACTCATCAACGAGATCCTCGACCACGCGCAGGCGGAGGCGGGAAACCTGCGACTCGTCGAGGGGCGCGTCGATCTCGACGCCGCCGCCACCTTCGCCGTCCGCATGCTGACGCCGCGCGCCGAGCGGGCCGGGGTGACGCTGGCGGTCATGGTGGCGCCCGGTGCGCGCTTCCTGCGCGGCGACGAGCGGCGCCTGCGCCAGATCCTGCTGAACCTGATCGCCAACGCGGTGAAATACACGCCGTCGGGCGGGTCGGTGACGGTGACCGCCGGGCTGGAGGCCGGAGCGCTGGAGATCCGCGTCATCGACACCGGCTTCGGCATCCCGCCGGAGGATCTGGAGCGGGTGATGGAGCCGTTCGGCCGGGTCGACAGCGCGGTCAACCGCCGGGTCGAGGGCACCGGCCTCGGCCTGCCGCTGACCCGGCGGCTGGTGGAGCTGCACGGCGGCACCCTGTCGCTGCGCAGCACGCTGGGCGTCGGCACCACGGTGACGGCCCGCCTGCCGGGCGCGCGCGTCCTGCCGGTGGAGCCGGACAAGGCGGAGCCGGGGGAGATGCGGCCGGCCCCGTCCCGCGGCGACGGGCCGCTGACCGTTCTGCTGGTGGAGGACGACCCGATCATCCGCATGGGGACGGCGGAGCTGCTGCGCGAGTGGGGGCATGCGGTGGTCGAGGCGGCGAACGCCAACGCGGCGCTGGTCGTGCTGACGGGAAAGGAGCCGCTCGACCTGCTGTTCACCGACGTGGTGATGCCGCCCGGCATGCCCGGCACCGAGCTGGCCCGGCACGCGCAACGGCTGCGGCCGGGGCTGCCGGTCCTGTTGACCTCGGGTTTCGCGGCCCATGCGGTGGGGGCGGGCGACGGCATCGGGCCGGAGGTCGCCATGATCGCCAAGCCTTACGCCCCCGAGGATCTGCGGCAGCATCTGGCCCGCGCCGCCGCCGTCCGGGCCGGACGCCGGAAGGCCGCCCCCGAGATGGCGGCTTCCGGAACAACCGCCGAGGCGCCGATGACCGGCGCCGCGCCGTCCGCCGGCCCGGCCGGCCGCGCGCCGCGCCTGCTGATCGCCGAGGATCTGGAGATCAACCGCGAGCTTCTGGCCGCCATCTTCCAGCAGAGCGGGTACGGGCTGGATCTCGTCGCCGACGGCGCCGCGGCGGTGGAGGCGATGCGCGGCGGGGCCGATTACGACCTCGTGCTGATGGACGTCCACATGCCGGTGATGAACGGGCTGGAGGCGACCCGGTTGATCCGCGCCATGCCGCCGCCGCGCGGGACCGTGCCCATCCTCGCCCTGACCGCCGGGAACATGCCCGAGGAGATCGCGGAATGCCGGCGCGCCGGGATGGACGGCCATGTCGGCAAGCCCTACGACCGTGCCCGTCTGCTGCGGGAGGCGGCGAAAGCCATCGACGACGCCCGGACCAGCGCGTCGCGCGTCTGACCCGATTCGGCACGGCGACGCCGGCGCGAGGGCGGGTGGCGCCGATGGAAAGCGTGGGGAGCGGGCGGGGAAACGGCCGTCAGGCCGGGTCGAAGACCTGCGGGAAATGCGCCAGCCGGCGGCCGAACAGCCCGGCGGCCGAGGCGGTGCCCCCCTTGCCGCGCGCCTTCTCCGTCGCCGGGGTGGCGGGGGCCGGCATGGTGGTGGTGGGCAGGGCGGCGGCGGTCAGGGGGCCGGCAGGCACGGCGGCAGGCAGGGCGGCGGTGGGGCGGGCGCGGCGCTCCTCGTCGCGCGGAGGGGCGTAGAAATGCAGGGTCAACTGGCCGTCGGGTTCCGCCGCGTAGGGCAGACCGGGAACCGTCCGGCGCTCCGTGCCCGGAAGAACATACTGATCGCCTTGATCGGTGCGCTCGATGTGCGGCATGTACCGGTGTCCTGTCTCGACCCCAGCGATTCTGCCGTTCCCGACCGTCCGGGTCAAGGCCATGCTTGCGTGCGAACGGCTCAACCCGTTCGCGCCGCATGTTTTTTCCCTCTCAGGGGAGCAGAAGGGCCGCCGTGACGAGGTAGGAGACGTAGGCGACCGTCGCCGAGGCCGGAATCGTCAGCACCCAGGCCCAGACGATCCGCCCCGCCAGCCCCCAGCGCACCGCCGAGGTGCGTCGGGCGGAGCCGACTCCGACGATGGCGCCGGTGATGGTGTGGGTGGTGGACACCGGGATGCCGAGCCACGTCGCGCCGAACAGCGTGATGGCGCCCGCCGTCTCGGCGCAGAAGCCCTGGTAGGGCTTCAGGTCGGTGATGCGCGAGCCCATGGTGCGGACGATGCGCCAGCCGCCCATCAGCGTGCCCAGCCCCATCGCCGCCTGGCAGGCCAGGATGACCCAGAAGGGGACGTAGAAGCTGTCGCCCAGCATGCCCTGGCTGAACAGCAGCACGGCGATGATGCCCATCGTCTTCTGCGCGTCGTTGCCGCCGTGGCCCAGGCTGTAGAGGGCGGCGGAGACGAGCTGCCAATGGCGGAACTGGCGGTCCACCGCGAAGGGCGGCGCCTTGCGCAGCGCCCACGAGATGATCAGCACCAGCAGCAGCGCCAGCAGCAGGCCGATGGTTGGCGACAGCACGATCGCGACGGCGGTCTTGAAGAAGCCGCTGCCGACGATGGCCCCCACCCCCGCCTTGGCGATGCCGGCCCCGGCCAGCCCGCCGACCAGCGCGTGCGAGGAGGAGGAGGGCAGCCCCAGCCACCAGGTGAACAGGTTCCAGCCGATGGCGCCGCACAGCGCCCCCAGGATCACCGCCGGGTCGATGACCGACGGCTCGACCAGCCCGGTGCCGATGGTGGTGGCGACGTGCAGGCCGAAGAACAGGAAGGCGATGAAGTTGAAGAAGGCCGCCCAGGCGACGGCCAGCTTCGGGGACAGCACGCGGGTCGACACCACGGTGGCGATGGAGTTCGCCGCGTCGTGCAGCCCGTTGATGAAGTCGAAGGCGAGCGCCACCAGGATGATGAAGGCGAGCGCCGGCAGGCCGATCTGAAGGGCGTCCATCGGCGGGATCTCAGACCTGATCGAGCGTGATGCCCGCGACGAGGTCGCCGACGTCGTCGCAGCGGTCGGTCACCGCCTCCAGCATCTCGTACAGCTCGCGCCGGCCGAGGAAGGCGATCATGTCCGGCCGCTCGGCGATCAGCGCCTGGAGCGCGTTGCGCAGGATGTCGTCGGCCTCGTCCTCCAGATCCGACAGCCGGCCGCAGAGCTGGCCGATGCGGTCGGCGTTGCGGGCGATGGCGCCGAGCAGCGGCATCAGCTCGACCAGCACGCCGGCCTGCTGGCGGATCAGCGCCACGAAACGGCGCATCGGGTCGTCGAAGCTGACGACCCCGTACAGGCCGGCGTGGCGCGGCACCTCGTCCATCAGGTCGATGGCGTCGTCCAGCGCGTTGATCAGTGACAGGATGTCGGAGCGGTCGAACGGCGTGATGAAGGCGCGGTGCAGGTCGCGCCCGGCCTCCTTGGCGATGTGGTCGGCGTCCTTCTCGACCTTCTTCAGCGCGGCGATGCGCTGGGGGCGTTCGTCGGGGCTGGCGTCCATGACCGCTTCCAGCGCGGCGGCGGCGGCCACGATGTGGCGGGCCTGCTCGACGAACTGGTCGACGAAGCGTTCCTCCTTCGGCATCAGCGAACGGAATGCGCGGAGCAGCATGGGACGGTATCTCTTGTGCGTGAACTGGCGCGCCGCTCATAACACGCTTCGCGGGCGCGTGCAGCGGCGACTGTCATCCGAACGTCATAAAATCGACATCCGGCTTTCGGAAGGCCCCGCACTGCGGCATTTCCGCCCGCCCGCCAGGGCCGGCGGGCGATCGACGCGGGCGGAGTGTCTTCGACGCGGACAGGCACGGATTCCGGCTGTGCCGGCTCGCCGGAGGACACGGTATGGGATGGTTCGGCCATCCATGTTCATCCCTGGATACCGGAAACCGTCCATGTCTTGAAGAATTTTCTCCTTCCGCTTTGCCCCGGTCAACCGCAGCATGTCATGCTGGAGTCATCCTGCCCGCCCTGGACAGCCGGCGGAGCCGCCCCAACATGGGGGAGGGACACCCGAACCACGGACGCCGACCATGAAGACCCCGTTCGCCGCCGCGACCTTCGCCATCGCGCTCACCCTTTCGCCGCTGGCCGCGCGGGCGCAGGGCGCCGCCGCGCCGGACAGTTGCAGCCCGACCGTGTCGGCGGCGCTGGAGACCTGGGACCTGGGCATGGCGGCGGCCGAGCGGTTCGGCGAGAAGGCGGTGGCGCTGGCCCGCGAGAAGGGGCGGGAGTATCTGCTTCCCCTGCTGGGCATCGATCCGAAGACGCCCCCCTCCTCGGCGCATCCCGACGCGGAGCGCACCACCGACGACGTCGCCCGCGCGGTCGAGGCCAGCCGCAACGACCCCAAGCGCCGGGCCGAGCTGTGCGTCGCCGTCACCCGCGCGATGAACGAGGCGCGCGACACCGCCGCCAACACGGCGGGGGCGGGGCTGGACGCGCTGCGCCGCGCGGTGGAGGGGCTGCGCTCCACGCTGCCCGCCGCGCCGGCGGCGCCCGCTCCGGCTCCGGACGGCGCCATCAGGACCTGATCCGGCCGGACGGTGCCGAACCGGCGTTGTTTATCAAGTGGGGACGGCCGCAATCCTCCGCGCGAATTCGCCGGGCTGGCCCCGCAAAAAATCACAGGCGGAATAAACACGCTTCGCCCATGTTCTTCCTCGTGAGCCTCGGGGCTGCTTCGGGGCGGGGTGAGGGTGCGGCGGATTTGCCATGGCTCGCGGATTTGTCACAATCCAGGGTCATAGGCCCAATTGCAGCGTTCCTCACCAAGGTCTAGGTTGTTCGTGTAACCAACCAAAATCCCTCCTGCGGGGAAGGTGCCATCCATGAATCTGCACGGTCTGGCCAGCGATATGGTGAAAACCGCTCTGGCCTGCGAAAGGACGCTCCCCGGACGGGCGGGCGCCGACGATCACGATCTGGCGTTGCACATCATGAAGGAACCGGACATCGCCTGGCACGTCTGCGAGACGTACGCCCGCGTCACCCAGGTTTCCATCGAGGAACTGCCGGTCAGCCAGCTGCGCGGCCTCATCAGCGACATCGTGCTGTCCAAGCTTCCCCGTTACGACTGAGTTCCGCGATCCCAGGGGCCGGAGTCATCCGGGAGTCTTCTCTTCTCCCTCAATCCACAGACTTTGTGGTGCCGCCATGGCGATCGAACTTCATTCCTTCACCGTTACCCTGGCCATCGCCGACGCCTCCGGCTGCGCCAGCGCCGCCGAGCATCGCGCCCGCGTGTGGAAGGCCGTGTCCGAACTGTCGGAGGCGGTGCGCTCCGCCGGCATGGCCAAGGAGGCGCGTTTCCGCGGCCAGGACCGCTGCGGCCATGTGCTTTTCGAGGCGACCGACACCGGCGCCGCCTTCCTGCGCGGCCTGCCGGCCATCGCCCGCGTCGACACCGGACGGGTCGCCGTCCATCACTGACCGGCACTGACCGGCACTGACCGGCACTGACCGATTCGTGTCCGTCCCGCCGCCAGCGGCGGGACGGCTCACGTCATTGCGATCTCACCGCACGCGGTGGCGCAGGGGGCGGACGTTGCTTTCGCTTTCCTCCGCCTCTTCCGTGGGGCGGACCTTCTTGAGCTGAACCACGAAGCGTTCGGCGCCGTTCTCCATCACGGCGATCCCCGTCAGCCCATGCGCCCAGTCGCAGGGGACGACGTGGATTTCCTTGATGGTGGCGGTGCCGGCCGCAAGCTCCGCGCGGTCGAGGACGACATCCCCGACCCGAAATCCCAAATACGCGTCGATCAGCATTCTGTTGGGCGTCCGTCTTCCGTTGGGCGTCGAACCGGGGCCGGCCCGATGCCGGCCGACCCGTGACGGCCCATCTTGCCACAGATTGGGTCGGTTGCGACGCATTCCCATGACAATCGGTCGGGCTGCCGCTTGGTTCCCGTCCGGGCGATTCCGCCGGGGTCGCCCGGATGCCCCCTACCTTGGTTCCGGTGTGCCTGAAAAACAGGCAATCGCCGGGGCCGCCGTTGGCGGCGCTTCGGCCGATGGGCTAGGGTGGGGGGACGCCGGGGGCCATGGGCGCTCAAGCCCCTCGGGGGTGTGCGCAATCGCGGAAGGTTTCTCGCCGTGCAGAGTTGGCTGGTGCTGGCCGTGTCGGCGGCCTATCTGGGCGTGCTGTTCGCCATCGCGTGGTGGGGCGACCGCCAGACCGACCCGCGCGCCGGGGGCGGGGCGGGCGGCGGCCGGGCGGGCGGCGGCGCCCTGGTCTCGCTGACCTCGCGCTGGGCGGCGGTCTTCTACGCGCTGACGCTGTGCATCTACAACACGAGCTGGAGCTTCTACGGATCGGTCGGCCGGGCGTCGGCCAGCGGCTTCGACTTCCTGCCGATCTATCTCGGGCCGACCATCCTGCTGCTGTTCGCCCGGCCGGTCTTCCTGAAGACCATCGCCATCACCAAGGCGCAGAACGTCACCTCGATCGCCGATTTCATCGGCGCCCGCTACGGCAAGAGCCAGGCGGTGGCGGCGCTGGTCACGCTGACGGCGCTGGTCGGCGTGCTGCCCTACATCGCGCTGCAACTGAAGGCGGTCGCCGCCAGCTTCGACGTGCTGACCGCCCCGGCGCTGGCGGCGGCGACGGCGCAGCCGCCCTTCTGGGGCGACACCGCCTTCGCGGTCGCCGGGGCGATGGCGGTCTTCAGCATCCTGTTCGGCGTCCGCCACATCAACGCCAGCGAGCACCACCGCGGCCTGATGCTGGCCATCGCCTTCGAGAGCCTGGTCAAGCTGGCGGTCTTCCTGGCCGTCGCCGCCTTCATCGTCTACGGCATGTTCGACGGGTTCGGCGACCTGCTGTCGCGGCCGCAGGCGGCGCCGCTGCTCGATCCCGATTTCCTGCACCCGACCTGGTGGTCGAACACGGCGATCTCGGTCGTCGCCTTCCTCTGCCTGCCGCAGATGTTCCACGTCCTGTCGGTGGAGAACGAGAACCCGCGCCATGTCCGCGCCGCCGCCTGGATGTACCCGTCCTACCTGCTGGCGCTGAGCCTGCTGATGATCCCCATCGCGGTCGCCGGGCTGGTCACCTTCGGTGGCGGCATGGTCAACCCCGACACCTTCATGATCACCCTGCCGATCGCCGCCGGGGCGAACGGCTTCAGCCTGCTGTCCTTCATCGGCGGGCTGTCGGCGGCGACCGGCATGGTCATCGTCGCGGCGGTGTCGCTCAGCACCATGCTGTGCAACGACGTGGTGATGCCGCTGCTGCTGCGCCGGCCGCGCTTCGCCGCCCGGCTGGGCAGCGGCGAGACGGGGCGCGACATGGTCGGCACGCTGCTGCTGGTGCGCCGGCTGTCAGTGGTCGGCATCCTGCTGCTCGCCTACGCCATGCACCGGCTGGTCGACAAGGGCTACCCGCTGACCGTCATCGGGCTGCTGTCCTTCGTCGCGGTGGCGCAGTTCGGGCCGGCCTTCTTCGGGGCGCTCTACTGGCCGCGCGCCAACCGGGTGGGGGCGCTGGCCGGGATGGGCGCCGGCTTCCTCGTGTGGATCCACACGCTGCTGGTGCCGGCGATGGCCCGCATCGTGCCGATTCCGGCCGGTTTCCTGGATGACGGCCCCTGGGGCATCGGCTGGCTGGCGCCGGGGGCGCTGTTCGGGATCGAGGGGCTCGACCCGATCTCCCACGCCAGCCTGTGGAGCCTGCTCGCCAACCTGACCGCCTTCGTCGCCGGCTCGCTGCTGGCGCGGCCGAGCGCGGTGGAACGCACCCAGGCCGTCGCCTACATCGAGACCCGCTTCGCCGACAGGGAGGAGAGCCGTCCCTTCGCCCGCTCCCCGGCGCGGCTGGACGATCTGCGGGCGCTGGCCGTCCGCTTCGTCGGGGCCGAGCGCGGCAACGCCGCCTTCGACGCCTATGGCGCCGGCCGGGGCGGAAGGGCCGGGCCGGCCGATCTCGACGCCGTGCGTTTCACCGAGACGCTGATCGCCGGGGCGGTGGGCGCCGCCTCGGCCCGCGTGGTGATGGCGGCCTCGCTGCAAGGGCGCTCGCTGTCGCGCGGCGACGCCATGGCGATGCTCGACGAGGCGTCGGAGGCTCTTCTCTTCAACCGCAAGCTGTTGCAGGAGACGCTGGAGAACATCGGCCAGGGCGTCTGCGTGATCGACGCCGAGTTCCGGGTGGCCGCCTGGAACCGCCGCTACCTGGAACTGCTCGACCTGCCGGCGGACATGGTGCGGGTCGGCGTTTCCTTCGGCGACCTGATCCGCTTCAACACCGCGCGCGGCGAGTACGGCGTGCGCGACCTGCGGGATCTGCTGGTCGGCCGCGAGGCCGCGGGCCAGAGCTGGCCCTACCGCTACGAGCGCCGCCGCCCCGACGGCACGGTGCTGGAGATCGTGGTCAACCCGATGCCGGAGGGCGGCTACGTCTCGACCTACGCCGACGTGACCGAGCGCTACCGAGCCGCCGAGGCGCTGCGCGAGGCCAACGAGAGCCTGGAGCACCGCGTGCGCGAGCGCACCGACGCGCTCCAGCAGGCCAAGGCCGAGGCCGAGGCCGCCAACGCCAGCAAGACCCGCTTCCTCGCCGCCGCCAGCCACGATCTGCTGCAACCGCTGAACGCGGCGCGGCTGTTCGTCTCGGCGCTGGAGGAGAGCGTGCGGGAAGCCGCGCCGGGGCCGGACCAGCGCGCGGCGGAAGGGGCGATGGCCGACAACGCGGCGGCCGCGCTGCGCTCGACCGAGATGCTGCTGGGCGGGCTGCTCGACATCTCCTCGCTGGACGCCGGCAACGTGCGGGCCAAGATTCGGACCTTCGCCATCGGCGAGCTGCTGAGCGGGCTGGGCGTCGAGTTCTCCGCCCTGGCGCAGGAGCGCGGGCTGACCCTGCGGGTGGTCGGCTGCGGCGCCGTGGTGCGCTCGGATCCGCAGCTCCTGCGCCGGGTGTTGCAGAATTTCCTGGCCAACGCCATCCGCTACACGCCGAAGGGACGCGTGCTGCTGGGCTGCCGGCGGCGTGGCGGGGCCTTGCGCATCGAGGTGTGGGACACCGGCCCCGGCATTCCCGAGAACAAGCGCGGCGAGGTGTTCGAGGAGTTCCGCCGGCTGGGCGGCGACGGCGCCGGAAGCGTCGCCGATCACCGGCTGGGGCCGGGTGGCCTGGGGCTCGGGCTGGCCATCGTCGACCGCATCGCCAAGCTGCTCGGCCATCCGGTGACGCTGCGCTCCACCCTGGGGCGCGGCACCGGCTTCGCGGTCGAGGTGCCGGTGGCCGAGCATCGCGCCGTCTCCGCCGCCCGGCCGGCGGCCGCGCCCGCCGGGCAGCTGGCCGGCGGCCTGCTGGTGCTGTGCATCGACAACGAGGAGGCGATCCTCGCCGGCCTGCGCGCCCTGCTCGGCCAGTGGGGCTGCCGGGTGGCGACCGCCTCGGGGGTGGAGGGCGCGCTGGCGGCGCTGGACGGGGCGCTGCCCGATGTGGTCTGTGTCGATTATCACGTCGGCGGCGGGCTGACCGGCCTGATGGTGCTGGAACGGCTGCGGGAACTGTGGGACCGTCCGGTGAAGGGGCTGCTGATCACCGCCGACCGTTCCGAGATCGTGCGGGCGGAGGCCGAGCGCGCCGGTTGCGGCGTGCTCTACAAGCCGGTCAAGCCGGCCTCGCTGCGCCGCTTCCTCAATGGGGCGGCCTTGCAGACGACGGCGGTGGCGGAGCGTTAGGGAAGGGGCCGGAACCGGCGGTACAAGCCGGACGGCGCGGACAGGGGGGAGACGCGGGCCATGACCCGGACGACGATTGTCATCGGCGACGACCATCCGCTGGTCCAGGCGGCGCTGCGCGACGCGCTGGGCAAGGCGATGCCCGAGGTCGCGGTGGTCGAATGCCTCGACCTCGATTCGGTGATGGCGGCGGTGGCGGAGCGGCCGGACGACGTCGACCTCGTGCTGCTCGACCTCAACATGCCGGGGACCAACGGTTTCGCCGGGCTGTTCCTGATGCTGGCCCACCACCCGACGGTGCCGGTCGCCATCCTGTCGGCCTTGCAGGATTCCGACACCATCCGCCGGGCGCTGGCCTACGGCGCCTCGGGCTACATCCCGAAATCCCTGTCGATGGCGGCGATGGCCGACGCCATCCGCGCCATCCTCGGCGGCGCCGTCTGGGCGCCGCCGCTGGGCGGGCTGGGCAGTCCGGAGGCCGACGAGGCGGAGGCGGCCCGCCGTTTCGCCAGCCTCTCGCCGCAGCAGTTGCGCATCCTGACCATGATCGTCGACGGCAAGCTGAACAAGCAGATCGCCGGCGAGCTGAACGTCTCGGAGCAGACGGTGAAGGTCCATGTCTCCAGCATTCTGCGCAAGCTGAACGTGGTCAGCCGCACCCAGGCGGCGGTGGTCGCCGGCAAGCTGGCGGTGGAGGGGGACGTGCTGCGCTGAGTCCGGCCGCCGTTGGAGTGTTCCTCGTTCGTACTCAAGGACTGGTCCGGTTCGCCGCAGTCTGCTAAGCAGAACCGCGTGGCTCCTGGCGGGACTTGGGGAATTCCGCGTGGGGCAGCCGGGGAGCATAGGGCACGCCATGACCGCATCCTGCGTCTGCCGCGACTGCGCCGCCGCCCTGCGCGGGGACGCGGCGCGCTGCCCGAAATGCGACAGCCGGCGGCTGTTCCGCCATCCGGAACTGCACGCGCTGCCCATCGGCCACATCGATTGCGACAGCTTCTACGCCACGGTGGAGAAGCGCGACCGGCCGGAGCTGGCCAGCCGCCCGGTGATCGTCGGCGGCGAGGACCATCGCGGGGTGGTGGCCGCCTGCTGCTACGTCGCGCGCATGTCGGGGGTGCGCTCGGCAATGACGATCCGCGAGGCGCTCGACCGCTGCCCCGACGCGACGATCATCCGGCCCGACCACGCCAAGTACCGGGAGGTCGGCCATCAGGCCCGCGCCATCATGGCCGCCTTCACCCCGCTGGTCGAGCCGATCAGCATCGACGAGGCCTATCTCGACCTGACCGGCGTCGAGGAGCGGCTGAGCATCAGCCCGGCCCAGGCGCTGGTGGAGATCGTCCGCCGCTTCGAGACGGACCTGCGCATCACCGCCTCCATCGGCCTCAGTTACAACAAGCTGCTGGCGAAGATCGCGTCCGATCTCGACAAGCCGCGCGGCTTCTCGGTGCTCGGCCGGGGCGAGGCGGCGGCCTTCCTGGCGCCCAGGCGCGTCACCATCCTGTGGGGGGTCGGCCCGGCGCTGGAGCGCAGGCTGTTCACCGACGGCATCACCCGCGTCGGCGACCTCCAGGACAAGGACGAGCATTGGCTGGTCAAGCGCTACGGCGCCATGGGCCGCGTGCTGTTCAACTTCGCGCGCGGCGAGGACCAGCGCCGGGTCCAGCCGGAATCGGTCAGCAAGAGCATCTCGTCCGAGGAAACCTTCGACTGGGACATGACCACCCTGCCGGCGCTGATCGAGGAACTGCGCCCGCTCGCCGCCAAGGTCGCCCGCCGGATGGAGCGCGAGGGGCTGCTCGGCCGCAGCGTGGTGCTGAAGCTGAAGACCAAGGATTTCCAGCAGCTCACCCGCTCCCGCCGGGTCGAGCCGACGCGCTCGGCCGACGCCATCCTCGCCGCCGGGCTGGCCCTGCTGGAGCGCGAGGTGGACGGTCGCGCCTTCCGCCTGATCGGCATCGGCTGCACCGACCTGACCGATCCCGAAAGCGCGCCCGATCCGGAACTGGATCTGTTCGGCGGCTGAGGGACGGCGGAACAGGAGGCCGCTCCGGCCGTTGGAAGGGGCACACTGACACGCACCCTTTCCACGGAGTCGCCATGAGCGCCCAATCCACCATCCGCCACGCCTACGACAGCGCCTTCCATGGCGACCAGAATCTCGGATTCGGCGAGCGGGTCCTCTCGACCGGCCTCGGCCTCGCCGTCGCGGCCGGCGGCCTGCGCAAGGGGGCCAGCGTGCCGGGAGCGATCATGGGGCTGGTCGGCGCCGCCCTCGTCGCGCGCGGCATGAGCGGCCACTGCCCGATCAAGGAACGGCTGGAGGGCGGCGGCTCGCACGAGCGGCTTGGCTGGAGCGAGGGTTCGTCGCACGACCGGGCCGAGGCGCCTCCGGTTTCGGAGATGACCCGCAGCTATTGAGGGGGCGCGAGGGAACGACCGCCCAGCGACCCTTCGTCATGCCCGTGCCAAGCACGGGCATGACGTGTCGGATGAGCCGCCGGCCTCACAGTTCCACCCAGGCCGCGTCGCGGCGGCTGGATTCCACGGCGGCGTGGATGAAGCGGACTCCCCGCAGGCCGTCCTCGACCGTCGGCAGATCCGCCGCCGCGTCGGGCGGCGGGCGCCCCTCCAGATGGGCGGTGATCAGGTCGGCGGCGTCGCGGTAGATCTGCGCGAAGCCCTCCAGATAGCCCTCCGGGTGGCCGGCCGGGATGCGCGACGCGCGGGTCGCGGCGGGCAGGGCGCCCGGTCCGTTCCGCAGGATCGTCCGCGCCGGCTCGCCCAGGGGCGAGACGCGCAGCTCCTCCGGGCGCTCCTGCTGCCATTCCAGCCCGCCCGCCTCGCCGTAGATCCGCAGTTTCAGGTTGTTGGTGTTGCCGGGACAGACCTGGCTGGCCCACAGCATCCCGCGCACGCCCGACCCGTAGCGCATCAGGATGTGGGCGTTGTCGTCCAGGCTGCGGCCGGGAACGAAGGAGGACAGGTCGGCGGCCAGCGACCGGCAGGCCAGCCCCGACACGTATTCCGCGAGCTGGAAGGCGTGGGTGCCGATGTCGCCGATGCAGCCGCCGGCCCCGCTGAGCGCCGGGTCGGTGCGCCACGCCGCCTGTTTCTGGCCGGTCGCCTCGACCGGGGTGGCCAGCCAGTCCTGCGCGTACTCGACCTGCACCACCCGCAGCGGCCCCAGCGCGCCCGCCGCGACCATGGCGCGGGCCTGCCGGATCATCGGGTAGCCGCTGTAATTGTGGGTGAGCACGAAGGCCAGCCCGCGGTCGCGGACCAGCGCCGCCAGCTCCTCCGCCTGTTCGATCGTGTGGACCAGCGGCTTGTCGCAGATCACATGGATGCCGGCTTCCAGGAACGCCTTGGCCGCCGGGTGGTGCAGATGGTTGGGGGTGACGATCGCCACCACGTCGATGCCGTCGTCCCGCGCCGCCTCGGCCGCCGCCATGGCGGTGAAGTCGGCGTAGCGGCGGTCCGGCGCCAGGAACAGCTCGGCGCCGCTCGCCCGGTTGCGGTCCGGGTCGGACGACAGGGCGCCGGCGACCAGCTCGTAGCGGTCGTCGAGGCGGGCGGCGATGCGGTGCACGCCGCCGATGAACGCCCCTTGCCCGCCGCCGACCATGCCCAGCCGCAGGCGCCGCCCGAGGGGTGTCGGGGTGGGGGGCGGGGATGCGCCGTTCTTGCCCATGATGCCTCTTCTCCTCACCCCAGCCCGAGGATGCGGCGGTTCGCGGCGAGGTCGGTTCCGGCCTCGGCGAAATCGTCGAAGGCGCGGTCGGTGACGCGGATGATGTGGTCGTTGATGAAGCGGGCGCCCTCGGCGGCGCCCTGCTCGGGATGCTTCAGGCAGCATTCCCATTCCAGCACCGCCCAGCCGTCGAAGCCGTACTGGGTGAGCTTGGAGAAGATGCCGCCGAAATCGACCTGCCCGTCGCCCAGCGAGCGGAAGCGCCCGGCGCGCTCCGGCCAGGAGGCGTAGCCGGAATAGACCCCCTGGTAGGCGCTCGGGTTGAACTCCGCGTCCTTCACATGGACCATGCGGATGCGGTCGTGGAAGACGTCGATGTAGGAGAGGTAGTCGAGCTGTTGCAGCACGAAGTGGCTGGGATCGTAGAGGATGTTGCAGCGCCTGTGGCCGCCGACGCGGTCGAGGAACATCGCGAAGGTGGTGCCGTCGAACAGGTCCTCGCCGGGGTGGACCTCGTAGCAGAGGTCGCAGCCGGCCTCGTCGAAGGCGTCGAGGATCGGCCGCCAGCGCCGCGCCAGCTCGTCGAAGGCGGTCTCGATCAGGCCGGGCGGGCGCTGCGGCCAGGGATAGAGGAAGGGCCAGGCGAGGGAGCCGGAGAAGGTCGCGTGCGCCGTCAGGCCGAGATTGGCCGACGCCTTGGCCCCCAGCATGAGCTGTTCCACCGCCCAGGCCTGGCGGGCCTCCGGACGGCCGCGCAGCTCCGGCGGCGCGAAGCCGTCGAACATGGCGTCGTAGGCCGGATGCACGGCGACGAGCTGGCCCTGGAGATGGGTCGACAGCTCGGTCAGCGCGACGCCCGCGTCGGCCAGGACGCCCTTCACCTCGTCGCAATAGGCGGCGCTGGTGGCCGCCTTTTCCAGATCGAACAGGCGGCGGTCCCAGGAGGGTATCTGCACGCCCTTGAAGCCCAGACCGGCGGCCCAGCGGGCGATCCCCTCCAGGGAGTTGAACGGCGCCGCGTCGCCGGCGAACTGCGCCAGGAAAATGGCGGGTCCCTTGATCGTCTTCATCGACGTCCTCTCCATCCGATGCGCCGGTGTCGAACCGCCCTGCTCGCGAAATCCGCCCCGCCCGTCATGGCCGGGCTTGGCCCGGCCATCCACGCGCAACCTTTGTCCTGGAATTTGCGGCCCTGGATGCCCGGCTCAAGGCCGGGCATGACGTGGGTCGGGGGATGGTCGCGATGTGCGGTGCGATGCCCTGCCGAACCCTTCTCAGTAGGGCGAGTCCGGGAAGTAGAAGTCCTTGGCGTTGTCCTTGGTGATCAGCGCCGAGGGGATGATGTGGGTGGCCGGCAGCGCCGCGCCCTTCAGCCGGGCCTCGGCCGTCAGCTTGATGGCGTCGTAGATGAACTTCGGCGAGTAGGACACGTCGGCCTGGATCAGCGGGTTGGAGCCGTCGAGGATGGTCTTCACCATGGTCTTGGAGCCGGCGCCGCCGAAGACCTCCTTGATGTCGGTCCGCTTGGCCTGCTCGATCGCCTTGAGCACGCCGAAGGCCATGTCGTCGTCGGCCGCCCAGACGACGTCGATCTCCTTGAAGCGGGTCAGATAGTCCTGCGTCACCTTGAAGGCGTCGTCGCGGTTCCAGTTGGCGTATTTGGCGTCGAGAATCTTGATGTCCGGGTGCTTCTTCATCACCTCGGTGAAGGCGTTCCAGCGCTCGTTGTCGATGGTGGTGGCGATGCCGCGCAGCGCGACGATGTTCGCCTTCCCATTGTACTTCTTCGCGATGTATTCCGCCGGGATGCGGCCGAAGGCGGTGTTGTCGCCGGCGATGTAGGCGTCCTGCGCACTGGTGTCGGTCAGGCCACGATCGACGACGGTGACGTAGACGCCCTTCTTCTTGGCCTGGGCCACCGGCTGGGTCAGGGCGGCGGACTCGAAGGGGAAGATCACGAGGCTGTCGATCTTGGTGACGGTCACCAGATCCTGGAGCTGGTTGGCCTGCTCGGGCGCGCCGCCGGCCGTCTTGATGGTGATCTTCAGGTTCGGGTGGGCCTTCTCCAGCTCCTTCTTGGCCTCGTTGGCCCACCAGACGATGCCGCCGGTGAAGCCGTGGGTGGCCGCCGGGATGCAGACGCCGAGCTTCACCGTCTCCGCCGCCAGGGCGAACCCGCCGGTCCCGGCCAGCGCTGCCAAGGCCGCGCCGGCGCCGAGGACAGCGCGCCGGGTGACTGTCGCAACTTCCGTCATGACGTTTTCTCCACCGTTGTTTTCTGGTTGGTCCATGATGGCTTCACGGCCGCCGCCGTTGCAGGAAGGCGACGGCGATGATCACGCAGCCCTGCACCGCCGCGTTCAGGTAGACGCTGATGATGCTGGTCAGGTTCAGGATGTTGCTGATGACCGACAGCAGGATGGCGCCGATCACCGTGCCGGCGACGCGCCCCTCGCCGCCCTTGAAGGAGGTGCCGCCGACGATGACCGCCGCGATCGCCTCCAGCTCCCACAGCAGGCCGGTGGTCGGCGAGGCGGAGCCCAGGCGCGGCACGTAGAGCACCGTCGCGATGCCGACGCAGGCGCCGAGCAGCCCGTAGGTCAGCAGCTTCACCCGGTCGACGTCGACCGCCGCGTAGCGCGCCACCAGCTCGTTCGAGCCGATGGCCTGGACGTAGCGGCCGAAGGGCGTGTGGTTCAGCAGCACCGCGCCGGCCACCGCCACCAGGACGAAGATCCAGACCGGCGTCTGGATGCCGAGCAGGCTGCCGTAATAGACCGGGCTGTAGACGTCGGCGAGGTCGCTGTCGAGCGTGATGGCGCCGCCGTCGGACAGCCAGGTCAGCACCGCGCGGAAGATGCCGAGCGTGCCGAGGGTCACGATGAAGGGCTCGATCCGCCCGCGCGTGATGAGAAATCCGTGCGCCAGCCCGAAGGCGCCGCCCAGCGCCACGGCGGCCAGCATGCCGACCACGACCACCAGCACCGGCGAGCCGAGCGACCCGGCCAGCGCGTTCATAGCCAGGATCATCACGCCGGCGATCAGCGCCGCCATCGAGCCGACCGACAGGTCGATGCCGCCGGAGATGATGACGAATCCCATGCCGATCGCGATGATTCCGATGAAGGCCGTGCGCGTCAGCACGTTCATCCAGTTGTCCCAGGTCGCGAAATCCGGGTTCAGCAGGGTGCCGACGACCAGCAGCAGCCCCAGCCCGATCAGCGGGCCGTAGCGGTGCGGGTCGAAGCGCCGGGACGGCGCCTTCGGCTTGCCGGCCGCGTCCGCGCCGGGAGGCGTGTCAGTGGCGGGGGTGGGTGCCGATGGCATGGGCAATCAACTCCTCTTCGGTCAGCCGCTCGGCGGGCAGGGTCGCCGTCACCCGGCGGCCCCGCATCACGATCACCCGGTGGCACAGCCCGATCAGCTCGATGAGTTCCGACGAGACGACGATCACGCCCCGCCCCTCGGCGGCCAGCCGCTCGACCAGGAAATAGATGTCGCGCTTGGCCCCGACGTCGACGCCGCGCGTCGGCTCGTCGAGCACGAACACGCGCGGGTCGGGCTCCAGATACTTGGCGATCGCCAGCTTCTGCTGGTTGCCGCCGGACAGGGAGGAGGCCCGGCCCTCCGGGTCGCCGCGGACGCCGAAGGCGGCGACGGCGCGTCCCAGCGCCTCGTCCTCCGAACGGCCGGACAGCAGGGGGTGCGCGTGGCGGTCGAGCGTCATCAGGGTGAGGTTGTCCCGCAGCGGCCGGTTCACATGCAGGCCCTTGCCCTTGCGGTCCTCGCTCAGATAGGTCAGGCCGTGGCGCATCGCCTCGCGCGGGCTGCGCAGGCGAACCTCCCGGCCTTCCAGCGTGACGCGGCCGGCGCTGTGCGGGCGCAGGCCCAGGATGCCCTCGAACAGCTCGGTGCGGCCGGCGCCGACCAGCCCGGCGAAGCCCAGGATCTCGCCGGGCCACAGATCGAAATCCACCGCCTCCGCCCAGCCCGGCACCGTGAAGCCGCGCACCGACATCAGCGGCGTGCCCGACGTCGGTGCCACCCGCTTGGCCGGGAACAGGTCGGTCAGCTCGCGGCCGACCATCAGCGTCGCCATGTGGTGGCGCGAGGTCTCGGCGGTGGGGGCGCGGGCGACGAAGCGGCCGTCGCGCATCACGATGACCTCGTCGGTGATGCGCTCCACCTCGTCCAGCTTGTGGGAGATGTAGACGATGGTCACGCCGTCGCGCTTCAGCCGCCCGATCAGGGCGAACAGGCGCTCGCACTCGGCCGGGGTCAGGCTGGCGGTCGGCTCGTCCATGATCAGCAGGCGGGCGTTGCGGACCTGCGCCTTGGCGATCTCGACGAGCTGCTTCTCGGCGACGATCAGGTCGCGCACCTTGAGGTCGGGGTCGCCCTCGAAGCCGACCTGGCGCAGGGCGTTCTCCGCCTTCCGGCGCATCGCCCGGTCGTCGAGCAGCCAGCCGCGCCGGATCTCGTGGCCGAGGAACATGTTCTGGGCGATGGTCAGGTCGTCGGCGAGGCTGAGTTCCTGGTGGATCAGCACGATTCCCTGCTGCTCGGCCTCGCGCGACGAGGCGAAGCGCCGGGGCTCCCCGTCGATGCGCAGGGTGCCGGCGGTGGGGGCGTGGTAGCCGGCGAGGATCTTCATCAGGGTCGATTTGCCGGCCCCGTTCTCGCCCAGCAGACCGTAGACGCGGCCGGGCTGAAGCTCGACGCTGACGCCGTGCAGCACGCGGACGGCGCCGAATTCCTTGGTGATGCCCTCGAAGGCGACATGCAGGCTCATGGCGCCGCCTTTCGCGGAGACCATCGCGGCCCGTGCCGTTCCTCCTGCCGCGACCGGGCGACACCCGGACGAACGAGATCGGCCATGACGTTTCTCCCGATGCGGAGCGTGTCGTCCGGGGGCCGGGGCGCCCGTCGCCGCTTCCTTCAGTCCGTCCATCATACAAAGACGAGTTTGGACAGACAATGGTCATCTTCGGCCATAATATGATCTAAGATGGCCCGGTCCGGGCTTGAAGTCTGTTTCCTCCGAAACCGATCTGTGCTCCGATCGGGTCGCGCCGGGAGTGGTTCGGCGGCATGGAGCGGATCGGGTGGGACAAGGCCCAGGCGTCGGGAAAAGCGGGGAGGGGGAGGGTGCGGTCCGTGGTGAATTGGCAGCCTTTGTCGGCCGGCGAGCGCGCCCTGCTGGAGCGCCTGTTCTGGTCGGCGGGCCTGTCGCGCGGCGAGCTGGCCAGCTCGGCCGCCTTCTCGAAGAGCAAGGCGAACCTGGTCATCGCCAGCCTGATCGGGCGCGGCCTGATCGAGGAGGGCGGCAACCTGCCCTCCTCCGGCGGGCGCCGGCCGGAGATGCTGCACCTGAGCCACCGGATGGGCGTGCTGGCGGGGATCGACGTCGGCGCGACCAGCCTCGACGTGGCGCTGCTGGCCCCGGACATGACTCTGCTCGACCACCGGTCGGAGCCGGCCGACGTCCAGGCCGGTCCGGCCGCGCTGTTCGTCCGCGCGCGCGCGCTGCTGGGGGAGGCGCTGGAGCGGCACGGCCTGACCCGCGACCGGGTGCTGGGGATCGGCGTCGGCGTGCCCGGCCCGGTGGCCTTCGACAGCGGCCTGCTGGTCAACCCGCCGCTGCTGCCGGGGTGGGAGGGCTTCTCGATCCGCGACGAGCTGGGCGCGGAGTACGGCGCGCCGGTGTTCGTCGACAACGACGTCAACGTGATGGCGCTCGGCACCCATTGGCGCCTGCGCGGCCAGTTGCAGAATTTCCTGGTGGTCAAGGTCGGCACCGGCATCGGCTGCGGCGTGATCTGCCACGGCACCGTCTATCGCGGGGCCGACGGCTCGGCCGGCGACGTCGGGCACATCTGCGTCGATCCCAACGGCCCGCTCTGCCATTGCGGCAACGCCGGCTGCGTCGAGGCGATGGCCGCCGGCCCGGCGATCGCCCGCATGGCCGAGGAGGCGGCGCGCGCCGGCGAGAGCCTGCGTCTGAGGGAGATCCTCGACCTCAACGGCTTCATCAGCCCGGTCGAGCTGGGGAACGCCAGCCGGGCCGGCGACGCGGCGGCGGCGGCGATCGTCCAGCGGGCCGGCGTCCAGATCGGCCGCATGCTGGCGGCCGTGGTCAATTTCTTCAACCCGTCGCACGTCTTCATCGGCGGCGGCGTCGCCCAGATCGGGCCGCTGCTGCTCGCCTCGATCCGGCAGAGCGTCTATCAGCGCTCGCTCGCCCTGTCGACGCGCCACCTCGACATCCAGTATGTGCCGCAGGTGGAAAGCGCCGGGGTGATCGGGGCCGGCGTGCTGGCCTTGCAGGAAACCATCCTGGCGGGCGGCGGGCGCGGCTGAGCCGAACTCAGTCCGCCGGCTGGCGCTCCGCTTGCCGGTAGCGGAGCGCGTCGGCGACGCGCCGGCCGACGCTTGCCCAGTCGCCGACCCGCGTCTGGCGGAACAGGCGGGCGGTCGGGTACCAGGGGCTGTCCTCGCGGTCGAGCAGCCAGCGCCAGTCCGGCGAGAAGGGCAGCACCACCCACAGCGGCACGCCCAGCGCTCCCGCCAGATGCGCCGGCGCGGTGCAGGAGGAGATCACGAGGTCGAGGTTGGCCATGATCGCCGCCGTGTCGGTGAAGTCCTTCAACTCCGGGCCGAGGTCGGTGAAGCCCGGCGGCAGGTCGGCGCCCTCCAGGTCGGCGCGTCCGGGGCCGGCCTGGAGGCCGAAGACTCGCACGCCCGGCACGTCCAGCACGGCGCGCATCCCCTCCAGGCGCGGCGAGCGCAGGCGGTCGCCGGGAAAGCGCGGGTTGCCGGCCCAGACCAGCCCGACCTTCAGCGCCTCCCCATCGCCGATCCGGTCCCGCCACCGCCGGGCCTGCGCGGGATCCGGCCGCAGATAGGGGGCGGCCGGCACCGAGTCCGGCTCCGTCGCGAAGGCGCGCGGCAGGCTCATCAGCGGGCATTCCAGGTCGAAGTCGGGCAGCGGCTCGCCGCGGCCGAAGACCCGCTCCACCCCTGGCAGGCCGGACAGTAGCCGGACCAGTTGCGGCTGCACCTCCAGCAGCACGCGGGCGCCGCGTGCGGCGGCGAGCGGCGCGTAGCGGACGAATTGCAGCGTGTCGCCGAAGCCCTGCTCGGCGTAGAGCAGCAGCGTGCGGCCGGCGACGTCCTCGCCGCGCCAGGTCGGCTGCGGGAAGGTGCGCCAGGGCAGCTCGGTCCGCGTGTCGGCCCGGCGATGCTCGACCTCCGGCCAGGCGCCGGCGTAGTCGCCGATCAGCAGCCGGGCGAAACCGCGATTCCAGCGCAGGCCGGAATCGTCCGGCCGGGACTCCAGCGCCCGGTCGAAATCGGTCAGCGCCTCGGCCGGACGCGCCATGGCCATCTTCGCGATGCCGCGCGTCACCCACAGCAGCGGCGACGGGCGCAGCGCCTCGGCGCGGTCGAAGCCGGCCAGGGACTCGCCGAAGCGGCCGAGCTTGGCGAGCAGCGCCGCCCAGTTCTCCCACGCCTCGCCATAGCGGGGATCCAGGGCCAGCGCGGTGCGGTAGGCGGGGACCGCCTCCTCCCAGCGGTCGGCCATGGTCAGCGCCGAGCCGAGCGTCATCCAGGCGGCGGTCAGATCGGGCCGCATCCGCAGCGCCCGGCGCGCCGCGGCCTCGGCGTCGTCGGGTTGGTGGCAGGCGAGCAGGGCGTCGGCGGCGTTCGCCAGCGCCTCGCCGTGCGCCGGCTCCAGGGCCAGGGCGCGGATGGCGGAATCCCGCGCCATGTCCGCCCGGCTGAGCGCGCGCAGCGCGCTGGCCCGCCCGGCGTGGGCGTCGGCCAGCGTCGGGGCGAGCCGGAGGGTGCGCCGGTAGGAGGCCTCGGCGGCGGCCGATTCCCCCAGCGTCTGGAGGACGCCGGCAAGGTTGGAGTGGGTCCCGGCCCCGTCCGGCCGCAGGGCCGCCGCCCGGTGGAGCATCGCCCGTCCGGTGGCCGCCCGCCCGCTCTGGGCGTGCAGCACGCCGAGGAACTGCCACGCGTCCGGCTGCCCGGAATCCGCCTCCAGCACGCGGCGGTAGAGCGTCGCGGCATCGTTCAGGCGCCCTGCCCGGTGATGGTCGAGGGCGATCAGGAGGGCCTCGTGGATCGTTGCCATGCGGGACGTCCGGATGCTGGACCAGGGAACGGGCGCGGACGCTCGCTCCCTACTCATAGAGGGATTGCCCGGCGCAGGGAACCGGCAATCCGCACCGGCAATCCGTCCGCCGCCGGCCCCGGCGCTACCCGACGCCGCGCCCGGCCCGCACGGCCCGCAGGGCGGCGGCGAGGCCGTTGCTGTCGTAGGGCTTGCGCAGCAGGCGGGTGGTTCCCCGCCCGTCGTCCAGCCTGGGCGGGTCGTCCTGGCCGGTGGCGAAGATGATGCCGATCCGCGGGCGGAGCGCGCGGACACGGGCCGCGAACTCCGCCCCGGACAGGCCGGGCAGGCCGAGGTCGGTGACCAGAACCTCGACCGCCATATCCTCCAGCGCCGCCATCGCCTCCTCGGCGCTGGCCGCCTCGACGACGCTGTGGCCGAGATCCTGGAGCATGTCCGCCGTCGCCATGCGGATCAGGGCGTCGTCCTCGACCAGCAGGACGGACAGGCCGGCGTCGTCCGCCTCGCCCTTTCCGGGGTCGGCGGCCTCGGGCGCCGCCGGGGCGGGGTCCTGGAGGCGCTGGGCGCGGTTGGCCAGCACATGGCGAAGCTTGCGCGCCAGCGCCTCGCGGCTGTAGGGCTTGGAGAGCAGCTCGACCCCGGCGTCGAGCCGGCCGCCATGGACGATGGCGTTCTCGGTGTAGCCCGAGGTGAACAGCACGGCGATGCCGGGCTGCCGTTCCCGCGCCTTGCGGGCCAGATCGGGGCTGCGCAGCGGCCCCGGCATGACGACGTCGGTGAACAGCAGGTCGATCGGGACGCCGCTCTCGATCACGGTCAGGGCGCTGGCCGCGTCGCGCGCGGTGAGCACGCGGTAGCCGAGGTCGCCCAGCGTCTCGACCACGGTGGCGCGCACCCCCTCGTCGTCCTCGGCGACCAGGATCGTCTCGCTGCCGCCGGCGATCGGGCCGGAAGCGACGGGGATCATCACGTCCTCGCGCTGGTGGACGCGTGGGAAATAGAGCTTCACCGTCGTGCCCTGGCCGGGCTCGCTGTAGATCTTCACATGCCCGCCGGACTGCTTGACGAAGCCGTACACCATCGACAGGCCGAGCCCGGTGCCCTTGCCCTCCGGCTTGGTCGAGAAGAAGGGCTCGAAGACCTGGGCCATGACCTCCGGCGTCATGCCGCTGCCGGTGTCGGTGACGGCCAGCATGACGTATTGGCCGGGCCGTACGTCGGCGTGGCCGAGGGTGTAGGCGTCGTCGAGGAAGGCGTTGCCGACCTCCACGGTCAGCCGCCCATGCCCGTCCATGGCGTCGCGGGCGTTGATGGCGAGGTTCAGCAGGGCATTCTCGACCTGGGCGGGATCGACCAGCGTGTTCCACAGGCCGCCGGCGATCACCACCTCGACCTCGATGGCCTCGCCGATGGTGCGGCGCATCAGGTCGCCCATGCCGGTGACGAAGCGGCCGATGTTGACGACCTTCGGCTCCAGCGCCTGCCGCCGGCCGAAGGCGAGGAGCTGGCTCGCCAGCTTGGCGCCGCGCTCGACCCCGGCCAGGGCGTTGGCGACGCGCCGCCGCGCCTGCTCGTCCCCCGCGACGTCGCGCAGCAGAAGATGCAGGTTGCCGGCGATGATCTGGAGCAGGTTGTTGAAGTCGTGCGCCACGCCGCCGGTGAGCTGGCCGATGGACTCCATCTTCTGGGCCTGCTGGAGCGCCGCCTCCGTCCGCCGCAGCGTCTCCGCCGCCTCCCGTTCGGCGGTGACGTCGCGGCCGACGGCGTGGATGAAGCGGTGGTCGGGAACCGCCGTCCAGGACAGCAGGCAATGGCTGCCGTCCTTGCGCCGGTAGCGGTTCTCGAACCGGAAGGTCGTCACCCCCCGGCCGAGCTTGGCGACCTCGGCCAGCGTCGCCGCGCGGTCGTCGGGGTGGACCAGATCCATGAAGGAGCGGCCGAGAAGCTCGGCCTCCGTCCAGCCCAGCATCAGGGTCCAGGCCGGGTTGACCGCCGTGATCGTGGCGTCGAGGCCGGCCACCAGCATGATGTCGGTCGAGAGCCGCCACATGCGGTCGCGGTCGGCCGTCCGCTCGGCCACCTGCCGTTCCAGGCTGGCGTTCAGGTCGCGGAGCGCCGCCTCGGCGTGGGCGCGGTAGCGGTTCTCCTCCTGCACCGATTGGAGCAGCCGGGCGTTGTCGATGGCGACCGCCGCCTGGGCGGCGAGGCTCGACAGGCCGTCCTCGACGGCGGCGTCGAAGCGGCCGGCCCGCGAATGGCCGAAGAACAGGCCGCCGATCACCTCGCCGTTGCGCGACTTGACCGGCACCGCCAGATAGCTGCGCACCGGCAGGTGCCCCTCCGGCATGCCGGAGCGCGGCGCGTTGCGGCCGTAGCGCGGATCCGTCGTGATGTCGTCGGAACGGACGATCCCCTCCCCCGCGAAGGTCGGGGCGAAGACCGCCGTGTTGCGCGGCATCGGGAAGCCGGCGAAGGCGCTGCGGTCCACCCCCGACAGGGTGTAGAGCATGTAGCTGCCGCTCGCCTCGTCCTGGACGTTGTAGAAGAAGGCGCCGAACTCGGCGCCGCTGAGCGCCACCCCGGCGTCGGTGACGATCTGGGTCAGGCGGTCGAGGTCGCGTTCGGCCGACAGGGCGGTGCCGGTCCGGTTGATGATGGCCAGAGCCTCCGTCTGCGCCTTCAGGGCGTCGAGCGCCTCGCGGGCGGCCCGTTCGGCGCACACCTTCGCGGTGGTCTCCACCACGATGGCGATGACCCCGGCGGGCGTGCCGTCCTCGCCGAGGATCGGGGAATAGTCCAGGTTCATCCAGACCGGCTCCGGAACGCCGTTGCGGTCGAGCGTCAGTTCCTGGTCCTCGTAGGCCAGCGTCCCGCCGGCCAGCCCGATCTTCATGACGTTGTCGTTGAAGTCGGCGACCTCGGGCCAGCCCTCGCGCACCTTGGAGCCGAGAAGGCGCGGGTGCCGTCCGCCGGCGAATTCCGAATAGGCGTCGTTGTAGATCATCACGCCGTCCCCGCCCCACAGCGTGACGATCGGCACGGGCGAGCGCAGGGCGACGGCGAGGGTGGAGCGCAGGCTGGGCGGCCAGCCGGCGATGGGGCCGAGCCCGGTCGACGGCCAGTCGAACCCGGCGATCAGCCTCCCCAGCTCGCCGCCGCCGTTCAGGAACGAAAGGTCCGGGGACGATTCCTGAAGCTGTTCGGTCATCGGGGCGCGCTCGTTCCTGATCGTTGCCAAGACGCGGCAGGGTGTCGCAGGTGTAGCACAAGGCTCACCACCACAGGCAACAGCCGACGGCGCCGCGCGTGACATTTCCGTCCGTCCACCCGTTTTCGAGGAGCGGGGCGGCGCGTCGCCTCCGCCAAGGCCAGGGGAGCGTTGCGGGCGATGACCAGCGGGGATGACGGCACGACCATCCGCAACCTCATTCCCCTGCGCATGGACCGGCTGCCCTGGGCGCGCTTCCACTGGACGGTGGTCGTCGGGCTGGGGGTGAGCTGGATCCTGGACGGCATCGAGATCCAGTTGATCGCGGCCTCGGGCTTCAAGGAAAGCCTGGGCATGTCGAGCGCCGAGGTCGGCTTCGCCGGCACGGCCTATCTGGTCGGGCAGGTCGTCGGCGCCCTGGTCTTCGGCCGGCTGACCGACCGCTGGGGCCGGCGCCGGCTGTTCCTCGTCACCCTCGCCCTCTATCTGGTCGCCTCGGGGATCGCCGGTCTGGCCTGGACCCCCTGGTTCCTCCATGTCTGGCGCTTCGTCGCCGGGCTGGGGATCGGCGGGGAGTACACCGCGATCAACTCGGCCATCGACGAGTTGATTCCGGCCCGGTACCGTGGCCGGGTCGACATCGCCGTCAACGGAACCTATTGGGCCGGCGCCATGCTGGGCGCGGTGGGCAGCGTCTTCCTGCTCGACCGCGCGCTGCTGCCCGCGGACGTCGGCTGGCGGATCGCCTTCTTCATCGGGCCGGTGCTGGGGCTGGTCATCATCCATCTGCGCCGCCACATCCCGGAAAGCCCGCGCTGGATGGTCACCCACGGGCAGGCGGAGGAGGCCGAGCGCATCGTCGCGCGGATCGAGGCGGAGGTGCGGGCGCAGGGCCGGGAACTGCCGCCGGTCGACGCCGGCCGGGCGCTGTGCCTCCAGCCGGAGGGGGCGGTGCCGTTCGCCCGTCTGGCCGAGGTGTTCTTCCGGCAATACCCGTCGCGCACGGTCCTCGGCGTCACGATGATGGTCACCCAGTCGTTTTTGTACAACGCGATCTTCTTCACCTACGCGCTGGTCCTGCAAAATTTCTATCACCTCAGCGAGTCGCGGGCGGCGCTGTATTTCTTTCCGTTCGCCGCCGGCAACCTGCTCGGCCCGCTGCTGCTCGGGCCGCTGTTCGACACGGTCGGCCGGCGCCGGATGATCGTCGGCACCTATCTGCTGGCCGGGGCGGTGCTGCTCGCCTCGGCCTTCCTGTTCCGTCAGGGGGCGCTGACGGCGGGCACCCACACCGTGCTGTGGTGCGCCTCCTTCTTCTTCGCGTCGGCGGGGGCGTCCTCGGCTTATCTGACGGTCAGCGAGATCTTCCCCCTGGAGGTGCGCGGGCAGGCGATCTCCTACTTCTTCGCCGTCGGCCAGCTGGTCGGTTCCACCGGGCCGCTGCTGTTCGGGTGGCTGGTGGGCGACGGGACGGAGCGCGAGCCGCTGTTCTGGGGTTATGTCGTCGGCTCGGTGGTGATGATCGCCGGAGGCCTCGTCGCGCTGGTCTGCGGTGTCGACGCCGAGCGCAAGGGGCTGGAGGAGATCGCCGAGCCTCTGGGAACGGTCGCGCGACGGGCCGGCGGGCCGGCCCCGTCCGACGGGGGGTGAGCGGTTCCGGCCCCGCGCCCCTCACGCCCGGCTGATCGAGACGCCGCCCTCCACGAGAAGGGCGGTTCCCGTCGTGAAGCTGGAGGCGTCGCTGGCCAGATAGAGCGCGGAGCGCGCGATCTCGCAGGGCGAGGCCAGCCGTTTCAGGGCGTGCAGCCCCTCCACGAAGCGGCGCGCCTCCGGCGTGGCCATCGCGGCGCGGCCCATCGGGGTGTCCGTGCCGCCGGGGAGCAGCGCGTTGGCCCGGATGCCCTGGCCGCCGAACTCAGCGGCGATCACCTGGACGAGGCCGATCAGGCCGGCCTTGCTGGCCGCGTAGGCGCCCATTCCCGGAAAACCAACGGTGTGGCCGACGAAGGTCGAGGTGACGATCAGAGAGCCCCCGCCGCGCGCGACCATCGCCGGAATCTGGTGGCGGGCGCCGAGGAAGGCGCTGGTGAGGTTGGTGTCGAGCACCTCCCGCCAGCCGTCCGGGGTGATGTCCGGGACGGGCACGGCCTCCCCCATCGTCCCGGCGTTGTTGAAGGCGATGTCGAGCCCGCCGAACCGGCGGACCGCGACGCTCACCGCCTCCTCGGCCACGGCCTCGTCGCGGACGTCGCCCGCGACGGCGGCGGCCTCGCCGCCTTCCGCCTCGATCGCGGCGACGAGCCGTTCGAGCTCCGCGCGGCGGCGCGCCACGACGACGAGCCGCGCGCCCTCCCGCGCGAAGAGGCTTGCGGCCTCCCGGCCGATTCCCGAACTGGCGCCGGTGACGATCGCCGTCTTTCCCGCCAATTGCCGTCCCATCGTCATTCTCCCCGTGGCTGTGGATGTCCCGGGGTGATGCACGAGGAGGGGTGGCCGGCGCTTCCCGTTTCTTGCGGTCGAATCCGGATGCGGGGCCGGTCGCTTGGGGCCGGTCGTTCCGCGCGGGTCAGCGGCGCAGCGAGGCCAGCCAGCCCAGCCCGTCCTCGGTCCGCCCCCTGGGGCGGTACTCGCAGCCGACGAAGCCGTCGTAGCCGGTGGCGGCCAGAACCCCGAACAGGTAGGGGTAGTTGACCTCGCCCTGGTCCGGCTCGTGGCGGTCGGGCACGCCGGCGACCTGGACATGGCCGGTGATGTCGGCGTTGGCGCGGATGCGGGTGGCGAGGTCGCCCTCGCTGATCTGGCAATGGTAGAGGTCGAGCTGGAGCTTCAGGTTGGGCGCCCCGACCCGTTCGATCATCGCACGCGCCAGGGCGGTGCTGTTCATCAGGTAACCCGGCATGTCGCGGTTGTTGATCGGCTCGACCAGCAGGGTCAGCCCGGCCTCGGCGCAGGCCGCCGCCGCGACCCGCAGGTTGCCGGCGTAGGTGTCCAGCGCCGTGGCGCGGTCCGTTCCGGGAGCCGGAATCCCCGACATGCAGTGCAGGCGCCGGTTGCCGAGCGCCCTGGCGTAGCCGATGGCGGCCGCCACCCCGTCGCGGAACTCGGCCTCGCGGCCGGGCAGGCAGGCGATGCCGCGCTCCCCCGCCGCCCAGTCGCCGGGCGGCAGGTTGAACAGCGCCTGGGTCAGACCATGGGCGCGCAGCGCCGCCGCGACCGCCCCGGCCGGCGCCTCGTAGGGGAACAGCACCTCCACGGCGTCGAATCCGGCCGCCGCCGCCGCGCCGAAACGGTCCAGGAAGGGGTGTTCGGTGAACATCATGGTCAGGTTGGCGGCGAATCTCATCGCGGCGGCTCCCACAGGTCCAGAGGGATGGGGCCGGCATCCCCCGAAGGCGGGGGTGTCCATCCGGCTGCGGTCCTGTCTAACCTGCGGGTTAGCGGTTGGGTAATCGTTTGCCGACCAGAGTCGAGCGTTTTTTCCGATGCGCCGGCCGGGGGCCGTCATCTCCATGAACGTCGAGGGAGCCGTCTGCGCCGTGACGATCTTCACCGCACCGGCCATCGTCGGCGCGCTGGGGCTGCATTACCAGCAGATCGGCATGTTCCGCTTCGGCGCGCTGGGCGCCTTCTTCCAGGCGATGTTCCTGTTCTGCACGGTGATCCTCGCCTATTTCGACCTGCGGATGCGCAACCTGGCGGTCCAGCTTCTCTATCTGGCGGCCAACGCCGGCTTTACCCTGGCCTTCAGCAGGCTGGGCTTCGCCTGGTACGGCTACGGCTATTTCCTCAGCTCGCTGCTCGCCTTCGCGGTCGGCTACCTGATGGTCGCCGACGCGGTGCGGCGCCTGCCTTATTTCGCCTTCGTCGCCAACAACCCGTCGGTGCGCTGAGAGCGGTGGCGGCGGGTCAATCCTCGGTGGACGAAGCGGAGGGGGGCTGCGGCGTCTCGTTGGTCTCGATGCGGTAGACCCCGCCCAGCCAGCGGCCGAGATCGACGTCGGCGCAGCGCTGGGAGCAGAAGGGGCGGCTTGCCGGGTCGGGCGGACGGCCGCAGACCGGGCAGGGCTTGGCGGAGGTGGTGGCTTTGGCGTTCATGGGGACGCATCTCCCGTCCGGTGGAGCTTATGGGGACAGCAGGGCGGCCAGCGGCGAGCCCCGGCGGGCGCGGGTCAGCTCGACCAGCCCCAGCTTCGACATGCCATAGACCTGGGTCTGCACCGGGTCGCCGTCCACCGCCTCGTGCAGGGCGGCCAGCACCCGTTCGGCGTCGCCGCGCGAGCGCATGTTGACGAAATCGACGACGACGATGCCGCCGACGTTGCGCAGGCGGAGCTGCCGGGCGATCTCGGCCGCCGCGTCGAGGTTGACGTCGAGCGGGTTGCCGCGCTCCCCCGCGTTCACGTCCACGACGGTCAGCGCCTCGGTCGGCTCGATCACCAGCGAGCCGCCGCGCGGAAGCTCCACCCGCGTGTCGAGCAGGTCGGCGATGGCGCTGTCGAGGTCGCGCAGGTCGAACAGGTGCGGCGGCGCCTTGTGCCGCTCGATCAGCGGCAGCAGGTCGGGGGCGTGGTCGGCGCACCAGCCGGCCAGCCGCCGCGCCATCGATTCGTCGTCGACGAGGATGGAGGCCGGGGCGGCGCCCTGCTCGATCAGGGCGCGGACGGGCGCGGACGGGCCGGCGTGCAGCGGCGAGGGGGCCGTGGCGCTTTCCGCCGCGTCGCGGATGCCGCGCCAGAGCAGGTGCAGGGCTTCGGATTCGGCGGCCAGACGGTCGTCGCCGGCCGCCGCCGCTCCCGCCCGGACGATCCAGCCCGACCCGGTGGCCAGCCGCTGGACGCGCAGCCCCAGCTCGGCCCGCTCCGGACCGGCGCCCAGCCGTTTGGACACCGCCACGCCGCGGCCGAAGGGGGCGTGGATCAGGAAGCGGCCGGGCAGGGTGACGTCCATCGTCAGGGACGGCCCCTTGGAGGCCGTGGCGTCGGCCTTGACCTGGACCAGCACCGGCTGGCCGGTGCGCAGCAGGGCGCCGATCCGTCCGGTCTTCTGCCGGGGGCGCCCGTCGGGGTTGTCCGCGTCGGACGGGTGGCGGACGTCGGCGGCGACCAGGAAGCCGGAGACGCCGCCGCCGAGTTCGACGAAGGCGGCGTCGATGCCGCTGACGATCCGCTCGACCCGGCCGAGGAAGACATGGCCGAGCAGCGAGGGCTTGTCGGCGCGGTCGATGTGGAGGTCGGTCAACCGCCCGTCCGTCAGCACCGCCGCCCGCGTCAGCGTGCCGTCACGGTCGACGAGGATGTCGATCCGACTCAAGCGGGACCGCCGGCCGGGCGGCCCGTCATGATTGCGGGAACCCGGCGCCGTGGAGCAGGCCCGCCACCTCGTGCAGCGGCAGCCCGACCACGTTGCTGTAGGAGCCGCCGATCCAGCGGACCAGCGCGGCGGCCCGGCCCTGGATGGCGTAGCCGCCGGCCTTGCCGTGCCAGTCGTTGGAGGCGATGTAGGATTCGACCTCGGCCTTGGACAGCGCCTTGAAGGTCACGTCGGTGCGGACCAGCCGTTCGAGCCGGCGCTTGCCGCCCTCGGCGTCCGGAACCAGCAGGACGACGCCGCCATAGACCCGGTGCCGGCGGCCGGACAGCAGGTCGAGGCACTTGCGCGCCTCCGTCTCCTGCTCGGCCTTGGGCAGGATTCGCCGGCCGCAGGCGACGACGGTGTCGGCGGCGAGGATCCAGGAGTCGGGGTGGCGCGCGGCGACGCAGGCCGCCTTCTCGCCGGCCAGACGCAGGGCGTGCTGGGGCGGAAGTTCGCGCGGCAGTGGGGTTTCGTCGAGATCGGCGGGGTCGACCGCGTCGGGGACGATGCCGATCTGGCGCAGCAGGTCGAGCCGGCGGGGCGAGGCCGAAGCCAGGACCAGCCGGGGCGCCTTGGACATGCTCATCACGCGGGGCAGCGGCGTGGGTGTGCTGTTACTTGAACCGGAAGGTGATCCGGCCCTTGGTCAGGTCGTACGGCGTCATCTCCACATTGACGCGGTCGCCCGCCAGAACGCGAATCCGGTTCTTGCGCATCTTGCCCGAGGTGTGGGCGAGAACCTCGTGATCGTTGTCGAGCTTCACCCGGAACATCGCGTTCGGAAGCAATTCGACGACGGTCCCGGAGAACTCGATCAGATCTTCCTTTGCCATATGACCTTTAGTCCGTGCCTAGAGTTTCGCGGCAATAACTGACCCTCCGAAGCCGCCGGGTCAAGGGGGATTCCCATCCGGCGTGCGTTCGGTCGCAGCTTTGAGGTGCGGGTCAGCCCTGCGCGTTCGCCGTGTCGTCCTCGCTTTCGGTGCCGGACAGGCCCACGCTCTGGAACGGGCTGAGCGGCGATTGGGTTCCGCCGTCCAGCTTTTGCAGGGGTTCCGCCGCTTTGCCGATGGCCGCGAACATCTCCCGCTGGTCGATCTCCATGCGCCGGGTCAGCCGCGCCACCGTCTCGACGGCGGTGAGCGCCCGGCCGCTGCCGCGGTCGTGAAACAGGTTGTGGTTGGCCTTGGCGGCGGCCGGGAGCAGGTCCGACGCGGCGGTCTGGGGGGCCGATTCGGCCGCCTTGATCAGCTTCGCCGCGCCGCCGACGCCCATGATGTAGGCGATCCGGCTCTCGGATTCGCTCGCCGGGCGGCCCAGCCGCTTCTCCAGCCGTTCCCGCCCCTCGGCCAGATAGCGGGCGGCCATGCCGGCCGACAGGTCGACGTCGTGGCGCAGGTCGAGGATCTTCCGCCGCGTCTCCGGGTCCTTGACCGAGGCGATGCCGTTGCGGTTCCGGATCTGGCTGGCCAGCTCCCCCTGGCCGTAGGCGGCGCCGTGGCGGCTGAACAGGTCGAGCCAGGTGCGCTCCAGGAACTGGAAGGGGCCGGCGGCGGAGCTGTTGCTGTTGCGCGCCTTGACGTTCAGGCCGCTCTCCTGGGTCGCCTGGGCCAGGATGGCGGTGAAGCTGTGGCCCGACAGGCCGGCGACCTGCTGGGAGGCGATGGAGACGCGGACGGCGGTCGGGTTGTCGGAGGCGGCGATGGCGGCGGCGCCCGTCAGCCCGCCGCGCGACGCGGGCAGGGACGGCTTGCGGACCGGCAGCGGCACCAGCGTGCCGTCGGCCAGCTCCATCGGGGGCTCCGGCTTGGTCGCGGGCGCCGGCGGCGCCTTCTGCCCGTTGGCAAGGCGACCGCGCGGAACGGGCTGGGACTGCGCCATGACGTCGAGGAACGAGGCATCGCCTGCCTCGGCCGTGTTTCCGGCCGGGGGCGGATCGGGCTTCCGCTCGGGAACGGGAGCGAGAGGGGGCTGCGCAACCTTCATGAACCACCGGAGACCGTCGACTCGGCGACCACGCGGTGGCGGTCGCGGACAGGCAGTATAGCACCGACTCAGCCCATATGGGCATCAACCTGCGGGGGACAACCGGCGGGCGGTTCAAGCGGATCCGCGCGGGTTCGGCCGCAAGATCCTGTTCGGTGCCGGTTCCGGCGCCGGTTCAGGTGTGGACGATCTGCCGTGGTCCGGCGGGCCGGTCCGTCTCCAGGCCGGGACCGTCTTCCGCCGGCGCCGCCCAATGGGCGATGGCGGCCAGCAGCTTGCCCTTGTCGAGCGGCTTGGCGAGGTGGGCGTTCATGCCGGCCTGGAGGCAGCGCTCGACCTCCACCGCCAGCACGCCGGCCGACAGGGCGAGGATCGGGATGCGGCCGGTCGGGCCGGGCAGGGCGCGGATGCGGCGGGTGGCCTCCAGCCCGTCCATCACCGGCATCTGCACGTCCATCAGCACGAGGTCGTAGGGCGTCTCCTGCACCGCCGCGACGGCGGCGGCGCCGTCCTCCACGGAATCGACATGGTGCCCGGCCCGGGTCAGCATGGCGACGGCGAGGTCGCGGTTCATCGCCAGATCCTCGGCCAGCAGCACGCGGACGCCGGGGCTGCTGGGTTCCGACAGGGACGGGGCGGCGCTCTCCGCCTGGAGGACGGCGGCGCCGGCCGGTTGCAGCGGCAGCGTGAACCAGAAACTGCTGCCGCTGCCGGGCCGGCTCTCCACGCCGATCTCGCCGCCCATCAGCTCGACCAGCCGGTGGCAGATCGCCAGCCCGAGCCCGGTGCCGCCCCGGCCGCGCTCCAATTGGGTGAAGCGCTGGAACAGGTCGTGCCGGCGTTCCTCGGCGATGCCGATGCCGGTGTCGGTCACGGTGAAGGTGCAGCGCCGGCCGCCCTGGCCGTCGTCCGTCGCCCTCACCGTCAGCCGGACGGAGCCGCGGTCGGTGAACTTCACCGCGTTGCCCAGAAGGTTCAGCAGGATCTGCCGCACCCGGTCGGGGTCGCCCATGACGAAGCCGCGCGCCGTCGAGGCGATGGCGGTCTGCAACTCCAGACCCTTCTGCTCGGCGGTCAGGCGGACGATGGCGACGCAGCGGTCGGCGAGGTCGTCGAGCCGGAACGGCACGCTGACCAGATCGAGCCGCCCGGCCTCCAGCTTCGACAGGTCGAGAACGTCGTTGATGACGGTCAGCAGCGACCGCCCGGCCTCGCGCACCTGCGAGGCGTAGCGGCGCTGTTCGGCGGTCAGCGGGGTTTCCAGCAGCATCTCCGCGAATCCGATCACCCCGTTCATCGGCGTGCGGATCTCGTGGCTCATCGTCGCCAGGAACTCCTCCTTGGCGCGGCTGCCGGCCCGCGCCTCCTCCATGGCGCCGCGCAGGTCCTGCTCGCGCTGCTGGAGGCGGCGCGACATGTCGTTGAAGGCGTGGGCGACGAGCTGGAATTCGTGGGGCGCGCGGTCGGCCTCGATCACCGTGCCGACCCCGCCGGCGCCGATGCGCTTGGCGGCGCCCGCCAGCTCCCACACCCAGCGCAGCACCGAGGCGCGCAGCAGCGCCCACAGAGCGGCGACGCTGACCAGCGCCGCCACCGCCAGCAGCCCGAGCCCCTGGAGCAGGTCGCGCCTGGCCTCGCGGAGGATCGGCTCGGTCGGCACGCCGACGGCGAAGACGGTGCTGGTTTCCGCCGAATGGCGGAAGGCCCACAGGCGCGGGCGGCCGTCGGCGCTGGGGCTGTCCAGGGTGCCGGCGCCCTCCTTCAGCATGCGCTGGACGTAGGGCAGGTCGCTGACGTTGCGGTTCAGCCAGCCCTCGGGGTCGGGCTGGCGGGCGACGATGACGCCGTTGCGGTCGAGGACCAGCACCCGCGCGTCGGGCTGCTTCAGCACCTTGACGAGGTCGGTCAGCCAGGCGAGGTCGACGGCGACGCCGATGACGCGCCAGACCCGGCCGTCGCGCAGGATCGGGGCGGCGACGATGATCAGCGGCCGCAGCGACCGCTTGCCGATGATGAAGTCGCTCACCACCGCGGTGCGGGTGTCGAGCACGCGCTGGAAATACTCGCGCTCGCGCAGGTTGATGCCGGCGCCGGGGCCGCTGGTGTCGCAGATCAGCCGCCCGTCCGCCTCGGCCAGCCAGACGCCGGTGGTCCAGCGGTGCTGGCGCGGCATGGGAGCGAGCGTGCCGACGCAGGCGTCGGTGCTCTCGAAGGTCGCGTCGCGGATCGCCGGCACCAGCGACAGCACGCCCAGCAGGTTGCGCGCCTCGCCGATCAGGTCGCGCTGGCGCTCGACCCCGTCCTCCGCCAGATGGACGACCTGATCGCGGGCCGCGTCGAGGCGGTCGTCGAGCTGCTGGTCGAACAGATAGAGCGCGCCCAGCAGCGGCAGGGCCAGCGACGCCAGCACCACGCCCATCAGCCGGACGCGCAGGCTGCGCGGGCTCACGGCGCGGAGCAGGCGGGGCAGCGGTCCTGCGGGCATGGGTGGCGTGTCTCCAGCGGGGCGGGTCTGAAACGGGACGGATCCAACCCTAGAATGAGGCAAAAGCCGCCTCCATGACACAGCTCAATAGCACCGGAGACGGCGGCGTGGGAATGGGCGCCCTTCAGAAAGTTGAAAATATCACAGGCGTTCCAAACTTTTCCGCGTGTCAGACGCTGGGACCGCGCGACAGGGGAAAACGCTGCTTCAGCTTCACCAGCAACCCGTCGCGGACCTGCCGGTAGGCCTCCAGCATGGCGTCGCGGGTGCCGTCGACCAGGGTTGGGTCGAAGGTGTTCCAGAACTCGACGTCGCAGGCCATGGTCCGCGTCATCTCGATGGCGCGGTGCTGCGCCTCGGGCGACAGCGAGACGATCAGGTCGAAGTTGGTGTCCTCCAGATCCTCGAAGGTGCGGCAGCGGTGCCTGGAGAGGTCGATCCCCATCTCCTCCATCACCGCGACGGCGAAGGGGTCGACCTCGTCGCCCTCGCGGACGCCGACCGAATCGACATAGACCCGCGTGCCGTGGAAATGGCGCATCAGCGCCGCCGCCATCGGCGAGCGGATCATGTTGTAGGTGCAGGCGAACAGAACGCTCGTGACCGGAAGGGTCTGGAAGGCCGGGGCCGCCACCATGACCATGCGCCGTCCGCCCCGTCAGCCGCGAATGTGGAGGACGCAGATCAGCGTGAACAGCCGGCGCGCGGTCTGAAGGTCCATCTCGACCTTGCCGGACAGCCGGTCGCGCAGCATCTCCGATCCCTCGTTGTGCAGGCCGCGCCGGCCCATGTCGATCGCCTCGATCTGCGACGGCGTCGACCGCTTGATGGCGGCGTAGTAGCTCTCGCAGATCAGGAAGTAATCCTTCACGATCGACCGGAAGCCGGTGACCGGCAGGGCGATGGTGTCCAGCTCGCTGTTGTCCTCGCAGCGGATGTCGAAGAGGAGCCGGTTGTCCTCGATCGACAGATGCAGGTGGTAGGGACCGGCGTCCGGATGGTCGCAGGGGCAGAACTCGTTCTCTTCGAGCAGGTCGAAGATGGCGACGGCGCGCTCGTGCTCCACCTCCGGCTTGCGGCGGACCACGGTGCGCTCGTCGAGCGTCACATGGGTGATGCGGCGGTTGCTCTTTGCGGTCACGCGCCCCCTCCCGTCGTTAAGCCGCCCCCGCCGGGCAGGCGCAGCGCCACCGACAGGGCGTGCGCGTCCAGCCCCTCCGCGCGGGCCAGCGTCACGGCGGCCGGGCCGATGGCCCGCAGGCTGTCCGCGTCGCAGCCGACGAAGGTCGTGCGCTTCATGAAATCCAGCACGTTCAGCCCCGACGAGAAGCGCGCGCTGCGCGCCGTCGGCAGCACATGGTTGGGGCCGGCGACGTAGTCGCCGATGGCCTCCGGCGTGTGGCGGCCGAGGAAGATGGCGCCGGCGTTGCGGATCCGCGCGGCCAGCGCGTCCGGGTCCTCGACGGCCAGTTCCAGATGCTCCGGGGCCAGCCGGTCGACCAGGGCGGGCGCGTCGGCCAGCAGGTCGCCGACCAGCACGATGGCGCCGTGCCCGCGCCAGCTCTCGCCGGCGATGGCCGTGCGCGGCAGGGTTTCGAGATGCTTGTCCACGGCGGCGGCCACCGCGTCGGCGAAGGCGGCGTCGTCGGTGATCAGGATCGACTGGGCGGACGTGTCGTGCTCGGCCTGCGAGAGCAGGTCCATGGCGATCCAGGCCGGGTCGTTCTTCGCGTCGGCGACCACCAGGATCTCCGACGGGCCGGCGATGCTGTCGATGCCGACCAGCCCGTAGACCTGCCGCTTGGCGGCGGCGACGAAGGCGTTTCCGGGGCCGACGATCTTGTCGACCGGGCGGATCGTCGCCGTGCCGTGGGCCAGCGCCGCGACCGCCTGGGCGCCGCCGACGCGGTACAGCTCGCTGATCCCGCAACGCTTGGCAGCGGCCAGCACCAGCGGGTTGATGATCCCGTCCGGAGTCGGCACCACCATGACGATGCGCTCCACCCCGGCGACCTTGGCCGGCAGCGCGTTCATCAGCACCGAGGAGGGATAGGAGGCGGTGCCGCCCGGCACATAGAGCCCGACCGCGCCCACCGGCGTCCAGCGGGCGCCGAGCCGCACGCCCTGGGCGTCGCGGTAGTCCACGACCTCCGGCACCTGACGGCGGTGGAAATCCTCGATCCGCGCAGCGGCGAGGTTGAGGGCCTCCAGCGTCTCCGCCCCGCACTTGGCGGTGGCGGCGTCGATCTCGTCCTGGCCGATGCGCAGGGTCGCGGGCGTCAGCGTCTGGCGGTCCCAGCGGGCGGTGAAGTCGATCAGCGCCGCGTCGCCGCGCGCCTTGACCTCGTCGATCACCCCGGCGACGAGCGCCTGGACGTCCTCGCTGGTCTCGCGCTTGGCGTGCAGCAGCCCCTCGAAACCCTCGGCGAAGGCCGCGTCCCGGATATCAAGCCTGACGGGCATCGACCGCCTCCCGCATCCTGTCGATCCATTGCGAAATCTCGTCCGGCCGCGTCTTGAAGGCGGCGCGGTTGACGATGAGGCGCGAGGTCACGTCGGCGATGTGCTCCACCTCGACCAGCCCGTTGGCCTTCAGCGTCGAGCCGGTCGAGACCAGATCGACGATGCGGCGGCACAGGCCCAGCGTCGGCGCCAGCTCCATGGCGCCGTTCAGCTTGACGCATTCGGCCTGGACGCCGCGCGCGGCGAAATGGCGCTTGGTCACCTCGGGGTATTTGGTGGCGACGCGGACGTGGCTCCAGCGCGACGGATCGTCGCTCTCCCCCAGCTCCACCGGCTCGGCGACCGACAGGCGGCACTTGCCGATGCCGAGGTCGAGCGGCGCGTAGATCTCGGGATAGTCGAACTCCATCAGCACGTCGTTGCCGGCCACGCCGAGATGCGCGGCGCCAAAGGCGACGAAGGTCGCCACGTCGAAGGAGCGGACGCGGATGATGCTGAGGTTCGGCACATTGGTGGCGAAGCGCAGAAGCCGGCTGTTGTCGTCGTCGAAGGCCGCCTCGGGCTCGATCCCGGCATGCTTCAGCAGCGGGCGCAGCTCCTTCAGGATGCGGCCCTTGGGCAGGGCCAGCACCAGTTGGTCGTCGGCCGGGGACGGGGTGGCCGGATTCGCCGGGGCGCTGGTGTCGGCGGACAAAACTCTCTCCTCGGGTGGACCGCCGGGGCGCGGGCGGGCGCCCCGGGTGAACCGCAGACGCGATAGATAGCACATTCCACGCGCGCGTCACCTCCTGGTGTCGGAGAGGACAACCGCATTTGGACGTCCCCTTCCTCGGGGACGACGCCCCCTCCCGCGCGGGTGCAGGGGCCTTGCATGGGGGCGCCCGGATGACGGGGGAGGGGCCGAAGGCCGGGTTCCCGCTATAAACCCGTTGCTTGTGTGGAATATGTTATTTCACATCCGCCGTGAAAAATGTGGATTGACACAATCCTGACTCGTGGCGTAGATAAAGCTCATCGGCCGCCCAATGGTGGGCAGCCCGCGGCAATTTGATCCTCGCAGCTTGCGCCGCGTCACCAAACGCTAAAGCGCCACGATGCCGGTCGTGGACCTCTGATGAAGGAGAGACCGGAATGACCCAGCGGACCGCCGCTCCTCCACCCTCCCGGAACATGCTCCCGGTTGCCGTGTTCTCCGTCGCCCGAATGTGTTGCCGCTGATCCAAGCGCAGCCTTCCGCCGATTCGAGACAACGCCGCCCGCGCCGCCGACCCTGCCAATCGAGCCGGTCGCCGCGGGCCGAGGGGAGCCTTCCGTCATGACCCACGCCAACGCCTACGCCATCGAGGTCCAGGGCCGTTCCGCCGGCATCGTCGTCGCCGAGCGCGGCGGCTTCACCTTCTTCGTGTCCGACTGGGCCTTCCGCGACCTCGACCGCCGGGTGTTCCGCAACGTCGGGCAGGCCCAGCGCGCTGCCCACCAGCATCTGAGCCGCCTGCCGGACAACCGCCGCCGCTGAGGCCGCCGCCGCTGAGCGGCCCGCCCGGATCCGCAAAGACCTTCATTCCCACGCATCATCCCCAAGAAGAACGAAGGACATCTGCCGTGAAGCGTTTCCTGACGTCGGCGGTTCTGGCCGCCGGCCTTCTCACCGCCGCCGCCACCGCCCTTGCCGCCCCGCTGAAGGTCGGCGTCTCCGCCGGTCCCTACGGCGAGATTCTCGATTTCACCGCCAAGATCGCCGCCAAGGAGGGCATCGAGGCCCAGGTCGTCGAGTTCACCGACTGGAACATGCTGAACGCGGCGTTGCAGGACGGCAGCATCGACGCCAACAACTTCCAGCACCAGCCCTTCCTCGACAACCAGATCAAGCAGCGCAACTACGACATCGTCTCGGTCGCCAAGAGCGTCGTCGTGCCGATGGGCATCTACGCCAAGAAGGCGCAGAAGCTGGAGGAGCTGAAGCCGGGCGCCACCGTGTCGATCCCTAACGATCCGACCAACGCCGCCCGCGCCCTGTTCCTGCTGGCCAAGGCCGGGCTGATCGGCCTGAAGCCGGACGCCGGCATCAACACCAGCATCGTCGACATCGCCAGCAACCCGAAGAACATCAAGTTCGTCGAGCTGGACGCCGCGCAGCTGCCGCGCTCGCTCGACGACGTCGACGCCTCGGTCATCACGCTGAACTACGCGGTGCTGGCCAAGCTGGACCCGAAGCAGGCGCTGCTGCTGGAGGACGACCAGTCCAAGTGGCACCTCGTCTGGGCCGTCCGCAAGGACCGCGCCGAGGATCCGACGCTCAAGCGCTTCATCGCGCTGTATCGTTCGCCCGAAGTGCGGCAGTTTATCGAGACGCGCTTCAACGGCTCCATCATCCCGACGTGGTGAGACGGCCGGGGGAGTTGCGGCTCCCCCTTTTGCCGACCAGAAAATGATTACGCTAACAAACCTTCAGAAGACCTTCCCCGCCCGTGGTTCGGGCGTGCCGGTCCAGGCGCTCGCCGACATCGACCTGACCATCGGGCGCGGCGAGATCTTCGGAATCATCGGTCGCTCCGGGGCTGGGAAATCCACCCTGCTGCGCACGATCAACCTGCTGGAAAAGCCGACGACGGGCAGCGTGCGCGTCGACGACGTCGAGATGACCGCGCTGACCGCCGCGCAGCTGCGTGAGGCGCGCCACTCGATCGGCATGATCTTCCAGCATTTCAACCTGCTGTCCTCGCGCACCGTGTTCGACAATGTGGCGCTGCCGCTGGAGCTGGCGGGGGTGCCCAAGGCGGAGATCAGGACGGCGGTGGAGCCGCTGCTCGACCTCGTCGGGCTGGCCGACAAGCGCGACCGCTACCCGGCGGAGCTGTCGGGCGGGCAGAAGCAGCGCGTCGGCATCGCCCGCGCGCTCGCCAGCAAGCCCAAGGTGCTGCTGTCGGACGAGGCGACCTCGGCGCTCGACCCGGAGACGACGACCCAGATCCTGCATCTGCTGGCCGACATCAACCGGCGGCTCGGCCTGACCATCGTCCTGATCACCCACGAGATCGCCGTCATCAAGGAGATCTGCCACAAGGTGGCGGTGATGGAGGGCGGCCGCATCATCGAGCAGGGGCCGGTCTTCGACATCTTCGCCCACCCGTCGCACCCGACGACGCGCAGCTTCGTCGATCCGGTGATCAACCGGGGCATTCCGGACAGCCTGAAGGGCCGCCTGTCGCCGACCCCGCAGCCCGGCGCCAACCCGGTCCTGCGCATCACCTTCACCGGCGAGAAGGCGACCAGCCCGGTCATCAGCGCCATCAGCCGCAAGCTGAACCTTGACCTGAACATCTGGCACGGGCAGATCGACGAAATCCAGGGCGCCCCCTTCGGCACGCTGGTGGTCGAGGCGCTGGGCGACTCCACCTCGGTCGAGGCGGCGGTCAGCCTGCTGAAAGTCAATCATCTGGGTGTCGAGGTCCTGGGCCATGCTGTCCCCGCAAATCATTGACCTGCTCATCAAGGGGCTGATCGACACGCTGCACATGGTGGCGGTGTCGGGCGCCATCGGCACGCTGATCGGTCTGCCGCTCGGCGTGCTGCTGGCGGTGACCGGGCGCGGCGAGCTGTTGCAGAACCTCGTCTTCAACCGGATCATCGGGGCGGTGGTCAACATGACCCGTTCCACCCCCTTCATCATCCTGGTGGTGGCGATCATCCCCTTCACCCGGCTGGTCGCCGGCACCTCCATCGGCACCTCGGCGGCCATCGTGCCGCTGACCGTCGCGGCGGCTCCCTTCATCGCCCGCGTCGTCGAGAACGCCATCCGCGAGGTCGACCGCGGCCTGATCGAGGCGGCGCAGGCGATGGGCGCCACGCCGTTCCAGATCGTCCGCAAGGTGCTGCTGCCCGAGGCGCTGCCGGCCATCGCCATGGGCCTGACCCTGTCGGCGGTCAGCCTGATCGGCTATTCGGCGATGGTCGGCGCCGTCGGTGGCGGGGGCTTGGGCGATCTCGGCATCCGCTACGGCTACCAGCGCTTCCTGCCGGAGGTGATGCTGGCGGTGGTCGTCGTTCTGATCGTGCTGGTGCAGGTCGTGCAATCGACGGGCGACTGGATCGCCCGCCGCGTCAACAAGCGAAATCTGAAAGTCTGAGGAGTGTTCGAGATGCCGCGTATCCGTCTCCGTCCGCTGGCCGCCCTGCTGGCCGGTGCCGCCACCGTCGCCATGGCCTTCGGCGCTTCGGCGGAAGCCCTCAAGGTCGGCGTCACCCCCGGCCCGCACGCCCAGATCTTCGAGGCGGTGAAGCCGCTCGCCGCCAAGGAAGGGCTGGATCTCGAGGTCCTGGAATTCTCCGACTACGTGATCCCCAACCAGGCGCTGTCGCAGGGCGACCTCGACGTCAACTCGTTCCAGCACCAGCCCTATCTGGACAACCAGATCAAGGACCGCGGCTACGACCTCGTCACCGTTGGCAAGACGGTGGTCTTCCCCATCGGCCTCTTCTCCAAGAAGATCAAGAGCCTGGACGAGCTGGCCCCCGGCTCCAAGGTCGCCATCCCCAACGACCCGACCAACGGCGGCCGCGTGCTGCTGCTGCTCCAGTCCAAGGGGCTGATCAAGCTGAAGGACGGCGGCACGCTGAAGGCCTCGCCGATCGACATCGTCGAGAACCCGAAGAAGCTCCAGATCGTCGAGCTGGACGCGGCGCAGCTCCCCCGCTCGCTCGACGACGTGACGGTGGCGGCGATCAACGGCAACTACGCCATCGAGGCCGGCATGGATCCGGTGAAGGACGCCATCGCCCGCGAGGCGGCCGAGAGCCCCTACGCCAACATCCTCGTCGTCCGCAAGGCCGACAAGGACAAGCCCTGGGTCGCCAAGCTGGTGAAGATCTACCAGAGCCCCGAGGTCAAGCAGTTCGTCCTGACCAAGTTCAAGGACGCGGTCGTTCCGGCCTGGTAAGGTCCCGCAGCGCACGCCCGGCGGCGCCCAGCGCGTCGTCGAGCGTGCCGCCGGGCGGCGGGCCGAACAGCCGCATCGACGGGAACCACGGGCGGCAGCCGGTGCCGAGCGCCGTCCATTCCCCGGCATGGCCGATGCGCCAGACCGGCACGCCGAGCGCCCCGGCCATCTCGGCCACCGAGGTTCCGGCGGAGATCACGAGGTCGAGGGCGGCGGTGAGCGCCGCGGCGCCGTCGAGATCGTTCAGCAAATCAAGATCTGGGCGCAGGATGCGGATGCCGAAGCGCGCCTCGGCCTCGGCGAGTTCGGCCTCGCACTCGTCGTATTGAAGAGTGACGAAGCGCAGGCCGGGCAGGGTGAGGACCGCTCCCCAGCGGTCGAGCGTGGTGTAGTTTCCCGACCGTGCGGCGTTCAGGAAACGGCTGCGCCAGCAGATCCCGACGAGAAGCTCCCCGCCGTCCGCCGCCCGCCACCGCGCCACCGCTTCCGGATCCGCCCTTAGCCATCCGGCATTGCCCCTCGGGAAATCCGCCAACCGGCCGCGCAGCCGCAGCGGCAGCGACCCCGCCGCGACCTGGACGTCGGCATCCACCGGATCCGCGCTTTCCGCCCGCACCAGGGCGGTCGGGAAGGAGCGCGCGAACAGCGTCACCAGCCGCGCCTCGCATTCGATGACGACCCGTCCGGCCCGCGCGATCAGGTCGGCGTAGCAGGAGCTGTGCATCAGCTCGTCGCCGATCCCCTGCTCCCGCCAGACCAGCACGGTCCGTCCCGCAAGATCGCCGCCGTCCCAATTCGGAATGCGGAAGCGCCGGTCCGGCAGCGCCTGTCCCGAGGCGAAACGCGCCTCCAGTCCGGCCCAGCCCGCCGCCAGCTCGCCGCGCGCCAGCGCCGCGTAGCCCCGGTTGAAGGCCGCCAGGGTCTGCGAGGGATCCGTTTCCACCGCGAGGCGGTAGGCGGCGTCGGCCTCCGCCGGCCGGCCGGCGGCGTGCAGCGCGTTGCCCAGGTTGTAGCGCCAGTCCGCCCGCCCCGGCGCCGCCGCCAGCGCCCGTCCCCACGCCTTCAGCGCCGCGTCCAGCCGGGCCTGCCGCTGCCGCAGATCCGCCAGCCCGGCCCAGCCCTCGCCGCCGCCGGGCGCGAGCAGGATCAGCCGCCACCAGACCAGCCCGGCCGCGTTGCCGTCGCCGCTCCGCTCCAGCGCCAGGGCCAGATTGGCGAGGGTGCCGCCATCCTGCGGCCGGACGCGCAGGGCGGCGCGCAGGCTCGCCACCGCCTCGTCGGCGCGGTCCAGCGCCAGAAGCGCCACGCCGAGGTTGCCCAGCGCCTCGGGATAGCCGGGGCGCAGCCGCAGGGCCCGGCGCGCGACGCGCTCCGCCGCCGTGCCGGCTTCCCCGGCGCCCAACCCGTTCCACGCCTCCGCCAGCGCCGGGTCGAGGGCGAGCGCGCGGCGCAGGGAGGCTGTGCCGTCGCCCGCCGCCGCCTGGAGCGCCAGCCCGAGATTGGCGTGCAGGCCGGCGTGATCGGGAGCGTGACGCAGCGCCGCCCGCGTCGCCTCGGCCGACCCCGCCGCGTCGCCCCGTCCCAGCCGCAGGGCGCCCAGGCTGCCGAGCGCCTCCATGTCGCCGGGGGCGAGGGCGGCGGCGGCGCTCCAGTCGGCTTCGGCGGCGGCGAGGTCGCCCAGGGTCTGGTGGGCGAGCGCCCGCCGCCCGTGGCGGCCGGCCGTCGGCTCGGCCGCGATGGCGCGGGTCAGCAGCGTGACGGCGATGTCCGGCCGCCCGGCCTGCCAGCCGAGCCAGCCATAGCCCTCCAGGGCGTCCGCGTTGTTCGCGTCGCGGTCGAGGAGGCGTTGATAGGCCTTCTCGGCATCGGGCCAGCGGCCGGCGTCGTGGAGATGACGTGCCTCGGCGAGCAGGACGGGCAGGGTGTCGTCTTGTGCCCTCGCCTCAGGGGCCCGCTCACCGGCCCCCGCCCCGGCCTCTCCCGGCTCCTGCGCCAGCCGTCGCAGCTCGCCCGCGATCCGTCCCAGCACGTCGCCGAGCCCCTCGCCGGGCCGCGCGCTCCACAGCCGCATGGCTGGAAACCAGGGGCGCACCGCCGTGCCCAGCGCGGTCCAGTCACCAGCCTGGCCGAAGCGCCAGACCGGCACGCCGAGTGCTCCCGCCATCTCGCCGACCGAGGTCGCCACCGTCACCACGAGGTCGAGACCGGCCGTCAGCGCCGCCGCCGTCTCCAGATCGTCCGTCAGGTCGGCGTCGGCCCAGCGGTGCAGCCTCACGCCGAAGCGCGCCTCGGCCTCCGCGATCTCCGCCTCGGCCCCGTCATATTGCAGGCTGACCAGAGTCAGGCCGGGCACGGCGAACAGCGGCGCCCAATCGGCGAGCGCCGTGTAGGATTTTTTGCGCTCCCCGGCCCGCAGCCGGCTTTGCCAGCAGATTCCCACCCGCAGCCCCGGCCCGAGCGCGTCCAGCCGTCCGCGCCACAGCGCGGCCAGCGCCGGATCGGCCTTCAGCCAGCCAGCCGTTCCTGGAGCCGCCGCCGCCGGAAAATCGGCCAGCCGCCGCCGCATCAAGCCGGGCAGCGACCCCATGGCAACGTGCCGGTCGGCGTCGGCCGGCCCCACCGTCGGCGCCCGCACCGTGGCGCCGGGAAGCGAGCGGGCGAGCAGCCCGACCAGCCGCCCGTCGCATTCGACGATGAGGTGTCCGGACGAGGCCGCGACCCGCGCCGCCAGATCGGGCAGCGCGGAGCCGAACAGCAGCTCGTCGCCCAACCCCTGCTCGCGCCACACCAGGATGCGCCGGCCGGCCGCATCGCCGCCGTCCCAGCGCGGCATGGCGAGGTCGTCGCGTCCGCCCTGCACCCGGCGGGAAGCGAATCGCGCCTCGTAGAGCGCCTGCCCCTCCGCCAGCCGGCCCTGACCGAGCAGCAGCAGGGCGAGGTTCCAGCGCGCCAGCGGAAAATCCGGATCGGCCGCCAGGGCCTGCCGGTGCAGCGCCTCGGCGTCGGCCGGGCGCCCCTGCGCCTCGCGCAGCAGGGCCATGTTGACCAGCGTCTCCGGGTCGCCGGGGGCGTGGCGCAGCGCCTCGGCATGGGCGGCTTCGGCCTCCGCGAGCCGGCCGGCTTCCTTCAGCAGGACGCCCAGGTTGGTCAGCGCCACCGGGTTTTCCGGATCGAGCCGCAAGGCCCGGCGCAGGGCGTCCTCCGCCTCGCCGGTCCGGTCGGCGGCGCGCAGCGCGGTGCCGAGGTTGGTCCAGGCCTCCGCGTAGTCGCCGCGCAGATCCAGCGCGCGGCGGTAATGGGCGGCCGCCTCCTCCAGCCGGCCGCGTTCCTGAAGGGCGCTGCCCAGGCTGTTGTGCGCCTCCGGATAGGCCTCCCGCCGGTCGAGCGCCCGGCGGTAGGCGGCTTCCGCCTCCGCCGTCCGGCCGAGCGCGTGCAGCGCCAGCCCGAGGTTGGCGTGATATTCGGCGACGCCGTTCCGCCGGGCCAGCGCCTCGCCGATCAGCCGGACCGCCTCCCCGTGATGGCCGCACTGGTGGGCCAGCACGCCGAGCAGATGCAGGGCGTCCGGCTGGCCGGAGTCGGCGGCGAGGATGGCGCGGTAGCCCTCTTCCGCCCCGGCGAGGTCGCCGGCGCGGTGCCGGGCCAGCGCGGCGGCGAGGGAGGAGGGCGGCGGGAGAGTCATGAAGGTTGCGGCGTTGCGGTCTCGGCACCTCTTGATAGCATGGTTCGGCGGTGAAGAGGCGCCGGGAAAACCAGGGACCGCCGTCCGCCGGGAACTTCAAGTCTTCGGCGGCATTGAGAGGGCTGGTGCCCCGATAAACAAACTGTATAATCGGGGAAAATTGCGGAACCTCTCGCCTAAGGGCATATAACGTGAGTAAGACAGCGATCATTGTCGATGACAGCAAACTGTCCCGCATGCATGTGCGGGCGATGATTTTGCGTCATAAGCCCGATTGGTCGGTGGTGGAGGCCGCGAGCGGCGACGAACTCTTCCAGAAATTGGACGAGACTGCCGTGGACGTCGCGATCATCGATTACAACATGCCCGGCGACAACGGCGTCGAGGCCGCGGCCAAGCTGCGCGCGGCCAAGCCGGAGATCCACATCGCCATCATCACCGCCAACGCCCAGGACGCCGTGGTGTCGGGCATCCGCGCGGTCGGGGCCGCCTTCATGCCGAAGCCGCTGGACGAGGAGCAGGTAAGCCGTTTCCTGGCCTCCACCGCCCTGCCGCGCCGCCGCACGGCGCCGGAGTGACCGCCGCGGCCGGGGAGCTCGATGGACCGCCCGGCGGGCCGGCGGGCGGGCCGCCGGGCAGGGCATGGGACCGGCGGCTGACCGATCTGGAGCGTGACGCGCTGGCCGAGCTCGGCAACATGGGGATCGGCAAGGCCTCGACCGCGCTCGGCCGCATGGTCGGCGAACTGGTGCGCCTGTCGGTCCCCTCGGTGGAGGTCATGGAACCGGACGCCGCCGCCCGGTCGCTGGGCGAGGCGATGCCCGGCCCGCTGATCGGCGTGTCGGAGTCGCTGGGCGGGGTCTTCGACGGCACCGCGCTGTTCCTGTTTCCGGAGACCGACAGCCTTCCGCTGGTGCGCGCGGCCCTGCCGCCCGACGTGCCGCCGGAAGAGGCCGGTCTGCTGGAGGAGGAGGCGCTGGCCGAACTGGGCAACATCGTGCTGAACAGCGCGCTGGCCCTGGTCGCCAACCTGTTGGGCGGCGGGATCGACACCAGCCTTCCGGCGGTGCGCCGGGGAACCGCGGCCGCGATCCTGGCGGATTGCCGCAAGGCGGGCTTCCCCGGAGGCGGCCAGGCGGGTGGGGCTGCGGGTGCGGAGGCGGACGACACGGTGGTGCTGTTCCGCATCGATCTGCGCGCCACCGCCCAGACGCTCGGCGGCCGGGTCGTGCTGATGCTCGATCCCGGCTCGATGGGGCGCTTGAGGGGTACGCTCGGCCGCTTCATCGGACGTGTGTCGGGCTGAACGCGGAGACGCGTGGGAAAGGGCGCGCGGGCGCGCCGGTTTGGGGAACCGAGGGACATGGCACTCATCAAGAAGAAGCAGATCGACACGCCCCGCAAGACGCCGGGCGTCGGAACGGACGACCAGCGCGCCGCCGCCCCCGTTCCGCCGCCCGCCCCGGCGCCGTCCGGCGGAGCGATGGCCGTGCAGCAGCGCAAGGCCCGGGCCAACTCGCGCCGCCGTCAGGCCGCCGCCGGAATCGCCGCCGCGGCGGGCGAGCTGGCCAGCGGCGTCGCCCAGGCGGCCTCGGCGTCGGAGGAGCTGCGCAAGGCGATGGAGCAGATCGCCGCCGGAGCCGAGGAGGCGGCGGGGGCCACCCAGCAGTCGCAGCGCATGATCGGGCGCGCCGGCGAGCTGGTCGGGGCCACACGCAGCAACGCCGAGCAGGCGGTGGTCCGGATCGAGGCCTTGCAGACCACCGTCAAGGCGGTGAGCGTCCAGATCCTCGCCTCGATCGACGCCATCGTGCGCTCGTCGGAGCGGCAGGAGGCGTCGGTCCGTCTGGTGCGCGACCTGGAGAACCACGCGGCGGAGATCGGGACCATCGTCCAGGGCGTCGCCGCCATCGCCGAACAGACCAACCTGCTGGCGCTCAACGCCGCCATCGAGGCGGCCCGCGCCGGGGACAGCGGGCGCGGCTTCGCCGTGGTCGCCGACGAGGTGCAGGCGCTGGCCGATCGGTCGGAGCGCAGCGCCAACGACATCCAGTCGATGGTCGCCTCGATCCAGGAGGCGGTCGCCGCGATCGTCGGCGGCATCGTCGCCTCGTCGGAGGCCGGCAAGACCGAGGTCGGGCGTGGCCGGCGGATCGTCGAGCGGCTGGAGACGATGCGGGTCGACATGGCGACCGTCGCCCAGGGCGCGCAGGAAACCATCCGTGCCGCCGCCGAGGCCGACCAGGCCGCCCGCGAGGCGCAGAAGGGAGCGGAGACCATCGCCGCCAGCGCCGAGGAGCAGTCCGCCGCCGCCGAGGAGGCGCTGAAGACGGTTGGCGAGCAGGCGCTGGCCCTGGCCCAGAGCGAACGCGCCGCCAGCCTGTTGGCGGAGGTTTCCGAGGATCTGGAGGGCACGGCCAACCTCGCCTCGACTGCCGACGACCTGGCCTCCTCCGCCGACGAGCTGTCGGCCGCCATCGAGGAGATCAACCGCGCCGCCGCCCAGATCATGACCGCCATCGGCCAGATCGCCGGCGGCGCCCAGACGCAGAGCGCCGCGACCCACCAGCTCGCCTCCGCCATCACCGAGATCGACGCCGCCGCCAAGCTGGGGGGCGACCGGGCGCGGGAGGCGCTCGACCGCTCCGCCGCGATGGAGGAGCTGCTGGGCGAGATGCGCGGCATGCTGGGGGAACTGGCCGACGGCGTGACCGGCGCGGTCGAGTCGGCGCGCGCCGCCATCGCGCGCATGGACGGGCTGGACCGGCTGGGGCGCCGGATCGACAAGGTGGTGGACGCCATCACCATGGTGTCGATCCAGACCGGCATGCTGGCGGTCAGCGGCTCCATCGAGGCGGCGCGGGCCGGCGACTACGGGCGCGGCTTCACCGTGGTCAGCAACGACATCCGCAACCTCTCCCAGGACAGCGCGCAGAACGCCGAGCGCGTCAAGGACATCGTGCGCGACATCCAGGATCAGGTTCTCCATGTCCGCCGCGACATCGAGGACATCGCCGCCACCGCCGCCGCCGAGACCGTGCGCAATCGCGCCTTCGCCGCGACCCTGGCCACCGCCGCGGAGGAGCTGCGGATGGTGACGGCCGGCAGCCGGGACATCGTCGCCGCGGCCACCGAGGTGTCGGTCGCCCTGCGGGAAACGCGCAACGGGGTGGATCAGGTGGCGACCGCCGCCGCCGCCGCCAACGTCGCGGCCTCCGAAGCCGCCAAGGCCGCGCGCGAGCAGGCCAAGGGGGCCGAGGAACTGGCCGCCGCCATCGAGGAGATCGCCGCGATGGCCGACAACCTGCTGGGCGCCGCGTGACCGCCGCCGCGACCGATCGGGACGCGGCCGGGACCGGGGGCGGGGCCGCGCACGCGCTGGCCTTCCTGACGGTCCGGTCCGCCGGGCTGGGCTTCGCCCTGCCGCTGGCCGAGGTGCTGGAGGTCGTCCGGCCGCCGGAGGTGGTCCGCGTTCCGCTGGGGCCGCCCGGCCTGGACGGGCTGGCGCAATGGCATGGCGCCGCGATGCCGGTGCTCGATCTGCGCCGTGCGCTCGGACAGGAGGCCGGATCCGGCGGGGACGGAGCCGGTGGAGACGGCGGGGGCGGAGACGGGGGGGCGGGCGGCCGCGTCGTGGTGGTGCGGCACCAGGGGCAACCTGTCGGGCTGCGGGTCGACGGCATGGCCGGCATGGTCCGCGCGGCTCCCGACCGCATCGATCGGCTCGACGACGCGGAGGCTCCGGCGGTCGACGCCGCCCTGCTCGCCGGCGTGCTGCGCGACGGGGCCGTGGCCATTCTCGACAGCGGCGCGCTGATCGACCGCCAGTTCGGCGCGGGCTGGGGCGCCGCGGCGCCGCGGAGCGCGCTGGCGGGCGGGGCCGGTCCCGCGTCTCCGGCCATCCACCCGGCAGCGGCGGCGCCCGTGGATCACGCCCGGCTGCTGGTGTTCGGGGTTGCCGGACAGGAGTTCGCCCTGCCGGTCGAACAGGTCCGGGAGGTCCTGCCGGCGCCGGCCGGCGTTGTTACACGGATGGCCAGGGCCAAGGCGCATCTGCTGGGCGTCATGCCGCTGCGCGACCGGCTCCTGCCGCTGGTCGGGCTGCGCGTCCTGTTCGGCCTCGGCGCGGCCGGCGAGGGCTCCGGGCGCCGGGTCGTGGTGGTCCAGGCCGGAGGCGGCGACGCCCTGGTCGGGGTGGTGGTGGACGAGGTGCGGGAGATCCTGGGCATCGACCGCGCGCTGATCGACCTGGTGCCGCCGCTGCTGGCCCGCGAGCCGGAATTCGCGGACCTCGACGGCATCGCCCGTGCCGGGGACGGCCGCCGCCTGGTGTCGGTGCTGTCGGCGGCGCGCATGTTCCGCCACGGCCTGTCGCTGGGCGATGAGGGGGAGACGGCCATGGAGCGGTCCGGGACGCATGGGGATGCCGGCGGCGGTGCCGCCACCGACGCCGGCGAGCGTTTCGTGGTGTTCCGGCTGGCCGGAGCGGAGTACGGCCTGCCGGTCGCCGCCGTGCAGGAGGTGCTGCGTCGGCCCGACACGCCGGTTCCGCTGCCCAACGCGCCGGACTTCGTGGCGGGCGTCCTGACGCTGCGCGGCATCGTGCTGCCGCTGATCGACCTGCGCCGGCTGCTGGGCCTGCCGGCGGATGGCGGTAGCCGGGGCGGGGGCCAGGGCGGGAGCGGGCGGGGCCGCGTGGTGGCGGTCGCCCAGGGCGAGGCGCGCGTCGGGCTTCTGGTGGACGGGATGACCGGCCTTCTGGCGGTGCCGGCCGACCGCATCGGTCCGGCGCCGTCGGTGTCCGACGCCCAGCGCCGGCTGATCCGCCGGGTCGCCACCCTGACGGGCGACGGGGGGAGGGCGCGTCTGGTCCTGCTGATGGAGCCCGGCGGGCTGCTCGACATGGACCGTCTGTCCGCCCTGCTGCCCTCGGCCCCGCCGCTTTCGGCCTGACCGGCGGGGATGGACCGGGAATGACCAAGGTTCTGGTGGTGGACGATTCCCCGCTGATGCGCCGGCGGATCGGCGAGCTGCTGAGCGCGGCGGGATTCGTCGTGGAGACGGCGGTGAACGGCAGCGACGCGCTGGCGCTGCTGCCGGTCTTCGACCCGGACGTGGTGACGCTGGACGTCACCATGCCCGGCATGGACGGCTTGACCTGCCTCGCCCGCATCATGGTCGAGCATCCCAAGCCGGTGGTGATGGTGTCCGCCCTGACCGCCGCCGGAGCGGAGGCGACGCTGGAGGCCCTGCGGCTCGGCGCGGTCGAGGCGGTGCGCAAGCCGTCGGCCGGCGCGCTCGGCCTCATCGCCGAGACGCTGGTCGACACCGTGGCCGCCGCCGCCCACGCCCGGCCGCGCCGCGCGCGCAATCTGCGCGAGCGGCTGCGGCTGACCCGCGCCCGCATCGCCGGGGAGGATTTCGTGGCTCCGCCGGACCCGGACACCGCGGCGCCGGAGGCGGAGGGGATGGGGGCCGTGCTGGTCGGCGTCTCCACCGGCGGGCCGAGCACGCTGGAGGAGATCCTGTGCGGCCTGCCCGCCGGATTTCCCTGGCCGGTGGTCGTCGCCCAGCACATGCCGGTGGCCTTCACGGGCCCCCTTGCCCGCCGGCTCGACGAACTCTGTGCCCTGCGCGTGGTCGAGGTCGCCGCTCCGATGGCGCTGGAGCCGGGCTGCGTCTGCATCGCGCGAGGCGGGGCCGACGTCGAGCTGGTCCGGCGCGGCGGGCGCCTGATGGTGACGCCCGTGCCGCCGGGGGGCGAGAAACCCTGGCACCCCAGCGCCGACCGTCTGGTACGCAGCGCCATGCGGCTGCTGCCGCCCGAGCGCCTGGTCGGCGTGCTGCTGACCGGCATGGGCAACGACGGCGCCGAGGCGATGACCGAACTGCGCAAGGCGGGCGGCCGTACCGTCGCGGAGTCGGAGGAGAGCGCCGTCGTCTTCGGCATGCCGCAGGATCTGATCCGGCGCGGCGGCGCCAGCATCGTCCTCCCGTCCGAACGGATCGCCGGGCATCTGGCCCGGCTGCTGGCCCCGTCCGGCTGGCGGACGGGGTGAGGGTCGGGTCGCAACAGGTTTCGCACGCTTCGAACCCCCAAAGGGAGGAACAGGATGGCGCTGGTCAAGGCCAAGAAGAACGCGGCGCCGGCTCCGGCGGCCGAGACTCCTGTCGCCGACCCGCGCGCCGGGCTGTCGGATCCCGACGCCGCCGTGCGGCGGCAGGCGGCGCATCGGCTGGCGCAGGACCACGGCGCGGTGTCCCGGCTGGCCGACCGGCTGGCGATTGAGGCCGAGCCCGGCGTCCGCGAGGCGATCCTGACCGCGCTGGTCCGTATCGGCACGGGCGAGGCGGTGGAGGCGCTGCTGCCGCTGCTCGCCCGCGAGGATGCCGGGCTGCGCAACGCCGTTCTGGAAAGCGTCCAGCAGATGCCGGGCGAGTCCGTTGCCCCGTCGGTCGTGCCGCTGCTCGGCCATGCCGATTCCGACCTGCGGATCTTCGCGGTCCAACTCGTCGGCAAGCTGCGCCATCCCGAGCGCCCGGCCTGGCTGGCCGGGGTTCTGGAGAGCGACCCCCACGTCAATGTCTGCCTCGCCGCCGTCGAGGCGCTGGGCGAGATCGGCGACCCGGCGGCGCTGCCCGCCCTGGAGCGGCTGCTCCTGCGCTTTCCCGACGATCCGATGGTCGGCTTCTCGGTCGACGCGGCGCGGCGCCGCTTCCGGGGCGGATGACCGCCGGAATGAACGCTCTTCCCGACGAGTCGTCCCCCGGCCTTCCGCCGGCCGACTATGAGATGCTCTGCGATTTCCTGCGGGAGAGGACCGGCCTGTCCTTCACCGAGGCCAAGCGCTATTTCGTCGACCGCCGCGTCGCCACCCGCATGGCCGCGGTGGGCGTCGCCACCGTCCGCGAATATCTGAGGCTGCTGCGCTTCCAGGCCTCGGGCGAGGAGTTGCAGCTTCTCGTGAACCTGATGACGGTGAACGAGACCTATTTCTTCCGCGAGAAGTACCAGTTCGACTGCCTCGTCAATTCGGCCCTGGACGAGGTGGTGCGCGGGCGTCCGCCGGGCGCGCGGGTGCGCATCTGGTCGGCCGGCTGCTCGACCGGCGAGGAGCCCTATTCCATCGCCCTCATGCTGCTGGAGTATTGGCGTCGGGTGGACGAGTTCGAGATCGAGCTGTACGCCTCCGACATCGATTCGTCGGTCCTTGCCCGTGCCCAGGAGGGAATTTACGAGGAAAGATCGCTCCAGGGGCTGCCGGCGCATCTGCGGTCCAAATATTTCCGGCGGATCGGTTCCGCCCCCGACCGCTGGCAGATCATCGAGGAGTTGCGCGAGTCCATTGATTTCTCGCACGTCAACATCGTCGATCCCGAACAGCTGCGCGCCTTTCGCGGCATCGACGTCATCTTCTGCCGGAATCTGCTGATCTATTTCGACGATCTTGGCCGAAGGGAGGCCGCATCGATGTTCTATGACGCTCTGGCGCCCAACGGGTTCGTGTGCCTCGGCCATTCGGAGAGCATGAGCCGCATCTCGTCGCTCTTCGTTCCCCGGCGCTTTCCGGACGCCATCCTCTACCAGAAGCCGGTGCCGGGGGGGCTGCCATGAGCGCGCTTCCGGCCGCGGGCCGGTCTCCCCGCGTCCTGGTGGTGGACGACGCCGCCACCGTCCGCGCCTACAGCCGGCAGGTGCTCGAGGACGACGGTTTCACGGTGGACGAGGCGGTGAACGGCATCGAGGGACTGGAGCGCGCCCTGGCCCAGCCGCCCGACCTGTTGGTCGTCGACGTGAACATGGTCAAGATGGACGGCTACACCATGCTGCGCGTGCTGCGCCGCGACCCGGCCCTGCGCGACGTGCCGGCGATCATGGTCAGCACCGAGGCGCAGGACAGCGACCGCGAGCAGGCTTTTCTGGCCGGGGCGAACTGGTACATCGTCAAGCCGGCGCGGCCCGACGCGCTGACCGCCGCCGCCCGCCTGCTGACCGGCCGCCCGCCAGCCGGCCGCCCCGACGCGGAGGGAACCCCATGAGCGCGCTGTTCGACCAGTTCATCCTGGAATCGCGCGACCTGCTGACCGAGGCCGGCGACAGCCTGCTGGCGCTGGAGCGCGATCCCGCCGACCGGGCCGCCGTGGACGCGCTGTTCCGTGCCTTCCACACGTTGAAGGGCGCCACCGGCCTGTTCGATCTGGCGTCTTTCACCCGTCTGGTCCATGCCGGGGAGGATGCGCTGGCCGCCGTGCGCGACGGGCGGCGGGTCCTGACCCCGGAGCTGGCCGACCGGCTTTTCCGCGCGATCGACCAGAGCGCCCGCTGGATCGACGCGCTGGAGGCCGCCGGAACCCTGCCCGGCGATGCCGCCGAGGCGGCCGGGCGGCTGGGCGGCGAGCTTGGCGACGGGCCGGGCGACGGTTCGGGGGGTGGTTCGGGGGGTGGTCCGGGAGCCGGACCCGCCGCCGGGCCGGCGGCCGGTTTCGAATGGGTGGAGACGCTGGACGGGAGCCGGCGCGAGGCGGCCGGCCTGACCGGCGGGCGGACGCTGACGGCGCTGACCTACGATCCCGATCCCGAATGCTTCTTCAACGGCGACGATCCGCTGGCCCTGTGCCGGCGGATTCCCGACCTGCGCCTGCTGCTCGTCGAGCCGGCGCAGCCGCTGCCGCCGCTCGGCGCGCTGGACCCCTACCGTTGCCTGCTGCGCTTCCGCGCCCTCAGCGGCGCGCCGCCGGCCGAGGTGACAGCGGTGTTCCGCACGGTCCCCGATCAGGTGCGGGTCGGCGCGGTGACGCCGCCCCCGCCCCCGCCTCCGCCGCCGGCTCCCGGTCCGGAGGGGGCGGACAGTCTGGCTGACGCGATGCTGCGCACGCAGGAGAGCATCCTCGACCTGCCCGGCGAGCCGGAGGAGCGCGAGGCCCGCCGCGCCGCCGTGGCGCGCTCCGCCGGCAACATCCTGGCGGCGCAGGGGCTGACGGTGGACCGGGCCGCCCTGCTGGCGGCCTGCGTCGACGCCGGGTCGCTGCGCCGCTTCGTCGAAACCGCGCGGGCGCCGGCCATGGGCGAGGGGCCCCCGCCCATGGTCGGGCGCCGCGCCCTGCGGGTCGATCCGGAGCGCCTGGACCGGCTGATGGCCCTGGTCGGCGAGCTGACCGTCGCCAAGAGCCAGTTGCCGCCGCTGGTCCGGCGGGTCGGCGACGACGCGCTGGGGCAGGGGCTGAAGGCGGTGTCGGCGCAGTTCGACGCGCTGGTCGGCGAGTTGCAGCACGCCGCCCTGCGCCTGCGCCTGGTGCCGCTGTCCCGGGTGTTCGAACCGCTGCCCCGGCTGGTCCGCGACACCGCGCGGCGGCTCGGCAAGACGGTCGTGCTGGAACTCGACGGCGGCGAAACCGAGGCCGACCGGGACATCCTCGACGCGCTGGGCGAGCCCCTGCTGCATCTGGTGCGCAACAGCCTGGACCACGGCATCGAATCGCCGGAACGCCGCGCCGCCGCCGGCAAGCCGGACAGCGGCACCATCCGCGTCCACGCCTTCCAGGAGAAGGACGGGGTGGTCGTCGAGGTGGGCGACGACGGCGCCGGCATCGACCCGGCGGCGATGCGCGCCGCCGCCTGCCGCAAGGGGCTGCTCGACGAGGCCGCCGCCGCGGCGCTGGACGACGGGGAGGCGGTGCGTCTGGTCTTCGCCCCCGGCTTCAGCACGGCGGCTGGCGTGTCCGAGCTGTCGGGGCGCGGTGTCGGCATGGACGCCGTGCGCGCCGCCGTCGAGCGGGCCGGCGGGCGGGTCGAGATCGCCTCCACTCCCGGCGCCGGCACGCGGGTGCGGCTGGCGCTGCCGCTGACGCTCAGCATCACCCGCGTGGTGGTGGTCGAGGCGGCGGGCGAGCTGTTCGGCGTGCCCGTCGCCCTGGTCGAGGGCATGCGGCGGGTTCCCCGCGCCGACATCCGCGCGCTGAAGACGGCGGAAAGCGTCGTGTTGGGCGGCCGCGTCGTGCCGCTGCTCCGCCTGCGCCGCCTGCTCGGCCTTCCCGAAGATCCGCGCGAGCGCGCGGCGGAACGGGTCCTGGTCGCCGGGCTCGGCGGCGCCGGGGGAACCGTGGCGCTGGTGGTGGACGACGTGCGCGAACGGGCCGACGTGATGCTGCGGCCGATGCATGGCGTCTTGCGGGGGCTGCGCGGCTACAGCGGCACGGCGGTCCTGGGCGACGGGCGTTTGCTGCTGGTGCTCGACCTGCGGGAGCTTTTGTGATGCCGATCCGTTACGATCCGGACGCCGGGGCCGGCGGAACCGCGCGCTTCGAGGGCGTGTGCGCGGTGGACGAGGCGCTGCCGCTCGCCGAATGGCTGGAGGCGGCGGCCGAGCCGCGCGTCGATCTCGGCGCCTGCACGGAGCTGCACACCGCCCTGCTGCAACTGCTGCTGGCCGCAGGTCCGGCGGTGGCGGTGGCGGTGGCGCCGGAGGATGCGTTCCTGCGCCGCTGGGTGGCGCCCCTGCTGGCCAAGCCCTAGGGAAGCGGCCCGGCCTTGAGCCGGGCATTCACGGGCAAGCGCCAGGCGTCCGTCCCGACGGACGGGGGATGAGCCCGGTCACGACGGGAACTGAACGGGCGGGCGTTCCAACCCCCGGTTCACACCGCCTTCAGACGTTCGGTGAAATCGTCGAGATCGGTTTGCAGGGTGCGGGCGTGGACGGTCAGCCCCTGGGCGGCGTCGAGCATGCGGGCCGCGGCGTCGCCGGTGCGGCTGGCGGCCTCCGACACGCCGGTGATCGTCTGCGACACCTCGCGGGTGCCCGACGCCGCGTCGTGGACGTTGCGGGTGATCTCGCGCGTCGCCGCCCCCTGCTGCTCGACGGCGGCGGACACGCCGGCGCTGATGCCGTTGATCCGCTCGATGGTGCCGACGATGCCGCTGATGGCGGCGACGGCGCTGTGCGTCTCGCCCTGGATGGCGACGATCTGGGCGGAGATGTCCTCCGTCGCCTTCGCCGTCTGGTTGGCGAGGTTCTTCACCTCGCCGGCCACCACGGCGAATCCCTTGCCGGCCTCGCCGGCGCGGGCCGCCTCGATGGTGGCGTTCAGCGCCAGCAGGTTGGTCTGGGACGCGATGGAGTTGATCAGCCCCACCACCTCGCCGATGCGGTTGGCGGCGTCGGCCAGCCCGCGCACCGTTTCGTTGGTGCGCTGGGCCTCGCTCTCGGCCTCGCTGGCGATGCGGGCGGCCTCGTGCATGCGGGCGCTGATCTCGGTGATCGAGGCGACCATCTGCTCGGTGGCGGCGGCGACGGTGTGGACGTTGCCGGTCGCCTGTTCGGCCGCCGTGGCGACGCTGGCCGAGCGCTGCGAGGCGTCGCGGGCCGAATCCGACAGCCCTTCGGCGCTGCCCCGGATCTGGTCGGCCTCGCCGTTCAGGGTACGGCACAGCCCCTCGATCTTCCGCGCGAAGCCGCGGGTCAGCGATTCCAACGCTTCCTGGCGTTGCTGGCGGGCCGCCAGCGCCACCCGTTCCTGTTCGGCCAGCTCCTGGTTGCGCCGCAGGGCGTCGCGGAAGACCAGCACGGCGCGGGCCATGTCGCCAATCTCGTCGGCGCCGTCGGTGTTGGGCACGGCGGCGCTGGTGTCGCCGGCGGCGATGCCGGTCATCGCCGCCGTCATCCGCTGGAGCGGCCGGGCGATCTGGCCGCGCGCCACCGCCACCGCCAGCAGCAGCGCCACGACGATGCCGGCGACCGCCGTCGCCTCGACGATCAGGGTCCAGCGCGTCTCGGCGGCGACGAGCTCGGCGCGCAGCTGGTCGACCTCGCGGTCGATCGCGCCGACCAGCGTTTCCAGCGCGGCGTTCAGCGCCTGACGGTTCTTGCGGTTGGCGTCGTTGTCGCCGTAGCCCCGCGCCGCCGCCGCCCCTTGCTCGCGCCCGATGCGCACCAGCTCGGTCCGGAAGCTCACGAATTCGGCGAGCTTGGCGGAGGAGTCGGCGACATGCCCGCGCTCGGCCGCCGGGGTCAGCGTCTTCAATTCGGCCATGCGCTCGTCGAGGGACTTGAGCGCGGCGAGCAGCGGGGTGGCGAACTTGTCGGTTTCGGCGCGGTCACGGGACATGTAGATGCCCCGGCTGTCCATCACCACCGACAGCACCAGCCCGTTCAGCCGCTCGCCCAGCGCCTGCCGGTGCGAGGCGTTCTCGATCCGGGTCGAAAGCTCCGACAGATCGTTCATGGCGACCAGGGCGAGAAGACCGAGCAGCGCGGCGGCCACCGCCTGGATGCCGGCGATCGAATAAATCTTGGAACCGATTCTTAGCTTTCTAAGCGCTGACATTATCGCTTCCGCCCTTTCCCACTGCCTGCCTTGGTTTTTCTCTTCGAAACCCGCTCCGGCATCAGCATGGTCTAGGGGGACAATATTTCGAGATCCTTAAACTGGCATGCGACCGGCTGTCGCGGTTTCCCCTGAATGGTCACCCCTGGCCGTATGGCGGAGACTTGCGTGGGCCTACCCCTTCCAGCATAGTCGGGATGGCAAGGCCGGCGAACCGTTGGCAAGGTGTTTGGACCGTGGTGATTCAGCCTCTGCACAGCCTGTCCGAGGAGACGCCGGCCCAGGAGGCGGCGGCCGGGGAAACGCCGGAGGACACGATCCGCCGGCTGAAGAGGCGCGTCGCCGAGCTGGAGCTGTGCCAGCGCGGGACCGACCGCATGCAGGGCATCGCCGCCGGCATCGACGAGCTGAGGAGGCGCGAGGCGAAGCTGCGCGCCAGCGAGGCGCGTTTCCGGTCCCTGGTGCAGACGGCCGCCAGCATCATTTTGGTGCTGGGCGAGGACGGGCGCGTCCACGAGGCCAACCGCGAGGCGGAGCGCGCCTTCGGGCTGGAGCCCGGCACCACCGTCGGCCGGGCCTGGACCGAGGTGGTCGGCGAGCATCCGGTCAGCGCCTTCGCCGCCCAGCTCGCCATCGCGGCGGAAGGCCACGAGATCCGCAATTTCGAACAGGTCCAGCACGACCGCGCCGGGATCGGCGAGCGGGTGCTGCTGTGGAACATGAACCGGCTGCCCGAGGTGGAGGGGGTGGCGCCCGGCATCCTCTGCGTCGGCCAGGACATCACCCGGCGCAAGCGCGCCGAGCTGGCCCTGCGTCAGGCCCGCGACGAGCTGGAGATGCGCGTCGCCGAGCGCACCCGCGCCCTGATGCAGGAGGTGCAGGAGCGCCGTCGCGCCGAACAGGCGCTGATCCAGGCCAAGGAGCAGGCGGAGCTCGCCAACCGCGCCAAGAGCGAGTTCCTGGCCAACATGAGCCACGAGCTGCGCACCCCGCTGAACGCCATCATCGGCTTCTCGGCGATGATGGAAGGCGAGATCGTCGGGCCGCTCGGCCACCCCAAATACCTCGACTACGCCAAGGTGATCGGCACGTCGGGCCAGCATCTGCTGGCGGTGATCAGCGACATCCTCGACATCGCCAAGATCGAGGCCGGCAAGCTCGACCTCCACCCGCAGCCGATGGACGTGCGCGACGCGGTGGAAAGCTCGCTGCTGCTGATCGCCGAGCGGGCGGCGGAAGGCGGGCTGACCCTGACGGACGCGGTGGCGGACGACACGCCGCTGCTGCTCGGCGACCCGGTGCGGGTCAAGCAGATCCTGCTGAACCTGCTGTCGAACGCGGTCAAGTTCACCGGCCCCGGCGGAACGGTGTCGCTCCAGGTCCGCCGCGACCGCGACCGCATCCTGATCGAGGTCGCCGACACCGGCATCGGCATGAGCGCCGAGGGCATCGCCGTCGCCCTGCAACCCTTCGGGCAGGTCGACAGCCAGCTCTCCAGGCGGTCGGGCGGCACCGGGCTCGGGCTGCCGCTGGTGCGCTCCTTCGTCGAGATGCTGAACGGCACGCTCGACATCCGCAGCCGCGAGGGGGAGGGCACGACGGTCAGCGTGCGCCTGCCGGTCGCCCGCTACTTCGACGGGGAATAGGCCCGCGCTTGCGGATCGGCCCCGCCCGAGCCATGTTCCGATTTCGACGGCACACGAAGGAAGAGGCGGGCATGGCGATCGGGCGGGACGCGCTGAAGACGCGCATCGGGCAGGCGCTCGGCGAGAGCCGGGCCGATCTGGTCATCAAGAACACGCGCTTCCTCAACGTCGTGACCGGCGAGATCGCCGAGGGCGACATCGCCGTCTGCGGCGACGTCATCGTCGGCACCTATGAATCCTACGACGGGGCCGAGGAGATCGACGGGCGCGGGCTGATCGTGGTCCCCGGCTTCATCGACACCCACGTCCATTGCGAATCCACCTGCGTCACCCCGCGGGAGTTCGACCGCTGCGTGCTGCCGCGCGGCACCACCACGGCGATCTGCGACCCGCACGAGATCTGCAACGTGCTGGGCGAGGCGGGGCTGCGCTATTTCCTCGACAGCGCCGGCGGCACGGCCATCGACCTGTTCGTGCAGCTTTCCTCCTGCGTGCCGGCGACCGAGCTGGAGACGTCCGGCGCCCGGCTGGAGGCGCCCGACCTGATCCGCCACATGGATCACCCGCGCGTGATCGGGCTGGCCGAGTTCATGAACTTCCCCGGCGTCTTCCACAAGGTGGACGGGGTGCTCGACAAGCTGGCCGCCTTCGACGGGCGCCACATCGACGGCCACGCGCCGCTGGTGACCGGACGGGAACTGAACGCCTATCTGTCCTGCGGCATCCGCAACTGCCACGAGACGACCAGCGCCGGCGAGGCGATGGAGAAGCTGCGCAAGGGGATGCAGGTGCTGATCCGCGACGGGTCGGTGTCGAAGGACGTCCACGCCCTGGCCGAAGTCATCACCCCGGAAACCTCGCCCTTCCTCGGATTCTGCACCGACGACCGCAACCCGCTGGACATCGCGGAGGAGGGGCACATGGACCACCTCATCCGCAGCGCCATCCGGCTCGGCGCGCCGGTCGCCCATGTCTACCGGGCGGCCACCTGGTCGGCGGCGCGCGGATTCCGCCTGTTCGACCGCGGGCTGGTGGCGCCGGGGCACCGGGCCGATCTGGTGCTGCTCGACGATCTGGAGGAGTGCGCCGTCAACCGCGTCATCCGGGGTGGCCGCGTGGTGACGGCCGAGAGCTTCGCGGGCCGTCCGGCGGTGACTCCGGTCGGGTTGGATTCGGTCAGGCTCGACCCGGTGACGGTGGAGGATTTCGCGGTGCCGGCCGGCGGCTCGGTGCAGTCGGTGATCGGGCTGGAACCGGGCAGGATTCTGACCGAGCACCGGCGGATCGAGGTGCCGGCGGCGGGCGGGCGGATGGTCGCCGACCCGGCGCGCGACCTGCTGAAGATCTGCGTCTTCGCCCGCCACGGCAGCAACCGCAACGTCGGGCGCGGCTTCGTCCAGGGCTTCGGCTTCGCGGAGGGGGCGCTGGCCTCCTCGGTCGGCCATGACAGCCACAACATCTGCGTCGTCGGGGCGTCGGACGCCGACATGTCGGTCGCGGTCAACCGGCTGATCGAGCTTCAGGGCGGCTTCGTCGCCGTGCGCGGCGGCCGGGTCGTCGGCGAACTCGCCCTGCCGCTGGCCGGGCTGATGAGTCTGGAGCCCTTCGAGACGGTGGAGGCGCAACTGCGCGGCCTGCGCGCTGCGGTGCGGGCGATGGGCTGCCCGCTGGCCGAGCCCTTCCTGCAACTGGCCTTCCTGCCGCTGCCGGTGATCCCGCATCTGAAGATCACCGATCGCGGCATGGTGGACGTCGACCGTTTCGAGCTGATCGCCGCCTGAGCGGGCGGTGTGGCGATTTTTTGGGCGGTTGGGTGTTGTTTGGGCAGTGCTGAGCCCTTGCCCCCACCCCGCCCTTCCTCCGCCGGGCGGGGGAGGGAGTTCCGCCGCGCCCCGGCAAGGCTCCCGTCCCCCATTCCCCGCCCAATGGAGGAGGGGTCAAATGGGGGCAAGTGGTCGCACCCCCGGCCCAAAGGGGGCGGTTGCCATGCCCTGGCACGCGCCTTGCCACAGGATCCGGCGGAATCCACACACGACGCCGTTGCCGCATGACCCACCTCGCTCCGCTGCTCGTCGAAACCTCCCCCCTGCTGCCGGTCCGGCCGCCGGAAACCGTGTCGATGCGCACGCGCGACGGGGCGCGGCTGGACGCCGATCTCTACCGGCCCGACGCCGCCGGGACCTGGCCGGTGCTGCTGCTGCGCCTGCCCTGCGGCCGGCGGACGGCCCTGACCAGCCATTACGCCCACCCGCGCTGGTACGCCGCGCGCGGCTATGTGGTGGTGGTGCAGGACATGCGGGGCTGCGGCACCTCGGACGGCCGCTTCCGCCCCTTCGAGGCCGAGCGCGAGGACGGCGCCGACGCGGTCGCCTGGGCGGCCTCGCTGCCCGGTTCGTCGGGGGCGGTGGCCCTCTATGGCTGCGGCTATGCCGGCATCGCCCAGCTTCTCACCCTGGCGGCGGCCCCGCCGGCCCTGCGCGCGGTGGCGCCGGCCTTCGCCGGCTGGGACGTCTTCTCCGACTGGGCCTACGAGGGCGGCGCCTTCCGGTTGGCCGACGCCATGGAATGGGCCTTGCGCTCGGCCGCCGAGGCCGCCCGGCGGGTCGAGGACGGCACCGCCCACCGCATCCTGTCCGACGCCGCCCGCCGCCTGCCGCTCGACGAGGAGATCCCCTCGCGCCCGCAGGCGCTGCGCGATTACGCGCGCTACACCCATTACGACGACTGGCTGAGCCTGCCGGCGCCGGACCGGAGCTGGGACGCCCTGTCGCCGCGCGCCATGCTGGCGGACATGCCGGGCGACGTGGCGGTGATGCAGATCGGCGGCTGGTACGACCCCCGCCTCGCCGGCACGCTCGACGCCCACGAGGCGCTGTCCGGACGGACGGACGGACGGGCCCGCGCGCCGGTGCGGCTGGTCGTCGGTCCCTGGACGGCGGCGGGGCCGCAGGACGGCCCGTCGCTCGACAGCCTGCAACTGGCGTGGTTCGACCGGGTGCTGAAGGGTGAGGGCGCCGACGGCGGCCGTGGCGGAGCCGTGCGCCTGCACGACGTCGAGGCCGGGCGCTGGCACGATCTGCCGGCCGTTCCGCCGGCCGACACCGCCTTCCACCTGTCGAGCGACGGGTTGGCCAACCGCCAGGGCGGGCGGCTCGGGCTGGAGATGGCGGAAAGCGCGGCGCTCGATGTGGTGGTGCACGACCCGCGCGGGCCGGTGCCGGCGGTCGGCGGCCACGCGGTGCCCGACGCCGGCTGCCGCGACCGCGCCGCCGTGGACCGGCGGCCGGACGTCGCCGTCTACACCACCCCGCCGCTGGGCGAGCCGCTGACGCTGGCCGGGCGGGTGGCGCTCGACCTGTGGGTGGAGGCCGACGCGCCGTCCTTCGACGTCAGCGCGGTGCTGTCGGTGGTGCGCCCCGACGGGCGGGTGCTGCCGTTGACCCAGGGGCACGCGCGGGTCGAGCCGGGCGACCCGACCCGGCCGCTCGCGATCGCCATGCGCGGGGTCTGCGCGACTCTGGCGCCGGGCTCGGCGCTGCGGCTGAGCCTCGCCGGGGCCTGCTTCCCGGCCTACCCGGTCAACCCCGGCACAGGGGCCGAGCCGGGCGAGACGCGGCGGGTCGACGCCCAGCCGATCACCCTGCTGATCCACAGCGGGCCGGACCGCCCGTCGCGGCTGCGCCTCCCGCTGTCGGGGGCGGCGGACGCGCCCTTCGGTCAGCCGGCGCCGGGCCCGTCGTTCCCGGCCTCGGGAGCGGCCAGCCCCTTCGCCGCGGCGACGAGGCAGACGTCGAGGCTCTGATCGAGGAAGCGCATCATCAGGTCGCGGAACGGCGTCTTGTCGCCGACCGCCCAGGCGCGCTCGACCAGATCGGTGTAGAGCGCGCGGTCCTCGGCCCGGACCACCACCGGCGGATAGCCGGCGCGGTTCAGCATCAGGTTGCACATCAGCAGCGCCGTCGCCGCGTTGCCGGCGCGGAAGGGGCGGATCGCCATCAGCCGGTGGTGCGTCTCGAAGGCGGTGTCGGGCCCGGCCTCGGCACGGCGCAGCCAGCCCGACAGGGCCGACATCGACACCCGCAGCTTGGCCGGGTCGGGAGCGGCGCCGGCCGGATCGTCCTTGGGCGGGCCGTTGCGGTACTTGCCGGCCTCCTCGTCGACGCCCTGCTCCAGCACCGTGTGGAAGGCCGTGACGGTGCGCTCGCCGATCACGCCGTTCGGCTCGTAGGACAGCCGGGCCATCAGCTCCAGCGCGCCGCGGTGGTTGAGGACGAAGCGCTGCTCGTCGACCGGGCGGTGGCGCAGCACGGTGCCGCGCTCCAGGATCGCCTTGACGTCGGCCCGCTTCAGCACGACGCCCTCGATCCCCAGCGCGGCGATGGTCAGCTCCATCTCGAACCAGTCGGCGAGGTCGTGGACGGTGTCCTGGGGCAGCGGGCGGGCGCTGTCGAGCGCCTGTTTCTTGTCGGCGATCACGTCGAGCAGGGGCATGCGCCGCAGTCTCCGGAAAACGAAGCCAGGATACCGGAGAGGGAAACTGGCGGGGGAGGGAGGGGGAAGCGCGCCCCATGCGGCGCCCTCCGCGGCACCCCCTGCGGGGATTTGCCGCTTGAGCCGGCACCGTTGCCGGTTTTAGGATCCCTGTCAAGATTCCACAACTCGATCGGTCGGCCGGTTGCCGCCCCGGAGAATCCGGGGGGCGCGCAGGGGAGGATTGGGGCCATGACGCATGTCGCCTGGGACGAAACGATGAGCGTCGGCGTCGCCGTGCTCGACGACGAACACAAACGCCTGCTGGATCTGTTCAACGGGCTGCTCGAGAGCGGCATCACCCCGGCGAACCGGGAGGAGCTGTCGGCCCTGCTGGTCAGCCTGCGCGATTATGTCGCGGTCCATTTCGCGCGGGAGGAGGCGTTGATGGAACGCCGCCGTTATCCCGATCTCGACGCCCACATCGCCGCCCACCGCTATTTCGAGGGCGAGGTGGACAAGCTCCACGCCGACTTCGACGGGGACAACACCACCATGCTGCGGATGGACCTGATCCTGCTGCTGAAGGATTGGTTCGTCGAGCACATCCAGGAAACCGACGCCCTCTACCGGCCCTATGTGGCGGGCGAGCCGGCGGCGGCGACGGCGGAGTAGGGGGGCAGGCACCCGTCATGCCCGTGCCAGCCACGGGCATGACGGACGGGGGGGCCCTACGGCTTGGCCGCCGCCGCCTGCTTGTCGGGCAGCCCCTTGTCGAGCTTGGCCTGGATGGCCTCCTTCTGGGTGTCCTCGTCGGCGTTGCGCAACGCGCGGGTCCATTGGAAGCGCGCCTCGTTGCGGCGGCCGACGCGCCAGTAGGCGTCGCCGAGATGGTCGTTGATCGTCGGGTCGACCGGCTTCAGCTCCACCGCCCGCTCCAGCTTGGCGACGGCGCCCTCGTAGTCGCCCAGGCTGTAGAGCGCCCAGCCCAGGCTGTCGACGATGTAGCCGTCGCGCGGCTTCAGCTCCACCGCCCGCTCGACCATCGCCTTGGCCTTGTCGAGGTTGAGGCCGCGGTCGATCCAGCTGTAGCCGAGATAGTTCAGCAGCGTCGCCTCGTTCGGCTTCAGGTTCAGCGCCGCCTTCAGGTCGGCCTCGGCCTCCGGCCAGCGGTTGGTCTTCTCGAAGGCCATGGCGCGGGCGTAGAGCACCGGCCAATGCTGCTCCTGCGGCGTGCCGATGCGGGCCAGCGCCGCGCTGTAGGCCTCGGCCGACTCGGCGAACTTCCGGGCGTAGCGGTAGAGGTCGCCGAGCCGGATCGTCGCGTCGGTGCGCTCCGGCCGCTCGGCCGACAGGGCCTTCAAAGCGGCGATGGCGTCGTCGTTGCGCTCCAGCCGGGCGAGCGCGTCGACCGCGCGCATCCGCGCCGTCCAGCCCAGCACCGGGTTGCCTTCGAGCTGCTTGTATTCGGCCAGCGCGTCCTCGAAATGGTCGCGCGATTCCATGACGTCGCCGATCATCAGGCGGGCGAGCGGCAGATCCGCGCGCAGATGCAGGGCGATGCGGCCGAACAGCAGGGCGGTCTCCGCCGCCCCCTCGTGCTGCAACGCGCTGCCCAGGTCGAACAGGGCCTCCGCCATGCCGTGGCGGGCGTCGTTCACCATGCGGACCGGCACCGTGCCGGTGGCGAGCGCCTTCAGCGCCGGCTCGACGAGCTGGCGGTCGGGGCTGCCGGCCTGGAAGGCCTCGTAGAGCTTGCGTGCTTCCGCCGGGCGGCCGGTGCGCTCCAGGAAATTGCCGACGATCTGCACGACGCGCAGCGGCGCCTCGGTTTCCGCCACCTTGGCGTAGCGGGCCGCCGCGTCCTCGTTGCGGCCGCCGAGGTCGAGGATCAGGCCGGCGTGCAGGTTGTACAGCGCCCCGAAGCCGGCGACCCCGGCCAGCGGCTCCAGCGCCTCCAGCGCGCGGTCGGTCTGGCCGCGCCCGGCGGCGAGCCACGCCCTGGTCAGCGGGGCGACGAACTTGCCCAGCCCCTCGGCCGGCATCCGCGCGGCCATCGCCTCCGCCTCGGCCTGCCGGCCGGCGGCGAGATGGTCGGCGGCGATCAGCGCGATCGCCATCTGCGGCTCCTTGTCCTCCTCCAGCAGCCGGTTGGCGAGGCCGAGCGCGGCGGCGATCTGCCCCTCGCCGAGCTTCAGCAGGAAGGTTCGGCGCAGCAGGGCGAGGTCGTCGGGGTCGGCGGCCAGCGCCTGGGCGGTGTAGAGCGCGGCGGCGGTCCAGTCGTCCTGATGCTGGGCGAAGCGGCCGGCGAGATAGCTGCCGGTCGCCGATCCCGGCGCGCCCGCCGCCTGCGCGCCCGCGAGGGCGAGCGAGGAAAGCACCAGGGCGGCACCCAGCCGCAATCCAGTCCGGAACGTCGTCATACCTTGTCCACCTTGCGGGAGCGGGTTTGAACTCATGAGCCTAAGCAGCAAATCGCCGGCTGTCACACACTTGATGGCCTGATCGCACGATGATCATCCGCGGGGACCATTCGCGAGGATCAGCCGCGGTGATCATCCGCAGGGAAATGGGGATGGCTGGCCCGCATCTCCAGCCGGCGGCCGCTCGTCGGCAACGGACGGCGGGGAAATCGCGTCGAAGGCGATCGGTTCGCAAACATATTCCCCTTCCCGCTTCATCCCGGCGTGATAAAATTGAACATGTTTCGATAACATGTCTTTTCGAGGGATTGTCATGGCGGATATGAATGTTCTGATTGAGGTCAGGGGCGGCGATCCGCTTTCCCTGTCCGCCGTCGAGGCTGTGGCTTTTTCCGCCGGTCCCGCCGAACGGGTGAGAAGGGCGGAGGCGCTGCTGGCCGACCTTCCCGGCCTCGGGGTGGACGTGCTGGACGACATCGGTCCAATCCCCCTCGCGTCCGGTCCCGATGATCCGGTGTTCCTTCAGTCGCCCGGTCTGTTCGGCATGACGTTCGAGGGCAGGCTTGCGGATACCCCGGGCAGCGAGCGGACCTTCGTCGTGTCCGCCCAGGTGAAGCCGGGGGCGCTGGCGCGGCTGGAGGAGCGGGACGACATCATCGTCTGGCCGAACAGCCCCATCACGCTGCTGGGAGACGGGGGGGCGGTCGGCGACGGGTATTTCGGACTGTTCGATCTTGCCGGCAGCGGGGGCGGAACCGATTGCCGTCCCTTCCGGCCTGGGGTGTCGGTCGACGCCATCCGCCAGCTTCTCGGCGTGGAGGCGCTGTGGCGCGACGGCTATCGCGGGCAGAACGTCATCGTTGCGGTCCTGGATGAAGGGGTGAACGGCGCCTACCCCGTCGTCGGGGGATTCGAAAAGGATAACCAGAAGCTGTGGGGCATCGCCCCCATCCACAGCCATGGATCGATGTGCGCGGCGGATATCCTGGTGGCCGCCCCGGCGGCGCGGCTGTACGATTATCCATTCCTCGGTCAGCCGCGATCCGGCGGCGCCCTCGCCATGTTCCAGGCGGTCCTCGAACGCCGGCGCCGGGATGGAACGCCTCACCTGACCAACAACAGCTACGGTTATGTCGCCGTGCCCGATCGGGCGACCCAGCCGCGTCACGAAATCTGGGACATCAACCACCCCCTGCACCGGAAGATCCGGGAGGTGGTCGCCGAAGGCGTGGCCTGCTTCTTCGCGGCGGGGAACTGCGGCAGCGAATGCCCCAGCTCGGTCTGCCACAGCAGCGGGACCGGTCGCGGACGGTCGATCCACGCGTCGAACAGCCTGAGCGAGGTGGTCACGGTTGCCGCGGTGAACAGCCGGCACGAGCGCATCGGCTATTCGAGCCAGGGGCCGGGGATGTTCGACCCGGCGAAACCGGACATCGCCGGCTACTCGCACTTCTTCGGAAATTTCGGGCCGGGGCGGCCGGCAGGACTGGCCCAGCCGTTCGACAATGGAACGTCGGCGGCGACGCCCGTGGTCTGCGGCGTGGCGGCGGCCCTGGCCAGCGTGTCTCCCGGCATCAGCCCGCAGGAGATGAAAGCGGTTCTTATGGAGAGCGCTATTGACATCGGGGAACCGGGACCAGACCATCTTACGGGTTCGGGAGTCGTGAACGCCGCCGCCGCCTATCAGCTGTTGAAGAGGCGGAGGGTGCCCACCGCGTAGGACGGATCGCGTGAGGGCAGGCTGCGCAAGGCGGGAGGGGCCGGGCAGGAGGATGCAGCGGAGCGCATGAACTGCGACAGGAGAGTCCGATGAAATGGTTGATTACGACCGACACGCGGGTCGATGCCACGCTCCTTGAAAAGAAATTGGAAAGGCTTGGCGCCCACCGCGACGACACCCCGCCCGTTCCGCTCGGGGACAGGGAGGTCGTCTGGAGCGTCGACGGTCCGGCCAACCTCGATCGGACCCTTCCGGAAACCAAGGGCATTCTCGAGATATACCCCTCGTCCTCCATGACGCTTTATTGAACGCTTTCCCGGCTCCCCCCGCGCTTCGACAGGGCGGGAGCCGGTCGTGCAAACGCCCTTCCTCTACGACCAATCGCGCCGCACCTGCTCGATCCGCGCGGCGCGCAGGATGTCGGCGGCGTGCCCGTCCATATGGATGCGCAGCGAGTCCGGCATGCCGGGCGACAGGGTCGCGCCCTTCACCGACCAGCGGGCCATCCACGACAGCGTGCGCAGCCAGGTGAGACGGCGCAGCGGCTTGATCCCCGGCCGCACCGCCCCGGCCAGTTCCGCGGGCACGGCTGCGGCCCAGGACTCGTGGAAGGCGGCGACCTCGGCGGCGGTCAGCGCGGCGTCGACCGCCGGGTCCCACTTGGTCGAGCTGTAGAGGCTGGCGTGGGCCAGATCCATGGCCGGATGGCCGTATTGCAGCTTCTCCAGGTCGGTGAACCACGCCTTGCCGGCGGCATCGATCAGGAAATTGCCGGGGTGCACGTCGACCCCGACCAGGACGACCGGGGCCGGGCCGTCCAGGCGGGCGGCGCGGGCGGCGTCCAGCTCGGCTTCGATCAGGGCGCGGGCCTCGGCGGCCAAGCCGGCGTCGGCGAACCAGTCGGCCTGCCGCTCGACCTGGGCCAGCAGCGCTGCCGCCGGGTCGGCCGGGGCCGGCAGCGGCGGGCGCTCCTCCGGCGGGAGAAGCGGCAGCCGGTGCAGGGCGGCGAGCGCGCGGGCGATCGCCGGCATGTCGTCCGGCAGGCGCGGCGTGCGCCCGACGATCTCGCCGACCAGCAGGGCGCCCAACGGCAGGCCGTTTTCCGAAGCCGGGGCCGGCGGCAGCACGGCGGCGAGGCGCGGGGTGTGGCCCGACGGTTCGGCGCGGCGGAAGGCGGCCGCCTGATGGTCCAGCGCCGTCAGCGGGTCGAGCCCCATCTGGCTCCAGCGCGGGATGCGGACGACGAGGCCGTGTCCGCGCAGCCGGACATGGTCGTGGGCCACCCCCTTGAGCGGCAGCGGTTCGAGTGCGTCCATGGGGAGCGCCGCGAAGCCGGGCAGGCGCGCCAGCGCGGCGTGAAGGGCCGGCAGGGAGAAGGACGGCAAGGGGCGGGCCTAGGCCTGATGCTCGCGCAGGCGCGGGATCAGCTCGACGAGGTTGCAGGGGCGGTGGCGGTTGTCGAGCTGCCAGACCAGGATGTCGTCCCAGGCGTCGCGGCAGGCGCTGGGCGAGCCGGGCAGGGCGAAGAGGTAGGTCCCGTTCGCCAACCCGCCGGTCGCCCGGCTCTGGATGGTCGAGGTGCCGACCTTGGCGTAGCTGAGCTGACGGAACAGCTCGCCGAAGCCGGGAATCGCCTTGTCGTAGAGCGCCTCGACCGCTTCCGGCGTGACGTCGCGGCCGGTGACGCCGGTGCCGCCGGTGGTCAGCACCACGTCGATCTCCGGATCGGCGATGAAGCCCTGCACCTGCGCCCGGATCGCCGCCACGTCGTCCTTGACGATGACCCGCCGGGCGAGCCGGTGGCCGGCCGCCGTCAGCCGTTCCGCCAGCGCGTCGCCCGATCGGTCGTCGGCGGGGGTGCGGGTGTCGGAGACGGTGACGACGGCGATGTTCACCGGCAGGAAGGGGCGGGTCTCGTCGATCTTCGGCATGGAGGAGGCGCTTTCCGGGGAGGGGGTGGCGGTCAGGGCGTGGGACCGGCCACCTCCTTCTCGGCCACGGTCTCGACCGGGGCGTCGGGCTGGATGGCGACCTGCGTCGGGCGGCTGTCCGCCGGGCTGTAGACCGGCCATTTGCCGGCCGCAACGGCGTCCAGTGTGGCGGTTTCCTGGCCCAGCCGCAGCCGGTAGATCCAGAAATTCGCCATCACCTTCTCCACATAGTCGCGCGTCTCGGCGAAGGGAAGGCTCTCGATGAACAGAAGCGGGTCGGTCACTTCGCTGAGGTCGCGACGCCAGCGCCCCAGCGTGCCCGGTCCGGCGTTGTAGGCGGCGGCGGCCAGAAACAGGTTGCCGCCGATGTCGGGCATCGCCAGCAGCTCGGCCAGATAGCGCTGGCCCAGCTCCATGTTGCGGGCGGGGTCGAACAGGGCGGCGCGGTCGGTGTCGGCGCTGCCGATGTCGGCGTTGCGCTCCTGCACATGCTGGGCGGTGCTGGGCAGGATCTGCATCAGCCCGGTGGCGCCGGCCGAGCTGACCAGACGCGGGTCGAAGCGCGATTCCTGCCGCATCACCGCGAAGACCAGCGCGCGGTCGAGCGCGAAGCCGTCGCGCGGCTTCCAGTAGGGCAGCGGGTAGAGGGCGGCCGCGTAGGGCGCGCCGTCCGGCCCGGCCAGCGCGTTGCCGATTCGCAGCGACAGCGCCGGCAGACCGGCGCGGTCGGCGAGCCCGACCAGCGCCTGCTCGACCAGCGGGTCGTTCTGCGGGTGGACGCGCTGAAGCTCCATCTCCGCCAGATCGCGCTGGCCGGCCTGGAGCAGGGCGATGGCGCGCTGGCCGGCCGGTTTCTGCGCCAGCGCCGCCAGATGCGCGCCGGTCAGCTCGGGCGCCTGCCAGCGGAACTGGTCGACGCGGTTCAGGCTGCGCAGGGCGACCAGCCCATAGAAGGTGTGCGGGTAGCGGGCGGCGGCCGTCATGTGGGCCAGCGCCTCGCGCGCGCGGCCCTTGCGGGCGTGGGCGCGGGCGGCCCAGAAATCGGCGGCGGCGGCCAGCCAGGGGGAGCGCGGCCCGGCCGCCGCCATGCCGTCGAAATGGCGCGACGCGCGGTCGATCTGCTTCAGCCGCCACGCCGCCAGCCCGGCGATCCAGTGGGATTCCGGCAGGGCGTCGCCCGAGCGCGCGGCGCTGGCCGAGGCGAGCGCCAGCGCCTGGGTGACCTCGCCCGCGTAATAGAGCGCGGCGGCGATGCGGGTGCGGGCGGCGTCGTACTGCACCGGGTCGAGGTTGCGCGAGAAATCGTCCTGCCCCAGCAGGGACAGCGCGGCGCCGGCCTTGCCGGAGCGCAGCAGATCGTCCACGCGGGCGACGGCGGCGCGATCGACGCGGGCGCGGCTGACCGTGCGGCTGCGCGGCGCCACGGTGACGCTGTCGGTCCCCTCGGCGGCGTCGGCGGTGGTGCCGGCCGGGTCGTCGGCCGTCTTGCCCTCCCCGGACTCCGGCTTGGCGCCGTCGGACTTGGCCGCGTCGGAGGATTTGACGGACACGGTGCGCAGGCCGCCCAGCCGTTCCAGCGAGCCGTTCAGCCGCACCGTCTCGTCGCCGCGCGGCGGCTTGGGCGCCCGCTGCCCGGCCGGCTGGCGGCGCTGGGCGAGGCTGTGCACGCGCTCCGCCCCGGCGAGGTCGCCGTAGCGCTGCATCCACAGCGCCAGCTCGTCGTAGCTGGCCTTGCGGTCGGGATGCAGGTAGCGCTGGCGCAGCACGTAGCCGACCAGCCGCCTGTCCGATAACTGGCGGATCTCGCCGTCGGCCGCCTCCCAGTCGCCGCGCTCCTGCAAGGTGAAGATGCGGCGGTAGCGGTCGGCCTCGTCCTCGCTGAGCTGGACGGCGCGGGCCTCCTCGTCCATGGCGAGGAGCAGCGGTTCGGGCGCGGTTTCGGTGCCGGGCGGGACGACGGCCTGGCCGTCCGGCGCGTGGATGATGAGGGCGGCACGGGCGGGGCGCACAGCGCCCGGCCCGTCGGGCAGTACGGTGGACACCACCGCGAGACCCAGGACCCCCAGAAGGTTCCGCCGCAGCGGGGCCGCGATCGCGACCCGGTATGCTGCATTGCAAAATATCCGGAGCATGGGATCCGAATAACCCACGCCAGCGCGAACCGCAAGCAATGGATTCGCACCTTTTGTGTCATCGCCGGTAATCGCCAGCGCTAACAACGGGTTAACCGCTCTGGCTAAAACGCCTTAGCCCGACTGTAAGATGCGTTTGGCCGTAGAGCGATGCCGGTTGCGGCCTTGTCGTGCCTCGCTCATCCAAACGATTTGGGAAGATTTGGAAAGCCTGTTTTTTATTTACGAAGACTTGGCGGCGACTTCATTCATCCTTTGCCGCAAACTCAGCATGTCGCGCCACGCCTCGCGCTTGGCGATCGGGTTGCGCAGCAGATAGGCGGGATGGAGCATCGGCAGCAGCGGCACCGGCCCGCCGGCGGCGTCGTAGTCGCGCCACTGCCCGCGCAGCCGGGTGATTCCCTCGGCCCGGTTCAGAAGCGTCTTGGCCGACACGCCGCCGAGCGCAACCAGAAGCTTCGGTTTGACCAGCGCGATGTGGCGCTCCAGGAAGGGCAGGCAGGCGGCGATCTCCGCCTGGGTCGGGCTGCGGTTGCCGGGCGGGCGCCAGGGCAGGATGTTGGTGATGTAGATGGCGCCGCGGTCCAGCCCGATCTGCGCCAGCATGCGGTCGAGCAGCCGGCCGCTGACCCCGACGAAGGGCTTGCCCTGGCGGTCCTCGTCCTCGCCGGGAGCCTCGCCGACCAGCATGACCGTGGCTTCCGGGTTGCCGTCGGCGAACACGGTGTTCATGGCGGTGGCCTTCAGCGGGCAGCCGTCGAAGGCGCGCAGCGCCGCCTCAAGCTCGGCCAGCGTCCGCGCCTCCCCCGCCCGCGCCCGCGCGCTGACCCCGGCCTCGCTGGCGCCGAGCGGCTGGGCCGGGTCGGCGAAGGGCGTGCCGGCGAAGGCGGCGGCCGGTCGCGGCGCCGGCCGGGGAGCGGGCTGCCCCCGAGTCGCACCGCCTCCGTTGGCCGGGACGGAGCCGGCGGCGGGCGCGGTGGACGGCGCCCGCGCGGCGGCGCGGGCGGTCAGAGTCGCCCAGTCCAGCGGGGTGTCGCCGATGGCTTCGTCGCAGCCGATGTCCGCATGCCAGCGCAGCGCGTCCAGGATGTCGCTTACGTCAATCATCGTTTGACCTTACCACAAGGCGTGTGGTCTTTCATGGTGCAGATACCCGATTTGGGTGCCCGGCATCCTATGCTAAAAGCACCCACCCGCGGGAGAGGCGGGGGGACCGAGAGAGCAAGAAGCACCAGAACAAGAAGGTGGGGGAGTTTGGTTATGGAACGCGAACCGCGCGAGGTAATGGAGTATGACGTCCTGATCGTCGGCGCCGGCCCGGCCGGTCTCAGCGCGGCGATCCGCCTGAGGCAGCGCGCGGCCGAGAGCGGGCAGGAGGTCAGCGTCTGCGTGATCGAGAAGGGGTCGGAGGTCGGCGCCCACATCCTGTCGGGCAACGTGCTCGACCCCAAGGCGCTGAACGAGCTGATCCCGGACTGGAAGGAAAAGGGCGCTCCGCTCCACACCCCGGTGACCGACGACCGTTTCTACGTCCTGTCCGAAAAGGGCGGGTTCCAGATTCCCAACGCGCTCCTGCCGCCGCTGATGCACAACGACGGCAACTACGCCATCTCGCTCGGCAACCTCTGCCGCTGGCTCGGCACCCAGGCCGAGGAGATGGGGGTCGAGATCTACCCCGGCTTCGCCGGCGCCGAGGTGCTCTACAACGAGGACGGCAGCGTCAAGGGCGTCGCCACCGGCGACATGGGCATCGGCAAGGACGGCGAGCCCACCGGCAACTACACGCCGGGCATGGAGCTGCACGCCAAATACACCTTCTTCGCCGAGGGCGTGCGCGGCAACCTGTCCAAGCAGCTGATGGATAAGTTCAACCTGCGCGCCGACTGCGACGTGCAGAAATACGGCATCGGCATCAAGGAGCTGTGGCAGGTCGATCCGGCCAAGCACAAGCCGGGCCTCGTCGTCCACACCCAGGGCTGGCCGCTCGACGCCAAGACGGCCGGCGGCTCCTGGATGTACCATTTCGAGGACGGCCTCGTCTCGATCGGCTTCGTGGTCAACCTCGACTACTGGAACCCGCATCTGAGCCCGTTCGAGGAGTTCCAGCGCTTCAAGCAGCACCCGAACGTGCGGCCCTACCTGGAGGGCGGCAAGCGCCTGTCCTACGGCGCCCGCGCCATCAACGAGGGCGGGTTGCAGTCGGTCCCGGCGGTCGCCTTCCCCGGCGGCGCGCTGATCGGCTGCTCGGCCGGCTTCGTCAACGTGCCGCGCATCAAGGGCACCCACAACGCCATGAAGACCGGCATGCTGGCCGCCGACGCCGCCTTCGACCGGCTGGCGAACGGGGGCGGCTCCGGCGACACGCTCGACAGCTACGAGAAGAGCTGGAAGGAGAGCTGGGTCCACGAGGACCTGCACAAGGTCCGCAACGTCAAGCCCGGCCTGAAATGGGGGCTGGCGCTGGGCAGCCTGCACGGCGGCTTCCAGATGTGGCTGCACCAGCTCGGGCTCGGTAAGTTCCTGCCCTACACGCTGCACCACAAGAAGGCCGACAACCAGTCGCTGGCCAAGGCGGGTGACGCGCCGAAGATCGCCTACCCCAAGCCGGACGGGGTGATCAGCTTCGACCGCCTGTCGTCGGTGTACCTGTCGAACACCAACCACGAGGAGAACCAGCCGTCGCACCTGACGCTGAAGAACCCCGAGGTTCCGATCAGCGTCAATCTGGCGCTCTACGACGCGCCGGAGCAGCGCTACTGCCCGGCCGGCGTGTACGAGATCGTCCGCAACGACAACGGCACCGACCCGCGCCTCCAGATCAACGCGCAGAACTGCGTGCACTGCAAGACCTGCGACATCAAGGACCCGACCCAGAACATCGTCTGGGTGGTGCCGGAGGGCGGCGGCGGCCCGAACTATCCGGGCGGCATGTAATCCAGAACGAAAACGGCGGATGGGCAACCATCCGCCGTTTTCCGTTGTGCCGCGTTGGGTCGTTGGGCCGGCGCTTACGCCTCGACGGCGCCGCGCCCGAGCAGGCGGTGGATCGCCAGGCCCAGACCGAGGCCGACGGCGTGCAGGCCGATGGTCGACAGCAGGAAGCCCGCCGCATAGCCCAGCGCCGCCGCGTCGGCCGGCATCTCGGCGCCATGGGCGAAGCCGTGGAACAGGCCGAACCAGCCGGCGAAGACCACGCCGATCCAGGCGGTGCGCGACATCGGCATCAGGCAGAGCAGCACCAGCACCACGGTCGAGGCGTAGATCATCGGCTCGACCAGCGGCAGGCCGATCCCGGCCAGCGCCAGCGCGCCGCCCAGCAGCATCATGCCGACGAAGGCGCCCGGCACCGCCAGCAGGGCGCGCCTGCCGATGGTGGCGCCGTAGACGCCGACCGTGACCATGGCGACCAGATGGTCCAGCCCGCCGAGCGGGTGTCCGACCCCGTCGAGGAAGCCGGCCGTGTCGAGATGGCCGGGATGGGCGAGCGCCGGCAGGGCGACGGCCGACAGCGCGGCGGCGAGGGCGAGGAGGCGGGCGGAGGACGGCGTGCTCATCGAAAGGCTCTCCTTCGGAGATGTTCTTTGCGGGTGTTGGCGGGCGGGTGCGTCTTTGGAACGGAAACTCAGCAGATGCGGGGCAGCGGGTCGCCGACCAGCAGATCGACGATGCGGGTGCCGCCGAAGGGCGTGTCCATGATGACGAGGCCGGGCCGTTCGGCGGTGATCGCGCCGATGGCGGCGGCCATGCCGCCCAGCGGGTGGGCGCGCAACGCCGCCAGCGCGGCGTCCGCCTGCCCGGTCGGGACCACGGCGACCATCACACCCTCGTTGCCGAGATAGAGCGGGTCGAGGCCGAGCAGGTCGCACAGGCCGCGCACCTCGTCGCGGATCGGGATGGCGGACTCGTCGACGCGGACGCCGACGGCCGACGCCTCGGCCATCTCGTTCAGCACGGCGGCCAGCCCGCCGCGCGTGGCGTCGCGGATCAGCCGGGTGTCGGGGGCGGCGTCGAGCAGCGCGCCGATCAGCCCGTTCAGCGGCGCGCAGTCGCTCGCCACGCTGGTCTCGACCGCCAGTTCGCCGCGCGCCGCCAGGATCGCCGCGCCATGGTCGCCGAGCGGGCCGTTGACGATCACCACGTCGCCCGGCCGCGCGCGGGCGATGCCCAGCTCGACCCCGCTGCGGATGACGCCGACGCCGCTGGTGGTGATGAACAGCTTGTCGCAGGCGCCGCGCGCCACGACCTTGGTGTCGCCGGTGACGACCCGCACCCCGGCCTCGCGCGCGGTGGCGGCGATGGAGGCGGCGATGCGGCGCAGCGTGGCGACGGCCATCCCCTCCTCGATCACCACGGCGCAGGACAGCGCGACGGGCACGGCGCCGCCGACCGCGAGGTCGTTGACCGTGCCGCAGACCGCCAACCGGCCGATGTCGCCGCCGGCGAACTCCAGCGGATGGACGACGAAGCTGTCGGTGGTGAAGGCCAGCCGGTCGCCGCGCGCCATCAGATCGGCCAGCGGCAGGCGGGCCTGGTCCTCCAGCGGAGCCGCCGCCTGAGCGGCGTCCTGCTGTTCGGCGAAGGCGGAGACGAAGACATCCTCGACCAGATCGCGCATGGCGCTGCCGCCGCCGCCATGGGCCAGCGTCACCGTCTCGTGCCGCACCCGCCGCCGCGAGGGGCGGAGGGGGATCGGGCCGGGCGTGGGAGCGTTCGCGGTCATGCCGCACCTTTCCGCAGGCCGCCATACTGGTGGTAGGCGGCGCAGGCCCCCTCGGAGGAGACCATCAGGGCGCCGATCGGGGTTTCCGGCGTGCAGGCGCCGCCGAACAGCGCGCACTGCCAAGGCTTGAGACCGCCCTTCAGCACGTCGCCGCACTGGCAGCCGGCCGGATCGGCGACGGCCGGGCTCTCGACCGCGAAGCGGCGCTCGGCGTCGAAGCGGGCGTAGCGTTCGCGCACGGCGACGCCGGACTCGTCGATGCTGCCGAGCCCGCGCCACTCGAAGAAGTCGCGCGTCTCGAACACCGCGTCGATGGCGGCCTGCGCCTGCGGGTTGCCGTCCTCCGGGACGATGCGGGAATACTGGTTCTCGATCGCCGCCGTGCCGCGCCCGATCTGCTCCAGCAGCATCCACACCGATTGCAGCACGTCGAGCGGCTCGAAGCCGGCGACCACCAGCGGCCGGTTGTAATGGCTGGCGATGAAGCGGTAGGGCTTCAGCCCGATCACCATGCTGACATGGCCCGGCCCGATGAAGCCGTCGACCCGCATGCCCGGCGAATCCAGCACCGCCCTGATCGTCGGGATGATGGTGATGTGGTTGCAGAACAGCGAGAAGTTGGCGATCCCCTCGCGTTCGGCCCGCAGGACGGTCAGCGCGGTCGAGGGCATCGTCGTCTCGAAGCCGAGCCCGAAGAACACCACCTCGCGATCCGGGTTGCGGCGGGCGAGCGCCAGCGCGTCGAGCGGCGAATAGACCATGCGGATGTCGGCGCCGTCGGCCTTGGCCTGCATCAGCGACTTCTTCGACCCCGGCACCCGCATGGCGTCGCCGAAGGTGGCGAGGATGACGCGCGGATCCTCGGCGATGGCGACGCAATCGTCGATGCGGCCCATCGGCAGCACGCAGACCGGGCAGCCGGGGCCGTGCAGGAACTCGACCCCCGGCGGCAGCACGCCGGCCAGCCCATGCCGGAAGATGGCGTGGGTGTGGCCGCCGCAGATCTCCATCAGGCGGATCGGGTCGCGTTCGGTGGCGCCGAGCGCGCGCAGCTTGTCGCCGATGCGCTCGATCAGGCGCCGGCCGGTGTCGCGGTCGTGGAAGGGGGCGGTGACGGGGCCGCCGGGGGTGAATCGGGTGGTCATGGCGTCGCTCCCGCGTTTTCCCGGCCCTGTTCCTCGCCCTGGCCCTGGCCGGCGAAGGCGGCGATCTCCGTCTCGGCCTCGCCGATCTCGGCGAGGAGGGCCAGGGTCGCCTGGGCCTCCGCCTCGTCGATCAGGCTCATGGCGAAGCCGACATGGACCAGCGTCCAGCGGCCCAGCAGATCCTCAAGCGGCTCGCCCGGCGTCGCGACGCAGGTGATGTCGACGTCGCGGCGCACGCCCGACACGTCCACCGTCGCCAGCAGGGCGTCGGCGTCGGAAATGGCGACGATGCGGCCCGGTATGCCCAGACACATCGGTTGGCTCCTTCCTCTCAAAAAGCGGCGTCAGTGACGCTGCGCCGTCGCGGCGCGTTCGATGCCGTAGCGTTCCAGCTTGGCGCGCAGGCCCATGCGCGACAGGCCCAGCTCGTCGGCGGCACGGCTCTTGTTCCAGCGGCAGCGCACCAGCGTCTCCAGCAGGATGCCGGCCTCGACCCGCTCGATGCGCGTCTTCAGCGGGCCGCCCTGGGCCAGAGCCTCCAGCGCCGCGGCGTCGCCGCCAGTGCCGGCGGGCGGCGCGTGCGCGCTCATCGCCGCGCCGCGCAGCACGGTGTCGGACAGCAGCTCGGCGCCCAGCCGGTCGCCCTCGCACAGCACCAGCATCCGCATGATCTCGTTCTGCAACTCGCGGACGTTGCCGGGCCAGCCATAGCCCTCCAGGCAGGCCAGCGTCTCGTCGGTGAAGCCGGCCACCGGCTTGCCGTGGGCGGCGGAGAGCCGGTCCAGAAGGTTGCGGGCGAGCACCGGGATGTCGGCCGGGCGGTCGCGCAGCGGCGGCATGGTCAGCGTCATGGTGGCGAGCCGGTAATAGAGATCCTCGCGGAACCGCCCGGCCCGCACCTCGGCCGGCAGGTCGCGGTGGGTGGCGGCGAGCACGCGCACGTCGACGGTGCGCGTCTCGTTGGAACCGACCGGCCGGATCTCCCCCTCCTGGAGGAAGCGCAGCAGCTTGACCTGGAAGGCGGGGGAGATGTCGCCGATCTCGTCGAGGAAGATGGTGCCGCCGTCCGCCTGCTCCAGCAGGCCGATGCGGGTCGAGTGCGCCCCGGTGAAGGCGCCCTTCTTGTGGCCGAACAGTTCGCTTTCCAGCAGCTCGTCGGGGATGGCGCCGCAATTCTCGGCGTAGAAGGGGCGGTCGCTGCGCGGGCTGCCGTAATGGATGGCGCGGGCCAGAAGCTCCTTGCCGGTCCCCGTCTCGCCCAGCACCAGCACCGGCACGTTGAAGCCGGCGACCTGCGCCGCCTTGCGGCAGACCGCGTCCACCGGGCTGCCGGGGGCGCGGACCAGGCTGTCGAAGCGGTAATGCTGGGCGACCCGCTCGCGCCGGGTGACGACGCGGCTCTCGGCGACCGGGGTGAGCAGCTTCAGTTCGCCCGACAGCCGGTCGTGCTCGCGCTGAAGCTGATACAGCCGGGCGGCGTTGCGGGCGGTCAGCAGCAGATGGTCGGGGTGCCAGGGCTTGGTGATGAACTGGTGGATGCCGGCGGTGTTGATGGCGCCGATGATGTCCTCGGGGTCGATGTAGCCGGTGATGACGATGCGCACCACTTCCGGCCAGCGCTCGCGCACCTCGGTCAGGAACTCCACCCCGCTGACCTCGGGCATCCGCTGGTCGGAGAAGACGATCTGGATCCATTCCGTCTCCAGCAGCCGCAGGGCCTCCTCGGCCGAGAGCGCGGTGTGGACGTCGAAATCCTCGTCGAGCACGCGGGCGATGACCTCGACCGAGCGCGGCTCGTCGTCGACCACCAGGATGCCGGGGCGGGGGGAGGCGGTCATGGATGCGGCTTCGAGCCGGCGGCGGCGCGCAGGCTGGCGGCGTGGGCCTCCGCCTCGGCGGCGAGCGCGCCCAGGAAGGCGCCGCGCTCGGCCTCCAGCCAGCCGAGCCATCCGTCCATGCCCTGGCCGTCGCGCGACGACACGCGCAGGATCGCGGCCCCCGGATTGACGCGGGCGAGCGCCCGGTCGATGGCCTCGTCGTCGATGTCGAGATGCGGCGCCAGATCGGCCTTGGTGACCAGCACCAGATCGGCGCCGGCGAAGATGTCGGGGTATTTCAGGGGCTTGTCCTCCCCCTCGGTCAGCGACAGCAGGACGACCCGCTTGGCCTCGCCCAGGTCGAAGGCGGCGGGGCAGACGAGGTTGCCGACATTCTCGACGAACAGCAGGCCGCCGTCCAGGCTTGGCAGCTGTTCCAGCGCGTGCCCGACCATGTGGGCGTCGAGGTGGCAGCCCTTGCCGGTGTTGATCTGCACGGCCGGCGCCCCGGTGGCGCGGATGCGCTCGGCGTCGTTGGAGGTCTGCTGGTCGCCCTCGACGACCGCGACCGGCCAGCGGCCGGCCAGGGCCTTCAGCGTGGCGACCAGCAGAGTCGTCTTGCCGGCGCCGGGGCTGGACAGCAGGTTGACCGCGAAGGTGCCGGCGCGGGCCAGCCGCGCCCGGTTGGCGGCGGCGTAGCCGTCGTTCTTCGACAGGATGCCGCGCTCGATCTCCACCATGCGGGTCTGCGACAGGCCGGGCGCGTGGGCGCGGGCCGGCCCGGCGCCGTAGTCGAGCAGCCCGGCATCCCCGTGATGGTGATGGCCGTCGTCGCCATGGTCGTGGGAATGGCCATGGTCGTGGTCGTGGTCGTGGTCGTGGTCGTGCCCATGCCCATGCCCATGCCCATGGTCATGATGATGGTGATCGTGATCGCCGTGATGATGATGGTCGGCCCCGCCGACCGTGGCGCCCGAACAACCGCAAACCGTGCACATCACTCGACCTCCAGATCCTTGATCGTCATCTCGGTGCCGCCGTTGGGCTGGAGCCGGTCGCCGCCGCAGCGCGGGCAGGAGGCCAGCCGATGCTCCAGCGGCACCGTCTCGCTGCAATCGAAACACCAGCCCTGGCCCGGCACGTCGAGGATGACCAGCTCGGCCCCCTCGGCCAGCGTGCCGCGCGTCACCACGTCGAAGCCGAAGCGCAAGGCCTCGGGCTCCACCCCGGCGAAGCGGCCGATCGCCAGCCGCACCCGGCGCACGCGGGTGAAGCCGTTGCTCCGCCCGGCCTCCTCCATCGCCTGGAGCAGGCTTTCGCACAGCGCCATCTCATGCATGGCGGCAAGCTCCGCTCATGGCGCCGGCTCCGCGCCCGGTCCCATCAGAAGGACGCGGCGCGACGGGCGGCGCGGCGGGGGCGGCGGCTCGTCCACCGGGGCTGCCTCCGCCTCCGCCGGTTCCACGGCCCCGGCGGGCGGGGCGAGTTCGGCCTCGCGCAAGCGGCGGATCTCGGCGGTGCGGGCGCCATCCTCGCGGATCTCCGGGTCGAACAGGGCGACCAGCGCGGCGGCGGCGGTTTCGCTGGCGTGCAGCATGCTGGTGAATTCGAACATCGGCGAGAACAGCGAGCAGGCCTTGTAGGGGCCGACGTCCTTGCGCAGGGCGTGGACGAACTCGTAGCGGCCCGACGGGAATTCCACCAGCTCCTTGGCGCCGGGGACGAGGCCCGACCAGTCGTCGGCCCCGCCGGGCAGCAGCACCAGATTCATGAACCAGGGCGTGATCAGGGCGCCGAGCCAGCGCCCGTCCCAGGCGCGGAAGCCGACCGCCTTCACCGCCAGCGCGTCGTTGACGATGGGGATGCCGCGCATCTGCGCGGTGTGGATCTCGCGGAAGGCGCGCTCCAGCCCCTGGATGACGGCGGTCGGCAGCTCCGGCGCGGCGACCGCCGGACGCGGCGGAGCGGCGGCGGCTGCGGGTGGCGGGGCGGCCGTGTCGGTGCCGGCGTCCAGCGTCATGAACTGGTCGCGGTCGCCGTCGCACACCGGGCAGCGCCATTCGCCGGGCAGCGCCGCGAAGGGGGTTCCGGCGGGAACCTGCCAGACGTCGCAGCCCTCGGCCGGGTCGTAGACGTGCCAGCAGATCTTGCATTCCATCCGCGCCGTCGCGGACAGGCGCGAGGCGTCGCCGAGGTAGGAGCCCTCGAACCGCCCCGGCACGGCGAAGGCGGTCATGCCGAGGCTCCGTTCGCGCCGGCCCCGCCGATGGCGTCGAGGATTTCCGCCAGCCGCTCGGCGCTGTCGGCGATGTCCTCCGCCGCCGCGCAGACGACGGCGGGCACCTGGGTGACCTCGACCGTGTTGAGGATCAGCGTGTCCATCGAGTTGTAATAGCGCACCCACCAGACGTTGGGGGTGGCGGTGGCGGTGACCCGGCAATTGCCGTAACCGCGCGACAGGATGGTGGTGGCGCCGACCCCGAGCCGCCGCTCGACGAAGGCGAGATCCTCCGGGCTGTGCGGCAGCAGGCTGAAATTCACCGCGTGGGCGGCGTCGCCGCGCTGCCAGCGGGCGCTGTGGTCGAGCAGCTCGGTCAGGATGGGCAGGCCGTTCATCAGCCCGGCGGGCGCTTCGGCCTGCGCTTCGGCCGGGGGCGCCGCCGGAAAGGCGCGGGTCAGGGCGACGCGCGGGAAGGCGCCGACCAGCACCGTCTCGCGCGGGGCGGCGACCCCGGTTTCATAGGAACGGACACGCCAGACGCCGGCCAGCGCCGCCTCCTGGATCTCCAGCCGGTCGCCCGGCCGCTCGACCAGGACGGAGACCTCGCCCTCGCCCAGCGCCTCGTCGATCAGCGACAGGACCGGGGCGTCGAGCCGCTCCACCGGGATGCGGATCTCCTCGCCTTCGCTCCAGCCGGCCAGCGCGGCGTGCAGCCGCTCCAGCAGGCCGCGCGCGGCGGCGGCGCGGACGGGGTCGGTGACCTCCGGCAGGTGGGGGTGGTAGATGCGCATGCCCGACGGCATGGGCAGATACTCCAGCCCCTCCGCGTCCGCCTCGGGCTGGCTGCCGGGGCCGAAGCCGATCGGCGGGTGGGTCAGGCCGTACAGGGAGGTCATCGCGGAATCCTTCACTGCAAGCGGGATGAGGGGGCGTGGGGGCCGAGCAGGATGGCGGCGATGCGCTCCAGATAGTCGTCCCAGTCGCGGACGCGGGGGATGCTGCCGAGCAGGTCGTCGCCGCGCAGGAAGACCAGCGCCGGCAGGCTCATCATCCCGGCGCGCGCCAGCAGGGCCTGTTCGGCGGCCGGACCGGCGACGGCGGGCTTCAGATGGGGCGACAGGACGCGCACCAGCTCGGGCAGGATCACCGCGACATCGGCCGTCTCGGCGTTGCCCTTGCCGTGGCCGGGGAGGAAGACGACCCAGCTCTCGGTTCCGCCGCGCCAGGGCTGGTCGTCGGCGCTCTCCAGACGGGGGTAGCCGAGCGCGTCGGTCAGCCGGTCGACCAGCGGCGGCAGCGGCAGCAGGGGTTTCGCCGGCTTCGGGGCGGGTGTCGTGGCTGGCTCGGCAACGGGCGTGTCGGTCATGCTGGGTCAGCCCTCGGAACGGCCGGCGGCGCGGGCCGCCTCCAGATGGGGGGGAAGGGTGGGGGTGCGGTCGGTCAGGTCGGCGAAGCCGTCATGCTCCTCGCCGCGCATCGCGGCGGCGACCGCCGCCAGCGCGTCGCGGATCAGCGCCGCCTCGTCGGCGTCGATGCGGCGGCGGGCGGCGCCGAGGAAGTCGAGCACCCAGTCGCCGGGCCGCGTGTCGGGCAGCAGCGACAGATCGACGGCGACGGGCGTGCCCGAGCCGTCGTCGCCGGTCGCCGCGATGCCGTCCACCGTCAGGATCCGCACGGGCGTGCCGATGCACATGGGCGGATCCTCAGAGCGCGCCGGCGGCGGCGAGCACGCGGGGGTCGCCGATGCGGCAGGCCTCCTCCGCGCTGGGACGCCCGGTCTCGTAGGCGTGGCGGGACACGGCGGCGGACGCGGTGGAGGTCGCCGCCCGCGCCGGGCGGGGCTCGCCGCCCGCGCCGAACTCGTCGCGCAGGATCTCCCGCACGCGGTCGAGAACCGGCTCCAGTTGAGCGGCGACGGTGTCGGTCAGGCCACCGCCGTAATCCTCCAGGCATTCGGGCTGGACGCCGACCAGGATCATCCGTTCCGGGCAGCGGCCCAGCAGGGTGGCGCTTCCCAGAACCTCCTGGAAGCCGGTCTGGTGCAGGCTCATCTTCTTGGCGCCGAGGAAGGCCGGAACGTCGCCGTCGCGGAACTCGCGCCGGGTGCCGGGCGGCAGGCCGTAGTCGATGGCGTCGATCAGGATCAGCGTGTCGGCGCTCTCCAGATGCGGCAGCAGGTACAGGCCCTGGGTGCCGCCGTCCATCAGCGTGACGTTGGGGGGAAAGCTCCAGCCCTCGGCCAGACGCTCCACGGCGCGGACGCCGAACCCTTCGTCGGCCCACAGGATGTTGCCGATTCCCAGCACCAGGATGCGGTTGCCCCGGTTCATGCCCTCTTTCCCTCCCCGTCGCGGCCGCCTTGCCGGGCGGTCCGTCCTGCCGATGCGGCGCTCCCGCCGTGATCCGTCTCCACACTCAAGTTCCATGCCAAAAGTAGTATTTGCTCCAAGCAACTGAAATCGCGGGAGTTTTCCGGCGATTTGATTTGGTCCTGAAGCTGTTGTGGACATGAACGTTACAGAGTGGCGCCAAACTGGCAAGTCAGTTGCCAGTTTGGCTGGAGACTTGCCGTTCGGCGCGGGGGCGTTTCCGCGAGGTCCCGTCGGCAGCGGGCGTGCCCGTGCGTCCCTTGAATAGGACGGAGTGGCGCTGATCGAGCCGCTGGCCGGGCGGCGGTCGGGTTGGGTCCATGTTTTCGGGCTGCGCTCCACCTCCCCGCCACGCCCGCCCGCCGATCCCTTCGGCGTTCACGGGTCGCTGGCGTCGCCGAGCCGGTGGACGCCGGCATCCGCTGCGTTGTTGCGGGTTTCTGCCGACGCTTCATCCGGAGACGGTTCCGTCGGACTCCCGGCCGAGGGGCAAGCTACCGGATCGCGGCGGCGTCAGCCTGATACCGTGTGATCCATTCCCGGTTGGTCGCGTCCGCGAGTTTGGCAACGCCAGGAACGATGTTTTCCAAGGGCGGTGGCTGGACCCCAAGTTGCCGACAGACCGCGAGCACCGCGCTCGCCGGCTGCTGCGACAGGGTTTCGTAAGCGATCTTGAGAGGAGACAGTCCCTGGTCGGCGAACCATGCCAGCCATTCGGCATCATATTGGTTCAGCTCGTCCAGTTTGGTTCTCAGCCGGGCAAAGTCATAAGCCGGGTCCATGGGGGGAGACAGCCGTTCCAGTTCGGAACCATCGGCGGCGATGTGCCACAAGCCGGTCTGCTCGGCCTTTACCATGGAAACGGCTTGAGAAAGTTTGTCCTCCCGCGTGAGATGAATGTAGAGAACATTGCCGAAGGCCGCCTGCAAACGGTCTCGGTCCGATGGAAGACCAGGATGCACCTGGCTGATCATCGACATCAAATCGTCGAAGCTTCTGCGCATCAGTCGAAGGCCGAATATTCCGGATTGCCCACGGCCTGCGGAGATTGCCGCTTCAAGGTAGGCCGAGCAATAATCCTTTTTGCTTCTTCCCTCTGGCGATGGAAGCCCCAGCTGCTCCGCCCAGACGGGATCGATGTCCTGCATGAAAAACGAGTCGGGCTCACCCGCAACCCCGGTTGAGGCGAGCAGGTCGCAAAGCATGGTGCTGCCGGTTCGTGGCGTTCCGCAAATGATGTAGCTGTCGTAAGAAGGCATTCCGACGTCGGGCTTCGCCGTGGATGAGGGGGGCAAGCGGTGAGGATGGCAGTCGGGGATGGAGCGCTCGTTCATGGGGAAACCCTCAGGAGACCGCCGTCGCCGCCCGGTCCACCGCCGGCTTCACCGTCGGCGGGCCGCCGGCCGCCGTCACCAGACGGTCGCTGGCGGCCTCCAGCCGGTCCTCCAGGTCGCGCATCGCCTCGGCGCGCGGGAGGCCCGGCGGGATCGGCGGCAGGAACTCGACCACCACCGTGCCGGGACGCTTCAGGAAGCTCTGGCGCGGCCAGTAGACCCCGGCGTTCAGCGCCATCGGCACAATGGGAATCTTCAGGCTCTCGTAGAGCACCCCGACGCCGATCCGATAGGGCTTGTAGGCGCCGGGCGCCACCCGCGTGCCCTGCGGGAAGATCACGATCGGCCGCCCCTGGTCCCGCACCGGGCGGGCGTTGCGGATCAGCGACTTGATCGCCGCCCCGCCGGCGCCGCGATCCACCGGGATCATTTTCGCCTTGGAGGCGTACCAGCCCCAGATCGGGATCCACATCAGCTCGCGCTTCAGGATGATCGCCGGGTCGTCCACCAGCAGGTGGAGCTTCATGGTCTCCCACGCCGACTGGTGCTTGGCGGCCAGCAGGAAGGAGCCCTCGGGCAGGTTCTCCCGCCCGCGCACCTCGTAGCGGATGCCGACCAGCACCCGTTCCAGCCAGCCGACGCTGCGCAGGTACCATGCGACGACCGCGACCATCCGGCGGCGCGGCAGCAGCAGCATCCACAGAAGGGCGAAACACATCAGCGCGGTCCAGGCGTGGAACGCGATGTTGAAGGCGAGGGAACGGAGCCAGATCATGGCCGGCAACTTGTCAGGATTCGCATGCCTTCTCAAGTGTGCTCGCGGGGAGCCGCTTCCCGTGGACCAAGCCCCTGGACTCCATCGGGTGGACTCCATCTGTGGACTCGGGGCCACGCGCCGGTGCATTGTCCGTTGCCGTTGCGTCGGCGTTGCTGTGGTGGGACCGTGATCCGTTTCGAGAATGTCGGACTGCGCTACGGCACCGAATCGGAGGTGCTGCGCGACATCAGCTTCACCCTGCCGCCCGGCTCCTTCCATTTCATGACCGGGGCGAGCGGGGCGGGGAAGTCGTCGCTGCTGAAGCTGATGTATCTGGCGCACCGGCCGTCGCGCGGGCTGATCACCCTGTTCGGCCGCGACATGGCCCGCGTCACCCGCGCCGAGCTGCCGGAGATGCGCCGCCAGATCGGCGTCGTCTTCCAGGATTTCGCGCTGCTCGACCATCTGTCGGCGCTCGACAACGTGGCGTTGCCGCTGCGCATGGGCGGCGCGCCGGAAACCGACACCGTCGCCCACTGCACCGAGATCCTGCGCTGGGTGGGGCTGGGCAATCATCTGCACGCCAAGCCCTCCACCCTGTCGGGCGGCCAGCAGCAGCGCGTCGCCATCGCCCGCTCGGTCATCAACCGGCCGCGCCTGCTGCTGGCCGACGAGCCGACCGGCAACGTCGACGACGGCATCGGCATGCGGCTGCTCTATCTGTTCGAGGAGCTTCACAAGCTGGGAACCACCGTGGTCATCGCCACCCACAACGAGGCGCTGATCCGCCGCTTCGACCACCCGCACCTGCATCTCGACAACGGGCGCCTCCAGGTCGTGCCGGCCCGCAACGCGCGCTGGGGCTGAGGGCCATGGCGTTGTTCCTCCTGGGCCGTCCGTCCGACCTGCCGCTGGCGAAGGACCCATCCTCGCGCTTCCTGGCCTGGATCACCGCGCTGATGGTGTTCCTGGCGGCGCTGGCGCTGGCCGGGGCGATGGTGGTGTCGGACATGGCGCGGCGCTGGGACAACGGGCTCGCCGGCGGGCTGACCGTCCAGATCGCCCCGTTGCCCGGCGCCCCGGTGGCGCCGCTCGACGAGCGGGTGGAGGCGGCGCTGACCGTGCTGCGCGCCGCCCCCGGCGTCAGGACGGCGACCGCGCTCGACGCCGCCGCCACCGCCCGCCTGCTGGAACCCTGGCTTGGGCCGGAGGCGGGGGACCCGCTGCTTCCCATGCCGCGCCTGATCGACGTCGCCACCGACGGGCCGGTCGACGTGCCCGGCCTGACGCTGCGCCTGAAATCGGCGGCGCCCGGCGCCACTCTGGACGATCACGCCGTCTGGCTGGCCGACCTGCGGGCCTTCGCCGGCGCCGTGCATCTGGCGGCGCTGGGGGTGGTCGGGCTGATCGGCGGGGCCGGGGTGATGACGGTGGTCTTCTCCGTCCGCGCCGGGCTGGCCATCCACCGGCATGTGGTGGAACTGCTGCATCTGATGGGCGCCACCGACCGCTATGTCTCCCGCCAGTTCGAGACCCATGTGGTCGGGCTGACGCTGCGCGGCGGGCTGATCGGGCTGCTGCTGGCGGTGGCGGCGCTGGCCGGCACCCTGCGCGCCTCCCAGGAGCTGCGCGCCAGCCTGCTGCCCGATCTGGCGCTGGCGCCCTGGCAATGGGCGGCGCTGGCGCTGGTGCCGCTGGCCGCCGCGCTGCTGGCGCGGATGACGGCGCGCTGGACCGTGCTGCGCACCCTGGAATCGCTGCCGTGACCCGCTCGCGGCGCGGCACGCTGGCGCGGCTGGCCGGGCGGACGCTGGCCGGGCTGCTGCTGCTGGCGGCGGTCTGGGGGCTGGGGCTGTTCTGGTTCGCCGCCGGGGTGCCGCGCCATGCCCCGGATCTGAACGACCCGGTGGCCGGACGGGCGACCGACGCCATCGTCGTGCTGACCGGCGGCAGCAACCGGCTCGCCGTCGGGCTGGAACTGCTGGCCGCCGGGCGGGCGCGCAAGCTGTTCGTGTCGGGCGTCTATGATGGGGTCGACGTCCAGGAATTGCTGAAGCTGTCGCGCCGCGCGCCGACCGAGATGGAATGCTGCATCGCGCTCGGCTATTCCGCCGACAGCACCATCGGCAACGCCTATGAAACGGCGGACTGGATGCGCGACCAGGGCTTCCGCTCTCTGCGGGTGGTGACCGCCAATTACCACATGCGCCGCAGCCTGCTGGAGCTGGCCATGGCGATGCCGGACATCGAGCTGGTGCCCCACCCGGTGGTCGCCCCCACGGTGCATCTGGCCGACTGGTGGCTGTGGCCGGGCACCGCCAACCTGCTGGTCAACGAGTACAACAAGCTGCTGATGACCTACGGCCGCTACGGACTCTATCGGGCCGTGGAACGCTGACGCTGCGGAAGATCCGTGCGCATGGCGGCCATGCGGCGTGTCGATTGTCCTCATTTGATTGGCATTGTCCCCATTTTAACGTCCGGTTTCGATGGGATGCGTGTCGGATGCGCCGAGGGCGGCGTGCTTCCCCTTTGAAAACATTGACAATTGAGGGCAAACCGGGTGGCGCGAAGCCCCGCTGTGACCGAAAAGATACATCCGATATCGGAAATGTAATGGTGACAATATTCGATTTGACCCTGTCGTTTGCTTGTCCATAATCCTCATTGTCTCGATTGTTCGAGCCAATGAGCGCCAGATGATGGAGGATCCGATGCGCCCTACCGACATGACCCGCAGCCCCGGCTCGTTCGCGACCGCCGCCAACGGCGACGCCCCTGCCACCCGCGGCGCCAGCGTCGGCGGGCGTGCGTTCTGGACGGTGGTGGATCTGCTGTTCACCGTGTTGGAGCGGCGCAAACAGCGGCGCGCGCTGATGGCGCTCGACGAGCATCTGCTGAAGGACATCGGCGTCAGCCGCAGCGAGGTCGAGCAGGAAGTCACCAAGCCGTTCTGGCGGGGATGAGACGATGGCCGACCAATCCCTTCCGCCCATCCAGTACGCCCCCATCCAGTACGCTGTCGAACCGGATCTGACCGCCGACGCCTTCATCGACCTTCTGCACCGCTCCGGGCTGGCCGAACGCCGGCCCGTGGCGGAGGTGGAGCGGGTCGAGGCGATGCTGCGCAACGCCGGCCTGATCATCACCGCCCGGCTGGACGGCGCCCTGGTCGGCGTCGCCCGCTCGGTCACCGATTTCGTCTATTGCTGCTACCTGTCCGACCTCGCGGTCGACCGCGCCATCCAGGGGCGGGGCATCGGCAAGGAGCTGATGCGCCGCACCCGCGACGCGGTGGGGCCGGGCACCACCTGCCTGCTGCTCTCGGCGCCGAAGGCGGTCGGCTTCTACGAGCAGGCCGGGCTGGCCCGGCACGGGCAGGCCTTCCTGTTCACCGACCTGCCGTAAGGCGGCCGGGCGCGAACGACCCGTTCAAGACGATCGGTTCAAGACGATCGGTTCAAGACGATCCGAGGGGAGATGTCACGCCATGACGGATCTTGCGATCTCCTTCGCGGACGTGGCGGGGGCGGCCGGGCGAATCGCCGGGATCGCCCACCGCACGCCCGTGCTGACCTCCGCCACCGCCGACGCGCGGACCGGCGGGCGGCTCTTCTTCAAGTGCGAGAATTTCCAGCGCACCGGTGCCTTCAAGATCCGGGGCGCCTACAACGCCATCGCCCAGCTCGACGAGGCCCAGCGGGCGGCGGGCGTCATCGCCTACTCGTCCGGCAACCACTCGCAGGCGATCGCGCTGGCCGCAAGGCTGCTCGGCGTGGCGGCGACCATCGTCATGCCGCAGGACGCCCCGGCCGCCAAGCTCGACGCGACGCGCGGCTATGGCGGCGAGGTGGTGCTGTACGACCGCTACGCCGAGCCGCCGGACGCCGTCGTCGCCCGGCTGATGGCGCAGCGCGGCGGCACCTTCATCCCGCCCTTCGACCATCCGCATGTGATGGCCGGGCAAGGCACCGTCGCCAAGGAACTGATCGAGGAGGCCGGCGACCTCGACCTGCTGCTGGTGCCGACCGGCGGCGGCGGGCTGCTGTCCGGCTGCGCCGTCGCGGCGCGGGCGCTCGCCCCCGACTGCCGGATTCTCGGTGTCGAGCCGGAAGCCGGCAACGACGCCCAGCAGAGCCTGCGTCTCGGCTCCATCGTCCGCATCGAACCGCCCAAGACCATCGCCGACGGCGCCCAGAGCCGCAGTCTCGGCCAGCTCACCTTCCCGGTGCTGCGCGCGCTGGTCGACGGCATCGAGACCGTCGCCGACGACGAGCTGGTCGAGGCCATGCGCTTCCTCGCCACCCGCCTGAAGCTGGTGGTCGAGCCGACCGGCTGTCTCGCCGTGGCGGCGGCGCTGTCCGGCCGCATCGACCTGCGCGGCAAGCGCGTCGGCATCGTCGTCACCGGCGGCAACGTCGATCTCGACCGTTTCGCGGCGCTGGTGCGGGCCGCCTGAGCTTGCGTTTCTTCCGTCCCTACCCCGTGTCCCGCCCCTTGCGAGGAAGCCGTCCCATGCGCTTGCCCATCTATCAGGTCGACGCCTTCACCGACCGGGTGTTCGCCGGCAATCCGGCGGCGGTCGTGCCGCTGGAACGCTGGCTGCCCGACGAACAGCTCCAGGCCATCGCGGCCGAGAACAATCTGGCCGAAACCGCCTATTTCCTGCGCAGCGACGACGTGTTCGAACTGCGCTGGTTCACCCCGGCGGTCGAGGTCGATCTGTGCGGCCACGCCACGCTGGCGACCGCCTTCGTCATCTCCACCCTGCTGGAACCGGGGCGCGACCGGCTGGATTTCGTCACCCGGCAGGCCGGCACCCTGACCGTGACCCGTTCCGGCGACCTCTTCACGCTGGATTTCCCCAGCCGCCCGGCCGAGCCGGTGGCGGCCCCCGATCCGGGGCTGGCCGCCGCCCTCGGCGGGCCGGCTCCGGTTTCGGTCCTCGCCGCCCGCGACTATCTGGTCGTCTATGAGGACGAGGCGGCGGTGCGCGCCCTGGCTCCCGACATGGCGGCGTTGGCGAAGCTCGACCGTTACGCGGTGTGCGTGACGGCACCGGGAGCGGACGGGGTGGATTTCGTCTCGCGCTTCTTCGCCCCCGCCCAGGGCATCCCGGAGGATCCGGTCACCGGCTCCGCCCATTGCACGCTGATTCCCTACTGGGCGGCGCGGCTCGGCAAGACGGCGCTGTCGGCCCGGCAGGTGTCCGCGCGCGGCGGCGAGCTGGCCTGCGCGCTGGCCGGCGACCGCGTGAGGATCGGCGGCAAGGCCGTCCTGTATCTGGAAGGCGCCATCACCGTCTGACGGCGGCGGCGGCGTGCGGGAGGGCGCGCGGGGCGTGATTTTGCCCCCGCGCGGAGAGGGATTGTCTGGTAATCATCGGCCGGCAGCGCCCCTTTCCCCGGTTCCGGACCTTTCCCGCGCATGAACAACGGCTTGCTTATCGTCCCGGCGCTGTACGGCGTCGCCATCGGCCTGTCCGCCCTGCTGCTGCGCGTGCTGCCCGCTGGCGCGCTGCCGCCGGCCGCCGGGGAGGAGGCGCGGGGGCGCTTCACCACCATCGACGGGCTGCGCGGTCTGCTGGCCTACGGCGTGTTCATCCACCACGGCGTCATCACCTGGAATTACCTCCACACCGGCCGATGGGTGCTGCCGGATCAGCGGCTGTTCATCCATCTCGGGCAGTCCGGCGTCGCCCTGTTCTTCATGGTCACGGCCTTCCTGTTCTGGACCAGGATTCTGGACGCCCGGACGCCGACCGACTGGCTGGGCTTCGTGGTGTCGCGATTCTACCGGCTCTATCCGGTCTATCTGCTGGCCGCCGCCTGCGTCGTGATGATCGCCCTGGCCTCCACCGGCTTCTCGCCGGCGGTCGGCGCCGTGACGCTGCTCCGCTCGCTGGCCGGCTGGGCCAGCTTCAAGGTGCCGCCGGTCAACGGCATGGAGAACGCCGGGCAGATCGTCGCCTACGCGACCTGGTCGCTGCCCTACGAGCTGCTGTTCTACGCGGCGCTGCCCGGTCTGGCCTTCCTGTTCGCGGGCACCCGGCGGAGCGGGCCGGCGCTGGCCTCGCTGGCGGCGACGCTGGCGGTCTTCCTCTATTTCCGAAGCTTCAACCCGGCTGTCCTCGCGGGATTCGGCGGCGGCTTCGCCGCGGCCTACTGGGTTCGCCGGCCGCGATTGGCCGCCTTCGCCCGTTCCCCGGCCGGCGCGCTCCTCGCCCTGGCCGCGCTGGCGTGCACCGTCGCCTTCGGCGACACGGCCTACGCGCCGCTGCCGATGCTTGGCCTGACCGTCGTCTTCATCGCCGTCGCCTCCGGGCAGGGTTTCGGGTCGCTGCTGACGCGACGGCCCGTCCTCTGGCTGGGGGAGATCAGCTATGGCGTGTATCTGCTGCACGGGATCGTGCTGTGGGTCGCCGTCACCGGCAACGGCGCGCTGCCGGCCGCCGTGCGGAACGACGGGCTGCTCTACGCCGCCGTGCTCGCCCTGTCCGGCGGGCTGGTGGTGCTGGCGGCGAGCCTCGTGCATCTGACGGTCGAGCGTCCGGGGATCGCGCTCGGCCGCAGACACCTCGCCCGACTCAAGGCGAAGGCGGCGGCCAGAGCGGCCCGACGGGCCGGCCGCCGCGCGCTGGGGACGGCCGACGCCTGAACGGCCGGCTCAGTTCCGTCCGGCCAGCGTGCCGGTCAGGCGGGTGCGGATGGCGGCGACGGCGCAGTCCATCGGGCGGTCGGCGTCCGGCTTGACCGGGGTGTTGGCGACGTCCGGGCACATGTCCTCCATCGTCCAGACGCGCGGCGGTGGCGGCGGCGGGGCGTTGGCGTCGCAGGTCGCCGGGTCGGGGTGGGTTTCGTCGGCGTTGCCGTTGGCCGGCTTGACCTCCAGGTTGGGCGACACGCCGAAGCAGTCGACCAGCGCCCCCGACGGGCGGAAATAGCGGGCGGTGGTCAGGCGGATGCCGGTGTCGGCGCTGAGCGACGAGATGGTCTGCACCGAGCCCTTGCCGTAGGAGCGGGTGCCGAACAGCAGCGCCCGGCCATGATCCTGCAACGCCCCGGCGACGATCTCCGAGGCGGAGGCCGAGCCGCTGTTGATCAGCACCACCACCGGCAGCCCGGCCAGCAGGTCGCCCGAGGTGCCGTGGTAGGCCCGCGTCTCGTCCGGGTCGCGGCCGCGCACGGTGACGATGTCCACCGCCTCCAGCAACCGGTCGGCGACGTTCACCGCCTGCTCCAGCAGGCCGCCGGGGTTGTTGCGCAGGTCGATCACCGCCCCGGCCAGCCGGCCGCCCGACTGGTGGCGCATGTCCTCGACCGCGGCGTCGAGCGCCGATGAGGTCTGCTGGTTGAAGGTGGCGATGCGGATGTAGGCAACGTCGCCCTCCAGCCGGTAGCGCACCGGGTGGATCTTGACGATGGCGCGGGTCAGCGAGACCCGGTTGGTGGGGTCGGGCGAAGGCGGGCGCCGCACGGTCAGGGCGACCGAGGTGCCGACCGGCCCGCGCATGCGCGCCACCGCGTCCTGCAAATTCAGGCCCTTGACCTGCACGTCGTCGATGCGGGCGATCAGGTCGCCGCTGCGCAGGCCGGCGCGGGCGGCGGGCGAGCCGTCGATGGGCGAGACGACGCGGATCAGCCCGCTCTCCTCGTCCATCGTCACCTCGATTCCCAGCCCGCCGAACTCGCCCTGGGTCTGTTCGCGCAGGTAGCGGTAGCGCTCGGAGTCGAGGAAGCTGGAATAGGGGTCGAGCCCGCCCAGCATGCTGTCCAGACCCGCCTCGGTCAGGGCGCGGTCGCTGGCGCGCGGGGTTTCGGCCTTCTTCTTCTGGACGCCGGTCAGCGCCTTGTCGACCAGCACCTGCGGGTCGTACGGCTTCACATGCTCGGTCAGGACCCGCCGCATGGCGTCGGCGAACAGCACGTAGTTGCGGTCGGAGGGGGACAGGGTTCCGTAGCCGCGCGTCTTGGCGAACTCGGCGCGGTAGCGCTCGAGCGCCGCCACGGTGTCGGCCCGGCTGGTCGGGGCCACCGCGCAGGCCGGACCGATCGCCACCATCATCAGCAGCAAGGCCGCCAGCAATTTCGCCATCCTAGGCCCCTCTCGACTGGCCGGTCCGTCCGGCGGAATCCATCGCATCGTTCACGTGCACCAGGGGTTTCGCCAGCCGGGATTGTCGCTGCCGGGCATCGACCCTAGCACGGTGTCCGCCCATTCTCAAACTCCACCCCCACCGTCCCGGCGGGAGGCGGTGAACGGGAAATGGGGCGCGCGGTCCCCGTTGTCGCGCCCCCGGAAGGCGACGCGCACGGGCGTGAACGGATGTTCTCCTTCGTCGAAAGGGGGGGGGGCGTCAGTAGGCGCCGCTGCCCTTCACCATGACCCGCACGGTGCGCAGCATGATGACAATGTCGGTCCAGAAGTTCCAGCCCACCACATAGGCGGTGTCGAGCTGGACCCGGCGCACGTAATCGACGTCGCTGCGCCCGCTGACCTGCCACAGCCCGGTCAGGCCGGGCCGGCATTGCGTGTAGAAGGGAAAGCAGGCGTGGTAGAAGGCGACCTCGTCGTCGACGATCGGGCGTGGGCCGACCAGACTCATCTCGCCGCGCAGGACGTTGAACAGCTGCGGCAGCTCGTCCAGGCTCGACCGGCGCAGGAAGCGGCCGACACCGGTGATGCGCGGGTCGTTGCGCAGCTTGCGGGCGGCCTCCCATTCGGCGCGCGCCTCGGGATTCTCGGCCAGCAGGCGGTCGAGCACCTCGTTCGCGTTCACCACCATGGAGCGGAACTTCAGGCAGGTGAAGGACCGCCCGTCGGCGCCAACGCGGCGGTGCCCGAACACCGCCGGCCCGCCGTCCTTGGCGACGAGCCAGGCGACCGCGAGCATCAGCGGTCCGAACAGGACGATGAGACCCAGCGCGCCGACCACGTCGAAGCCGCGCTTGACGCGATGGCGGTGGAGCGGCTGGCCGTCGGGCAGGCGCGCCATCGCCTGGGCGGCCGACGCGGTTCCGGCCAGCCTGTCCGGGTCCAAACGGGGGGCGCCCAAACGGACGGTGGTGAGCAGTGCCATTGGAACCTCTCTTCGCGGATCGTCCGAGTCCGGGCATAGGATCATCCGAGAGAGGCAACGGCCAGAGCGCGAAAGGGGTCCTTCCGACGGCGCGTCCGGCGCGGCAACGACGGGGTAGCCCTGGTGGCATCGGCCGCCCGCCGTTCCGCTTCAGCCGCCAGCGCCCCCATCCGCGCCCCCGCCATCCTCCCCGACGATGCTGATGGCGCAGGCGACGCAGGGGTCGAGCAGGGCGGCCAGCAACCGCGCCCGCTCCGGCAGGTCCGGTCCGTCCGGCAGCCCGGCCAGCCCGCGCGCCAGCGGCCCGTCGGCGGCGAAGTTCCACTCCGTCGGCGCCACCGTGCGGAAATCGGCGATGCGTCCGTCGGGACCGAGGCGCAGCCAGTGGGCGAGCCGGCCGCGCGCGGTCTCCACCACGCCGCAGCCGGCGCCGGCCCGCGCCGGCCCGAGCGCCAGGGGGGCGGCGGGCGCCACGCGCGCCAGCGTTCCGGCCATCCGGGCGGGAAGCTCGGCCAGATCGGCGAGCCGCGCCGCCGCCAGCGCCGCCAGCCCGAAGCCGTGCCGCGCCGCCACCGAGGCGACCAGCGGGTGGCCGGCGCGGCGGGCCAGCGGTCCGGTGTGGGCGGGGGCGCCGTCCCGGTGCGGGCGGGACGAGAAGGCCGGATCGGCGGCGAGCCGTTCGCCGAACCAGGAGGGGCGGTCCTCGTCCAGGGCGGCGACCCCGACGGCCCCCTGCGGGGCGAGGCCGGGGGCCAGCAGCCGCGCCGTCAGCCGGGCGGCGGCGGTGGCGCCGCGCGCGGCCCAGACGGCGAGCGAGTCGAGATCGGCCGGGCAGGGGCCGGCGAAGACGCGCGACCCGATCCAGCCGGCGATCCCATCCACCGCGAGGCCGAGCGCCGCCGGGTCGGGGCGAAGCGATCCGCCGCCCGGCATCAGCCCGTCCCCGGCCGGATGAAGGGTGTTCCCGAGGGCGGCCACGGCGGCGCGCAGCGCGCGCAGGGACTGCGGGTCCGGGGGTTCGCCGAGCAGCTTCGGCCATTCCATGGCGATCTGCCACGCGTGGTTGTCGGCGGCCTCGGCGTCGAGCATCAGGGATCGGGCCGCCGGATGGCCCGACGCCGGGGCGTCGATGCCCAGGGCGGCCTCGCAGGCCAGCGCGGCGGCCAGACCCTGGGCGGTGCCGCACAGGCTGAAGAGCAGCGGCACCAGCCGGGCGGCCTCCTCCGGCCGTCGTCCGACCAGCGCCCGCGCCGCGGCGGTCGGGCGGCGGACCGCGACCTCGGCGCGGCGGACCGCCCCGCCGGAGACCCGAAGACGGACCGACACGGCCCCTTCGATGGCGGAGGTCGCGCTCACGCGCGGCCCCGTCCCGGACGGGAACGACGGAGCGGCCCCGTGGCGAGGCTGCCGGCGTCCGCAATCCGCTTCGGTTGAGTCAGTCGGTGGGGCAGGGGCATGGGCATGGGCACGCCTTCACAGTGACCGGCGTCGGAAGGGTGGTCAACGCCCCGGCGCGGGTTGTCGGGTCGCGGGTTGTCGGGTCATGGACAGCGAAAAGGCCGCACGGGAGGTCCCCGTCCGGCCTTCGGGCCTCGTCCGGCCCTGCCGATGCCCGTGCCGAAAAGCCTGTCAGGCCCGGCGCACCACCGACAGGAAGCTCGACACCTCGCTGGAGAGGGTCTGGGATTCGCCGAGCAGGTTGCCCGCGGCGGTCAGCAGTTCCTCGGCGCTCGACCCGGTGTCGCGGGCCTGGCGCGAGACGTCCTCGATGCTGGAGGTCACGGCGTGGGTGCCGGTCGAGGCCTCCTGCACGTTGCGGGCGATCTCGCGGGTGGCGGCCCCCTGCTGGCCGACCGCGTCGGACACCGTCGCGGTGATGTCGCTGATGCGGCGGATGGTGTCGACGATGGCCGAGATCGCTCCCACCGCCGCCTGGGTCTCGCCCTGGATGCCGGCGACCTGGGCCTGGATGTCCTCCGTGGCCTTGGCGGTCTGGCTGGCGAGATTCTTCACCTCGCTCGCCACCACGGCGAAGCCCTTGCCCGCCTCGCCGGCCCGCGCGGCTTCGATCGTCGCGTTCAGCGCCAGCAGGTTGGTCTGCGCCGCGATGGAGTTGATGAGTTCCACCACCTCGCCGATGCGGTTGGCGGCGTTGGCCAGCCCCTTCACCGTGTCGTTGGTCGATTGCGCCTCGCTCACCGCGCGCTGGGCGACCTGGGTCGCCTCGCCGACGTGGCGGCCGATCTCGCCGATCGAGGCGGACAGCTCCTCGGCGGCGGCGGCGACGGTCTCGACGTTGCTGGACGCCTGGACGGCGGCGCTCGACACGCTGCTGGCGGCCTCCTGGGTGCTTTCGGCGCTGCTGGTCAGCCGTTCGGCGTTGCCGCGCATGCGCGTCGCGGAGTCGTTGACCGCGCGCACCACCACGTCGATCTTGCCGGCGAAGCTGCGGGTCGCCGCGTCGATCTCGGCGTGGCGGCGGGCCTGCTGCTGCTCGGCCTCGCGCTGGCGCTCGGCCAGCGACTCGGCGTTGGCCAGCCCGTCGCGGAAGCCGGCGACGGCGCGGGCCATCGCGCCGATCTCGTCGGCGCGGCCGGTTTCCTCGACGACGGTAGCGTAGTTCCTGTGGCCCAGTGCGTCGATGGCGGAGGCGAGGTGCTGGAGCGCGCCCATCTGCCGCTTCACATAGACGAACACGCCGGCGCTCAGCAGCAGCCCGACCAGCAGCGACACCCCGCCGATCCGCCAGCCCAGGGCGCCGATCAGCGCGTGGAACTCGCCCGAGGGCATGCCGACGGCGAAGGCGCCGATCGTCTTGCCCGACTGGTCCTTCAGCGGGACGTAGCTGACCAGATAGTTGACGCCGAGCACCGGGTATTCGCCGAGCAGGCTCTCGCCCTGCCCGACGACGCGCTGGTGGATGTCGTCCGGCATGCGGGAGCCGATGGCCCGGCTGCCGTCCTTGTTCACCAGCGTGGTGGCGATGCGCGTGCTGTCGCGGAACATGGTGACGGTGATGTTCAGCGCCGACTTGATGCGGTCGACATGCTCGAACGTGCCTTCCAGCGCGGTGTCGCCGACCATCAGCTTGCCGTCGGCGATGCGGTAGGGCTGGTTCCTCGGGTTCAGGATTTCCTTGGCGACCCGGATGTTCATGTCCTGCCGGTCGATTTCCTGACGCTTCAGGTCGGTGGCGATGAAATAGAGCGCCACGAACAGCGTTGACGCACAACTCAGGATGGTGCCAAGCAGCGTCAGCGAGACGAGCTTGTGGGTGAAGGAGAGACGTTTTAGAAACTGGCCCATGAGAAGGCTCCCGCCCCGCTGCGGGGCGAGGCTTGTTTTGCAACGCAAAGGGAAACTTTAGTCCCTATAAAATATCAGAGCTCTCTCTTGAGCGGCAACATCGCAATTGTCGCAGCGCTGCAACCTTTAGCGGATATCGCCGAACGCCTGCATGGGAACGGGGCCGGCGCTCCGCTGCGTGTCGGGGGGAAGGGCGATGCCGAGCGGCCGGGCGAAGGCGCGCAGCCGTTCCAGCGCCTCGCCATAGCGCAGGTCGTCCAGCAGATTCGTGATGGCCGTGGCGAAGTCCGGGTGCGCCGGGGCGAGCCGCCCCTGGAGGTCGCGCCAGACATCCTCGGCGCGCAGGTCCGCCCGGTCGAGCAGCTCGGCCAGTCGGCCGATCGCCTCCTCCAGCGTCGCGTCGACCGCCGGGTCGGGCGGCGGCGGGATCATCGGCGCCAGCGTGGACAGCCGGTCGAGCAGGGCGGCCAGTTCCCCCGCCAGATCCGCCGTCAGCCGCTCGGCCGTGCGGGAATGGGCGTTGCGCAGCGCCTCCTCGACCCGGCCGGCGAGCAGCGACAGGTCGGTCGCCCCGATGTAGGCCGAGGACGAACGCAGGGCGTGGGCCAGGAAGCGGATCCGCTCGGTCTGCCCGGTCGCGGCGGCCTCGGCCAGGGCTTGGGGATGGCCGGCGCAATCGCGCAGGAAGGTCCGGACCAGCCGGGAGAGCATGGCCGGGTCGCCGTCGACGCGGCGCAGCGCCCCGTCCCAGTCCAGCCCGGCCTGCCGCGCGGCGTCGCGCGCGGCCAGGCCCATGCCTCGGCCCATGTCCCGGCCCGTATCGGTCCGGCCCGCATCGCCGCCCCTGGCCGCGTCGGGCGCCGGATCCCGCGGCGTCCGACGTCCGGCGAGACGGACCGGATCGATCAGCCGCAGCAGGGTATCGAACAGCAGATCGGGCTCGATGGGCTTGCTCAGATGCTCGTCCAGCCCGGCCGCCAGGCTCGTCCGCCGATCGCCGGACATCGCCTGGGCGGTCATGGCGACGATGGGCAGATCCAGGCAGCCGGGCAGGGCGCGGATGCGCCGGGTCGCCTCCAGCCCGTCCATCACCGGCATCTGGATGTCCATCAGAACGAGGTCGTAGTCGCCGCGGCCGGCCCGCTCCACCGCCTGGACCCCGTTTTCCGCCACGTCCACGGCGATGCGCGCCTCGGTCAGCAGATGCAGCGCCACCTCGCGGTTCAGGGCGTTGTCGTCGACCAGCAGCAGGCGGGCGCCGCGCAGCCGCGACAGGTCGCCGCGCTCCGCCACCGGGGTCGCGCTCCGCTCCTCCGGCCCTCCCAGCAGGGAGGTCAGCCGGTGGCGCAGCCGGCCGGGGCTGACCGGCTTCACCAGCACGCCGTCGGCCCCGCCGCCCGGATCCTGGACGAAGGCCGGCCGGTCGCGGTCGCCGCGCGCGTCGAGCGGCATCAGCGCCAGGATCGGAAGCCCGGCGGCCCGGCCGTTGTTGCGCAGCCGTTCGATGGTCTCCGGGCCGTCCCAGCCGGGCAGCCGCCAGTCGACCAGCGCCGCCGTCACCGGGCGCCCCTCCCGCGCCGCCTGTTCGACCGCCAGCAGCGCCGCCGGTCCCGAGGCGGCCTCCAGCGGTTCGGCGCCCAGCGCCGCGACCATCTCGACCAGGGCGGCGCGGGCGGTCGGATGGTCGTCCACCACCAGCACCCGCCCGCCCAGCGCCGGGGGCGGCGGGGTTTCGGGCGCGACCAGCCCAAGCTCCACCGCGAAGCCGAAGCGGCTGCCCCGGCCCGGCTCGCTGCTGACCGCGATGCGGCCGCCCATCAGCTCGACCAGCTGCTTGCAGATGGTCAGGCCGAGGCCGGTGCCGCCGAAGCGGCGCGTCGTTGTGTCGTCGGCCTGGACGAAGGGCTGGAACAGCCGGGCCTGCTGGGCGTGGTCGATGCCGATTCCGCTGTCGGCGACCGAGACGTCCAGCGTCACGCGATCGGCGCCGCGGGCGGCCGCCCCGACGGTCACCAGAATCTCGCCGCGCTCGGTGAATTTCAGGGCGTTGTTGATCAGGTTGGCGAGGATCTGCCCGAGCCGCAACGGATCGCCGACCAGCCGGTCCGGCGTGCCGGGGGCGACGCGGATGACCACCTCGACCCCGTCCGCCCCGCCGTTGCCTACGATCAGGTCGCACAGCGGCTCCAGCACCTCGTCGAGGCTGAAGGGCTGCTCGGCGATCGTCACCTTGCCGGCCTCGATCTTCGAGAAGTCCAGCAGGTCGTTGATGATCCCGAGCAGCCGCCCGGCCGAGGCGTTGATCGTCTCCAGATAGCCGCGCTGCCCCGGTTCGACGGCCGACTTCAGGGCGATCCGGCCGATCCCGATGATGGCGTTCATCGGTGTGCGGATCTCGTGGCTGATCATGGCGAGGAAGCGCGACTTGGCGGCGTTGGCGCGGTCCGCCTCCTCCCTGGCGCCGATCATGGCGGTCTGGAGCCGCTTCATCTCGGTGATGTCGACGTGGGTGGTGTAGGCGATGCCGTCGACGCCGCGCTGCTGGGCGACCCGCAGCCAGCGGTCGCCCGGCAGCTCGACCTCGAAGGGGGCGCTGGGAAAGCGCTGCCGCTCCGTCAGCATCGCCGGCAGGCGCGAGCGGTCGCCGCGCCACACCAGCTCCAGCAGCTCCTCGAAGCTCAGGCCGATCAGGTCGGATTTCCGCGGCACGTCGTAAAGGAACAAGGCCTGCTCGTTGGCCTTGGCGATCCGGCCGTCGGGATCCAGCAGCAGCACGCCGTCGGCGACATGCTCCAGCAGCAGATCCTCGGCGTCGGCCTGGGCGCCGGGACGGTTCCACGGCGCCGCCCCGGTCGGCGAGGCGAGCGGGGTCCACACCCGGATGCGCCCTTCCGTCCCGGTCGGCAGCGAGGCGACGCGCAGCCATTGGCCGCGGTGCTGGAAGACGAAGGGTTGGGTCTGGGCGCGGTGGCGGGCGATGCCCCCGTCGATGTAGTCGTCGATCAGCGGCAGTTCGTCCACGGACAGCCGCGCCTGATAGAAGCGGCGCAGGTTGACGGAATAGTGCTCGCCCACCCGGATGTGGCCGTCATGCTCCGGGAACAGGGTCAGGAAGCTGCGGTTCCACAGCAGGGCATGGTCGCCGGAATCGAACAGGCAGAGGCCGACATTCACGCTGTCGAGCAACTCGGCCATCAGGGCGTAGGGGCCCGTGTCCATCGCCATGCAACCACCTTGTGACCATCCGCGCCAGCCGGCCCGCCCGGTTCCGTTTCGGCTGCGGGGTGTGGACAGGCCTTGCGGAAAGGGTACAGCGCCGGTCGCCGATCGGCAAAACGCTTGATTGTGATCTATTGCCGCAACGATTGTTTCCGTTTCGTAAATGAACGAATCAGGGAATTCTGCAAGCATTGGGGCTTGGCGCCTTGACCGGCTCTTGCGCCGGTCTTGACGCGGCGGTCCCGGCCGCCTTCCCATGGGCAAGGCCGGAAATCCAGCGAGCGGGGAAACCATGACATCCGGTGTGGTCGAGCGGGGGGCCGATCAGGCGGCGGGGCCGACGGTCCGGCGGTTGCGGATCCGGGTGCGCGGTCGGGTGCAGGGGGTCGGTTTCCGCCCGCACGCCCATGCGCTGGCCGGCCGCTTCGGCGTGACCGGCTGGGTCCTGAACGACGGCGGGGGGGTGCTGCTGGAAATCCAGGGCGCCGCCATCGCCGCCTTCCTCGACGCCCTGACCGCGGAGGCGCCGCCGCTGGCCCGCATCGACGCGGTGGAGGCCGTGCCCTGTCCGGTCCGGCCGGACGAGGAGGGCTTCGCCATCCGCCGCAGCGAGGCGGGAAGCGCGGTCACCACCGGCGTCGCCCCCGACGCGGCGGTCTGCCCGGCCTGCCTGTCGGAGCTGTTCGATCCGGCGGACCGGCGCTACCGCTACCCCTTCCTCAACTGCACCCATTGCGGGCCGCGCTTCACCATCACCCGCCGGCTTCCCTACGACCGGCCGCAGACGGCGATGGCGGGCTTTCCGCTCTGTCCGGCCTGCGCCGCCGAATACGCCGATCCGGCCGACCGCCGCTTCCACGCCCAGCCGACCGCCTGCCCGGAATGCGGCCCCCGCCTGTCGCATCCGCCCGAGGCGATCCTCGCCGCGCTGGCGGCCGGCCGGATCGTCGCGATCAAGGGGCTGGGCGGTTTCCATCTCGTCTGCGACGCCACCAACGCCGGGGCGGTCGAGCGGCTGCGCCGGGTCAAGCAGCGCAATGGCAAGCCCTTCGCCCTGATGGTCGCCAACGCCGCGTCGGCCGCGCGCCTCGTCCATCTCGACGCGGGCGAGCGGGCGCTGCTGGAGGGGGCCGCCCGCCCCATCACGCTGCTGCGGCGGCGCGACGATGCGCCCGCCCCGTCGCTCGGCATCGCTCCGGATATCGCCCCTGGCATCGCTCCGGATCTGGCGTGGCTCGGCGTCATGCTGCCCTACACGCCGATCCACTGGCTGCTGTTCCACGAGGCCGCCGGCCGGCCGGCCGGGACCGGCTGGGCGCGGGAGCCGCAACCCCTGGTTCTGGTGATGACCTCGGCCAATCCGGGCGGCGAGCCGCTCGCCATCGGCAACGAAGAGGCCCGGGCGCGGCTGGCCGGCATCGCCGACCTGATCGTCGATCACGACCGCGACATCGTCGTCCGCGCCGACGACAGCGTGGTCCGCCGGCTGGCCGGCGCCCCAACCCTCCTGCGGCGCGGGCGCGGCCATGTCCCGGAGCCGATCCGGCTCGCCCGCGCCGTTCCGCCGCTGCTGGCGGTCGGCGGGCATCTGAAGAACACGGTCTGCGTGACGCGCGGCGACGAGGCGTTCCTGTCGCAGCACATCGGTGATCTCGACAACCCCGCGACGCTGGATTTCCTGGAGGAGACGGTCGCCCATCTGCTCCATGTCCTGGGGGTGGAGCCGGTGGCGGTCGCCCATGACCGGCACCCCGACTTCCACTCCACCCGCTTCGCCGGGCGCACGGGGCTGCCGGCGGTCGCTGTCCAGCACCACCACGCCCATGTCGCCGCCGTGCTGGCCGAGCATCGGGTCGATCCCTGGGACGAGGGGCCGGCGATCGGCCTCGCGCTCGACGGGTTCGGGCTGGGGCCGGGGGGCGAGTCCTGGGGGGGCGAGATGCTGCTGGTCGAGGGGGCATCCTGCCGGCGCCTTGGCCATCTTGCGCCGCTGGCCCAGCCCGGCGGCGACGTCGCGGCCCGCCAGCCCTGGCGCATGGCGGCGGCGGCGCTGGTCCGCATGGGCCGGGCCGGCGAGATCGTTCCCCGCTTCGCCGCCCACGGCCCGGCCGACGGGGTGCGGCGGATGATCGAGGGCGGCATCAACGCGCCGCCGACCAGCTCCTGCGGGCGCTGGTTCGACGCCGCCTGCGGCATCCTCGGCGTGCGCCCGGTCGCCGGCTTCGAGGGCGAGGCGCCGATGATCCTGGAATCGCTGGTCCGCCGGCCCCGCGTCGCGGAGGGCGCGTGGCGGGTGACGGACGGGGTGCTCGACCTCACCCCCCTGCTGGAGCGGCTGCTGGACGCCGCCGGCGCGGCGGAGGGGGCGGAGCTGTTCCACGGCACGCTGACCGCCGCGCTGCTCGACTGGTCCTTGCCGGCCCTGCGCGAGCATGGTCTGCGGCGGATCGCGCTGTCGGGCGGCTGTCTGATGAACGGCGTGCTGGCCGAGGGGCTGGCGGCCGGCTTCGCGGCGGCCGGGATCGAGGCGCTGCTGCCCCGGCAGGCCCCGGCCAACGATGGCGGTCTCAGCCTGGGGCAGGCTTGGGTGGCTGCCATGGAAATCGGGGGCACGGAAATCGGGGCTGCGGAAATCGGAGCCGTGCGGGAATAGAAGGCCGGCGGGCGGCGTCCTGGGCTCAGGAAACCGCGCCGGCATGGGCCCGCGCGGACGCTGGGGAGTGAGTGGAATGATCGACAACGACACGCGCGTCGGCCGGATGGATCGGACGGCGGAGGGCGGACGGGACGCCCTGCTGCTGGCCGCCCGTGTCCTGCTGGGCGCGATCTTCGTCCAGAGCGGGTTCGGCAAGCTGATGGCGCTGGGCGGCTTCATCGCCGGGCTGGAGAGCCAGGGGGTGCCGATGGCGGCGGTCGCCGGCACCGTCGGGGCGGTGGTCGAGTGCTTCGGCGGCTTGGCGGTGGTGCTGGGCGCCTGGACCCGGCTGGCGGCGCTGCTGGTCGCCGGCTTCACCGTCGCCGCGACCCTGGTCGCCCACCGCTATTGGGACGCGGCGCCCGAGGCGATGAAGATGCAGCAGATCCAGTTCATGAAGAACCTCGCCATCATCGGCGGTTATCTGGCGCTGGTCGCGTCGGGCGCGGGGCGCTTCAGCGTCGACGGTTTCCGCAGCCCGCGCCGCTGATTGGCGAAGCCGGTTGCCGGGCGTCGCCGGGCGGTCCATATCTGGCCCAGTCGTGAACTGCGCCGGTGGCCGGAATCGTCATGGGGTTGATGGGCAAGGGACGCCGTTCGGCGTTGGGGATGATGCTGGCCGGAACAATGCTGGCGCTGCTGCCGGGGGGCGCCGCGCGCGCCGAAGGCGCCGGGCCGGCGGCCGAGCTGGCGGCGAGGACCTGCGCCACGCTGGCGGCGCGGGTGGATGAGATCCCCGGCTCCGGCCCGGTGTTCCTGCGCAGCTACGACAACGCCTACGCTCCCGGCCCGACCTCCGAGCCGGCGCTGTCGATCGCCGCCTTCACCTACGACAACGCGCTGGCGGTCATCGCGCTGAACGGCTGCGGCAAGCGCCCCCAGGCTCTGCGCATCGGCGAGGCGCTGCTCGATGCGGTGACGCTCGACCGCGCCGGCTACAAGGGCCGCCTGCGCAACACCTACCGGGCCGGTGCGCAGAAGCAGCGCCCGATCCCGCCGATGGGCTGGTGGGACGCGGTGGAGAACCGCTGGCTGGAGGATCCCTACCAGATCGGCACCGCCACCGGGAACGTCGCCTGGGCCGGGCTGGCGCTGGTGACGCTGGGCGAGGCGACCGGCGAGAAGCGTTTCCGCGACGGCGCCGCCGAACTGGCCCGCTGGGTCGCCGACAAGACCGCCGACCCGCGCGGGCCGGGCGGCTTCAACGGCGGGGTGCAGGGCTTCGACAACGCGCCGCAGCTCCTGACCTGGAAATCGACCGAGCACAACACCGATCTGGTCGCCCTGTTCGGCCGGCTCGGCAAGGGGTGGGAGGCTCCGGCCCAGGCGGCGCGCGGCTTCCTCGACGCCGCCTGGGCGGCCGGCAACGGGCATTTCCCGGTCGGCACCACGCCGGACGGGGTGACGATCAGCCACGCCACCTCGGGGCTCGACGCCCAGCTTTGGCCTCTTCTGCTGCGCGACGCGCCGGAGGCGTGGCGCGGCGCGCTGGCCTACGCCGAGCGGGCGCATGGGGTGGACGGCGGTTTCGACTTCAACGACGACCGCGACGGCGTCTGGGTGGAGGGCACCGCGCAGGCGGCGCTGACCTACCGGGCGCTGGGCCGGCGGGCCGACGCCGACCGGCTGTTCGCCGGGTTGCTGGCGGACATCAGCCCCGGCGGCTTCCTGTGGGCGACCCGCCCGGCGGTGCTGACCACCGGGCTGGCCATCGGTCCGGACAGCAAGACCGACGATTTCCTCTATTACCGCCGCCCGCATCTGGGAGCGACCGCCTGGGCCACGCTGGCGGCGCTGGGGTTGAACCCCTTCACCGGAACGCGGGTGCCCTGAGTCTTTCGGTCGGCGCATCGGTATAAGCGCCAGGAAGCCCCTCTCCCTCAGGGAGAGGGGTTGGGGTGAGGGGGGAACGCAACCTTCCCGGCCTTCGGCCGGCCGCACCCCTCATCCCAACCCGCGCACCCATCGGACGCCGCTGGCGTCCTCCGGGATGCGCCCCACAAGGGGAGAAGGGCTTCTTCGCGCCCTCAGCCGGCCGGCTCCAGCGCCTTGGGCGAGGCTGGCTTGGCCGCCTTCGGCTCCGGCTCGTCGGCCGGGGCCTCGGCGTCCTTGAAGGTGCGCACGCCGCTGACCATCGTCGAGATGATCGACTGGCGGGACATGATGTCCTCGCGCACCGCCGCGTAGACATGGACCATCACGAACAGGATGATCACCCACATGCCCAGATGGTGCCAGGTGTGGACGTCCTGGCTCTGGCCGAACAGGGGGATGACCCAGCCGAACAGCCGGTCCTGCCAGCTGTCCACCCCGGCCCCCTCGCCGTAGAGCGCGAAGCCGGTCACGATCATGAAGACGCTGCCGACCGCGATGGTCCAGAACATGGCGAACTGGGCCAGCGGGTTGTGCCCGACATAGAGCTTCGGCTTGCGCTCCAGGAACAGGTACCAGCGCGCCTCCAGGAACAGCTCGCCCCACCAGTGGCCGTCCCAGAAGGGGAAGCGGAACAGCTGCCGGGCGTGGTGGTTGCCGGCGAAGGCCCAGTAGAGCCGGCCGAGGAAGCCGATCGCGAAGATGTAGCCGGCCGCGAAATGGGCGAAGCGGATGTAGCCCATCAGGTAGTTGGCGCTGGCCTCGCCGGGCATGCTCGGCAGCGGGCTGCCGATCAGATAGCCGGTGACGGCCAGCACGGTGATGGCGAGCGCGTTGACCCAGTGCCACAGGCGCACCGGGACCTCGTACACGTAGATCGCCTTCAGGAAGCGCGGCGAGGCCGCCGGAGCGGGCGGATCCTCCGCCCGCTCCGGCGTTGCGCCGTCCCGCTTCCCGTGGTCGAGAGGTGCCATGGCGAAACCCTCCGGTCTGGTGGGATCAGCGCACGGTGACGCGGGCCAGTTCGGCCCCGTCCGGCGCCATCACATGGGTGGAGCAGGCGAGGCAGGGGTCGAAGCTGTGCAGGGTGCGCAGGATCTCGACCGGCTCGTCCGGGCGCTCCATCGGCGTGTTGAGCAGCGACGCCTCGAAGGCGCCGATGTTGCCCTTGGGGTCGCGCGGGCTGCCGTTCCAGGTCGAGGGCACGACGCACTGGTAGTTCTCGATCTTGCCGTCCTTGATCTTGATCCAGTGGCCGAGCCCGCCGCGCGGCGCCGCGACGACGCCGACACCCTTGGCCTCCTTCGGCCAGCTCTTGGGATCCCACTTCTCGACGTTGGCGGTGGCGGTGTCGCCGGCCTTGATGTTGGCGATCAGGTCCTTCCAGTCCTCCAGCATCATGGTCGCGCAGTACTGCGCCTCCAGCGCGCGGGCCAGCGTGCGGCCGATGGTGGTCGGCAGCGCCTGCTGCGGCGTGAAGCTGGTGCCCGACAGGCTGTTGAAGCGGCCGAGCGAGTCGGTGATCTGGTCGCGCACGTAGGTGACGTTCTGGGCGTAGGCCAGGATGTAGCGGGGCAGGGGGCCGACCTCCACCGCGTGGCCGCGCCAGCGCGGCGCCTTGATCCAGGAGTATTTGGCCGCCTCGTCCAGCTCCTTGATGTCGGTGCGGCTGCCCTTGGTGTTGGGGCCCAGCTCGAACTTCGCCTCGGTGACGCCGTCCCAGGGATGCAGGCCCTTGTTCTCGTCCTCGTAGCTGTACCAGCTGTGGGCGACGAACTCCTGCACCTGCGCCGGGTCGCGCGGGTCGATCGGGTGCACCTCGTTCCAGTTGCCGTTCAGGATGACGCCGCCGGGAAGCTGGCAGGTCGAACGGTCGTAGGGGACCTTCTCGTAGTCGCCGTAGTCCATCACGTTGGTGGCCGACAGCCCGCCGCCGTAGAGCCAGCCCTTGTAGAAGCTGGCGATGGCCAGAACGTCGGGGATGTAGACGTTGTCGATGAAGGCGGCGGCCTCCTGCATGCGGGCCAGAACGAAGTTCAGCCGCTCCATGTTGACCGGCGCGCCGGCCGCTCCCGTCCCCTCCATGTTGATGGCGCAGGGCACGCCGCCGACCATGTAGTTGGGGTGCGGGTTCTTGCCGCCGAACACCGCGTGGATCTTCACGATGTCCTTCTGGAGGTCGAGCGCCTCCAGATAGTGCGTGACCGCCATCAGGTCGGCCTCGGGCGGCAGCTTGTAGGCCGGGTTGTCCCAGTAGCCGTTCTTGAAGATGCCGAGCTGGCCCGATTCCACGAACTTCTTCAACCGGTTCTGCACGTCGCGGAAATAGCCGGGGCTGGATTTCGGGTGGCGCGGCGAGACCGACTGCTGGAGCGCCGAGGTCGCCTGCGGGTCGGCCTTCAGCGCGTTGACCGGGTTGACCCAGTCGAGCGCGTGCAGGTGGTAGAAATGGACGATGTGGTCGTGGACCTGCAGCGTCTTCGCCATGATCTCGCGGATCAGGTGGGCGTTCTTCGGGATGCGGATGCCCAGCGCGTCCTCGACCGCCCGGACCGAGGTCAGGGCGTGGCAGCCGGTGCAGACGCCGCAGATGCGCTCGACGAAGGCCCAGGCGTCGCGCGGGTCGCGGCCCTTGAGGATGACCTCCAGACCGCGCCACATGGTGCCGGTCGAGACGGCGTTGCGGATGATGTTGTCGGAATCGACGTTCACCTCGCAGCGCATGTGCCCCTCGATGCGCGTCACCGGATCGACGACGATGCGCCGGCCGCCGTTGTCCAGCGCGAAGCCGTTGGGGGTTTGCAGAACGGCCATGGTCAGACGTCTCCCTTGTGCTGCGCGCGCTTCAGGGCGCTGACCGCCGCGTGCGCGGCGATGACTCCGCCGACGCCGATGGCGGCGGTGGCGCCGACCTGATCGGCGTTGGCCTCGATCCCGAACTGGTGGAAATCGGACAGGCGGGCGTACCAGGACCCCTTGTCCCAGAAGCCGTCCTCCGAGCAGCCGATGCAGCCGTGGCCGGCCTGGATGGGGAAGCTGGTCCCCTCGTTCCAGCGCACGGTGGAGCAGGCGTTGTAGGTCGTCGGCCCCTTGCAGCCGACCTTGTAGAGGCAATGCCCCTTGCGGGCGCCCTCGTCGTCGAAGGCCTCGACGAACTGGCCGGCGTCGAAATGCGGCCGGCGGTAGCATTTGTCGTGGATGCGCTGGCTGTAGAACATCTTCGGGCGGCCCTGGCGGTCCAGCTCCGGGATGCGGTCGAAGGTCAGCATGTAGGTGATGACGCCGGTCATCACCTCGGCGATCGGCGGGCAGCCGGGCACCTTGATGATCGGCTTGTCGGTGATGACCTCGTGCACCGGGGTGGCGCGCGTCGGGTTGGGCCGCGCCGCCTGGACGCAGCCGAAGCTGGCGCAGGAACCCCAGGAGATGATCGCCTTGGCGTCGCGCGACACCTTGCGCAGCTGGTCGAGGAAGGGCTTGCCGCCGATGATGCAGGACATGCCGTCCTGGTTCAGCGGCGGGTTGCCCTCCACCGCCAGGATGTAGTTGCCCTTGTACTTCTCCATCACCTCGTCGAGGATCGCCTCGGCCTGGTGGCCGGCGGCGGCCATCAGCGTGTCGTCGTAGTCGAGCGAGATCATCGACAGCACCACGTCCTTCACCAGCGGGTGCGCCGAGCGGATGAAGGATTCGGAGCAGCAGGTGCATTCCAGCCCGTGCAGCCACAGCACCGGGGTGCGCGGCTTGGTTTCCATGGCGTGGACGATCTGCGGCACCAGCTCCGGCCCCAGCCCGAGGGCGGCGGCCGTGAGCGAACAGTATTTCAGGAACGAGCGGCGGGTGATGCCCTGCCGCCGCATGACCTCGTAGAAGGTCTCCAGCGCAGCCATTCGGAATGTCCTCTCCCAACGTGGCGCGGCGTTTGGGAGGGCCGCCGCGCCCTTCTCGGAAGGGGTAGAGGCAACATTCGTGCCGATATACGAACAATCGGCGCGGCAATGGTTGGGAGTGTTCCGGAGCGCCGCCGGCTGGCAAGCGGCTGTCCGGAATGGCCGGGCCGGTGGAAGCGGCGTTGCCGGCCGCTACGCGGCGGACAGGAGGATGTCGAGGATGGTCCGGCGCTGCGGGTTCACGAAGAAATGGTCGCCGGGCAGGGGGTGGAGGGCGAAGCCGGCGCCGGCCAGCCGCTCCCATTCGGCGACGGCCTCGACCGGGACCTCGGCGTCGCCGGTGCCGGCGAAGGCGACCAGCGGGATCGGCAGCGGCGCGGGGGCCGGCTCGAAGAAGCGGTCGGACATGCCGAAGTCGGCGCGCAGCAGCGGGACCATCAGCTCCATCAGTTCGGCCGACGCCAGCACCTCGGGCGGGGTGCCGCCCAGCGCGTGCAGCTTGTCGCGGAACTCGGCCTCGCTCAGATCCTGGGTGGCGGCGCGGCGCAGCGGGACCTGCGGCGCGCGGCGTCCCGAGACGGCGAGCAGGCGGGGCGGGTGGCCGCGCCCGATCAGCGCGCGGGCGGTGGCGTAGGCCAGCGCGGCGCCCAGCGAATGGCCGAACAGGATCAGCGGCCGGTCGAGGCGTCCGCCCAAGCGTTCGGTCAGCGCCTCAAGGACCGGCGGAACCGCCTCCGCCACCGTCTTCAGACAGGGTTCGCCGAAGCGGTGCTCGCGGCCGGGCAGGCGGACGGCGAGGATCTCGTCCTCCGGACTGGCGTCGCGGTGCCAGTCGCGGAACAGGGCGGCCCCGGCCCCGGCGTAGGGGAAGCAGAGCAGCGTCCGGCGCGGATGGGCGACGGGGCGGAAGCCGTGCAGCCAACGGTTCGCGGTCGAGGTGTTCGCGGTCATGATTCCTGGGCCAACCCTGAAATTCGTGGATGGGGGCACGCGTCGCCGGAGTTGCGCGATCCCAGGCATCAGAAAGGTTGGAAACCGTCGCTTGTCAAACGCTTCTCACGCCAGCGCGCCGGAGACTTGGACGGTTTCGGCCTCCTGGGCGACGACGAATCGCCCGGCCGGCAGCACCACGGTCGCCGTGGTGCCGCGTCCGAGCGCGCTGGTCAGGCCGAGGCTGCCCTGGTGCATTTCGACCAGCGACTTGACCAGCCCCAGCCCAAGCCCGGTTCCGGCGTAACGCCGGGTGTGGGAGTTGTCGACCTGATGGAAGGGCTCCAGCACCTGTTCCAGCTCGCTTTGCGGGATGCCGATGCCGGTGTCGGTGACGCGCAGGCGCAAATCCAGTTCGGCCCGGTCGGCGGTGACGACGATGTGGCCGCCGGCCGGCGTGAACTTCACGGCGTTCGACAGCAGGTTCAGCAGGATCTGCCGCAAGGCCCGCTCGTCGGCCAGCAGGTCCGGCAGCTCGGGCTCCATCGAGGCGGCGAGCCCGATGCCCTTCTGCACCGCCAGCGGCTCGATCTGGCGCAGGCACTGGCCGACGACCGCGCGGACCGCCAGCCGCTCCTCGTGCAGGACGTACTTGCCGGATTCGATCTTGGTGGTGTCGAGGATGTCGTTGATCAGGCTCAGCAGATGCAGGCCGGAGCGCCGGATGTCCGACACATACTCCGTCTGCTTGGCCGACATGGCGCCGAAGATGCCGCTCTCCAGCGCCTCGGCGAAACCGATGACGGCGTTCAGCGGGGTGCGCAGCTCGTGGCTCATGTTGGCGAGGAACTGGGTCTTCGCCCGGTTGGAGGAGTCGGACGCCTGCTTGGCGGCGATCAGTTCGGCTTCCGCCCGGTGACGGGCGGCGATGTCGAGGATCAGCCGGCGCTGGCTGTCGCGCAGGGCGCCCTCGCTGGCCTGGAGATCCTCCAGCATCCGCTCGCGCCGGCCGGCCTCGCGGACCAGCGTCAGGGTCAGAAGCCCCAGCATCAGGCTGGCGCCGAGCGCCGCCGCCAGTTCCACCACCGCGCGCAGCCGCCAGGGAGCGAGCACCGCGTCGCGGGCCAGCGACACCGTGACCACCAGCGGAACCTCGGACGATGTCCGGTGGCTGGAGATGCGGTCCGTTCCCTCGTCCCGCGCGCCCGCCCCGCCGCGGACCGGGCGGCCGACGAAGCGCTCATGGTCGGGGAAGCGCGCCACCACCGGACCGTCGGCGTGGTGGAGCGTCACCACCGCGTCGTTGCGCAGCTTCAGCGATTCGTAGAAGCCGCGGAAGGCCGCCGGCTCGACGACGGCGACGGCGACTCCGGCGAAGCGCCCGTCGGGCGTCTCCAGCCGGCGGCTCATGCTGACGAACCAGGCGCCGGACGTGCGTCCCTCCACCGGAACGCCGAGATGGACGGTGCCGGCCAGCCCGTCGCGGTGGGCCAGCAGATAGTCGCGGTCGGACAGGTCGAGGTCGGCGGGTTCCAGCGTGTCGGTGTCGTGGATCAGCCGCCCGTCGGCCGACACCACCAGCAGGGCGCGGGTCAGCGGCGAGAGGGCGAGCTGGCGCCGCAGCAGCGCGTGCACCTCGGGCGCGCCGCGGGTCCAGCGGTCGCCGCGCACCGCCAGCACCTCGGCGACTCCCGCCAGGGTCTTGGCGACCCCGGAAAAGCTGTCGGTGGCGTGGCGTTCGAGGACGAGGGCCAGCGACTGCGTCTCGTCGCGCGCCTGGTCGACCAGGGTGCCGTGCTCGCGCAGCAGGTCGTAGCCGATCATGGCGTTGAGGCCGAGGATCAGCACCACCCCGAACGCGCTCATGCCGCCCTTGAGCCGTGAAAACACGCGGAGCCCCGTCCTGTTGAAGGGCGTCGAGGTCAGGGCCGGCCCGCCCGGAGGCGGGCCGGCGTCTCATGAAAGCAAAGCGGACGCGGCGGCGCAACCGGGCCCAGCCCTGACCGGAGGGCTTCGGCGAAACACCCGGTCAGGGGCCCCGATCGGGATCCACCACCGTGAGCGCGATGACGTCGGAGTCGATCAACACCTTGCCCGCATGCTCGAAATTCACGGTGACGCGGTTGCGGATGGCCGACTGCACCTGGCCCAGCCCCCAGTCGGGCTGGCTCGGGTGGCGCACCCAGGCGCCGGGAACCAGGGAATCATCCATCGCACATCCTTTCCGGAACTCGAATCGCTGTGTCGATGATACGATATCGGATATGGATCCGGGTACACACGCGGCAATCGCCGCCGCGACCGGACTTTTCCGCCTTGCTGGAGACGCCACCTTGACCATCGACATCCGGGTGCTCGAACTGCTCGCCTCCAAGCTTTGCCACGATCTCGTCAGCCCGGTGGGGGCCATCCGCAACGGGCTGGAGCTGATCGAGGAGATGCAGGACGACGAGGACGGCGCGCCCGCCGGCGGATTCGTCGGCGAGGCGGTGAAGCTGATCGACCATTCCTCGTTGCAGGCCGATCGGCGGCTGCGGGTGTTCCGGCTGGCCTACGGGGTCGCCGGGCGCGACCAGAAGGGATTCGGCGACGCCCGCAACGCCGCCGCCGGCTGGCTCGACGGCGGGCGCACCAAGCTGGACTGGCCGGAGCGGGTGCCGAGCGACATGATCGCCTACCGGCGCGGCGTGGTGAAGACGCTGCTCAACCTCGTGCTGCTGGCCGACGAGGCGCTGACCCACGGCGGCACCATCCGCGTGACGGGGGAGGGCACCGAGGAATCGGGCCGTCTGACCGTCACCGCCGAGGGCCGCCCCGGCGCGCTCAACCCGGCCACCGCCGCCGCGCTGGCCGGAACGGAAGCGGCCGAACTGACGCCGCGCAGCGTCCACGCCTATCTGGCCGGCCGTTTCGCCGAGGATGACGGGTTCCGCATCGCCGTCACCCCGTCGGGCCCCGACCGGCTGGTCCTCACCGCCGACTGGTGAGGGGCCGCCGGGGATTCCCGCCCCCACGGCCCGGCCTACAGCTGCTTGAAGATGCGCGGCTCCACCACGACCCGCTCGACCCCGCCGGTCGTCTGGTGCGCGGTGGTGCGCAGCGTCACCGCCAGATTGTGCTGCGCCGCCTGGGCCAGCGCCTCGTTCAGGGTTGCCACCGCGTCGCGCACGGCCTTGGCGAGATCCGCGTCCTTCATCGGTCCTCCTGTGACAATCCGCGCCGCGTTTCCTCGGCGGGGTGTTGCACGAACGTCCCTATCAAAAGAGGTAAGGTTCTCTTAATCAGTGTTTGACACGCTCCGGTCACACCTGGACTGGAACGCAACCGGCGACGCTCGACGTCGCCCGTTCGGGCCGCGGGCCGGCACGGACCATAACATTGGGCCTGGGGAATGCGACATGGATGATCTGCTCTCCGAATTTCTGACGGAAACCAACGAAAACCTATCGGTGCTCGACGTCGAGTTGGTCCGATTGGAGCAGAATCCCAACAATCCGGAGCTGCTGTCGAACATCTTCCGCCTCGTCCACACCATCAAGGGCACCTGCGGCTTCCTCGGCCTGCCGCGCCTGGAGAAGGTGGCGCACGCGTCGGAGAACGTGCTCGGCAAGTTCCGTGACGGCGAACTGACGATCAACCCGGAAGCGGTCTCGCTGATCCTCCAGGCGCTCGACACCATCAAGAGCCTGCTCGCCGTGCTGGAGGCCACCGAGGCCGAGCCGCCGGGCGACGACCTGCCGCTGATCGAGCGGCTGAACCTGTGCGCCGAAGGCAAGCTGGGCGGCCCCGCTCCGGCCGCCGCCGCTCCGCCGCCCGCCGCCCCCACCGCCCCGGCGGTCGCCGCCGCGGAGGAGCGCCCGGTGACGCTCGACGAGCTGGAGGCGCTGTGGAATTCCACGCCCGGCCCGGCGACCCCGGTTCCCGCCCCGGCCAGCACCGCGCTGGCGCCCCGCGCGCCCGAGCCGGCCGATGAGCCCGCCCCCTCCCAGGATCTGGTCGTTCCCGAACCGGAGCCGGTTCCCGCCGCCAAGGTTCCGGTCGCCGCGACCCCGGTCACCGGCGGCGGCGCTGGCGGCAACGATGGCGGCACCGAGGCCGCGACCAAGGAATCGGCGGTCGCCGCCCAAACCATCCGCGTCAACGTCGACCTGCTCGAAAACCTGATGACCATGGTCTCGGAGCTGGTGCTGACCCGCAACCAGCTGCTCCAGATCCTCCGGTCCCAGAAGGAGAGCGAGTTCGCCGCACCCTTGCAGCGTCTGAACCATGTGACGTCCGAGTTGCAGGAAGGCGTCATGAAGACGCGCATGCAGCCGATCGGCAACGCCTGGGCCAAGCTGCCGCGCCTGGTGCGCGATCTCGCGCACGAACTGAACAAGAAGATCGACCTCCAGATGCTCGGCGCCGACACCGAGCTGGACCGCCAGGTGCTGGAGCTGATCAAGGATCCGCTGACCCACATGGTGCGCAACAGCGCCGACCATGGGTTGGAGATCCCGGCCGAGCGCGTCAAGGCCGGCAAGATCGAGACCGGCCGCATCACGCTGAACGCCTACCACGAGGGCGGCCACATCATCATCGAGATCCAGGATGATGGTAAGGGTCTGGCGATCGACCGGATCAAGCAGAAGGCCATCCAGAACAACATGGCCTCGGAGATCGAGCTGGCGTCGATGACCGACCAGCAGATCATCCAGTTCATCATGAAGCCCGGCTTCTCGACCGCGGCGAAGGTCACCAACGTGTCGGGCCGCGGCGTCGGCATGGACGTGGTCAAGACCAACATCGAGAAGATCGGCGGCACGATCGAGATCAAGTCGACCCAGGGCAAGGGTTCGACCTTCGTCATCAAGATCCCGCTGACGCTGGCCATCGTCTCCGCCCTGATCGTCGAGTGCGCCGGCGAGCGCTTCGCCATCCCGCAGATCAGCGTGGTCGAACTGGTGCGCGCCGCCGCCGACAGCGAGCACACCATCGAGCGCCTGAAGGGCACGCCGGTGCTGCGCCTGCGCAACCGCCTGCTGCCGCTGGTCTCGCTCCAGCAGCTCCTCAGGCTCGACGACGCCGCCGAGGCCGCCAAGAAGACCGAGGACGAGACCTTCATCGTCGTCACCCAGGTCGGCACCTACACCTTCGGCATCATGGTCGACCGCGTGTTCGACACCGAGGAAATCGTCGTCAAGCCGGTCGCCCCGATCCTGCGCCACATCGAGATGTTCTCGGGCAACACGATCCTCGGCGACGGCTCGGTGATCATGATCCTCGACCCCAACGGCATCGCGTCGGCCACCGGCGAGCTGGGCGGCGGCGAGAGCGCCGGCAAGGAGGCGGCCACCGTCCAGACCCAGCGCCAGGAGGACAAGATGGCGCTCCTGCTGTTCCGCGCCGGGGAGGGCGCGCCCAAGGCGGTGCCGCTGTCGCTGGTCGCCCGCCTGGAGGACGTCGATCTCGCCACGGTCGAGATGTCCAACGGCCTGCCGATGGTCCAGTACCGCGGCAAGCTGATGCCGCTGGTCCCGATCGACCCCAACTTCATGATCGGCCAGGAAGGCCGCCAGCCGGTGCTGGTCTTCGCCGACGGCGACCGCTCGATGGGCCTGATCGTCGACGAGATCGTCGACATCGTCGAGGAGAAGCTCCAGGTCCAGCTCGCCGCCGAGCGTCCCGGCCTGATGGGCTCGGCGATCATCGCCGGCAAGGCGACGGAGGTCATCGACGCCGGCTTCTTCCTGACCCAGGCCTACAAGGACTGGTTCGGCTCGGCCACCAACGAGGGGTTCGAGGAGGAGAAGCTCCAGCGCGTGCTGCTGGTCGACGACAGCCCCTTCTTCCGCAACCTGCTGACGCCGCTGCTGTCGGTCGCCGGCTACGACGTGACGGCGGTGGAGAACGCCGGCGACGCGCTGGCGCTGTGCGAGGCTGGGGAGGACTTCGACGTCATCGTGTCGGACATCGAGATGCCGGGCATGAGCGGCTTCGACTTCGCCGAGGCGGTCCGCCACGGCAGCCGTTGGCATCATGTGCCGATGGTGGCATTGTCGAGCCACGCCAGCCCGCGCGACCTCGACCGCGGCCGGATCGCCGGTTTCAATGACTATGTCGCCAAGTTCGACCGTGACGCGCTGCTCTACGCCCTCCAGCAGACGCTGACCGAACAGAAAGGTGCCGCATGAGCAACGCCAAGCTGCCGTCCACCGTCCGGAAGTCGAAGGGCGACGACCTCGTCGCCACCGGCAACCAGGATTACGTGACCATGACGATCGCCGACCAGATGTTCGGCATCCCGGTCCTTCAGGTGCAGGACGTGCTGGGGCATCAGCGGATCACCCGGATCCCGCTGGCGCCGCCCGAGGTGGCCGGCTCGCTGAACCTGCGCGGCCGCATCGTCACCGCGATCGACGTCCGCCTGCGGCTTGGCCTGACCGGCCGGCCGAAGGACAAGCCCGGCATGTCCATCGTCGTCGACCTGCGCGGCGAGCTGTACAGCCTGATGGTCGACTCGGTCGGCGAGGTGCTGAGCCTCACCAACGAGGATTTCGAGCGCAACCCGGCGACGCTGGATCCGCGCTGGCGCGAGGTGTCGACCGGCATCTACCGCCTGAACGGCCAGCTGATGGTGGTTCTCGACGTTCCGCGCCTGCTGAACTTCACGACCGTCGAGGCGGCTTGACGCCGCCCACCGGACCGGGGAGGGTGTCAATCCTCCCTGGCTCCTCCGCCGGAATTTCCGCATGCCCGAGGCCTTACCGAGATGAAATCCTGTCTGGTGGTCGATGACAGTCGAGTTGTGCGCAAGGTTGCCCGCAAGATCCTCGAGGAACTGAACTTCGCCTGCACCGAGGCCGAGGACGGCAAGCAGGCGATGGAGGCCTGCGCGAAGCAGATGCCCGACGCCATCCTGCTGGACTGGAACATGCCGGTGATGACGGGGATCGAATTCCTGCGCCGTCTGCGCAAGATGAGCGGCGGCGATTTCCCCAAGGTGGTGTTCTGCACGACCGAGAATGATCTCGCCCACATCCAGGAGGCGTTGTCGGCCGGGGCCAACGAATACATCATGAAGCCCTTCGACAGCGACATCATCCAGACCAAATTCGCCCAGGTCGGGCTGCTGTGACGCCTTCGCGTCGCGCAGCAACCGTCCCGGTGTTGGATTGAAAGGCGATTCGCCGTTATGTCGGACAGTTTTGGCAGACCCTTCAGCGCCGCGCGGCCGGCCGGCCTGGGAACGACGACCGGTTCGGGGCTTGGCGGCTCCGGGGGCGGCTCCGGGGCGGGCGGCGCGGACCCCATCCGCGTCATGGTGGTGGACGATTCCGCGGTCATCCGCGGCCTGCTGACCCGCGCGCTGGAAGGCGACGCGGACATCCGCGTCGTGACCTCGGTCGGCGACGGCCAGATGGCCGTCAACTCGCTCCAGCGCAACTCGATCGACGTCATCGTGCTCGACATCGAGATGCCGGTGATGGACGGGCTGACCGCCATTCCGAAGCTGCTGGCGGTGGCGCCGCAGGTCAAGATCATCATGGCCTCGACGCTGACGCTGCGCGGGGCCGACGTCTCGATCCGCTGCCTGTCGGCCGGTGCCGCCGACTACATCCCCAAGCCGACCTCGACCCGCGAGATCGGCGGAGCCGAGGATTTCAAGCGCGAGCTGGTGTCCAAGGTCAAGGCGCTGGGCGCCGCCGCCCGCCGCGCCGGATCGCGGACCCGCGGCGAAATCCGCCCGCTGTCGCCGGCGCCGCTGCCCCTGTCGTTGCTGAAACGCGAGGTCGGGCCGATCACCACCCGCCCGGCGCCCGTCGGCCTCCAGGTGAAGCCCGACGTGATCGCCATCGGGAGTTCCACCGGCGGGCCTCAGGCGCTGTTCGAGGTGCTGTCGCACATGAAGAGCGGCGTCACCCAGCCGATCCTGATCACCCAGCACATGCCGGCGACCTTCACCACCATCCTGGCCGAGCACATCACCCGCCAGTGCGGCATCAACGCCCAGGAGGCGAAGGACGGCGAGCCGGTGGTGCCGAACCGCTGCTACATCGCGCCCGGCGACTTCCATATGCTGGTGACCCAGCGCGCCGGGGTGAACGTGATTTCGCTGACCAAGGATCCGCCCGAGAATTTCTGCCGCCCGGCGGTCGACCCGATGATGCGGTCGATCCTGAAGGCCTATGGCGGGCGCAAGATCCTGGCCTGCATCCTGACCGGCATGGGGCAGGACGGGCTGAAGGGCTGCACCGACGTCGTCAACGGCGGCGGCACCCTGATCGCCCAGGACGAGGCGTCGAGCGTCGTCTGGGGCATGCCGGGCGCGGTGGCCCAGGCCGGCATCTGCCAGTCGATCCTGCCGCTCAAGGAAATCGGTCCCTACATCCGCAAGTTCGCCTCGAGGGCAGCATGAGAGTCGAAGATTTCGACATGTTCTCCACGCTGCTCAAGCAGCGCTCCGGCTTGGTCCTGACCCGCGACAAGGCCTATCTGCTGGAATCCCGGCTGATGCCGGTGGCCCGCAAATGGAACATGAAGGGGTTGGAGGAGCTGGCGACCACCGTCCGCACCCGCAAGGACGAGGCGCTGCTGCGCGACATCACGGAAGCGATGACGACCAACGAATCGTCCTTCTTCCGCGACCAGAAGCCGTTCGACCAGTTCCGCCAGCTCGTGCTGCCGCGGCTGATGGAGGCACGGGCGGCCAAGCGGAGCTTGCGCATCTGGTCGGCGGCCTGCTCGTCCGGCCAGGAAGCCTATTCGCTGGCGATGATCCTGAACGACGAGGCGGCCAAGCTGGCCGGCTGGCGGATCGAGATCGTCGGCACCGACATTTCGGGCGAGATGGTGGAGCGCTGCAAGGCCGGCGTCTACACCCAGTTCGAGGTCCAGCGCGGCCTGCCGATCACCATGCTGGTGAAGCATTTCAAGCAGAACGGGGACAAGTGGCAGATCAGCCCGCAGCTTCGCCAGATGGCGTCGTTCCGGGAATGGAATCTGCTGGGCGACCTGTCGCCGCTGGGGCAGTTCGACATCGTCTTCTGCCGCAACGTGCTGATCTATTTCGATGGGCCGACCAAGGCCAAGGTGCTGGAGGCCATCGCCCGCCAGATGCCGCAGGATGGCGTGCTCTATCTCGGCGGCGCCGAGACCGTGCTGGGCATCACCGACCGTTTCAAGCCGGTCGAGGGCCAGCGTGGCCTCTACAGCCTGGGCGGCTTCTCGGCCGCGGGGATGAAGGCGGCGGGCTGAACCGCCTCCCGCATCCCTGATGGCGCATCCCTGAGGGCGGGGTGCCGGCCGGCGCTCAGGCGTCCGAGCGGGTGATCGACTTGATCGGTCCGCGCGGGTTGCCCGACATTTCGGCAATCTTGCGATCCTGCGCCTCGATGAAGGCGCGGACCGAGGCTTCGTTGTCAAAGCTGTCGATTTCGGCCGTCGGAACCTTGCGGTTCGAGGTGCGGGCGCCGTCCTGGTAGAAGACGTCGTAGAGGATGAAGCTGGCGTCCACCGGCTGTTTCTTGCTGCGTGCCATGTCGCACTCTCCTGAAAGGCGTGATCGGTGACTCAACCGTTGCCGGTCGTCTCGGTGTCCGTTTGGCCGGGCGCGTCGTCCGCGAGCTTGTCGGCGTCGCCAACCTCGGAATCAAGGTCGGGCGGCAGGCCGGCGGCGCGGCGGGCGGCCACCTCCTCCTCGCGGCGCTGCAGCTTTTCCTGCTTCTTCTGCTCTTTGGCGCGGTTGCGCTCGGCGCGCTGCTGGTTGTAATTCGGTTTGAAGGCCATGGGTGCGGACTCCGGATCGGGAAACACGGAAAAAGGGCATCGGTTTCCCGATGCCCTTTTCTCTGGAATCGCTAAAGACGGATCAGACCGCCTTCAGGTTTTCCGCCGAGGTCTTGCCACGCTTCGGATCGCGCTGCTCTTCGTAGGAAACCTTCTGGCCTTCCAGCAGGCTGCGCAGCCCGGCGCGCTCGACGGCGGAGATGTGAACGAACACATCCGCCCCGCCGCTTTCCGGCTGAATGAAACCGAAGCCCTTGGTGCTGTTGAACCATTTGACGGTGCCGACGGGCATCTCTGTCTCCCATAGCGCTAGTGGCGGCGCATCACCGATGCGCCGCATCAGACTGGATTTTGGATTGGCCGCAATCTGGCAAGCTCGCGAAGCGAGATCGTGGGCGTAACAGGCCCGGGCAGTCCGAAGCAGAATGACACCCTAGAAGTGGGGGCTGCACCCACCCTGTTCAAGCGAAAACCGGCGGAGCCTGGAAATATGGCCACGCCGGCGCGCGGGAACCCAAGGGAAAGGGCGGGGAAGGCAGCGGCCCTCAGCCCGTCGGCTGCTGCTGCTGCACGCGGGGTGGCGGGGGCGGGTTGCCCTCGGCGATCGCCTCGTGCGGGTCGCGCAGCACATAGCCGCGGCCCCACACCGTCTCGATGTAGTTGTCGCCCTGGGTGGCGGCGGCCAGCTTCTTGCGCAGCTTGCAGACGAAGACGTCGATGATCTTCAGTTCCGGCTCGTCCATCCCGCCGTAGAGATGGTTGAGGAACATCTCCTTGGTCAGGGTGGTGCCCTTGCGCAGGCTCAGCAGCTCCAGGATGCCGTATTCCTTGCCGGTCAGGTGCAGCGGCTGGGTGTCGACCTCCACCGTGCGGGTGTCGAGGTTGACGGTCAGGCGGCCGGTGCGGATGACGCTGTCGGAATGGCCCTTGGACCGGCGGACGATCGCCTGGATGCGGGCGATCAACTCGCGCTTGTCGAACGGCTTGGTCAGGTAGTCGTCGGCGCCGAAACCCAGCCCCTTGATCTTGTTGTCCATCTCGGTGAGGCCCGAGAGGATCAGGATCGGCGTGGTGACGCGGGCGGCGCGCAGGCGGCGCAGCACCTCGTACCCGTCGATGTCCGGCAACATCAGATCGAGGATGATGATGTCGTAATCGTAGAGCTTGCCGATCTCCAGCCCGTCTTCACCCAGGTCGGTAGAGTCGACGATGAACCCTTCCGTGTTCAGCATCAATTCGATGCTTTTGGCGACGGAGGAGTCGTCTTCAACCAGCAGAACCCTCATGGCGATATCCCGACGTTTGATGGCGCGCTTTCGCAACCGGAACCCTGGCGCGGCACCCGCTCCTTCATGAACGGTTTACCCCCCGCCGTTTACACAAGTTAACAGACGATTCAGCTTAACGCCAGCGTGATGCGCTTCATCCAACGTTAATGCTTCCATCGGAAGATGCGGACATGGTGGTTAACGGGAAACGGGTCCACCGCTCTACCTCCTCTTTGTTAACCCTTCGCCGCCCTTTTCGTTCCGACGCTCTGGACCGGGACCATGCCAGCCGACATCGCCCAACTGATCCGCGACATCGACGCCATTCCGGGCCACAGCCGCTTCGGCCGCGTCACCGCCGTGTCCGGCCTGATGGTCGAGGTCGGCGGCATCGAGAAGGAGCTGTCGGTCGGCGGCCGCTGCATCGTCGAGACGCGCGACGGCCGCCACGTCCCCTGCGAGGTGGTCGGCTTCCGCCAGGGCCGCGCGCTGCTGATGCCGTTCGGCGCGCTCGACGGGGTGGGGCTGGGCTGCCGGGCTCTGGTGGCGGGCGACCAGCCCTCGATCTTCCCGACCGACGCCTGGCTCGGCCGCGTGGTCAACGCGCTGGGCGAGCCGGTCGACGGCAAGGGGCCGCTGCCCAAGGGGCCGCGCGCCACGCCGATCCGCAACAACCCGCCCAACGCCCACGCCCGCGCGCGGGTCGGCGAGAAGCTCGATCTCGGCATCCGCGCCATCAACGCCTTCCTCACCTGCTGCCTGGGGCAGCGCATGGGCATCTTCGCCGGCTCGGGCGTCGGCAAATCGTCGGTCATGTCGATGCTGGCGCGCTTCTCCGGGGCCGAGATCGCGGTGATCGGGCTGATCGGCGAGCGCGGCCGCGAGTTGCAGGAGTTCATCACCGAGGATCTCGGCGAGGAGGGCTTGGCGCGCAGCATCGTCGTCTGCGCCACCTCCGACGAGGCGCCGCTGATGCGCCGGCAGGCCGCCTACATGACGCTGGCGGTCGCCGAGCATTTCCGCGACGAGGGCCGCAACGTGCTGTGCATGATGGACAGCGTGACCCGCTTCGCCATGGCCCAGCGCGAGATCGGCCTGTCGGCCGGCGAGCCGCCGACGACCAAGGGCTACCCGCCGACCGTCTTCGCCGAGCTGCCGCGCCTGCTGGAACGCGCCGGGCCGGGGCTGGTCGGCTCCGGTTCGATCACCGGGCTGTTCACCGTGCTGGTCGAGGGCGACGACCACAACGAGCCGATCGCCGACGCGGTGCGCGGCATCCTCGACGGCCACATCGTGCTGGAGCGCCAGATCGGCGAGCGCGGGCGCTACCCGGCCATCAACATCCTGCGCAGCGTCTCGCGCACCATGCCGGGCTGCAATTCCCGGAACGAGAACGAGCTGGTCGGGCACGCGCGGCGCCTGCTGTCCTCCTACGACAACATGGCCGAGATGATCCGGCTGGGCGCCTACCGCAAGGGCTCCGACCCGCAGGTGGACGAGGCCATCCATTACCAGCCGGCGTTGGAGGCCTTCTTGAAGCAGGGCAAGCGGGAATCGACCGATCTGGCGACCAGCTACGCCCTTCTGGCTGAAATCTTCGGGGTGCAGTGGCCGCAATGAGCCTCAAGACCATCATCCGCCTGCAAAAGCTCCAGCTCGACGAGAAGCGCCGTGTGCTGGCCGAATTGCAGAATCTCGGCGACCGTCTGAAGGCGGAGATCGAGCGCCTGAAGGAGGAGATCGCCCGCGAGCAGGCGACCGCCCGCGAGGATTTCGCGGTGTCCTTCACCTACGCGAACTTCGCCCAGGCGGCGCTGGAGCGCGGACGGCGGCTGGGTGAATCGCTGGCGCAGGTCGAGGTGCAGATCTCGGTGGCGACCGACCAGATGGCCGAGGCCTACCAGGAGTTGAAGCGCTACGAACTGGCCGAGGAGGAACGGCTGAAGCGCGAGAAGGAGAAGCAGAAGCGCAAGGACGCCAACATGCTGGACGAAACCGCCCTGATCGGCTTCCGGCGCCGGCAGGCGGAAGAGGAAGCCGCCGGCGGCTGAGGTGTACGAACTCATAGCCGACGGCCGGGTCAGGGGGAGGCGATCCAGACCCTTGATGAAGCGATCCAGACCTTCGGCTTCCTGTCTTTCAGGCCGGGGAGGGGGCGCCGGTATCCGTTGGATGCGGATGGGACGAGAGGGACCGCTGGGGCGGGGGGCTGCGCGGAGGTTGTCATGCCGCCGGAGGGGGCGAGACGGTTCAGGATTTCCGTGCGCTTCTGCGTGAACTCAGCAAGTGTGATGTAGCCGGCGTCGCGCAGGCGGGTCAGGGCGTCGAGGCTGCGCTCCAGGCCATCGTTGTTTGAATTCACTCCTGACAGCCACTCCCGATAAGACGGGAGATTCGGAAGATCGTTGGTCAAGGTCTCACCTCCATACTTCAAATGCCCGTACGGATTCTCCAGTGCCGCGTTCGTCTGCTTCTCCTGGCTCGGCTCCGCGTGTTTCCTGTTCGACATGATCTTCCGGAGGCTGCATAATATCGGCCTTCATCGCAAGTCCGAATGCGGAAATGGAATTACTGATTGCAATCGTTGGGGGCGTGCTGGGGGCTCTGATCGCTTCAAGACGCGGCCGGAGGCGATGGCTCTGGTTCTTGTTGGGTTTTTTCCTGACGCCTCTGGTTTTGATCGTGCTTTTTCTTCTTCCCCGCGTCGGGCCACCCTCTCCCTCGCCCTCTCCCGCGGAGGCTGAGACCCTGCTTATCCCCCGTTCACCCTACGATCCGGAACCGGGCGTTGGTTTGTCGGCGATCGGCTCGTCCGTTGCTCTGCCCGACACCAAGCCCTGCCCGCGTTGCGCGGAAACCATCAAGCGGGCCGCGCTGGTCTGCCGGTTCTGCCGGGCCGATTTCGAGGCCGAGAGTCTGGGTGTGCAGGGGGCGATGGTGGGGGACACCGTCATCCATCCCGCCCTGGGGAACGGAGTCATCGTCAGGATCGAGGTCGGTGGCGTGGCGCTCGTCCAGTTCTCCATGGCGGAGATTCCGATACAGCTCCAGCATCTGAAAGCCCAGGAGCAGGCCATGGCCGTTGTGGAAGGCGCATCCCCGTAGGACAGACGGCTGGCTCCCCATGGGCTGGCTCCCGGCCGTCCGGCAAAGTTTCGCTTGGTGCATCCGCGCCGAGGTGGTTTAAAACGGGGCGTTTTTCGCCTCCGCAACCCATCTCCGGTGGATCACCATGACCGACACCGCTCCCCTGTTCGACCGCGTCGCCATCGTCGGCATCGGTCTGATCGGCTCCTCCCTGGCGCGGGCGATGGCGGAGTATGGGATCGCCCGGCAGGTGGTCTGCGCCGACCGCAGCAAGGACGCCTGCGTCAAGGCGATGGAACTGGGCATCGTCGAGATGGCGACGACCGAGATCGAGGTCGCGCTGGACGGCGCCGATCTGGTCGTGCTCGCCACCCCGGTCGGCAGCTTCGCCGAGGTGGGCGAGCGCATCGGCCCGCATCTGGCGCCCGGCACCATCGTGACCGATGTCGGGTCGGTGAAGCAGGCGGTGTTCCGCGACGTCGGCCCCAACCTGCCGGACGGCGTGCATCTGATTCCCGGCCATCCGGTCGCCGGCACCGAGCATTCCGGGCCGGAAGCCGGCTTCGCCAGCCTGTTCCAGGGCCGCTGGTGCATCCTGACCCCGCCGACCGGCGCCGATGCCGCGGCGGTGGAAAAGGTGATGGAGCTGTGGCGCCGCGTCGGCTCCACGGTCGAGATCATGGACGCCAACCACCATGACCGCGTGCTGGCCATCACGTCCCACCTGCCGCACCTGATCGCCTACACCATCGTCGGCACCGCGTCGGACCTGGAGGACGACACCAAGTCCGAGGTCATCAAATTCTCGGCCGGCGGCTTCCGCGACTTCACCCGCATCGCCGCCAGCGATCCGGTGATGTGGCGCGACGTGTTCCTGAACAACCGGGAGGCGGTCCTGGAGATCCTTCAGCGCTTCACCGAGGATCTGACCGCCCTCCAGCGCGCCATCCGTTGGGGCGAGGGGCAGCAGTTGCAGGACCAGTTCACCAAGACCCGCGCCATCCGACGCGGCATCATCGACGCCAAGCAGGCGTGATCCGCGCTCCCGGCCGTCTTCGGGCCGGATCGTCCGCGTGGGGCCAGCAAAAAGCCCCCCGCTCCGGTGGAGCGGGGGGCTTTTCACATCACGAGACGAGATTACGGCAGCTCGATGCGCTGAGCTTCCGGACCCTTGGCGCCCTGGCGGATGGTGACGCGGACCTGCTCGCCGTCCGACAGACCCTGGATGCCCGAACGCTCCAGAGCGCGGATGTGGACGAAGATGTCCTTGCCTCCGGTGGCCGGGGCGATGAAGCCGAAGCCCTTGGTGACGTTGAACCACTTCACCGTGCCGTCGACAACCTCGCCGTCGGCGTCGTCGCCGTAGCCGCCGCGGCTGCTGTAGCCGCCGCCGCCGCCGTAGCCGCCGTCATTGCCCCAGGAGTCACGCTCGCGCGCCGGGCGCGCCGGACGGCTGGGGGCCGCCGTCGAGGTGTCCACGGCGTGGATGGTGGCAACCTGCGGGCCCTTCGGGCCGCGCGACAGATCGCAGGTGATGGTGGCGCCTTCGTCCAGGCTGTCATGTCCGCAGAATTGCAGAACCGTGGAATGCAGGAAAGCATCCGGCGAACCGTCTTCGGGCGTGACGAAGCCGAAGCCCTTGGTGGCGTTGAACCACTTGACGGTGGCGCGGATGTCGCGCTGGGTGATCTCGGGAGCGCGGAAGGAGTTGTTGTTGCGCTGCGGACGGTCGAACATCAGTGTAGTCTCATCTGTCGTGATACGCCGCACTCCGAAACGCCGGAACACGGCACGCGGAAGATGATCCGTTCCCGATCATATTTCAATCAGGATCGCATCGGGGCGCACGAAAGACTCGAGAAACCCCGATCGCGGCCCGCCGGGCGAGCGCGTCGGGGTCGATGAAACAAGCCGGACAACCGCATCGCGGGTGGAGGACGACCGAATCAGGCCGCCGCCCCGTGGCATTTCTTGTACTTCTTGCCGCTGCCGCACGGGCAGGGATCGTTGCGGCCGACCTTGGGGCCGCTGCGCGGACGGGCGCCCAGCGTGCCGTCGACGTAGTACCAGCGGCCGTCCTGGTGGGCGAAGCGGCTGGTCTCGTGGTGGGTCATCGGCTTGCCGTTCATCGAGAAGCGGGCGACGAACTCGACCACCCCTTCGCTGTCGCCCGGCTGGCCGGCCTCGGTGCCGCGGATCTCGACCCCGGTCCAGACGCTGTTCTTCGCCCAGTTCTCGATCTCTTCGCGATTGAAGTCGTCGCGGGTGTTGGGCAGCAGCGTGTCGTGCAGATAGTCGATGTTGCCGGTGGCGAAGGCCGAATAGCGCGACCGCATCAGCGCCTCCGCCGTCGGGGCGGGCAGGCCGGCCAGATAGGGGCCGCAGCAGGCGTCCAGGCTCTTGCCGGACCGGCAGGGGCATTCGGCGGAAGCGGGGGTGGTTTCGGCGGTCATGGCGAGCGAATCCCGGCTGGCACGCGGCGGCGCCATGCCGTCGCGGGGCGCATCCATACCGCAGCCGCGAACCGCTTCTCAAGGGGACAGATCAAAAGATGGGCAGGGGAGGGGTGGCGCCCGGTCCTTGCCGCCCGCCGCCGGCTGCCGCTATCTAGCGGTCCGCTCCTCTCCAATTCGCGATTCCGTCATGCCCCGCAAAGCCGCCTCCGCCACGCCGCGCGCCCCGGCGCCCCGCTACCGCCCCGACCTGTCCTTCGAGGCCGCCTTCGGTCCCGGCCGCCGGGTCTGCGGCATCGACGAGGTCGGGCGCGGCCCGCTCGCCGGTCCGGTGGTCGCCGCCGCCGTGGTCCTGCCGCCCGAGGGATTGCCGCCGGAGATCGCCGCCCTCATCGACGACAGCAAGGCGCTCGCCCGCCGCCTGCGCGAGGAGATCGAGCCGGCCATCCGCGCCCACGCGCTCGCCTTCGCCATCGCCGAGGCGTCGGCGGCCGAGATCGACGCACTGAACATCCACAAGGCGACGCTGCTCGCCATGAAGCGCGCCTACCACGCCCTGGCGGGCGCGGCGCCGGACGCCGCCCTGATCGACGGAAAATTTCTCCCCGACCTCGGCTGCGAGGCGGTGGCGGTGGTCAAGGGCGACAGCCGCAGCCAATCCATCGCCTGCGCGTCGATTCTCGCCAAAGTGGCGCGTGACAGCGAGATGTTGCGGTTGTCGGCCGAGCATCCACACTATGGCTGGGACCGCAACGCCGGCTACCCGACGCCCGAGCATCTGGCCGCGCTGAGTGTCCACGGCGTCACGCCGCACCACCGAGTCTCTTTTGCACCAGTCGCCCGGCAAAAGGCCATAACCGGCTGACTCTCCTGACTCTTGCCGAAAAAAGCTGTTGACGGCGACTCGGGCCCGAATCATTGTCCGGCCGAGTCCCCGCTTCATTCGGTTGCCCCAATGCTCCCTCACAATCGTATCCTCGTCGGCGATTGCATCGCTCTCATGAACGAGTTGCCGGCCGAGTCGGTCGATCTCGTCTTCGCCGACCCGCCTTACAACCTCCAGTTGGGGGGTGAGCTGCTGCGGCCGAACCATTCCCGCGTCGCCGGGGTGGACGACGAGTGGGACAAGTTCGAGGATTTCGAGGCCTACGACCGCTTCACCCGCGACTGGATGGCGGCGGCCCGCCGCATCCTGAAGCCGAACGGCTCGATGTGGGTGATCGGCAGCTACCACAACATCTTCCGGGTCGGCGCGACCTTGCAGAATCTGGGCTTCTGGATCCTGAACGACATCGTCTGGCGCAAGACCAACCCGATGCCGAACTTCCGGGGCACCCGCTTCGCCAACGCCCACGAGACGATGATCTGGGCGTCGAAGGACAAGGACGCGCGCTACCAGTTCAACTACGACGCCATGAAGAACCTCAACGAGGATCTCCAGATGCGCAGCGACTGGTTGCTGCCGATCTGCACCGGCGGCGAGCGGCTGCGCGATGGCGACGGCAAGAAGACCCACCCGACGCAGAAGCCGGAGGCGCTGCTCTACCGGGTCATCATGTCCTCGTCGCGGCCGGGCGACACGGTGCTCGACCCCTTCTTCGGCACCGGCACCACCGGCGCCGTCGCCAAGCGGCTGGGCCGCAAATGGATCGGGCTGGAGCGCGACGACAGCTACGTCAAGGCGGCGCAGGCCCGCATCGACGCGGTGGAGGAGGCGCCGGAGGGCGCCATCCTCGACACGCCGCCCAAGCGCAGCGCGCCGCGCATTCCCTTTGGCTGGGTGGTGGAGCGCGGGCTTCTGCGCCCCGGCTCGACCCTGTTCGACCAGCGCCGCCGCGTCGCCGCCAAGGTGCGCGCCGACGGCACGCTGATCGGCTCCAGCCCGCGCGGCGACCATCGCGGCTCGATCCATCAGGTCGGCGCCGCCATGGCCGGGCTGCCGGCCTGCAACGGCTGGACCTTCTGGCATTACGAGGACGGCGACGCCCTCCAGCCGATCGACGTGCTGCGCGAGCGCATCCGGGCCGAGGCCCACTGAGCCGGTCCACCGGGCCGGCCCATCCGGCGGAGCGCCGCCCGCCGGGGGCGGCCCTGCCTTGCGGCGGCGGCGGCTTGGCAGCGCGCCGCCGTCCGTGTATAGGCGTTTCCCATGAACAAGCTCTTCGCCACCGTCACCGCCCCGCTGCCGCGTTCGGCCCCGGCGGTGCTGTCCACCCGCTGCTTCGTCCGCGATCTGGTGATGGACGCGCTGATCGGCGTCTACGCGCATGAACGGATCAAGTCCCAGCGCATCCGCCTGAACCTCGACCTGGAGGTCATCGGGCCCGGCGTGACCGGCGAGGACATGGCCGTGCTGGTCAAGGGCGTGGTGACGCAGGGCCATGTCACGCTGGTGGAGACGCTGGCCGAGCGGATCGCCGAACGCTGCCTCGCCGACGCGCGGGTGGCGTCGGCGAAGGTCCGCGTTGAAAAGCTGGACGTGTTCCCCGACGCCGCCAGCGTCGGCGTCGAGATCGAACGCGCCCGCGCCTGACGGCCCCTCAGCAGTCGAAGAAGACCGTCTCGTTCTCGCCCTGGATGCGGATGTCGAAACGGTAGACGGTGCCGAAGCTCCCCGCCGCGCGGGTGGCGATCAGGGTCGCGCGCCGCTCCTCCGGCACCGTCGCCAGCACCGGGTCGGCGGCGTTGGCGCTCTCCTCGTCGGAGAAATGCACGCGGGTGAAGGCGTGGCTCAGCATGCCGCGGGCGAACACCGTCACCGCGATGTGCGGCGCCTGCCCGTCGCCGAGCGCTCCCGGCTTCACCGTGTGGAAATGATACTCGCCGGAATCGTTGGTGGCGCAGCGGCCGAAGCCGGCGGTGCCGGGCTGGTGCTTGCCGGCGGCGTCGGCCTGCCAGATCTCGACCACGCAGTCGCGGACGATGGCGCCCTCGCCGTCATAGACGACGCCCTCCAGGCGGATGTGCTCGCCGGTGGTGCCGTTGCGGGTCAGGTCGTTGGTCGCCAGCGGGCGGCGCCCGTAGGTCTCCGGCGTCCAGGCGTAGGCGAAATAGGGGCCGACGGTCTGGGACGGGGTTTGCTTCAGCATGGCTCAGGCCTCCATCGGCGTGGCGTGGCGTCCGCGCAGGACGATGTCGAACTCGTAGCCGAGCGCCCAGACCGGCTCGGTCACGTCGATCGAGAAGCGCGAGACCAGCAGGTCGCGCGACCCCTCCGGCACGCCGTTGAAGATCGGGTCGAGCGGCAGCAGCGGGTCGCCGGGGAAATACATCTGGGTGACCAGCCGGGTCAGGAAGGACGGCCCGAACAGCGAGAAATGGATGTGCGCCGGGCGCCACGCGTTGTGGTGGTTGCCCCAGGGATAGGCGCCGGGCTTGATCGAGACGAAGCGGTAGCGCCCCTGCTCGTCGGTCATGCAGCGCCCGGCCCCGAAGAAGTTGGGGTCGATCGGCGCGTCGTGCTGGTCCCAGCGGTGGACGTAGCGGCCGGTCGCGTTGGCCTGCCAGATCTCCAGCAGCGTGTTGGGCACCGGCCGGCCGCTCTCGTCCAGCACGCGGCCGGTGACGATGATGCGCTCGCCGATCGCTTCGCCGTTGACGCGGCCGTTCTGCGTCAGGTCGGAATCCAGCGGGTCGAGGCTGTCATGGCCGAACGCCGGCCCGGTGCGGACCGACAGGCTCTGCCTCATCGGGATCAGCGGCTTGCGCGGCGAGCGCAGCACCGTCGACTTGTAGCCGGGCGACAGGTAGGGCGGGTGCTGGGCCCAGTCGCGCGGGGTGAAATCGGCTTCCGCCGGATTGACCGTGTCCATCTCGGACGCCTCCTGTGGGGACATTGTTTCCTCCTCCTGCGCCGCTTCCGTTGCTTGGCGGCGCGTCGGCACTCTCAATTCCGTGCGTGCCCCGCCAGCACGCGGTCGATGAAGACCGCCGCCGAGCCGGTGTAGTTCAGCGGGTCGAACAGCCGGTCGAGCTCGTCGATCCCAAGCGCCTGGGCGATCTCCGAATCCTCGGCCAGCACGTCGCGCAGGGGCCGCTGCCCGGCGGCGGCGCGGAGGCTGGCCTCGGCGACGCGGGAATGGGCGGCGAGCCGCCCCATGCGTCCGCCGAGCGCCATCGTCACCGCTTCCGCCAGGATCAGCCCGCGCGTCAGGTCGAGGTTGGCGCGCATCCGGTCGGCGTCCACCGTCAGGCCGGCGATCATCGAGGCGGCGTGGTGGGCGGCCCCGGCGACGAGGCGGGCGAGGTCGGGCAGGGCCTGCCATTCGGCGTGCCAGCCGCCCAGGCCGCGCTCGTGCTCCTGCACCTGCGCGGCGAGCAGCCCGCCGACCAGGGCCGGGGCGCGGACGGCGGCCGACAGCAGCACGGCGCAGGACACCGGGTTGCGCTTGTGCGGCATGGTGGAGGAGCCGCCACGGCCGGGGCCGGTGGGTTCGAAGGCTTCGGCGACCTCCATCTGCATCATCAGCGACACGTCGCGGCCGATGGTGCCCAGCGTGCCGGCGAGGATGCCCAGCGCGGCGGCCAGTTCCGTGATCCGGTCACGGCTGGCGTGCCAGGGCAGGGCGGGCAGGGGAAGATCCAGTTCGCGGGCGAGCGCCTCGGCCACCGCCGGGCCGGCGTCGCCGAGCGCCGCCAGCGTGCCGGCGGCGCCGCCGAACTGGAGCGCCAGACCGCCGCGCGCCGCCGCCAGCCGCCGCCGGTCGCGGCCGAGCGCGTCGAGCCAGCCGGCGGCCTTCAGCCCGAAGGTGGTGGGAAGCGCGTGTTGCAGCCAGGTGCGCGCCACCATCGGCGTCGCGCGGTGGCGGTCGGCGAGATCGGCCAGGGCGTCGGCCAGCGTCCTCAGATCGCCGTCCAGCCCGTCGATGAAGCCGCGCAGCTGCAGGACCAGACCGCTGTCCATGGCGTCCTGGCTGGTGGCGCCCCAGTGGACGAAGCGCGCGGCGTCGGGATCGGTCGCCTTGACGCGATTGGTCAGATGCTTGACCAGCGGGATGGCCGTGTTTCCGGCCAGCGCCGCCTCCGCTCCCAGCGTGGCCGGGTCGTAGAGGGCCGCGTCGCAGGCCGCCGCGATGGCGGGAACCGCCGTCGCCGGGATGACTCCAACGGCGGCCTCGGCGCGGGCGAGCGCCGCCTCGAAATCCAGCATCCCCTGCACGCGCGCGGCGGGGGAGAAGGCGCGCGCCGCCGCCGCGGTGGTGAAGAGGGGATCGAGCAGCGGATCGGCCAGGACATCGGCGGGGCACGGGTCGGTCATGGCGGGCCCTCAGCCTTCCTGCGCGTTCGTGGCCGCGTCTTCGGCGTCCATCTCGTCGTAGACGGCGCGGGCCAGCGCGATGGCGTGGTTGGCGGTGGGGACCCCGGCGTAGACGGCGGTTTGCAGGAGGATCTCCTTCACCTCGTCGCGGGTCACGCCGGTGTTGCGGGTGGCGCGGATGTGAAGCTTCAGCTCGCCGTCCTTGCCCAGCGCCGCCAGCATGCCGATGGTCAGCATGCTGCGCGTCCGGATGTCGAGCCCCGGCCGGGTCCAGACCGAGCCCCAGGCCTGCTTGGTGATGTATTCCTGGAAGTCGGCGTCGAACGGGGTGGCGCGGGCCAGCGAGCGGTCGACATGGGCGTCGCCCAGCACCGCCCGGCGGACCACCAGCCCGCGCTCGTACAGATCCTTGTCCAGCATCTCGTCGGTCATCGGCTTGGCCTTGTCGGTGTGGTCTTATCGGAGTGGCAGGCCGCGCAGGAACCCGTCGATCAGGGCGGCCAGTTCGTCCGGTCGCTCGACGCAGGGGATGTGGGCGGCGTCGGGCAGCAGGGTGAAGCGGGCGCCGGGGATGCTGGCGGCCAGTTCGCGGGCCAGGGCCGGCGGGGTCGCCAGATCCTGGTCGCCGACCACCACCAGCGTCGGGGCGGTGATGCCGGCGTTGGCGGCGCGCAGGTCGGCGTGGCGGATCGCCATCGCGCAGCCGACATAGCCGTCCTCGGTCGTCCGGCCGAGCATGGCGGCGTAGCCTCTGACCTGAGCGGGGCGCTCGGCGCGGAAACGCTCGGTGAACCAGCGGGCCATCACCCCATCGGCGATGCCGGCCATGCCGCGGGCGCGGATCGCCGCGATGCGGTCGGTCCAGACCGAGGGGGGGCCGATCAGCCCGGCGGTGTCGCAGAGGATCAGGCCGTTCACCCGCTGCGGCGCCTTGACGGCCAGCCGCTGCGCCATCATCCCGCCGATCGACAGGCCGCAGACATGCGCCCGCGCGATGCCCAGCGCGTCGAGCAGCGCCGCCGCGTCGTCGGCCAGCGTGTCCATGCCGTAGCCGGCGTCGCCGGTCACCGGCGTCGCCTGGGTCAGCCCGTGGCCGCGCATGTCGTAGCGCAGCACCCGGTAGGACCCGGACAGTTTAGGGACCATCGCATCCCAGATGTGGAAGCTGGTGCCGATCGAGTTGGCGAACAGCAGCACCGGCGCGTCGGCCGGGCCGGTCAGGTCGTAGTGGACCGTGATGCCGCCGGCGTCGATGAAGGGCATGGTGTCTCCCGGTTTCGTTGTTGGTCGGGCAGGGTGACGTGCCGGCACCGAGGGCTCTTGCCCCCGAATCCTACACCCGCTCGATCACCAGGGCGATGCCCTGGCCGACGCCGATGCACATGGTGCAGAGCGCGCGGCGCCCGCCCGTGTGCTCCAGCTCGTGCAGCGCCGTCGTCACCAGCCGCGCGCCGCTCATCCCCAGCGGGTGGCCGAGCGCGATGGCGCCGCCGTTCGGGTTGACGTGCGGCGCGTCGTCCGGCAGGCCAAGCTCGCGCAGCACCGCCAGCCCCTGCGCGGCGAAGGCCTCGTTCAGCTCGACGACGTCGATGGCGCCGATGCCAAGCCCCAGCCGCTCCAGCAGCTTGCGGGTGGCCGGGGCCGGGCCGATGCCCATGACGCGCGGCGGCACCCCGGCGGTGGCGCCGCCGACGATGCGGGCGCGCGGCGTCAGGCCGAAACGCTTGACCGCCGCCTCGGACGCGATCAGCAGGGCGCAGGCGCCGTCGTTGACGCCCGACGCGTTGCCGGCCGTCACCGTGCCGCCGGGGCGGACCACCGGCTTCAGCGCGGCCAGCGCCTCCAGCGTCGTCGCGCGCGGGTGCTCGTCGGTGGTCACCACCGTCTCGCCCTTGCGGCCCTTGACCACCACCGGGACGATCTCCTTCGCCAGCCGGCCCCCGGCGATGGCGCGGGCGGCGCGCTGCTGGCTGAGCAGGGCGAAGGAATCCTGGTCGGCGCGCGAGATCCTCCAGTCCTCGGCGACGTTCTCCGCCGTCTCCGGCATCGAATCGACGCCGTACTTCGCCTTCATCAGCGGGTTGACGAAGCGCCAGCCGATGGTGGTGTCGTGGATATCGGCGGCGCGCGCGAAGGCGGTCTCCGCCTTGCCCATCACGAAGGGGGCGCGGCTCATGCTCTCGACGCCGCCGGCGATCATCAGCTCGGCCTCGCCGGCCTTGATGGCGCGCGCCGCCGTGGCGACGGCGTCCATGCCGGAGCCGCAGAGCCGGTTCATCGTCGTGCCCGGCACGCTGTCCGGCAGGCCGGCCAGTAGGCTGGACATGCGGGCAACGTTGCGGTTGTCCTCGCCGGCCTGGTTGGCGCAGCCGAAGATCACGTCGTCGACGGCGGCCCAGTCGACGCCGGCGTTGCGCTCCATCAGCGCCTTCAGCGGGACGGCGCCGAGATCGTCGGGGCGCACCGGCGACAGGGCTCCGGCGTAGCGGCCGATCGGGGTGCGGACGGCGTCGCAGATGTAGGCGTCACGCATCGCTCAACCCTCCCCGCCGGCGGATTGGCCGTGCGCCCTGGCGGTGCGGGCCTGGAGATCGCGCAGGGCGGCCAGGGCGGCGGCGTCCGGGATCTCGGTGGTCTTCAGGTCGGGGGAAATCTTCAGGTCCCAGCCGGTGGCTTCCCGGACCTGCTCCACCGTCACGCCGGGATGGATGCTGGTCAGGGTCAGCTCGCGCGTCACCGGGTCGGGGGTCAGGATGCCGAGGTCGGTGATGACCGCCGTCGGGCCGCCGCCCGGAATGCCCGCCTTCTCGCGCGCGTCCCCGCCGTCGAGGAAGCCGGCCGAGGTGACGAAGGGCAGCTTTTCGACGAAGGCCTTCCGGCTCTGCTTGAGCACGATGAAGACCTCCTTGGCCTGGGCCGCGATCTCGGGCGCGCCGCCGGCGCCCGGCAGGCGGACCTTGGGGGCGTCGTAGGCGCCGATCACCGTGGTGTTGATGTTGGCGAAGCGGTCGACCTGCGCTGCGCCGAGGAAGCCGACGTCGATCCGCCCGCCCTGGAGCCAGTAGCGGAAGATCTCCGGCGTGCTGACCACCGTGTCGGCGGTGAGCGCCAGATCGCCGTCGCCGATCGACAGCGGCAGCACGTTGGGCTTGGCGCCGATCGGGCCGGATTCGTAGATCAGCACCACCTCGGGGGCGTGGGTGAGGCGCGCCAGATTCGCCGCCGTGGAGGGCAGGCCGATGCCGACGAAGCAGACCGTGCCGTCGTGCAGCAGGCGGCTGGCCGCCACGGTCATGATCTCGGTCGCCGAAAAATCGGTCGCCGGGACATCGGCGGAGGACGGAACCGTTTCAGCCATCACGCAACCTCCTGTCCGGCGGCCTTCGGACCGGCCGTTTCGGCGAGCACGCGCCGGAAATCCGCGAAATCCTCGGTGTCGAGGACGTGGCGCTTCATCCAGGCGCGGAAGCCGTCGCGCGAGCGCGCCACCGGATCCCAATCCTTGTAGAAGCGGTTGTCGCGCTCGTAATAGCCCTGCGCGTAGGAGGGGTAGGCGCCGCCCGGCTCAAGACAGACGGCCGACAGCGCCCAGCCCGGCAGCACGCAGGCGTTGGGCGGCGCCTCCAGATCGTCGACGATCTCCTCGACCGTGACGATGGAGCGCCTGGCGGCGAGGACCGCCTCCTTCTGGACGCCGAGGATGCCCCACAGCAGCACGTTGCCGCGCCGGTCGGCCTTCTGGGCATGGATCACCGTCACGTCGGGGCGGACCGACGGGATGGCGGCCAGCTTCTCGCCGGTGAAGGGGCACTCGACGAAGCGGATGTTCGGGTTGACCTTGGGCAGGTCGGAGCCGGTGTAGCCGCGCAGCAGGGCGAAGGGCAGGTTGGAGGCGCCGGCGACGTAGGCGTTGGCCATGCCGGCGTGGCTGTGCTCCTCGATCTCCAGCCGCTGCGGCCAGCCGCCCTCGACGGCGTCGCGGAAGCGGTGGAGCGAGCCGACTCCGGGATTGCCGCCCCAGGAGAAGATCAGCTTGCGCACCCCGCCCATGCCGATGATCTGGTCGTAGATCAGGTCGGGCGTCATGCGGACCAGGGTGAGATCCTTCTTCGCCTGACGGATGATCTCGTGCCCGGCGGCGTGGGGGATGAGGTGGGTGAAGCCTTCGAGGGCAACGGTGTCGCCGTCGCGCACGAGGCTCGACACCGCCTCGCGCAGGGGCGTGATAAGCGCCATGTGACCTCCCGGATGTGCGAAAACCGCACGAGTGTCTTTATTTACGCACAGGGTGGACGGAATGTCGCAGGCGTGTCAAGGGCGAATTTAGACAGTTCCGTTCGATTAACGCCCATATTGCGTTGCAGCATAAACGAATTTCCGAATAAATTCCGGTGTGAAACCAGAACATCCTGTCAGAACATACTCTTGTCTGGAATTGCCCAATTGTGCGATTATCGCCCTGAAATTCCAATATCGCACTTGACGGTTTGGGTGTCCCTCAGTACGCTCGGCCAAACAGTTGAAGATCGGGCGATGCCCGACATCCGGTCACGGTCGAAATCACGGGCAAAAACTGGGAGGAACCATGGCGACGCATCTTCGTACGGCGTTGTTCGGGGCGGTGTTCGGCCTCGCGCTGGGGGTTGGCGGGGCATCGGCGGCGACGGTCAAGGTGGGCGTGATCGCCCCATTCTCCGGCCCCTTCGCCATGGTCGGCAAGACCTTCAAGGAGGCCATCGCCGTCTATCAGGCCGAAAACGGCAAGACCGTCGGCGGCGACACCGTCGAGTTCATCTTCAAGGACCTCGACCAGGCCAACCCGGCCCAAAGCAAGGCGCTCGCCCAGGAGCTGATCGTCAAGGAGAAGGTCGGCTACCTCGCCGGCTTCTTCTTCACCCCCGACGCGCTGGCCGTGGCGCCGCTGATCGACGAGGCCAACATCCCGGCGGTGATCTTCAACGCCGCGACCTCGGCCATCACCGAGAAGTCGCCGCGCTACGTCCGCACCTCCTTCACCCTGTGGCAGAACACCGTGCCGCTGGCCGAGCACATGGCCAAGCAGGGCATCAAGACGGTGGTCACCGCGGTCAGCGACTACGGCCCCGGCATCGACGGCGAGACCGCCTTCAAGACCACCTTCGAGAAGTCCGGCGGCAAGGTCGTCGACACCATCCGCATGCCGCTGAAGTCCAACGACTTCGCCCCCTTCATGCAGCGGATCAAGGATTCGGGCGCCGAGGCGATCTACGCCTTCCTGCCGGCCGGCCCGACGACGCTGGCCTTCGCCAAGGCCTTCGCCGACAACGGCCTGAAGGAGAAGGGCATCAAGTTCTTCGGCCCCGGCGACATCACCCAGGAACCCGACCTGCCGGCGCTCGGCGACGCGGCGCTGGGGATCACCACAACCTTCAACTACAGCCAGGCCCACGATTCGGCGAAGAACAAGGCGTTCCTCGCCAAGCACAAGGAGCTGTTCGGCTCCAGCGACACCGTGACCTTCACCTCGGTCGGCGCCTATGACGGGGCGCATGTCATCTACCAGATGATCCAGAAGACCGGCGGCAAGTCCGACGGGCTGAAGGCGGTCGACGCGGTGAAGGGGATGAGCTGGGAGAGCCCGCGCGGGCCGCTGACCATCAACCCGGACAGCCGCCACGTCACCCAGACCATCTACCTGCGCACGGTGGAGAAGGTCGACGGCAAGCTCCAGAACACCGAACAGGCCGCCTTCGCCGACCAGCCGGATTACGGCTACAAGGTCGGGAAGTAACGCGCACCGCCCTCTCCCGCCCCGGGAGAGGGCTGTACGATCGGCCATTGACGAGGGCGCAGCAGAGCCATGGAAACCATGTTCGGCATCGCCGTGGACGGCGTTGCCTATGGGATGATCCTCTTCATCATCTCGGTCGGCCTGTCGGTGACGCTCGGGCTGATGCGGGTGGTCAACCTCGCCCACGGCGCCTTCGCCATGGTCGGCGGCTACGTCGCCTCCTACGCCGCGCAGTCGTTGGGCTTGCCCTACGCGGCCGCGCTCGTGGTCGCGGTGGCGCTCACCGTGCTCGCCACCCTGCCGCTGGAGACGCTGCTCTACCGCCGGATCTACGGCCACGCCAACGAGCTGTCGCAGGTGCTGCTGACGATCGGCCTGACCTTCGTCATCGTCGCCTGCGTCAACTACCTGTTCGGCCCGACCCTGAAGCGCATTCCGCTGCCCGACGCCCTGCTCGGCACCGTGTCGCTCGGGCCCAAGGCGATCCCGACCCACCGCGCCTTCGTCATCGGCATGGGCGCCGTCACCCTGCTCGGGCTGTGGTGGCTGCTGGAGCGCACCGATTTCGGCATCCGCCTGCGCGCGGCGGTCGATGACCCGGCGATGGCGGCGGCGCTCGGCATCCGCACCGAGCGGCTCTACATGGCGACCTTCGCGCTCGGCACCGGGCTGGCGGCGCTGGGCGGCGTGCTGGGGGCCGAGCTGCTGCCGCTGGAGCCCTACTACGCCATCCGCTACATCGTGCTGTTCCTGGCGGTGGTCGCCGTCGGCGGGGCGGGCAGCATCTTCGGCTCGGCCGCCGCCGCGCTGGCGCTCGGCATCACCGACACCGCCGGCAAGTACCTGATCCCGAATTTCGGCGAGTTCTTCTTCTACGCCGCGCTCATCCTGATCCTGTTCCGCTGGCCGCACGGCTTCTTCAAGGGGAGGACGGCATGACCGCCGCCGCGACCGATCAAGCCAAGACCGACAAGAGCACCGTTCCGGCCACCCCTCCGGCCGCAACCCTGCCGCGCCGGCCGCGCGACCTCGGCTGGCTCGGGGTGCCGGTGACCGCCGCCGCCGGGCTGGCCGCCTTCTGGCTGTTTCCCGAGGATCTCGGGCTGCTGACCCGCATCCTCGCCACCGCGCTCTACGTGCTGTCGCTCGACCTCGTGCTCGGCTATTGCGGCATCGCCACGCTGGGGCAGGCGGCGATGTTCGGCACCGGCGCCTACGCCGCCGGCATCGCCGCGGTGCATTGGATCGGCGATCCTCTGGCCCTGCTTGTGGTCGGCGGGCTGGCCGGCGGGGTGATCGCGCTGCTGACCGGGGCGCTGATCCTGCACGCGCGCGGCCTGACCCTGCTGATGCTGACCATCGCCGTCACCCAGATCGTCCAGGAGGTCGCCAACAAGGCGCGCGACTGGACCGGCGGCAGCGACGGGCTGTCGGGCATCGACCCGTCCCCGCTGCTCGGGCTGTTCCGCTTCGACATGTTCGGCCGCACCTCCTACCTGTTCGCGCTGGCGGTTCTGCTGGTCGGGCTGCTGGTGGCGCGGCGCATCGTCCGCTCGCCCTTCGGGCTGGCCTGCCGCGGCGTCAAGGAGGATCCGTTGCGGATATCCGCCATCGGCGGCTCGCCCAAGGCCTATCTGGTGGCGATGTACGCGGTGGCCGGGGTCTTCGCCGGGGTGGCCGGCGCGCTGACCGCGGTAAGCAGCGGCATCGTCGGGCTCGACAGCGCCAGCTTCTCCTGGTCGGCCGAGGCGCTGGTGATGCTGGTGCTCGGCGGCACCGGGCGGCTCTACGGCGCCGTCATCGGCACGGTCGCCTTCATGGGCGTCCACCACATCCTGGCGGCCAGCGACCCGTTCCACTGGATGCTGTTCATCGGCCTCTTCCTGATGGGGGTGGTGCTGTTCCTGCCCGGCGGCATCCTGTCGGGAATCGAGCGTCTGGGCGGCCTGTTCCGCGCCAAGGGGGGGAAGGCATGAAGCCGCCGTTGCTTGAGGTCGAGGGGCTGAGCAAGAATTTCGGCGGGCTCCAGGTGTCGTCCGACATCAGCCTGAGCCTGCATCCCGGCGACCGCTGCGCCCTGATCGGGCCGAACGGGGCGGGCAAGACGACCTTCGTCAACCTCGTCACCGGGGTGCTGCCGCCGAGCGCCGGGACGATCCGCCTCGACGGCCGCGACGTGACCAGGCTGTCGGCGGCGGAGCGGGTGCGGCGCGGGCTGATCCGCAGCTTCCAGGTCGCCCGCCTGTTCAAGTCGATGACGGTGCGCGAGCATCTGGAGCTGGCCGTCCTTCAGCGCGACGGGCGGACCTTCCGCCTCTTCGCCTCGGTGGCGCGGGTGCCGGGGTTGGCCGACGAGGTGGCCGGGCTGCTCGACACCATGGGGCTGGGGGCGGTGGCCGCGACGCCGGTCGGGTCGCTCGCCTACGGGCAGCAGCGGCTGCTGGAGATCGCGCTGGCGCTGGCGATGCGGCCGAAGGTGCTGATCCTCGACGAGCCGGCGGCCGGCGTGCCGCATTCGGAAAGCCAGCGCATCCTCGACGCCATCGACCGGCTGCCGAAGGATCTGGCGGTGCTGATGATCGAGCACGACATGGATCTGGTGTTCCGCTTCGCCAGCTCGATCGTCGTGCTGGCTCAGGGACGCCTGCTCTGCCGGGGCACGGCGCAGGAGATCGTGGCCGACCCGCGGGTGCGCGAGGTCTATCTGGGGAGCCGGGCGCATGCGCACTGAGGCGGGGGCCGACGCGAAGGGTCTGCTGGAAATCTCGGGGCTGAGCGCCGGCTACGGCCGGACGCTGATCCTGGAAGGGGTCGGCTTCACGGTGCCGGCGGGCGGGCGGCTGGCGCTGCTCGGCCGCAACGGGGTCGGCAAGACGACGACGCTGGCGACGCTGGTCGGGCAGACGACGCGCCACGCCGGCTCGATCCGGCTGGACGGGGTGGAGCTGGGAGCCCTGGCGTCCTCGGCGCGGGCGGCGGCGGGGCTGGGCTACGTGCCGCAGACGCGCGACGTCTTCAAGTCGCTGACGGTGGAGGAAAATCTCGTCACCGGCCTGAAGGGCCGGCCGCGCGCGGCGCTGGATGAGGCCTACACCCTGTTCCCGCGCCTGGGCGAGCGGCGGCGCAACGGCGGCGGCGAGCTGTCGGGGGGCGAGCAGCAGATGCTGTCGGTGGCGCGCGCCCTGCTCGGCCGGCCGACCGCGCTGCTGCTCGACGAGCCGCTGGAGGGCTTGGCGCCGGTGATCTGCGACCAGCTGATGGCGGCGCTGTCGCAGCTCGACATGACGGTGGTGCTGGTCGAGCAGCAGGTCGACCGGGCGCTGGATTTCGCCGACAGCGTGGTCTTCCTCGACCGCGGCCGCGTCGTCCACGCCGGGCCGGCCCATCAGGCCAAGGCCGACCATGAGTTGCTGGAACGCCACCTCGGCGTCGCGCTCGCGGCGTGACGCGCGTTCCTTCTGGACACGGATGAGCATGGATTCCGCCGGATGGACACGGATGACGGCCGACGAGCGTCCGCCGGGCTCCGTTCATCCGTGTTGACGGCCCCGTCTGCGCCGGAAACCCGTCAGATCCTCACCTCGACCGCCGCGTTGACCACATAGATCAGCTCGTTGCGGTCGTTCTTGTCGGCCAGGAAGATGCCGCTCGGCGCCAGCATGCCGCCCGAGGTCACGCGGATCGAGACGTCGCCGTAGGGAAAGACCGCCCGCACGGCCTCGTGATCGAGCCGGTCGGCGTCGGCGGGGACGGCCAGCGTGACGCGCACGCGCATCCGGCTGGTGTCACCGTCGACCAGCGCCCGCATGCCCGGCATGGAGTTGCGCTCGATGGCGTTGCGCACCGCGCGCACCGCCGCCTTGGTGACGTCCTGCCCGTGCAGGTCCACCCCCATGCCGAGTTCGACGAACATCACCCGTTCCATCGCCATGCATCCCGTTTCCCTGTTCCGGTCCGCCAGGATGCCGGAATCCGGCCGAGGGGGACAGGCCGTTCCGGCTCCTTTTCCGCCGTTTGGAAACCGCCCGGTCAGTCCATCGGCAGGCCGACGTAATTTTCGGCCAGCGCGGTCATCGCCGCGCGCGACTGCACCAGATAATCCAGTTCGGCCAGATGGATGCGCTGCTCGAACGGCGATTCCGCCGGATTTCGGTGCAGCATCGTCGTCATGTACCAGGAGAAGCGCTCGGCCTTCCAGATGCGGCGCAGGCAGGTGGCGCTGTAGCCGTCGAGCCCCTCGGTCGATCCGGTCCTGTAGAAGGCGGCCAGCGCCCGCGACAGCACCAGCACGTCGGCGACCGCCAGATTCAGGCCCTTGGCCCCGGTCGGCGGCACGATGTGGGCGGCGTCGCCGGCGATGAACAGGCGGCCGTGCCGCATCGGCTCGCAGACGAAGCTGCGCATGCCGATGATGCCCTTCTGGAAGATCGGCCCCTCGGTGAGCGTCCAGCCGTCCCTGTCCTCCAGCCGGGCGTGCAGTTCGGACCAGATGCGGTCGTCGGACCAGTTGGCGATGTCGTCCCCGGGATCGACCTGGAGGTACAGCCGCTGCACCTCGGGCGAGCGGGTGCTGAGCAGCGCGAAGCCGCGGTCGTGGTTGGCGTAGATCAGCTCGGGGTGCGAGGGCGGCGCCTCCGTCAGGATGCCGAGCCAGCCGAAGGGGTAGACGGTCTGGAACTCGCTGCGCAGCGCCGCCGGGATCGCCGGACGGCTCGGCCCGTGGAAGCCGTCGCAGCCGGCGATGAAATCGCAGCGCAACTCCTCCGGCGGCCCGTCCGGGTTGCGGCGGAAGGCGATGCGCGGGGCTGTGCCGTCGACATCGAGCGGCTGCAAGTCGGACGCGCCGAAGACGATCCCGCCGCCATCCTCCAGCCGGGCGGCGACCAGATCGCGGATCACCTCGTGCTGGGCGTAGACGGTGACGCGCTTCCCGCCGGTCAGATCCGCCATGTCGATGTGGTGGCTCCGGTGGTCGAAGCGGAGCGTGATGCCGGAATGGAAATGGCCCTCGCGCATCATGCGCCCGCCGAGCCCCATCCGGTTCATCAGGTCGACCACCCACTGTTCCAGCACGCCGGCGCGGATGGTGCCCTCGATCTCGGCGCGGCTGCGGCTTTCCAGGATGACGGACTCGATGCCCTGGCGGTGGAGCAGATGCGCGAGGAACAGGCCGGCCGGCCCGGCCCCGACGATGCCGACCTGGGTCCGCGTGATGGAACTGGGCGTGGCCTGCGCCATGTCTCTGGTCCTTCCTCGGGGATCTTTCAAAGAAGCGCGATTCCTCGAATGATCTTGATGCCGAACTGTATCGACTCGATCATAGTCGTTCGTTCCCTCGGCCGGACATGGACGAACCGGCCGATCTCTTGCACTTTCCATCGCCACAGCGCCTTGCCGGACCCGCCATCGCCGCCAATGCCCCAGACCGCCGAACCCATCCCGCGCTATTGGCTTTACGGCGAGCCGCCGGCCGTCCCGGAGCTGCGCTTCGTCCACATCGAGACCATTCCCGACCGGATGCGCTTGCACAATTGGGAGGTCCAGCCCCACCGCCACGACGGCCTGAGCCACGCCCTTCTGGTCACCGGCGGGGGCGGGCGGTTGACGGTGGACGCGGCGGAGTGGTGGTTCCGCGCCCCGGCGCTGATCGCGGTGCCGGCCCAGGTGGTGCACGGCTTCCGCTTCGACCCCGGCACCGACGGCCATGTCCTGACCATGTCGGAGGGCTTCCTTTCCAGCGTGCTGGCCGCCGCCCACGAGGAGGAGCTGCGCGACGCCCTGGCGCTGCCCTTCGCCCACGACCTCGACCGGACCGCGCCGGCGCTGGCGGCGCTGGAGCGCGCCTTCGCCGACATCGTGGCCGAATTCCGCGCCCATCACACCGGGCGCGCCAGCGCCATCGCCGCGCATGTGACGCTGCTGCTGGTGACGGCGGCGCGGCTGCTGGCCGCCCGGCGGATCGCGGCGGCCGGCGGGGCGGGGCAGGGGCGGTCCCCCGACCTGCGGCTGCTCGCCCGGCTGCATCACCTGATCGAGGAGCGGTTCCGCGAGCATTGGCCCATCGACCGCTACGCCGGGGCGCTCGGCGTTTCCGCCGGGCGGCTGAACGCGGCCTGCCGGCGCGTCACCGGCCGCTCGACCCTGCAACTCGTCCACGCCCGGGTGATGCTGGAGGCCAGACGGTCGCTGATCTACACCAGCCACGGCATGGCCGAGATCGGCTACGCGCTGGGCTTCGAGGATCCGGCCTATTTCTCGCGCTTCTTCACCCGGCGCGACGGGCGGTCGCCCCAGGGCTTCCGGCGGATGCACGCGGCTGCCGACAGCCATGCGGCGCCGCCGGGCGGTCGCGGCGGCAATGGGCTTGACCCGGAGGGGCCGTCGTCACCAAAGTAGCGCTTTCTTGATCGGTGGCTGGGAAAGACGGACGGATGGACACCCTCGGCCTTGCGGTGCGCGACCCGTCGCCGGTCGGGCAGGATTTGTGGCGGACCCTGTGCGCCGACGCCGCCCGCGTCGCCGCGGAGGAACGGACGCTGCGCGTCTTCCTGAACGAATCGGTCCTGTCGCACGACTGTTTCGGCTCGGCGCTCGCCGCCTTGCTGGTGCGCAAGCTGGCCGACCGGGTGATGCCGCCCGACCGTCTGGCCGTGACCGTGCAGGAGGCGATGGAGGCCGACGCCGGCATCGTCGAGGCCGCCGCCACCGACCTCGCCGCCATCCTGGCGCGCGATCCGGCGGCCGACAGCTGCCTGACGCCGTTCCTGTATTTCAAGGGTTTCCACGCCCTGCAATGGCACCGCGTCGCCCATTGGCTGTGGGGGAACGGCCGTCACAACCTTGCGCATTTCCTCCAGAGCCGGGTGTCGGAAACCTTCGCGGTGGACATCCACCCGGCGGTGCCGGTCGGGCGCGGGGTGTTCATCGACCACGGCACCGGCGTCGTCATCGGCGAGACGGCGGTGATCGGCAACGACGTCTCGATCCTTCAGAACGTGACGCTGGGCGGCACCGGCAAGGAGCATGGCGACCGCCACCCGAAGGTGCGCGACGGCGTGCTGCTGGCGGCCGGCGCCAAGGTGCTGGGCAACATCACCGTCGGCGCCCACGCCAAGGTCGGCGCCGGCAGCGTCGTGCTGAAGGACGTTCCCGGCTGCGCCACCGTGGCCGGCATCCCGGCGAGGATCGTCGGCTGGTGCCGCGACGAGGTCGCCCCGGCGCTCAGCATGGACCAGAGCCTGCAACAGGGCGACTACAGCATCTGATCTGACCGATCGGGTTGGTGCCGCGCCGTCACGCCCGGCCAACGGTCGCCGCCGTTCCCGACGCGACGATCCCCCCGTTCCCGTGTTGTAGGCTCGTCCGGGACGGCCGGTCCATTGGCTGGGGCAGGGTGGCTGGGGCAGGGAGGATGTGCCGATGTATGAGCTTTATTATTGGCCGGAAATCCAGGGCCGCGGCGAATTCGTGCGCCTGGCGCTGGAGGCGGCGGGTGTTCCCTACCGCGACGTGGCGCGCGGGGAGGGCGGGATGGACGCGATGATGCGCCTGCTGGAGGCGCCGGAGGTCCGCACCCCATCCTTCGCGCCGCCCTTCCTGCGCGACGGGGAGATTCTGGTGGGGCAGGTGGCGGCGATCCTGCATCATCTCGGACCCAAGCTGGGGTTGGCCCCCGACGACGCGGCCGGGCGGCTGTGGCTGGACCAGATCCAGCTGACCGTCACCGATTTCGTCGCCGAAATCCATGACACCCACCACCCCGTCGGCAACCGCTTTTACTACGAGGAGCAGAAGGCCGAGGCGCTGCGCCGCGCCGCCCAGTTTCGCGAGGACCGCATTCCGAAGTTCCTGGGGTGGTTCGAGACGATCCTGACCCGCAACCCGGCGGGACCGGAGCATCTTGTCGGCGACCGGCTGAGCCATGCCGACACCTCGCTGTTCCAACTGGTGGAGGGGTTGCGCTACGCCTTTCCCAGGACGATGGCCAGGATGGAGTCGGCCTGGCTGAGGACCATCGCCCTGCACGACCGGGTGGCGTCGCTTCCCCGCATTCAGGCCTACTGCCGCTCCGGCCGCCGGATTCCCTTCAACGAGAACGGCATCTTCCGGGCCTATCCCGAACTGGACGGCTGAAGCCTTCCCCCAAGACGTTCGGGGAGGCTTCCTCGGGGTGGCGCCACAAAACGCATAATATCAGTTATGGAAAATATTTTGCGCCTGCACACGGATGGTTGAAACTTGAACAGGAATAGGCATTCTGTGGGGGTTGGTCTGACCATTTCGCGCGCAGACCGGATCTTGCCGGATTTTTGACCACGGTCCAGCGCCGAAGCCAGCCGCCGACCCTGCCCATGCTCGTCCCGCCACGCTCGCCCCGAGGATACCGCCGCCCATGTCCGCCATCGTGCTCACCCAGGACGAATCCGAGAAGGACCACCCGCTGCGCGACGACATCCGTCTTCTCGGCCGCATCCTGGGCGACACCGTGCGCCGCCAGGAAGGCGAAGCGGTCTTCGACATCGTCGAGCGCATCCGCCAGACCTCGATCCGCTTCCACCGCGACGAGGACCAGGGTGCCCGGCGCGAGCTGGAAGGCATCCTGAACAGCCTGTCGCCGCCGCAGACCGCCCGCGTCGTCCGTGCCTACAGCTTCTTCTCGCACCTGTCGAACATCGCCGAGGACCAGCACCACATCCGCCGCACCCGCGCCCACGCGCTGGCCGGCTCGGCGCCGCGCGACGGCACCATGGCGCACGCGCTCGACGAGGCCCGCAAGGCCGGCGTCACCACCCAGCAGCTCCAGGACTTCTTCGCGACGGCGCTGGTCAGCCCGGTTCTGACCGCCCACCCGACCGAGGTGCAGCGCAAGAGCATCCTGACCGTGCAGATGGACCTCGCCCGCCTGCTGGCCGAGCGCGAGCGCGGCCCGATGACCGAGGAGGAGGAGCAGGCCAACCTCGAAGGGCTGGAACGCTCGGTCCTGACCCTGTGGCAGACCTCGATCCTGCGCTGGACCAAGCTGGCGGTGATCGACGAGGTCGCCAATGGGCTGACCTTCTACGACTACACCTTCCTGCGCGAGATGCCGCGGTTCTACGCGGCGCTGGAGGACCAGCTGCGCAAGATGGATCCAGCCTGGACCACCACCGAGCTGCCCTCCTTCGTGCGGATGGGAAGCTGGATCGGCGGCGACCGCGACGGCAACCCGTTCGTCACCGCCCCGGTGCTCCAGCAGGCCCTGCGCATGCAGAGCACGCGGGCGCTGCGCTTCTACCTGGACGAACTGCACAGCCTGGGCGCCGAGCTGTCGCTCAGCACCCGTGTCATCGCCGTGTCGGAGCCGCTGCGCCAACTCGCCGAACGCTCCCCCGACACCTCGCCGCATCGCAACCTGGAGCCCTACCGCCGCGCCATCTCCGGCATCTACGCCCGGGTCGCGGCAACCGCGAAGCAGCTCGACGGGCACGAGGCGGCGCGCCACGCGCTAGGCGACGCCCCGGCCTACGCCAGCGCGGCCGAGCTGCGCGCCGACCTCGACATCCTCGACCGCTCGCTGACGGTCAACGGCTCGGCGGCGCTGGCCAAGGGACGGCTGCGCAGCCTGCGCCGGGCGGTCGATCTGTTCGGTTTCCACCTCGCCAGCGTCGATTTGCGCCAGAACTCCGACGTGCACGAGCGCACGGTGGCGGAGCTGCTGGCCTTCGCCGATCCGTCCGTCGATTACAAGGCGCTGCCGGAGGACGAGCGGATCGAGCGGCTGCTCGGCGAACTCGAGAGCAACCGCCCGCTGGCCTCGCCCTACGCCGATTATTCGGAGGAGACGAAGTCCGAGCTGGCGATCCTGCGCACCGCCGCCGACTGCCGCGCCCGCCTCGGCGCCGACGCGGTGGTGAACTGCGTCATCTCCAAGACCGACGGGGTGTCGGACATCCTGGAGGTCGCCGTCCTGCTGAAGGAGGCCGGGCTGCTGCGCCCGAAGGACGGGGCGCTCGACCTGAACATCGCGCCGCTGTTCGAGACCATCGGCGACCTGCGCAACAGCGCCGCCACCATGGACCGCCTGCTCTCCCTGCCCGTCTACCGCCGCTTCCTCGAAAGCCGCGGCGGCCTGCAGGAGGTCATGCTCGGCTATTCCGACAGCAACAAGGACGGCGGCTTCCTGACGTCGGGCTGGGAGCTGTACAAGGCCGAGATCGCGCTGGTCGAGGTCTTCGCCAAGCATAAGGTGCGGCTGCGGCTGTTCCACGGCCGCGGCGGCTCGGTCGGCCGTGGCGGCGGCCCCAGCTACCAGGCGATCCTGGCCCAGCCGGCCGGCGCCGTGCAGGGAGCCATCCGCATCACCGAGCAGGGCGAGGTCATCGCCGGCAAATACTCCAACCCCGAGGTCGGCCGCCGCAACCTCGAGACGCTGGCCGCCGCGACCCTGGAGGCCACCCTCCTCCACCCGGAGGCCGCCGCCCCCTGCGAGGAGGCGTTCCTGGCGACGATGGAGGAGCTGTCGGCCCACGCCTTCAAGGCCTACCGCGGGCTGGTCTACGAGACCGAGGGATTCGAGACGTATTTCTGGGAATCGACGGTGATCGGCGAGATCGCCAACCTGAACATCGGCAGCCGCCCGGCCTCGCGCAAGAAGTCGACCAGCATCGAGGATCTGCGCGCGATTCCCTGGGTGTTCAGCTGGTCGCAATGCCGCCTGATGCTGCCGGGCTGGTACGGCTTCGGCTCCGCCGTCAAGGCGTGGCTGGCCGACCATCCGGAGAGCGGGCTGGAGCGGCTGCGGGCGATGCACCGCGACTGGGGATTCTTCCGCACGCTGCTGTCGAACATGGACATGGTGCTGGCCAAGTCGAACATCGCCATCGCGTCGCGCTACGCCGAGCTGGTGTCGGACCCGGCGCTGCGCGAGGCGATCTTCACCCGCATCCGCGCGGAGTGGCAGGACAGCATCGAGGCGCTGCTGGCGATCAGCGGGCAGCAGGCGCTGCTGGAAGGCAACCCGCTGCTGGCGCGCTCGATCCGCAACCGCTTCCCCTATCTCGACCCGCTCAACCATGTTCAGGTCGAGCTGCTGAAGCGCCATCGCGGCAACAACCCCGACGAGCAGATCGCCCGCGGCATCCACCTGACCATCAACGGCATCGCCGCCGGGCTGCGCAACAGCGGTTGAGGCGCTCCTTCTCACCGGACGCCGCCATGCGAGCCCTTCCCCCTTTTGCGGGAGAGGGGCTTATGCCGGTGCCCATGACAGTTCCGCGATGTCGGATCGCCGCGAAGCCCGCCCCCACCGGGGCGGGTTTTTCGTTGTGCCCCTGGACATTCCATATGGTGGAAACAAAAAGATGGCCTTGCCGATTGTCTTGACTCGGACAATCCTGGATTCGATTGTTGGAATCCGTCTTGATCTGGTCCGGCGCCTCCGTTAGAAGAGCGCCCTCCACAGGAGGAATTGGTATGACCACTCGATCCCAGCAGCAAGAGCAGATGTCGCAACCGGGCAACGCACGGCCGGATGGCGCCACCGGCACGGCCCAGGCCGGCGCGTCCGACGGCTTCGTCGGGGCGGCCTGCGGAGCCGGCGCCGGGGCGGCGATGATCTGGCAGCCGGTGACGGTGCGCGGCGACGGCCGCCGGAGCGGTCAGCGGGGCGGCCAATGAAACGTTGATCACGCCCGCCGCCGGTCCCTGACGCGCGCCTTCAGCGCGCGGCGGCGATCCGGCGGCGCAGGGTGCGTTCGAGCCGCCCGGCCTCGCGCAGCAACTCCGGCAGCAGGGCCTCGGCCTGGGCGCGCTCGTTCTGGCGGCAGAACACCTCCAGCCGCCACGCCAGATGCATGACCCGCGTTCCGCCGAAACTGCCCGCCGTGCTGGACAAATCATGGGCCTCGCTGGCGAGCGCCCGCAGGTCGAGGTCGCCGGAAGCCATCGCCTCGCCCATCACCGTCAGCCGGCCGACCCGTCTGGCGATGTCGCCCAGGAAGCTGTCGATGATCCGGCCCAGGCTCTCCGGTCCGACGCTGTCCGCCAGTTCATTCAGGATTGCCTCGTCGATCACGTCGCCATCCGGCTCGGAGCCTGCCTCCCGAACGTCCGCCGACGGCTCCGCCTCGACCGGCGCTTCCGCCGCCGGCGACAGCCAACGGTCGAGCGCCGCCACCAGCGTCGGCCGGCCGATCGGCTTGGTGATGTAGTCGTCCATCCCGGCGGCGAGGCACTCCTCGCGCGTGCCCGGCATGGCGTCGGCGGTCAGGGCGACGATCGGGATCGTGGCGCACGGCCCGCCCAGGGCACGGATCGCCCGCGCCGCGTCCAACCCGTCCATGACGGGCATCTGCACGTCCATCAGGATCAGGTCGACGCCGCCGGCCATGGCGAGGACAAGCGCCTGCCGGCCGTCCTCCGCCACCTCCACGTCGTAGCCCAGCCGTTGCAGCAGGGTGGTGGCGAAGAGCTGGTTGGTCCGGTTGTCCTCGGCCAGCAGGATGCGGCCGCGCCGCGCCACGCCGTCCGCCCGCGCGGCGGGCGGCGCGGCTGGGGACGGGCGTATCCCCTCGCCGAACAGCGCGGCGAGGCAGGACACCAGCGCGGCCTGCCGCAGCGGCTTGGTCAGGGTCGCGTCGGCGAGCCTGCCCTCGCCGCTCCCGGCCCCCGGTCCAAGCGAGGTGACCAGAACCCGCTTGACCCGGCCCAGTTGAGGCCGTTCGGCCATCGCCGCCAGCAGCGCGTCGCCGCCCATCACCGGCATGATCTGGTCGATCAGCGCGACGTCGAAGGAGCGCCCGGCGGCGGCGGCGCGCTCCAGCGCGTCGAGCGCGTCGAGCGCGCTGTCCACCGCCACGGTCTCGGCCCCCTGCCCCTCCAGCATGGAGGAAAGGACGCGGCGGTTGATCGCCAGATCGTCCACCACCAGGACACGGCGTCCGGCCAGCGATTGCGCGGCGGGCCCCTCCTCCGCGCCGACGCCGAGCGGGAGATCGACCTGGAATCGGCTGCCGACGCCGGGGGTGCTCTCCACCGCGATGCCGCCGCCCATCAGCTCCGCCAATTGCCGGCAGATCGCCAGCCCCAGGCCGGTGCCGCCATACCGGCGGGTGATCGAGCCGTCGACCTGCTGGAACTTGCCGAACAGGGTGGGCAGCGCGTCGGCCGGGATGCCGATGCCGCTGTCGCTCACCGTGGCCCGCATCGTCAGACGGTCGCCGCCGCTTTCCAGCGCCTCCAGCTCCACCGTCACGCTGCCGCGGTCGGTGAACTTGACGGCGTTGCCGACCAGATTGACCAGGATCTGGCGGATTCGCGTCGGATCGCCGACCAAAGCGCGGTGGAGCCGCGGGTCGATGAAGAAACCGATCTCGATGTCCTTCTCGCGCGCGCGGGGGGCCAGCAGCTCGACCACCCCCTCGACCAGATCGGCGGGGTCGAAAGGCAGCGACTCGATGGAGACCTTGCCGGCCTCCAGCTTGGAGAAGTCGAGGATGTCGTTGACGATGGTCAGCAGCGCGTTGGCGGAGCTGCGCACCGCCTGGGCGAACTGGCGCTGCTCCGGCGTCAGCGGGGTGTCGAACAGAAGCTCGCTCATCCCCATGATGCCGTTCATCGGCGTGCGGATCTCGTGGCTCATGGTGGCGAGGAAATCCGACTTGGCGCGGGTCGCCGCCTCGGCGGCGGAGCGCTGCCGGTCGGCGTCCTCGCGGGCGGCGTCCAGCCCCTCGGCCAGCGCGCACATGTCGGCGGCCTGGCGCTGCAACTCGGCCTCGGCGCGCTTGTGCTCGGTGATGTCGGTCCGTGTGCCGACCAGGGCGCCGCCGGCCGTCCGCTTCTCCGCCACCCGGATCCAGCGCCCGTCGGCCAGCTGCCGCTCGAAGGGCTGGTCGGGGGCGCGGTGCCGGGCGAGTTCGGCCTGGATCCAGCTCTCGGAATCGGCGCGGCCGTCGGGGGCGCGGCCGAACTCCCCGTTGGCGATGCCGGCGCGCAGGATGGTCTCGAACGGCGCGCCGGGGACGATCGCGGGGGCGGTCCTCGGATGCGCGGTGCGGTAGCGGCGGTTGCACAGGATCAGCCGGTCGTCGGAATCGTACAGCACCAGCCCGTCGGGGATGGCGTCGATGGCGTCGGCGAGCGTCTGGCGGATCCGGCGCTGGTCCAGCAGCTCCACCACCAGCCGGGCGAGCTGCTCCAGCGTCTCGGCGTCGCGGGTGGTGAAATCCGAACGGGGAACGGTGTCGACGACGCACAGGGTGCCGAGCCGGCGGCCCGCGACCACCAGCGGCGCCCCGGCGTAGAAGCGCACGCCCGGCTCGCCGGTCACCGCCGGGTGGGCGGCGAAGCGCGGATCCCGCGTGGCGTCGGGAACCACCATCACGTCGTGGCCGGCGATGGCGTGGGCGCAGAAGGCGAGGTTGCGCGGGGTTTCCGTAGCGTCGAGGCCGACACGGCTCTTGAACCATTGGCGGTCGCGGTCGATCAGCGAAATCAGCGCCATGGGCGTGCGGAAGACATGGGCGGCGAGCCGGGTGACGCCGTCGAAGCCGGGTTCCGGCGGCGTGTCGAGGATGCAGCAGGCGTCCAGCATGCTCTGGCGCTCCGCCTCGTCGGGCAGGGTCGGAGGCAGGACGGGGGGCAGGATCGGGCCGGCCGCCACGTTCACGCCGCCCGCTCATCGGACAGGCGCCATTGCTGGAGCTTGCGGTAGATGGTCGAGGGGCTGATCTCCAGCAGCAGGGCGGCGCGCGGCACGTCGTCGCCGGTCAGGCGCAGCGCCCGCTGGATCATCTCCTTCTCGACCCGCCACAGCGGCAGCACCGCGTCGCCGTCGGCCGGGCCGCCGCCGTCCGGCTGGCTGCCGTTCGCCGCCCGCGCCGACGCGGCGGCCCCCTGCGGCATCATCAGCGGCGGCAGCATGTCGGGCGTCACCAGCGGACCGTCGTGCAGCACCGCCACGTTGCGCAGGACGTTCTGCAACTGGCGCACGTTGCCCGGCCAGTCGTGGGCGCGCAGCCGCGCCTCGACCTCCGGCGCGAAGCCGGCGAGCGCCTTGCCCTCCTCGCGGGCGTAGTCGGTCAGCAGGGCGCGGGCGATCTCCACCACGTCCTCGCCGCGCTCGCGCAGCGGCGGCAGGGCCAGCGGGATGACGTGCAGGCGGTAATAGAGATCCTCGCGGAACCGCCCGCACTGAACCTCGCCCAGCGGGTCGCGGTTGGTGGCGGCGACGAAGCGGACGTCGACCCGCTGCTCCCGCCCGCTGCCGACCGGGGCGACGGTGCCGGTCTGCACGAAGCGCAGCAGCTTGCTTTGCAGGTCGATCGGCATCTCGCAGATCTCGTCGAGGAACAGCGTGCCGCCGTCGGCCAGCAGGGCCGCGCCCGGCCGGTCGCCGGTGGCGCCGGTGAAGGCCCCCTTCACATGGCCGAAGATCTCGCTTTCCAGCAGATCCTTGGGAATGGCGGCGCAGTTCAGCGCGACGAAGGCGCGGTCGCGGCGCGGGCTGGCGCGGTGGATGGCCTGGGCCGCCACCTCCTTGCCGGTGCCGCTCTCGCCGGTGATGAAGACGTTGGCGCGGCTGGCGGCGACGCTCTCGATGGTGCGGTAGACCGCCTGCATCTCCGGCGAGCCGCCGATGAAGCCGTGGAAGCGGCCGCGGTCGAGATCCTTGCGGTAGCCGGCGACGATGCTGGCCAGCGCCCGCCGCTCCAGCGCGTTGCGCAGGGTCAGCTTCAGCCGGTCGGCGTTGAAGGGCTTGACGATGAAGTCAAAGGCGCCCAGCCGCATCGCCTCCACCGCGATGTCGATCGAGCCGTGGGCGGTGACGATCACCACCGACACGCCGGGGTCGCGCGCCTGGAGCGCCTTCAGCACCTCCAGCCCCTCCATGTCGGGGAGCTTGAGGTCGAGAACCACCGCGTCGGGCGGGTTGGCCGCCGCGGCCGCCAGCGCCTCGCGCCCGGTCGTGACGTGGGTGACGGCGAGCGGTTCGGCGCGCAGGTACTCGACATACAGCGTCGCGAGCGGAAGCGTGTCCTCGATCAGCAGGATTTTGCGCTTGGGGTGTACTCGCGGCGATGCGGGCATGGCGTCGGTCGGTCCCGTTTCGGTGACGAAGTGTAGCGCACGCGGCCGGTTGCAGCCAGACGGCCTTTTTACCATCCGTTGGTTAAGCGGACGTATCGATCAGGTCGGTGCGGCCGACACGGCGCAGCGAAACCTCCAGCCGGGCGTCGTTCTCGCGGATCTCGCGCAGGGTCTTCAGCGTGTACTCGACATGCGCGGTCGCCGCCGCGTGGGCGCGGGCCGGGTCGCCGGTCAGCACCGCGTCGGCGATGTCCAGATGCTGGGCCAGCAGCAGGTCGCGCACGCCCTGGCGCGAGTAGAGGTCGGCGCGGTTGTAGAACACGTCGTTGCGCAGCATGTTGGACAGGGTCCGCATGATGTGCAGCATGACGATGTTGTGGGCCGCCTCGTAGATCGCCAGATGCAGGTCGGCGTCGGAGTCCGCCTCCTCCGAGCTGTCGTCCTTGCCGTGGGCGGCCTTCATGCGGGCGACGATGGCGCTGATGCCGGCGCGGTCGAGGTCGGTGGCGCGCTGGGCCGCCAGCATCGCCGCCTGCGCCTCGATCGAGCCGCGGAACTCCAGATAGTCGAAGGTCGTCTTCGGGTTGTTCTGGAGCAGCGCCACCAGCGGGTCGCCGATGTGCGAGAGGAACTGCGCGATGTGGGTGCCGTTGCGCCCGGTCACCAGCAGCCCGCGCTCCTCCAGCTTGGCGATGGCGTCGCGCAGCGACGGGCGGGACACGTCGAGCTTGGCCGCCAGCTCGCGTTCGGCCAGCAGCTTCTCGCCCGGACGCAAAGCGCCCTCCAGGATCAGCTTTTCCAGATGCTCGGCAATGGCGTCGGCCAGCTTGGCGGGTTTGATCGTCCCCTGCATTGGGTAGGCGGTCCTTCTGCGCGTCTCGGTGTCTTCAATACCCTATGGATTCCAACAGCGTCCACTGCCGCCGCACCCCGGTGGCCCCACCCCCCTACGAAAGTGCATCGACCACCCAATGATTTTACCGTTGCACGGTATGGTCAAATCTTTTATCCAGCAAACGTCATATGGATAAGAGACGTCCAGACTGAGGCCGCCGGCGAAGGATTCTGTCCCGATCCGGTTCCTGGTCAAGGGTGTCCATCTGTTCTGGGGATAGGACGGACCCGCCGAGAAGGCGTTCCGCGTCGCCGCCGGTCCGGCGGCGGCGAACGCTGTTGGCTTGCCGCATGGCTGGCCGACCGACGACCGGCCTCCTCCCCGACTTTTCTAGGTCTGGAACCCACGCCCCTCGCGGAGGAAGCCCTCGGATGATCCGGTCCCGCACCCACGCCCCGATGAACGGCACGGCCCCGCCGGCGCCGTTCGCGTCGATGTGGGGGCCAACCACGGCGCCGATGGTCGCCTTCGGGTTCTGATCGCGCCGCCGCCGGCCTTTGACGAGGGACGGCGCGGTCAAACTTTGAATGGAAGATAAAATGCAACCTTGGATGCAAGTCTATGATCCGGCGGGGAACCTGTGGGTTTCGGCGCTGGTCGCCGCGCTGCCGATCATCTTCTTCTTCGTCGCCCTGGCCTTCCTGCGGATGAAGGGGCATGTCGCGGCCACCATCACGGTCGCCATCGCGCTGCTCGTCGCCATCTTCTTCTACAAGATGCCGCTCGGCATGGGCTTCGCCTCGGCCGTCTACGGCTTCCTCTATGGTCTGTGGCCGATCGCCTGGATCATCGTCGGCGCCGTGTTCCTCTACAAGATCACGGTCAAGACCGGGCAGTTCGACATCATCCGCTCGTCGATTCTGTCGATCACCGAGGACCAGCGTCTCCAGATGCTGCTGGTCGGCTTCTCCTTCGGCGCCTTCCTGGAAGGCGCGGCGGGCTTCGGCGCGCCGGTCGCCATCACGGCGGCGCTGCTGGTCGGCCTCGGCTTCAACCCGCTCTACGCCGCCGGCCTCTGCCTGATCGCCAACACCGCCCCGGTGGCCTTCGGCGCCATGGGCATCCCGATGATCGTCGCCGGCCAGGTGACGGGTCTGGACGCCTTCAAGATCGGCCAGATGGCCGGCCGCCAGCTGCCGCTGCTCGCCGTGTTCGTGCCCTTCTGGATCGTCTTCATCATGGACGGCTTCCGCGGCGTGCGCGAGACGTGGCCGGCCGTGCTGGTGGCGGGCGTGTCCTTCGCCGTCGGCGTGTTCTTCACCTCGAACTTCATCGGCCCCGAGCTGCCGGACATCACGTCGGCCCTGTTCAGCCTGGTCTGCCTGACGCTGTTCCTGAAGGTGTGGAAGCCCAAGCGCATCTTCCGCTTCGAGAACGCCGGCACCATGGGCGCCCCTGTTGGCGGCCCGGCGGCGGCCTCGGTCGGCGCCATGGCCACCCCGGCCTCCGCGCTGGCCGGCAACGCCCCGGCCTACACGTCGGGTCAGGTGATCAAGGCGTGGTCGCCCTTCCTGGTCCTGACCGCCATCGTCACCGTGTGGAGCCTCGCGCCCTTCAAGGCGCTGTTCGCCAAGACCGGCGCGCTCGCCTCGACGGTGATGTACTTCCCGATCGAGGGCCTGCACCAGCTGGTGATGCGCGTCGCCCCGATCGTCGCCTCGCCCAAGCCCTACGACGCGGTCTACAAGCTGGACCTGCTGGCCGCCACCGGCACGGCGATCCTGCTGACCGCCATCGTCACCGTCTTCTTCCTGCGCATGAAGCCCTCGACCGCCGTCTCGACCTTCGGCGAGACGCTGTCGGAGCTGCGCCGCCCGATCTACTCGATCGGCATGGTGCTGGCCTTCGCCTTCATCGCCAACTACTCGGGCCTGTCCTCGACGCTGGCGCTGCTGCTGGCCGGCACGGGCAACGCCTTCCCGTTCTTCTCGCCGGTGCTCGGCTGGCTCGGCGTGTTCCTGACCGGGTCGGACACCTCGTCGAACGCGCTGTTCTGCGCCCTCCAGGCGACCACCGCGCAGCAGCTCGGCCTGTCGGACATCCTGATGGTCACCGCCAACACCACCGGCGGCGTCACCGGCAAGATGATCTCGCCGCAGTCCATCGCGGTGGCCTGCGCCGCCGTGGGCCTGGTCGGGCGCGAGGCGGACCTGTTCCGCTTCACCCTGAAGCACAGCCTGTTCTTCGTCACCATCATCGGCGTGATCACGGTGCTCCAGGCCTACTACTTCCAGTGGATGATCCCCTGATCCTCCGCCCTTAGAGTCTCCTGACTGCGGTCGGACGGGGTCGCCCGTCCGACCGGCCTTTTCCTTGAAGCCATCTCATTCCAGCCGAAGGAACCGGACCGATGCTGCCCGTCCCCTACGAGCGCGTGCTGACCGAGCTGCGGGAGTTCATGCCCGAAGCCCGCCTGATCACCGATCCGCTGCGGACGCTGGCCTACGGCACCGACGGCAGCTTCTACCGTCTCATTCCCAAGATCGTCGCCATCGTCGAGACCGAGGAGGAGGTCGTCCGCCTGCTGCGCGTGACGCGCGGGCACAAGGCGCCCGTCACCTTCCGCGCCGGCGGCACCAGCCTGTCGGGGCAGGCGGTCAGCGACAGCGTGCTCGTCCTGCTGGGCGACGGCTGGCGCGGCTGCGCGATCGCACCCGACGCCGCGACGGTCACTCTCCAGCCCGGCGTCATCGGCGCCGAGGCCAACCGCAAGCTGGCGCCGCTGGGCCGCAAGATCGGCCCCGACCCGGCCTCCATCGCCACCGCCAAGATCGGTGGCATCGCCGCCAACAACGCCAGCGGCATGTGCTGCGGCACCGCGCAGAACAGCTACCGGACGCTGGCCTCGATGCGGCTGGCGCTGGCCGACGGCACCGTGCTCGACACCGGCGACGCCAGCAGCCGAAGCGCCTTCTGGCGCAGCCACAGGCCCCTGCTCGACAGCCTGACGGAGCTCGGCGCGCGGACCCGCGCCGACGGGCCCCTGGCCGAGCGCATCCGCAACAAGTTCCGCATCAAGAACACCACCGGCTACAGCCTGAACGCGCTGGTCGATTACGAGGACCCCATCGACATCCTCCAGCATCTGCTGATCGGCTCGGAAGGGACGCTGGGCTTCATCTCCGCCATCACCCTGCACACGGTGCCGGAGCACGCCGACAAGGCGAGCGCCCTGCTGTTCTTCCCCGACATCGCCGAGGCCTGCCGCGCCGTCGCCCTGCTGAAGGCGACTCCGGTCTCGGCGGTGGAGTTGATGGACCGCGCCTCGCTGCGCTCCATCGAGGACAAGCCGGGCATGCCGCCGCAGATCAAGGGCTTCGGTCCGGACGTGGCCTGCCTGCTGGTCGAGACCCGCGCCGAGAGCCCGGCCGCGCTGGACTCCCAGCTCGCCGAGATCGCCGCCGTGCTGGCGACGACCGTCACCATCGGCGACGGCGCCTTCACCACCGACGCCAAGGCCTGCGAGGGTTTCTGGAAGATCCGCAAGGGCCTGTTCCCGGCGGTCGGCGCCATCCGCGAGCTGGGCACCACCGTCATCATCGAGGACGTCGCCTTCCCGCTGGAACGGCTGGCCGAGGCGACGGTCGAACTCCAGGCCCTGTTCCTCAAGCACGGCTACCACGAGGCCATCATCTTCGGCCACGCGCTGGAAGGGAACCTGCACTTCGTCTTCACCCAGGCCTTCGACACCGACACCGAAATCGACCGCTACCGCCAGTTCATGGACGACGTCTGCGCCATGGTGGTGCAGGGCTATGACGGCTCGCTGAAGGCCGAGCACGGCACCGGCCGCAACATGGCCCCCTTCGTCGAGATGGAGTGGGGGCCGCAGGCCTACGGCCTGATGAAGGAGATCAAGGCGCTGTTCGATCCGGAGGGGCTGCTGAACCCCGGCGTGATCCTGAACGGCGACCCCGAGGCGCATCTCAAGAACCTCAAGCCGATGCCGCCGGCCCATCCGCTGGTCGACACCTGCATCGAGTGCGGCTTCTGCGAGCCGACCTGCCCGTCGCACAAGATGACGCTGTCGCCGCGCCAGCGCATCGTCGGCTGGCGCGAGATCTCGCGCCTGACCCGCGACGGCGCCGACCCGGCCCGGCTGGCGGCGCTGAGCGACGCCTACGACTACCAGGGCATCGACACCTGCGCGGCCTGCGGCCTGTGCTCCACCGCCTGCCCGGTCGGCATCGAGACGGGGCTGCTGATCAAGGCGCTGCGCGGCCAGAATCGCGGCGCCGTCGCCCGGAAGGTCGGCGATTTCGTCGCCGACCACATGGGGGGCGTGCTGGGCGTGGCGCGCACCGGCCTGCGGCTGGCCGACCTCGCCCGCCGGGTCGCCGGACCGGAGGCGGTCAGCACCGCCGCCCGCGCGCTGACCGCCGGCCATCTGCCCGGCCTGCCGCGCAACATGCCGACCCCGGTCCGCTTCACGCCCCTGGCGGAGAAGGCGCCCGAGAGCCAGCTCGCGGCCCAGCCGGCGGTGGTCTACATCCCGAGCTGCGTCAGCCGCACCATGGGCCCGTCGGCCGGGGATCCGGAGCAGGTCCCGCTGCCCGAGAAGGTCGAGGGGCTGATGCGCAAGGCCGGCTTCCGGGTGATCTATCCGGAGGAGCTGTCCTCGCAATGCTGCGGCATGTCGCTGGAGAGCAAGGGCCTCGCCGACCAGGCCGACGCCAAGGCCGACGCGATGCTGGCGGCGCTGGCCAAGGCGAGCAACAACGGCGCGCTGCCCATCGTCATGGACACCAGCCCCTGCGCCTTCCGTTTGAAGAAACGGGCGACCGACGGCGGCCTCAGGATCCTCGACATCGCCGAGTTCCTGCACCTCCACGCCCTGCCCCGCCTCGACATCGTCAGGAGCGAGGAGCCGGTCGTCCTGCACCTGACCTGCAGCACGCGCCGCATGGGGCTGGATGCGACGCTGACCGCCATCGCCAAGGCCTGCTCGTCCAAGGTCGTGGTGCCCGAGGATGTCGGCTGCTGCGGCTTCGCCGGCGACAAGGGCTTCTCGACGCCGGAACTCAACGCCCATGCGCTGCGCCACCTGAAGAAGGACGTGCCGGCGGGCGCCAGCTCCGGCTACTCGACCAGCCGCACCTGCGAGATCGGTCTGTCGGACCATGCCGGCCTGCCCTACCGCTCGATCGTCTACCTCGTGGACGCCTGTTCGCGCCCCAAGGCCGCCACGGCCCCGGCCGCCCGCGCGCCCGAACCCGCCTTCTGACAGGACACCGTGCAATGACCACCGCCACCGCGCCCCAGCCGACCCCGCCCCGGCCGAGCAAGGTCTATTTCTTCGGAACCTGTCTGGTCGATCTGTTCTACCCCGAGGCCGGCATGGCCGGCATGGAGCTGCTGAAGGCCCAGGGACTGACCGTGGTCTTCCCGCAGGGGCAGAGCTGCTGCGGCCAGCCGGCCTACAACTCCGGCTACCGCGCCGACGCCCTCAAGGTCGCCCGCGCCCAGCTCGACCTGTTCCCCGAGGATCTGCCCATCGTGGTGCCCTCGGGCTCCTGCGCCGGCATGATGAAGAAGCACTGGCCCCACCTGTTCCACGGCGAGCCGGACGAGGCGAAGGCGGTGAACGTCTCGTCCCGCGTCTGGGAGCTGACGCAGTTCCTCGTCCAGCTCCTCGACGTCAGGCTGGAGGACAAGGGCGAGCCGATGCGCGTCACCTGGCACGCCTCCTGCCACGCCCAGCGCGAGATGGGCGTGGTCGAGGAACCCAAGGCGCTGCTGCGCCAGCTCGCCAACGTCGAACTGGTCGAGTTGAAGCGGGAGAAGGAATGCTGCGGCTTCGGCGGCACCTTCGCCGTCCGCCACCCGGAGATCTCGGCCGCGATGGTCGGCGACAAGGTGGCGGACATCGAGCAGACCGGCGCCAAGCGGGTGGTGTCGGGCGACTGCGGCTGCCTGCTGAACATCAACGGCGCGTTGGAGGGCGGGCGCAAGCCGGTGCAGGGCCAGCACATCGCCCAGTTCCTGAAGGAGCGCCTCCATGGCTGAGCATACCCCCCAGGCCGTGAACTTCGCCGCCGCGTCGAAGGCGGCGCTGCTCGACCCGCAGCTTCGCGGCAACTTCCGCCGGGCCATGGACGGCCTGATGAGCAAGCGCGCCGTCCAGTTCGCCGACGCCAAGGAGTGGCACGACATGCGGGCGCTGGCGGCCAGCGTTCGCCTGCGCACGCTCGCCAAGCTGCCGGAGCTGCTGGAGAAGCTGGAGGCCAACTGCACCCGCAACGGCATCCAGGTGCATTGGGCCTCGACCACCGACGAGGCCAACGCCATCGTGCTGGGCATCATGAAGCGCGTCGACGCCAAGCTCGCCGTCAAGGGCAAGTCGATGGTGACCGAGGAGATGCACCTCAACGCCTTCCTGGAGCAGCACGGCATCGAGGCGCTGGAGGCCGATCTCGGCGAGTACATCGTCCAGCTCGACGGCACCATGCCGTCGCACATCATCATGCCGGCGATCCACCTGAACACCAAGCAGATCGCCCATCTGTTCAAGCGCAAGATCAAGGAGGCGGAGAGCATCGAGGACGCCGCCTACCTGACCGATCTGGCGCGGCGCATCCTGCGCAGGAAGTTCATGACCGCCGACGTCGGCATGTCCGGCGTCAACGCGGCGGTGGCCGAGACCGGCACGCTCTGCCTGATCGAGAACGAGGGCAACGGCCGCATGTGCACCACGGTGCCGCCGGTCCACATCGCCTTCATGGGGCTGGAGAAGGTGGTCGAGCATCTGGAGGACGTGCCGCCGGTCATCAGCCTGCTGCCGCGTTCCGCCACCGGCCAGCCGATCACCACCTACGTCAACATGATCACCTCGCCCCGCAAGGAGGGCGAGCTGGACGGCCCGCGCGAGATCCATCTGGTGATCCTCGACAACGGGCGGTCGTCGGTCTACGCCGACCCGGAGCTGCGCGACACGCTGCGCTGCATCCGCTGCGGCGCCTGCATGAACCACTGTCCGGTCTACACCAAGGTCGGCGGCCACGCCTACGAGGCGCCCTACCCCGGCCCGATCGGCAAGATCCTGGTGCCGCAGATGGAGGGCTTGGCCAAGCGCGGCGAGATGCCCCACGCCTGCACCATGTGCAACGCCTGCGTCGAGATCTGCCCGGTCAAGATCCCCATCGTCGAGATCATGGGCCGGTTGCGCGTCGAGGCCGTGCGCCCGAGCGACGCGGTGAAGGATGCCGGCGCCCAGGCCAGCAAGGCCGAGGCGATGGTGTGGAAGGGCTGGGCGGCGATGAACGCCTCGCCGACCGCCTACAAGATCGCGACCATGGCGATGAGCAAGCTCGGCAACGCGGCGCCCACGGGGCTGCCGCTGCTCAAGGAATGGACCAGCGTGCGGGCCAAGCCGCGCTTCGCGTCGCGCACGCTCCATGATCTGGCCCGCGAGAAGGGGATTCCCGATGTCTGACGCCCGTTCCGCCATCCTGGCCAAGCTGCGGACCAACCGCGACGCCCACCCGGTGACCCCGCCGCCGTCCGACACCACCGTGCTGGCCGAGAAGCGCTGGGCGCCGGAGGAACGGCTCCCCCGCATCCGCCGCCTGATGGAGGCGGTGCACACCGAGTTCCTGGAGGCGACCGAGGCCGATTGGCCGGCGGTGGTGCGGGAGTTCCTGGTGCGCGAAGGCGCGACGACGCTGCTCTACGCGCCGGCGACGCCGGATGGAAAGACGCTGGCGGCTTACAGCCCTCTCCCGCCCCGGGAGAGGGAGGGGACCCACGGCGATAGCCGTGGGGAGGGTGAGGGGCTGTCCGAACATGGATCCGGCCCCACGCCCGATAGCCCCTCACCCTTCCCGCTTCGCGGGCCCCTTCCCTCTCCCGGGGCGGGAGAGGGACTCCGGCTCATCCCCTACGACCGTCCGGTCGAGGCCTTCAAGGAACGGCTTTTCGAGAGCATCGACGCCGGCCTCACCTCCACGCTGGGCGCCATCGCCGAAACCGGCAGCCTGATCCTGTGGCCGAGCGCCGAGGAACCGCGCCTGCTCTCCCTCGTCCCGCACATCCATGTGGCGCTGCTGCGCGCCGACGCGCTCTACGACACCTTCTGGCAGGCGATGCGCGACAACCGCTGGGCCGAGGGCATGCCGACCAACGCCCTGCTGATCTCCGGCCCCAGCAAGACGGCCGACATCGAGCAGACGCTGGCCTACGGCGTCCATGGACCCAAGCGGCTGGTCGTCGTCATCGTCCGCTGACGGGACCGCTGGACGGGGCCGCTGAGAAGCGGCCACCGACACGCCGCTTCACCCCGCCTTGATCCCGCCGGTGCGCCTCCCCGCGCCTGCCCGCCCTCTCGCCCATCTTCGAGGACCCGCGCCATGCCGACGCCCGCCTTCCGCAAACTCCTGGTCGCCAACCGCGGCGAGATCGCCATCCGCGTGCTGCGGGCGGCCACCGAACTCGGCATTCCCACCGTCGCGGTCTATTCCACCGAGGACCGCTTCGCGCTGCACCGCTTCAAGGCCGACGAGAGCTACCGCATCGGCGAGGGCAAGGGGCCGATCGAGGCCTATCTCGACATCGACGCCATCATCGCCGTGGCGCTCCGGACCGGCGCCGACGCCATCCACCCCGGCTACGGCTTCCTGTCGGAGAATCCGGCCTTCGCCGACGCCTGCGCCGCCAACGGCATCACCTTCGTCGGCCCGTCGCCCGACACCATGCGGTTGCTCGGCAACAAGGTGGCGGCCCGCAACCTCGCCGTCTCGGCCGGCGTGCCGGTGATGCCCGCGACCGGCGCCCTGCCCGACGACCCGGCCGAGACCGCGCGGCTGGCCGGGGAGGTCGGCTACCCGCTGATGCTGAAGGCGAGCTGGGGCGGCGGCGGGCGCGGCATGCGCGTCGTCGAGACGGCGAAGGATCTCCCCGACCTCGTCGCCGCAGCCCGCCGCGAGGCCCAGGCCGCCTTCGGCAACGGCGAGGTCTATCTGGAGAAGCTCGTCCGCCGCGCCCGCCACGTCGAGGTGCAGATCCTCGGCGATTCCGCCGGCAATCTCGTCCACCTGTTCGAGCGCGACTGCACCGTCCAGCGCCGCAACCAGAAGGTCGTCGAGCGCGCGCCCGCCGTCTATCTCACCACCGACGAGCGGCTCGGCCTGTGCGACGCCGCCTTGAAGCTCGCCCGCGCCGCCGGCTACCGCAACGCCGGAACGGTCGAGTTCCTGATGGACGCCGACAGCGGCGCCTTCTACTTCATCGAGGTCAACCCGCGCGTCCAGGTCGAGCACACGATCACCGAGGTCGTCACCGGCATCGACATCGTGAAGGCTCAGATCCGCATCGCCGCCGGCGCCCTGATCGGCGGCGGCGCCAGCGGCGTTCCGGAACAGCGCGACATCCGCCTGACCGGCCACGCCATCCAGTGCCGCATCACCACCGAGGATCCGGACAACAGCTTCATCCCGGATTACGGCCGCATCACCGCCTACCGCGGCGCCAACGGCTTCGGAATCCGGCTCGACGGCGGCACCGCCTTTTCCGGAGCGCTGATCACCCGCCATTACGACAGCCTGCTGGAAAAGGTCGTCTCCTGGGCGCCGACCCCCGAGGAGGCGATCGCCCGCATGGACCGCGCGCTGCGCGAGTTCCGCATCCGCGGCGTGGCGACCAACCTCGCCTTTCTGGAGGCGCTGATCGACCACCCGCAGTTCCGCGGCGGCACCTACACCACCCGCTTCATCGACACCACGCCCGAGCTGTTCCAGCGCGAGCCGCGCCGCGACCGCGCCACCCGGCTGCTGACCTTCCTGGCCGACGTCATGGTCAACGGCAACCCGGAAATGAAGCCCGGCGCCCACCCCCGCCCGGCCGAACCCAAGGCACCGGCCGCCGGCCGCGACGCCCCGCCGCCCGGCCTGAAACAGAAACTGCAAGCCGAGGGCGCCGAGGCCGTCGCCCGCTGGATGAAGGCGCAGACCCGCACGCTGGTCACCGACACCAGCATGCGCGACGCCCACCAGTCGCTGCTGGCGACCCGCGTGCGCAGCCATGACCTGCTGGCGGTCGCTCCGGCCTACGCCCGGCTGCTGCCTGACCTGTTCTCCGTCGAATGCTGGGGCGGCGCGACCTTCGACGTCGCCATGCGCTTCCTCAAGGAGGACCCGTGGGAGCGGCTCGACGGGCTGCGCGCCGCGATGCCGAACCTGCTCTTGCAGATGCTGCTGCGCGCGTCGAACGCCGTCGGCTACGCCAACTACCCGGACAATGTGGTGCGCCAGTTCGTCGGGCAGGCGGCGGCCGGCGGCATCGACGTCTTCCGCGTCTTCGACAGCCTGAACTGGGTCGGGAACATGCGCGTCGCCATCGACGCGGTGCGCGAGACCGGCGCCATCTGCGAAGCCGCCATCTGCTACACCGGCGATCTGCTCGACCCGTCGCGGCCGAAATACGATCTGCGCTATTACGTGAACCTCGCCAAGGAGCTGGAGGCGGCCGGCGCCCACATCCTCGGCATCAAGGACATGGCCGGCCTGTGCAAGCCGGCCGCCGCCTCGCTGCTGGTGCGCACGCTGAAGGAGGAGGTCGGGCTGCCGATCCACTTCCACACCCACGACACCTCGGGCGCCAGCGCCGCCAGCGTGCTGGCCGCCGTCGAGGCCGGGGTGGACGCGGTGGACGCGGCGATGGACAGCCTGTCGGGCCTGACCTCGCAGCCGCCGCTGGGCTCGATCGCGGCGGCGCTGCGCCACACGCCGCGCGACACCGGACTCGACCCCGAGGCGATCCGCCGGATCGGCCATTACTGGGAGGAGGTGCGCGCCGCCTACGCGCCCTTCGAGAGCGCGATCCGCTCCGGTTCCTCGGAGGTCTACCGGCACGAGATGCCGGGCGGGCAATACACGAACCTGCGCGAGCAGGCCCGCTCGCTGGGCATCGAGGAGCATCACTGGGACGACGTCGTGCGCGCCTACGCCACGGTGAACCGGCTGTTCGGCGACATCGTGAAGGTGACGCCGACCTCCAAGGTGGTCGGCGACATGGCGCTGGTGATGGTGACCGGCGGGCTGACCGAGGACGACATCCTCGACCCCGCGAAGGAGATCGCCTTCCCGGAGTCGGTCGTGCAGCTCATGCGCGGCGAGCTGGGCCAGCCGCCGGGCGGCTTCCCCGACGCCTTGCAGCGCAAGGTTCTGAAGGGCGAGGCGCCGCTGACGGTGCGGCCCGGCGCCATCCTGCCGCCGGCCGACCTGGAGGCCGAGCGCGCCGCCGTCGCCGCCAAGCTCGGCCAGCCGATCGACGACCGGCAGCTCGCCTCGCACCTGATGTACCCGAAGGTGTTCGCCGACTTCTGCCAGCACCGCAAGACCCACGGCGACGTGTCGGTGCTCTCCACGCCGGTGTTCTTCCACGGTCTGTTGCAGGGCGAGGAGACCGGCGTCGAGCTGGAGCCGGGCAAGTCGCTGCTGATCCGCTATCTGGCGACCGGCGAGGCCGACGAGGAGGGCCGCCGCGCGGTGTTCTTCGAGCTGAACGGCCAGCCGCGCACCATCAAGGTGGCCGACCGCAAGGTGGCCCCGGCCCGCGCCGCCCACCCGAAGGCGGAGGACGGCAACCCGGCCCATGTCGGCGCCCCGATGCCCGGCCTCGTCACCGGCATCCTGGTCCAGCCGGGCCAGGCGGTGGAGGCCGGCGACGCGCTGCTGTCGCTGGAGGCGATGAAGATGGAGACCACGGTGCGGGCCGAGCGCGCCGGCACGGTCGAGCGCATCGTCGCCCAGCAGGGCCGCAACGTCGAGACCAAGGATCTGCTGCTGGTGCTGGCGTGATGGAGCGGCGCACCCTCGCGGAGGAGCCGGCGCGGCTCTACGAGGCGATCCTGCATCTGCGGCGCCTCGGCCATCAGGTGCGCCGCCACCCCGGCCCGCACGAGAGGGGGGCCGCCCGGCATCTGCTGGACGGCGCCCCGGTGAGCGACTCGGCGCTTCTGGAACTCGCCATGACCCGCTTCCGCCGCGCGGCGCGGACCATGGCGCGGTAGGACGGGCGCGCCGGAGCGGCCGCAACCCGCGACGCTTCGATCGACAGGGAGCGCGGCGCACGCGTCACGCCGCTTCTCTTACCACTTTGGAGCAGGCACACTGCGCTCCTGCCGGCACGGGGGGAGACGGGGGTGATGCGGCGCTTTCGCACAAGGGCCACGGCATGGATCGCGGTGTTGGGGGCGGCTTCGGGAGCGGCGGTGCTGTCGGGCTGTGCCCTTGATCCGGTTGGGCTGGCGATCGGGGCGGCAAGCACGGCGGCCGGACCGCCGGAGGTGTCCGTTGCCCCCGCCTACCGGGGCATGGATTGCCGGACGCTGGCAGGGATGCTGAAGGCGTACGGCGACCAGTTGCCCACGATGGACATGGAGCAGCGCGAGGCGCAGTCGATCCACATCAGGGGGGTGCGACAGGTCATGGCCGAGCAGGGGTGCGCGGTGGCGGGTGCGGCCCCCGCCGTGGCGACGCCCGCCGCCGGTCCATCGCCGGCGCCGCCGGCGACGAGCGAACCGCAGGGGGCGATGGGAGCGGCGGTCGGCCCGGTGACCGCCGAACTGGCGCAGGCGGTGGGGCTGGCAACACCGCGCGGCTTGCTGGTGACGGCGCTGATACCGGGCCGGGCGGCTGACCAGTCGGGCATCCGGGGCGGCGACGTGATCCTCGAGGTGCGTGGTGTGGCGGTGAGCGATGCGGCGCGGATGCGCCGGGTGCTGGGTACGGTGCCCAACGGGCAGAGCGTGCTGGTGACACTGTGGCGGGCACGCGAGTCGCGCGAGATGATCGTGGGGCCCATCACCAGCAACACCCCGGCGTTGCCGCCGGGCGCGGTGTACGCCGACGCGCCGGTCCTGGCGCCGGCGCCGGTGCGCGAGCGCTTCTGCGTGGCGCAATTGACGGGGTCGGGCTTTCTCGCCAGCAGCGTCCACTCGCCGCTGTTCACGGTGCGCAACGACGGCAGCGAGGCGGAGAGCGCCAAGCTGGCGGAGTCCTTCCTGCTGGCGGCGCGGAAGTCTCAGCCTGGCAAATGGCTGGCACCGCACACGCGGCCGAGCTGCAACCGGGATTCGAAGGTCTGCTCATCGGCCAGCCCGGACTCCGACGTGCTGATGATGCTGTGCGAGACGGAGCGCGAGAAGGGCGTGGCGGTGTATGAAGCGTTCAAGCGGAGCAAGCCGCTGACGGAGCTGGCCTGGTCGCCGCCGGCGTCGTGAGGCGAAACCGGCGGGCGGGCAGCCCCGGATGACGGTTCCCCGGATGACGGTTCGCGGTCGTGAATGCCCGGCACAAGGCCGGGCATGACGAAGGGATGGATGGAGTTGGCCGCCGCCGCGTGCCTTTACGACCGGGCGTCGGCCGGACGGACGGCGCCCGGACGCGAGACGGCCGTCGCGGCGGGCTTGCGGCCGTAGCGCTCGACGGTCAGGCCGTCCAGGTCGATCTCGGTCTGGCGGCCGCCGACCGCGTCGGCGACCAGACGGCCCGAACCGGCGGCCATCGTCCAGCCCAGCGTGCCGTGGCCGGTGTTGAGGAACAGGTTGCGCACGGGGGTCGGGCCGACGATCGGCGTGCCGTCCGGCGTGTTGGGGCGCAGGCCGGTCCAGAACTCGGCCTTCGACAGGTCGCCGCCACGCGGGAACAGGTCGCTGACCACATGGTCGAGCGGACCCCGGCCGCGCGGGCGCAGCGTCAGGTCGAAGCCGGCCAGTTCGGCGGTGCCGCCGACGCGGATGCGGTCGCCAAGGCGCGTGACGGCGACCTTGTGGGTCTCGTCCATCACCGTCGATTCCGGGGCGCCGGCCGGATCGGTGATCGGCAGAGTCAGCGAGTAGCCCTTCACCGGGTAGACCGGCAGGTCGAGCCCGAAGGGCTTCACCAGCGTGGGCGAGTAGCTGCCCATGGCGACGACGTAGCTGTCGGCGGTCAGGGTGCCCTGGTCGGTGACGACGCCGGTCACCTTGCGGCCGTCGCTCTCCAGGCCACGGATGGTGACGCCGTAGCGGAACGCGACGCCGCGCTTGGCGGCGAACTCGGCCAGCCGGTTGGTGAACAGGAAGCAGTCGCCGGTCTCGTCGCCCGGCAGCAGCAGGCCGCCGACCAGCTTCTCCTTCACGCCCTCCAGCGCCGGCTCGACGGCGCTCAAGGACTCGCGGTCGTGCAGGCTGTAGGGCACGCCGTAGCGCTCCAGCACCGCCATGTCGTAGCCGGCGGCGTCCATCTGCTTTTGCGTGCGGAAGACCTGGAAGGTGCCCTTCGTGCGCTCGTCGTAGGCGATGCCGGTCTCGGCGCGCAGCGCCTTCAGGCAGTCGCGGCTGTATTCGGCGATGCGGACCATCCGGCTCTTGTTGAGCTGGTAGCTGGTCTCGTTGGCGTTCATCAGCAGCTTCAGGCACCAGGACCACATGGCCGGATCCAGCTTCGGCCGGATGACCAGCGGAGAGTGCTTCATGGTCATCCACTTGATGGCCTTCAGCATCAGGCCCGGCGCCGCCCAGGGGGCCGAGTAGCCCGGCGAGACTTCGCCCGCGTTGGCGAAGCTGGTTTCCAGCGCGGGGCCGCTCTGGCGGTCGATCACCGTCACGTCATGGCCGGCGCGCGCCAGATAATAGGCGGTGGAGACACCGATGACGCCGCTGCCCAGAACGATCACGCGCATGTGACTGGCTCCCGAGGATCATGAAGTCGCTTGGGGACTGGGCTAGCAAACGCGGTGCCAAGCGGCAGGGTGGCGGAAACGCTGGATGGGAAAAGCCGGTGGCGATGGCCGGCTGTACGCCAAATTTTACAGGGCCGCCGTCCCGGTGATGAAGGAATGAAGAATTCCTTTCCGTTTCAGGCTCATGCATCATCTGTAAAGATTTTGATACGGCGTAAATTATTCGATACAGTTGACCGGGCGCGCCCCCACGCCAGCACCGTCCAAGGTCTCCCCATGCGCATCGAGGTCACCTTCGCCGACCGGGTCGGCATCGCCCACGAGATCCTCGCCGTGCTGGCCATCCGCCGGCTGAACGTCGTCGGGGTGGAGGTCGATCCGCCCCACATCCACATCGACGCTCCCGGCCTCGACCCGACCACCCTTCCGGCGCTTGGCGACGCCCTGCGCGGCATCGAGGGCGTGCGGTCGGTCACCGCCATCGACATGCTGCCCGGAACGCGGCGGCGGCTGCACCTCGACGCGCTGCTGGCAGCCTTGCCCGACCCGGTGCTGGCGGTCGACCGCGCCGGCCATGTCGTCGTGGCGAACGCCGCCGCCGCCTCGGTGGCCGGCGTCCCCGAGGCGGCGCTGACCGGGGCGGATCTTGGCGCGCTGCTCGGCGACCCGGCCCTGACCCGCGATCTGACCGGCGGCGGGTTCCGCATCCCCGGCCGCGAGGCGACGCTGAACGGCCAGCCCTTCCTGATCGACGTCACCCCGATCATCGACCAGGACGCGGCGGACGCCGCCCAGGGTGCCGTCCAAGGCGCGGTCCAAGGCGCCGTCGTCACCCTGTTCGCCCCGGCGCGCATCGGCGAGCGGCTGGACGCCTTGCAGAATTTCGACGAGGGCGGTTTCGAGAAGATCCTCGGCGACTCCCCGCCGGTGCGCGGGCTGAAGGCGCGGGCCGCCCGCGTCGCCGCGGTGGAGGCGCCGCTGCTGATCCTCGGCGAGACCGGCACCGGCAAGGAGCTGATCGCCCACGCCTGCCACCGCGCCAGCCCGCGCGCCGACAAGCCCTTCCTGGCGCTGAACTGCGCCGCCGTGCCGGAGAATCTGGCCGAGAGCGAGCTGTTCGGCTACGCCCCCGGCTCCTTCACCGGAGCGCAGCGCGGCGGCAAGCCGGGGCTGCTGGAACTGGCGCACGGCGGCACCGTCTTCCTCGACGAGATCGGCGAAATGTCGGCCTATCTCCAGGCCAAGCTGCTGCGCTTCCTCAACGACGGCAGCTTCCGCCGCGTCGGCGGCGAGCGCGAGCAGAAGGTCGACGTCCGCGTCGTCAGCGCGACCCACCGCCCGCTGGAGGCGATGGTCGCCGAGCACGGCTTCCGCGAGGATCTGTTCTACCGCCTGAACGTGCTGTCCCTCCATGTGCCGCCCCTGCGCGAGCGCGGCGACGACATCCTGCTGCTGGCCCGGCACTTCATCGCGCGGGCCTGCGCCCAGACCCGGCGCCCGCCCTGCCGGCTGACCGCGGCGGCGGGGGCGGCGCTGCTCGCCAACCGCTGGCCGGGCAACGTCCGCCAATTGGAGAACGTCATCTTCCGCGCCGTGACGATGAGCGACGGCGCCTTTCTCGACGCCGCCGACCTGGAACTGGCCGGCGCCGGCATGGAGCCGGGCAACCCCGGCGCGGCGGCCGACGGCGTGGAGGAGGTCGAAAGCTGGGAGGCGGCCGTGGAGGGATTCGAACGGGCGCTGCTGCGCCGGCTCTATCCCCGCTTCCCGTCCAGCCGCAAGCTGGCGGCCCGGCTCGACATCTCGCACACCATGATCGCCAACAAGCTGCGGAAATACGGGATTCCGGACCGATGAGGACGCCGCGGGGGCCGGCTTTCCGGAGCGCCGAGTCGGGCCCGGCCGATGGCGCCGAGGCGGTGGATGCCGGTCGCCGGCCTTTCCTTCCCCCGGCGACCGCCCCGGCCATGGGACGGAGAAGGGAGTAGAGGGGAAGCGGGGCGGACCGATGACAATTCGTTGGCAAAGCAATTGAAACCGCGCCGCGTGGATGGCCGGGACCGGCCGGATTCCCCTGTCCGCGAAGGGCTGCGACACCCCCTGCGGCAGCGTGGCCGATGGACAAGTCATCGCAGTGCAACAGGAAACGGTGTAGAAGCTGCTGCACCCGCGAGACCAACAAAGGGACATTGGGACCATGACCGAGAGCACGGGAACCATCGCCATCGAGACCATCGGCGTCATCGGCGCCGGCACGATGGGCAACGGCATCGCGCAGATCTGCGCGGCCGCCGGCCTGACCGTGGTGATGACCGACATCTCCGAGGAGGCCGTCGCCCGCGGCCTGAAGACGGTCGGCGGCAGCCTCGACCGTCTGGTCAAGAAGGAGAAGATGACGGCCGGGGCCCGCGATGAGGCGCTCGCCCGCATCACGGCCACCACCGACAAGGCGAAGCTCGCCAACTGCGATCTGGTCATCGAGGCGGCGACCGAGAACGAGGGCCTGAAGGTCAAGATCCTGAAGGAACTCTGCGAGACGCTGAAGCCCGAGGCGCTGCTCGCCACCAACACCTCGTCGATCTCGATCACCAAGCTGGCCGCCGCGACCGACCGCCCCGACCGCTTCATCGGCATGCACTTCTTCAACCCGGTGCCGATGATGGCGCTGCTGGAGCTGATCCGCGGCCTGCAAACGTCCGACGCGACGCTGGCGGCGGCGGAAGCCTTCGCCAAGCGCGTCGGCAAGGCGCCGATCACCGCCAAGAACAGCCCCGGCTTCGCCGTCAACCGCATCCTCTGCCCGATGATCAACGAGGCGATCTTCGCGCTCCAGGAAGGTCTGGCGACCGCCGAGGACATCGACACCGGCATGAAGCTGGGCTGCAACCACCCGATCGGCCCGTTGGCGCTGGCCGACCTGATCGGCCTCGACACCATGCTGTTCGTGATGAACGTCTTCTACGAAGGCTTCAACGATCCGAAGTACCGCCCGGCCCCGCTGCTGAAGGAAATGGTCGACGCCGGCCACCTCGGCCGCAAGACCGGCAAGGGCTTCTACGACTATTCGAAGTAAGCGGGCGCTCTTGTCCCTCTCCCGTCCCGGGAGAGGGTGGCCCGCAGGGCCGGGTGAGGGGCTATCGGGCGTGGTACGGAATCCATATCCCGATTGCCCCTCACCCTTCCCGCTTCGCGGGCCCCTTCCCTCTCCCGGGGCGGGAGAGGGACAGCTACACCTCCGCCGCGACCGTCTGCAAATACTCCAGGAACGCGCGTTCCGCCCGGTTCAGCTTGCCCTGCTCGCTCCAGATCAGGTGGATGTTGACGGGGGCGACGCCCTCGTAGGGGGGCAGTTCCCACAAGAGCCCGTCCTCGACGTCGCGCGCCGCGATGTGGTCGGGCAGCGGGCCGATGCCGAGCCCGCACAGGATCAGCCGCCGCACCTCCTCCAAATTCGCGGACGACGCGACGATGCGGCCGGCGAAGCTCTCGCGCGCCCGGAACAGGGTCAGCGGCGACAGGGCGCCGTCGATCTGGTCCGAGGTGAAGGACACGAAATTCTCGCGCCGCAGCTCGGCGATGTCGATGTCGCGCCGGCCGAACAGCCGGAAGTCCGGCCCGCAATAGAGCCGGTAGGTCTGGCGCAGGAACACCATGCTGGCCAGCCCCGGAATCGGCTCGCGCAGCAGGCAGATCGCCATGGCGCCGATCCGCTGCTGCAACGCGATGTGCGCGTCGGCCGACGCCATCACGTCGATGCGGAAGGTCACCTGCGGGTAGAGCTTGTGGAACTCCCGCAGCGAGCGGTCGAACAGCGCGGTCTGGATGCGGCTGGTCATCAGGATGTGGACGTGGCCGCTGACCCCGTCCTTGGCGTCGCGCACCAGGGCGCCCAGCCGCGACACCGTGCCGTGGATCGACACCGCCTCGTCATAGACCTGCTCGCCGGCGGCGGTGACGGCGAATCGCCCCGGCCCCCGGTCGATCAGCGGACGGCCGAGCTGTTCCTCCAGCCGCTTCAGGGCAAGGCTGACCGCCGGCTGCGTCAAAAACAGGCGGACGGCGGCCTTGGTGATGCTGCCCTCCTGCACGATCACCATGAAGGTGCGCAGCAGATTCCAGTCGAGCTGCTGCCCCAGACGGGCCAGAGCTTGGCGCTCCGCCTCGGTTTCGTTCACCGCATCCCTCTTTCGCTCGGCTGCCCGTTCCGGCGGCAGCGGTCCCTCTGGCCAAATTCTATGCACATGAACGCCCAGTGAGCAACTGCGGCATAAATCAGATTCATGGGCAAAATGAAAAATGCTTATTTGCGCCATGGCCGGTCGGGACGGCCTAATCATTCCATCGCGGCCCCAAACATCGCCGCAACCGCACAAAGCATAAGACCGCAATATGGCGGCCATGTCCGGAAGGATTGGGCCGAAACCTGCTTGTCTTGTCTTTTTCTAGAATGCGATGGGATCGCGCAACCGCGCCGACGGGGAGCAGGAATGAGCGTTTCGAAGGCCAACACCAGTGAAGTCGGGCTGCCCGACGCCGGCCTGCGCGCCGCCATCATCGACGCCGCCGACGCGGCGCAGGCGCGCTGCGTCGCGCTGCTGTCCAATCTGGTGCGCCAGCCCTCGCTGCTGGGCAATGAGGCCGGGGCGCAGGCCCTGATGGCCGACCGCTTCGCCGCGCTGGGGCTGCTGGTCGACCGTTTCGAGGTGGACGAGGCGGCAATCTCCACCCTGCCCGGCTTTTCCCCGCCGGTGCTGCCGGGCGCCTACGCCGGCCGCGAGAATGTCGTCGGAATCCACAAGCCGCGCGAGGCCAGGGGCCGCTCGCTGATCCTCAACGGCCATATCGACGTCGTGCCGACCGGCCCGGCCGAGCTGTGGACCACCCCGCCCTTCGAGCCCCGCATCGCCGACGGCCGCCTCTATGGCCGCGGGGCCGGCGACATGAAGGCCGGCATCGCCGCCTACACCGCCGCCTTCGAGGCGCTGGCGAGCCTCGGCTACCGCCCGGCCGCCCCGGTCTATCTCCAGTCGGTGATCGAGGAGGAATGCACCGGCAACGGTGCGCTGGCCTGCCTGCACCGCGGCTACCGCGCCGACGCGGCGGTGATCCCGGAGCCCTTCAACCACACGCTCTCGATCGCCCAGGTCGGCGTCATGTGGGTGCGGCTGGCCGTCACCGGCACGCCGGCCCATGTGCTGGACACCGCCGCCGGCACCAACGCCATCGAGGCCGCCACCAGTCTGGCCGCCCACCTGAAGGCGCTGGAAATCCGCTGGAACGAGCCGGGCCGCCGCCACCACGCCTTCTGCGACCACCCGCACCCACTGAACATCAACCTCGGGCGGATCGAGGGCGGCGAGTGGACCTCCTCGGTGCCGACCCGCTGCGCGGTCGATCTGCGGCTCGGCTTCTTTCCCGGCCAGGATCCGCGCGCCGTGCGCGACGAGCTCGCCGACGCGCTGGCCCGCGCGCTGCGCGACGACCCGGCCCTGGCCGGCGTGTCGGCCGAGCTGGTGTGGACCGGCTTCCAGGCCGAGGGCTGCGCCATCGATCCCAAGCACCCGCTGCTGGCGATGCTGGCCGACAGCCACCGCGCCGTGCGCGGCGACGAGCCGCGCCACGTCGCCCTGACCTGCACCACCGACGCCCGCTTCTTCGCGCTGTACGGCGACACCCCGGCCACCTGCTACGGCCCCGAGGCGACGCGCATCCACGGCATCGACGAGTCGGTGTCGCTCGACAGCGTGCGCGACGTCACCCGCGTGCTGGCCCTGTTCATCGCCGGCTGGTGCGGCCTGGAACCCGCCTGATTCCTCCGCCTGTTTTCGAGGCTCCCGAGAGACCGACACGCCATGATCGCCAACGCCACCCACGCCCCCCGCTCCACCCGCCACTGCTCCGACGTGGAGTGGAAGGCGCGCGTCGATCTCGCCGCCGCCTACCGGCTGTTCGACCGGCTGGGCATGACCGACCTGATCTACACCCACATGTCGGCGCGCATCCCCGACACGCCCGACCATTTCCTGATCAACCCCTACGGGCTGATGTTCCACGAGGTCACGCCGGACAATCTGGTCAAGGTCGACATCGACGGGAACCTGGTGGAGGCGCGCGAGGGCGACGCCGTCAACCCGGCCGGCTTCACCATCCACAGCGCGGTGCATCAGGCGCGGCACGACGCCGGCGCGGTCATCCATCTGCACACCGACGCCGGCATGGCGGTCAGCGCCCAGGCCGACGGGCTGCTGCCGATCACCCAGCATTCGCTGCGCTGGTACAACCGCATCGCCTACCACGCCTACGAGGGCATCGCGCTCGATCTGGCGGAGCGCGAGCGGCTGGTCGCCGATCTCGGCAGCCACCACAGCATGATCCTGCGCAACCACGGCCTGCTGACCGTGGGGCGCGACGTGCCGGAGGCGGCGGTCCTGATGTATTATCTGGAGCAGGCCTGCCGCCAGCAGGTGATGGCGCTGTCCGGCGGCCGCCCGCTGATCACGCCGCCGCACGACGTCTGCGAGCACACCGCCCGCCAGTACGAACACGCCTACCCGCGCGCCGGCGTCCTGGAATGGGACGCCCTGCTGCGCTGGCTCGACAGCACCACCGGCCCGACCGGGCCGCGCTGAACAAAACAAAAAGACAGGGTCGCTACAGCCTTTCCCTTCGGAGACGAGGACAACCGCAATGACACGTTCGATTTCCGGCTTCCAGTTCGGCCTCCCCCTCGCGGTCCAGCGGGCGACGGCCGCCGGCCTGCTCGCCGCCGTGCTCGCCATCCCGGCGCTCGCCGGCCTGACCGCGACCCCCGCGACGGCGCAGGAGACGCCGGTCAAGGGCGGTGTCCTCAACAGCATCGTGCAGCCCGAGCCGCCGACCCTGATGCTCGGCCTCAACCAGCAGGGCCCGACCCAGACCGTCGCCGGCAAGATCTACCAGGGCCTGCTGACCTACGACCAGAAGCTCAACCCGCTGCCCTCGCTGGCCAAGAGCTGGACCGTTTCGCCGGACGGGCTGACCTACACCTTCAAGCTGTTCGAAAACGTGACGTGGCACGACGGCAAGCCCTTCACCGCGAAGGACGTCGTCTTCTCGACCTCGAAGTTCCTGATGGAGGTCCACCCGCGCGCCCGCGCCGTCTTCGCCCGCTGCGAATCCATCACCGCGCCGGACGATTTCACGGTGGAGTTCAAGCTGAAGGAGCCGTTCCCGGCCTTCCTGCAATCCTTCGAGGTGTCGTCGGCGCCGATCGTTCCGGCCCACCTCTATGAAGGCACCGACTTCCGCGCCAACCCGGCCAACGCGACACCGATCGGCACCGGCCCCTTCAAGCTGAAGGAATGGGTCAAGGGCAGCCACATCCAGCTCGTCCGCAACGAGGCCTATTACAAGGCCGGCCTGCCCTACCTCGACGGCATCACCTTCCGCGTCATCCCCGACGCCGCCAGCCGCTCGCTGGCGCTGGAGAGCGGTCAGGTCCAGCAGACCCAGTACAGCGACGTCGAGCCCTTCGAGGTTCCGCGCCTGAAGACGCTGGCGAACCTGGAGCTGAGCACCAAGGGGTACGAGTTCGTCGCGCCGATGTCCTGGCTGGAGATCAACCACCGGGTCAAGCCGCTCGACGACAAGCGCTTCCGCAAGGCGATCGCCCACGCCATCGACCGCAAGTTCATCCGCGACAAGATCTGGTTCGGGCTCGGCCGCGTGCCGACCGGTCCGATCAACTCGGTGGTCAAGTTCTACGACCCCAAGGTGACGACCTACGAGCCGAACATCGAGAAGGCCAAGGCGCTGCTCGACGAGATGGGCCTGAAGCCGGACGCCAAGGGCGTGCGCGCGACGGTCAAGATCATGCCGATGCCCTACGGCGAGACCTGGACTCGGCTCGGCGAGTATCTCAAGCAGGCGCTCGGCAAGGCCGGCATCGCCGTGACGCTGGAGAGCACCGACGCCGCCGGCTGGAGCCAGCGCGTGGCGAACTGGGACTACGAGATCACCACGAACTTCCTCTACCAGTACGGCGACCCGGCGCTGGGCGTGGCGCGCACCTACATCTCGGACAACATCCGCAAGGGCGTGCTGTTCACCAACACCATGGGCTATTCCAACCCCAAGGTGGATGCGCTCTTCGCCAGCGCCGCCCGCGAGATCGACCCGGCCAAGCGTCAGGCGAACTACAGCGAGGTCCAGCAGATCCTGGCCGACGAGCTGCCGGTCGTCTGGCTGCTGGAGATGGAGTTCCCGACCTTCCTCGACAAGCGGGTCAGGAACGCCAACAAGACCGCCATCGGCGTCAACGACACGTATGAAGATGTCTGGCTGGCGGCGAAGTAAGTCACGCCTTTCTTTGGTCCCCTCTCCCGCTCCGGGAGAGGGAAGGGGCCCGCGAAGCGGGAAGGGTGAGGGGCTGTCGGGCGTGCGACCCGATCCATGTTCCGATAGCCCCTCACCCTCCCCATGCTTTGCATGGGTCCCCTCCCTCTCCCGGGGCGGGAGAGGGAATTTTCGAGGAACCACGCCCATGCTGGGATTCGCCCACCTCTTCGCGAGCCGCCTCGTCAAGGCGCTCGCGATCCTGATCGCCATCGTGGTGATGAACTTCTTCCTCGTCCACGCCGCCCCCGGCGACCCGGCCATGGTCATGGCCGGCGAGGCCGGCGCCGCCGACGAGAAGTTCGTCGAACAGCTCCGCCAGCAGTTCGGCCTCGACCGCCCGCTGCACGAACAGCTCGCCACCTATGTCGGCAAGATCGCGCAGGGCGACCTCGGCTTCTCCTACCGCCAGCAGCGGCCGGTGTGGGACATCCTGGCGGAGCGGCTCCCGGCGACGCTGATCCTCACCCTGACCGCCTTCCTGCTGGCGCTGGCCGCCGGTGTCGCGCTCGGAACACTGGCGGCGATCACCGTCGGCACCTGGGCGGACAGCGCCATCACCGTCGTGGCCCTGCTCGCCTACGCGACGCCGATCTACTGGATCGGGCTGATGATGAGCCTGCTTTTCTCCATCCAGCTCGGCTGGCTGCCGGCCTTCGGCTACGAGACCATCGGCGCCGGCTACACCGGATTGGCCCACGTCGCCGACGTGGCGGCGCACCTCGTCCTTCCCGTCATCACGCTGGCGCTGTTCTACATGGCCGGCTACGCCCGCCTCACCCGCGCCTCGATGCTGGAGGTGCGCGGCCAGGATTTCGTCAAGACCGCCAAGGCCAAGGGCCTGTCGCCGTCGCACATCGTCACCCGCCACGTCCTGCGCAACGCCATCCTGCCGGTCATCACGGTCGCCGGCATCCAGGCCGGGCAGCTGGTCGGCGGCTCCATCCTGATCGAGACGGTCTTCGCCTGGCCCGGTATCGGGCGGCTGGCCTTCGAGGCGGTGCTGCAACGCGACTATCAGGTCTTGCTCGGCATCTTCCTCGTCACCTCGGTGATGGTGATCCTCTTCAACATCCTGACCGACATCCTCTACGGCCTCGTCGATCCTCGCATCCAGGCGGCACGCTGATGTTGAAACTTTTCTCCTCCTCCGGGGATTTCTGGAAGGCCTTCGCCCGCAACAAGGGCGCCGTCTTCGGCCTCGTCATCCTGGCGGGCATCCTGGTGCTGGCGGCCTTCGCCTCCGTCCTCTTCCCCGGCGATCCGTGGGACATGGCGACCGCACCCTTCCAGCCACCGCTGTCGGACGGCTCGCCGCTGGGCTCCGACATGCTGGGGCGCGACATCGCGGCCGGCATTGCCCACGGCGCGCGGGTGTCGCTGCTGATCGGCCTGACCTCGACCGCCGCCGCGCTGGCCATCGGCGTGACGCTGGGGGCGCTGGCCGGGTTCCACGGCGGCCGGGTCGACGACGCGATCATGCGCTTCACCGAGCTGTTCCAGACCATCCCCAACTTCGTGCTGGCCGTGGTGCTGGTGGCGATCTTCACGCCGAGCCTGACCACCATCGTCGCCGCCATCGCCATCGTCAGCTGGCCGCCGCTGGCCCGGCTGGCCCGCGCCGAGTTCATGAGCCTGCGCACCCGCGAGTTCGTCCAGGCCGCCATCACAACCGGCCAGTCGAACGCGAGCATCATCCTGCGCCAGATCCTGCCGAACAGCCTGTCGCCGATCATCGTCTCGGCCTCGCTGATGGTGGCGACCGCCATCCTGCTGGAAAGCTCGCTGAGCTTCCTCGGCCTCGGCGACCCCAACGCGATGAGCTGGGGCTACATGATCGGCGCCGCCCGCACCGTGATCCGGCAGGCGTGGTGGATGAGCTTCTTCCCCGGTCTGGCCATCGTGCTGACCGTGCTGGCGCTGAACCTCGTCGGCGAGGGGCTGAACGACGCGCTGAACCCCAAGCTCGCCCGCTCGCGGGGCTGAGAGCATGAGCCATTCTTCTTTTCCAGGCATCCCTTCCCAGGCCCAAGCCGTGCCGGAGACGACCGACATGACCGTTCCGCTTCTGGACGTTCGCGGCCTCAGCATCGCGCTGCCGCCCGGCGCCGACCGCCCGCTGGCGGTGGACGACCTGACCTTCACGCTCAACGCCGACGAGATTCTCTGCGTCGTCGGCGAGTCCGGCTCCGGCAAGTCGATGACCGCCCACGCCATGATGGGGCTGCTGCCGCACCCCCATGTGCGGGTGGCCGGCGGCAGCCTGCTGTTCAAGGGCAGGGACGTGCTGGCGATGCCGGAGGCCGAGCAGCGGAACTTGCGCGGCGGCCGCATCGCCATGGTGTTCCAGGAGCCGATGACCGCGCTGAACCCGCTGATGCGGGTCGGCCGCCAGATCGGCGAATCGCTGCGCGCCCACACCCCCCTGCCCGCCCCGGCCCGGCGCCAGCGGGTGGTGGAACTGCTCGATCAGGTCGGCCTGCCCAACCCGGCGGAGCTGGCCGACGCCTACCCGTTCCGCCTGTCGGGCGGCCAGCGGCAGCGCGTGATGATCGCCATGGCGCTCGCCTGCCAGCCCGACATCCTGATCGCCGACGAGCCCACGACGGCGCTCGACGTCACCACCCAGAAGCAGATCCTCGACCTGATCCGGTCGATCCAGGCCGAGCACCACATGGGCATGATGTTCATCACCCATGACTTCGGCGTGGTGGCGGAGATCGCCCACCGCGTCGCGGTGATGCGCCACGGCCGGCTGGTCGAGTACGGCCCGGCCGACGACGTGCTGAACCGCCCGCAGCACCCCTACACCCGCCAGCTCATCGCGTCCGTCCCCCACTACATCGAGCACCGCGACGATCACGCCAAGACCGGCGCGCCGCTGCTGGTGGCCGAAAAGGTGCGCAAGACCTTCCATGTCGGCGGCGGGCTGTTCAGGAAGTCCAAGCCGGTGGTGGCCGGCGACGACCTGTCGTTGACCATTCACCCCGGCGAGACGGTCGGGCTGGTCGGCGAGTCCGGGTCCGGCAAATCGACTCTCGGCCGCAGCATCGTCGGCCTCATCAAGCCGGATTCCGGCCGTATCCTGTTCGAGGGCACCGATCTGCTGTCGCTCGACGCCAAGGGCTTCCGGCCCTACCGCCGCGCCGTGCAGATGGTGTTTCAGGACCCCTACGCCTCGCTGAACCCGCGCCACCGCATCGGCGACATCATCGCGCAGGGGCCGGTCGCCTTCGGCGAGGACCGCAACAAGGCGCTGAAACGGGCGCGCGAGCTGCTGGCGATGGTCGGGCTCGACGGCTCGGCGGCCGACCGCTTCCCGCACGAGTTCTCCGGCGGGCAGCGCCAGCGAGTCGGCATCGCCCGCGCGCTGGCCATGGAGCCCAAGCTGCTGGTCGCCGACGAGCCGGTCTCGGCGCTCGACGTGTCGGTGCAGGGGCAGGTTCTGGAGCTGCTGGACGGCATCCGCAAGCGGCTCGGCCTCGCCATGCTGTTCATCACCCACGACCTGCGGGTCGCGGCCCAGGTCTGCGACACCATCGCGGTGATGCGGCGCGGCCGGATCGTCGAGATGGGCAGTTCCCGGCAGGTTTTCACCCACCCGCGCGACGCCTACACCCGCACCCTGCTCGACGCCATCCCCGGCAAGGCGTGGCACATCCCCGAGGATCTGCAACGGATGCCGGCGGAGGCGAGGTCATGAAGGTCGCCATCGTCGGGGCCGGCGCGATCGGCGGTCTGCTGACCGCGCGGCTCGGCGCCATCGGCGCCCCTGGGGCGGAGGTGACGCTGGTCGCCCGCCCCAACGCCGCCGCCGCCATCCGGCGCGACGGGCTGACCATGGTCACGCCGCTGAACCGCGTCGCCCGCCTGACGCCGCGTGTCACCGACGATTCCCTGTCGCTCGGCCCCCAGGACGTGGTGATCCTCTGCGTCAAGGCGCACGCCCTGCGCGGCACGGTGGACACCATCACGCCGCTGCTGGGGCCCGACACCGCCATCGTGCCGATGGTCAACGGCGTCCCCTGGTGGTACCCGCACCGCCAGCCCGAGCCGCTGGCCGACCGGCCGCTGCGCAGCGTCGATCCCGATGGGCTGCTGTGGCGCTCCATCGACCCCGACCGGGTCGTCGGCGCCACCACCTTCGTCGCGGTGGAAGGTGACGGTCCGACCCGCATCCGCCACATCAGCGACCAGCGTTTCGTTTTCGGCGACGCCGCCGACCGCGACCGGCCCGTGGTGGACCGCATCGTCACGCTGTTCGGGCAGGCCGGCTTCCAGCCCGCGCGCACGTCCGACATCCGGCAGGCGGTCTGGGTGAAGCTGTGGGGCAATCTCGGCTTCAACCCCTTGAGCGTGCTGACCGGCGCCACGCTCGGCGATTTGTGCAACGACCCCGGCACCCGCGAGGTCGGCCGCAGCCTGATGCTGGAGGCCAAGGCGGTCGCCGAGCGGCTGGGCGTGACCTTCGCCACCAGCGTCGACGAGCGCATCGCCATGGCGGCCGGCGTCGGCCCGTTCAAGACCTCGATGCTCCAGGATTACGAGGCCGGCCGCCGGCTGGAGCTGGAGGCCATCCTCGGCTCGGTGATCGAGCTGGCCGAGCGGGTCGAGGTTCCGGTGCCGATGCTGCGCGCCATCCTGGCGCTGGTCGATCTGCGGGCGCGCGAGCGCCGCAGCGATCTGGCGGCGTAGGCCTCGCCCTTCTCCTTTTCCTCCCCCTTCCCGCTCCCTGGAGCCCATGCCATGCCTTTCCCCTCCAACCTGCCCATCAACCCCGACCGGCTGTGGGCCAGCCTCGCGGCGATGGCCGAGATCGGCGCGACCGCCAAGGGCGGAAGCTGCCGTCTCGCGCTCTCCGACGAGGACAAGGCCGGGCGCGACCTGTTCGTGTCCTGGTGCGAGCAGGCCGGCTGCACCGTCTCCATCGACCGCGTCGGCAACATCTTCGCCCGGCGCCCCGGCCGCGAGCCCGGTCTTCCCCCGGTGGTGATGGGCAGCCACCTCGACACCCAGCCGACCGGCGGCCGTTTCGACGGCGTGTTCGGCGTGCTGGCCGGGCTGGAGGTGATCCGCTCGCTGAACGACCGGGGCCTCGCCACCCGCCACCCGGTGGAGGTCGCCGTCTGGACCAACGAGGAGGGCTCGCGCTTCTCCCCGCCGATGATGGGCTCGGGCGTCGTCACCGGCGTGTTCGGGCTGGACGAGATCCTCGACAAGATCGCCCAGGACGGCGCCCGGCTGGGCGACGAGCTGGTCCGCACCGGCTATGCCGGCGACGCCCCGGTCGAACACCCGATGCACGCCTATCTGGAGGCCCACATCGAGCAGGGCCCGGTGCTGGAGGTCGAGGGCAAGGAAATCGGCGTCGTCACCGGCGCGCAGGGGCAGCGCTGGTACGAGGTGACGGTGACGGGCACCGAGGCCCACGCCGGTCCGACCCCGATGCGCCTGCGCCGCGACGCGCTGGTGGCCTCGGCCCGCATGGTCCAGGCGGTGCAGGCGCTGGGGCTGGAGACTCCCGGCGACGCCTGCACGACGGTCGGCATCCTCGACGTGCACCCGCATTCGCGCAACGTCATCCCCGGCCGGGTGTTCTTCACGGTGGACCTGCGCCATCCCGACGCCGCGACGCTGGCCGGCATGGACCGCCGCTTCCGCGAGGACGTCGCCGCCATCGCCGCCGAGGCCGGCGTGACCGCCGAGATCGCCGATTTCTGGGAGTTCCCACCCACCCCGTTCGACGCGACGCTGGTGGTCCGCGTGCGCGACGCGGCGGCCGGCTTCGGCTTCAGCCACCGCGACATCGTGTCGGGCGCCGGGCACGACGCGGTCTATGTGGCGGGCAAGGTGCCGACCGCGATGGTCTTCATCCCCTGCGAGGACGGCATCAGCCACAACGAAGTCGAGAACATCAGCCCCGCCGACGGAGCCCGCGGCGCCGCCGTGCTGTTCGAAGCGCTGGTCGCCACCGCCGGCACGCCCTGAGCCCTTCGTTTCCCTCTCCCGCCCCGGGAGAGGGAGGGGACCCGCCGCGAAGCGGTAGGGAGGGTGAGGGGCTATCGGAACATGGATTGAAGTCGCACGCCCGATCGCCCCTCACCCTTCCCGCTTCGCGGGCCCCTTCCCTCTCCCGGGGCGGGAGAGGGAGAGCACATCCTCCCGGAGTTTTCCCGATGAAGTTCGTCCACCATCCCGACGCGGCGCTGCACCGCCCCTCGACCTACTTCAACAAGGGCCAGCTCCGCGCCCTGCCCGAGAAGCCCGAGCGGCTGGGCGCGCTCGCGGCCCTGGTCGGGAAGCGCGGCGGCACCCTGATCCGTCCCGACGACTACGGTTCGGCCCCGCGCGCCGCCGTCCACACCCCCGCCTATCTCGCCTTCCTGGAGACCGCACACGCCCGCTGGATGGCCGAGGGCGGCATGGGCGACGTGGTGCTGCCCAACGTCCACAAGATGCAGCGCGTGCCCTCCTATCCGGCGTCCATCGTCGGGCAGGCCGGCTGGCACATGTACGACACGGCCTGCCCGATCGACGCCCACACCTGGACCGCGACCTGCGCCGCCACCAACGCCGCCATCCACGCCGCCCGGCTGGTCGCCACCGGCGCCGACCGCGCGGCCTACGCGCTGTGCCGCCCGCCCGGCCACCACGCCACCCGCGACATGGCCGGCGGCTTCTGCTACCTGAACCACGTCGCCGTCGCCGCCGAATCCGTGCTGCCGATCCTGCGGAGCCAGGGCAAGGCGGCGCGCGTCGCCATCCTCGACGTGGACGTCCACCACGGCAACGGCACGCAGGACATCTTCTACGAGCGCGACGACGTGTTCTTCGTCTCGGTCCACGGCGACCCGGCGCATTTCTACCCCCACATGGCCGGCTACGCGCAGGAGCGCGGCGTCGGACGCGGCGAGGGCTACACCCTGAACCTGCCGCTGCCCATCGGCAGTGACGAGGCGGCGGTGCTCGCCACCATCGGTCGGTCGCTCGACGCCATCGCCCGCTTCGCACCGGACATGCTGTTCATCTCGCTGGGCTTCGACACCTTCATCAACGATCCGCTGGCCGCCTTCGGCGTCACCACCCCCGGCTTCGCCCGGATGGCCGCGCTGATCGCCGACGCCGGCCTGCCGACCGTGCTGGTGCAGGAGGGCGGCTACGCGGTGGACGACCTCGCCGCCAACCTCGGCAGCTTCCTCGACGGGTACGGGGCCGCGCTGGGATGACCGCCGCCACCGCCGGCCTCTCCGACCCCGCCCCGGCCCGGGATCCGATGAAATACGCGCTGATCGCCATGGTCGCCCTGTTCTGGGGCCTGAACTGGCCGGCGGTGAAGACGATCCTCTCCCAGGTGCCGCCCTTCAGCCTGCGGGCGATCGGCTTCACGGCGGGGGCGGTGCTTCTGCTCGGGCTGGCCCGGCTGTCCGGCCACCGGCTGCGGGTCGACCGGGACGAGCTTCCGGCGCTGGTCGCGGCCGGCCTGTGCAACGTGCTGGTCTTCAACCTGTGCACCGCCTTCGCGCAGACGATGATGGTGACCTCGCAGGCGGCGATCATCGCCTTCACCATGCCGGTGTGGGCGACGCTGATGGCGATCCCCATCCTGGGCGAGCGGCCGGGGCCGCGCCAGATCGCCGGGTTGCTCTGCGGCCTGTCCGGCCTGTTCGTGCTGCTGGGGCCGGAGGCGCTGTCGGCCCCGCCCAAGGCGCTGCTCGGCCCGGCGCTGATGCTGGTCGCGGCGCTGGCCTGGGCGCTCGGCACCATCCTGATGAAGCGCCGGGTCTGGCGGGCGCACCCGACCGTCATCACCGGCTGGCAGTATGTGGTCTGCGCCCTGCCGATGATCCTCGCCGCCCTGACGGAAAGCCGCCCCGCCCTGGCCGAGATCCACGGCGCCGTGTGGGCCGGCTTCGCCTGGCACCTGATCTGCTCGCTCTGCGCCGCCCAGGCGCTGTGGTACGTGACCGTGCGGCGGCTGACGGTGGGCGAGGCGGCGGTCAGCACGCTGCTGATCCCGATCGTCGGCGTCAGCGGCGCCGTGGTCATCCTCGGCGACCCGGTGACGCCCCGGCTGGCGGTGGCGCTCGCCCTGATCCTCGCCGCCGTCGCCTGCGTGCTGGGGGCGAGGAAGCCGGCCCGGTAGCGGGCCGGCCTCAGCCGACGCCGATCAGCGCCGCCAGCCCGTGCAGGTCGCGCACGATCGCGGTGCCGGCCGGAAAGGGATCGGGCACGTCCGGCGGCACCACCCCGGCGAAGGGCGCGCCGATGTGGCGGGCGCCGACCAGTTCGGTCAGCGAATCGCCGACGATCAGCGTGCGCTCCGCCTGATGGGCGTGGGTGGCGACGAGGCCGGCGAAGACCGCCGACTTGTCGTTCGGCGTGCCGTCGTCGGGCGCGCCGGTGACGGTGACGAAGAAGCCGCCCAGACCCTTGCGCGCCACCGTGTCCAGCAGGGTGCGGTGCGGCGTGCCCGACACCAGATGGCAGGGCGTGCCGTCCAGCGCCCGCAGCAGTTCCGGCGCGCCGTCGATCAGCGGGCAGTCCTTCACGGCGTCGTCGACCATCGCGGCGTAGCGGCCGGCGAGCTCGGCGACCCGCTCGGGCGTCGGCTCGCGGCCGAAGACGCCGCGCTCCAGCACGGCGATCGAGCCGGTGCGGGTCAGCCCGCCGTTCTGCCAGACCGTCTGGCGGACCGCCGCCTCGAAGGGGCCGTTCCGCGCCCCGAAGAGATCGACCATCGCGTCGGTCTTCATGCGGGCGGAATCGAGGATGACCCCGTCGAAGTCGAAGATCACGGCCGCGGGCGGGTTCGGGACCGGCGGGCGGATGGCGCTGGGCATCGGACAACCTTTTCGTTCACGAATGGCTTGGCACCCTACACCAAACCGGCGGCGGCGGGAGCCTCCGGCCGCCACCCCTTTCGGTCAGGCCGCGACCCCCTTTTCCTCCAGGGAGCCGCCGAGGAAGAGCTGCCCGACGCGCGGGTCGGCCAGGATGGCCGGGGCGGTGTCGAACAGGCGCGTCTGCCCGAGTTCCAGCACCAGCCCGTAATCGGACATGGCGAGCGCCGAGCGGGCGTTCTGCTCGATCATCAGGATCGACACGCCCTTGTCGCGCTGCTCGGTCAGGATCTGGAAGGTCTCCGCCACCATCATCGGCGACAGGCCGATGGAGGGCTCGTCGATCAGGATCAGCTTGGGGTCGAGCAGCAGGCCGCGCACGATCTCCAGCTGCTTCTGCTGGCCCCCGGACAGGGTGGAGGCCTGCTGGTCGGCCTTCCGGCGCAGGATGGGGAAGCGGTCGAGCGCCGCCTCGATGCGCGCCGGCATGTCGGTGATGCCGCGCCCGGCGGCGACCGCGCCCATCTCGATGTTGTGGCGGACCGACAGCTCGGGGAAGATGTTGCGCCCCTGCGGGACGTAGCAGATTCCGGCCTCCAGCAGGTCGCGCGGCTCCTTGTTGGTGACGTCGCGGCCGTCGAAGGTGACGGTCCCCTCCCGCGCGTTCAGCAGGCCGAAGATGGTCTTGAAGACGGTCGACTTGCCGGCCCCGTTCGGGCCGATCACCGTGGTGATCGAGCCGCGCGGGACGGAGAAGCTGGTTCCGTTGAGGATCGTCATCTTGCCGTAGCCGGCGACGACGTTCGACAGGGTCAGGATGGGCTGGGCCGGAACGGCTTGGGCGGTCATGGCGGGGTTCCCCTCAATGGCCGAGATAGGCTTCGACGACGGCCGGGTCGGCGCGGACGGCGGCGGGGGATCCCTGCGCCAGCACCTTGCCCTCCGCCATCACGACGACGCGCGAGCACAGGCTCATGACGAACTCCATGTTGTGCTCGATCACGACGAAGGTGGCGCCAAGCTCGCGGTTGATCGCCTGCAACCGCTCCTTCAGGTTGGCCAGCATGGTCAGGTTCACGCCGCCCGCCGGCTCGTCGAGCAGGACGAGGCGCGGCCCCGCCATGAAGGCCATCGCCGCGTCCAGCAGCTTCTGCTGGCCGTAGGACAGGCCGCCGGCCTTCTGCTCGGCCAGATGCTCCAGCTTGAAGAAGGCGATCATGCGGTCGGCGTCCGGCGTCAGCCCGGCGTCGCGCGGGCCGAACAGGCGCTTCAGCATGGTCCCCTTGTGCTCCTGCCCGGCAAGGATCAGGTTCTCGCGCACCGACAGGTTCGGGAAGACCTGGAGGAGCTGGAAGGTCCGCGACACGCCCAGCCGGTTGAGCTGCGACGGGTAGAGGCCGGTGATCGCCTTGCCGTCCAGCCGCACCTCGCCGTCGTCCGGCGAGAGCTGGCCGAGGATGCAGTTGAACAGGGTGGACTTGCCGCAGCCGTTCGGGCCGATCAATCCCAGGATCTCGCCCTCGTCGACATGGAAGGACACGCCGTCCACCGCCTTCACGCCGCCGAAATGCTTCCGGATGCCGTTGACTTCGAGAACGCGGGTCATGATGCGGATCCTTGCTGGGGGCCTTGCTGGGCGCCCAGCGTCGGGCGGGCGGCGGCGCGGATGGTGGCGGCCCTGCGCTGGGAACGGTGGTCGCGCCAGCGGTCGATCAGGCCGAGCAGGCCGGTCGGGCTGACCATCACCAGCACCAGCACGACGGCGGCGTAGATGATCAGGTACCAGCCGCCGGTCGCCCGCAGCAGCTCCGGCAGCATGTAGGAGAAGAAGGCGCCGACGAACGGCCCGAAGAAGGACCCCGCCCCGCCGGCCACCACCGTCAGCAGCAGCACGAAGGAGGCCGAGAGCGCGAAGGGCGCGGGGTCGATGAACTCGACCAGCGGCGCGTAGAGCGAGCCCGCCGCCCCGCCGAAGGCCGAGCCGATGGCGAAGGCGAGCAGCGTGTAGGCGCGGATGTCGATGCCCAGGCTGGCGGCGCGCAGCGCGTTCTCGCGGATCGCCAGGAAGGCGCGGCCCCAGGGCGAGTGCAGCAGCCACCACATCACCAGCGTCAGCACCAGCGTGACGCACAGCACGAAGCGGTAGAAGGCCAGCCCGCCGCCGAGGTCGATGCCGAACAGCACCGGGCGCGGGATGTTGGCCAGCCCGAAGACGCCGCCGGTCAGCCATTCCTCGTTGCGGGCGACCAGGAAGACCACCACCGAGAAGGCCAGCGTGACGAAGGCGAGGTAATGGTGCTTCACCCGCAGGGCCGGGAAGCCCAGCACGATGCCGACCGCGAAGGACAGGCCGGTCGAGACCAGGAAGGAGGCCGGCAGCGACCAGCCGGCCTTGACGGTGAGGATGGCGGTGGCGTAGGCGCCGATGCCGAGGAAGGCGCCCTGCGCCAGCGAGGTCAGCCCGGCGTAGCCCAGCGTCAGGTTCAGCCCCATGGCGGCGATCGACATCACCAGCCACAGCGCCACGACGTAGAGGCCGTAGCTCTTCAGCCCGGCGGGGGCGAACCACAGGATCGGGAAGGCGAGCAGCACGATCAGCAGGGTCGGGTTCAGCTTGCGGGTCATACCGTGCGCTCCTCCTTGCGGCCCAGCAGCCCCTCGGGCTTGACCAGGATGACGACGACCAGGACCACGAGCGGCACGGCGGTGCGGTAGGCGCTGGACACGTAGGCGGCGGCGAGGTTGTCGATCAGACCGATCAGGAAGCCGCCGGCGAGCGCGCCGCGGATCTGGTTGAAGCCGCCGACGATGGCGGCGATGAAGGCGGCCAGTCCGATGTGCTCGCCGTTTGAGAATTTCGCCAGATAGACCGGCGAGATCAGGTAGGAGGCGACCAGCGCCAGCGCCGCGTTGATCAGGAAGGTCAGCAGGATCATGCGCTGGACCGGCACGCCGAGGATGCGGGCGACGGTCGGGTTCTGCGCGGTCGCCTGCATGGTGCGGCCGGTGCGGGTGTGGGTGATGAAGGCCTGGAGCCCGAGGATGGCGGCGACGGCGACGACGAAGATGGCGAGGTCGCGCACCGACACGGCGGCCCCCAGCATCGACAGCGTGCCGTCCGGCACCAGCGAGGGGAACTGCTGCGCCTCGGCGGAGAAGCCGTTCTTGGCCGCCTCCTTGATCAGCACCGACAGCGCCATGGTGGCGATGGCCAGCGGCAGCACGCCGTGGCGCTGCATCGGCTCGACCAGGAAGCGCTTGAAGCCGAAGCCGAACAGCAGGACGAAGCCGACCGTTCCGACGACGAAGGCGAGCCACATCGGCAGCCCGACATGGGACGCCGCGAGCACGAGGATCGCCGGCAGCATGACGAACTCGCCCTGCGCGAAATTGATGGTCTGGGAGGTTTGCCAGACCAGGGTGAAGCCGATGGCGGCCAGCGCGTAGATCGCGCCCGTCGCCAGCCCGGCGACGATGAGCTGAAGGAACTGGTCCATGTCAGCGTTCCTGATGTTCATCTCCCTCTCCCGCCCCGGGAGAGGGAAGGGGCCCATGCGCAGCATGGGAAGGGTGAGGGGCTACCCGAGAATCCAGAGGGCCGGGGCGCGGAGCTCCATGGTTCAACCCCATGCTCCGATCGCCCCTCACCCTCCCCGCGCTTCGCGCGGGTCCCCTCCCTCTCCCGGGGCGGGAGAGGGCTTTCCAAGACGCCTTACGGGTTGATCATCGGCAGCGTCGCCTTGACCACCGGCTTGCCGTTCGTCACCTCGACCAGGAAGCTCTCGCGGTCGACGTCGCCGTTCGCCAGCCACTTGGTGTCGATCAGGATGCCCGGTTCCTGCGCCACGTCGATGCGGGCGCCGTGCAGGGCCTTGGCGAAGGCCTCGCGGTCGAACTTGCCGATGCGCTCGGTGATCGTCTTCACCGTGTAGACGGCGGTGTAGCCCTTGATGCCGTTGTGGTCCGACGTGAAGCCGTACTTGTCCATGTACTTCTTGCCGAAGGCCTGGAAGCCCGGATTGGGCGCGTCGACCAGCAGCCCGACATGGCCCTTCACCCCGTTGGCGGCCTCGCCGGCCAGCTCGATCACCTTGGCGCCGAGCAGGGTCGTCTCGCCGATGATCGGCTTGGCGATGCCCTGCTGGCGGACGGCGCGCAGGAAGCGGGCGCTCTCCTCCTCGTTCAGATAGACGAAGACGGCGTCGGCGTTGGCGTTCTTCACCTTGATCGCGTCGGCGGCGAAATCGGCCTGCCCGGATTCCGTGGCGATGTCGGCGGCGACCTGGATGCCGCGCTTTTGCAGCTCCGGAATGATCGCGTCGCGCCCGCCCTTGCCGAAGTCGTTGTTGATCCACACGACCGCCACCGACTTGGCCTTCACCTCGTCGCGCAGGTAGTTGGCCAGCTTCGGCATCGAATCGGCCTGGTTCAGCGAGGTGCGGAAGATGTAGGGGTTGCCCTGCTTGGTGAAGGCCGAGGCCTCGCCGCCGACGATCTGCGGCACGCCGGCCCGCTGGGTGATCTGCATCGAGGCGCTGATCGGCCCGGAGAAGATCGGGCCCAGCACGACGTAGGCGTCCTCGTCCACCGCGCGCTGCACGGCGGCGCGGGTGGCGCCGGGGTTGGTCTGGCTGTCGTAATGGATCAGCTCGATCTGCTTGCCGAGGATGCCGCCCTTGGCGTTGATCTCGGCGACCGCCAGATCGGAGCCGTTCTTCCAGTTGGTGCCGGCCGGCGCCCCCGGACCCGACAGCTCGATCACGTCGATCAGCTTGACCGTGTCGGCGAAGGCCGGGGCGGCGAAGGCCGCGGCGAGCGCGACGCCGGCGGCGAAGGTCTTGAACGTCATTGGATGATCCTCCCGTTGGATTTTTTGAACCGGTTCTTGAACATCACGCGGGAATCGCCGCGAGAACCCGATCCGCACCGGCGTCGATCCCGAAGAAGCGCAGCGCCGGGGCGAGCTGGTGATCGAGCATCGGGCGCCCCGGCTGCACCGGATGGCCGAGCGCCGAGGCGGCGCGCAGCAGCGCCGTCACCGCCGGTTTCATGATGACGTCGGCGACCAGCGCGCCGGGCGCCAGCGCCGCCGGGTCGAAGGGCAGCGGGTCGTCGGCGCCGAGCCCGCAGGGCGAGGCGTTGACCGCCAGATCGCAGCCCTCCGGCGCCTTGCCGGAGACGGACAGCGCCACCGCCGGGAAGAGGCCGGCCAGCCGCGCGACGCACGCCTCGGCGCGGGCGCGGTCGAGATCGGTCAGCGCCAGCGCCGCCGCCCCCGCCTCGCACAGGGCCGCCGCGACGGCGGCCCCGGCCCCGCCGCTGCCGACGAGCCAGACGCTCTTGCCCGCCGGTTCGAAGCCACGGGCGCGCAGCCCCTCGACGAAGCCCAGCCCGTCCACCATGTCGGCGGTCAGCGAGCCGTCCGCCTCGAAGCGCAGCAGGTTGGCGCCGCCGGCGGCGCGCGCGCGGTCGCTGGCGCGGTCGGCGGCGGCCAGCGCGTCGGGCTTGTGCGGGATCGTCACCGACAGGCCGCCGAGGTTGCGCACCCGCCGCAGGCCGTCGAGCGCGCCCCTCAGCTCGCCGGGGGCGATGTCCAGCGCCAGCCACGCCGCGTTGACGCCGAGCGCCGCGAAGACCGCCGGCATGATCAGCGGCATCCGGATCTGCGCCACCGGATGGCCGATGGTGAAGAAGAGGCGGGTCGAGCCGTCGTGCGTGGAGGCGTGCATGCCCCTACCCGACCAGCGTGTCGTTGGCGCCGAGCTGGCTGAAGGCGGCCATGCGGATCGAGGCGTTGGCCGCGCCATACTGGTCGTAGCCGCCGCGCCGCTCGACCAGCTCGAAGAAGAAGCGCCCCTCGAAGGGCTGGGTGTAGAGCTGGAAGAATTCGCCGTCGCCGTTGCGGTCGTAGAGGATGTTCAGCCGGGTCATCGCCGCCAGCAGATCGTCGTCGAGGTCGAAGCGGGTGGCGAGGTCGTCGTAATAGTTGGTCGGAATCGGCAGGATCGCGGTGCCGGTCGCGCGCAGCGCCTCGGCGGCGGCGAAGAGGTCGGCGGTCTCCAGCGCGATGTGGTGGACCCCGGCGCCGAGATAGGTCGAGACCGACTTGGCGGTCGTGGTGTTACGGCCGCTGGCGATGTTCAGCGGGAAGCGCACCCGGCGGCGGCGGTCGGAGATCGCCCGGCTGCGCACCAGGCCGAAGGGGTCGGGCAGCACGAAGACCGGCTCCGGCTCCAGATCCAGCACGGTGCGGTGGAACAGCACGGCGGCGTCGAGCGCGCCTTCCGGCAGCACCTGCGCGATGTGGTCGATGCGGCGCAGGTCGCCGGGTGCCTCCCCGCTGTCCTCCAGGTTGAAGTCGGTCTCGAAATCGATCGAGCCGTCGGCGCGGCGGCGGGTGAAATAGACCAGCTCGCCGCCGATCGAGCGGATGCCCGGCAGCGACAGCTCGTTCGGGCCGACGCGCCCCTCGAAGCGCGGACAGCCGAACGCCTCCGCCCGGCCGAGCGCCCGCAGCGGGTCGTCCACCTCGTAGGCGACGGCGCAGACCGAGGTGCCGTGAAGCAGATAGTAGGAATGGGCGGTCGAATGCGGCTCGGCGTTCAGCACGAAGCGGATGTCGCCCTGCCCGTAGAGGGTGACGTCCTTGCTGCGGTGGCGGCCCAGCCGGCGGAAGCCCAGCCGCGTCAGTTCGTCGGCCAGCTTCGCCTGCGAGGCGTGGCTGACCGCGAACTCGACGAAGGCGATGCCGTCGAGCCGGGCCGGGGTCGGCGGGTCGAACAGCTCGACCCGGCGCGGCGGCGCGGCGGCCGGTTCCCGCCGGGCCGCCTCGACCCGGCGCACCCGCTCCTCGACGTGCAGCAGGGAGCGCATGGCGTCCTTGGCGGTCTGGCGGGCCGGGGCGCTGCGCATGGCGTCGCTGAAGATCTCCAGCGACAGGGTGCCGGTGTAGCCGGCGCGCAGCACCGCCTCGGTGAAGCCGCCGACGTCGAACTCGCCCTGCCCCGGCAGACAGCGGTGGTGCCGGCTCAGCATCAGCGTCGCCATGTCCAGGCGCGGCGCGTCGGCGAGCTGGACGAAGAAGATGCGGTCGCCCGGCAGGTCGCCGATGCCGCTCCAGTCGTGGGGCAGCGCCAGCGTGTGGAAGCTGTCGAGGATCAGGCCGAGATGCGGGTGGTCGGCGCGCTCGACGATCCGCCAGGCGTGGTCGTAGGTGGAAACGTTGGTGCCCCAGGCCAGCGCCTCGTAGCCCAGCCGGATGCCGCGCCGGCCGGCGCGCTCGGCCATGGCGCGGAGCTGTTCGGCGGCTAGCCCGTCGTCGTCGATGGCGTCCGGCTCGACGTTGGAGCAGACCAGCATCAGCGTCGTGCCCAACTCTCCCATCAGGTCGAACTTGCGCTCCAGCCGGTCGAGGCTGCGGGCGAAGCGGGCGGGCTCGACGCCCTCGGCGTTGCGGAAGGGCTGGAACAGGTCGATGGTCAGTCCGAGGTCGGCGGCCATGTCGCGGATCTCGCGCGGGCGGCCGTGGTGGCCGGTCAGGTCCGGCTCGAAGATCTCGACGCCGTCGAAACGGGCGGCGGCGATGGCCTCCAGCTTCTCCGGCAACGTGCCGCTGAGCGACACGGTCGCGATGGACCGACGCATTTCCTCATCCTCCCGTCCCGCGCGGCTCTTGCCGCCATTCTTGGGGGCAGTATCGGCCGGAAACGGCGGCGGCGACAGCTGCCGGGCGTCACATTGCGACGTGACGAAAGTCATAATATCAAACAATCCGCGATCACGCGTATTCGGAAACGTTCAGCGCTTCGGGGTCCTCAGCGCCTTGACCGCCAGCTCGGTGCGCGACTGCACGCCCAGCTTCTCCATGATGCGGCTGACGTAGTTCTTCACCGTCCCCTCGGCCAGGAACAGGCCGCCGGCGATCTGCCGGTTGCTCTGGCCCTGGGCGATCAGGTCGAGGATGGCGTGCTCGCGGTCGGTCAGCTCGGTCAGGTCGGGCAGGCTGGCGCCCTCCGGCGGCGGCGCCGGGCGGGAGCGGCGCAGCTCGTCGAACAGCTTGCGGGCGATGTGCGGCGAAATGCGCGTCTCCCCGCGCATCACCCCGCGGATGGTGTCGAGGATCTCCGCCTCCGAGGCGTCCTTCAGCAGATAGGCGGCGGCCCCGGCGGAGATGGCGCCGAAGACGAGGTCGTCGGTGTCGAAGGTGGTCAGCACCACCACCTGGGTGGCCGGGAACTCCGACAGGATCTGTTTCGTCGCGGCGATGCCGCCCAGCCGGGGCATCTGGATGTCCATCAGCACCACGTCGGGCCGGAAGCGGCGGCACAGCTCCACCGCCTCGGCCCCGTCGGGGGCCTGGCCGACGATCTCGATGTCGGCCTCCAGCGACAGCAGGTTGGCGAAGGCGCGGCGGATCAGTTGCTGATCCTCGGCGATGACGATTCGAATGGGAGGGCTGTTCGGGGGATCGATCGGGGTCATGGCGGGCCGGGTTCCGGATGGCCGTCCAGGAAAGGGGCTTCCCCGTCCTCGGTCAAGATCCGCTGGAGCCGGCCGAAGACCGGCGAGGGCAGCCGCGCCGCCAGCAGCGGCAGCAGCGCATCCAGCGCCGCCGCCGTCTGGGCGACGGGAACGCCGGACCGGGCCGCGACCTCCTCGACAAGCGCCTGCGCCGCATGCTTCATGGAACCAACCTTCCGTTGGCAAAATCATGACTCACGTGGGCGGTGTTCGAACATTGACGAAAGACACGGATCGGGCATGACGAACGTCACTTTCGGTGGTGGCGGCGGCGTCGGGGAAAGCGTGGGGGAGACGGGCGCCGGTCCTCTGCTGCGCAGCGTCGATCCGCGCTGGCGGCTGGCGGCGGCGATCGGCTGGTCGATCGCGCTGGTGTCGCTGGCGGTCGCCCTGTTCGTCGGCTTCTGGACGATGCGCGAGGCGCGGCAGGCGCTGGAGCGCGAGATCGGCCAGCTCTACGCCACCCACGCGCAACGGCTGATCGACACCATCGACACCAACCTCGCCGGCCGGCGGGAATGGGTCGCCGCGTCGGCCACCCTGATCGGCGTGCGGGAGGGCGGGCTGGCCGGCCCGGACGCTGACCGGGCCCTGGCCGACCTGAAGGGCGCGCTGGCCGAGATCGAATGGGCGGGCATCATCGACCTGAACGGCACGGTGGTCGCCGGCACCGGCGGCGTGCTGGTCGGCCAGTCGGTGGTGCTGCGCCCCTGGTACACCGGCGCCTTCCTCGGCCCCTACATCGGCGACACCCACCGCGAGCTGCTGCTCGACCGGCTGCTGCCGCCGCTGCGCAACGGCGAGCCGCGCCGCTTCGTCGAGCTGTCGGCCCCGGTGCTCGACCGCGCCGGGAGCATTCGCGGCGTGCTGGCGGTGACGCTCGGCTGGTCGTGGATCGAGGCGTTGCAGCGCGGCACGCTCGCCACGCTGAAGGACCGGCCGGGGGCCGAGGTGCTGCTGCTCGGCATCGACGGCACCGTGCTGTTCGGGTCGCGGCAGACTCCGCGCGGCACCCGCATCGACCTGTCGGCCCACCCCTTCGGCACCAGCCACAGCGTCGAGGGCGGGCTGCTGAGCGGCATCGCCCGCAGCAGCGGCTTCGCCGACTTCCCCGGCCTGGGCTGGAGCGTCATGGTGCGCGAGCCGGTGGCGACCGCCTTCCGCACCGCCGACCGCGCCTCGGTGTCGATCTTCACCGCCATCGCGCTGGGCGGGCTGTTCGCCACGCTGCTCAGCGTGCTGGTCGCCAGCCGGATCATGCGCCGGCTGACGGCGATGGCCGAGGCCGCCGACGACCTGCGCACCGGCCGCAAGACCGGCTTCGAGGGGCCGACCGGGCGCGACGAGGCCGGACGGATCGGCCGCTCCATCGCCTCGCTGGTCGGCACGCTGCAACAGGCCAACGCCGAGCTGTCGGCGAGCAACGAACGGCTCGACGCCCGCGTCGAGGAGCGCACCCGCGAGATCGAGCGGCTGAGCCATGAGACCCGCGCCGCCGCCATCGTCCGCGAGCGGCTGCGCATCTCGCGCGACCTGCACGACACGGTGGCCCACACGCTGCTCGGGCTGCTGACCCAGATCCGGTTGATCCGCAAGCTGGTGGAGGTCGATCCCTCGCGCCTGCCCGAGGAGATCCGCCGGGCCGACGAGGCGGCGCAGGAAGGGCTGGCGCACGCCCGCGGCGCGGTGTCTCAACTGCGCTATTCCCCCGTGCGCGACGACGGATTCGGTCCGGCGCTGCGCCGTCTGGTCTGCCAGATCCAGGACCGCAGCGCCGCGCGCCTGTCGCTGGCGGTGGATGGCGGGGCCGAGGGGATGACGGGCCAGGCCGCCGAGACCCTCTACCGGATGATCGAGGAGGCGTTGCGCAACGCCGTCCGCCACGCCGACGCCACCAGCGTCGCGGTCTCCGTCGCGCTGGTGGAGGGCGGCGACGGTGCCGCGGCGTTCCAGGCCAGCGTGCGCGACGACGGGGTCGGCTTCGACCCCACGGCCGATCAGGCGAATCATTTCGGGCTTCTCGGCCTGCGCGAACAGGCCGAGCTGATCGGCGCCGCCCTGACGCTGGACAGCGCGCCGGGGCGCGGCACCACCGTCATCCTGCGCTGGCCCTGGGCGTCCTGACCGCACCCACCGCGGGCCGGGCGGGCGGAAACGGCCGACACCCGCGAAATCCGCAGGGCCGCATCGCGCCGCAACCGGAGGCATGGCGGTTCTCCGGCCGGCGGACTTTGCTATAAGCCCCGGTATCATGCAGGACATCGACATCGCCACCGTCACCGCCCCGATCTTCCTCACGATCGCCATCGGCTATCTGACCGTCCGTTTCGGCGTGATGACCAAGGCCGACGTCGCCGGGCTGGGCAAGTTCGTCATCAACCTGTCGCTGCCGGCCCTGCTGTTCCGCGCGCTGTCGCAGCATCCGCTGGGCGAGATCCTGAACGGCACCTACCTGCTGGCCTACGCGACGGGATCGCTGACGGTGCTGGCCTTCGGCATCGCCGTCGCCCGCTTCGGCCGCAAGCTGAGCCTGCCGGCCAGCACGATGAACGGCATGGGCATGGCCTGCTCCAACAGCGGCTTCATCGGCTACCCCATCGTCCTCCAGATCCTGGGGCCGGCGGCGGGGGTGGGGCTGGCGCTGACGATGATCGTCGAGAACATGGTGGTCCTGCCCATCGTCCTGGCGCTGGCCGAGAGCGGCGGCCCGAATGGCGGCTCGCCCTGGCGGGCCGTCGCCGCCAGCTTCCGCCGGCTGGCGCGCAACCCGCTGATCCTGGCGATCGTCGCCGGTTTCGCCTTCGCCCTGCTCGGCGCCCCGCCGCCGGCCCCGGTCGCGCGGGTGGTCGATCTGTTCGCGGCGTCGTCGGGCGCGGTGGCCCTCTTCGCGGTCGGCGGCACGCTGGTCGGCCTGCGGGTGCGCGGGATGCTGCCGGACCTTCTCCAGATCGTCAGCGGCAAGCTGATCCTGCACCCGCTGGCCGTCCTTGCGGCGCTGCTGCTGCTGCCGCCGATCGACCCGAAGCTCCAGATCGCCGCCATCCTCTTCGCGGCGGCGCCGATGCTGACCGTCTACCCGATCTTCGGCCAGAAATACGGGCGGGAGGGAGTCTGCGCGGCGGCCCTGCTGGCGGCGACCGCGCTGTCCTTCGTCACCATCAGCGCCGGCCTCGGCCTGATGGAGGCCGGCGGCCTGCTCAGCGTCCCGCGCTGACCGCGCGGGGCGGCGCCTCCTCCAGCGCGAACAGCGCCAGATAGGTGCGCTGGAGCGCGTTGAAATTGTCGTCGGACAGCAGATAGACCAGCACCTCACCCGCCGGCCCGCGCCGGGTGGCGATGGCCTCGAAATTGTCGTTGAGCAGCGGGGACTCCAGCCGGGCGAGCTCCCGCCCCTCGACCGCCGCCCCTTCCCGCAGGTCGGCCGCCGCGACCCGGACGACCCGCGACGACCAGCCGCCGAGCAGCGACACCCGCCGTTCCAGCACCAGCGCCCCGCCGTCGGGCAACGGCGCCGCGCCGGTCGGCCGGTAGCGCGGCGCCGTCCGGTAGGCCAGCGGCCGCCAGTCCTCGCGGAACTCCGGCAGGGCGGCGGTGCGCGTCACCCAGGCGCGCCGATCCTGGAGTCCGTCCGCCCCCTCCTCGATGGTCAGGAAGCGTCCGTCGGACAGGCGGGTCAGCGATTCCAGGCCGCTGTTGGGCGGGCTGCCCTCCGCGACGTCAGGGGGGACCGGCACCGGGACGGGGGTGCCGGCCGGCCCGCCCTCCCCGGCCGGGTAGCGCAAGATGCGGTGATCGCGCTCGAACGCCACCAGCCATCCGCCGCCGGGCCATCCGCCATCGGGCCATCCGCCGTCGGGCAGGCGCGCCAGCTCCTCCACGTCGGAGCGGCGCTTGCGTCCGGGGATGCCCTCCTCGACCGCCAGGGGCCGCACCCGCAGGTCGCGCGCGCCGGTCAGCCGGCCGGCCGGATCGTGGTCGAGGCGGCCGGTCGCGACGAGGCCGGTGTCGGCGACGGCGACGAAACGGTCGCCCTCCGGCGCCACCCACAGGCCGGACAGCCCGCCGAGTCCCTCGGCCCTCAGGTCGAGAGCGCCGAGGAAGCGCAGGCCGCCGACCCGGTCCACGCCCGGCCGTTCGCGGTCGAGCATCACCGGAATCGCGGCTCCCGGAGTCGCGCCCTCCGGGGATGCGGCGGCGTTCGGCCGGTCGGTGCCGACCAGCGCGGCGCAGCCGCCGGACAGGGCCAGCAGCAACAGGGCGGAGAGGGTTTTCGTGCGCGTCGTCATGCCCGCACTCATGCCACGCCCGTTCGATCGAGGGAACCACCCGTTGGGTGTCGCCCGTTCGCCGAAGCCCGGAAGCGAAGGGGCGGCCAAGTCCCGGCCGGCGGTGGAGGGGCGGCGGCCCTTTCGACTAGGCGCGCCGGATTACTCCCTTAGAACCGGTTTGGACGGCACGCCGAGGGCCTAGATTGAAGCAGGTTCCCTCGTGACGCCGTGCCGTCCCATACTGTCGCCCCATCGCCCCCATCCTGCCGCCCGAGCCGAGACCGTCCCGATGCCGATGCCCCTGCGGCCCCGCGCCGCGCTTCTTCCCCCGGACCGAACCGGCGGCGCGCCCGAAGCGGAGGCGCCGGAAGACCGGCTGAACCGCCGCATCCAGGAACTGGAATCGGAACTGCGCGAGCTTCAGCACCGCGCCAAGAACAGCCTGCAACTGGTGATCAGCCTGCTGAAGCTTCAGGCCGGCCGCATCCGCGACCCGGACGCCCGCGCCGCCTACGAGCAGACGATGCTGCGGATCGAGGCGCTGGCCATCCTCTACCGCCAGCTTCACGAGACCGGATCGGGCACCCATGTCGATCTGGGCCGCTACGTCGAGGCTTTGTGCGAGACGGTGAAGGAGGGCACGCCGGGCGGGCTGGCCCGCATCCCCGTCCATGTCAGCTCCGACCCGATCCAGGTCGGGCTGTACGAGGCGATGCCGCTCGGCCTGATCATCGCCGAGCTGGTGACCAACTGCCTGCACCACGCCTATCCAGACGACGGCTGGATCCGGGTGTCGGTGCGGCAGGAGCCGAACGGCCGCGCCCGCCTGACGGTGGAGGACAACGGCCGCGCCCTGCCCGCCGGCTTCGACACCACGGCGGAGGATGGGCTGATGCTGGCCGAGGCTCTCGCCGGCCAGCTCGGCGACACGCTGTCCACCGATTCCGACGCGAGCGGAACGACCGCCGGGGTCAGCTTTCCGATCTGACCGGCTCTCCATGGGCATGGGTGTGGGCGTCATGCCCGTGGTCGTGGTGCTCGTGCGGGTGGGCGGGCTCCCCGGCCGTCTTCACCGCGCCGGCGAACCAGTCGCGGATCGCCTGGAGCGGGTCGGTTTCGGTCGTCGTCACCGGCTCGATTCCCCGCCGCCGCATGTGCGCGACGAAACCGGCGCCGGACGCTCCGACGACGACCACGCCAACCGCGTCGATCGGGTGCGGCCGTCCGTCGCCGCACAGATGCAGGACCTCATCCTCGGCCAGCTCGATCCGGCCGGTCTCGACCGGGGCGGCGCCGGCCTCCGCCTCGAAGACCAGGAAACGGCGCGTCCGGCCGCCATGGGTGGCGATGGTCCGGAAATCCTGGGTCCCGACCGCGATTTTCATGGGCATTGGTGCTCCTGCTTGTCCGCGATGACGCACCCGACGACCCTCCCTCCTGCCACGCGCGTGGCAGTCCTGCACTGAGCGAGGTCAATGTTCGGGCCAAAAGCTTGACAGGCCCGGCCAATTTCTTAAGATTAACCAACCTGCTCCGTCGGAGAGGCCGGATCCCGCCGCATGGGGGGTCCGTTCCCGTCATATCGCTTTGCATGAGGATGTGACATGAGCACCGCGCTCGCACTCCGTTCGCCGGAAACCGGCGAATCCCTGACCCGCTACATCAACGAAACCCACCGCTATCCGGTGCTGGCCGCCAACGACGAGTTCATGCTGGCCAAGGCGTGGAGCGAGCATGGCGACGTCAAGGCCGCGCACGCGCTGGTCACCAGCCACCTGCGGCTGGTCGTGAAGATCGCCGGCGGCTACCGTGGCTACGGCCTGCCGCTGTCGGACCTGATCGCCGAGGGCAATCTCGGCCTGATGACCGCCGTCAAGAAATTCGAGCCGGAACGCGGCTTCCGCCTGTCCACCTACGCGATGTGGTGGATCAAGGCGTCGATCCAGGACTACATCCTGCGCTCCTGGAGCCTCGTGAAGATCGGCACCACCGCCGCCCAGAAGAAGCTGTTCTTCAGCCTGGGCCGCCTGAAGCGCAAGCTGGGCGAGCTGGGCAACGGCGATCTGGCCCCGGAGAGCGTCACCCGCATCGCCAACGACCTGGAGGTCGGCGAGAGTGACGTGGTGGCGATGAACCGCCGCCTGTCCGCCCCGGTCGCCTCGCTGAACGCACCCATCGCGGTGGAGGGCGATTCGGAATGGCAGGATCTGCTGGCCGACGAGCGCCCGACCGTCGAAGACCATCTGATCGAGCGCGGCGAGGCCGGCCGCCGCAGCGCCCTGCTGCGCGAGGCGATGATGGTGCTGAACGACCGCGAACGCGACATCCTGACGTCGCGCCGCCTGTCGGAACAGCCGCTGACCCTGGAGGATCTGGCCGTCCGCTATGGCGTCAGCCGCGAGCGCATCCGCCAGATCGAGGAGAAGGCCTTCTCCAAGGTCGCCAAGCAGACCCTGGAGCTTGCCGCCGCGGCGTGACGCCGGTCGCGCGCTCTGCCCCGCTCCGTTTCCCCAATGCGCCGCAATCCCAATTGCGGCGCTCTTTTTTGGCTCGGTGAATAACTCATGGTGAGTTATTTATTGACGCTCTCCGGGCGATCTGTAAGAGTCGAAACCGGATCGCGGCCTTGCCGTGCGACCTCTTTCGACTCGAAACGGGCCGCCTTGGGCGACCGTTCGCCGTGTTTTTCTGGAATGCGCTCCTCCTCGGGTGCGTCGGGCTTCCGCTTCCTGGCAGAGGCTCACCTTGCGGCCGGACGGTCTGTCACCGTCCGGCCTTTTCTTTTGTCGAGAGTGTCGGCACGCCGCGTGACGGCCCGGCGTGCCGGCGGTTGGAACAAGGTCCGGAGAGAAAGTCATGCGCACCGTTCTGCTGACCGGCTTCGAGCCTTTCGCGGGCGAATCCGTCAACCCGTCCTGGGAGGCGGTGCGCCGGCTCGCCGATTGGGAATGCCGGGGCCATCGCGTGGTGGTCCACCGCATCCCCTGCGTCTTCGGCGCGGCGCTGACGGCGCTGGAGCGGACGGTGGCGCTCGCGGATCCGGTGGCGGTGCTCGGTGTCGGCCAGGCGCAGAGCCGCGCCGATGTTTCCGTGGAGCGGGTGGCGATCAACCTCGACGACGCCCGCATCCCCGACAACGCCGGCCGCCAGCCCATCGACGAGCCGGTCGTTCCCGGCGGTCCCGACGCCTATTTCGCCAGCCTGCCGGTCAAGGCCATCGTCGCGGCGGTGCAAGCCGCCGGCCTGCCGGCCTCGGTGTCGCAGACGGCGGGGACCTTTGTCTGCAACCATCTGTTCTACGGCGCCTGCCACCTGCGGGCGCGGCATCGGCCAACGATGCGGGTCGGCTTCATCCATGTTCCGCTGTCACCGGAGCAGGCGGCGCGCCATCCGGGAAGCCCGTCGATGAGCGTCGACAGCGTCGCCGCCGCGCTGCGGATCGCGGTGGACACCGTTCTGGCCACCCGGACCGATTCCCGGATCGCCGGAGGCCGGCTGGACTGACGGCACCGGGCCAGGCGGCCCGCCGGGTCACTGGGGCGAGGCACCCAGCCCCAACGACATCATCCGCTCATAGAGCGAGGCGCGCGAGATGCCGAGCAGCTTGGCCGCCCGCGCCTTGACGCCGCCGGCCTCCTCCAGCGCCGCCGCGATGGCCATCCGTTCGGCGGCGCTCAGCACCTCCTGCAAGGGCCGGGTGCCGGGATGCGCGGCGAGCGCCGAGGCGCCGGCCGGGTGATGATGGACGCCGGGCAGCACGCTGCGGATGCGCGGCGCCGTCAGGATCGGCGCGTCGGTCAACGCCACCACCCGCTCCAGCGTGTTGTAGAGTTCGCGGACGTTGCCCGGCCACTCATACTCGCGCAGCACCTGCACCGCCGATTCCAGCAGCTCGCGCGGCGGTGTGCCCTGCTGGATCGCCAGCTGCTCCAGGATGCGGTCGGCGATGCTCTCGACGTCCTCCGGCCGGTCGCGCAGCGGCGGCAGGGTGATGGGAATCACGTTGAGCCGGTAATAGAGGTCGGCGCGGAACTGCTTGTCCTTCACCAGCCCGAGCAGGTCGCGGCTGGTCGCCGCGATGATCCGCACATCGACCCGCGTCACCTTGTTGGAGCCGAGCGGCTCGATCTCCCGCTCCTGCAACACGCGCAGCAGCTTGGCCTGGAGCGGCAGCGACATGTCGCCGATCTCGTCGAGGAACAGGGTGCCGCCGTTGGCGAGCTGGAACTTGCCCTCGCGGTGACGCCGGTCGGCGCCCGTGAAGGCTCCTGGGGCGACACCGAAGAACTCGGCCTCCAGCAGCGTTTCCGGGATCGCCGCGACGTTCACCCCGACGAAGGGGCGGTTGGCGCGCGGGCCGGCGTTGTGGATCGCCTGGGCCAGCAGCTCCTTGCCGGTCCCGGTCTCCCCCAGCAGCAGGACGGTGGAATCCATCTGCGCGGCACGGCGGCCCAGCCGCTTGATCTCGCGAACGGATTCGCTGGCTCCGAGGAACTGCGAGAAGGAGTGTTTGGCCCGCCGCTCATGCGCCAGCTCCTGCTGGGCGCGGACCAGCTCCTCCTGCAACTGCTCGTACTTCTTCACCAGCGGGCGCAGATACTCGGCGCGGTCGAACAGCACGAAGCCGATGGCGCCGATGACGGCGCCGTCCGGCCCGCACAGCGGCAGGCGGGTGACCACGAAGGAGCGGTCGCCGAACTCCATGATGTCCAGCGGCATCGGCTGGCCGGTCTCGATGACATGGCGCAGCAAACTCTTGGGAAGCACATCCTCAACCGGCTTGCCGCGCGGATCGCCCTTGAACCCCACCAGGGCCTTGTACTTGTCATCCATCCAGGCGATGCGGGCGTTATGGTCCACGGTGACGGCGCCGACACACATGCTTTCCAGATGTTCGGAGAGGGAGTGAACCGCGCGCTGGCGCAGCGCTTCGAAATCGACGTTGTCGCCCACTCCACCCTCCCAGACAGGGCCGACCGGTGTCGTCGCGGCGTCGGCCTTCGCTGCATCGCAGCGATTTTCCCCAACATTGTCGGAGGTCTGCATGGTAGCCCATCCTGGATGACGAAGGGAAGGCGTGTATCGGGAAGTGGAGCGCCAGTGCCACGCTCCGTCTCTCCACCGATTTGACCTTACTCATGCTTCAGTTTCTTGGGGATTTATGGAAAGGGAACTGCGGCATGGGGATATGCAAGGTCTCTTATGATCGAAGGAACGGGCCGGAGCCCGCTCCAAGCGTCGGCCTTCGAAGAATTACTGGGAGGTCCAGCCGCCGTCCATCGTCACCGCGGAGCCGGTCATCTGGTCCGCCGCGCCGGAGCACAGGAACATCGCCAGCTCGCCGAGCTGGGCGGGGGTGACGAAGCTCTTGGAGGGTTGCTTCTCGCCGACCAGCAGGCGGCCCGCCTCCTCGACCGAAATCCCCTTGGACAGCGCCAGCGCGTCGATCTGCTTCTGCACCAGCGGGGTCAGCACCCAGCCGGGGCAGATCGCGTTGCAGGTCACCCCGCTGCCCGCCGTCTCCAGCGCCACCACCTTGGTCAGGCCGACGACGCCGTGCTTGGCGGCGACATAGGCGGTCTTGTTGACCGAGCCGACCATGCCGTGGACCGAGGCGATGTTGATGATGCGGCCCCAGCCGCGCTCGCGCATGCCGGGCAGGGCGTGGTGGATGCCGTGGAACACCGCCGACAGGTTGATGGCGATCACCGCGTCCCAGCGCTCGGTCGGGAATTCCTCCACGGGGGCGACGTGCTGGATGCCGGCGTTGTTGACCAGGACGTCGACGCGGCCGAACTCCGCCTCGGCGTGACCGACCAGCGCGGCGATCTCGTCGGGCTTCGACAGGTCGGCGCCGTGGTGGGTGGCGCGCACGCCGAACTCCGAGGCGATGGAGCGGCGCAGATCCTCGATGGCGTCGCGCTCGCCGAAGCCGTTCAGCACCAGATCGGCCCCGGCCCCGGCCAGCGCCCGCGCGATGCCCAGGCCGATCCCGCTGGTGGACCCGGTGACGATGGCGGCCTTTCCCTTCAACAGCATGGCGTTTCCTCTTCCCGTTCTTTTGTCTTCGTTGTGGGTTGTCGAGGGCATGGGCGCCCACCACACGGCGGCACCGGCCTTTCAAATATAAAAAACGAATGGATCGGCTTGCGATCGGCGGATCGCGGATCCCCGAAAGGCAGGGGGCCATGACGGCCCCCCGAGGGGAACAACCGCAAAACGAAATCTCTCGCGTCCGGCCTGTTCCGGCGCGGATCAGCGGGCCCGGCCCGGAAGACGGGCCAGAATCTCGCCGACGATGCCCTTGCGGAAGAGCAGGACGCAGACGACGAAGATGGCGCCGATGACGACCGGGACCGGCAGGCTGGTGGCGGCCAGATAGCTCTCCAGCGTGACGACCAGCGCCGCGCCCACCACCGGACCGAACAGCGTGCCCATGCCGCCGAGCAGCGTCATCAGCACCACCTCGCCCGACATCTGCCACTGCACGTCGGTCAGCGAGGCGAGCTGGAACACCAGCGCCTTGGTGCCGCCGGCCAGACCGGCGAGGCTCGCCGACAGCACGAAGGCCAGCAGCTTGTAACGGTCGGTGCGGTAGCCGAGCGAGATGGCGCGCGGCTCGTTCTCGCGGATCGCCTTCAAAACCTGGCCGAAGGGCGAATGCACGGTGCGCCAGATCAGGACGAAGCCGCCCAGGAAGATCGCCAGCACCACATAGTACATGGTCAGCGGCTGGGTCAGGTCGAACAGGCCGAACAGCGTGCCGCGCGGCACCGCCTGGATGCCGTCCTCGCCGCCGGTGAACTTCAGCTGCAAGGCCAGGAAGAACACCATCTGGCTCAAGGCCAGCGTGATCATCGCGAAGTAGATGCCCTGCCGGCGGATCGCCAGCGCGCCGAAGGCCAGCCCCAGCACGGCGGCGAAGGCTGTGCCGAGCAGCAGCCCGAGCTCCGGCGGCAGGCCCCACACCTTGACCGTGTGGGCGGTGACGTAGGCGGCGCCGCCGAAGAAGGCGGCGTGGCCGAAGCTGAGCAGGCCGGCGTAGCCGATCAGCAGGTTGAAGGCGCAGGCGAACAGCGCGAAGCACAGCACCTTCATCAGGAAGACGGGGTACAGCGTGAAGGGCGCCACCAGCGCGATCAGCAGGCCGGCGCCGAACAGCAGCATGTTGCGCGTCGAGGTCGAGGCCGGAAGGGCGGCGGGAGTCGAGGTCTGGCTTGCGGAGGTCATGATCAACGCTCCCGTCCGAAGAGGCCCGCGGGCTTGATGAGAAGAACGATCGCCATGATGACGAAGACGACGATGTTGGAGGCCTCGGGGTAGAAGACCTTGGTCAGGCCCTCCAGCAGCCCGAGCCCCAGCCCGGTCACGATGGCGCCCATGATCGAGCCCATGCCGCCGATCACCACCACGGCGAAGACGATGATGATCAGGTTCGAGCCCATCAGCGGCGAGACCTGATAGATCGGCGCCGCCAGCACCCCGGCCAGACCGGCCAAGGCGACGCCGAAGCCGTAGGTCAGCGAGACCATCACCGGCACGTTGATGCCGAAGGCCTGGACCAGCGTCGGGTTCTCGGTGGCGGCGCGCAGGTAGGCGCCGAGCTTGGTGCGCTCGATGGCGAACCAGGTGCCGAAGCAGACGATCAACGAGAACACCACGACCCAGCCGCGGTAGGTGGGCAGGAACATGAAGCCGAGGTTGTTGCCGCCCCGCAGCAGGTCGGGGATCGGGTAGGGCTGGCCGGAGACGCCGTACTGGTGGCGGAAGGCGCCCTCGAAGATCAGCGCCAGACCGAAGGTCAGCAGCAGCCCGTACAGGTGGTCGACCTTGTAGAGCCGGCGCAGCATCGTGCGCTCCAGCACCAGCCCGATGGCGCCGACGACGATCGGCGCGACGATCAAGGCCCCCCAGTAGCCGACGCCGACATAGGTCAGCAGCAGCCACGCCACGAAGGCGCCGACCATGTACAAGGCGCCGTGCGCCATGTTGACGACGTTCAACATACCGAAGATCACCGCCAGCCCGAGGCTGAGCAGCGCGTAAAAGGAGCCGTTGATCAGGCCGAGCAGAAGCTGGCCGAACAGCGCCTGGGGTGGCACCCCCAGAAGTTCGAACATGACCGTTCCTCCCCGATGTTCCGTGCTTGACGAGTTCTTTTTGGGTGGCGGCGCGCCGTCGGGCGGACGGGACGCCGCCGGTCCGTCACTTCACCAGCGGACAGCCGCTCTGCGCCGGATCGAGGAAGGCGGTGGCGGCCGGGATGGTCTTCACGACCTCGTAATAGTCCCACGGCCCCTTCGAATCGCCGGGCTTCTTCACGCGCACCAGATACATGTCGTGGAACATGCGGCCGTTGGCGGCGATCTTGCCGTTCTTGGCGAACATATCCTCCACCGGCAGTTCGCGCATCTTGGCGGCGACCTTGTCGGAATCGTCGGTCTTCGCCGCCTCGACCGCCTTCAGGTAATGCTTGACCGCCGAATAGACGCCGGCCTGCACCATGGTCGGCTTCTTGCCGGCCTTGGCCTCGAACTTCTTCGACCAGTCGCGGGTCTGCTCGTCGAGATCCCAGTAGAAGCCCTCGGTGAACATCAGCCCCTGCGCGGCCTGGAGGCCAAGCGCGTGGATGTCGGTGATGAACAGCAGCAACCCGGCGAGGCTCTGGCCGCCCTGGGTGATGCCGAACTCGGCCGCCTGCTTGACGCCGTTGGTGGCGTCGCCGCCGGCGTTGGCGAAGCCGATGACGTCGGCCTTCGACGCCTGCGCCTGCAACAGGAAGGACGAGAAGTCGGCGGTGCCGAGCGGATGGCGGACGGCGCCGACGACCTTGCCGCCCAGCTTGGTCACCATCTTGGTGGTCTCCTCCTCCAGCGACTGGCCGAAGGCGTAGTCGGCGGTGATGAAGTACCAGTTCTTCTTGCCCTGCTCGACCAGCGCGCGGCCGGTGCCGGCGGCCATGGCGTAATTGTCGTAGGCCCATTGGAAGCCGTAGGGGCTGCATTGCGCGCCGGTCAGCGCGGTGGCGCCGGGACCGGACATCAGGAAGATGCGCTTCTTCTCCTTGGTGATCCCCTGCACGGCGAGCGCCGCCGCCGAGTTCGGCACGTCGGCGATGACGTCGACGTTGCCGGTGTCGACCCACTCGCGCGCCTTGCTGGCGGCGATGTCGGCCTTGTTCTGGTGGTCGGCGACGACGATCTCGATGGGCGCGCCGACGACCTTGCCGCCGAACTCCTCCGCCGCCATGCGCGCGGCGATGGCCGAGCCCTCGCCGGCCAGATCGGCGTAGATGCCCGACCGGTCGTTCAGCACGCCGATGCGGACGACGTCGTTCGACACCTGGGCCTGGGCCGCGGTGCCGGCGAGCGTGAGCAGCGCGGTGCCGGCGAGAAGAAGGGTGCGCATGGATGGTCTCTCCCTCTGGATTCTTCTGAGTGTGCGGGCGTGGTTTTGTTGTTCTTGGTGAAGCGCCGGAGCGGCGCCGCCCCTGCCCGGCGGGCAGGAAGCGGCGCCGCTCCGGCCGGCTTGCAAGGGCGGGCGGCCGGACGCCTCGAACGCTGGTTGCCTCACACGCCGAGATAGGTGTGGAGCTTGTCCATGTTGGCGTGGAGCTGGTCGTTGGGGATCATGTCGACGACGTGCCCCTCCTCCATCACGTAATGGCGGTCGGCGATGGTGGCGGCGAAGCGGAAGTTCTGCTCGACCAGCACGATGGTGAAGCCGCGCTGCTTCAAGGCCCGCACCGCCACGCCGATCTGCTCGATGATGACGGGGGCCAGGCCCTCGGTCGGCTCGTCGAGCAGGATCAGGGTGGCGCCGGTGCGCAGGATGCGGGCGATCGCCAGCATCTGCTGCTCGCCGCCCGACAGGCGTGTTCCTTGCGTGCTCCCACGCCCCTTCAGGTTGGGGAACAGCTCGTAAATCTGCTCCACCGTCATCCCGCCGTCCTTGATGACCGGCGGCAGCGTCAGGTTCTCGTCGACGCTGAGCGAGGAGAAGATGCCGCGCTCCTCCGGCACATAGCCGATGCCCAGGCGCGGGATCCGGTGCGGGGCCATGCCGATCAGCTCGGTGCCCTGGAAGCGGATCGAGCCGGTGCGCTTGGCCATGATGCCCATGATGGCGCGCATGGTCGAGGTCTTGCCGGCGCCGTTGCGCCCCAGCAGCGTCACCACCTCGCCCTGGCGCACCTCCAGGCTGACGCCGTGCAGGACGTGGCTCTCGCCGTAGAAGCCGTGCAGGTCGCGGACCTCCAGCATGGCGGTCCCAACCTGGCTGGTCTTGCTCTGCATCCCGTCAGGCATGTCCGGTCCCCATGTACGCTTCCATGACCTGGGCGTTCTTCGACACCACCTCGTAGGGGCCTTCCGCCAGGATCTCGCCGCGCCGCAGCACGGTGATGGTGTCCGACAGATGCGCCACGACCGAGAGGTTGTGCTCGACCATCAGCACGGTGCGGTCGGCGGCGACGCGCTTGATCAGCGCCGCGGTGCCCTCGATGTCCTCGTGCCCCATGCCGGCCAGCGGCTCGTCGAGCAGCATGACCTCCGGGTCGAGGGCGAGCGTGGTGGCGATCTCCAGGGCGCGCTTGCGGCCGTAGGGCAGCTCGGCGGCCAGATGATGCGCCCAGGGGGTGAGGTTGACGTCCTCGATCAGTTGCAGGGCGCGGCCGTGCAGGTCGTGCAGCGAGGATTCCGACTTCCAGAAATGGAAGCTGGTGCCGAGCGGGCGCTGCAAGGCGACGCGGACGTTCTCCAGCACGCTGAGGTGCGGGAAGACGGCCGAGATCTGGAAGGAGCGGACCAGCCCCATCAGCGCGATGTCGGCCGGCCTGGTGCGGGTGATGTCCTTGCCCTTGTAGAGGATCTGGCCGCGCGTCGGCGTCAGGAACTTGGTGAGCAGGTTGAACACCGTGCTCTTGCCGGCGCCGTTCGGGCCGATCAGCGCGTGGATGGTGCCCCGCCTCACTTGCAGGTTCACCTCCTTCACAGCCACGAAGCCCTTGAACTCCTTCGTCAGGCCACGTGCTTCCAGGATGATGTCGTCGGTCATCGGCGGTGCGATCCCCTCCCTGTCGTCCTTGTGGTTCCCGGCCGTTCCCGGTGGGACGTTTCACCGGCCTTCGTAAGCACGAGGCGTGCCAACAAACGGCGTTCGTGACGGAATGCTTGGGTTTCCTGCCTTCCGCTCGCCGGACAGCCATTCGGCCTAATCCGTTTGTCCACGGAAGTGTCGGATTACCAGACACTCTGTCCAACGAACATGCCAAGATTCCCGACACTTCACAAGAGGTTGTCGAAAGACCGAACTGTTGAAAAAGCCAATGGTAACATACCCGTATTGGTTGGTGGCCGACCGCGGGCCAGCGAAACGTGCGCCGCACAACGAAGGGAGATTCGCACGACGGTGCTCCTTGCCGACCTGCCGACCTGCCGACCTTCCCGGCGCACTGGTGGTTTGCGTCATCCCGGCGCTGGCGATTCTTGCGCAACGGGGCCGGAAGAGGCCGCCGACGCGATGACGGCGCCGCGCGTGGTCATGGCAACCGCCTTCCCGACGGTCCACGGCCTGCATCTCCGCCTCGTCGCAAGGACGGGCTGAGCCGCCACGGGCGATCACGCTTGCAAAACCCCACCGCCACTGCGAATGTGGCGAACCGACGGTGCCCCGGCGCCCCCAAGGGGTCGGGGATAATAGGGAATGCGGTTCGGATTCCGTCTTGGGATCCCAAGCCGCGGCTGCCCCCGCAACTGTGTGCGGCGAGTTCCACTTCGAGAAAGCCACTGTCCCTCGGGCCGGGAAGGCGGAAGACGGAACGACGACCCGCGAGCCAGGAAACCTGCCGCCGGATCATGAACACCCTATCCAGCCCCGCCGGGTGTGGCGGGAGAATAAGGACAGCGAGAGCATGAGCACCCCTTCGATCCGGACAGCGTCCGCGCGAAACGCCGCCGCCACCTCGGCCCGCACCGCCGTCGCCGCCTTTGCCGCGATGCTGCTGGGCAGCTTCCTGCTGTACGGCGTCGGCTTCGCGCAGCCGCAGCAGATCCACGACGCGGCCCACGACGCCCGTCACTCCTTCGCCTTCCCCTGCCACTGAGTCCGACTCATGGCTCTGATTCGGCGGCTGTTCACAGCCGCCCTGGTCGCGGGCGTGCTCTCCGGCACGGCCGCTTCCGTCGTTCAGCAGGCGACCACCGTCCCGCTGATCCTGGAAGCCGAGAAGTATGAGGTGGTGACGCCTCCCCCGGCCGCCGCAAGCGCCGCTCCCGCCGCGCAGGACCACGCCGCGCATGGCGCGCCCGTCCGGCAGATCGGCGAGGCCGTCCCCGAATCGGCCGACGAGGCGTTCCAGCGCCTGTGGCTGACGGTCGCCTCCAACCTGCTGACCGGCGTCGGCTACGCGCTGCTGCTCGCCGGCGTCATGCTGCTGATGGGCGAGCGTGTGGACGCGCGGCGCGGCCTGCTGTGGGGCGCCGGCGGCTTCGTCGCCTTCGCTCTGTCGCCCTCCTTCGGCCTGCCGCCCGAACTGCCGGGCATGGCCGGGGCCGATCTGGAGGCCCGCCAGCTCTGGTGGCTGGCGGCGGCGCTTTGCGCCGGCAGCGGCCTGCTCGCCGTCGCCTTCGCTCGCAACCGCGCGCTGGTGGCGGCCGGCGTCGTGCTTGCCGCCCTGCCGCATCTGGTCGGCGCGCCGCACCCCGAATCGCCGGAGGGCGCCTTTCCGCCCGAGCTGGCGGCGCATTTCGTGGCGGTCTCGCTGGGCGGCGCCGCGCTGTTCTGGGCGCTGCTGGGGGCGGTCTGCGGCGCGATGATGAGCCCGATCGTCGCTTCCACCGAAGACGACGACGCGTAGGAAGGACCGCAGCATGTCCGCACCCCTCAAGGCGGCGGCCGGCAAGACGCCGGCCACCGTCATCACCGGCTTTCTCGGCGCCGGCAAGACCACGCTGATCCGTGGCCTGCTGGAGCGCTCCGGGGGCCGCCGCCTCGCGCTGATCATCAACGAGTTCGGCGACGTCGGCATCGACGGCGACATCCTGCGCTCCTGCGGCAACCCGACCTGCACCGAGGACGACGTCATCGAGCTGGCGAACGGCTGCCTGTGCTGCACCGTCGCCGACGATTTCGTCCCGGCCATCGAGAAGCTGCTGGCCCGCCCGGATCCGCCCGAGCACATCGTCATCGAGACCAGCGGCCTCGCCCTGCCCAAGCCGCTGGTCCAGGCCTTCCACTGGCCGGCGATCAAGTCGCGGGTGACGGTGGACGGCGTGATCGCCGTGGTCGACGCCGCCGCCGCCGCCGAGGGGCGTTTCGCGCCCGATCCGGCGGCGCTGGCGGCCCAGCGCGACACCGCCGGCACGGTCGACCACGAAACGCCGATCGAGGAGGTCTTCGAGGACCAGCTGCTCTGCGCCGACCTGATCGTCGTCAACAAGACCGATCTGGTCGGGGCCGACGACCTCGTCCGCGTCGAGGGGATCATCCGCGAGGCGCTGAACCGCGACGCCAAGCTGGTGCGGGCATCGCAGGGGGCGGTCGACCCGCTGGTGCTGCTCGGCGTCGGCGCGGCGGTCGAGGACGACCTCGCCAACCGCCCGAGCCATCACGACGACGAGGACGGCCACGACCACGACGACTTCACCAGCTTCGTCGTCGAGCTGCCGGCGCAGCCCGACCCGGCCGCGCTGGCGAAGACGCTGGAGGAGGCAGCCGGCCTGCACGGCGTGCTGCGGCTGAAGGGCTTCATCGACGTTCCCGGCAAGCCGATGCGCCTGCTGGTGCAGGGAGTCGGCACGCGGGTGCAGACCCATTACGACCGCCTGTGGAAGCCCGGCGAGGAGCGCCGCAGCCGTCTGGTGGTGATCGGCGAGACCGGCCTGGACCGCGACGCCGTGACCCGCGCGATCGCCGGGTAGCGTCCTATCCCTCTCCCCTCCCGGGAGAGGGTGGCCCGCAGGGCCGGGTGAGGGGCGATCGTGCGTGGCGTGCGTCCTGCCACCGATAGCCCCTCACCCTCCCCGCTTCGCGGGCCCCCTCCCTTTCCCGGGGCGGGAGAGGGCATCACGCCTGAACATGTGTGGCAACCGATGCATCTGCTCGCCGCCCGTCAGGACGACCTCGACGCCGGCCCCCAGGCCGAGGATCTGGGGCAGTCGGCGGCCGACCTCGTCGTGCTGTCCTTCTCCGACAGCGACCTGACCGCGCTCGCCGCCGCCTGGCGGGCGAACCGCGACCGCCTGCCGTCGCTGCGGCTGGCGAACCTGAACCGCCTGGGGCATCCCCTGTCGGTCGATCTCTACGCCGATTCGGTCATCGCCGGGGCCAAGCTGGTGGTGCTGCGGCTGCTCGGCGGCAGCGGCTACTGGCGCTACGGGCTGGACCGCGTCGCCGCCGTCTGCCGCGAGCGCGGCGTCGCCCTGGCCGTCCTGCCGGGCGATTCGCGGCCCGATCCCAACCTCGACGGCTTCGGCACCGTTCCGGCCGAGGCCGCGCAGCGGCTGTGGCGCTTCTTCTGCGAGGGCGGGCCGGACAACAACGCCAGCCTGCTCGCCTACGCCGCAACCCTGGCCGGCCGGCCGCTGCCCTGGAGCGAGCCCGCCCCGGTTCCCCGATTCGGCGCCTATGACGGCTGGCGCGAAGTTGTTCTCGACGGTGCCCCGGTGGCGGCGGTGGTGTTCTACCGCTCGCACCTGCTGGCCGGCGATCTGGCGCCGGTGCGGGCGCTGTGCGGGGCGCTGGCCGGGCGCGGCCTCGCACCGCTTCCGCTGTTCGTGTCCAGCCTGAAGGAGCCGGACTGCGCCGCCTGGATGCGCGCCACCCTGACCGCCCGCGACGCGGCGCTGGTCGTCAACACCACCGGATTTTCGGCACGCCGGGAATCCGGTGGGGATGGTTCGCCGCTGGAGGCCAACGGCACGCCGGTGCTCCAGGCCATCCTCTCCACCACGCCGGAGGAGGGGTGGCGCGCCTCGACGCGCGGCCTGACGCCCTCCGACCTTGCCATGAACGTCGTGCTGCCGGAAATGGACGGCCGCATCATCGCCCGCGCCATCGCCTTCAAGGCGGCCGGCGAGCCCGACCCCGACCTACAGTTCGCGGCCCCCGCCCTGCGCCCGCTTCCCGACCGGGTGGACGCCACCGCCGACCTCGCCGCCGCCTGGGTGCGGCTGGCGCGGACTCCGCGCGCCGCACGGCGGATCGCCCTGGTGCTCTCCGACTACCCCGGCCCCGGCGGCGGCATCGGCCACGCGGTCGGGCTCGACAGCCCGGCGAGCGCCGTGGCGATGCTGGCCCGCCTCTCCGTCGAGGGCTACGCCCTGTCCGATCTTCCGGCCGACGGCGCCGCGCTGATGGACACGCTGACCGGCCCGCCCGCCGCGACGCTGAGTCTGGCCGAGTACGACCGGCTCGCCCCCGCGGGCGCGCGGGCGCGCATCGCCGCCGTCTGGGGCGAACCGGACGCCGACCCGGCGCTGCGCGACGGAGCGTTCGCGTTCCGGATCCGGCGCTGCGGCAACGCCCTGGTCGCCGTGCAGCCCAGCCGGGGCCACGGTCCGCTGACCACCGCCCAGCACCACGACCCCGACACGCCGCCCAGCCACGGCTATCTTGCCTTCCACCTCTGGCTCCGTCATGCGGCCGGCATCCACGCCCTTGTGCAGATCGGCGCGCACGGCACGCTGGAATGGCTGCCCGGCAAGGCCGTCGCCCTGTCGTCCGAATGCTGGCCGGAGATCGTCGGCGGCGCCCTGCCGGTGCTCTACCCCTTCATCGTCAACAACCCCGGCGAGGGCGTGCAGGCGCGCCGCCGCTCGGCCGCCGTGCTGATCGGCCACCTCACCCCGCCGCCGGTCGAGGCCGGGCTGCACGGCGACCTCGCCGGGCTGGAGACCGCCATCGACGAGTATTCCCAGGCGACCGCGCTCGACCCGCGCCGGCTCGGCCTGCTGCGCGAGACGATCCTCGATCTGGCGTGGCGGTCGGGGGTGGCGGCGGACTGCAACCTGCGCCCCGACGACGACCCCGAGGCCATCCTCGGCCGGCTCGACGCCCATCTCTGCGACATCAAGGAGATGCAGATCCGCGACGGCCTGCATGTCTTCGGCACCAGCCCGGCGGGCGAGCGGCGCGACCGCCTGACCGCCGCCGTCGCCCGCAACGCCGAGGCCGAAACCGTCGCCCGCGACCTCGATTCCTGCGGCGAGGCCGAGATGCGGGCGCTGCTCGCCGGGCTCGACGGCCGCTTCGTCGCTCCCGGCCCCGGCGGCTCGCCGGCGCGCGGGCGGGCCGACACGCTGCCGACCGGGCGGAACCTCTACGCGCTCGACCCGCGCGGGGTGCCGACGCCGACTGCCTGGACGCTCGGCTGGCAGGCGGCCGACGCGCTGATCACCCGCTACCTCCAGGACCATGGTGACTGGCCGAAGCGACTGGTGGTCGATTGCTGGGGCACGCCGGCCATGCGCACCGGCGGCGACGAGCTGGCGCAGGCGCTGGCCCTGCTCGGCGTGCGCCCGCTGTGGGAGAACGGGTCGGGCCGCGTCACCGGCTACGAGATCATGCCGGCCGGCGTGCTCGGCCGCCCGCGCGTCGACGTGACCCTGCGCATCTCCGGCCTGTTCCGCGACGTGTTCCCCCAGCAGATCACCCTGTTCGACCAGGCGGTGCGCGCCGTTGCCGGGTTGGACGAGGACAAATCCACCAACCCGCTGGCCGCCGCCGCCCGCGCCGAGGCGGAGGCGCTGGCCTCGTCCGGCACCCCGCCCGACGAAGCCAGCCGCTGGGCGACGGCGCGGGTGTTCGGCTCGGCCCCCGGAGTCTACGGCACCGCCCTGCCGGGGATGATCGCGCGCGGCGACTGGACGGCGCGGGCCGATTTCGGCGCCGCCTATCTCGACGGCGGCTGCCACGCCTACGGTGCCGGGCTGGAGGGGGAGCCGCTGCCCGCCCTGTTCCGCCGCCGGGTCGGCGGGGCCGACGCGCTGGTCCACCACCAGGACCAGCGCGAGCACGACGTGCTCTCCACCGACGGCTTCATGCAGTATGAGGGCGGCTTCGCGGCCGCCGCCGCGTCGCTGGAGGCGGCGGAGCCGACGCTCTACCACCTGGACAGTTCCGACCCGGAAACGCTCGCCGTCCGCACGCTGGCCGAGGAGATCGCCCGCACCCTGCGCGGACGGGCGGCCAACCCGCGCTGGATCGCCGGCATGATGCGGCACGGCTACCGGGGGGCGGCGGAGATGGCGGCGGGCGTCGACACGCTGTTCGCCTTCGCCGCGACCACCGACGCGGTGCGCTCGGCCCATTTCGACCTGCTGTTCGACGCCTATGTCGAGGACGCCACCGTCTGGGACTTTTTGACCCATGCCAACCCGGCGGCCTCCCGGCACATTCTCGCGCGCATGGGCGAGGCGCTCGACCGTGGCCTGTGGCACCCGCGCCGCAACTCCACGGCCGAGGATCCGCGCCTGCGCCGGGAGAGAGCCGCATGACCAGCACCGTTCAGAGCACCGTTCCAACCCCTGTTTCCCCCCGCAACCCGCAGCGCCGCCGCGGCACCTGTCCGGGCGTCCTCGCTCCGATGGAGGTCGGCGACGGGTTTCTGCTGCGCGTGCGCGTCCCGGCCGGCGTGCTGCCGGCGGAGCATGCGCGGCGCATCGCGGCGCTGGGGGCGGAGCATGGCAACGGCCTGATCGACCTCAGCCATCGCGGCAACCTGCAACTGCGCGGCGTTCCGGCGCGTGGGCTGGAGCCGGTGACGGACGCGCTGCGGGCGATGGGCTACGTCGCCGACGACGCCGCCAGCGAGGCCGTGCGCAACGTGCTGTGCGCCCCGGCCGCCGGGCTGGACGGAACGGCGCCGATGGACGTGCGGCCGGTGGCCCGCGCGCTCGACGCGCGGCTGGCCGGGGACGCGGCGCTGCACCGGCTGCCGCCGAAATTCGGCTGGCTGGTCTGCGGCGGCGGGATCGCGCATCTGGCGGCAAGCGGCACCGACGTGCGCTTCGACGCGGTGGACGGCGAGCGCCTGCGGGTGTCGCTGGGCGGCACGCTGGCCGAGGCCGTGCCGCTGGGGCTGTGCCGGGCGGAGGACGTGACCGACGTGGCGTCGGCGCTTGGACGCGCCTTCCTGGAGCTGCGGGCCGCCCTGCCGGAGCCGCCGCGCCGCATGGCCGGTCTGGTTGATGCCCTTGGGGTCGGACCGTTCCGCACGCGCCTCTCCCCCCTGCTTCTCCCTCTCCCCCCCCAGGAGAGGGTTGGGGGGAGGGGGACGCACCTCATGGAGATCTTCGGCTGCGCCGAACCCCCTCATCCCGGCCTTCTCCTCGGGGGGGAGACGGGGAGCGGCGCGGGGAACACCCCATTCCTCACCGTCGCCTTCCCGTTCGGCCGCCTGACCTGCGCCACCCTGTCCGCGCTGTCCGATCTCACGCACGAAATCCGCCTCACCCCCTGGCGCGCCCTGCTGCTGGTCCGCCCGGTTCCCGAGGCCGCCGCCCAAGCCGCAGCGCTCGGCGCCATCCTCACGCCCGCCGACCGGCGGCTGAAGCTGACGGCGTGCAGCGGCCTGCACGGCTGCGACGTCGGCACCACCGACACCCACGCCACGGCGCTGGCCATCGCCGACCGCGCAGGCCCCTTGCTGGACCGGGTGCGGATGGTGCATGTCTCCGGCTGCGCCAAGGGCTGCGCCCATCCGGGCGCGGCCGATGTCACGCTCACCGCGCGTGACGGCGTGTACGACGTCGCCCTGAACGCCAAACCCGGCGCCGCTTCCCGGCACGCCGGCCTGTCACCCGACGACGCGGTCGCCTGCGTCGCCGGCCTGTCCCCCGAGGAGTTGCCCGGTGCCTGAGCCGCTCTACGACTACATCCGCGACGGAGCGGCCATCTACCGCCAGTCCTTCGCCACCATCCGGGCGGAGGCCGACCTGTCGGCCCTGCCCGACGACCTGAAGCCGGTGGCGGTCCGCGTGATCCACGCCTGCGGCATGGTGGACGCGGCGCAGGATCTGATGTTCTCCCCCGACGTCGGCACGGCCGCCCGCGCGGCGCTGCGCAGCGGCGCCGCGATCCTCTGCGACAGCGAGATGGTCGCCCACGGCGTCACCCGCGCCCGGCTGCCGGCCGGCAACCCGGTGGTCTGCACGCTGCGCGACCCCGCCGTTCCCGATCTGGCGAAGGCGGTCGCCAACACCCGCTCCGCCGCGGCGCTCGACCTGTGGGGCGACCGGCTGGCCGGGTCGGTGGTCGCCATCGGCAACGCGCCGACGGCGCTCTTCCGCCTGCTGGAGATGATCGCGGCCGGCGCCCCGAAGCCGGCGGCGATCCTGGGCTTCCCGGTCGGCTTCGTCGGCGCGCTGGAAAGCAAGGAGGCGCTGGCCGGGAACCCGTTCGGCATCCCCCATCTGGCGATCCGCGGCCGGCGCGGCGGCAGCGCCATGGCGGCGGCGGCGGTCAACGCCCTGGCGAGCGACGTGGAATGAGCGGCGGAACCGTCACCCCCGGCCGGCTCTACGGCGTCGGCGTCGGCCCCGGCGATCCGGAGCTGATGACGCTGAAGGCCGTGCGCACCATCGGCGCCTGCCCGGTCGTCGCCTATTTCTGCAAGCGCGGCACCAAGGGCCACGCCCGCCGCATCGCCGACCACGCCATCGTCGACGGGCAGGTCGAGCTGCCGATGGTCTATCCGGTGACGGTCGAGCTGCCGCCGGACCATCCGGACTATGGCCGCCAGATCGAGGCCTTCTTCGACGAATCCGCCGAGCGCATCGCCGGGCATCTCGCCGCCGGCCGCTCGGTGGCGGCGCTGAACGAGGGGGATCCGTTCTTCTACGGCTCCTTCATGCATCTGTTCCTGCGCCTGTCCGCGCGCTTCCCGACCGAGGTGGTTCCCGGCGTCACCAGCATGGTGTGCAGCGCCTCGCTGCTGCCGCGCCCGCTGATGCTGCGCGACGACGTGCTGTCGGTCATCCCCGGCACGCTGGACGAGGAGGCGCTGGTCCGCGCGCTCACCGCCGCCGACGCCTGCGTGGTGATGAAGCTCGGCCAGAACCTGCCGAAGGTGCGCCGCGCCATCGCCGCCGCCGGCCTGTCGGAGCGCGCTTGGTACGTCGAGCGCGCCAGCATGGAGGAGCAGCGCTTCATGCCGTTCCTGGAGGCGCCGGACAGCGCGCCCTACTTCTCGCAGATCGTCATTCCGGGCGACGGGCATCGCGGTGGAAAAGCGGGGGGCGGGACGGCGGAATGACCGGCTGGCTGAAGGTGGTCGGGCTCGGTCCCGGCCCGGAGGATTGGCTGACGCCCGAGGCCCGGCGCGATCTGGCCGAGGCGACCGACCTTGTCGGCTATTTCCCCTATGTCGAACGCGTGCCGCCGGGGCCGCAGGTGCGCCACGCCTCGGACAACCGGGTCGAGCTGGACCGCGCCCGCTTCGCGCTGGATCTGGCGGCGCAGGGCCGGCGGGTCGCGGTGGTGTCGGGCGGCGATCCCGGCATCTTCGCCATGGCGGCGGCGGTGTTCGAGGCGCTGGACGATCCCGACGCTCCGGCGGCGTGGCGCGCCGTGCCGCTGGCGGTCGATCCCGGCCTGTCGGCGATGCAGGCGGCGGCGGCGCGGGCGGGGGCGCCGCTCGGGCATGATTTCTGCGCCATCTCGCTGTCCGACAACCTGAAGCCGTGGGAGGTGGTGCTGAAGCGCCTGCGTCTGGCGGCGGAGGCGGATTTCGTCATCGCGCTCTACAACCCGATCTCGCGCGCCCGGCCCTGGCAGCTCGGCGCCGCCTTCGACGCCTTGCGGGAGATCCGCAAGCCGGAGACCCCCATCGTGCTGGGCCGCGCCGTCGGCCGCCCGGACGAGGCGCTAACGGTGACGAGCCTGGGCGCGGTCGATCCGGCGCAGGCCGACATGCGGACCCTGGTGATCATCGGCGCCTCCCACACCCGGCTGGTGCCGCGCGCCGACGGTCAACCCTGGGTCTACACCCCCCGCCATTACCGGGGGTGAGGATGGAAATCGCGACGACTTTCCGTGTTGAGGCCCTTTCCCCCCCCGCGCAAGCTGCGCTGGGGGGGAGGGAGAAGGAGGCGAGGCACGATTCAGCCCATCCCCTCCAACCACGCCACCGCCGCGTCGACGTCGCGCAGTTCCTCGACGCCGTTGCCCGGCGGGCGTTCCACCATCACGACGGTCAGGCCCAGCCGCCGCGCGGCCTCCAGCTTCGCGTCGGTGGCGCTGCCCCCGCTGTTCTTGCTGACAACGGCGGCGACGGCGTGCTCCCGCATGAGGGCGATCTCGCCCTCCAGCGTGAAGGGGCCACGGTCGAGGATCAGCGTCGCGCGCGGCAGGGCCGGCATCGGCTCCGGCGGATCGACGGCGCGGATCAGATAGCGCGTGTCGGGCGCCGCCTCGAAGGCCGAGACCTCCTGCCGGCCGATGGTCAGGAACACGGTGTCGTCGAGACCTTGATCGAGATCGCGCACCGCCTCGGCCGCCGCCGCCATGTCGGGCACGCCGATCCAGCGGTCGCCCGGCCCCGCCATCCAGGGCGCGCGGGTCAGCAGCCGCAGCGGCACCCCGGCCCGCGCGCAGGCCGCCGCCGCGTTGGCGGAGATGCGGTCGGCGAAGGGGTGCGTGGCGTCGATCACCGCCTGGACGCCGGCCTCGGCCAGATGGGCCACCAGCCCCTCGACACCGCCGAATCCGCCGATGCGGGTCGGCAGCGGCGGCAGCACCGGGTTTCTGGTGCGCCCGGCCAGCGACACCGCCGCATCGATGCCGCGATGCCCGACCAGCCGCCGCGCCAACGCGGTCGCCTCCGTCGTTCCGCCGAGTATCAGGACCTTGAGCACCGTTTCCCCCCTCATCCGGACCGCCGCCATGGTCCCCTGGACCGCCGCCATGGATAGCACACCGCCGCCGCCCTGGCTGTCCCCCTGGCTGTCGGTCGTCGGGCTGGGCGAGGATGGCTGGGACGGGCTGCCGCCCGCCGCCCGCGCGCTGGTCGAGCACGCCGAATGGCTGGTCGGCGGCACCCGCCACCTGTCCCTGGTGCCCGCCGTCGCCGGGCAGGAGCGCGCGGCGTGGCCATCGCCGCTGACCGACGCCTTTCCGGCGCTGCTGGCCCGGCGCGGCCGTCCGGTCTGCGTGCTGGCGAGCGGCGACCCCTCCTGGTACGGAATCGGCGCCACCCTGTCGCGGATCGTCCCGGCGGCCGAGATGACCGTCCTGCCCGCCCCCTCCGCCTTCAGCCTTGCCGCCGCCCGGCTGGGCTGGCCGTTGCAGGAGGCGACCTGCCTGACGGTCCATGGCCGCCCGTTGGAGCTGGTCATCCCGCACCTCCAGCCCGGCGCCCGCCTGCTGCTCCTGTCCTGGGATGGCACCACTCCGGCGAAGCTGGCGGCCCTGCTGCGCGCGCGCGGCTTCGGCGCCTCCCGCCTGACCGCCCTGGAGGCGATGGGCGGCCCGCGCGAATCCCGCACCGCCGCCACGGCCGAATCCTGGAGCGTCGAGCGCGTCGCCGACCTCAACACGCTGGCGGTGGAGTGCGCCGCCGCCCCCGGCGCCCGCATCCTGCCCCGCGCGCCCGGCCTGCCCGACGACTGGTTCGCCCATGACGGCCAGATCACCAAGCGCGAGGTGCGCGCCGTCACCCTGTCGGCGCTGGCGCCGCGCCGGGGCGAGGTGCTGTGGGACGTCGGCGCCGGCTCCGGCTCCATCGGCATCGAATGGATGCTGGCCGACCCGGCCAACCGCGCCGTCGCCGTCGAGCATCGCGAGGAGCGCGTCGCCCGCATCCTCGCCAACGCCGCCGCCTTCGGCGTGCCGGGGCTGGAGGTCGCGCGCGGCAAGGCGCCCGACGCGCTGGCCGGCCTGCCGGCGCCGAACGCGGTGTTCATCGGCGGCGGCGTCACCGGCGTAGGCGTGCTCGACCGTTGCTGGGAGGCGCTGAGGCCCGGCGGCCGGCTGGTCGCCAACGCGGTCACGCTGGAAAGCGAGGCGGTGCTGTTCGACGCCCACAAGCGCCTGGGCGGCGAGCTGTCGCAGATCGCGGTCAGCCGGTCGGCGCCGGTCGGCGGCTTCCGCGGCTGGAAACCGCTGATGCCGGTCACGCTGTGGCGGGTGGACAAGCCATGATCGTCGTTGGTCTGGGCTGCCGCCGGGGCTGTGGCTGGGAAGAGATCGCCGGCCTTGCCGCCGCCGCCTTCGACGAGGCGGGGCTCGACGGCAGCGCCCGCGCGTCCGCCCGGCTGGCGGCCCCGGCGCTGAAGCGGGACGAGCCCGGCATCGCCGAGGCCGCGCGCGCTCTCGGCCTGCCGCTCGACTTCGTCGGGGAGGAGGCGATGCTCGACGCGCAGCCGCGCGTCCACACCCGCTCCGCCACCGTGCTGGCGGCGGTCGGGCTCGCCTCCGTGGCGGAGGCCGCGGCGCTGGCCGCCGCCGGGCCGGACGCGCGGCTGATCCTGCCGCGCCGCTCCACCCCCCGCGCCACCGTCGCCATCGCCGCCCTTCCCGCCGTCATTCCCACCGTCACCCCCATTGCCGCCCTTCCCGACGCCGACGCCGTTCCGGAGACCCGATCATGACCGTCCATTTCATCGGCGCCGGGCCGGGCGCCCCCGACCTGCTGACCCTACGCGGGCGCGACCTCATCGCCGCCTGCCCCGTCTGCCTCTACGCCGGTTCCCTGGTGCCGAGGGAGATCATCGCCCACGCCCCGCCGGGCGCCAGGATCGTCGACACCGCGCCGATGACGCTCGACGGGATCGTCGCCGAGTTCCAGGCGGCGCACGCCGCCGGACAGGACGTGGCGCGGCTGCATTCGGGCGACCTGTCGGTCTACAGCGCGCTCGGCGAGCAGACCCGCGCGCTGCGGGAACTCGGGATCCCCTACACGATCACGCCGGGCGTGCCGGCCTTCGCGGCGGCGGCGGCGGCGCTCGGGCGGGAACTGACCCTGCCGGAGGTCAGCCAGACGCTGATCCTGACCCGCACCAGCGGCCGCGCCTCGGCCATGCCGGCCAACGAGACGCTGGAGGTGCTGGGCGCCTCGGGCGGCACGCTGGCGGTCCATCTGTCGATCCACGTCGTCGGGCAGGTGGTCGAACGGCTGACCCCGCTCTACGGCGCCGACTGTCCGGCGGCGGTGGTCTACCGGGCGAGCTGGCCCGACGAGCGGGTGCTGGAAGGCACGCTGGCCGACATCGCCGCCAAGGTGGCGGCCGCGCCGATGGAGCGCACCGCGCTGATCCTGGTCGGCCCGGCGCTGGCGACCGAGGATTTCCGGTGCAGCGCGCTCTACGACGGCAGCCACGTCCGCCGTTACCGGGGGCTTGGAGAGTGAGGGGACGGTCCGCTCTTGTCATCCCGACGATCAGGCGCAGGATGGGGGGAGAAGCTTCACCAGCCCCTCGCCTCGCCCACGATGTGTCCCTGGCGGTCGGTGACCAGCACCTCGACCGCCACCGGGGCGCCTTCCAACGTGTCGAGCGCCGCCCCGCGCGCCAGTGCCGCCACCCGGTCGCCGAGCGGCAGGCCGGCGGCCCGCGCCATCCCCAGCACATGGGCCGCCGTGTTGGCGCCGCGCGCCTGCGCCACCAATTCCGGATCGGCCCCCAGTTCCGCCAGCCGCTCCGCCAGCCAGTCGAGATCGACGCTGCCGCGCTTGGAGTGCAGATCCATCAGCCCGCGCGCCAGCTTTCCGAACTTGGCGAAGCCGCCGCACAGGGTCAGCCGCGCGACCGGGTGGCGGCGCAGATACTTCAGCGTTCCCCCGGCGAAGTCCCCCATGTCGATCAGCGCCTGCTCGGAAAAGCCGTGGCGCGCCGTCGCCGCCTTCTCCGAGACGTCGCCAGTGCAGGCCGCCACATGGGTCAGCCCGGCCGCGCGCGCGACGTCCACCCCGCGCTGGATGGACGCGATCCAGGCCGCGCAGGAATAGGGCACGACGATTCCGGTCGTCCCCAGGATCGACAGCCCGCCGAGGATGCCGAGCCGCCCGTTCATGGTGCGCCTGGCCAGGATCTCGCCGTTCTCCACCCCGACCTCGACGACCAGATCGGCCGGCCGGCCGGCGGCCTCGGCAACCCCCGTCACCGCCGCGCGGATCATCGCGCGCGGCACCGGGTTGATCGCCGGCTCGCCGACCGGCAGCGGCAGACCCGGCAGCGTCACCGTGCCGACCCCCGGCCCGGCGCGGAACGCCACGCCGCCTCCCGCCGGGCCACGCCACACCCGCGCGCGGACCAGCGCGCCGTGCGTCACGTCCGGGTCGTCGCCGGCGTCCTTCACCACCCCGGCCGCCGTCCAGGGACCGTCGCCGCCCTCGCCGCGCGCCGTCCAGGCGAGCGCGAAGGCCGGCGTCTGGCCGCCCGGCAGGGTCACCGTCACCGGATCGGGGAACTCCCCACCGAACAGGGCGACCGTTGCCGCCTTCGCCGCGGCGGTGGCGCAGGTCCCGGTCGTCCAGCCGCGCCGCAAGGGTGTAGGATCCTCGCCCGCGCCGTTCTCCCCGCCTTCCCCGTCGCCTGAGCCTCGAGTCCCGTCCATGCCCACCGAGCAGTGTCTGCCCGACTCCCTACTGGTTCCCTTCGCCCCCGGCAGCGTCTGGCTGGCCGGCGCCGGCCCCGGCGATCCCGGCCTGCTGACCCTGCTGGCGCTGCAAGGTCTAAGGCAAGCCGACGTCATCGTCCACGACGCGCTGGTCGGTGAACGGATCCTGGAGCTGGCGTCGAAGACGGCAAGGCTGGAATTCGCCGGCAAGCGCGGCGGCCGGCCCTCGGCCCACCAGGACGACATCACCGGCCGCCTGATCGAGCTGGCGAAGGAGGGGCACCGGGTGCTGCGGCTGAAGGGCGGCGATCCCTTCGTCTTCGGGCGCGGCGGCGAGGAGGCCCAGGCGCTGGCCGAGGAGGGCATTCCCTTCCGCATCGTGCCGGGCATCACGGCGGGCATCGCCGGCCCGGCCTACGCCGGCATCCCGGCGACCCACCGCAGCGCCAACCAGGCGGTGATCCTGGCGACCGGCCATTCGCTGGGCGGCGGGCCGGACTGGCGGGCGCTGGCGGCGACCGGCGCGCCGCTGATCCTCTACATGGCCTGGAAGGCGCTGCCGGCCATCGCCGCCGAGCTGACGGCCGGCGGCCTGGCCCCCGACACGCCGGTCGGCGTGGTGACGGAGGCGACCACCCCCAACCAGAAGACGCTGGTGACGAGCCTCGGCACCTGCGTCGCCGATCTGGCGGCGAGCGGGCTGGAGCCGCCGGCCATCATCGTCATCGGCGAGGTGGTGCGGCTGCGCCCGGCGCTGGACTGGCTGCCGCACCATGGCTGAGGGGGATGGGATGGCCCATGGGGGCGGGGCGAGGGGGCTGATCGTCGCGGCGCCGGCGTCGGGCACCGGCAAGACCACGGTGACGCTCGGGCTGCTGGTGGCGCTGCGCGGGCGCGGCGTCCGCGTCGGCGCGGTGAAGTCCGGGCCGGACTACATCGACCCGGCCTTCCACCAGGCGGCCACCGGGCGCCCCAGCGTCAACCTCGACACCTGGGCGATGGGGCCGGATCTGCTCGACGGGCTGGCCGCCCGCGCCGGGCGCGGCACCGACCTGCTGGTCTGCGAGGCGCTGATGGGGCTGTTCGACGGGGTTGCCGGGATCGGCGCCACCGGCACCGGCTCGACCGCCGAGATCGCCGCGCGCACCGGCTGGCCGGTTCTGCTGGTGGTCAACGCCAAGGGCCAGTCGCAGTCGGCCGCCGCCCTGGTCAAGGGCTTCGCGACCTACCGCGACGATGTGCGGATCGGCGGAGTCGTGCTGAACAACGTCGGCAGCCCGCGCCACACCGCGCTGGCCGGCGGCGCCATCGAGGCGCTCGGCATTCCGGTCCTGGGTTCCCTGCCCCGCTCGCCCGACATCGTGCTGCCGGAGCGCCATCTGGGATTGATCCAGGCCGGCGAGACCGAGGGGCTGGCCGAACGGCTGGCGGCGCTCGGCCGCTTCGTCGCCGCCCATGTCGACATCGACCGGGTGGCGGGGCTGGCGGCCCCGTCGCTGGCCGGGCCGGGCAGCGACGCGCCAGCGATGCCGCCGCTCGGCCAGCGGATCGCCATCGCCCGCGACGCCGCCTTCACCTTCGCGTACCCGCATCTGCTCGACGGCTGGCGCGCCGCCGGGGCCGAGATCCGGAGCTTCTCCCCGCTGGCCGACGAGCCGCCGCCGGAGGACGCCGACGCGGTCTATCTGCCCGGCGGCTATCCCGAGTTGCACGCCGGCCGCCTCGCCGCCGCCGGCCGCTTCCGCGCCGGACTGGTCGCGGCGGCGGCGGTCAAGCCGGTCTATGGCGAGTGCGGCGGCTATATGGCGATGGGCGAGACGCTGGAGGACGCCGACGGGGTGGTCCACCCGATGGCCGGGCTGCTCGGGGTGCGCACCTCCTTCGCCAAGCGCCGGCTGCATCTGGGGTACCGGCGGGCGACGCTGCTCGCCGACGGGCCGCTGGGGCCGGCGGGCGCGGTGCTGATGGGGCACGAGTTCCATTACGCCTCCACCGTCGCGCGCGGCGATGACGAACCGCTGGTGACGGCGCGCTCGGCCGACGGCGGGGATCTGGGCGCGCTCGGCGGGCGGCGCGGCCACGCGATGGGGTCGTTCTTCCATCTGATCGCACGGGGGTGAGCATGGGCGACGCCTTCACCGGGCCCTTCACGGGGGCGGAGCGCGAGGCGCTCTACAAGGCGATCTTCTCGCGGCGCGACGTGCGCGGCCAGTTCCGCCCCGACCCGGTGCCGGAGGAGGTCCTGCGCCGCATCCTGCTGGCGGCCCACCACGCGCCGTCGGTCGGCTTCATGCAGCCCTGGAACTTCATCGTCATCACCGATCCCGACGTGAAGGCGCGCATCCACGCCGACTTCGCCCAGGCCAACGAGGAGGCCGCCGCGCTGTTCGACGGCGAGCGCCGCGCCCTCTACAGCCGTCTGAAGCTGGAGGGCATCCGCGACGCGCCGGTCAATCTCTGCGTCACCTGCGACCGCGAGCGCTCCGGCCCGGTGGTGCTCGGCCGCACCCACATGCCGGCGATGGATCTCTACAGCTGCGTCTGCGCCGTGCAGAATCTCTGGCTCGCGGCGCGGGCCGAGGGGCTGGGGGTCGGCTGGGTCAGCATCCTGCACGAGGAGGCGCTGAAGGCGACGCTGGGAATTCCCGAACGGATCGTCCCCATCGCCTATCTCTGCATCGGCCATGTCAGCCATTTCGAACCGGCGCCGGAACTGGAGACCAAGGGATGGCGGCGCCGGCTGGAGCTGGACGAGCTGGTCTTCCGCGACCGCTGGGAACGGCGCTGATTCTTCGGTCCGGGCAAAGAAAAAGGGCCGCGGGAGAACCCGCGGCCCTGAAGTCTAGGGAGGAAACGCCCCGAGAATGGGCAAGGGCAGGATATGCTGCGGCGCACACTAAGTGGTATTACCATTGCTGAATGGGAGCTTTGCGCTCCACGCATGGCGCCGCGCCTTCGTATGCGTACCCCACAAATCATTCACGCGTCGCCCGCCGGCAACGGTGCGGCGCCGTCGCAAAAGCGTGATCCTTCCGACCTTCCGAATCGGCTTTCAATCCGGTAATATCGTCCCACCAAACGGTGTCGAATGTTGCGAAGCGGCAACCGGACCCGGGCGGCAGCCGCGTTTCGCAACGGCACGGAAGCGTCGCACATGGACGAGCGGTATCTGCGGGCGGTGCGCGACGCGCTGGTGCGGCACCAGCAGTGGCTGCTGCGCGACCCCGCCGGACAGGGCCGCCGCGCCGACCTCAGCTTCCACGACCTGACCGGGCTTGGCCTGAACCGCATCAATCTGGCGGTCGCCAAGCTGACCGGCGCCCGCCTGACCCGCGCCCGGCTGGTCGGCACGGTGCTGAGCCGCGCCGACCTCTACGGCGCCGACCTGTCGAAGGCCGACCTCAGCGGCGCCCAGTTGCAGAATGCCGACCTGCGCGGGGCGCGGGTGGACGGCGCCAAGCTGCAAAGCGCCAACCTCCAGGGCGCCGACCTGCGTCGCGGCATGGTGCTGGAGGGCGGCGAGTTCCGCGCCGCCGGCAACTCCGACGGGGCGACGACCTTCGTCGGCTGCTCGATGACCCGCGCGGTGCTGACCAGCTGCCGCATGGCGCAGTGCGACTTCTCCGGCAGCGACCTGTCGGGGGCCGACTTCACCGACAGCGACCTCAGCGGCGCCATCCTGATCGGCGCCGACCTGTCCGACGCGACGATGCGGCGCGCCACGCTGGACGGCGTGCTGATGTGCGGCGCCCGGCTGAACGAGGAACTGCGGACGGCGCTGGAGCGCAAGGGCATCGACGTCGACGGCACCGGCGCCACCACCGCCGCCGCCCGCATGTCGGAACTGATCTCGGCGCACCAGCTCTGGGTCGACAAGGGCGGCAAGGGCGGCGAGCGGATCGAGTTGCAGCGCGTCGACCTGCGCGGCTACTCCTTCGCCAACCAGCTCCTGTGCGGCTCGGTGATGCGGTTCTGCGGGCTGCGCGGGGCCGATTTCTCCGGCGCCCGGCTGATGATGGCGGATCTGTCCTACAGCGACCTGCGCGACGCCGACTTCACCAGCGCCGACCTGTCCGGCTGCAACCTGGAGGGCGCGAATTTGACCGGCGCCAAGCTGTGGCGGACCCGGCTGCGCGAGGTCGATCTCAGCGGCGACGGCACCCGCCTGTGGCCGACCAACCTGTCCCGCGCCCGGCTGACCGGCGCCGACCTGCGCGACGCCAGCCTTGCCGGGGTGCTGCTGCGCGGCACCGACCTGACGGCGATCAAAACCAGCTTCGCGACCCTGAAGGGCGCCGACCTGACCGGCGTGCTCGGGCAGCAGGCGGTGGCGCAGCCGGCCTGATCCGGTCGAGTCCCGTCACTCGGCCGGCTGCCGGTCCTCGACATAGCCCTTGCGGCGCTGCTCCTCGTACCAGCTCCGGTGATGCTCGATGGCCCAGTTCTCGTCGACCTCGCCGCTGCCCATGGCGTCGAAGGCGCCTTCCATGCCGACGGTGCCGATGTAGATGTGACCGATGATGGCGGCGATCAGCAGGGCCGCCAGCAGGCCGTGGATGACGTGAAGGATCTGCATCCCGCCGATGCCGACGCCGGTGAAGGGCACCATCAGCCAATAGCCCGTCACCGCCATCGCCGCCCCGCCGAGCACCACCGTCCAGAACACCCCCTTCTGCCCGGCGTTGAAGCGGCCGGCGTCGGGGTGATGGCCGCTCTTCGACATCAGCCCGCCCATGCATTTCAACCACGCCCAGTCGGCCCGGTTGGGAATGTTGTCGCGCGCCCACAGGGCGACGATCAGCAGCAGCCCGACGATGAAGGGGACGCTGACGAAGTTGTGGATCGACTTCGAGGTCTCGGCGAGGCTGGTGAAGGCCGGATGGCCGATCAGCGGAATCAGCAGCGTCCGCCCGAAGGTCAGCACCACCCCGGTCAGCGCCATCGTCAGGAAGCTGACCGCCGTCGTCCAGTGGGCGAAGCGGTCGAGCCCGTTGAAGCGCAGCACCTGCCGGCCCGACCAGCCGGCCGAGATGCGGATCTTGCCCCGGTAGAGGTAGAACAGCGCCAGCACGACCACCATGCCCAGCGCCAGCCCGCCGACCACCAGCTTCAGCGTGTGGGAACGGAAGGCCCGCCACTCGCGCCCCTCCGGCTGGATCAGCACGGCGGAGCGCGCGTCGGGGATGCTGACCCGGCCGATCAGCTCGTCGGTCTGCGGCGTGTAGAGCGGCACCTGCTCCTTCGAGGCCGGCGAGGACGGGCCGGGGGTCTGGTAGAGCTGGGCGCCGGCCTGGGTGAAGGCGACCGGCGTCAGCAGGACGGCCAGCAGGAGAAGGCGGAGGATCCTGCGCATGGTGGTGGTCTCCCGGATAGTCTCTTGGACCCGCCCCGACCCTCCGCCGCGAGAGCGGAGGGGGGCCGTCTCCGCTACGCCCCGTCCGTGCTCGGCCCGCCCGGCGCGAAGGGGCTGCCGCGATCGTGCTGGCCATAGGCCACCGACCAGCCGGCCGCGCCCGAGCCGTAGCCGCGCCGCGCCGACCGTTCCTGGTAGATGTCGGCCAGCACCTCGCCGTCGCCGGCCATCAGCGCGCGGGTCGAGCACATCTCGGCGCAGAGCGGCAGCTTGCCCTCGGCCAGCCGGTTCGAGCCGTATTTCTGGTACTCCTCGACGCTGCCGTCGGCTTCCGGGCCGCCGGCGCAGAAGGTGCACTTGTCCATCTTGCCGCGACTACCGAAATTGGTGGTCTGCGGGTACTGCGGAGCCCCGAACGGACAGGCGTAGAAGCAGTAGCCGCAACCGATGCACAGATCCTTGTTGTGCAGCACCACCCCGTCGGCCGTCTGGATGAAGCAATCGACCGGACAGACCGCCGCGCAGGGCGGGTCGTTGCAGTGCATGCAGGCCATCGAGATGGAGCGCTCGCCCGGCACCCCGTCGTCCAGCGTCACGACGCGGCGGCGGTTGATGCCCCAGGGGACCTCATGCTCGTTCTTGCAGGCGGTGACGCAGGCGTTGCACTCGATGCAGCGCTCCGCGTCGCACAGGAATTTCATCCGGGCCATGGCAATCCTCTTTCCACCCGTCACGCCGGCTCGACGCGGCACAGCGTGACCTTGGTCTCCTGCATGAAGGTCACCGGGTCGTAGCCGTAGGTCGTCACCCCGTTGACCGGCTCGCCCAGAACGATCGGATCGGTGTCCGGCGGGTAGTTGCGCCGCAGGCTGTCGCCCTGCCACTGGCCCGAGAAATGGAAGGGCATGAACACGGTGCCCGTCCCCACCCGGTCGGTCACCAGCGCCCGCACCTTGGCCCGGCCGGCGTTCTCCGGCCCGTGCACCCAGACCCAGGCCCCGTCCTTGATGCCCAGCCGCTCGGCGTCCTTGCGGTTGATCTCGGCGAACATGCTCTGCTGCAACTCGGCCAGCCACGGGTTGGAGCGCGTCTCCTCGCCGCCGCCCTCGTACTCGACCAGCCGGCCGGAGGTCAGCACCATCGGGAACTTGCCGCGCAGGTCGCTCTCCGCCGCCTTGAACTGGAGCGAGCGGGCGAGCTGCACCAGCCGGAAGTCGCGCCGGTCCTCGATGGCGGGATAGGCCTTCACCAGATCGGGGCGCGGGGAATAGATCGGCTCGCGGTGGACCGGCACCGGGTCGGGCAGGCTCCAGGCGACGGCGCGCGCCTTGGCGTTGCCGTAGGGCACGCAGCCATGCTTCAGGGCCACGCGGATGATCCCCATGGACAGGTCGGTCTGCCAGCTCACCTCGTCGGTCCTGCCGCCGCCGACCGCCTCGATGACGCGCATCTCCTCGGGCGTCAGATCCTTGTCCCAGCCCAGCTTCCTCAGCACGGCCATGGTGAATTCGGGATAGCCGTCCTCGATCTCCGACCCCTTGGGGTAGGAGCCGTCGGCCAGCAGCGACACGCCGTTGCGCTCCACCCCGAAGCGGGCGCGGAAGCCGCCGCCGCCGTCCATCACCGACTTGGAGGTGTCGTAAAGGATCGCCGAGCCGGGGTGGCGGATCTCCGGATGGCCCCAGCAGGGCCAGGGCAGACCGTAGTAATCCCCGGCGCAGGGGCCGCTGGTGGCCCGCATGGTGATCTTGTCGAAATCGGCCTGATGCTTCATGTGCATCTTGAGGCGCTCCGGCGACTGGCCGGTGGCGCCGATGGCGAGGCAGCCGCGATTCATCTCGCGCAGGATGTCCTCGGGCACCGGGCGGGTCTCTTCGACCGTGATGTGCTTGAACATCTCGTCCGCGAAGCCGAGCTTGCGGGCGAGCAGATACATGATCGTGTAGTCGTCCTTCGATTCGAAGATCGGCTCCACCACCTTCTCGCCCCACTGCATCGAGCGGTTGGAGCAGGTGCGCGAGCCGTCCGTCTCGAACTGGGTGCAGGTCGGCAGGATGTAGGTGCCGTCGCGCCGCTCCTTGATGGCGGCGAAGGTGGTGGGGTGCGGGTCGGCGATGACGAGAAGGCTGAGCTTCTCCAGCCCCTTGATCATCTCCGGCATGCGGGTGACGGTGTTGCCGCCATGGCCGAAGCAGACCATGGCGCGCAAGGGGCTCGGCTGGTCGATCTGGTCCGGCCGGGCCAGCACGGCGTCGAACCAGCGGGTCGTCGGGATGCCCTTGGCCTCCATCAGATCCTTGGAGGCGAAGCGGCCCTTCAGATAGTCGTAATCGACGTCCCAGACCCGGCCGAAATGCTTCCACGCCCCCTCGGCCAGCCCGTAATAGGCCGGCAGGGTGGTGACGTCGAGGCCGAAGTCGGTGGCGCCCTGCACGTTGCAGTGGCCGCGGTAGATGTTGGCGCCGCCGCCCTCGACGCCGATGTTGCCGAGCGCCAGTTGCAGGATCGACAGCGCCCGGACGTTGGCGGTGCCGACCGTGTGCTGGGTGATGCCCATGCACCAGATAACGGTGCTCGGCTTGTTCCTGGCGATGGCCTCGGCCACCCGGCGGACCTGGGTGCCGGGGACGCCGGTCACCCGCTCGACCTCCTCGGGCGTCCATTTCCTCACCTCGGCGCGGATCTCGTCCATGCCGTAGACGCGCTGGCGGATGTACTCCTTGTCCTCCCAGCCATTCTCGAAGATGTGCCAGAGCAGGCCCCAGGCGATCGGGATGTCGGTGCCGGGGCGGATGCGGACATATTCGGTGGCGTGGGCGGCGGTGCGGGTGAAGCGCGGGTCGATGACGATGAAGGGCGCGCGGTTGCGCTCCTTGCCGCGCAGCATGTGCTGGAGCGAGACGGGGTGCGCCTCGGCCGGGTTGCCGCCGACGATCAGCAGGGCCTTGGAGTTCTGGATGTCGTTATAGCTGTTGGTCATGGCGCCGTAGCCCCACGTGTTCGCCACCCCGGCGACCGTGGTCGAATGGCAGATGCGCGCCTGATGGTCGACGTTGTTGGTGCCCCAGAAGGCCGCCAGCTTGCGGTAGAGATAGGCCCCCTCGTTGGAGAATTTCGCCGAGCCGAGCCAGAACACCGCGTCGGGGCCGGACGCCTGCCGGATCTCCAGCAGCTTGGTCCCGATCTCCTCGATCGCCTGGTCCCAGGACAGGCGCTTCCATTCACCGTTCACCAGCTTCAACGGGTATTTGACGCGGCGCGTGCCCTTGGTCAGCTCGCGGACCGACGCCCCCTTGGCGCAGTGCGTGCCCTGGTTGATCGGGCTTTCCCAGCCGGGTTCCTGGCCGACCCAGACGCCGTTCTGCACCTCGGCGATCACCGTGCAGCCGACCGAGCAGTGGGTGCAGACGTTCTTGCGCGTCACCAGCTCGACGTTGGGCAGGACGGGGCCGGCCTCGCTGCGGCGGATCATGGCGGCGGGCAGCGCGCCGATGGCGGCGATCCCGCCGGCGGCGAGGCCCGAGCGGCGCAGGAAGCCGCGCCGGCTGACGCCGGCCTCCAGGCTTCCCGCCCCGTTGACATCGCCGGACAGCGCCCGGAGAAGCGACCCGCGCGCGGTCTTTCCGGAGGAGCGTTTCACGAGCATGGCGGCGGCCCTTCTCCGGTGGCTAGAGACGGTTCAGCGCGTAGAAGCGCTTGACGTGGTCCGTTTCGCGATAGCGCGCCTTGACCTGCTCCCGCGGGGACTCGGCGGCCCGCGCGGCGTCGCCGGGCATCAGGGTGGCCGCCGCCCCGGCGGCGCCCAGCCCCAGGCCCTTCAGGAGGTCGCGGCGTTCCAGGTCCGGGCCCTGGCGCAGGCGTTCCGGCTTCATGCTTCGGCTCCCTCAAGCATCGCGAAGGCGTTGGATTCAATCGACAGGAACAGCCGCCCGATGGTGCCGACCGGGCGGTACAGGCTGGCGGCTCCGGCCTTTTCCAGGTCGCGGAAGAAGCGGTCGGCCCAAGGAACGAGGTGGCTGGCGAAGACATGCCGCTGCACCGCGTCGTCGGCGCCGTCGAGGACCAGAGCGGCCATGATGTCGCACAGGCCGGCGATGTGGTCCTCCGGCTCCGACACGCCGGGGGCGCGCTCGAAACCCAGCGCCTGGAGGTCGGCGCGCAGCGCCGCGAGCGGCCGGTCGCTGAGGAAGCCGGTGCGGTAGTAGGAGGCGTAGGGCACCAGCTCGCCCTGGACGACGCCGATGAAGAGCGCGTTGAACTCCCGCTCGGCCGTCTCGGCCTCGCCGGCTCCCGCACGGGCCGCCAGAGCGTCGAAGGCGTCGCCAAGCGGCGTTCCGTCGCCTTGCAGGCCGGCGAGCAGGGCCAGCAGGCCGGCGTCCGGCGGCCTGGCCAGGGTCAGCGCCAGCAAACGGTAAACGTGGGCGCGCAGCCGGTCGGCCTCGCCCCCCGCCGTCACGTCATCATCCAGATCAAGGGCCGGAACCGTCATCGGCTGTCCACGTGCAACTCGGCTGAACCAGGGAAACAGCCCAAGCGAACGATGGTTTCGCCGGCCGGCCGGGGTCATCCGGAAGCGAAGGCTACCCCGACCGCGCGGGCCTCCTTCCATAGTATAATTTACCGTCCCCCTCCCCCGGTGGCTGAATGGCTCAGACAAACGCGCTGGGCCGGAACCTTGACCGGCCTGCCACTTCGAGAGGAACGGCCCAATGCTCCACCAGGCACTCGACACGCTTCAGAAGCAAATCGCGCTGCGCCCCCGCTACGACAACTATATCGGCGGGCAGTGGGTGGCCCCGGTGGATGGCCAATACTTCACGAACCTGACCCCGATCACCGGCAAGCCGCTGTGCGAGATCGCCCGTTCGACCGCCGCCGACGTCGAGCTGGCGCTGGACGCCGCCCACAAGGCCAAGGACGCCTGGGGCCGCACCTCGCCCACCGAGCGCTCGAACATCCTGCTGAAGATCGCCGACCGGATCGAGGAGCGGCTGGAGATCATCGCGCTGGCCGAGACGCTGGACAACGGCAAGCCGATCCGCGAGACCCGCGCCGCCGACATCCCGCTTGCCATCGACCATTTCCGCTACTACGCCGGCTGCATCCGCGCCCAGGAAGGCTCGATCGCCGAGATCGACCACACCACCTACGCCTACCACTTCCATGAGCCGCTGGGCGTCGTCGGCCAGATCATCCCCTGGAACTTCCCGCTGCTGATGGCCGCCTGGAAGCTGGCCCCGGCGCTCGCCGCCGGCAACTGCGTCGTGCTGAAGCCGGCCGAGCAGACCCCGATGGCGATCCTGGTGCTGGCCGAGATGATCGGTGACCTGCTGCCGGCCGGCGTGCTGAACATCGTCAACGGCTTCGGCATCGAGGCCGGCAAGCCGCTCGCCACCAACAAGCGCATCTCGAAGATCGCCTTCACCGGCGAGACCTCGACCGGCCGCCTGATCCTGCAATACGCGTCGGAGAACATCATCCCCTCGACGGTCGAGCTGGGCGGCAAGTCGCCCAACATCTTCTTCGAGGACGTGATGGCGGCGGACGACGAGTTCCTCGACAAGGCGCTCGAAGGCTTCGCGATGTTCGCGCTGAACCAGGGCGAGGTCTGCACCTGCCCGAGCCGCGTGCTGATCCAGAAGTCGATCTACGACCGCTTCATCAAGCTGGCGGTCGAGCGCGTCGCCAAGATCACCCAGGGCCACCCGCTGGACGGCGCCACCATGATCGGCGCCCAGGCCTCGCAGGAGCAGCTCGAGAAGATCCTCTCCTACATCGAGATCGGCAAGGCCGAGGGCGCCAAGGTGCTGATCGGCGGCGGCCGCGCCCATCTCGGCGGCGAGCTTGAGGGCGGCTACTACGTGCAGCCGACCATCCTCGAGGGCCACAACAAGATGCGCATCTTCCAGGAGGAGATCTTCGGGCCGGTGGTCGCCGTCACGACCTTCGAGACCGAGGAGGAGGCGCTGGCCATCGCCAACGACAGCGAGTTCGGGCTGGGCGCCGGCGTGTGGACCCGCGACGGCAACCGCGCCTTCCGCATGGGCCGCGGCATCCAGGCCGGCCGCGTCTGGACCAATTGCTACCACCTGTACCCGGCCCACGCCGCCTTCGGTGGTTACAAGAAGTCCGGCATCGGCCGCGAGACGCACAAGATGATGCTCGATCACTACCAGCAGACCAAGAACCTGCTGGTCAGCTACAGCCCGAAAGCACTCGGCTTCTTCTGAGTGTGCTCCTCCCTATCGGGCAGAACTGGGCCGGGGGTGCGAACCCCCGGCCTTTTTTCTTGACGATCACCGGAGAACCGTGATGACCGACCGCGTGACCGCCACCCCCGAGGCGCTCGCCCTGCTCGACCGGCTGTCGGCCCGGCACGGGCCGCTGCTGCTGCATCTGTCGGGCGGCTGCTGCGACGGCACGGCGCCGCTCTGCCTGCCGCTCGGGGAATTCCGCATGGGCGGGGGCGACCTCTGCCTCGGTATGGTCGGCGGCACGCCCTTCTGCATGGCCGACGGCACCTTCGCCTATTGGGAGCACAGCCAGGTGATCCTCGACGTCATCCAGGCGCGCGGCGGCGGCTTCTCGCTGGAGGCGCCGGACGGTGTGCGCTTCACCGCCAGGGCCAGGCTGTTCAGCGACGACGAATTGCCGCATCTGTTGCCCCCGGTCCCGGCGGGCGCGCTCGCCGTTCCCCGTTAGGAGTCCGCATTCGACGATGGTCGCATTCACCCGCTCGCGCAACGGGCTTGCCCGCCGCCATCCCTGGAGTACGCTGGCCGGAGAGAACTCGCGGACGGAAGGGGCCGCCATGTCCGAACCCAGTCCAGATCCCCGGCCCGGCGATGGGATGCCGCGCGCGATGTCGCACGCCGAGCGCCCGGCCGACGCGGCGCGCGAGCTGCGCGAGGGGCTGGGCGACACCCCGCTGGAGATGGTCGTCGTCTTCTGCGCCCCCCATTACGACCTGACCGCGTTGGCCGACGCGCTGGCCGTGCAGTTCGGCACCGTCCCCGTCATCGGCTGCACCACGGCGGGCGAGATCGGTCCCGGCGGCTACAGCGTCGGCGCGGTGGTGGCGGTCGGCTTCCCGTCGGAGGATTTCACCGTCGTCACCGCGCTGGTCGACCATGTCGACCGTTTCGAGATCGCCGACAGCACGGTCATCGCCCGCTCGCTGCTGACCCGGCGCGACCGGGCGCTGGCGGCGCGGCCGGTGCCGATGGGCGAGACCGGCAGCTTCGCCATGCTGCTGATCGACGGCCTGTCGATGAGCGAGGAGACCGTCGTCAGCGCCCTGCACAACGCGATGATCGACATCCCGCTGTTCGGCGCCTCGGCCGGCGACGACATGCATTTCGAGCGCACCTTCGTCCTGCACGAGGGCGCCTTCCACCCCAACGCGGCGGTGGTCGCGCTGTTCACCACGACGCGCCCCTTCACCGTCTTCCGCACCCAGCATTTCGTCAACTCGGACCGCAAGATGGTGGTGACCGGCGCCGACCCGCAGCGCCGCATCGTCACCGAGATCAACGCCGAGCCGGCGGGCCGCGAATACGCCCGGCTGGTCGGGCTGGAGGGCGAGCCGCTGACGCCGATGATCTTCGCCTCCCACCCGGTGGTGGTGCGGGTCGGCGGCCAGTACCATGTCCGCTCGATCCAGAAGGTCAACGACGACGAGAGCCTGACCTTCTTCTGCGCCATCGACGAGGGGATCGTGCTGACGGTGGCGGAGGGGGTGGACCCGGTCGCCAACTTCGACGCGCTGATGGACGGCATTGAATCGGAGGTCGGGCCGCCCGACCTGATCCTGGGTTGCGACTGCATCCTGCGCCGGCTGGAGATGGAACAGCGCCAGATCGGCGCCGTCATGGCGGAACGCCTGACGCGGCACCGGGTCGTCGGGTTCTGCGCCTACGGCGAACAGGTGAACGGGATGCACGTCAACCAGACCTTCACCGGCGTGGCGATCGGGGGACGCTGACCATGAGCCGCGAGAGCGACCGCATCGCCGAGCTGGAGCGCGAGAACGCCAAGCTCCAGCGCATCAACAAGGTGCTGATGGACCGCGTCGAGCGGTCGATGGATTTCCAGGGCGGCGCCTTCTCGCTGTTCCAGACCGCCATCGTGCTGGAGCAGAAGATCCGCGAGCGCACGCTGGAGCTGGAACGCGCCCTGCACAAGCTGGAAGACAGCAACCGCGACATCGCCCGCGCCAAGGAGCTGGCGGAGACCATGCGGACCCGGCTGTTCGAGGCCATCGAGTCGGTGAACGAGGGCTTCGCCCTGTTCGACTCGTCCGACCGGCTGGTGCTGTGCAACCGCAAGTACCTGTCCTACTGGCCGGCGGTGGCCGCGCGCATCCAGGCCGGAATCCGCTTCGGCGAGCTGGCCGCCATGGTGGCGGAGGCGAGCGCGGTGATGGAGCCGCCGCCCGACCTCTGGCTGAAGGAACGGCTGGACCACCGCCACGACCTGAATGGCGTCTTCATCAACCGGCTGGCCGACGGGCGCTGGGTGCAGGTGAACGAGCGGCGCACCCGCGACGGCGGCATCGTCGGCGTCTACACCGACATCACCGACATCAAGCAGGCCGAGGAGCGGCGGCGCGAATCCGAACAGGCCGAGAAGACCGGCCTGATGCTGCTGAACGACCAGCTCCACCAGGCCAAGGCGGAGGCCGACCAGGCCAACCTGTCCAAGACCCGCTTCATCGCGGCGGCCAGCCACGACCTGCTGCAACCGCTGAACGCGGCCCGCCTGTTCGTCTCGGCGCTCGCCGACCTGGAGAAGACCGGCAGCGTCGGCGAGCTGGTCGAGAACATCGACGTGGCGCTGGCCTCGGTCGAGGATCTGCTGTCGGCGCTGCTCGACATCTCCAAGCTCGACGCCGGGGCGGTGACGCCGGAGGTCAGCGACTTTCCGTTGCGCGGCATCCTGGCGCCGCTCGCCACCGAATACGCGGCGGTCGCGGCGGAGCGCGGCATCGCGCTGCGGGTGGTCGGATCGGGCGCGGTGGTGCGCAGCGACATGCGGCTGTTGCGGCGGATCGTGCAGAACTTCCTGTCCAACGCGCTGCGCTACGTCCGCAGCGGCCGGGTGGTGGTCGGCTGCCGCCGCTGCGCCGAGGGGGTGCGGATCGAGGTGTGGGACAACGGCCCCGGCATTCCGCCCGACAAGCTCGCCGAGATCTTCCAGGAGTTCCGCCGCCTCGACACGCCGGTCGTCCATGGCCGCGACCGTGGCATGGGGCTGGGGCTGGCCATCGTCGAGCGTGTCGCGCGCATGCTGAACCACCCGATCACCGTGCGGTCGGAGCCGGGGCGCGGCTCGGTCTTCGCCGTCACCGTGCCGCGCGGCACCGAACGCCGCGCCGCCCGTCCGCCGAGCGCCGCCGCCGTGCGGCCGCTGACCGACCGGCTGGCCGGCACCTCGGTGCTGGTGCTCGACAACGAGCCGGCCGTGGTGGCGGGGATGGAGGCGCTGCTGCGCGGCTGGTCCTGCGCGGTGGTCTCGGCGACCTCGGGCGAGCAGGCGCTAGCGCTGCTATCGGGCATGCCACGGCCGCCGGATCTGCTGATCGCCGACTACCACCTCGACGACGGCGCCCTCGGCGTGAACGAGGTGGCCCGGCTGCGGGCGGCCTGCGGGCGCATCCTGCCGGCGGTGATCGTCACCGCCAACCGCACCCCCGAGTTGGCCGACGAGGCCAAGGCCGCCGGCTGCCTCGTGCTGAACAAGCCGGTGAAGCCGGCGCAGCTCCGCGCGGTGATGTCCGGTCTGGTCGGGTGACGCTTCGGCCGCCTCGCTGTTGTCGGCTGCATGACCGACCTTTTCACCGATCCCGCCGCGCTGCGCGCCAAGGCGCTTGAGATCCACCGGCTGCTGTGCAGGATCCACGGCTGCCCGGTGCCCTATTTCCACAGCCTGGATCCGCTCAGCGAGCTGGTGTCCTCGCTGCTGTCGCACCGGACCCGCAACGCCGCCTCCGGCGCCGCCTTCAAGGCGCTGCGCAAGCGCTGGCCGGGCCAGCCATCAACGGGCCAATCATCAACGGATTGGGCGGCGGTGCGCGACGCGCCGACGACGGAGGTCGAGGCGGTCATCGCCGGGGTGACATGGCCGGAGCAGAAGGCGCCGCGCATCCAGGCCATCCTGCGACGCATCACCGAACGCACCGGCGGCCTGTCCCTGGATGTCCTGAACGACCTCTCTGTGCCCGAGGCCCGCGCGTGGCTGGAGGCACTGCCGGGCGTCGGGCCGAAGACCAGCGCCGCCGTCCTCAGCTTCTCCACCCTGCGCCGGGCCGCCCTGCCGGTGGACAGCCACCATCACCGGGTGGCGGTGCGCACCGGCCTGATTCCGGCCTCGCTGGCGGTCGGCCCGTCCCACGCCGTGCTCGCCGCGCAACTGCCGCCGGAGTGGGACGCCCAGCGGGTCTACGACAACCACGAGGTCATGATGCTGCACGGGCAGCGCTGCTGCTATCACCGCGACCCGGCCTGCGACCGCTGCGTGCTGCTGGATCTCTGCCCGACCGGGCAGGCCCGCCGGGAACCGGAGCGGGCGCGGGCGTGAAGCCCCGTCACGCGGTCAGCGCCATGCCCTCGGCGCGCGCGAAGGCGCCCATCACCATCGCCTCCGCCGCGTCGGCCGACAGCGGGCGGGAAATCAGGTAGCCTTGCAGGCAGTTGCAGCCGGCCTCGGCCAGCCAGCGCTGCTGCTCGACCGTCTCCACCCCCTCGGCGACGGTGGACAGGAACAGCCGCTGCGCCAGCCCGATGACGGTGGAGGCGATGTCCGGCGCGTGCGGCAGGTCGGTGACGAAGCTGCGGTCGATCTTCAGCACGTCGACCGGCAATTGCCGCAGATAGGCCAGCGAGGAATAGCCGGTGCCGAAATCGTCGATGGCGATCCGCACCCCCAGTGCCCGCAGGCGGTTCAGCGTCGGCAGATGGTGGCGGACGTCCTTCATGATGACGGTCTCGGTGATCTCGATCTCCAGCAGCTCCGGCCGCGTGCCGTGGCGGGCCAGCGTCGCCTCGACCAGTTCGGCGAAGGCCGGGTCGGCGAGCTGCCGGGCCGAGACGTTGACCGCGATCGGCACCGGCCCGTGGTCGAGCGCCCAGCGCGCCGCCGTGCGGCAGGATTCGTCGAGCACCCAGGCGCCGATGTCGATGATCAGTCCGGTGTCCTCGGCGACCGGAATGAACTCCATCGGCGGGATCATCGCCCCCTCGTGACGCCAGCGGATCAGCGCCTCGAAGCCGGTCAGCCGGCCGCCGGTGGCGTCGATCTTCGGCTGGTAGACCAGTTCGAAGCCGCGCTGCGCCGTCGCCTCGCGCAGGCAGGCCTCCAGCCGCAGGCGGGCCATGGCGCGGTCGGTCATGTCGCGGGTGTAGAAGACGTAGCGTCCGCCGCCGTCCGCCTTGGCCACCTGCATCGCCGCGTCGGCCATCCGCATCAGGCTCTGCCCGTCGGCGGCGTCCTCGGGATGCAGCGCTATGCCGATGCTGGCGCCGATGTGGACGCGGTGCTCCTCGACCAGCGTCACGGTGGCGAGCGCGTCGAGCAGCCGGCCGGCGACGGCCGCCGCCTCGTCGGCGTCGGTCACCCGCTCCAGCACGATCACGAACTCGTCGCCGCCCAGTCGGGCGACCGTGTCGGAGCGCCGCACCGTCTCGCTCAGCCGCTCCGCCACCCGGCAGAGCAGCGCGTCGCCGACCGTGTGGCCCAGGCTGTCGTTGATGCGCTTGAAACGGTCGAGGTCGACGTAGAGCAGCGCCAGCCGCCCGCGCGACCGCCCGGCCAGCGCGATGGCGTGCGACAGCCGGTCGATCAGCAGCGCCCGGTTCGCCAGCCCGGTCAGGGTGCAGCGCGTCGCCATCCGCCGCAGTTCGGCGTGCTCGCGCTCAAGCTGGCCCAGCGTCTCGTTGAAGCGGGCGACGACGTAGCCCAGCTCGTCGTCGGCGTGGCCGCGCGGCATCGGCAGCGGCTGGCCGAGCGGCCGCTCCGGGTCGATCCGCGCCACCGCGTGGCCGATGCGGACCAGCGGCCGGGTCAGCAGCCGGTGGAACACCACCGCCATCGCCAGACCGATCATCAGGTTGCGCAGCAGGCCGACGAGCAGCGTGCGCGCCGCGTAGTCGAGGAAGCCGTCGGCGGCCTCCGCCGTGTCGACGCCGATGCGCAGATGGGCGAAGGGCTGGCGGCCGCGCCGGGTGTCGAGCGGATACAGCGCGCGTTCCACCACCGGTTCGTCGACGAACAGCATGGCCTGGGCGGTGCGCTGGACGAGGGTCTGTTCGGTCGGCGGGCGGGTGCGCCGGCTCGTCACCGTGCCGTTGTCGAGCCGGATCTCGGCCCAGCCGGCGGTGCGCACCGCCAGGATGCCGTCGAGCACCTGTTCGCCCAGGTTGCGGTCGAGCGTCCAGGCCGCCGTGGTGGCGGCGCCGTCCATCAGCATGGCGACCTCGCCGATCCGGTCGAGCGCGATGGCGCGCTCGCGGGTCGCGGTCCAGCCGAACTCGACCGCCGTGATGGCGAGGCCGATCACGAAGGCGGCGAGGATCGCGTGGATCGCCTGCTTCAGCGTGAGGCTGCGCAGGAGGGAGATCGCCATCGGGTCGCACCTTGATCGAGGGAAATCGGAGTCGGGGGATGCCGGGGAACCGGCCCGAAACGCCAGCAGCCTCCTGGAGAGGTTTTGGCAAATTGCAGCATAATGGGACGGCCGGTGACTCCGACGCTGCGGTTCCATGAAACTTTTGTTAACGCGCCCCCCCCGCTGCCCGGTCACGAATGTGTGAGCGGATCCGTCCACGTCTTGGGAAGGACCCAAGACCGACCAATATGATAGGTCAATCCGCCAACGACCCCATTAGGAGAAACCCCGGTATGACCGGCACCGACAAGACCGAACCCCACAAGTCCGACGCCGACTGGAAGCAGGAGCTGTCGCCGACGCAGTACCGCGTCCTGCGCGAGCACGGCACCGAGCGGCCGGGTTCCAGCCCGCTGAACGACGAGAAGCGTTCCGGCACCTTCCTGTGCGCCGGCTGCGGGCAGCCGCTTTACAGCAGCGCCACCAAGTATGAGAGCGGGTCGGGCTGGCCCAGCTTCTGGGAGCCGCTGCCGGGGGCCGTCGCCACCTCGACCGATTACAAGCTGGCCTACCCGCGCACCGAGGTGCATTGCGCCCGCTGCGAGGGGCATCTCGGCCATGTGTTCGAGGACGGGCCGCAGCCGACCGGCCTGCGCTATTGCATGAACGGCGCGGCGATGAGCTTCGCGCCGCGCGGCGAAGAGTAGAACGGCGCGACCAGAGAGTCGCGGGCGTCGCGGCGCGGCGCCGCGTGATGACGGAAAGATGAAGGCCATGGCGGGGGTGCGACTTGGTGTCGTCCCCGTCGCGCCCGCACTCCGGAAATGGTCCGCGCCACTGGATTTCGTCGAAAAATTACAACCCGGACACACGCCCCCGATGCTATGATCCGGCCGGGGCGGCTGCGGTGTCCGGCGCCCCGGAAAGAGCATCCGTCGCAGCGGCAGGTGGGCGTATGGTGATTTCCGGCGAATTCCTGGGCATGCTGCTTCTCATCACCAGCGCCGCCGCCCTCGGCCTGTCCATCGTCATCGACGTCGGCCGCGTCAGCGCGGAGAAGACGCGCGAGGCGATGAACCAGCGCCTCTACGACAAGAGGCGCGCGGCGCTCGCCGAATGGCGGCAGAAGAGCGAGCGCAAGCGCGGCGAGCTCATCGACCAGCAGGCCCGCTTCACCGAGTTCAACGCCCGCCGCCAGAAGGCGCTGACCGAGCTGCGGGCCCTGGAATACGCCAAGATCGAGCTGGTCCACGAGCTGGGCGAGCCCGAGGGCAACAACGACGTCTATTGGGCGCAGGTCGTGCCGGCGCCGAACTTCGCGGAACTCGACCGCAAGGACATCGTGTTCTCCCGCCAGATCTGGGAGTTCCGCAACGTCGCCCACATCTCCGCCGCTTCGGCCGACCAGGCGCACGCGATCGTTCGCGGCAGCTTCGGCCAACGCAACGGCCTCGCCGTCTCGCCCGTCGTGCCCCTGGCGCTCGCCCCCGATCCCGAGGCGGAGGCCGTTCCCGCATGACCGGGATGATGCTCTACATCGCGCTGGGGCTGATGGTGCTGACCGTCCTGTCCAACCGCTACTGGCGCCGCCAGCTCGTGCTGACGCGCATCGCCATGAGCAAGCTGAAGGACAAGGTCGAGGACGCCGGCAAGGAGCTGACCGACGCCGCCGCCGACCACGCGCATCTCGCCCAGCAGCACGCCGACATGGAGAAGCGCGTCCAGAAGGCCGAGGTCGATCTCCAGGCCGCCCTCCAGGAACTCGACCAGAAGAAGGTGGCGCCGCTCGACCGCTATTTCATCTTCGACCGGCTGGAACCGCGCCCCGGACGCTTCTGGGAGGTGGCGGTGCGCCACAGCGCGGCGGGGATGCATCACAGCGACATGCGCGGCTTCCGCGGCTGGTCCGGCATCCGCCGCTACATCCTGATCGCCGACAGCGAGCGCGACGCGCGCGACCGGGCGTCATCGCGTTTTCCCCGCAAGGTCGGGTTCGAGGTGGTCGAGGTCGCCGGCTGCCGGGTGAACGGCCTGTCGGTCAGCCGCATCGCCGAGCTCAGCACCTTCCGCAAACCCGGCAAGGACGAGGAGGACGGCGCCGCCAAGCCGCCGCGCAAGGCGTCGGCCGCGCGCACCTGACCCCGTATGCAAGTCTCGAAACGGTCACGCTGATTTCCGCTGTTTTTCCGTCGGTTATAATGCTTCCCTGCGCAGGCGTGTCGGCTGGGACGGAAACGGGGTTCGCCGGGGATGGATGCTGTCGGTCGATCGGGGGCGCTGCCGGTCATCGCGAGCCTGCTGCTGTTGGGTCTGTTCACCGCCGCCGGGTTGTCGGCCCTGCCCCTGCGCGGGGCGCCGCCCAGCCTGTTCTTCACCCCGGCGGTCCCGGACCCGCTGCCCGCCCTGTCCGGCGGCATCCCGGTCCTGACCCTGCGGGCCGACCGCACGACGATCCGCTCCGGCTACGCCACCCGCGAGGCCACCGACCAGCCCGGCGGACGCCTCCGCGTCACGCTCTACGACCCCTACGAGCCGCTGCTCGCCCAGGCGAGCGAGGGCGTGCTGTTCTCCGCCGACCTGCGGACGCTGTGGATGCTCGCCACCGACGAGGAGCGGACCCGGCTGCGCGAGGGGTTCACCGAACTGGCCCAGTCGCTGCGCCGGTCGGCCGACGCCATCCTGCATTCGCCGGAATTCAACGCCGACTACCGCCCGGCCCTCCAGGAGGCCGCGCGCAACGCCATCGAGGCGGCGTGGCGGTCGCCGCGCACCCGCGCCGCCTATGACGAGATGATGCGCGGGGCCGAGCCGGTGCTGCGCGACACCGCGCTGCGGGAGATCCGGCCGATCCTGCTGCGCCGGGTCGACGGGCTGATCTGGGACACCGTTCAGGCCAACATCGGCACCGTCCTCGACGTGTTCAACGCCCGCCCCTGGAACACCGCCCCGATCGAGCAGGCGCTGGAGGGGGCCTTGCGCGACATCCGCGACCAGGGCGTGATGGAGCGCATGGTCGCCAGCATCTTCGAGACCCGGCAGACCAAGGCGTTCCTCCAGGTCTTCGCCGGCACCACGATGGACATGCTGGCCGCCGACCGGACGGTCGAGAACACGCTGGTCCGGCTGGCCACCGACCCGCGCATGACCGCCTACCTGACCCCGATGGCCCAGCCGGCGAACGCCCTGTCGCTGGCCGCGCCCCGCATCCTGTTCGGGGTGCGCGACGGCAGCGACCTGAACGCCATGGCGGCCTACACCTTCAACGGCCTGATCGCCGGACGTCCCGGCCCGGTGGTGATCCTGATGAGCCCCCAGCAACGCGACGAGATGCTGCGCCTCGACTCCCGCGCGCCCAAGCTTCTGGTGCGGAGCCTCACGCCGTGACGCCGATGGCCTCCGACGACATCCTCATCGAGAATCTCACCATCGACCGCCCCGGCGGCGGCCGCGTGCTGAACGACACGACGCTGCGCATCCGGGCCGGCGAGGTGGTGCTGCTGATCGGCCCCAGCGGCGGCGGCAAATCCACGCTGGTCAAGCTGCTCGGCGGCCTGCTGGAGGTCGGCGAGGGAGGCTGGACGGTGGGCGGGCGCCTGCGCCATGGCGACCGCGGCATCGACCTCGCCACCGAGCGCAGCGACATCGGCGGCATCGTCTTCCAGGAACACGCGCTGTTCGACGACCTGTCGGCGATGGAGAATCTGCGCATCGCCGCCGATCACGCGCCGGGCCGCCACCCGGCCCCGATGGGCGACGCCCAGGGGCTGCTGGCCGACATCGGGCCGGACAAGCGCATCGCGTCGTGCAGCGGCGGCCAGCGCCAGCGCCTTGCCATCGCCCGCACCGTGCTGGCCGACCGCCCGGTCCTGCTGTTCGACGAGCCGAACTCCGGCCTCGACGTCGTGTCGGCCCGCCGGCTGGGCGAACTGATCCGCGGCCTGTGCCGGGGCATGGGCAAGCCGGCGCTGATCGTCGCCCATCATGTGAAGGATCTGCTGCCGATCGCCGACCGCGTGCTGCTGCTCGACACACGCGGCCGCCGGCTGGTCGAGGTGCCGCCCGACGCCGATCTGGTGGAAGCCGAGCTGCTGAAGACCGACAGCGGCGACGCCATCCCGGCGGCCGCCATCCGGCCCCAGGGCCAACCGCCGGCCGCCGTCGCGGGCAACCCCTGGCCGGCGACCATCCGCCGCCGGTCGCGGGCGCACTGGTTCCTGCGCTACCTCGCCGAGTATTTCTGGGCGCTCTGCGTCTCTCCCCTGATGCTGATCTACATGGGGATGGGGGCGCTGATCATGGGCTTCGTGTCCATGTGGTTCGGCTTCAACTACAATTCCTTCGGCGGTTTCCTGAAGTCGGTGCTGCACGACGAGACGCTGACCGGGGTCGGGCTGGTCCAGGGCACCATCGCGGTGCCCTTGATCAGCAGCATCCTGTTCGTCGCCCGCAACAACGCCATCATCGCCGCCGACATCGGCAACCGGGTGCTGTCCTCGCAGTTCAAGGCGATGGAGAATCTGCGCATCCCGGCGCGCGGCTACATCTTCACCGCCATCATCCTGAACATGGTGGTGGGCTCCGGCCTGCTGCTGCTGGTGTCGCTGGCGGTGGCGAGCTGGGGGTCGATGGAGACGTGGCACCTGCTGTTCCCCCAGCAGCACCGCGAGCTGTGGCAGGAGCATTTCTTCCGCAAGCTGCTGACCGAGGGGCTGACGCCGTCGCCGAAGATGGGCTGGGTGCTGCTGAAGGTGGCGCTCAGCGGGCTGCTGGCCGGCGGGATCGCCATCGCCATCGGGATGGGGCGCAAGGATTCGGTCATCGCCATCAACACCGCCATCGCGCAATCGATCATCGCCGGCGTGACCGTGACGCTGCTGGTCCATGCGCTGGTGTCGGTGCTGACGCTGACCTTCTGAAACCGTGGCGGAGGCGCCCGGACCAAGACGTTATGCGACGCCGCATACGGCCTTGCCGGGTTTTCTCTTCGGATGTACTTACAATGGGCCAGTCGAGCGAGGTGATGCATGTCGGGTGACCAGGATTCCTCCACACCGAACACGGTTTCCCAGGCCGTTTCCCCATCGGCGTCCGCATCCGGCACGGGCTACCGCGCCGCCGGCGGAACCACGACGATGGCGGCGGTGGCGCTGGTCGCCGCCATCACCTCGGCCTTCTGGGCGCCGCCGCTCTTCAAATTCATGCATCTGCGCACGCCTGCCGCCGCCGCCCAGGCCCGGCAGGACGTCGAGATCGGCCGCCTGAACCAGTCGGTCGCCGATCTCGAACGCAAGCTGGCGGACACCAGCGCCACGCTGGCCAGGGCCCAGCAGGACGCCGCCGCGGCCAAGGCCGCGCAATCCGCCGCCGAGACGCGTGTCGGTCTGGTCGCCCTGGTGCAGCTCCAGTCGGCGCTGCGCCGCCCCGGCCCCTTCGACGTCGAGCTGGCGCTGGCCCGCGCCTCCAACCCGGACCTCGGCGCGCTGGAGCCGGCGCTGGCGGCGGTGGAGAAATACGCCGCGACCGGCATCCTGGTCGGCTCGCAGCTCCGCCAGGAGTTCCGCGACCTCGCCGACGAACTGGGCCGCCGCGACTTCAAGGTGATCCCGGTCGCCTGGATCAACTCCCTGCTCGGCCGCCCGGCGCCCGGAGAGGAGCCGCAGAGCGTCGTGCCGCCGATCGAGCGCGCCTCCGTCGTCGCCGACCGGGTCAAGGAGCGGCTGGCCGGCGGCGACCTCGACGCGGCGGTCCACGAGCTTTCGCCGCTCAGCGGCGAGGCCGCCGCCCTCGTCGAAAGCTGGGTTCAGGAGGCCCGCGCCCGCATCGCCGCCGACGCCGCCATCGCGAAGCTGGCCGACCGCATCGGCGGCAAGCTGGCCCGCCCGTGAGGCTGCGGCCGCTCCTCGCCACCGGCCTGCTGGCGCTGACGGGCTTCGCCGTCCCCGCGGCGGCCGAGGGCGTGTCCGTGCCGGCGGAAGCCCCGCCGCACTCCGCCGCGCCGGTACCGGCCGGCGGCATCCTCGACGGCTACAGCCGCTTCATGTTCGACGCCAACCGGGCTTTGTACGCCAGGCTGGACCAGGCGTCGGCCTGGTGGTCGGGCACGCCGGCCGGGGCGGCGGCGGTCCCCCCCGCCGGAAGCGGAAGCCTCGGCAACGTCGTCGCCAACCTCGTCAACGAGCCGGTCACCGCCGTCACCGCGCTGGCGGTCGGCGAGTTCGCCGGCAGCTGGCGGTCGGTGGAGCGCTTCGCCATCAACAGCACGGCGGGAGCGCTCGGCTATTACGACACGGCAACGGCCTGGGGGTACGAATCCACCCACACCGACCCCGGCCTCAGCCTGTGCAAGGCCGGGGTCGGCGAGGGTCCCTATGTCGTCCTGCCCTTCATCGGCCCGCGCACGGTGCGCGACGCGGTGTCGGACGTGGTGCTGACCAACGCGGTGCTGTGGATCGCGGCGGGCAGTTTGTTCGGCACCGGAGCCAGCGTGCAGACCATCGTCATCGCCGAATCGGTGGAGGTGGTCGCCGACATCGTCGCCACCCGCCAGATCGACCCGCAGGCCAAGGCCATCGGCTTCACCGACTACGACACCACGCGCGACCGCTATCTGGCCCAGCGCCGCGCCCGCTGCGCCGCCCTGCGCGGCGAAGCCGCCGGCCAATCCTGAGCGCGCGCTACTCCACCTCGGCCTGGAACAGATAGCCCATGCCGTGGACCGTCACGATCCGCGTCGGTTCCGCCGGATCGGGCTCGACGACCCGGCGCAGGCGGCGGACCAGACGGTCGATGGAGCGGTCATAGGGCACGCTGTCGCCACGCAGGGTCAGATCCAGCAGGTCGTCGCGGGTCAGGACCCGGCCGGGATTCCCGACGAAGGCGGCCAGAAGTTCGAACTCGGCCGAGGTCAGGCGCATCTCCTCCCCCGCCGGGTCGCGCAGGCGCCGTTTGTCGAGGTGCAGTTCCCACCCCTCGAATCGCTTCACCCGGCCGGTGGGTGCCGTGGCCGGCTTGGCGGCGACACGGCGCAGCAGGCTGCGGGTGCGGGCCAGGATCTCGCGCGGCTCGAACGGCTTGGTGATGTAGTCGTCGGCGCCCAGCTCCAGCCCGACGATGCGGTCCATCCGGTCGGAGCGGCCGGTGATCAGGATGATGCCGATGTTGGAACTCGCCCGCAGCTCGCGCGTCACCATCAGCCCGTCCTTGCCGGGCAGACGGATGTCGAGCAGCAGCAGGTCGATACGCCCGCGCGCCAGCAGGGCCGACAACTGGTCGCCGTCGCGGGCCAGCATCACGCGGTAGCCCTCACCCTCCAGATAGGATTTCAGGGTTTCGCGGGTGATGGGGTCGTCGTCGACAACGGCGATCGTGTGCATCGTCCCCCACGGCTGCGGCATGGCCGGCCGGGGGTCCGGCGCCGATGGCCGGGCGCCGGTGGCCCGGCTGGGAAATTATCGGGTCGCCGGTGCCGGCACAACCCGTTCGTGTCCTCCACAAGGCGTGACGAATTGTCGGCGTCCGGCGCTGTTCCGTATGGTGACAATTCCGCCTCACTGGACAATTCAGGTGGAGAATGTCATCTTTGTATCCATGACAAGTTGGACACCCGATCTGAACGGCCGCAGCGGCCCGCTGTACCGCGCCATCGCCGACGCGCTCGCCGAGGGCATCGCAGACGGCTCGCTCGCCGTGGGCACCCGGCTGCCGACCCACCGCGACCTCGCTTTCCGGCTTGGCGTCACCGTCGGCACCGTCACCCGCGCCTACGCCGAGGCGGAAAAGCGCAGCCTGATCGGCGGCGAGGTCGGACGCGGCACCTTCGTGCAGGGACAGCGGCCGCCCCCCGCTCCGTTGCCGCTGAGCTGGACTCCCCCGTCCGTTCCCGGCGGGACGGGGCCGATCAACATGACGACGATCCGGCCCGAGCACGCGGTCGCCGTCCAGTCCCTGGGCACCACGCTGAACGCCATCGCCGCGTCGGGACAGGCGGCTGACCTGCTGGGCTACGCGCCGCACGCCGGCCTGCCCCATCACCGGGCCGCCGGGGCGGCGTGGCTGGAACGGCAGCACGGGGTGTCGACGACCGCCGGTTCGGTCCTGATGACCACCGGGGCGCAGAACGCCATGGCGGTGGCGCTCGCCGCCGTGGCGCGGCCGGGCGACGTCATCCTCGCCGAGCGGCTGACCAACATCGGCTTAAAGACCCTGGCCGGAACCCTGGGCTATCATCTGGAAGGCGTGGCCATCGACGAGCACGGGATCATGCCCGACGCCTTCGACAGCGCCTGCCGCCGGTTGGGGCCGAAGGCGCTCTATCTGGTGCCGACCATCCAGAATCCGACCGCCGTGGTGATGCCGCAGGCGCGCCGGGCCGAGATCGCGGCGATCGCGCGGCGCTATGGCGTCATTCTGATCGAGGACGACGTGTTCGGCTTCATGGTGCCGGACGCGATGCCGATCCAGACCATCGCGCCGGACATCACCATCTATGTGACCAGCCTGTCGAAAAGCGTGTCGGCCGGCCTGCGGATCGGCTACGCGGTGGTCCCGCCCGATCTACAGCCGCGCGTCGAGGCGGCGATCCGATCGCTGCAATACTCCGCCCCCACCCTGCCGGCGGAGGTGGCGTCGCGCTGGATCCAGGACGGCACCGCCGACCGCGTCGCCGAAACGCAGCGCGTCGAGGATCTGGCCCGACAGCGCCTCGCCCGCTCGATCCTGCCGGTGGAGACGGTCTACGGCCACCCGGCGGCGCAGCATCTCTGGCTGGTCCTGCCGGAACCGTGGCGGCGCGAGGATTTCGTGCTGGAGACCCGGCGGCGTGGCGTGATCGTCACCGGAGCCGACGCCTTCGCGGTCGGCCGGGCCAGCGCGCCGCACGCGGTGCGTGTCGGCCTGTGCATGCCCGGCACCCGCGACGAGGCGGCGCGCGGCCTGCGCGCCATCGCCGATTCGCTGGAGGCGCCGGCCTCGGCGATGATGTCCATCGTCTGAGCGGACAGCCGGACGGAACGGCGGATACGGAACGGTCCCCGCCCAGGGTCGGGATGGGGACTGTCCGGGCGATCAGGCGGCGACCTTCTCGACCTGCCCGTCGAGGCCCATCAGCAGAAGCTCGACCTCCAGATCCGGGTGGCGCTCCGTCACCATCGCCTTCAGCTTGGCCAGATACTGGCCATGCACGTCGGCTTCCTTGGCCGCGTCGCCCTTCAGATCCATGCCGAGGAACACCTTGTAGGCGCCGCAGTCGCGATGGTCCATAACGACCAGCCTCTTGATGTGGTGCAGGTCCTTCGCCACCGCCACGTGATCCCAGAAGGCCTCGCCCCAGCTCGGCTTCTTGTCGGTCAGGGCGCCCAGGCTGGCACCGGCCAGCACGATGTGGTCGTAGTTGGCCTGGAGGTTGCGCGACTGCATGTAGCTGGCGACATGCCCCATCAGGCGGTAGTCCATGCAGGAGAGCAGCAGCGTGTCGACACCGCCGGCGGCGCGGGCCACGCCGGGCATCACCGGCGTCAGCAGCGAGACGCCGGCACCCAGCGCCGCCAGCTTCAGGAACGAACGCCGCGAATTCCGCTCGCCGTGGCAGCAGCCCAGCTCATGCTCCAGCCCGTGATCCATAGCCCGCCCCTCTCAAAAATGCGCCGATGGTGGTTGGTGGTCGCCCCGGACGGCCTCGGCACACGCCTTAGGCTCCATCACCCAGGGTTTCTCTCCGCATCATCGCAGGGAGCATGAAAATTTCAATATCGCGGTTTGTACCGAGAGAAAAAGCAACGAACGGTTAATAAATTCGACACAATCGGAACAGCCCAGCCTCCATTGCGATCATCGCAAGGGCGGAGGGCGGAGGGGAATTAAACGAAACGGGCCGCCCCCGCGAGGGGACGGCCCGTCTCATGACATGGCGGCGTGCCGGTCGTCAGCCGGGCGTGCTGCTCGTCGCCGGGGTGCCGCTCGAACCCGTGGTGCTGGTTGCGGGCGGCGGCGAAGCGCTCGCGCTGTGACTTGGCGAACAATCCGCGTTGGCGATCCCCGCCGTCAGGAGAGCGGCGAGACCGAACAGGGCGGCAACGACCGGACTTGCTCCATGAGACATTGGATCACCTCCTTTCTGAAATGTTGCGACACGGCAGAGATTGCCACAGCGGCGCGCTGGGTCAATCCCCCTCTCCCAAACGAACAGGAGGGGGCTGGAGAGCCGGGCCGTCAGCCCTGCGTTTCCAGCAGGCCGCTCATCGTCGCGAACAGCTCCGACTTGGCCTCGAATCCGACGCCCGGCAAGTCGGGCAGGCGGACGCGCCCGTCCTCCACCGCGATGCCGTCGGCGAAGCCGCAGAAGGGCTTGAAGACGTCGGGGTAGGATTCGTTGCCGCCCAGATGCAGGCCGGCGGCGATGTTCAGCGACATCTGGTGGCCGCCGTGCGGCACCACCCGGCGGCTCGACCAGCCATGCTCGGCGAGCATGTCGAGCGTCCGCAGATACTCGACGAGTCCGTAGCTGAGCGCGCAGTCGAATTGCAGCCAGTCGCGGTCGGGCCGCATGCCGCCGTGGCGGATCAGGTTGCGGGCGTCCTGGTGGGAGAACAGATTCTCGCCGGTCGCCATCGGCCCGTCGTAATGGTTGGCCAGTTCGGCCTGGAGGGCGTAGTCGAGCGGGTCGCCCGCCTCCTCGTACCAGAACAGGCCGTAGGGCTTCAGCGCCTCGGCGTAGGCCACGGCGGTCTTCAGGTCGAAGCGGCCGTTGGCGTCGACGCAGAGGTTGGCGCCCTCGCCCACCACCTCCAGAACGGCGTCGATGCGGCGGAGATCCTCGTCCAGCCCGTTGCCGATCTTCATCTTCACGACCTTGTAGCCGCGGTCCCGGTAGCTGCGCATCTCGTCCTGGAGCGCCTTGGTGTCCTTGCCGGGGTAGTAGTAGCCGCCGGCCGCGTAGACCCACACGCTGTCGTCGGCCACCCCGGCGCGGTAGCGGTCGGCCAGCAGCCGGTAGAGCGGCTTGCCGGCGATCTTCGCCACGGCGTCCCACACCGCCATGTCGATGGTGCCGACGGCGACCGAGCGCTCGCCATGGCCGCCCGGCTTCTCGTTGGTCATCAGCCGCGCCCAGATGCGGAACGGGTCGAGGTTCCCGCCCGACTCGTCGAGCAGGCTGTCGGCCGGCGCGCTCATCAGGCGGGGGATGAAGCGCTCGCGCAGCAACCCGCCGGCGGCGTAGCGCCCGTTGGAGTTGAAGCCGTAGCCGATCACCGGCTTGCCGTCGCGCACCACGTCGGTCACCACCGCGACGACGCTGCACGTCATCTGGCTGAAATCGATGTAGGCGTTGGCGATGTCGGACCTGATGCCGGCGGTCTTCTCGCGGATCTCGACGATGCGCATGGCGGTTCCCTGGGGCTGGCGGTGGAGAGCGGTGATGGCTGTTGCGACACTCTAGGGATGGACGGCCCCGCCCGGCCAATGCCAGAGTCGGAACGCGTTATGTCCGTTCGGCATGGTGATGGAACTTTCCTGGCTCGACGACTTCCTGGCGCTGGTCGACAGCGGCAACTTCTCCCGCGCGGCGGAGGCCCGCCACCTGACCCAGCCGGCCTTCAGCCGCCGCATCCGCGCGCTGGAGGACTGGGTGGGAACGCCCCTGTTCGACCGCGCCGGCCAGCCGGTGGCGCTGACCGAGGCCGGGCGGCGCTTCCGCCCCTTCGCCGACGAGACGGCGCGCCGCCTGCTCCAGGGCCGCGAGGAGGCGCGGCTGGCCGCCCAGACGGAGGCTGCGACCCTGCGCTTCGCCGCCACCCACGCGCTGTCGCTGACCTTCTTCCCGCATTGGCTGCGGACGCTCGAGTCGCGGGCGCGGCTGGGCGCGATCACGCTGGCGTCGGACAGCCTGGAGGCCTGCGAGCGCATCATGCTGGCCGGGCAGGCGCAATTCCTGCTGTGCCACGCGCACGCCCAGTCGGCCGCCGCCGGACGGCTCGACGCCGACGCCTTCCGCTCGGTGGTGGTCGGGTCGGACCGGCTGGTCCCGGTGACCGCTCCCGACGGCGCGGGCGCGCCGCGCCACCGCCTGCCAGGCGGCGACTCGGCGCCGCTGCCGCATCTCTCCTACAGCCGCGAATCGGGCATGGGCCGCATCCTGGAGGCGGTGCGGGCGTCGTCGCCGGTGCCGGCGGTGCTGGACACGGTGTTCACCTCGCACCTCGCGGCGGTGCTGCGGACGATGGCGCGCGACGGGCGGGGCGTGGCGTGGCTGCCGGAAAGCCTGATCGGCGAGGATCTCGGGCGCGGCGCGCTGGTGCCGGCCGGGGAACCGCACTGGAGCGTTCCCGTGCAGATCCGCCTGATCCGCCCCCGCTCACGCCAGAGCAAGGCCGCCGAGAATTTCTGGACCCTGGCGGTGGAGGCGGCGCTGTGGCGCAACGCCGATCCCGCCGCCGACAGCGCTCCGGTTGCCCATCCGGAGCCGGTTGCCGAAAAAGAGTTGTGATCGTTGCGGTTTCCAGTGAAACGGCGGTTGACAAACCGGAAACCCGACGTTCGAGGAGTCGATTTCGGTGGCGCTTCCCCTTTCGATCGGGCAAAATTTGCCTATTGAAAAAATCAGGGCTGCCCCGGCAGCCGGAGGAACCATCATGGGCGTCAGCGGCATCGGCGGTATCGGCGGCTACCAGCAGCCCTACACCACCCCGCTCAGCAGCGGTCCAGCGGCCGCGCAGCGATCGACCTCCCCCGTGGAGACCGCGCAGGAGGAGGAGGCGGAACGCACCCGCCGCACCCAGGAGGCGCAGAACAGCACCCAGAGCGGCTCCTCGGGCGGCAACACGACGCCGACGCGCGGCCAGAACCTGAACATCACGGTCTGATCGGCAAGGATCCGTTTCCAGCGCTCTGCCGGGGACCGGCGGCGACCACCGACAACCACCACAATGGCCAAGGCGGGAGGCACCGATGGACATCCGCAGCGTTTCCGGCGCAGCGCCAAACCGGCCGGCGGCTTCCCAGACGCCCGAGACCGTGGTGGAAAACGCCGATCGCGTGGCGTCCGACCCTTCCTCTTCCGCCATGACCGGCGCCAAGACCAGCGGAGTCGGCGGCTACATCAGCCCCTTCCTGCGGTACGACCAGGGGGCGCGGGTCGCCGTTCTGCTGTTCCGCGACATCGACACCGGCGAAACCCAGGACCAGATCCCCTCCCAGCGCGTGGTCGAGGAATACCGCCGCACCGCCGGCCGTCTGTCGCCGACCACCGGGAGCGACGGCAGCATGGCGACCAATGCGGGGGCGGGCCGCGATGGAGCCGCATCCGCTTTCGGCACCGGAAGCACGGGAACCGGCACGGCGGCGAACCGCGGGATATCCTTCGCCTCGTTCGGTGCGTCCGCTTCCGCCGGCGCCAGCCCGGGAATCTCCGGGACCGGCGGCTCCGCCCCCGGTCCGGCGGCCTCCGGCGCCGTCCCGCCGCCGCTGGCGGGAGGCGGCGGGGGAACGGCCTCGCCGGGCGGTCTGGTTTCGGTGACGGTGTAGGCGAACCGCTCGGCTCTGCAAAAGTCGGCCCGGAAAAACCCTGCCGTGCGACCGCTCACCCCCGCGCGGGCCCCTCGGAGGGCGGCTCGGATGCCGCACCGCCGGCCTTTTCCTGCTCCACCACCTCCAGAATGCGGCGCAGCGCGGCGGCCGAGATCGGCGACTCCATGGTCAGGCTGTCGGCGAACTTGCGCAGGGCGCCGATGCTGCGGCGCTTGACGACGTGATCCTCGTCACCGTCCCGGATGGGCTCGACCACCGGCCCCTTGTAGAAGCTGCCGCGAAAACCCCATTGCCGCCGGCCGTCGGCCCGCCATTCGGTTCCGTCGGACAACACCATGCAGCGATTGTCGTGGGTGTAGCGCTCCACCGTCGCGATGGATTGCGGGCCGGACTGTCCGCTGTGGATGGTCACGCGGTCGCCGACACGGAAGCTGGCGGCTGTGATGGTCAAAATGCTGTCTCCCGACTCAGGTCAGGTCGCGCGGGGCAGCCGCACGCCGGGGCGAAGCCCCCTGTCGTATCCCACATCCGGGGCGGTTTCGGGAAGCGCCCGCTGGGTCTCGACCGCCGCCCTCAGGCGATCCTTCGCGGCGTCCCGGCTGTCGGGCGCCGCGCCGCCAGCGGCCTTCGGCCCGATCTTCGCGCCCGAAGGCCGCAACCCGTTGAGCGCGGCAAGGAAGCTGGAGCCCGCCGACTTCACCGTCTTCACCGTCGGCCGGATGGGAAGCGGCGGAATGTCCAGAGCCGGAATCTCCACGGTCGTGGCGTCGGCGCGGCCGGCGCGAACCTGTGCATGAGCCTCCGCCTTGGCGCGCTCGACGATGCGGATTCGCAGTTCCGGCTCCAGGGTCTTGAAGACACGCGCGGCCTCCTTCAACTCCCGCTCCGACCGGGAATCGGCGGCGCGGTTCAGCGCGTTGGCCAGCATGCGGAACTCCAGAACGCCGGGAACCCGCTCGCGCTCGACGGCGCGGGCAAGCACGGCGATGGCTTCCAGGGTGTGGTGGTCGAGTGTCGCGGAAGCCATCGATTGGGGGGCTGGTTGTTCGTGGGCGCAGTATCGACAGGCACGGATCGCCGTTCAACCGATCTTTGCACCGAGGGGCGGCTCTATCTCCCCGACGAGGCGTTCTTCACCGACAGGACGGGCCGCGCCCGGCCAGCCGGCTCCTCCCCGTCCTCATGGCTCCGGTCCTGCTCCACGGCACCGCGCCGTTGCAGCCACTCGGCGACGATCCAGCACAGCGCCGCCCAGGCGGCGCCAATGCACCAGCCGGCCAGCACGTCGGTCGGCCAATGAACCGCCAGATAGACCCGGCTGGCGCCGATCAGCAGGGTCAGCAGCATGGCCCAGATCAGAAGATAGGCCTTCACCCGCCGCCCGGCGACGAACTGGGCCAGCAGGGCGCCGATCGTCAGGTAGACGATCGCCGACAGCATGGCGTGGCCGCTGGGGAAGCTGGCGGTGACGACGAGGTCGCCGTGCGGCACCAGATCGGGCCGCGCCCGCCCGATCATCGCCTTCAGGCTCGAACTCAGCGCCATGCCGCCGCCGACCGACACGAGCACCAGCAGCGCCGCCGCCCGCTTGCGCAGCAGCAGCAGGAAGCCCAGCGCCGCCACCGTGGTCAGGGTGAGGATGGTCGTGCTGCCGAGCGAGGTGAGGTCCCGCGCCATCCGCGCCAGCCACCAGGGGCCGCCGGGCTGGTCCGGGTCGGCCGCGTCGCGCATCGCCAGCAGCAGCGCCTTGTCGAAGGCGAGCGTGTCGCCCTCCACCACCTCGCCGGCCAGTTCGACGAAGGCGAAGAGAAGGCCGGCGATGAGGGAGAGCCCGAGAAGAAGGCCGAGCTGATGCCGGCCGAGCCGTGCCCAGAACCCGTTTTCCAACCGATCCTTCCAGCCCACCGGCGCCCTCCCTGCGTGTCGGTCTACCCCGCCGTCAGCAGGCGCCGCGGCGTCCCGGCGCTCCAGGCCAGGATGTCCTCCAGGGCGTCGCGGTAATAGACCGCGTAGTTGTCCTTGGTGACATAGCCCAGATGGGGCGTCAGCACCGTGTTGGGAAGATCGAGCCAGGGGCTGTTCGCCGAAAGAGGCTCGACGGGAAAAACGTCGAGTCCGGCACCGGCGATGCGTCCGTCGCGCAGCGCCGCCATCAGCGCCGTCTCGTCCACCAGCCCCGCGCGCGATGTGTTGACGAACAGGGCGGTCGGCTTCATGACGGCGAACTCGTCGGCGCCGACCACCCCGCGCGTCCGCTCGCCCAGCACCAGATGGACGGAGATCACGTCGGCGGTGGCGAACAGGTCGCGTTTCTCCAGCCGGGTGACGCCGGCCGCCGCCGCGCGCTCGTCGGTGAGGTTGGGGCTCCAGGCCGCCACCTCCATGCCGAAGGCCTGCCCGACGCGGGCAACCTGCGTGCCCAGCTTCCCCAGCCCGACCAGCCCGAGCCGCCGGCCCTCCAGGCTGCCGGTCAGGCCGGTCTGCCAGCGCCCCTCGCGCAGCGCCCGGTCCTCGGCGGGGATGCGCTTGACCAGGGCGAGGATCAGGCCCCAAGCCAGTTCGGCGGTGGGGGCGCCGACCGCCCCGGTGCCGCAGACGGTCACGCCACGCGCCGCGCAGGCGGCGAGATCGATGGCGTTGTTGCGCATGCCGGTGGTGACCAGCAGCCTCAGCTTCGGCAGGCGTTCGATCAGCGCCGCCGGGAAGGGCGTGCGCTCCCGCATGATCACCAGCGCCTCGAAGGGCGCCAGCGCCGCCGCCGCCGCGTCGAGGTCGCCGAGCGGCCGGTCGAACACGGTCAGGCCGCTGCCCGCCGGCAGCCGCGACCAATCGGCGAGATCGCGGGCGACCTTCTGGTAGTCATCGAGAATGGCGACGGAGAGGGACATCGGCTCGACCTCGTGCAAGGGGAGATCAATCGGTGCGGGCGGAGCGGGCCGGTTCCCTGAGCGCCGCCCTTCTCCCTTCCGTCATGGCCGGACTCGCCCCAAGCCATCCACGGGCGAACCCGTCCCGGCGGTTCGCGGCCGTGGATGCCCGGCGCGAGGCCGGGCATGACGTCGTGTGGAGAAGGCGGGGAGCCGCCGGTCGGACGGGCTCCGGAACCGCGTCACGTCGTGAAGTAGGGCGCCAGATTCGCGCGGATGCGCTCCAGCACCGGCACCGCCTCGGCGGGGACGTCGAAGGGGCGGCCGGTGATGGTCTCGCCCGCCTCGATGTAGACCTTGGCGGCCTGGAGCACCACCTCGCCGGGGATCTCCGGCAGTTCGTCGGCGTAGGGGTCGCAGCGCGCGGTCACCCAGCTCCGCACGAAATCCTTGTCGAAGCTCTCCGGCCGCTCGCCGGCGGCGAAGCGCTCCGGGTAGCTGCCGGCGAACCAGTAGCGCGAGCTGTCCGGCGTGTGGATCTCGTCGGCCAGCAGGATGTTGCCGTCCGCGTCGAATCCGAACTCGTACTTGGTGTCGACCAGAATCAGGCCACGCTCCGCCGCCATCGTCTGGCCGCGCGCGAACAGGGCGAGCGCCTTGTCCGACACCTCGTCCCACTGGGCGCGGGTCAGCAGGTTCTGCTCGACGATGGCGGCGGCGGTCAGCTCCTCGTCGTGGCCGGCGTCGAAGGCCTTGGTCGTCGGCGTGATGATCGGCGCGGCGAGCTTCTGGTTCTCGCGCAGCCCGTCGGGGAAGCGGTGGCCGTACATCTCGCGGCGGCCCTTCTTGTACATCGACCAGATCGACGTGCCGGTGGTGCCGGCCATGTAGTCGCGGACGACGACCTCGACCGGCATGATGGTCAGCCGCTTGGCGACCACGACGTTGGGGTCGGGGTATTCCAGCACATGGTTGGCGCAGATGTCCTTGGTCGCCTCGAACCAGAAGCGGGCGGTCTGGGTCAGCACCTGGCCCTTGAAGGGAAGCGCCGTCAGGATGCGGTCGAAGGCCGACAGCCGGTCGGTGGTGATCAGAATGCGCCGCCCGTCGGGAAGGTCGTAGTTTTCCCGCACCTTCCCACGGTAATGATTGGGAAGCTCCGGAATGGAGGCGTCCTTCAGGACGTTGGTCAGGTGCGGGGCAAGCAGGGCGGTGTCAACCATGGGGCACGAATCCGGCAGAACAAGAGGGCGGCATGATACCCGAAACCTCGCCGGGAGCCAGGACGCTAATTTCCAAGGGAGGAACGCTTCGCATGCATGACGAGGCCTATGGCGGCTACGACCTGCCGCCCCGGACCATCCGGGTGTGGTTCGCCGACCTGCGCGCGCTGGGCGGCCGGCTCCCGTCGCTGCGCGCCCTGCTGAGCGACGACGAGATCGAACGGGCCCAGCGCTTCACCATGGAGCGGCTGACCAACCGCTTCATCCTGCGGCGCGGGCTGCTGCGCGTCCTGCTCGGGCGCTGCGCCGGCCGGGCGCCGGAGAGCCTGCGCTTCGACTATGGCAGCCATGGCAAGCCCTCGCTGCCCGGCGGCCCCAGCTTCAACCTCGCCGACAGCGAGGATTCGGTGGCCATCGCGGTGGCGGCGGAGGGCCGGATCGGCGTCGACATCGAGCGGCTGCGCGAGGTCGAGAGCGCCGACGGCATCGCCGACCGCTTCTTCCACGTGTCCGAGAACGCCGCCCTGCGCGCCCTGCCCCCGGAGCGGCGCGACGAGGGCTTCCTGCTGGCCTGGACCCGCAAGGAGGCCTTCATCAAGGCGGCGGGAATCGGGCTGTCGATGCCGCTCGACCAGTTCGCGGTGTCGGTGACGCCGGGCGCCCCGGCGGCGGTGCTGGCGGTCGACAAGGCCCTGCGCGGCGACGCCGGCCGGCCGGAGGACTGGTCGCTGTTCGACCGCCGGGTCCTGCCCGACACGGTGGCGGCGGTGGCCGCGCACGGCACCGGCTGGACCGTCGAAACCCGGCTGGTCGGAGAGGCTCTCTTCACGGGCGCGGCCGCGCCGCAGGTCAGCGCACCGTCCTGACCTCCCAGCCGATGCGGGCGGGCTGTTCGCCGAGGTCGAGCGAACCGATGACGATCTCGCCCCGTCCGGACAGCGGCGCCTCCTCCCCCTGCTTGAGCAGGCGGGAGTCGCCGCCGGCCGGCATCAGCCGGGTGCCGTTGCGGCTGAGATCCTCGACCAGGCAGGCGCCGTCGCGGATGCGGATCGCCGCGTGCCGGCGCGACGCCGAGGCGTGGTCGAGCACGATGGCGCAGTCCGACGCACGGCCGACGACGATCTCCGCCCCGTCCTCCGCCAGGGTCGCAACGCGCCCCTGGTAGCTCACCGTCACGACGGGCCGGCCCGGCCGCGGGGCGCTGATCTCCAGCGTCTCGTTCTGGCGCAGCCCCGGCGGCAGGGTCAGCGCCCGCTGCTCGTCCGGGATGGCGGCGATCTTGGCGATCAGGCCTTCCGCCAGCGCGCGCGGAATGCCGGCGGCGCGCAGCCGCCGCCCCAGCCCGTCGCGGACCTCCTGGACCGAGACGCCGGGCGCCGCCAGCTCGGCGGCCGACTTCACCCGGCCGAACTCGTCGGCGACGCGCTGGATGAGGAAGCTGATCTTGCGCCGGCCATAGTCGCCGGTCGCGAGATCCAGCAGGTAGCCCAGCCGCGCCGCCGTCGAGTCGAGCCGGCCGGCCAGACGCAGCACCGTGTCCTCGAACGGACAATCCTGGCCGCCGACGCCCCAGACGGTCTTGCCGCGCTTGGTCAGCGCCTCCGCGATGCCGGGGCCGCCCAGGAAACCGTCGAAGGACACCATCCCGTCGGCGATGGCCTGGAACGCCCTGGCCTCGCTGGCCGGACCGGTCTTGGTCAGCGGGTTCAGCCCCTCCAGCCCGCCCCGGACGCGGCGCAGCAGGGCGTCGCGCACCTCGCGGAAGCCGCCGCCGCCGACCGCGCCGGACAGGGCCAGAAGCGGATCGGTGTTGGGCAGACGGTCGTCGAGATCGCCGCGCAGCACCGCCAGCAGCGACAGCAGCGCCGAACCGAGATCGGGCGCGTAGCCGATCAGGGCGCGGATCGGCTCGCGGCCGTCGATGATCTCCGCCAGGAACTCGTCGGCCAACCGCGTGCTCTCGGCGTCGCCCTCCTGGTGCAGGCGCAGGATGGCGGCGGTCTTGGCGCCCCATTCCCGGTGCGGCTCCAGCAGCGTCCCGACGGCGTGGGTGACGATGCGGTCGCGTTCCTCCGGCGGGCGGCCGACCAGCGCCGCCAGCAGCCCGCCGACACCGCCGCGCGCCAGCGCCTGGTCGTAGGGGGCGAGGCTGTCGCCCTGCTGTGCCAGTTCCTTCAGCGCCGTGAACAGGCGCAGGAGCTGGTCATGGCGCTCGTGCGGCTTCTGCCCGGCCATCGGCGCCTGGATCGTCGCCAGCCGGCTGACCGCCGGGTTGAACAGCAGCGCCTCGCGCTCGAAATGGCGCAGCGGGTAATAGCGGTGGAGCTGCTCCGCTGGAATGACGCCCTGGTCGTCCCAATAGCCGCGCAGCAGCCGCAGCAGGGTCATCCGGCTGTCGAAGGAGAAGACGCGCAGGACGTCGGTGCAGAGATTGGCCTCGCTGATCGGCGAGATCGTCGTCAGCCTCTCGCCGCCGGCCGAGGCCTTCTGGAAGATGGTTTCCTCCCGCCCGGCGCCATTGACGCGGACGATGCGGACCACCGGGAACTTCGCGAGACGCAGCAGATAGTTGGCGCGCTCCGTGGCGGCCTTCTCGTCGTCGAAGACGCCGTCGATGTTGGGTTTTCCGCCCTGCTCGACCACCACCTCGAAGCGCGTCTCGCGCCGTTTGGACATCGCCATAGCGCCCCCTCGGCCGGCGTGGCACCCCGGCTACGTTCCCTGCCCCGTTTTCCAGCGCCATATCCTTTGAAACTTTATGGCACGCCGGATGAAGCGACGGCAAGTCTCCGTCCCCGTCCCGGCCCGGGGCGGCGCATCGGAAACGCGACGCCACCCGCCACAGCCGCCCGGCGCGAGAAGCCGGCGCAAGAAAAATGCCGGCCGATGGACAGGAAATACAACATTGACGGGTGTAAATTCTCCCACCGCAGCCGGAACGGGGCTTGAATATATCCATGATTCAGATCCGGGAATAAGCTGGATTGGCAAAGACGCCGTTCCGCCATAGGTTGATGTCGACACTCACCGAACCCGCCTGCCTTCATCAGACCGCCGAAGCCGAGGACCGTTGCCCCGATGCCGCCCGACCCGTACCGGACGTCACACCCCGCGCGCAGTTTCCTGCGGCGATCCCTGGAACGGCAGGACATCGCCGCCAACCGCTACCACGACCACCGGCTGGGCGCCGAGATCGTCAACATCGTCGTCGGCGGCTGCGTGGTCAGCGACGATCCCAACGTGATCGTGACCACCACGCTCGGCTCCTGCGTCGCCGCCTGCCTCTACGACCCGGTGGCGGGGATCGGCGGCATGAACCATTTCCTGCTGCCCGACGCCGGGCTCGACACGCTGTCGCTGGCGTCGCGCTACGGCAGCGCCGCGATGGAGCAGCTCATCAACCGTCTGCTCTCGGCGACGGCGCGGCGCGAACGGCTGCGCGCCAAGATCTTCGGCGGCGCCAACGTCAACCTGATGACGCTGCCCGGCTCCAACATCGGCGAGCGCAACGTCGAGTTCGTCATGGAGTATCTGGCCACCGAGGGCATTCCGACCCTGAGCTGGGACGTCGGCGGTTCCACCCCGCGCGCGGTGCGCTTCTTCCCGACCACCGGGCGCAGCCAGCGCCGGCTGATCGGCGGCGAGACCCTGCGCGACGTCGCCCGCAGCGAATCCTCCTTCATCGAACATCTGCGCCGCAGCGAGATCGAGGGCGAGGTCGAGCTGTTCTGACCGGGGTTGCCTCACGGAGGCGTCGTGGAGAGACCGAGATGGCCGAAACCCTGTTCCGCATCGCCAGCTTCAATCTGGAGAATCTCGACGACGACACCGCCGATCCGCCCTTCGAGGCGCGGATCGCCACCCTGCGGCCCCAGTTGGAGCGGCTGGCCGCCGACATCCTGTGCCTTCAGGAGGTCGACGCCCAGCACCCGGTGAAGAGCGAGCCGCGCGTCCTGCGGGCGCTCGGCCGGCTGCTGGAGGGCACGCGCTACGCGGATTTCCACGTCACGGCGGGCGACGGCGCCACCCCGGCCGACCGCCACAACCCGGTGGTGGTCAGCCGCTGGCCGATCAGGGCGGCGCGCCTGCTGCGCCACGATCTGGTGCGGCCGCCGCAAATCCGCTTCGCCACCGCCGACCCGGCGCAGGACGCCCCGGCGGAGGTCGAATGGGACCGCCCGGTCCTGCACGCCGAGGTGACGCTGCCCGACGGGCGGGCCCTGCACGTCTTCGACCTGCATCTGCGCTCGCCGCTGGCCGCTCCGGTGCCGGGCCAGAAGGCGGGCGCCTTCACCTGGAAGACGGCGGGAGGCTGGGCCGAGGGCTTCTACCTCGCCTCGGTCAAGCGCGCCGGACAGGCGCTGGAAACCCGGCTGGCGGTGGATCGGCTGTTCGACGCCGATCCCGACGCGCTGGTGGTGGTGGCCGGCGACTGCAACGCCGAGCTGGAGCAGACCCCCGTGCGCATCCTGCGCGCCGACCCCGACTTCACCGGCAACGAGGAGCTTGCGGCCCGCGCCCTGATCCCGCTGGAACAGCAGCTTCCCGAGGAGCGCCGCTTCTCGGTGCTGCACGGGGGCACCCCGGTGATGCTCGACCATCTGCTGGTGTCGCGGAGGCTGGCCGGCTGGTTCCGCGAGGCCGAGATCCACAACGAGACCCTGCGCGACGAGGTTCTCCAGGCGACCGACACGCCGACGCCCGAGAGCCACCACGCCCCGCTGGTCGCCAGCTTCGCCCTGCCGGGGTGAACCCTCCCCGTCACGCCCGCATGTAGCCCCAGCCCTCGGCCTGCGCCTCGGCGATGTCGAGCACGCCCGCCTCCACCACCGTCAGGCCCGGCGCCGTCCGGCCGAGCCTGGCCAGCGTGTTGCCGCACAGGCGCAGCAGCGGGTCGGTGTCGGAATCGGGCCGGTCGAGCGCCGCCGCCACCGCCTCGGCGTTGGCGACGATGCGGATGGCGGCGTCCGGCCGCGCCTTGCGCAGGTTGGCGGCGTTGCGCCGCGCCCGCTCCAGCGCGGCGGCGGTGGGGGCGTGGATGACCAGCCTCAGGGGAACATCGGCCACCGCTCAGCCCGCCTTCGCCGCGTCGTGGAAGGAGAAGTCGAACAACGCGTCGATGTCCACCGGGTCGGTGATCTGCCCGAGCCCCTGCTGGAACGCCTGCATGCGTCGGGTCGACTCGACGATGGCGCGGGGATCGTCCACGAAGTTCGTCGCCTCGGAGGTCAGGGCCGCCCGCATCACCGCCGGCTCGACCAGCCCCTTGCCGATGGCGGCGGTGACATGCTCGGCGGTGCGGTCCGGATTGGCCTTGGCGAAAGCGGTGGCGCGGACGTGCAGCCTGACCAGCGCGGCGACGGCGGCGCGGTCGCGGGCGATGGCCGCCTCGGTCACGGCCAGGACGGCGCCGGGCTGCTGGGGGAACATCGTGCCGGCGCGGGCGACGATCCGCGCGTCGGGCAGGCGGGACTGCACCAGGGTCAGGGTCGGCTCCAGGATCGAGGCGCCGTCGACCGCGCCCGACAGCAGCGCCTGCTGCACCTGCTCGTCGCCCATGCCGACGATCTGGATGTCGGCGGCCGGAATCCTTGCGACCTCCGCCGTCCAGTGGCGCAGCACCGTGTCGGGCACCGAGCCGGCGGGCAGCGAGGCGATCTTGGCCGGACGCCCCTGCGCGGCGCGGAACGCCCTGAAGCCATCCGCCGGACCGGCGGCCCCGGCGACCGCCTCGGCGAGCGGGCCGCGGCCGATCAGGGCGACCTGATCGATCACGTTGGCGGCGACCACCTTCAACGGAACCCCCTTCGAGCGCGCGATCATCGCCGGACCGATCCCGACATAGGCGACGTCGAGCGTGCCCGACGCGAGCGCCTGGATCATCGCCGGCCCCGACTGGAAGCCGGTCGTCGTCAGCTCCAGCCCGGCCTCCTTCGCCCAGCCTTCGCCGGAGAGCACGTAGAGCTGGGTCATCGGAATGATCGGGATGTAGCCGACCCGCAGCGTCGTCGCCGCGCGGGTCGGGTGCGGAAGGGCGGCGCTTCCAGCCAGGGCGGCAGCGGAAAGCAGCAGGGTGCGGCGGTTCAAGGGCATCGTCTGGTTTCCCGGTGGACTTTGGAAAACACCCTAGGACGGCGGCCTTGGGAAATCAATTCACGCCATGGATAAAAACACACCACCAAAACAACATGGAAAATTCGTTTTTAGTCTACGGCGCCACGGCTCCGGCCCCCCGACGCACCAGCGACAGGTTCAGCGCCAGACTGACGACGGCGGAACCGCCGATCACCAGCGCCATCGGCATCGCCGTGCCGTCGGCCGTCAGCCCGACCACCCAGCCCGCCAGCGCTCCCGTGCTGAACTGCAACATACCGGCGAGCGCCGAGGCGGTGCCCGCCATCTGCGGGAAGGACTGCATGGCGCCGGCCATCGCGTTGGCGTTGGTCAGCCCGGTCAGCGCCATGAACAGGAACAGGCAGCCGACCAGCCCCCACAGACCGCCCCAGCCCTCCAGCGCGACCACCGCCAGCAGCAGGCCGCTCGCCGCCGACAGGGCGGTGCCGGCCCGCAGGATGCGGTCGGAACCGAAGCGCATGACGATGCGGCTGTTGACCGTGTTGACCAGGATCATGCCGACGATGTTGATTCCGAACAGATACCCGTAATTCTCCGGCCGCACGCCGAACAGCTCGATGTAGACGAAGGGCGAGCCGGAGATGAAGGCGAACATCCCCGCATAGATGAAGGACGACCCCACCGCGTAGCCGAGATAGGCGCGGTTGGTCAGCAGCCGGCGATAGGATTGCGCCAGCACCATCGGGCGCAGGCTGGTGCGGTTGCCGGCCGCCAGCGTCTCCGGCAGGGTGAACAGCGCCAGCATGGCGACGGCGCCGAAGATGGCCTGCGCCCAGAAGATCCAGCGCCAGTCGGCCCAGACCAGGATCTGCCCGCCGATCAGCGGGGCGATGATCGGGGCGGCCCCCATCACCAGCATCATCATCGACAGGGTGCTCGCGGCGCGATCGCGCTCGAAGACGTCGCGGATCATCGCGCGGACCAGCACCGGCCCGGCGCAGGCGCCGAGCGCCTGGACGAAGCGCCAGAGGGCGAGATGCGCGATGTCTCCGGTCAGCGAGCAGCCGACGCAGCCGACGGCATAGAGCAGGATGCCGGTCGCCACCGGCCCGCGCCGGCCGAAACGGTCGCCCAGCGCCCCCCACAGGAGCTGCCCGACGCCGAAGCCCAGGAAGAAGGCCGACAGGGTCCACTGCACCTGGCCCTGGCTGGCGCGCAGATCCGCCCCGATCGCCGGCATGCCCGGCAGATACATGTCGGTCCCCATCGGACCGAAGGACATCAGGACGCCGAGGGCGGCGATGAAGAAAGGGCTGTGCGCGGGCGACAGGGAACGGACGGCGGCAAGGCGCGCGAGCATGGTGTGTCCGGTTTGGATGCTTGGGGGAGGACGGAAGGGTGGGAGTCCGAAGCATTCAGGCTGAGCCTTTTCCGCAACCTCACAAAGCCCCGTCTCGGCATGGCTGATCTGCCGAACGGGCAACGGCCAGGCGGGTGGCGACCGCCCATGACGGTTGCGCCACGCGAATCACCTATGCGTTCAGGGGCTTTTCGCGTCTAGACTTCCACATTGACCGCCGAACCCGCCGAAGGCCGCTCCATGATGGCTTGCTCCCGCCGCTCGGTCCTGACGCTGGGTGCCGCCGCCCTCGCCGCGCGCGCCCTCCCGGCTCGGGCCGAGGGCTTCACCCCCGGCCTCGTCTACGCGGTCGGGCAGAAGTTCGACAAGAGCTTCAACGAGGGCGCCCATCTCGGGGCGGAGCGCTTCAAGGCCGCGACCGGAATCCCCTACCTCGAATACGCGCCGGCCAGCCCGGCCCAGTTCAACCAGGCGGTGGCGTCGCTGCTCCGCCGCAAGGCCACCGACGTGGCGGCCATCGGCTTCTACTACGCGACGGCGCTCACCGCCCTGGCCCCGAGCCATCCGCAAGTGCGCTTCACCCTTGTCGACGGGGTGGCGGAGGGGCCGAACATCCGCTGCGTCACCTTCAAGGAACAGGAGGGCGCCTTCCTGGTCGGGGTGCTGGCGGCGCTGGCCTCGAAGACGGGAACGGTCGGCTTCATCGGCGCCCTCGACATCCCGCTGCTGCGCAAGTTCGCCGCCGGGTTCGAGCAGGGCGCCCGCCACGCTCGCGGCGACGTGAAGGTTCTGGTCAATTTCGTCGGCACCACGCCCGCCGCCTTCAACGACCCGACGAACGGGGCGGAGGTCGCACGCGCCCAGTTCCAGCGTGACGCCGACGTGGTGTTCGCCGGGGCCGGAGTGTCGAATTTCGGCATCTTCGCGGCGGCCAAGGACGGCGGCCGGCTGGCCATCGGGGTCGACGGCAACCAGAACCACCTCTATCCCGGCACCATCCTGACCTCGATGCTGAAACGGGTCGATCTGGCGGTGGAGGCCAGCTTCCAGGCCGGCCGACAGGGCGTCTGGAGCGCCGGCGGCCGGGCGCTGGGCCTGGCGGACGGCGCCGTCGATTACGCCGTCGACGTGAACAACCGCGAGCTTCTGACGCCGGTCATGCTGGCCCAGGCGGAGGAGGCGCGCCGCGCCATCATCGCCGGCCGCATCCCGGTCGCCGACGGAAGCTGAATCCCGCGCCCCGGCCATCACCGGCATCCATCAGCGCTCCGCCTTCGAGCGGCCTTCCGTGCCGGTGAAGTCGCGATGGGCGATCGACGCCTCCTCCCCGACACGCGCGCTTGACGTGGCAAAGGCCTCATCCGCCGAACGGTCGAGCAGTTCCGGCAGCACGACCCGCGCCCCGGCCGCCAGCACGACGATGGCCGCCAGGGCCGTGACGAAGGCTTTCATCCCCACCTCTCCTTCCAAGACCTGCGGTCCGGCCAAGACCCGCGATCCGGTCGCCGCGGGCTCCTGACGCGCCTGGACCTGACAACAGCCGGTCTGGGCGATTGTTTCCAGCCTCCGCTTTTTTCCCCTTGATATGCTCTAACAGAGCACATAGTGTTTTGCTCGAAACGAGCATTTTGGAGCGAACGATGCCCGACGCCGCCGGCCCCGCCCAAGCGCCCCGCGACCTCCGCGCCGCCCCCGGCGACCTCGCCTACACCCCCGCCGTCGCCGAGGCCACGGCGCCCATCTACGAGCGGATGAAGCGCGTCGTCCCCGCCATCGAATGGCCGTTCCACGCCCCGCTGATCCACGCCATCAACGCGCTGAAGCGCGAGCGGAACGCCGTCGTCCTCGCCCACAACTACCAGACGCCGGAGATCTTCCACGGCGTGGCCGACATCGTCGGCGACAGCCTGGCGCTGGCCGCCAGGGCGACGCAGACCGACGCCGACGTCATCGTGCTGGCCGGCGTGCATTTCATGGCGGAGACGGCCAAGCTGCTGAATCCGTCCAAGACGGTGCTGATCCCCAGCCGCAACGCCGGCTGCTCGCTGGCCGACTCGATCACCGCCGCCGACGTGCGGCTGCTGCGCGAGGCGCATCCCGGCGTGCCGGTCGTCGCCTACGTCAACACCTCGGCCGAGGTGAAGGCGGAGGTCGACATCTGCTGCACCTCCGGCAACGCGGTGGAGGTGGTGGAATCGCTCGGCGTCGACCGCGTGCTGTTCCTGCCCGACGAGTATCTGGCGAAATACGTCGCCACCCAGACCAAGGTCGAGATCATCGCCTGGAAGGGCCATTGCGAGGTCCACGAGCGCTTCACCGGCGCCGAGATCGACGAGTTCCGCCGGCGCTTCGACCGGCTGACGGTGATCGCCCACCCGGAATGCCCGCCCGACGTGCTGGCCGCCGCCGATTTCGTCGGCTCGACCGCCCGGATGATCGATTTCGTGGCCGGGGAGAAGCCGCCGCGCGTCCTGATGGTCACCGAATGCTCGATGAGCGACAACGTCGCCGCCGCCTCGCCCGACACCGAGTTCGTGCGCCCCTGCAACCTGTGCCCGCACATGAAGACGGTCACGCTGGCCGGCATCCTGGAGGCGCTGCAAACGCTGGAGCCGCGCGTCGAGATCGCCCCGGAGCTGGCCGACCGCGCCCGCCGCTCGGTGGAGCGGATGCTGGCGGTCAAGCCGCGGTGAGCTTCACGCCCTCGCCCGCCCCGGACGAGGGACACCACGCCCGTGCCGAGGATCGCCCATGACCTCAACCACATCGCCCATCCCCTACGAGATCCGCGACTCCGACGTGATCGTCGTTGGCTCCGGGCTGGCCGGAATGACGGCGGCGCTCGCGCTGGCTCCGCGCGCCGTCACCCTGCTGACCAAGACCGCCGACCTGCCCGGCGGGTCGAGCCTCCACGCCCAGGGCGGCATCGCCGCCGCCATCGGTCCCGGCGACCGGCCGGAGGACCACGCCGCCGACACCGTGTCGGCCGGGGCCGGGCTGGTCGACGCGGCGATGGCGGCGCTGCTGACCCGCGACGGCGCCGAATGCCTGCGGGCGATGCTCGCCGACGGCCTCCCGTTCGACCGCGACGCGAACGGCGCGCCGCTGCTCGGCCGCGAGGCGGCGCACGGTGCGGCACGCATCGTCCACGCCGGGGGAGACGCCACCGGGCGGACCCTGGTCACGGCGCTGGCCCGGCGGCTGCGCGCCACCCCGTCGGTGCGGGTCGAGACCGACGCCTTCGCCGTCGATCTCGCCATGCGCGGCGGCCGCGTCTGCGGCCTGCTGGCCTTCCAATCGGAGGGTTGGGTCCTGCACCGCGCGCCGCGCGTGATCCTGGCGACCGGCGGCATCGGCGCCGCCTTCGCCCGCACCACCAACCCGGCCGAGGCGACCGGCGACGGGCTGGCGCTGGCGGCGCGGGCCGGCGCCCGGCTGGCCGACCTGGAGTTCGTGCAGTTCCACCCCACCGCGCTGGCCGTCGATTCCGACCCGGCGCCGCTGCTGACCGAGGCGCTGCGCGGGGCGGGCGCCGTCCTGCTCGACCGCGCCGGGCGGCGCTTCATGCCCGACGAGCACCCCCTGGCCGAGTTGGCGCCGCGCGACGTCGTCGCCCGCGCCATCGGCCGCCGCGTCGCGGCGGGGGAAGGCGTCTTCCTCGACCTGCGCCCGGCGCTCGCCGCCAAGCCGGACGGCTTCCCGACCGTGCTGGCGCTCTGCGCCGCCCATGGGCTGGACCCGTTCCGGGAACCGATGCCGGTCGCCCCGGCCGCCCATTACCACATGGGCGGAATCGTCACCGACGCCGAAGGGCGCACCAGCCTGGAGGGGCTGTGGGCCTGCGGCGAGGTCGCCTGCACCGGCGTCCACGGCGCCAACCGGCTGGCCAGCAACTCGCTGCTGGAAGCGCTGGTCTTCGGCGCCCGCGTCGCCCGCGACGTCGCGGCCCGCGCCCTGCCGCCGCCGCCGCCCTTCGCCCTGCCCGCCCCTCCCGCCGTGGTGACGGGGTTGGGCGACGCACTGCTCGACGCCATCGCGGCGGAGACGCGCGCCGTGCTCTACGAGGGCGCCGGGCTGGTCCGCGACGGGCTGGGGCTGCGGGCGGCGCGGCGCAAGCTCGACCGGCTGGCGGCGGCGCTCGACAGCCTGAGCGGGGGCGAAACCGACCGCACCGCCACCCCCGACGGGATCCGCCGCTGGGGCGAGGCGCGCAACCGGCTGCTGGTCGGCCGGCTGGTCGTCCACGCCGCGCTGTCCCGCGAGGAGAGCCGGGGCGCCCATTGCCGGACCGACCACCCCCTGCCCGACCCGGCGCTGGGCCGCAGCGCCGACCGCCGCACCCTGACCCTCACCGATCTGGCCGGCCCCGCCGGCCCCTTGCCCGGAGACGCCGCATGCTGCATCCCCTGACCGTCGAGCCCATCGTCCGCGCCGCCCTGGCCGAGGATCTGGGCCGGGCCGGCGACATCACCACCGACAGCATCATCCCCGCCGACGCCACCGCCACCGCCCGCATCGCCGCCCGCAAGGATGGCCGGGTCGCCGGGCTGGAGGCGGCGCTGATCGCTTTCCGCCTGCTCGACCCCGCCGTCGCCGTCACGGTGGAGCGGGAGGACGGCGGTGACGTCGCCCCCGGCGGCACCATCGCCACCGTCGCCGGCAAGGCCCGCGCCCTGCTGACCGCCGAGCGCACGGCGCTGAACCTGATGGGCCGGCTGTCCGGCATCGCCACCGCCACCCGCGCGCTGGTCCGCGAGGTCGAGGGCACCAACGCCCGCATCGTCTGCACCCGCAAGACCACGCCGGGGCTGCGCGTGCTGGAGAAGCACGCGGTCAAGCTGGGCGGCGGCTTCAACCACCGTTTCGGCCTCGACGACGCGGTGCTGATCAAGGACAACCACATCGCGGTGGCCGGCGGCGTCCGCGCGGCGGTGGAGCGGGTGCGCGCCCACATCGGCCACATGGTGAAGGTCGAGGTCGAGGTCGACACGCTCGACCAGCTCGACGAACTGCTGGGGCTGCCGGTGGACGTCGTGCTGCTCGACAACATGGACCCGGACACGCTGCGCCGCGCGGTGCGGATGGTCGACGGCCGGTTGCTGACCGAGGCGTCGGGCAACGTCACGCAGGCCACCGTCCGCGCCATCGCCGAGGCGGGGGTGGATATGATCTCCTGCGGCTGGCTGACCCACAGCGCGCCCAACCTCGACATCGGGCTGGACATCTAGCCCTCTCGCGGGGCGGGAGAGGGAAACCTTCGCCTACGGGAAATCCCTCACCGTGTGCAGGTGGTTCAGCGGCCCGTGGCCATGGCCCAGCCCCGGCGCCGTCAGGATCGCGGTCTCGACATAGGCCCGCGCGCGGGCGACCGCGTCGCGGGTGCTCAGGCCCTGGGCCAGACCGGCGGCGATGGCCGAGGCCAGGGTGCAGCCCGTGCCGTGGGTGTGCGGCGTGTGGACCCGCTCGCCCTGGAACACCGTCTCGCCCTCCTCCGTCAGCAGCAGGTCGTAGAGCCGGTCGTCCTCCAGATGCCCGCCCTTCAGCAGCACCGACTTGGGCCCGAAGGTGAGGATCAGTTCGGCGGCGCGGCGCATGTCGTCGAGGTCGCGGATCGGCACGTCGGTCAGCGCCTCGGCCTCCGGCAGGTTGGGCGTGACGATGGCGGCGCGCGGCAGCAGCCGCTTGCGCAGCGTCAGCACCGCCTCGGGCTCCAGCAGGTGATGGCCGCTCTTGGCGATCATCACCGGATCGACGACCAGCGGCACGTTGCCGCCGCGGACCTCGTATTCGGTCGCCACCGCGTCGATGACGGCGGCGTTGGCCAGCATGCCGATCTTCAGCGCGTCGGCGCCGATGTCCTCCAGCACCACCTTCATCTGGAGCGCCACGAAGGCCGGATCGATCGGCAGCACGCTGTAGACGCCGGTGGTGTTCTGCGCCGTCAGCGCCGCGATGGCGGTCGCCGCATAGGCGCCGAGCGCGCTCACCGCCTTGATGTCGGCCTGGATGCCGGCGCCGCCCCCGGAATCCGACCCGGCGACGATGAGGACGCGGCCCTTCATCGCGCGCCCTCCAGCACGCTGGTCCGGATGGCCTCGGCGATGTCGCCGACCACCTGATGGACCAGCGCCTCGTCGTCGCCCTCGGCCATGACGCGGATCACCGGCTCGGTCCCCGACTTGCGGATCAGGATGCGGCCGTTTTTCGCCAGACGCGCCTCGCCGTCGCGGATGGCGTCCTGCACCGTCAGATCGTCCAGCGGCTTGGAGCCGGCGGCGAAGCGGACATTGGTCAGCTTCTGCGGCACCGGCGCGAAGACACGGCAGACCTCGCTCGCCGACCGGCCGTTGGACTGGATCAGCACCGCCAGCACCTGGAGCGCCGCGATCAGCCCGTCGCCGGTGGTCGAATAGTCCGACAGCACGACGTGCCCCGACTGCTCGCCGCCGACGTTGTACCCGCGCTCGCGCATCAGCTCGACGACGTAGCGGTCGCCGACCGGCGTGCGCGCCAGATGCAGGCCCAGCCCGTCGAGGTGGCGCTCCATGCCGAGGTTCGACATGACGGTCGCCACCACGCCGCCGCCGCGCAGCGTCTGCGACGCCGCCCAGGAGGAGGCGATCAGGGTCATCAGCTGGTCGCCGTCGATCGGGCGCCCGGCCTCGTCCACCATGATCAGCCGGTCGGCGTCGCCATCCAGCGCGATGCCCAGATGGGCGTTGTGGGCGACGACCTGCTCCTGCAAGGTCTGGGTGGCGGTGGCGCCGCAGCCCTTGTTGATGTTGGTGCCGTCCGGCGCGACGCCGACCGGGATGACGTCGGCCCCCAGCTCGTACAGCACCTTGGGCGCAACGCGGTAGGCGGCGCCGTTGGCGCAGTCGACGACGATCTTCAGCCCGTCGAGCCGCAGGCCGCGCGGGAAAGTGTTCTTCACATACTCGATGTAGCGGCCGGTCGCGTCCTCCATGCGGCTGGCGCGGCCGAGGTCGGAGGGGGCGGCGAGATCGGCGGCGAAGGGCTGGCCCATCCGCGTCTCGATGGCGATCTCGACCTCGTCCGACAGCTTGTAGCCGTCCGGGCCGAACAGCTTGATGCCGTTGTCCTGGTAGGGGTTGTGCGAGGCCGAGATGACGACGCCCATGTCGGCGCGCAAGGACCGCGTCAGCATCGCCACCGCCGGGGTCGGCAGCGGGCCGACCAGCACGACGTCCATCCCCATCGAGATGAAGCCGGCGGTCAGCGCCGGCTCCAGCAGATAGCCCGACAGGCGCGTGTCCTTGCCGATCACCACGCGGTGGCGGTGGTCGCCGCGCCGGAACTGGAGCGCCGTCGCCATCGCCACGCGCAGGGCCGTTTCGGCGGTCATCGGATCGACGTTGGCGGTGCCGCGGATGCCGTCGGTGCCGAACAGGTGTCGCGTCATGAGAACCTCGGGAATGGACATGCCCGACGGCCGGCGACGCCGGCCGGGGGAAACTGTGAAATGACTTTTTCCACCGGTTTCCTCGGCGCGGTCAAGCATCCTTCCCACATCTGCGCGAAAGGGTTACGGCGGGCGGGGTTCATAGGCGGGATTGCAGGGGGTGCAGCCCCTCCCACAGGGCGCGGGCCTGCGCGGTCTCCGCCACGTCGTGGACGCGCAGGATCTGCGCCCCCTGGTTCAGCGTCTCCAGCCCGGCGGCGAGCGAGCCGGCCAGACGCTCCCTCGGCGGCTCGCCGCGCGACAGGCGGCCGATGAAGGCCTTGCGCGACAGGCCGATCAGCACCGCGCAGCCGAGCGCGTGGTACAGCGCCGTGTGGCGCAGGATCGACAGGTTGTGCTCCACCGTCTTGCCGAAGCCGATGCCGGGATCGACGGCGATGCGCTCCGGCGGCACCCCGGCGGCGGCGCAGCGGGCGACGCGCTCCTCCAGCCAGTCGAAGACGTCGAGGGCGGCGTCGGCGTATTGGGGGTTCGCCTGCATGGTGCCGGGCTCGCCCAGCATGTGCATCAGCACGACCGGCGTGCCCGATCGGGCGACGACCGGCAGGGCCAGCGGATCGCCGAGGCCGGCGACGTCGTTGACGACGCGCGCGCCGGCCCCGATGGCGGCGGCCATGACGCGGGCGTGCCGCGTATCGACCGACACGGTGGCGCCCCGGCCGGCGAAATGGCGGATGACGGGGAGGACGCGCCTCTCCTCCTCCTCCGGCGACACCGGGCTGGAACCGGGACGGGTGGACTCGCCGCCGATGTCGAGGATGTCGGCGCCGGCGTCCAGCAGCGCCCCGCCATGGGCGATGGCGGCGGCGTGATCGAGGAAGTCGCCGCCGTCGGAGAAGCTGTCGGGCGTGACGTTGACGATGCCCATGATGGCGGGCCGGCCCAGGTCGACGCCGCCGAAGGGGGAGCGGGAGCGGGTCAGCGCGCCGAGCTGGCGGTCCAGCGCCTCGGCCACCTCCCGCGCGCGCTCCCAGCCCCAGGCGAGGATCTCGGAGAGCGGCGCGAAGGCGCGCTCGATGCGGTCCCCCTCAAGACCGCCCCCCTGGCGGACGATCAGCTCCGCCGTGGCGAAGGCGAAGCGCCCGCCGGCCAGCGGAACCGCCGCCCCCTTGGCCCAGGCGGCGATGGGCATCAGCCCGACCGGACGCAGATAGACCCGCACGCCCGGCTCCGCCGCCCAGGGGCAGAAGGAGGCCAGCGAGCCGGCGGCGGATTTGGGGGCGGGGGGCATGGACGAACCTTCGGAACGGAAAGCGCTGCTCCGTTCCTAGGACGGGGGCGGCCGGGGGGCAAGAGGAAGTCGCCCCCGGCCGGCCTTCCTCACTTCGGCAGCGGCGCCAGACCGGCCATGATGTGGTCCTTGCGCTCGCCGTAGAAGCCGCCAAGCTCGGCGGCGCGGCCGTCGTCGAGAACGTCCTTGGCCTCCTCGAACAGTTCCTCCTCCTCCTCGTCGAGGTGGTGGCGGACCAGCTCGCCCAGGACCTGGAGCTTCTCCTTCCAGCCGCTGTCGGTCACCTTCATGGCGTTCAGCTCGTCGAGCAGGCCGTTGATCAGGTGATGCTCGTTCAGCCCCTCGACGGTCTCCGACTTGGCCTCCTTGGCCTTGGACAGCGAGGCGTAGAAGACGCCCTCCTCGACCTTGGCGTGGGCCCACAGCTCGCGCTGCAAATCCTCGAAGACGGCGCGGCCGTTGCCGTTGGCCTGCTCGATCTTGTCGAGCAGGGCGCGGATGGTGTCGTGGTCGGTCTTGATGCGGGCGAAGATGTCGGTCTTCCGGGCCATTGCGGCGTCCTTCCAATGAAATCCGTTGCTGGAAGAACCCCGACGGCGGCCCGGTGTTCCTTGCCCCCTCCCCTTGAGCGCCGTCCCCGGCTCAGAACTGCTTCAGCAGCCGGTCGATGTATTCCCGCTCCGGCTGCGGCCGGTTGTACTGGCCGGAGCGGCGGCGCAGCTCGTCCAGGATCTCGCGGGCGCGCTGAAGCTCCGACTGCTCGGGGATCTTGACGTCGTTGGAATCCTGCATGCCGTAGCCGGACGGGCGGCGGCCCAGCGGGTCGCGGCCCCGGCCCTGGCGTTGCCCCTGGCCCTGCTGCCCCGGCTGCTGCTGGCCCATCATCGCCGGCCCCTGCCCCATCATCATCTGGTTGGCGAGCTGCTCGGCCATGCTCTGCATGCTCTGCTGAAGCTCGTCCATCGCCTGGGTCTGCGACGGCACGGCGGCGCCGGGGGAGCCCTGCTGCAAGGCCTGGGCGGCGTCGCGCATGGCGCGCTCGGCGCGGCCCAGCGGCCGGGGAATCTCGCCGCCGGACTGCTCGCCCATGCGGCGCATCAGCTCGCCGAGCTGGCGGCGCAGCGCCTCCTGCTGCTCGGCCTGCTTCTGGAGGGTCGGGCTGCCGGCCATGTTGCCCTGGTTGTTGCGCTGGCCCTGCTGCCCCGGCTGCTGGCGCCCCCGCGGAGACTGCTGACCCTGCTGGCCCTGCTGCTGGCTGGGATCCTGGGCCTGACGGAAGCTCTGGTCGAGAAGCTGCTGCTGCTGCTGGGTCAGCTTCTGCAAGTCCTGCATCATCTGCCAGGCGTCGTTCTGGTTGTTCTGCTGGCCCGACTGCGCCATGGCGCCGTTGCGCATGTTCTCCAGCATCTGCTGGAGCTGCGACAGCATCTGGCGGGCGGCGTCGCGCGAGCCCGTCTGCGCCATCTCGCGCATGCGGTCGAGCATCTGCTGGAGGTCGTTGCGGTCGGTCATGCGGTCGGCCATCTCCGGCGGGATGGTCGGGATCTGCTCGCCGCGCTGGAGCGCCTCCATCATCCGCTGCTCCATGGCGTCCATGAACTTGTCGAGCGCCGCCTGCAACTCGTCCATCAGGCGGTTCAGCTCCTCGTCGCCGACATTCTTGTCGAGCGCCTCGGACAGGCGGCGTTCGGCGTCGCGCAGGTCGCGCTCGGCCAGCGACAGCCCGCCGTCCTCGATGCGCAGCGCGGTTTCCCACAGAAGCTGCTGGAGGGCCGGCACCGACTCCGCGCTGTCGTCCAGCATCAGCCGGGCGACGGCGGTGCGCAGCGCCAGGAAGGCCACCAGATCCTGCCCGTACTGGCCGGGCCGCGCCGAGATGTCGGCCAGGGCGCGGGCGACGTCGGTGCGGGATTCCGCCGGCTGGCGGGTGAGGATCCTGCGCTGCTCGACGATGGCGCGGGCGACCGGATGATTGAAGATCCGCTCGGGCAGCACGATCGGGGCATCCTCCGACTGGCCGGTCTGGCCGGCGCCGTCGGTGGCGATCAGACGCACCGTGACCGGCAGCCCCGCCCAGGGATGAGCGGTCAGGTCGTGGAAGGCGGTGTTGCGCGCGTCCTTCGGGCGCAGGCCGGGCAAGGCCAGCGGCAGGTCGAGCGGCGGGGCGTCGCGCAGGGCCGGAGGCAGGGCGGAGGGGGAGGCGGGCGCCGGCGCGGCGCCGGGCGCGGCCTCGTTGGGGCCAGGGGCGGAAGCGGGGGCCGGCGCGGCCGGCCGGATTTGCGCCTTCACCTCGGTCAGGCCGTAATCGTCGCGGGCGGCGTAGTCCAGCCGCAGGGCGCCGCGCTCGCCGGCCGTGGGCGGGTTGGCGTGGGCGACGATCGGCGGGCTGTCCGGCACGACGCGGACCGGCCAGCTCCCCAGCGTCCGCCCGCCCTGGGTCACCGCGATGCGGTTGCCGGCGGTGATCGGCTGCTGGATCTGGAAGGTGGTGGCGTCCACCGTCTCGAAGCCGGCGGAGCGGTCGCCCGCCTCCAGGGTCGGGACGCCGCCGCCGCCGCTGACGCGGGCCATCACCTGGCTGCCCGCGGGCACCGGCACCGGCTGGTCGGCCGGGGCGTTGACGGTGGCGCCGGCCTTCAGGAAGACCGGCGGCAGGCCGGTGTGGTCGGGCGGCGTCACCCACAGGTCGAGCGTCGCCACGGCGGTCGCCGGCCCGCCGTCGAAGCGGGGCGTCAGCGCCGCCATCAGGCGCGGGCGCCAGTCGCCCCAGCCGGCGGCCCCGGCCACCACGAGCAGCAGGATCACCAGCGCCCGCAAGGCGAAGCGGTCGTGCGCCGGGACGGTCGCCTCCGGCCACGCCACCCGCAGCCGGCGCATCGCCGCGCGGGTGCGCTCCTGGTGCAGGCGCCACAGCGCCTCGGCCAGCGGGTCGTTGCCCGACGGGCGGTCGCGCAGCGCGGTCAGCGGGCGGTGGGGGATGCCGCTGTCGCGCTCCAGCCGGCGGCGGGCGTCGCCCTCGTCCGGCAGGCGGAGGCGGCGGACGCCGGCCACGGCGGCCAGCGCGAAGGCGCCGGCCAGCAGCACCAGCAGCGCCGCGTGCAGCCAGCCCGGCAGATGCGGCAGCAGATTGAACAGGGCGAGCGCCAGGAAGACACCGAGGATGGTCAGGGGCGCCCACAGGGCCGGTCCCAGCCGCTCCCACAGCAGCGCCGAACGGGCCTGCCACAGCCGGGCGCGCGGTTCGGATGGGGGGAGGAAATTGGCGGAGGCGCGGCCCTGGTCGCCGCCCTGGTCGCCGCCGCGCGCGTCCGTCGCCGGGTCGGTCCGCCGTGCGTCCTGCCTCATGCCGTACCCCACTTCCGCGTTCGTGGCCGTGCGCCATCCACCATATAGGGCGCCGCCGCCGGTTTTGCCCACCGGCGCGATGGTACAGCACACCATCGCCGGATGGCGAAACTGTGACGGGCGGAGCCGCCGGAGGCGGGTCAGTCGCCGGAGCCGGGGGGGATCGCGCGGGTCACGGCGACGCGGCGGCGGGTCTCGCGGTGCAGGATGTACAGGCCGCTCGCCATCACCACGGCGGCTCCCAGCGCCATCGTCCCGGTCGGCACGTCGCCCCACAGCGCCCAGCCGAACAGCACCGCCAGCAGCAGCGACGAGTAGTTCAGCGGCGCCACCACCGCGGCCGGGGCCAGCGAATAGGCCCGCGTCACCAGCATCTGGCCGCCGCCGCCGAGCAGCCCCATGGCGACCAGCAGCGCCCATTCGGTCGCGGTCGGCGTCACCCAGTCGAAGGGCAGCGCCAACCCAAGCGCCAGCGTGGTGATCAGGGTGAAGTAGAAGACGATGGTGTTGGGCGGCTCGGTCCGGCTCAACTGGCGGATGGCGATGACCGCGAAGGCGTTGCCGAAAGCGCCGCCCAGCGCCACCATGGCGCCGAGATTCAGCACGTCGCCGCTCGGTTGCACGATGATCAGCACGCCGGCGAAGCCGACCAGCACCGCGCTCCAGCGGTGGATGCCGACCTTCTCGGCCAGCAGCGGGACCGACAGCGCGGTCAGGAACAGTGGCGCCGCGAAGTTCAGCGCGATGGCGTCGCCAAGCGGCAGCAGATGGAACGACCAGAACATGGCGACCATCGTCGTCAGCCCGATCATCGACCGCCCCAGATGCCCCCAGGGATGACGGGTGCGCAGGGTCCGCGCGAATCCGTCGCCGAAATGGATGGCGACGCAGACCGGGATCAGCGCGAAGAAGCTGCGGAAGAACGAGACTTCGGCCACCGGGAAACGCTCGGTCAGGAGCTTCACCAGGACGTTCATCATCGAGAAGAGGAACACCGACCCGAACATCGCGGCGATGCCGAGCGGCGTGTTGTCCACCCGCCGGTGAGGCTTGGACGTCGTCTGGGGGGGGGAGGTCACGATGGCCGGCAGTCTATCAAAGCGGAACCGCCCGCGTCACGGTGTCGCGACGCGGGCGGTCATGTCCCGACGGAATGGCGGCCCTGCGGCCTTAACGGCTTGCCCGCGTTGCGGCTTTCAGCCGCTTCAGGCCTTCAACTGGCCGGTCACCTCGGCCTCGGCGCGCAGCCAGTGGTCCTGCTCGCGGCCGTGGGGCCGTCCCTCCTCCTCCCAGATCTGATAGGCGCGGTCCTGAATCAGCTTGCTCTGCTGGCCGCCCAGCAGCCCCTCGGCGATTCCCATGTTGAGACGGGCGAGCGAAACCAGGCGCCGCTCCTCGATCGAGCCGCCGGTGGCCTCCATCGTCGTGCCGACGACATACTGCGCCAGGTTGCGCAGGTTGGCCTTCACCTCCGGCTCGATCGGGCTGTCGCCGTTGAGCAGGACGGCCTTGATCGCGATCCAGAGCTTCAGGTTGTGGTCGAGCGCGACGTTGACCTTTTCCGGCGTGTCGGCGTCCAGCAGCAGGCTGGCGGCGTGCAGCAGCGCGACACTGTCCTGTTCCGCCACGGCGAAGTTGGTGCGCAGGATGACCTCGGCCCCCGAATCGGTGGCAGCGGACGGCAGTTCGCTCGCGGGGGTCGCTTGCGAAACCTGGGCGGGCGGAGCGGAGGCGGCGGTCTTGCGCTTGGTGGCCATGGTCGTTTCCCCGGGAGCGTTCAATCCGCGTCCACTAGAACCAACCATGTTTAAGATGCGGTTAAGGGCGAGTGGAACCGTTCGTCGCACCACCGGAAGGTTCCGGCCGGAATCGTCGTCGTCCCGCGCGCCCTCACGGCCCGCCGAACGGCAGGCGGTAGTAGAGGCCGAACACGTTGTTCGGCACCGACGCCGCATCGGCCGACCCGCCGTCGGTGGCGATGCGGCTGTAGCCCAGGCTGAAGCGCGACTTGTTGTCGAATTCATAGCCGAGCTCCAGCTGGGACCGGAACTCCGTGGTCGCCCCGCCGTCGCGCGGCGTGCGCGGCAGGGTGCCGGCGCCGAAGCTGGGGGTGAAGACGAAGGAGCCGAGCGGCACGTCGATCAGGACACCGCCCATCAGCCCGGTCGTGCCGCCGGTCCCGGCCAGGGATCCGGCCATGGAGGCGCGCGCGCTGCCGTCGAAGGACTGCGCGCCCGGTCCGATCCACGGCCGCACGCTGGCGTAGCGCTCGATCTGCGGCAGCAGCGAGGCGCCGCCGATGCGGACCTTGCTGTTCAACCCGGACAAGGTGTTTTCCGGCGGGGTCTGCACCGTGTAGGCCAGCCCGCCGACGGTCCAGTCGCCAATGCGGTCGCCGGCCGCCCCCACCGTCTGCGCGGTCGCCGCGAGCCCCGGCAGCAGGGCACCCAGGGCGGCGGACAGGCACAGGATGAAGGACCGACGGCTCACGGGCTGCCCCTCCGACGACACGGCGATCCACCATAACGAAGGGCACCGCCCTCCGTCCTCCGGCGTATCGGCGCTACCTCCAACTATGTCGGACCTGACACACGGCGATTCAACCATCAATGCGGCATGGAAGCGAGCGCGAAAGCGCAAGCGACGCCGCGGGCCGGAGACTGCTAGTCTGGCCGGATGCCGCCGATCGACGCCGCCCCGTCCACCGACAGGAGTCAGGCCGGAACGCTCGCCTTCCTGGGCGATCCGCGCAGCCACGGCGGCCGTCCGGTGGAGCGCGTCGACACCCACGCCGCCGTGGTCTTCCTGGCCGGCGGGCGCGCCTACAAGCTGAAGCGCGCGGTGCGCTACCCCTACCTCGACTATTCGACGGTGGAAAAGCGCGAGGCCGCCTGCCGGGCCGAGCTGGCGATCAACCGCCGCACCGCCCCCACGCTGTACCGCGACGTCCTGGCGATCCGACGGCGGCCCGACGGCGGGCTGTTCCTCGACGAGGCCGGCGACGGCGCACGGAGCGGCCCGGCGGTGGATTGGGTGGTGGCGATGCGGCGCTTTCCCGCCGACGCCCTGTTCGACCGGATGGCCGAGCGCGGCGCGCTCACCCCGGCGATCATGCGGGCGCTGGCCGGACGCGTCGCCGCCTTCCACGCGGCGGCGGAGGTCCGGCGCGACGGCGGCGGCGAGGCGGCGCTGCGCGCGGTGGTGGACGGCAACATCGCCGAGATGGCGGAATCGCCGGCGCTGTTCCCCCCGGAACGCCTGGGCCGGCTCGCCGCCCGTTCGGCGGCGGCGCTGGACCGGCTGAAGCCCCTGCTGGAACGGCGGCGGCGCGACGGCTTCGTCCGCCGCTGCCACGGCGACCTGCATCTGCGCAACATCCTGCTGCTGGACGGCGTCCTGACCCTGTTCGACGCCATCGAGTTCGACGAAACCCTGGCCGTCACCGACCTGCTCTACGATCTGGCCTTCCTTCTGATGGATCTGGAGCGGCGCGGTCTGCGCCCGCTCGGCAACGCGCTGCTCAACCGCTGGCTCGACGAGACCGGCGACCGCGCCGGGCTGGCGGCGCTGCCGCTGTTCCTGTCGGTGCGCGCCGCCGTGCGCGCCAAGATCGCCGCCGTCGCGGCCGCCCTGTCAGCCGGCAAGGCAGAGGAGCTGGCGGCCGAGGCCCGGCGCGGATTCGATCAGGCCGTCGCCGCGCTGGAACCGCCGCCGCCGCGCCTCGTCGCCGTCGGCGGGCTGTCGGGCACCGGCAAATCGCTGCTCGCCCATGCCCTGGCCCCCGCTCTCGGACCGGCTCCGGGGGCGGTGATCCTGCGCAGCGACGCGCTGCGCAAGCGGATGCGGGGGGTTCCGGAAACCGAGCGGCTGCCGCCCGACGCCTACGATCCCGCGACGACCGCGCGGGTGTACGCCGCGCTGCTGGACGGCGCGCGCACCGTTCTGGAGGCCGGCCACGCCGTGGTCGTCGACGCGGTCTGCGCCCGGCCGGAGGAACGCGCCGCCCTCGAATCGCTCGCGGCCGCAGCATCGGTGCGCTTCGACGGAATCTGGCTCGACGCCGCCCTGGAGCTGCGCGCCGCGCGCGTGACGAATCGTCGCAACGACGCCTCCGACGCGACGGCGGAGGTGGCGAAGCGGCAGGAATCCTACGATCTGGGAGACATCCGCTGGGCGCGCCTGGATTCTGGCAGGGTTGCAGCGGATGTGCTTGCCGACGCTCGGGCTACGCTGGCGTAATTCCAAAACGACGGGCGGCGAAGCGCCTCCCGGTCGGCTACACTGACGGAACAGAGCGGCGGCGCCCGCCGCCGCCCGGTCCCTCGCACCGGCCGGGTCCGGCCAGACAGCAAGCGCTGGCCCGGCCCCGGAAACCGTCCAAGAGGACCGAACGAACCGGTCCGGGAGGAGTCCATGACCTACAAGACCATCCTCGTTCCGCTCGGCGGCGGCGACAGCGACCCCGTCGCCCTGAAGGCCGCCCTGACGGTGGCGCGCGATTTCGACGCCCACATCGTCGCGCTGTTCGTGTCGCTCGACCCGCGCGACGCGGTTCCGATGCTGGGCGAGGGTATGTCCGGCGCCATGGTGGACGAGATCATGCGCGCGGCGGAGGGCGAGTCGAAGAACCACCGCGCCGTCGCCCGCCGCCATTTCGACGACGCGGTGCGCGAGTCCGGCATCGAGCTGCGCGACGTTCCCGGCGGGGTGGAAGCCCCGTCGGCCGCGTGGCGCGAGGTCGTCGGCCGCATCGAGGACGTGGTGCCCGCCGAGGGCCGGCTGGCCGACCTGATCGTCTTCGCCCACACCTCGCTGGACGCCGACACCCAGGGCTACGCCACCATGGAAACCGCGCTGCTGGGGTCCGGCCGGCCGCTGCTGCTGGTGCCGAAGGTGTTGCCGGCGGAGATCGGCCGCACCGTCGCCATCGCCTGGAACGGCAAGATCGAGGCCACGCGCGCCGTGGCCGCCGCCCTGCCCTTCCTGCGCGGCGCCGACCGGGTCCTCACCCTGACCGCCGAAACGTCGGCGACCGAAGCTGCGGCAGGACGCCGCATCGCCGATTATTTGGCTTGGCAAGGCGTTAACCCTGAGTTAACTATTCTCAAGCCCGGATCGGAACCCGTCGGCGAGACGGTCACCAAAAAGGCTGCGGAACTTGGCGCCGACCTCCTGGTCATGGGGGGCTACGGGCACAGCCGGATGCGGGAAATGATTCTGGGCGGAGTCACCCGATATGTACTCAATCACGCCGGGTTGCCGGTGCTGATGGCCCATTAGACCGACACGGCGACGCCCCCGCTGCTCCTTTCCGCGGGGGCGCCCTCCCGGCCGGCCGATGGTCCCCCATCCCATGGGGCCCGGCGGTTCCGGGAGGAACGCGCCATGTTGACGATCAAGGATTGCATCGCGTTGAGCGATCTGACCGAAGCGCAGATCGACGCGATCGCCGAACACGAGCATGTGCCGGAGATGGTCGCGGTGGAGCTGGGCTGCTGCCTGGCCCACAGCCCCGCCGGCCACGCGCGCATCCTGCACATTCTGGCCGACGACATCGCCGTGGCGCGCGCCCACGGGCGCACTGGCCACGCCGCCGAACTGGTGGCGGCGCTGGTGGATTTCGTCGCGACCCACCCGGCCGCCGGGCTCCACCCGGCCCGGTGATCCGACCCGGCAACGGAAAAGACAAGGCCAGACGAAGAGGTCAGAAAAGGTCAGCGGCCGTCCAGCGTCACCGTCACCTCGGCGACGGCGCCGGGATCGGGTTGGCTGTGGTGGAAGGTCGTCACCTCGCCGGGACGCAGGGTGGGGGCCGAAGCCTCCATGGTCCAGCTTTGCAGCGTCTTGTGCTCGGCGTCCCGCGACGTGGCGCGCAGGCGCGGCACCGGGCGGTCGCTGTCGGATTCGTTGAGGATCTGGCCCTCGATCAGCAGGACCGTGGCGCCGTTCTCGCTCTTCTGCTCGGACCGGACGCTGCGCAGTTGCAGCCCGGCGCCGGGCGGCTCGGCGGGCAGGCCGACCGTCTCGAACAGCAGCGCCAGCGGCGGCCACGCGCGGACCAGCGTGTCGCGCGTGGCGAAGCCTCCGCCGGCGATCCCGGCCAGCGCCAGCCCCAGCACCGCGAAACCGATCACCGTGCGCCGGGTCGGGCGGGAAAAGCCGAGCTTGTGGAAGGCGAAGCCGCCGTTCCCCGCGGATTCGGCCGGTCGGGAGGAGCGGATCTCGGTCGGCGCGTCGGCCAGCATCCGGGCGAAGTCGGGCTCATCCTCCGGCCGCTGCCACCAGAGGTGACCGCATTTGGCGCAGCGGACCTTGCGCCCGCCGGGCCCGAGCGACGCTTCGGACAGGGTGTAGCGCGTGGAACAGCTCGGGCAGGAAACGATCATCGCGCCTTCGGGGACGGTTCACCCCCTGCCTTATAGATAGCCGCGCTTTCCGGCGCAACGGCGGCGCGCTCGCAAGCACGCCGCCGTTGCGCCGCGGGCCCGTTCAGGACTTCCCGGCGAGCGGGCAGTTCCCCTGGTCGAGCGGCCGGAAGGCCTCGGCCGCCGGGATGGTCTTGACGTGGGTGTAATAGTCCCAGTCGGCCTTCGATTCGGACGGCTTCTTGACCTGGAAGAAGTGCATGTCGTGCACCGCGCGGCCGTCGACGCGGACATTGCCCTTGCCGAACAGCACGTCGTCGATCGGCAGCTCGCGCATGGCGCCGGCCACCTTGGCGGCGTCGGTGGTGCCGGCCGCCTTGACCGCCTTCAGGTAATGCAGGGCGCCGCTGTAGACGCCGGCCTGGTTACCGGTCGGGCGGCGGCCCTTCATCTTGGCGGCAAAGCGGTCGGCGAAGGCGCGGGTGCCGTCGTTCAGGTCCCAGTAGAAGGCCTCGGTCAGGTACAGCCCCTGGGCCGATTGCAGGCCCACCGCGTTGACGTCGGTGAGCTGCATCAGCAGCGCCGCCAGCTTCTGCTGGCCGCCGGCGGTGACTCCGAACTCGACCGACTGCTTGACCGAGTTGATGGTGTCGCCGACCGCGTTGGCCAGCCCGATGATCTGCGCCTTGCTGGCCTGCGCCTGGAGCAGGAAGGAGGAGAAATCCGGCGCGTTCGGCGGGTGGCGGACGCTGCCGACCACGGTGCCGCCGGCGCTGGCGACGACTCCGCTGGCGTCCTTCTCCAGCGCGTGGCCGAAGGCGTAGTCGGCGGTCAGGAAGAACCAGCTCTTGCCCCCCTCCCCCACCACGGCGCGGGCGGTGCCGTTGGCGAGCGCGTAGGTGTCGTAGGTCCACTGCACGGTGTTGGCCGAGCATTTCGGCCCGGTCAGCTCGGTGGTGCCGGGGCCGGACGCGATGAACATGGCCTTGGAGTTGCGCGTCACCTCGTTGACCGCCAGCGCCACCGAGGAGAAGGGCACGTCGAGGATGGCGTTGACGTTCTCCTGGTCCAGCCATTGCCGGGCGATGGAGGAGCCCAGGTCGGGCTTGTTCTGATGGTCGCCGAGCACGACCTCGATGGTGACGCCGGGCAGCTCCTTGGCGAAATCCTCCGCCGCGAGCTGGGCCGCGACGACGGAGCCCATGCCGGTGGAATCGGCGGCGAAGCCGCTCATGTCGGTCAGCACGCCCAGCTTGACCTTGTTGCCGGCGATCTGCGCCGAGGCCGGGGCGGCGGTGGCGAGCAGAAGCGCCGCGCTGAGAATGGCGCCCGAAAGGGCGGAACCGCCCAGAAGCCCACGCTTGATCATCGTTTCCTCCGTTGTGTCTCTTTTCGTTCGGCGGAGTGGTGCCCCACCCTGACCTTTACGCCCCGCGCAGCTCGCTCAGCACCGCCTGCGCCACGTCGATGCGCACGGTGCCGCGCTCGACCAGGGTGCGGGCCACCCGCTCGATCTCCTCGCCGACGGCGCCGGCCATCATGGCGATGTTCTGGGCATGCAGCGCCATGTGGCCCTTCTGGATGCCGGTGGTCGCCAGCGCCTTCAGCGCCGAGAAGTTCTGCGCCAGACCGACCGCCGCGATGACGCGGGCCAGCCGCTCCGCCGAGGTGGCGCCGACGATCCTCAGGCAGGTCTGCGCCGTCGGGTGCAGCTTGGTGGCGCCGCCGATCAGCCCGACCGCCATCGGCAGCTCGATCGAGCCGCTGAGATGGCCGTCCTTGGTGACCTCGTAGCGGGTCAGGCTGCTGTAGGAGCCGTTGCGGGCGGCGTAGGCGTGGGCGCCGGCCTCCACCGCGCGGGTGTCGTTGCCGGTGGCGAGCACGACGGCGCTGACTCCGTTCATGATGCCCTTGTTGTGCGTCGCCGCGCGGTAGGGATCGGCGGCGGCGAACTGGTAGGCGCTGACGATGCCGTCGCGCACCGCCTCGCCGCCGCCCTGACCACCGATCGCGTCGAGGTGCCAGACCGCGTGCGCCCGTGCCAGCCGGCGGTCGGCGAGGTTCGACAGGATGCGCAGATAGACCCGGCCGCCGGTCCATTCCTCGACGCGCGGCGCCAGCTTCTCCGCCATGGTGTTGACGGCGTTGGCGCCCATCGCGTCGCGGGTGTCGACGATCAGGTGGGTGATCAGCATGGTGCCGCCGGCCGTCTCCAGCACCCGCACCTCGACGTCGCGGAAGCCGCCGCCCAGGCCCAGCAGGATCGGGTCGCAGCCGTCGCACACCTCCTTGATGGCGTCGCGGCGGTCAAGGATGCGCAGCCGCGCCGCGTGCGGGTCGGCGACGCCGACCGCCTGGATCTGGGCGATCATCAGCGTGCCGGACAGCGACGTCGTGAAGCCGCCGGTCTCGTAGCATTGCCGCCCGGCGTTGCAGACCGCCGCGACGACCGAGGATTCCTCCGTCGCCATCGGGATCAGCACGTCCTCGCCGTCGACCTTCATGTTGGTGGCGACGCCGAGCGGGATGTTCATGGTGCCGACGACGTTCTCGATCAGCCGGTCGGCCAGCCCGGCGTCGAGGTTGCCGGTGTCGGCGAGCCGTTCCACGGCGGCGGCGTCCAGCCCGGCGAAGCCGGCGACCGTGTCGCGCCGCTCCTGCGGCGACATGCGGTGAAAGCCCGAGATCCGGGAATTCCGGGGCGTGTTGGGCACGGGGACGATCTCCTCTGGGAACGCAGCCATTTTGTTTGTGATGACAATGGTCTGTGATACGAAGGGACGGAGCAAGGGACAGTTCGGCGGTTTTTTGGTCCGACTGTCCCAGGCGTTCGACGGGGACAGTCAGGAGCAGCCGATGAGCCGGATCACCGACATCGTCGACCGGATCACCGAACAGATCGACCGTGGCCTGCTGAAGCCGGGCGACCGCCTGCATTCGGTGCGCGCCGGGGCGCAGGAGCACGGCGTCTCCAAGAACACGATGGCGGAGGCCTACGACCGGCTGGTGTCGATGGGCCGGCTGGAGGCCAAGCAGGGCTCCGGCTATTACGTCGCCCGCGCGGAAACGCCGAAGAGGGGGCCGCGCGGGCCGCATCTGGCCGAGGCGATGGACCATGTCTCCCTGCTGCGCGAGCAGTTGGAGCGGCAGTACAGCGTGCGGGTCGGCGATGGCCGCCCGCCCCCCTCCTGGCTGGAGCGGCTGGAGGTCGGCGCCCACGCCCGGCTGGTGCGGCCGGCGGGGGGCAGCAGCCTCGACCACGGCTACGGCAATCCGTGGGGCTACGCCCCCTTGCGGGAGCGCATCGCGCTGACGCTGGCGGAGCGCTCGATCGCGGCCGCCCCCGAACGCATCCTGCTGACCCAGGGCGCCAACCACGCGCTGGATCTGGTGTGCCGGCAACTGCTGGAACCGGGCGACACGGCGCTGGTCGACACGCCCGGCTATTATCCGCTGTTCGGCAAGCTGAAGCTGGCGAAGGTGACGGTGGCCGGGGTGCGGCGCCAGCCCGACGGCCCCGACCTGGAGGAGTTCGCGGCGAAGATCGAGGCGCTGAAGCCCAAGATCTTCTTCACCCAGTCGCTGGCCCACAACCCGACCGGCGGGTCGATCTCCATCGCAGTGGCGCACCGGCTGTTGCAGATCGCCGCCCAGCACAACGTCACCATCGTCGAGGACGACCCCTTCGCCGACGTGCTGCCCGCCTCCGCCCCGCGCCTTGCCGCGCTCGACCAGCTGGAGCGGGTGATCTACATCGGCACCTTCTCGAAGACGCTGTCGGCCAGCCTGCGCGTCGGCTACATCGCCGCCTCGCCGGCCCTGGCGCAGACCCTGTGCGACCTGAAGATGCTGACCGTGGTCAGCACGTCCGACTATGTGGAGCGGCTGGTCTTCACGCTGATCGCCGGCGGGCAGTATCTGCGCCATCTGCGCCGGCTGAAGACGCGGATCGAAACGGCGAGCGCCGACGCGCTGGCGGCGCTGGAGCGGGTCGGCATCGCCGTCCCCGCCGCCCCGGCCGGCGGCTACTACATCTGGGGCAGCCTGCCCGAGGGGCTGGAGGAGACGGCGCTGGTCCGCGCCGCCGCCGACCGGGGCATCTTCCTCGCCCCCGGTTCGGTGTTCTCGACGGGCAAGGCGGCCGGCCGGCTGTCCCTACGCATCAACATCGCCTACGCCTGCGACCCGCGCTTCCTCGACTTCATCGCCGAACAGGTGGCCGGGATTCGCTGATGTCGCAACGGTCTGGTCAATGTCCGGCTTCGCAGGCGAGTTCCGCGCGCCGCGCGCCGGAACGCGCCGTCACCACGAAGGCCAGGGCCAGCAGGGCGAAGCCGGCGCCGATCCAGGGAAGCTCCCCGTACCCCACCCCGGCGTTGATCGCCACGCCGCCGACCCAGGCGCCCAGCGCGTTGCCGAGGTTGAACGCCCCCTGGTTGAGGGTGGAGGCGAGGTTGGGCGCGTCGGTCGCCGAATCGACGACCCAGAGCTGGAGCGGCGACACCAGCGCGAAGGCCAGCGCCCCCCAGACTCCCAGCGTCGCCACCGCCGGAACCGCCGATGGGCCGGTGAAGACGAACAGAACCAGCACCGCGACGACCGCCAGCAGGCTGCCGATAATGGTCGCCATGGCGCCGCGGTCGGCCAGTCGCCCGCCCGCGAAGTTGCCCAGCGTCAGCCCGACGCCGAAGACCAGCAGAGCCCCGGTCACCGCCTGCGGGGTGAGGCCGCTGACATGCTCCAGCAGCGGGGCGATGTAGGTGAAGACGCTGAACAGGCTGACCGAGCACAGCGTGCTGACCAGCATCGGCAGCAGCACCGGCCAGCGCCCGAGCACGCGGAACTCCGACAGCAGCCCGCCCTTCGACCCCGGCATGCCGCCCGGCACGCAGCGCAGGATCGCCAGCCACGCCACCACGCCGATGGCGACCACCGCGACGAAGGTCGAGCGCCAGCCGGCCGCCTGCCCCAGCGCGGTGCCCAGCGGCACGCCGAGGATGTTGGCGATGGTCAGGCCGGAGAAGACCAGCGCCACCGCCTGGGTGCGCTGTTGGCGCGGCACGAGGGTGCTGGCGACCACCGCGCCGATACCGAAGAAGGCGCCGTGCGCGAAGGCGGTCAGCACCCGCGCCGCCATCAGCAGCCAATAGCCGGGCGCCAGCGCGCAGCCGACGTTGCCGGCGATGAAGATCGCCATCAGCGCCAGCAGCGCCGTCTTGCGCGGCAGCCGCGCCGTCGCCATCGCCACCAGCGGGGCGCCGACCACCACGCCCATGGCGTAGCCCGACACCAGATAGCCGGCCTCCGGCACGCTGACGCCCAGGCTGCGGGCGACGTCGGGCAGCAGGCCCATGATGACGAATTCGGTGGTGCCGATGCCGAAGGAGGCGGCGGCGAGGGCCAGGATGGGAAGCGAGACCATGGCGGGCGGGCTCCGGACCTCGAAATGGCGAAGAGGGGGACACGGGCCGGGCATGCTCATGCTGCGGCGCAGCGTCGCACTCATAAGGCCGGAAGCCGGGAACTTTGCATAGCTATGCAATGCGCGGGACAGGTCTGCGCGAGGTGCGGGGTGCCAAGCAATTGCTTGGACAAGCCCTTCTCCCCTTGTGGGAGAAGGGTTGGGATGAGGGGGATTCCGCCGAAGGCGGAAGGAGGCTTGCCCCCTCACCCCAACCCCTCTCCCACGAGGGGAGAGGGGCTTGTCCACAGGGAGGATCGGGGACGGGGACCCGCCCCCGATGCCCTTACTGCGCGGTCCAGCCGCCGTCCATCAGCAGCGAGGCGCCGCGCATGTTGGCGCCGCCGTCGGAGCACAGGAACACCGCCAGATCGCCGAGCTGCTCCGGCGTGACGAAGGTTTTGGACGGCTGCTTCTCGCTCAGCAGCTCGCGGCCGGCCTCCTCGTTCGACAGGCCCTTGGATGCCGCCAGCGCGTCGATCTGCTTCTGCACCAGCGGGGTCAGCACCCAGCCGGGGCAGATGGCGTTGCAGGTGATGGCGGTCTCGGCGGTCTCCAGCGCGACCACCTTGGTCAGGCCGATGACGCCGTGCTTGGCCGCGACGTAGGCCGACTTGTTGGCCGACCCCACCACCCCGTGCGCCGAGGAGATGTTGATGATGCGGCCCCAGTTGCGCGCCTTCATCCCCGGCAGGGCGGCGCGGGTGCTGTGGAACACCGCCGACAGGTTGATGGCGATCACCGCGTCCCAGCGCTCGACCGGGAACTCGTCGACCGGCGAGACGTGCTGGATGCCGGCGTTGTTGACGAGGACGTCGAGACGGCCGAACTCGGCCTCGGTCGCGGCGACCATCGCCTCGATCTCGGCGGCCTTCGACATGTCGGCGCCGCTGTGGGCGACGCGGACGCCGAACTCCTTGGCGAGCCCCTCGCGCAGCTCGGCGATGTAGGCGGCGTCGCCGAAGCCGTTCAGCATCAGGTCGGCGCCCTGCCCGGCCAGCTTGCGGGCGATGCCGAGCCCGATCCCGCTGGTCGAGCCGGTGACGAGGGCGGTCTTGCCTTTCAAAGCGGTCATGGTCTTCACCCTTCCAGCGGCATGGTGCGGAGATCCGGCGACACGATCAGCTCGGCCCCGGTGTTGGCGATCACCTGCTCGACGGTCACGCCGGGCGCGGTTTCCTTCAGCAGGAGGCCGGAGGCGGTCGGCTCGATCACCGCGAGGTCGGTGACGACCAGATCGACGCGGCGGACCGAGGTCAGCGGCAGGGTGCAGCGCTTGACGATCTTGGATTCGCCCTTGGCGCTGTGCTGCATGGCGACGATGACGCGCTTGGCGCCGGTCACGAGGTCCATGGCGCCGCCCATGCCGGGCACCATCTTGCCGGGCACCATCCAGTTGGCGAGATGGCCCTCCTCGTCGACCTGGAGGCCGCCGAGAACGGTGACGTCCAGGTGCCCGCCGCGGATCAGCCCGAAGGACAGCGCGCTGTCGAAGGAGGCCGCCCCCGGCAGCGCCGAGATCGGCGAGCCGCCGGCGTCGGTCAGGTCGTTGTTCTCGGCGCCGGTGATCGGCCCGGACATGCCCAGGATGCCGTTCTCCGACTGGAAGAACACGTGGCGGCCGACGGGCACGTAGCGGGCCACCAGCGTCGGCAGGCCGATGCCGAGGTTGACGAGGTCGCCGTCGAACAGCTCAAGCGCGACGCGCTTGGCGATCAGGGTCTTTTCATCCATGATTCCGGTCTCCCCTCTCAGCGCGGCCGGGCGGTGACGATGTGGTCCACCAGGACCGACGGCGTCATCACCGCGTCGGGCGCGATGCAGCCGACGGGCAGGATGTCCTCGGCCTCGGCGATCACGGTGGCGGCGGCCAGCGCCATGATCGGGTTGAAGTTGCGCGCGGTCAGCGCGTAGGTCAGGTTGCCGTAGAGATCCGCCTGCTTGGCCGCCAGCAGCGCGAAGTCGGCCTTGATCGGCGTCTCCAGCAGGAAGGTCTTGCCGTCGATCTCGACCGTGCGCTTGCCCTCCTCCACCGTCGTGCCGACGCCGGTCGGGGTCAGCACGCCGCCGAGGCCCACGCCGCCGGCGCGGATGCGCTCGGCCAGCGTGCCCTGCGGCACCAGCTCCACCTCAATGTCGCCGGCGATCATCTGCTTCTGGGTGTCGGGGTTCAGCCCGATGTGGCTGGTGATCACCTTGGCGACCAGCTTCTCCACCACCAGCTTGCCGATGCCCTGGTGCGGACGGGCGGTGTCGTTGGCGATGATGGTCAGGCCGCTCTTGCGCTGGCGGATGATCTCGTCCACCAGCCGGGTCGGGCCGCCGACGGCCATGAAGCCGCCGAACAGGATCGAGGCGCCGTCGGGTATCCGCGCGACCGCGTCCTCCAGGGAAATGAGCTTGTTCTTCATGATCAGACGATCCCGGTCAGGTAATACACGGCGATCACGAAGAAGACCGCCAGCGTCTTGATGCAGGTGATGGCGAAGATGTCGCCGTAGGACTGGCGGTGCGTCAAGCCCGTCACGCCCAGCAAGGTGATGACCGCGCCGTTGTGCGGCAAGGTGTCCATGCCGCCGCTGGCCATCGAGGCGACGCGGTGCAGGACCTCCATCGGAATGCCCGACGCGTTGGCGGCGGCGATGAACTGGTCGGCCATCGCGGCCAGCGCGATGCTCATGCCGCCCGAGGCCGAGCCGGTGATGCCGGCCAGCGCGGTGACGGTCACCGCCTCGTTGACCAGCGGGTTGGGGATGGACTGGAGCACGCCGGCGATGACCAGGAAGCCCGGCAGCGCGGCGATGACGGCGCCGAAGCCGTATTCCGACGCCGTGTTCATCGCCGCCAGCAGCGAGCCGCCGATGGCGGCCTTGGTGCCCTCGGCGAAGCGCTGGGTCACCGGCTTCCAGGCGAAGACCAGCACGGTCAGGATGCCGCAGAGCAGCGCGCCCTCGACCGCCCAGATGCCGGCGACCGACGACACTGCCGTGACCAGCGGCTTGGCGCCGGGGGTCAGCGCGACCTCGTAGCTGGTGCCGTAGACCTTGGGGATCGCCAGGGTGAAGACCTTGTTCAGCACGCCGACGATGACCAGCGGCAGCAGGGCGACGAGCGGATTGGGCAGCGTCTCGGCGGCGACCGCCTCCGGCTCGTTGCTGTGGCCGGTGCCGTAGCCCTCGCCCCGGGCGATGGCGGTGCGCACGCGCCATTCCAGATAGACCAGGCCGACGGTCAGGATGAAGACCGAACCGATGATGCCCAGCCAGGGGGCGGCGTAGGCGTCGGTCTTGAAGAAGGTCGTCGGGATGATGTTCTGGATCTGCGGGGTGCCCGGCAGCGCGTCCATGGTGACGGTGAAGGCGCCGAGCGCGATCACGCCGGGGATCAGGCGCTTGGGGATGTCGCCCTGGCGGAACATCTCGGCGGCGAAGGGGTAGACGGCGAAGACCACCACGAACAGCGACACGCCGCCGTAGGTCAGCAGCAGGCAGACCAGCACGATGGAGGTCACCGCCCGCTCGCGGCCGATCATCTTGATGACGGCCGAGACGATCGACTTGGAGAAGCCCGACAGCTCGATCACCTTGCCGAACACGGCGCCCAGCAGGAAGACCGGGAAGTACAGCTTCACGAAGCCGACCATCTTGTCCATGAAGAGGCCGGTGAATATGGGCGGCACGGCGGCCGGATCGGTCAGCAGCACCGCACCCAGCGCCGCCACCGGCGCGAAGAGGATGACGCTGAATCCTCGGTAGGCGACGAACATCAGGAACGCAAGCGCTCCCACGCAGATCAGCAAACTCATTGGACGGGTGCTCCCTCGTTTTTGTTCTGGGCGCCGGTTGGTCGGTGCGCCGTGGTCCTAGAGCCGGTAGGGGGTCAGAAGGCCGCGCAGCCGTTCCACGCCCGCGTCGTAGAGATCGCGGACGAAGCGTTCGGTCCTGGCTTCGTCCAGCCCGCCGGGCAGGCCGAGCGGCTGGAACGTGGCGGTCCATGTCAGCGTCGCGTGCCCGTCGTTCCCCGGCTGGACGCGGATCTGCGCGAGCAGATCGGCGACCGGATAGGGGCTTTCGACCACGGCGTAGGTGTAGGCGTCGTCGATTCGGCTGATGTGCTCCAGCCGCTGGACCAGACGGGTTCCGTCCTTCAGCAGCAGCCGCCGCACGGCCCCCTTCTCCGTTCCGTCGACGCTCAACGCGATCGCGCCGGGATACCAGTCGCACAGCCGGCCGTCCCAACGGACCAGCGGCCACAGGCGGCGGGCCGGGTCGGGAAGCAGAATGGTGACGGCGATCATCGGCATGTCGAGTCGGGCTTCGGCCGGATGGGGTACCCCGCGGGGCATGGCCCATCGAGAGCAAGCCGCATGCCATCATTGCGTGCAATGGGCGATCAATTGAAAAGCTTGAACAATTTTTGATGGAACAACTGATGGATTGTCACACGAACGTCTTAAAAACGAGATGTTTTCGCCGCGCATCGTCTCAAAAAGGAGAATTATCTCGAAACAGAGAATATTCCCTGATTCGCGGGGTCCGGCCCGCCGCCGGGCTCGCGGCCCCCCGAAAGAGCGCTGGATTTCCCGCCCGCAAGCGCCCATCTCCCGTTCAGAAGCGGGTTATACCGCCAAAGAGTCGTTGCTGGATGTTGCGGCCGCCGGTTTCATGGATATGGAACCGAGAAACTGTTGCACCTATATGATGGTTGCTGTTAAAGGGCGGCGTGGTTCGGTCGCCCTCGGCGACATCGTTGCCGTTCGGGCATCGTGCTTCCGGCCGGCGCATCCAAGGAGATGGTCATAGCAAAGCTTTACGATCAGGACCCCGTCCGCGAAGGCCCGCGGCTCAATCGCGAGATCACGGCCCGTCAGGTGCGTCTCATCAACGCCGATGGCGAGATGGTGGGCATCGTCCCGTTGCATCAGGCGTTCACGGCTGCCGCCGACGCCGACCTCGACCTTGTCGAGATCGTGCCGAATGCCGATCCGCCCGTCTGCAAGGTCCTCGATTACGGCAAGTTCCGGTTCGAGGAGCAGAAGAAGGCCAACGAGGCGCGCAAGAAGCAGAAGATCGTCGAGATCAAGGAGCTGAAGCTCCGTCCGAACATCGACGACAACGACTACGACGTGAAGATGCGCGCCGCGCGCCGCTTCCTGGAGGAAGGCGACAAGGTCAAGATGACCATGCGCTTCCGTGGCCGTGAAATGGCCCACCAGGACCTCGGCATGAACGTGCTGCTGCGTGTCCGCGACGAGTTGGAGGCGATGGCCAAGGTCGAGCAGATGCCGCGCCTGGAAGGGCGCCAGATGATCATGGTCCTCGCGCCGAGGTGATCGGCGCGCGTCCGGCCGTTCCTTCCCGCATGACGGACTCGTCATGATGGAAAGGCGGCCGTTTGGCGTTCACGAAAAAGGCCCATCCCTCACGGGACGGGCCTTTTTCGTTGAAGCGTCCGGAACAGCGGGGGCGCTCCCCCGCCTTCACTCGCCGCCGGCCGGCCGGGCCGCGCCCGACACATGGGAGTGGGTGCGGAACAGGACGCCGCCCTCCGTCTTCAGCACGGTCAGGACGGCCAGCACGGCCAGCACGGTGAAGCCGATGGTCATCGGCCGCACGGTGCCGTCGAAGGCCTGGCCGATTCCCCAGCCGAACAGGGCACCCGCCGCCGTCGAATAGAAGCCGGTGAAGGACGACCCCATGCCGGCGATGTGGCCGAGCGGCTCCATGGCCAGCGCGTTGAAGTTCGGCGCGATCAGGCCGAAGCAATAGAAGGTCGCGGCGAGGAAGCCGCCCAGCGCCAGCAGCGGCGGACGCTCGGGAAAGCCGAAGGCCGCCATCGCCAGGCAGGCCGCCAGGAAGCCGAGCATGGCCGCGTGCGACACCCGCCGCATCCCCAGCCGCCCGACCAGCCGGGCGTTGGTCAGCGAGGCGACCGCCATCACCGCCGCGATGGCGCCGAAGACGACCGGGAACAGGGTCCCCAGCCCGTAGATGTCGACGAACACCTGCTGGGCGCTGCCGATGTAGCTCAGCAGGCTGCCGAACATGAAGCCCATGGCGACGGTGTAGCCGACCGTCTGCCGCGTGGTGACGACCATGCGGAGGGCGTTGCCGAGCGCCGCCGGCGACAGGGGCAGCCGGTCCTCGGCGTGGCGGGTTTCCGGCAGGCGCAGCGCCGACCAGGCCAGCGCGCCGCCGGCGGCCAGGAACAGCGCCGCGAAGACCCACGGCCAGCTTCCGGCATGCAGGATCAGCTCGCCGATGGCCGGGGCGATGACCGGCACGATGATGAAGACCATCATGGCGAAGGACATGACGCGGGCCATGTCGCGCCCGGCGAAGCGGTCGCGCACGATGGCGACGGCGACGATGCGCGGCGCGGCGGCGCCGAAGCCCTGGATCGCCCGCGCCGCCAGCATGACCCCGAAGCTCGGCGCCAGGACCGCCGCCAGCGAGGCCACGGCGAAGACGACCAGCCCGGCGGCCAGCACCGGCTTGCGCCCGAAACGGTCGGACAGCGGGCCGGCGAAGGGCTGCCCGGCGGCGAAGCCGAGCATGTAGGCGGTGATGATGAGCTGGCGGTCGTTGGCGCCGTCGCCGCCCAGCGCGTGGGCGATGTCCGGCAGGGCGACCAGCATGATGTCGATGGACAGGGCCGTCAGCGCCATCATCGCGGCGATGAGGGTGACGAATTCCACGAAGGAGATGCCGCGCGGCGGCGACGGCGACGGCGATTGGGATGTGTTCAGCATGCCCGAAGTCTGGGGCAGCCCGCCGCCTTCGGCAAGCGGCGCGGAATCCCGCGACACCCCCGGAAACAGCGCTTGACCTTCCCGCCGCTGGAAGGTGCAGGCTGATTCCCATCGACCCATTCCATCACGCGACGGAGGATCCCATGGTGACGTTGAAGGTGTCGGGCATGACCTGCGGCCATTGCGCCCAGACCGTGACCAGGGCCGTGGAGGCCGTGCCCGCGGTCGAGCGTGCGCTGGTCGACCTCAAGGCCGGCGCGGTCTCGGTGGAGGGGAACGCCGACATGGCGGCGGTCCGCAAGGCCATCGAGGACGCCGGCTACGAGGTGGAGGGCGCCGCCTGAAAGGCGGCGGCCCGCCTCTCCTACTTGGTCAGGATCAGCTTGTTGGCCCGGGTCACCCGCAGGCGGTAGCTCTGGCCGGCGTGCTGGATGACGATCTCGCGGCCGCCGGCCATCAGACGGGCCGACTCCACCACGGGAAGGGACAAGGCGGCGACACCTTGCCACGGCATGGCTTGCGAAGCGGCGGGACCGGCGAGGGTGGCGGTGACGGCGTTCTGCTGCATGGCCTTGGCTTTCTGGTTGGAAAGACGGTTGGTCGCGAAGACGGTGGCGGTCGGGGGTGCGGCGATGCGCCGTCCCGGCCGGCCATGAGCAGACCCTACAAAAGCTCTCCTGCGATTGCAAGTCATTCTCATCTGGTTTTGCTCTTTGCATAGGCAGGCGCCGCGCCGGGCGCATGGACGCCGTTCCGCCCGGTCCCTATCATCGGCGGGGACGCCGCGGGGACGCGAAGAGGGGGGAAGGCCGCCACCATGACGCCGGGCAAGCGATACGCATCCTCGACCGACGTGGCGCGGCTGGCCGGCGTGTCGCAATCGGCGGTCTCGCGCACCTTCACGCCGGGCGCCAGCGTGTCGGCGGAAACCCGCCGCAAGGTCCTGGAGGCGGCCGAGGCGCTTGGATTCCGGCCCAGCATCATCCCGCAGATCCTGCTGACCGATCGTTCGGGCCTCGTCGCCGTGATCGTCGGCGGCCTGTGGAACGCCTACCACAGCGCCGTTCTGGAACGCTTCGCCACGCGGCTGCGCGACGCCGGAAAGCAGGTGCTGCTGGTGCCGGTGGACAGCGACTACGCGCTCGACGCCGTGCTGGCGCAACTGTCGAGCTACCGCGTGGACGCCATCGTCAGCGGTCTGGCGGTGCTGTCGCAGGAGGTCGCCGACGCGCTGTCGGCCTTCCGGATTCCCATCGTCTCCTTCAACGCCGGGGTGACCAGCGAGCGGGTCGCCTCGGTCGAATCCGACAACCGCGCCTCGGCCGCCACCGCCGCCGCGCTGCTCCACCGGCGCGGCGGCCGGCGCTTCGCCTTCCTGGCCGGGCCGGAGGAAAGCCCGGCCAGCCGCGACCGTCTCGCCGGATTCCGCGACGGGCTGGCGGCCCTGGGGCTGGAGGAACCGCGCGTGATCGCCGGCGACTACAGCTACGCCGGCGGGCAGTCGGCGGCGCGGCGGCTGTTCGCCCGGAGCTCCGCCGGCGAGCCGGCCGACGCGCTGTTCTGCGCCAACGACCTCATCGCCTTCGGCGCCATGGACGTCATCCGCCGGGAGTTGGGGCTGCGGGTGCCGGAGGACGTGATGCTGGTCGGCTACGACAACATCCCCTCGGCGGCCTGGAGCGCCTACGACCTGACCAGCTTCGACCAGGACGCCGAGGCGCTGGTCACCGAGGCGCTCGCCCTCGTCGAGGAGATGACCGCCCGCCCGTCGGCGCATGGCCCGGTGCGGGTGGTGCCGGCGCGCTTTGTCGAACGCGGCAGCACGCGGCGGCCGTAGACGCGCCGACGCCCTGGCCGCGGCCTTCCGGCCGACCGTCGTCATCGCAGCCATGCGGAGCGCGCTTGCCGCCCCGTGGCGAATCCGTCTTGCCGGAATTCGATAGCAAAACTATTTAATAGCCATGCTAGACAATGATCCCCCCCGCTTTCCCGCCAGCTTCGGCCTGCATCTCTTCCGCGCCGCGCACCTGTGGCGCCGCGCGGTCAACGCAATCCTGGCGGATTGGGGGTTTTCCTCGTCAGTCATCACGCCGCTGATGCTGCTGAACGAGCTGGGGGACGGCATGCGCCAGCGCGAGCTGGCCGAGGAGATGGGGGTCGAGGGTCCGTCCCTGGTGCGGCTGCTCGACAGCCTGGAGGCCGGCAAGCTGGTCGAGCGCCGCGAGGATCCGGCCGACCGCCGGGCCAAGACCCTCCACCTCACCGACCAGGGGCGCGAGTTGCTGGCGCGGGTCAACGCGGTGCTCGGCGACGTCCGCAGCCGCCTGCTGACCCAGGCCAGCAAGGACGACATCGACGCCTGCTCCCGCGTCCTCTCGATCATCGAAACCAACGCCAAGCGCGAACAACCGTGACCGGCGCCGCTTCGGCCGGTCCGTGAGGGCACTCCCTTGAAACTCCTGTCCGTCCTGTCCCGCCTCAGCGTCACCCTGCTGGTGACGGCCGCCGCCGCCGTGGGCGGCTGGTGGATGTGGGACCACTACATGAACGAGCCCTGGACCCGCGACGGCCGCGTGCGGGCCGACATCGTGCAGGTGTCGCCCGACGTCGCCGGCCTCGTCACCGAGGTCCGCGTCGCCGACAACCAGACGGTCCGCAAGGGCGACGTCCTCTTCGTCGTCGATCCCGCCCGCTACCGGCTGGCGATCGAGCAGGCGGAGGCCAACCTGGAAAGCGCCCGCGCCGAGATGTCCTTCCGCAGCGCCGAGGCGCGCCGCTACGAGCGGTTGTCCGAGGGCGTGGTCTCCACCGCCCAGCGCCAGGAGGTCGCCTCGGCGATGGCCAAGGCGGCGGCGGCGGCCAAGCAGGCGGAAGCCTCGCTCGACCTCGCGCGCTTCAACCTGGAGCGGACCGAGGTGCGGGCGACGGTGGACGGCTACGTCGCCAACCTCCAGCTCAAGGCCGGCAACTACGTGTCGGCCGGTCAGGCGGTGGTGGCGCTGATCGACCGCCGTTCCTTCCACGTGATGGGCTATTTCGAGGAGACCAAGCTGCCGCGCATCCACGCCGGCGACCCGGTGGCCGTCACCATCATGGGGATGAGCGGCAGCCTGTCCGGCCATGTCGACAGCGTCGCCCGCGCGATCGTCGACCGTGACCGCACCGAGGGCAGCGGCCTGCTCGCCAACGTCAACCCGACCTTCAACTGGGTGCGGCTGGCCCAGCGCATTCCGGTGCGCATCGCGCTCGACCCGGTGCCCGACACGCTCGACCTCGTGGCCGGACGCACGGTGACGGTGCGCGTGCTCGGTCCCGACGAACGCGCCACCGGACACGCCACCCAGAGCGCCGCCCGGAGCAGCGCCCCCCAGAGCGCCGACGCAGGTCCGGCGCGCACGGCGGGTCTGTAAGGGGGCCCGTCATGCCGAAGCCGCCCAACGCCGCCGAGATGATCTTCTCGGCCAAGTCCTTCGCCGCCGCCATGCTGGCGCTCTACATCGCGCTCGGCATGGGGCTGCCCCGCCCCTTCTGGGCGATGATGACCGCCTATGTGGTCGCCGGCCCGCTGTCGGGGGCCGTGCGCTCCAAGGCCGTCTACCGCGTCGCCGGCACCATCCTCGGCAGCGTCGCCGCGGTGGCGCTGACCGTCGCCCTGGTCGACGCGCCGGAGCTGATGGTGCTCGGGGTCGGGCTGTGGGTGGGGCTGTGCCTGTTCGTCTCGCTGCTCGACCGCACGCCGCGCAGCTATCTGTTCATGCTGGCCGGCTACACGGCCGGGCTGATCGCCTTCCCGGCCGTCACCAGCCCCGACACCATCTTCGACACCGGGCTGGCGCGGGTCGAGGAAATCCTGCTCGGCATCCTCTGCGCCACGGTGATCCACAGCGTCGTGCTGCCGCGCGGCATCGGCCCGGTGCTGCTCGCCAGGCTCGACGCCACCCTGCGCGACGCGGAGCGCTGGACGCTCGACGCGCTGTCCGGCGCCGATGACGCCGCCCGCGCCGCCGACCGCCAGACGCTGGCCCGCGACGTCACCGAGCTGCGCGTGATGTCCGCCCACCTGCCCTACGACACCTCGGACGTCCGCTGGATGACCCGGTCGGTGCGCGCGCTGACCGACCGCATGACCTATCTGCTGCCGGTGCTGGCCGCGGTCGGCGAGCGGCTGGCCGCGCTCCGCGAAGCCGGGGACCGGGACGGGAGCGGCGGCCTGCCCCCTGCCCTGCTGCCGGTGCTGGAGGATGTCAAACGCTGGATCGCCGACGATTCCGGCACGCCCGCCCAGGCCGACGCCCTGCGCGCGGCGCTCGACCGGCTGGCCCCGGTCCTGGGCGACGATCGGGACGATCCGTCGGCCTGGCACCGCGCCACCCTGCTCGGCCTGGTGACGCGCCTGCGCACGCTGGTCGGCATCCACCGCGACTGCCGGGAGCTGCGGGCCCACATCCGCTCCGGGAACCACAGCCTGCCGGCGCATCTCGACCCGCTGACGCGCGGCCGGTCGCGCGGGGTCTTCCACCTCGATTGCGGCATGGCGCTGTGGTCGGGGGCCGCCGCCTTCCTCGGGATCGTCCTGGTCTCCGGCTTCTGGATCGCCACCGGCTGGTCGTCGGGGTCGGCGGCGGCGATGATGGTCGCCATCTTCTGCTGCTTCTTCGCCTCCTTCGACGATCCGGCGCCGGGAATCCGGATGTTCCTGGTCTTCACCCTGCTGTCGATGCCGATCGGCGCCTTCTACCTGCTGGTGGTGCTGCCCTCCACCGACAGCTTCCCGATGCTGGCGCTCTCCCTCGCCCCGACCTTCCTGCTGCTGGGCTGCTTCATCCCGCGCCCGGCGCTGATGGGGCAGTCGATGGCGCTGCTGTTCGGCGTCGCCGGCTCGCTCAGCCTGCTCGACACCAACACCGCCGACTTCGCCTCCTTCCTCAACAGCAGCAGCGGGCAGGTCGTCGGCATCGTCGCGGCGTTGCAGGTGACCCGCCTGTGCCGCTCGGTCGGCGCCGCCTGGAGCGCGCGCCGCCTGCTGCATGCCGGCTGGCGGGAGATCGCGGCGCTCGCCGCCGTGCGCTCGCCGTCGGCGGCGACCGGCTTCGAAAGCCGGATGCTCGACCGCGTCGGCCTGCTGTCGGCCCGCTTCGCCCAGATCGGCCCGCAGCCCGGCCGGCGCCTTGATCCGGCGGCCATCGACGCGGTGGCCGATCTGCGGGTCGGCCTGAACGTCGTCGAGCTCCAGCGGGTGCGCCCGGCGCTCGGCCGGGCTGCGGCCCCGGCGATCGAGCGGCTGCTCGGCGGCATCGCCGGCCATTTCCGCGCCCGGATAACCAAGGATACCGCCAAGCACCCCTCTCCCCCGCCGGAGGAGCTGCTCGGCAGCCTGGACGGGGCGCTGTCGAGCGTCGGCGCCGCGCCGCCGTCCCCCGAGCGCGACCGCGCCGTGGTGGCGCTCGCCGGCCTGCGCCGCAGCCTGTTCCCCACCATCGCGCTCCAGGCGCCCGCCCATCCGGAAGGTGTGACCGCATGATCGGTGAGATCGACGTCCAAGGCCTGTTCCTGCCGCCCCTGCTGATCCTGGCGGTGGTGGCCTGGATCCTCTCGGGCCTGCTCCGGCGCGGCCTGCGCGCCGCCGGATTCTACGGCTGGGTCTGGCACCCTCCGCTGTTCGATCTGGCGCTCTACGTGGTCGTGCTGAGCGGTCTGGCCGCCTTGTCATCGGGCGTCTGAGGCGCGACCGGAGAGCGGACTCACCGGCCGGCGGCGTCGGCGCCGAGCCACGCCATCGCCTCGCGGAAGCGCCGGCAGTGACGGAAGACCGGCTCGCCGATGCCGGCGGCAACCGCCAGCGGAACCGGCCGGTAGGGCAGGCAGTGGCTGGGCGGTTCCCCCAGGGTCCGCACCAGATCGGCCATCGCCAGTTCGCCGGGCGCTCCCAGCCGGTTGAGCACGGTCATCACCCGCGCCCCCGGCTTCGACGGCGCGGCGGCGCGCAGCCGCACCAGATCGCGCAGGCTCGGCCGGCTGGCGTCGCCGACCAGCACGCAGAGCGACGCCGCCTCCAGAACGGCGCGGGCGGCCCGCCCCTGCGGACGGCCGACATCGACGACGGCGTAGTCGTGGCGGAGTTGCAGACGGTTCAGAAGCGCCTGCACGGCCGGACCGCCGACCTCGACGGCGTCCTTGATCGGCTCATCGGCGGCCAGAACCGCCAGCCGCTCCGGGGCGGCGACCGTCGCCCGCTCCATGAACAGGTCGTCGACGCGGTCGGGGGCCTCCACCGCCTCGCGCGGCATGGGGCCCGGCTTGAGGCGCAGCGCCAGGGCGACGGTGCCGCCCTGCAAATCGAGATCGACCAGCGCGGTGCGCCCGCGCGCCTCCGACAGCCAGGCGGCCAGATGGACGGCGACCGTGGTCGCCCCCACCCCGCCGCGCGCGCCGACGACGGCGATCAGTTTGCCCGGCCGGGTCCGCCCGTCCCCGGCCGGGCTGGCCGGATCGGTGGCATCGGCGAGCAGGCGGGAGGCAAACGGACGGCGGACGGGCGTGCGGGAGGCTGCGTCGGAACGCGCCGCCGGCTCGCCCAGGATGGGATCGAGAAGACTCATCGGACGTCCTGGGTTCCAGAAGTGGCGGGGGTATGGGTGCTGGAGCCGCTGCCTGTGGACAGGCCTTCACCCGGTCGATGCGCCGCCGCCTGCGGGCCGCTCCGTCGTAATTTTGCGGATCGGAAAAAGGGGACGGCCAGGATAGGAGATCACAGTCATCGCAACTCTCCGACAATCCCGTGGAAACAGGAGCCCGGCATCAAGGAAACAGGAGCGCTCGTCGGTGGACTGCCCTCGGCCTGCCCGGCGCTTGATGTCGGTGAGGCGATGGTGGCCAGATCAGATTTTGAAATAAACCTATCGATGGTGATAGGCCGCCGATCCTGAAATTATAAGATCACAACAGCCCTGCAATTGAATGCATTTTATGAAAATGCATTCAAAGGTGTGCGACGGCCATCCCCAGTCGTCGCAGGCCGCGGCCTTCAAAGAAGGGCCGGGGAGAAGGCGAGGAGGCTGCGCACCTGTTCGCATGCGCAAAGAAATACGCCGCCAATACAGAAATCTCCGAAATCGCGGGAAAGAAGAGACAGAGAAGCAGGACCGCCCCGGCCTTTTCGTGTTGCCGCTACCCCCAACACATCCGGCGCGGGGCAAAAGGGGTAATACGGAACGCCGGATCGTCCAAAGGATCGAGCGAGGAAGGGCCGGACCGTGCCCGCCTCTCCCGCGCCGTCACACCGGAACGGACGGCACACCGGAACGGACGGCTGCCCTTGGAAGCCGCGCCCTACCGGCTCTGGGTGACGCCGACCCGCGCGCACATCGACAGCAGCGGGCAGGCCGAACAGCGCGGCCGCTCGCCGGTGCAGACCCATTTCCCGAAGGGAACCAGCCGCTCGTTGATCTCCACCCAGTAATGGCGCGGCAAAACCGCCAGCAGGGCCGCCATCGTGCGCTCGGGAGTGCGGGTGGCGACATAGCCCCAGCGGTTGGTGATGCGGTGGACGTGGATGTCGACCGCCAGCGCCGGGATGCCGAAGCCGACCGCCAGCGTCAGCGCCGCGATCTTCGGGCCGACTCCATGGAAGGCCATCAGAGCGTCGGGCGTGTCGGGCACGGTCCCGCCATGCTCGGCCAGGATGCGGCGGGACAGCGCCAGGATGTCGCGCGCCTTCGGCTCGGGAAAGGTGGCGCCATTCAGCAGCGCCACCAGCCGTTCCTCCGGCAGGGCGGCCATCGCGGCGGGGGTGCGGGCCTCGGCGAAGAGCCGCTCGCTGACCGCCAGCGTTGTCTCGTCGCGCGTGCGGGCGGAGATCAGGCTGGCCACGAGCTGCTCGAAGGGGGAGCGGTAGCCGCGGTCGCGCAGGTCGAACATGGCCGCCTTGGGCCGCCCGGCCAGCGCGATCCGCAGGCGCCGGAACACCTCGTCGATGTCGAAGGAAGCGAGGGCGGCGTCGGGATTCAGGGCAGGACTCCGGGGCGGGAGGGCGGCCGAGGAACAACGCCTCCGCCGCCCGTTTCGTTCCCGGAAAAGCCTGCCGGAACGCCGTCTCCGTTCCCCTGTCCGCCCCTCCGATGACCGCGGTCAGGGCGGGAAGGTCAGAGCGCGCGGATCTGCATCTTGATCGGCCCCTCGGCGCGGCCATGCACGAACTGGTCGACATGGGCGTTGCCGGACTGGTCGATGTCGCGGGCGTGGCCGGTCCAGATGATGCGGCCCTGGTAGATCATGGCGACACGGTCGGCGATCTTGCGGGCCGACGCCATGTCGTGGGTGATGGTGACCGCCGTCGCCCCCAGATCCTTCACGCACTGGACGATCAGCTCGTTGATGACGTCGGCCATGATCGGGTCGAGGCCGGTGGTCGGCTCGTCGAAGAAGATGATCTCCGGCTCGTCGGCGATGGCGCGGGCCAGCCCGACGCGCTTCTGCATGCCGCCCGACAGTTCCGACGGCGACAGCTCGGCCACGTCGGGGGTCAGGCCGACGGCGCCGAGCTTGGCGATGGCGATCTCCTTGGCCTGGGCGCGCGGCATGTGCTCGCCCTGGATCAGGCCGAAGGCCACGTTCTCCCACACGGTCAGGCTGTCGAACAGGGCGGCGCCCTGGAACAGCATGCCGAACTTGTGCAGCAGCTTCTCCCGCTCGCGCGGGCGCAGCCTCGTCGTCTCCTCGCCGTCGACGCGGATCGAGCCGCTGTCCGGCTGGAGCAGGCCGAGGATGGATTTCAGCATCACCGACTTGCCGGTGCCCGAGCCGCCGATGACGACCAGCGACTCGCCCTTGCCGACCTCCAGATCGACGCCGTTCAGCACCCGCTTGGGGCCGAAGCTCTTGTGGACGCCGCTAAGCGCGATCTTCGGCGCAATCGTTGGCAAGGGCATGGCGGTCGCGCTCACTTGGTCGAGAAGAAGAGGCCGGTGATCAGGTAGTTCCACACCAGGATCATGATCGAGGCCGACACCACCGCGTTGGTGGTCGCGGCCCCCACGCCCTGGGCGCCGCCCTTGGAATGGTAGCCGTGGTAGCAGCCCATCAGCGCGATCATGAAGCCGAACACCGCCGCCTTGACGAGGCCGGAGATGACGTCGATCGGCTGGAGGAACTCCCAGGTGCGGTTGATGTAGCTGCTGGCGTTGAAGTCCAGCCGGTAGACACCGACCAGGAAGCCGCCGAAGACGCCGATGATGTCGGCAACGACGACCAGGATCGGCAGCATCGTCAGCCCGGCCAGCAGGCGCGGCGCAACCAGATATTTGAACGGGTTGGTCGACAGGGTGGACAGCGCGTCGATCTGCTCGGTCACCCGCATGGTGCCGATCTCCGCCGCCATGGCGGCGCCGATGCGGCCCGCCACCATCAGCCCGGCCAGCACCGGCCCCAGTTCGCGCGTCACCGACAGCACGACGACGGTGGCGATGGCGCCCTCCGCCTGGAAGCGGGAGAAGCCGCTGTAGCTCTGGAGCGCCAGCACCATGCCGGTGAACAGCGCGGTCAGCCCGACCACCGGCAGCGAATAATAGCCGATGTCGATCATCTGCCGCAGGATCTGGCGCGGGTAGAAGGGCGGGCGCACGCAGTGCGACAGGGCCGATCCGGTGAACATGGCGAGGCGGCCGGTGGCTTCCAGGAAGACCAGGAAGGCCCGGCCGGTGGCGGCGAGGAAACCCATCAGAAGGCCCGGATCGTTGTCGTGGTGGTCATGATGGGCATGGTCGTCCCGGCGACCGCCTGCACGGCACGGATGGTCATGGAGCGGCGTACACCCGGTGATAGCGGCGGCCGAGCGAGGTCAGCACCTCGTAGCCGATGGTCCCGGCCTCCGCCGCGACGGTGTCGACCGGGCGGTTGGGGCCGATCAGCTCGACCAGCCCGCCGGGACGGACCGCGCCGTCGGGCAGCCCGCTGACGTCCACCGTGATCAGATCCATGGAAATGCGCCCGACGATGGGGGCCGGCACGCCATCGACATGCACATGGCCGCGCCCGCTGAGCGAGCGCAGGTATCCGTCGGCGTATCCCACGGCGATGGTCGCAATCTTGGCAGCCCCTTCCACGCGGTGGGCGGCACCGTAGCCAACGGTCATAGGGCTGTCAACGCTGCGAAGCTGAAGCACGCGGGCGTCGAGCCGCACCGTGCCGGCCATCGGGTTGGCGCGGTGCGGCGTCGGGTTCACCCCGTAGAGCGCGCAGCCCGGCCGGGCGAGGTCGAAATGGAAGGGCTTGCCATGGAAGATGCCCGACGAGTTGGCGAAGCTGGCCAGCGCCCTGGGCAGCCGGGCCAGCGCGTCCTGGAAGCGCAGATGCTGCTGGGCCGACATCGGCTGGTCGAACTCGTCGGCGCAGGCGAGATGGGTCATCCAAAGCTGGACGTCCACCCCCTGCAGCCAGTCGAGATTCGCGGCGAGCCGATCCAGCTCGTCGGGGCCGAGGCCGAGCCGGTTCATGCCGGTGTCGATGTGGACGACCGCCGGCAGCGCCCGCCCCTGACCGCCGGCGAAGGCGCGCCACGCGGCGATCTCGCCCAGATGGTTCAGCACCGGCAGGATGCGGTTGGCGAGGAACTCCGCCTCGCTGCCCTGCGGCAGCCCGCCCAGCGACAGCACCCGCGCGCCCGAGTCCGGCCCCAACGCGGCGCGGACCGCCAGCGCCTCCTCGAGCTGGGCGACGACGAAGGTCCGGCAGCCGGCGTCGCGCAGCGCCGGCACGACGCGGGCGACGCCGAGCCCGTAGGCGTCGGCCTTGACCACGGCGGCGCACTCGGCGGGCGCCACGCGGTCGCGCAGCTGGATCCAGTTGGCGACGACGGCGCCGAGATCCACGGTGAGGATGGCGGCGGCTCGCCGGAGGGGATCAGACATCGTCCCGGTCACTCGTCGTCCTGGTGGCGTTGGTCGAGATCGCCGAACTTGGTGAACTGGCCGTCGAAGTAGAGACGGACGGTGCCGATCGGACCGTGACGCTGCTTGGCGATGATCACCTCGGCGGTGTTGTGCACCTCGCCGAGGCGCTGCTGCCAGCGCTGGTAGCGGTCGTTGAACTTGTCGTCGCTCTCGTCGGGCCGGCGCGAGGGCTCGGCGCGCTCAAGATAATACTGTTCGCGGAAAACGAACATCACGACGTCGGCGTCCTGCTCGATGGAGCCGGATTCGCGCAGGTCGGCGAGCTGCGGTCGCTTGTCCTCGCGCAGCTCGACCGCGCGGCTCAGCTGCGACAGCGCGATGACCGGGACTTCCAGCTCCTTGGCGATGGCCTTCAGGCCGCGCGTGATCTCGGAGATTTCCTGCACCCGGTTCTCCGAGCCGCGCGCCGACGAGCCGCGCAGCAGCTGGAGATAGTCGACCACCACCATGTTCAGGCCCGACGTGCGCTTCAGCCGGCGGCAGCGGGTGCGGACGGCCGAGACCGAGAGCGCCGGGGTGTCGTCGACGTAGAAGGGGCAGCGCGCCAGATCCTGGCTGGCCTGGACGAATTTCGGAAAGTCGCTGTCGCGGATCTCGCCGCGCCGAATCTTGTCGCCGGGCACCTCGACCACCTCGGCGAGGATACGGGTGGCAAGCTGCTCGGCCGACATTTCCAGCGAGAAGAAGCCGACGACCCCGCCCTCCTGCCCGGTCGAGCGCATGTGGGCGCGGGCGGCGTTGAAGGCGATGTTGGTGGCCAGCGCCGTCTTGCCCATCGACGGGCGCCCGGCGAGGATGACCAGATCGGACGGGTGCAGGCCGCCCAGCTTGCGGTCGATGTCGATCAGCCCGGTGGTGACGCCGGTGACGTGGCTGGAGCGGCGGAACGCCACCTCGGCCGTCGCGATGGCGTGCTTGACCGACTCGCCGAACGCCACGAAGCCGCCCTGCACGTCGCCGGTCGAGGCGAGGTCGAAGAGCTGCTTCTCCGCCTCGCCGATCTGGTCGAGCGCGGTGACGTCGAGGTCGTGGCGGTACGCCTCGTTCACCATGTCGGTGCCGACCTCGATCAGCTGCCGGCGGATGAACAGGTCGTGGATGGTCTTGCCGTAGTCGCCGGCGTTGACCACGGTGACGACGTTCGCCGCCAGATCGGCCAGATAGGCGCTGCCGCCCTCGACCGCCAGCTCGGGATCGTTGTCGAACAACGACTTCAGGGTCACCGGGTTGGCGATCTGGCCGCGGTCGATCATCTTGGTGATCGCGGCGAAGATGCGCTGGTGCGCCGGGTCGTAGAAATGCTCCGCCCGCAGGAACTCGCCGACCTTCTCGTAGGCCTTGTTGTTGACCAGGATCGCGCCGAGCAGCGCCTGCTCCGCCTCCTCGTTGTTGGGCGGGGTGCGGTACTCCGCCGTCGGCTTCACGGCGGACTGCGGGCGGGGATCGAACAGCGAGGAGGTCTGGTTGCTCATGCGGGACACTGTAGCAGAAACGGAACGGGAACGCTGTGCGAAGGGGAGAACTCCTCCGCAAAAGCTGTGCACAGAAGTTATCCACAGACTGGGAAGTCTGGGGATAACGCCCTCGGGCCGGACTTCTTCCCGGCGTCAGAGCTTCCGGGGCTGGGTCGGAATCCGGGCGAGGGGCGAGGCCTCCAGCGCGTCGAACACGCCGTCGATGTGGTCGGCGACGGCGTAGAGCTTCTTCTGGTCGACGCGGGCGAAGCCCTGCGCCACCATGTGGTCGACCAGACCCAGCAGGGGCCGCCAGTAGCCGTCGACGTCGGCGATGACGATCGGCTTGTCGTGGAGCTGGAGCTGCTTCCAGGTCAGGATCTCGAACGCCTCGTCGAGCGTGCCGAGGCCGCCCGGCAGGACGACGAAGGCGTCGGACTTCTCCACCATCATCCGCTTGCGGGTGTGCATGCTGTCGACGACGTGCAGCTCGGTCAGGCCGGTGTGCTCGACCTCGGCCGACTGGATGTGCTCGGGGATGATGCCGACCACCTCGCCGCCGGCGGCCAGCGCCGCGTCGGCGGCGATGCCCATCAGCCCGACCCGGCCGCCGCCATAGACCAGACGGATGCCGCGGCGCGCCAGACCGTCGCCCAGCGCGTGCGCCGCCTGCTTGTGGATATCGGCGACCTGGGAGGACGCCCCGCAATAGACGCACACCGACGACAGGGTCTTCATCGCGACTCAACCTTTCTCGTGCCCGGAACCGGAACCGCTCGCTTGACGGGACGCGGGGCGCGGACGAATTCTTTGTTGGACCGACGGAATAACCGGCCGGCACCCGGCGTCATCACCGGAGCCGGCCGGTCATGGCCATGGTATCACCGGGAGGGACCACATGAACAACCGCGTCGTCAACGCCCTTGCTGCCGCCTGCGTGTCCGGGCTGCTCTTCGCCGCCTTCGGCGGAACGGCCGGCGCCGCCGATCCGGCGGAGCAGGTCAAGGACCGCCAGCAGACCATGAAAAAGCTGGGCGGCGGCATGGGCGCCGTCGCCAAGTTCGTGAAGAACGAGGGCGCCACGGCCGAGGACGCCGCCAAGGGCGCCGACGCCGTGCTGGCGGTCGCGAAGATGGACCCGAAGGCGATCTTCCCCGAGGGCACCGCCGTCGGCGTGTCCGACAGCGCCGCCAAGCCGGAGCTGTGGGCGAGCTGGAGCACCGCGCAGGAGCGCTGGAGCGCGATGCGGCCCGCCGCCGAGAAGCTGGAGGCGGCGATCAAGGGCGGCGACCGCGCGCAGATCGCCCAGGCGCTGGGGGCGACGTCGAAGACCTGCGGCGGCTGCCACGAGGATTTCCGCGTCAAGAAGCAGTGACCGCCATGCACCGCCCGCTCCGGTCCACGGCCCACGGCCTTGCGCTGACCCTGTCCATCTTCCTCTGGACGGGGCTCCTCTGGACGGGCTTCCTCCGGGCGGGTGGCGCGCAGGCGGCCTCCCCCGACGCCGGCGCCGTCGCGCGCGGCGCCTACGTCTTCCAAGCGGCCGGCTGCCTCGGCTGCCACACCGCCCCGGAGAGGGACGGAGCGCCCGCGGGCGCCCCGCTGGCGGGCGGACGGGCGCTGGCGACCCCGTTCGGCACCTTCTTCACCCCGAACATCACGCCCGACCCGGCCAACGGGATCGGACGCTGGTCCGACGCCGACTTCGTCCGCGCCTTCCGCGAGGGCCGCCGGCCGGACGGGGCGGCGCTGTTCCCCGCCTTCCCCTACGCCAGCTACACCCGGATGACCGACCGCGACCTGCTGGACCTGAAGGCCTATCTGTTCAGCCAGCCCGCCGTCGCCGTCGCCAACAAGCCGCATGACCTCGCCCCGCCCTTCTCCTGGCGGTTCCTGCTGCCGGCCTGGCAATGGCTGTACCTGACGCCTGGACCGTTGCCCGACGACCCGGCCAAGCCGGCGGCCTGGAACCGCGGGCGCTATCTGGTCGACGCGCTCGGCCATTGCGCGGAGTGCCACAGCCCGCGCTCGATGCTCGGCGGACTTGACGGGGACCGCTACCTCGCCGGCAACCCGCAGGGGCCGGACGGCGGCAAGGTGCCCAACATCACCCCGCACCCGAAGGGGCTCGGCGACTGGTCGGACGGCGATCTGACGCTGATGCTGGAAACCGGGCTGCTGCCCGACGGCGACGTCGCCGGCGGGGCGATGGCCGAGGTGGTGCGCAACAGCACCTCCAAGCTCACGGCGGAGGACCGCGCCGCCATCGCCGCCTACCTGCGGACGGTGCCGGCGCTGGAGTGACGCCCGTTTCCGCGCTCACCTTCCGGTACTCCCCTTTCGGAACTCCCCTTTCGGAACTCCGGGGGATGATGCGGACGCCCCGTCGGCGCTGTTCTTTTGGCGCATCCCCTTCTGCTATAGTTGACGGCAACGGCCAGACGCGGCCGGTCGCCGGAAGGGTCTCCAAGGTGAAGCAAAGCGCGCTGTTCGGTGGTTCCGCCCTGGCCCTGCTGGCGGCGGTCGCCGCCTATGGCCTGTGGCCGCGGGAATCCTCCGTTCCCCAGCCAGCCATGATCGCCCTCAAGCAGGCGCCCCCGACGCCGTCGCCCCCCGCTGCCGCTGCCGCCGCGGTTCCGGCCGCGCCCGCGCAGCCGGCGGCCCCCAGCTTCGACGTGGTGCGGGTGGCGCCGGACGGCGCGACGGTGATGGCCGGCCGCGCCGCGCCCGGAGCCTCGGTGACGGTCCAGGACGGCGACCGGACGCTGGGCTCGGCCAAGGCGGACGGGCGCGGCGAATGGGTGATGCTGCCCGACCAGCCGCTCGCCCCCGGCACCCGCGAACTGAATCTCAGCGAGACCCGCCCCGGCACGCAAGCCCCGGTGCCGGCCGAGAAGGTCGTCGTCGTCGTCGTGCCCGACCCGCCGGCCCCCGCCACGGCCTCGGCCAACGCCATGGCCAGCCCCCCCGCCACGGCGCTGGCGGTCGCGGTGCCGCGCGACGGCCTGACGCCCGGCCCGACCCGCGGCATGGGCGGCAACATGGGCGGCAGTTCGCTGCTCCAGGCCCCGCCGGTCCCGGACCAGACGTCGGGCCAGGGCGCCCCGGCCCCGCCGGGCGGCGTGTCGGTGGAGACCATGGACTACGACCCGGCCGGGCGCGTGGCGCTCGGCGGACGCGCGAAGCCCAACAGCGCGGTGCAGCTCTATCTCGACAACATCCTGGTCGGCCGCGCCCACACCGACCCGCAAGGGCAGTGGCGGCTGAGCCCGGAGAAGCTGATCGACCCCGGCCTCTACACCCTGCGCGCCGACCAGGTGAGCGACAGCGGCAAGGTCCTGGCCCGCGCCGAGCTGCCGGTCCAGGTCTCGCCCCTGCCGGCCAACCTGACGGACGGGCGCAACGTGGTGGTCCAGCCGGGCAACAGCCTGTGGCGGCTGGCCCGGCGCACCTACGGCGACGGGATGCTCTACACGACGATCTACACCGCCAACCGCGAGCAGATCCGCGATCCCGACATGATCTATCCGGGCCAGATCTTCGCGCTGCCGCCGGTGAACTGACGCGGCGCCGCGCGACGGCGTCAGGCCGGCGGGGTGCGCCCCACCGCCGCCCAGCCGGCCGGCGTCAGGCGCAGCCGCTCCGGCCCGTCTCCCGCCCCCTCGCCGGCCGTATCGGGCTCCAGCGTGACCAGCTCGCGGTTCTCAAACCACGCCCAGCGGGAAACCTCCGCCGTGGTCCCGGCCCAGCCGTCGGCCAGACGCTTCAGCACGTCGAGGTCGGCGGCGGCGATGGGGAATTTCGGCCGTGGCACCGCCGGACGGGCGGGCGGGCCCGCCGCCGGCGGGGGCGGCGCGTCGGCCCCGGCGCACGCGCGGATCCAGTCGGTCTGGTAGGCCCTGAGCGCGCTGTCCAGCTCGGCCCGCGCCGCCTCGACCGGGCAGCGCAGATAGGTGTCCAGCAGCGCGCGCAGCGCGTCCTTCGGGTCGCTCATCCTCGCCCCATCCTTCACAGCCATCCCCATCAAAGCCAGCCCGTCCGCCGGAAGCGGACGAACAGCGCGCCGCAGACCACCGCGATGACCGCCAGCACCGCCGGGTAGCCGTAGCGCCAGTGAAGCTCCGGCATGTGCTCGAAATTCATGCCGTAGAGGCCGGCGATGGCCGTCGGCACGGCAAGGATGGCGGCCCAGGCGGCCAGCTTGCGCGTCACGTCGTTCTGCCGCGCGGCGGCCAGGATCATACTGGTTTCAAAGGCGAAGGACAGCACTTCGCGCAGCGAGCCGATCTGCTCGTTGACGCGGATCACATGGTCCTGCACGTCGCGGTAATAGGGCCGGATGTCGGCGTCGATCATCGGCAGGTCGAAGCGCTCCAGCCGCGAGCAGACCTCCAGCAGCGGCGAGGCGGCGCGGCGCAGGCGTTCCAGGTCGTGGCGGAGCTGGTGGATGCGCTCGATCTCGGCCATGCCGGGCGGGCGGGTCATCAGGAGCGCTTCCAGCTCCTCCACCACCCCGCCCATCTGGTCGAGCGCCGGGAAGTAGCAGTCGACCACATAGTCCATCACCGCGTAGACGACGAAATCCTCACCGTGCTTCAGCAACTGAGGGGAACTTTCGCAGCGCGCCCGCACCGGCGAATAGCTGCTTGAGGCGCCGTGCCGCACGGTGACGACATAGCCCTGCCCGGCGAAGACATGCGTCTCGCCGAGCACCAGCGCCTCCTTTTCCAGCCGCGCGGTGCGCAGCACCATGAACAGGCTGTTGCCGTAGATTTCCACCTTGGGGCGCTGGTGGGCGTGCAGCGCGTCCTCCACCGCCAGCTCGTGCAGGCCGAACTGGCGCTTGACCTCCATCAGCAGGGCCTCGTCCGGTTCGTGCAGGCCGATCCAGACGAAATGCCCCTCACGCGCCGCCCAGGCTCCAGCCTCGGCGACCGGGACGTCGGCGACCCGGCAGCCGTTGCAATAGGCCACGCTGGCGACCACGGCGGGATTGGCGGAAGGAGCGGGCGTGGTCATGGGTCAGCACACAGGAGGCACCGTGGAAGGGGCGGACAGTTTAGGCCGTGGGCATCGTGCCGTCGATGGAGGTCACTCCGGATCCCGCTCCATCCCCGGCCCGGCGCTGAGGAAGCAGCGGTAGGCCGGGTTGTCGGACTCGTCCCAATAGGGATAGTCGAGCTCGTCGAGGCTGCGCGCCAACTGCTCCCGATCCCCCGCCGGCACCTGGATGCCGGCCAGCACCCGCCCGTAATCGGCGCCGTGGTTGCGGTAGTGGAACAGCGAGATGTTCCACTGCCCCGACAGGCTGTCGAGGAACTTCAACAGGGCGCCGGGCCGCTCCGGGAACTGGAAGCGGTAGATCACCTCGTCCTGCAAGCCGGGCACCCGGCCGCCGACCATGTAGCGGACGTGCAGCTTGGCCATCTCGTTGTCGCTCATGTCGAGCACGGGATAGCCGTGCCCGCGCAGCATGGCGATGATCTGGGCCTTCTCGCGCTCGCCATCGGACAGGCGGACGCCGACGAAGATCTGGGCGGCCGAGGCGTCGGCGTAGCGGTAGTTGAACTCGGTGATCGCCCGCGTCCCCAGCAGCCGGATGAAGGCGCGGTAGCTGTCCGGCCTCTCCGGAATGGTGACGGCGAGCAGCGCCTCGCGGTGCTCGCCGATCTCGGCCCGCTCGGCGATGTGGCGGAGCCGGTCGAAATTCATGTTGGCGCCGCTGTTGATGGCGACCAGCGCGCCGCCCTCGCCGCCGATCCCGTCCTCGACGTACTTCTTCAGGCCGGCGAGGCTGACCGCGCCGGACGGCTCGGCGATCGCGCGGGTGTCCTCGAAGATGTCCTTGACGGCGGCGCAGATCTCGTCCGTGCCGACGGTGACGACGCCGTCCAGCAGTTCCCGGCACAACCGGAAGGTTTCCTCGCCGGCCTGCCGCACGGCGACGCCGTCGGCGAACAGGCCGACCTGGTTGAGGATCACGCGGTCGCCGGCGGCGATGGCGGCGGCCATGCTCGCCGCCTCCTCCGGCTCGACGCCGATCACCTTCACGTCGGGACGCAGGAACTTGACGAACAGCGCCACCCCGGCGGCCAGCCCGCCGCCGCCGATCGGCACGAACACCGCCTCGATCGGGTCGGGGTGCTGGCGCAGGATCTCCATGCCGACGGTGCCCTGGCCGGCAATCACGTCGGGATCGTCGTAGGGATGGATGAAGGTCAGGCCCTCCCCGGCCTCCAGCCGGCGGGCGTGGGCGTAGGCCTCGTCGAAGCTCTCGCCGTGCAGCACCACCCGACCGCCCCGGCTCTTGACCGCCTGGACCTTGATGTCGGGGGTGGTGCGCGGCATGACGATGGTCGCCGTGGCGCCGAGCGACTGGGCGGCCAGCGCCACGCCCTGGGCGTGGTTGCCGGCCGAGGCGCAGATGACCCCGCGGTCGAGATCCGCCCGTTCCAGCCCCGCCATCTTGTTGTAGGCGCCGCGCAGCTTGAAGGAGAAGACCGGCTGGAGATCCTCCCGCTTCAGGGCGATGGCGCAGCCGAGACGCTCCGACAGGCGGGGCATGGAATCGAGCGGGCTCTCGATCGCCACGTCGTAGACGCGGGCCGAGAGAATCTTCCGGATATAGTCCTGCACGTCCGACCAGCCTGTCTCAATCGTGGATGTCCGCGGGTGGCCCGGCCGCGCTGGCCCCGCCGCGCTGTCGACGGGCGGCGTGCCGACGGGCGGCGTGCCGACGGGCGATCCGCGAACCGGAGAGGCGTCAGGTCTAGCGGTGGGCGGCCGGCTGTCAAGACCCTCCTGCATCGGGGCAGGGTCCCGCCGGCCCGACCGGGGCCGCCGCGGAGCGCATCACCGGTCGGGCATGGCGATGTGCTCGTCGTAGATGGCGCGGTAGATGCGGTCGATCTCGACCTTGTCGTAACAGCGGGCGACGCGCCGGGCGATGGCTTCGCCGCAGCGCTCCCGCCAGGGCCGGTCGAGCAGCAGGGCGCGCAGCTCCCGCGCCGTCTCCAGCGGGCTGGCCAGCGGCGTGACCGCCCCGCCCGGCCCGAGCGGCGGCACCTCGTCCGGCCGCCCGAGCAGCAGTTCGGAGCAGGAGCCGACGTCGGTCGCCACCGTCGGCACGCCGGAGGCGCCGGCCTCCAGGATGACCAGCGGTTGCGCCTCGCTGACGCTGGTCAGCGCGATGGCGTCGATCCGGCCCAGCCAGTCGGTCAGCCTGACCCGGCCGGCGAAGATCACCGTGTCCTCCAGCCCGAGATGCCGGACGATGGTCCGGCATTCCTCGACATAGCCGGGATCCTCCTCCAGCGGGCCGAGGATCATCGCCTTCAGGTCGGGAATGTCCTCGCGCAGGATGCCGGCGGCGCGGATGTAGGTCTTCACGTCCTTGATCGGCACGACGCGGCCGATCAACGCGATGGTCGGCGGCCGGTCGGACGTGTCGCGCACCACCTTGGAATAGCCGGCGTAGTCGATGCCGTTGGGCACCACCGTGAGCTTGGCGGGGTCGGCGCCCTGGCGGCGCTGGAACTCCTGGTTGCCACCGTAGAGGGTGAAGATCCGGTCGCAGGCGTCGTAGCAGGCCTTGGAGTAGCTGGCGAAGGTGTCGAGCCAGAGGTCGCGCAGGTCGCGCTTCTTCTTGTCGAGCGCCAGCGAGGTGTCGGCCCCCTCGAACAGCCATTCGGCCATCAGGATCTCGATGCGGCGCTCGTTGGTGTAGATGCCGTGCTCGGTCAGCAGGGCGGGCCGGCCGGTCTCCAGCCTGGCGCGGGCGGCGAACAGCCCGGCGTAGCCGGTCGAGACGGCGTGGTAGACCTTGCAGCGGGGCATCGGCGCCAGCAGCGTGGCGAACAGCTCGCTCATCAGCGCGCGCGAGCCCCAGAAATACTCCAGGAAGGAGGCGTCGGGCAGAGCGGCCCGGCACATCCGCACCACCATGCGGAAGGACTCCTCGGAATTCAGCAGCAGGCGCCGCCCCACCTTGCCGCGCCTGGAACCGAGCAGGCGGACAACCTCCGCCACCTCCTCCAGCCCGCCGCCCTGTTGCAGCCGGCCGAGGTCGTGCCGCAGTTCGTCGTCGTCGGGCGCCAGCCCCAGGCCGTGGCGGTAGCCGGCGAGCGCCTTCTCGCGGATTTCCGCCTCGCGGTTGGCGTCGAGCAGCCCGCAGAAGGCGTAGTCGTCGAGATGCCGGGCCAGCGCCGCGACGGTGCCGGCGTCGTCGGGGTGCGAGCGGGCGGCGTGGTCGAGCGCCAGCCAGCGCTCGTTGAACTCGTGCTCGACCCGCGCCGTGGCGGTGGCGGCCTGGACGCGGACCGACGGGTCGGCGTCGGCCAGCCCGGCCTTGAGGGCGGGGGTGAAGGCCGGGCGACCAGGGCGATGACCGCCTGCTTCTGCTGCGGCGAGCCGACCGACATGACGTCGGTGAAGGACTCGCCCGCCGCCAGATGCGAGGTTTCCCGCCCCGAGACGATCAGTTCGTAGAGTTCGCGCGCCGGCTCGACCTCGCTGTCCGGGAAGAGGGAGAGGTACCAGTCCTGGAAGCCGGTGGCGTAGCGCCGGAACAGCGCGTGCAGCGCGGCGGCGGCCAGCGTGAAGAGCGGCCCCAGCGGCCCCAGAACGGGCGTCGTGACCAGCATCAGCCCGGCCAGCCGCAGGTCCAGCCCCCGGCGCAGGCGCGACCGCACCCAGACGGCCAGCCCGCCGCAGACCGCCAGATGCAGCGCCACGGCGGCGGGAAGCGCGTGGGGGATGGCCGTCGCGGCGGCGGTCGCGAAGCCGGCCGTCTCGACGGCGGCGGCCAGCAGCCCGGCCAGCACGAGTTCGGCGGAGCCGCCTTCCGGCGCGCGCTCCAGCGGGGCGTCGTCCGGACCGGCGTCGATCGTCGTCATGGCCGGACCGTCCTGTCGATCCGGCATTCATGCCCCTCTCCCGCCCCGGGAGAGGGAGGGGACCCGCCGCGAAGCGGTGGGGAGGGTGAGGGGCAATCGGCGGCATGGATCGAACCGCACGCCCGATCGCCCCTCACCCTTCCCATGCTGCGCATGGGCCCCTTCCCTCTCCCGGGACGGGAGAGGGACAGGCTCAAGCCTCTCCTCATTCCCGCGCCTCGACCTTGCGGGTGGTGAAGGCGATGGGGATCGCCGCCAGCGCCTCGGGCAGCGACTGGCGGACCGCGCGTTCCAGCTTGGCCTCCACCAGTCTGGCGCCCTCCAGCGGGGTGCCGGTCAGCACGACGCCGAAGGTGGCGCCCTGGTTGCCGAAGTCGCAGGCGAGGTCGGTGTCGCGCAGGCTGTCGCGCACGGCGCGGCCGATCGCCGCCAGATCGGCCCGCTGGCTGGAGGACAGGCGCGAAAGGCCGGACGGCCGGATGGTGATGGTCGTCGTCTCGAACCCGATCCGGCGGCCGAGCAGCGCCAGGAATTCCGCCTGACGGCCGATGAAGCCCGACGAATAGAGCGCCTCGTCGGTGAAGACGCGCTGCTCGCTGGCGACGCGGTACTGGCGCGCCTTGGCCAGCGCCGTGCCGATCCATTCGCAGAGGATGCGGAAATTCTCCACCGTGTTGACGCTGAGGTCGGTGAAGCCCAGGCTCTCGATCTTCACCATGCCGACCACCTCGCCGGTGTCGCCGCTGACCAGCGGCCCGGCCAGGATGCGCTCGTCCTCCGGCGCCGTGACGCAGAGCTGGCGCTGGCGGCCGATCACGGTGGCGAACAGCGCGGACTGGTTGTCGAACCAGCGGGCGTAGCTGTCCCGCTCGTCGTCCCAGCCCTCGTTGGTGACGGACTCCAGCGTGTCGCCGTTCAGCAGGAACAGCGAGAACTTGTCCGGCTTCATCACCGTGCGGACCAGGTCGGCGACGCCCAGCATCACGTCGCCCTCGTCGAGCCGGTCGATGGATTTCGACGCCTGATACAGCGTGAAGACGGTGCGGAGCTGCCCGGCGACGCGGGTTTCCAGCCCCTCCTTGACCGACTTCAGCGCCCGGTGGGAGCGGGTGATCGCCTCCGCCTCCCGGCGCGCCAGGGCAAGCTCGGCGCGCAACTCCTCGCGCTCGCGGATCTGGCGCATGCGCAGTTCCCCGATCAGCACGCCGGCCACCAGCCAGAGGATCGGCTCGCGGGTCAGGGTGAAGAGATGCTGGTAGAGATCCTGGGCGAACGTCTGTTCCGGCAGGTTGCCCAGCCGCAGCGCCGCCGCGGCGACCAGCGCCGCCAGCACCCCCTCGTTCGTGCCGTACTGGATCGCCAGCAGCAGAACCGGGATCCAGAAGGGATGCGGCTGCACCCCCTCGAAGCGCAGACCCGAGCCGAACGCCCAATCCAGCCCCAGCGCGACGCCGAAGAACAGCGCCAGTTCGATCAGCGCGACGCGGCGGATGCCGAACAGGCGGCGCGGCGCCGCCGCGTCGTCCACGGCCGCGGCGGTCGGAGGCGGTTCGGACACGGCGCTCATCGACGGCTCCGTCAGCAAGGCGGCGGACAGGCGGCGGTCATTGGGCGCCGCCGGCCGCGCGCAGGCTGTCCAGCATGCGGGAAACGACGCGCTGGGCGACGTTGTTGACGCTGTCGCGGCTGAAGTAACCGCACCCGGCCTCCGACTGGCTCGACGCCCACAGCACGGCGCCGTCGGCGCTGCGCACCAGCCGGGCGTTCAGCCCGACCACCGGTTCCTCGCGCAGGCCGTGCTGGTAGCCGTATTCCGACACGCTGCCGACCAGCACCGCGTCGACCCCCAGCGTCCGCCCGGCGGCCTGGGCCGAGCTGCTGTCCGACAGCTTCTCCACGTCCACCTTGGCGGCGACGAGCTGGTTGCGGACCCGGCTGGACTCCACCGGCCGGTAGAGCCCGAGGCCGTACAGCTCGGTCGAAACCAGATCGGCGGCGATCTGCCCGGCGCTCGGGTGGTTGGTCAGATTTTCGAAGGGCAGCACGGCGACCGTCGATCCGGCCGGCAGCCCCGCCCCCGGTTGCGCGAAGTCGCGGCTGGTGGTGCGGCCGGTGCCGCACCCCGCCAGCGCCAGGACGACCAGCGCCGAGGCCGCCATCAGCGCCAGCGGCTTTCCAAAAGATCCCACGCCCCGCTCTCCTGTCGTCCGTCCCATGCCCGTCCCCCCAATCCTGATCGCGATCACGAGTTCCCGCCCATCGCCGGGCCATCAGCAGCGCAAGATCACATAGCCGCCCACCATGTCGACCGCGCTGGCGCTGCCGCGCGCGGTGGAACGGGCGTGGCTGGCCCGGAAGCCGACCCCCAGCGAATCGGTCGGCTCCCAGCTCAGCGAAAAGCTCCCCTGCGGCCCGCTCTTGCCGCGCCGGTCGTAGGAGTAGCCGACCTGCACGCCGTAGCGCACATAGTCGGTCACCCAATCCTCCGCCGCGACCTGGATGCCGTGAACCTCGCGCGTTGCCGCCGGCAACGGAACATAGGGCTGGCCCTGAGCCGTCTCGCGCTGCGCCCGCCGCCCGACATATTCGGCGTCCAGCGTGTAGGCGACGCTGGCGAGCGGCCCCTCCTGGTTCAGCACGTAGCGCAGCGCGCCCTCGACGGTGGCGCTGCGCGCCAGATCCGCCGCTCCGGACAGGCCGTAGCGGTTGTAGCCGGCGCCCAGCGCCAGGCTCCAGCGCTCGGACAACCGCTCGTCGTGCTGGAGGAAAACGCGGTCGCGGCGGCCGCCGCCGACGACGCCCTCCAGGAAGGCGAAGTTCGGCTCGCTCCAGGCGATTCCGGCGCGGGTCTCGGAGGTCTCGTCGCGCCACGCGTGGGTGTAGCCGATGCCCAGCGTGCGCTGCGCCGCCGAGACCGTCAGGGCCGAGCGCTCCAGCTCCGGCCAGTCGCGCACCAGCCCGAGGTCAAGCTTCTGGCGGCTGCCATGGAAGAAACGCTGGTCGCCGTCGGCCCGCTGGGCCAGCTTGGCGTCGACGAAGCGGCTCTCCAGCCCGTAGACGAAGGAGGTCGAGCGACCGATGTCCTTGATCCCGCCGAACTTCAAAATGTGCTGGGTCTCGCCGCCGCGCACCTTCTGGCGATCGACGTCGAAGCGCATGCGGTCGCCGTTCTCGCGCAGCAGCCGCGCCTTGGCCCGGACCAGGGACGGTTCGTTCGGCGTCAGCTTCAGCGCCATGTCGTAGGCCCGCAGCGCCTCGCGCCAGCGGCCGAGCCGCTCCTCCGCCTGGGCCAGCAGGGCGGTGGACTGGGCGTCGCGCGGCTCGACCCGGATCCGGTCGAGCAGCAGCGAGCGCGCTTGGCGGAGCTGTCCGCCCTCCAGGAAGGTCAGCGCCTGGAAATAGTCGATGCGCCGCTGCGCTGCTTGGTCGGCCGCACGGTCGGCGGCCTGGGACGCCGTGGACCGCAGGGCGGCCGGCTCCCGCGTGAAGGCCACGGCGACGCCGGAACCGTCCGGACTCGCCTCCGCCGCGACGCCCGGCGCCAGCACCAGCAGCACGCTGTCGTAGCCATACTGCACGCCCTCGACCCAGCCCTGCAAACGCTCGCCCGCCACATCCAGCGCCACCCCGCCGAGCGGGCGGCTGAAGCGCAGCCTCAGGTCGCGGCCCTGCCGCTCGATCTCGGTGGCGACACGCCCCGGCCAGCGCAGGGCGAAGCGGGCGCCGGCCTCGTCGCCACTGGCTTCCAGCCGGGCGGCGGGCGGCGGGGTCTGCGCCCGCATCGTCACCGACAGCGACGGAACCGCCGCCACCCACAGCAGGGCCGCGAGCGCCAACGCCCAGCGCAGCAAAGGGAAGGCCCTATTGTAGGCTGAGCACACGGCGCGCCTCCTGCAAACGTCCGTTCTCGATCAGCATCGACGCGTAATCGGCCTTGAGTTGGCGGTCGTTCGGCCGTCGCCTGCGCAGGCCCTCGAACAGCGCCACCGCGTCGTCCAGCTTGCCCAGCCGGTTCAGCAGATTGGCTTCCGTCTGGGCGGTGGCGTCGTTGCGGGTCCGGCCGGCACGCAACTGCGTCAGCGCGGTCTGGTAGAAGGGAGTGGCGGCGCCCGGTTTCTTCAGCGCGGTCAGCGCCTCGCCCAGGAAATAATAGGCCTCGTAATCGTCGGGGCCGCGCGCGATGAAACGGCGCAGCAGCCGTTCGGCGTCGATCAGCCGGTTCTCGTCATAGGCCAGCATCCCAAGCTGGCGCAGCGCCTCGCCGTCGTCCGGCCGCTGCGCCAGCAGGGCGTCCCAGGCGGCGGCGGCGGTCGGCCGTTCGCGCGCCTGCTCGGCCAGCCGGGCGTAGCGGCGCAGCCGGTCCGGCGCGCGCTCCGTCGCCAGCGCCGAGCGCACCGCCCCGGCCAGCTCCCTGCCCTTGCCCTGGGCGGCCAGCGCCTCGATGTAGGGGGCCTTCAGCGCCGGGCTGTCCGGTGTGCCGCCGCCACCCAACCGTTCCGCGACGCGGCTGGCGCCGCCCAGTTCGGCGAGCCGGTCGTACCACCCCGCCTGTTCGGCCGACGAGTCGGCGGCCTTGGCGCGCGCCTCGATCCAATCGAGCGCCGCCGGCGGCGGGCGCGGCCCCCAGAGATAGGCGAGTTGCCTGAAATCCTCGCTCCGCGCTCCCTGACCGGCGGCAAGCCGGCGCAACGCCTGCTCCGCCCCCGCCTTCTCGCCCAACTCCAGCAGGACGAAGGCGACCTCGCGGCGATCCTTGGCCGGCAGCCGCTCGTCGTCGGCGCGGGTCAGCAGGTAGCGCCGCAGCTCGCCCTTGCGGCCGAGCTTGCCCAACGTCTCGCGGTACAGCGCATCCCACGGCCCACCGGCGCCGGACGTCGCCAACGGCCTGAGCACCGGCAGGGCGCGGGCCGGGCCGGCGGCCTCCAGCAGCAGGGTGGCGCGCTGCTCGCGCGCCGCCACGGTCAGCGCCGGGTCGGCGAGCTGGCGCTCCAGCAGGTCGGCGACCTCGCCGAGCGTCCCCGCGCGGCGGGCGGCGTCGGCGTAGGCGAACAGCCACTCCCCGCCCAGCCGCTCGGCCCGCCCGCGCAGCGTCGGCAGGGCGGCGCGGTAGGCCTTGCGGTCGAGCAGCGCGAAGACGAGCGCCCGCTCATCGGAATCCGACAGGTCGCCCCTGGCGAGCTTGCCGACAAGGAAGCGCACCGCCTCCCCGGTCCGGCCGGTGGCGTCGAGGGCGGCCAGATAGGCGGTCTCGACCTCGACCCCGCCGCCGGGCAGCAGTTGGGTCAGGTGCGGCAGCGCCTCGGCGGCGCGGCCGGCCGACAGCAGGGCGCCGGCCAGCGCCAGACGGCTGCGCGGCGTCGGCGCCGGCGCCAGGGCGAAGACACGCTCCGCCGCCTTCAGCGCCAGCGGGGCGGCGCCGCGCTCCGCCGCGATGGTGGCGACGTCCTGCAACAGCGTCTCGCCCAGCCTGGGATGGGCGTCGAGCCACGCCGCGACCGCCGCCGGATCGCCCGCCCGCGCCGCCAGCCGCACCCAGCCGAGATCGGCCGCTCCCGAGGAGGAGGCTTTCCGCCGCGCCTCGAACCAGGACAGACCGGCCGGCGCCCGGCCGAGGTCGAGGAACAGGCTGCCCAGCTCCTCCAGCGACTCGTCGGGCAGGTCGCTGTCGAGCGGCAGCCGGTCGAAACCGGCGAGCGCCTCGGCGCGGCGGCCGGCGCGGTCGAGGATGCGGACGGCGGTCAGCCGCTCGGTCAGGGGTTGCTTCGGATCGGCGAGGCCCTGTTGCGCCCAACGGACGGCGGCGGCCTTGTCGTCGCGCCCGATGGCGATGTTGGCGGCCAGCACCGGTCGCTCGGCGAGGAAGCCGTCGCCCAGATCGGCGGCGAGGCGGTCGAGGAAGGCGCGGTCGCGGTCGCGGAAGGCGGTTTCGGCCAAGCCGGCGAGCACCCAGTCGGGGACCAGCCGCAGGTCGCGCCCGCGCGCCGCCGTCAGCGCCGGACGGTCCAGCCCGGCGTTCATCTGCAAGGCCAGCAGCCGCCCGTGGGAGGCGTCGTCGACCGGCCCCGGCAGCGCCTCCAGCCGCGCCCGCGCCTCGTCGCGCCGTCCGGCGGCGAGTTGGAGGTCGATGAATGTCAGCTCCAGCGCCAGCGCATGGTCCGGCTTGGCGACCTGCGGCTCCAGCAACCGCAGCCCGAGGTCGGGCCGGGCGGCGGCGGCGAGCTGGCTGGCGAGCCCCACCATGTCGGCGACCGTCGGGTTCTCGCCGAGCCAGCGCTGGGCGCGGCGGAAGGCGTCGTCGTCGCGGTCGAGGTCGATCAGCAGGCTCATCAGCAGCTCGCGACTGTCGGCCTCGATGCGGCCGCCGGCGCGGTCGTCGGTCTGGAGCAGCCGCTCCACCGCACCGGCCCGGTCGCCGAGCGACGCCAGCAGCGACGCCAGCTCCTGCTGAGCCTCCACATCCTCCGGGCGCAGGTCGCAATAGCGGGCCAGCGCCTCCGCCTGTATATCGAGCCGACCCTGGAAGCCGGCGAGATAGGCCAGCTCGCGCTGCGCCTCGCCGGTGCCGCGCAGGCGGGCCATCACGCGCAAGTTCTCCAGATGGTCGCCCTGGCGCTGGGCGTCCTGGTAGAGCGTGTCCAGAAGCTCGCGCCCCTCGATGGATTTCGGTTCCTGGGCGACGAAGCCCTCCATCAGGGCGATGGCGCGCCCGACGTCGCCCTCGGCAAGGTGCAGCCTGGTCAGCGGCATCACCGTGGCGGCGCCGCGGTCGCCGGCGGCGAAGCGTTCCTCGTAGACCGAGCGGGCGTTCTCGTAATCGCGGTCGCGGAACTTCTGCAAGGCCAGTTCGCCGCCCCCTACTGAAATACATCCGCCGGCCCGACAGGATGGTGACGTCGGGCTTGGGCAGGTCGTCGGTGGCGAAGGCGTCGCGGAAGAAGGCGAAGGGATCGATGATCCACTGCCGCCGGTTCATCTCCGGATCGTAATGGCGGGCGTAGCCGTCCGACACCAGGCCGCCGGCCGGGCCGGTGACGACCAGATGGCTGTCGGTCGCCTCGTCGCCGCCCCGCCGCATGACGAGGTGCGAGACGACGCGCCCGTCGGTCTTGCGGAACAGCGGGTAGCCGGGCAGCGCGCCGGCCAGGGCGCGCTCGTAGCCGATCATCGCGTCGGCGACCGCCGGGCGCGACTTGTAGGTGAGGTCGGAATAGCCGTCGTCGTCGCGCAGGCCGAACCGGGCGAAGAAGCGGTTGACCAGCGCCAGCGGCACCGCCTTCCCGCCGGCCGAGACGCGGATCCCCGGCTGGCCCAGAACGGCGAAGCGCACGCCGTGCCCCATCGCCGCCGCCGCCCAGTCGATGAAGGCGGGGGCGTCGGCGAAAGGCTCCCCGGCGAACCAGGTCACCACCCCGCGCAGAGCCGGATAGCGGGACAGGTCGGGCAGGCCATCGGCGACGTTCCAGTAGACCACCGACAGCCCGAGATGGTTGAGCGGCATCTCGGCCATGGAATGCACCCGCGTCAGGCGGATCGTCCGCTCCTCGCGCAGGTCGACCAGGGCCAGCACGGTGCGCGGCACCGCCGGCCCGGCCGCCCGCGCGGCTCCCCCGGCGGCGGCCAGCAGGAACGCCACGCACACGGCACGCAGCAGCGGCGTCACGGCGGCGGCTCCGCCACCAGCCGGTCGAGCTCGACCACCGACACATAGGGCGAAAAGCCGTTGGCCCGCTGGCGGGCGTAGATGGCGCGGACGCCCGCCGTGTCGGCCGGGTCCCAGTAATCCAGCGAGAACAGGCCGAGCACCGGGTTGAGCGCCTTGGCCTCCTTCAGCGCCTCCACCTGGAACCGGTAATCCTCGTCGCTTTGCAGATGCGGGCGCTTGGCCGCGAAGTCCCAGCCGGCGTAGACGCTCTCCCCCAGCGCGAAGTCGATGGAGCGGGCGGTCTGCGGCAGGATCTCGTAGGCGCGGTTCTGCATGACGCGGATCTGCGGCCAGTTCCTGCGGATGGCGCCGACCAGACGCGCCGCCCCCCCGGTCATGCCGGCCCAGCGCTTGGGATCGGTGCGCTCCAGATGCGGCGGGTTGTCGAGCGTGTCGAGGAAGACGCCGTCGAAGCCGGAGCGCAGCAGCGCCGGCACCAGCCCCTCCACCACCAGCTTGACCCAGCGGCGGTCGCGCACGTCGACATAGAAGCTGCCCGGCCAGTTCGGGTTCTCCTGGTCCAGGATGCCCCAGCCCTTGACCAGGCCGAACCAGGGGCGGTGGGTCTCGACCTCGCCAACGCTGATGTAGCCGAGCAGGGTCTTGCCGCGGTCCTTCAGCGGCCGCAGCGGCGGGTGGGTGCGGCTGTCGAGCACCAGCAGCCCGTAGGGTTCGAAGGCCTGCGGCGGCTCCCTGTCGGCGTACTAGACCGCCCAGGAGGGGGCGGCGAAGTCTCCGGCCCCGCCGGCCGCCGCCGCGCGGGCGCGGCCGGGCAGCGCCAGCGCCGCCGCGCCGGCCAGCAGGCCGCCCGTCACGCCGCGCCGCCCGATCACGGCGTCAGCCGAGCCAGGCCAGCGTGTCCCGCAGACCATCCTCCAGCGAGGTGTCGCAGGTCATGCCGAAGGCGCCGACCAGCCGCGACGGGTCGCCGATGGAGACGCGGATGTCGCCGGCCCGCGCCGGCCCGTAACCGCGGTCGAGCGGACGGCCGGCCAGCCCGGCCAGCACCTCGGCCAGCCGGTTCACCGAGGTCGGCTTGCCGGTGCAGACGTTGAAGACCGGGGCGCCGGGGCGCGGGTCGTCCATCGCGGCGGTCAGGTAGCGCACCAGATCCTTCACATACACGAAGTCGCGCACCTGCTCGCCGTCGCCGTTGACGGTGATCGGCTCGCCCCTGACGATCCGCCCGGCGAAGATCGAAATGACTCCGGAATAGGGCGATTTCGGATCCTGGCGCGGCCCGTAGACGTTGAAGAAACGGAAGCCGGTCGTCGGCACGCCGTGCACCCCGTCGGCGACCCGCGCGTGCAGCTCGCAGCCCAGCTTGTCGGCGCCGTAGGCCGACAGCGGGCGGGTCGCGGCGTCCTCGGTCAGCGGGGTGGACGGGTTGTCGCCGTAGACGGCGGCCGACGAGGCGTAGACCACCGGCACCGGCCCCTTCGGGTTGGCGCGCCGCGCCGCGTCGAACACCGCGACGGTGCCGGACAGGTTGGCGTGGTGGGTCTCCAGCCACGCCTCGCGCGAGCGGTCGACGGAGGCCACGGCGGCCAGATGGAAGCAGCCGTCCACCCCGCCCATCGCCGCCTCGACGGCCGCCGCGTCGGCGACGTCGCCGACGATGACCGGAACGCCCTCCGGCAGGTTCCCGCGCTTGCCGGTGGACAGATCGTCCAGCACCCGGACCTCGTGCCCGGCGGCCAGAAGACGTTCGATCAGGTGAGAACCGATGAAGCCGCAGCCCCCGGTGACCAGATAACGCGCCATGCTCGCGGTGTCCCCCATGCTGTTCGAACTCGGAAGGGTTGTACGCTGCGCCCGCAAGTCCGGATCACCGCCGCGTCTCCGGCGGGGCCGCCCACCCCGCCCGCTCAGGAATCCTGGTCCGCCGACGTCTTGAGGAAACCGGCGACGACCGCCTGGAACTCCCTGGGCTTGATCGGCTTCGACACGTGCCCGTCGAACCCGGCTTCGACCAGCCGGCGCTTGTCGGCGGGCGTCGCCAGGTTGGTGACCGCCAGCACCGGCGTCGCCGCCAGACCGCCGTCGGCGCGGATTTGCTGGATCAGCTCGACCCCCGACAGGTTGGGCATGACGATGTCCATCACGACCAGGTCGGGCCGCAGCTCCCGCATCATGTCGAGGACGGCGCGGGCGTCCGTCGCCTCGGCCACGGCGTGGCCGCTCTCCTCCAGGCAGCGGACGAAGAGCTTGCGCATCAGCACATTGTCCTCGACCACCAGAATCGTTCGTGTCGCTTCGACCGGATCCATGTCCACGCTACCGGAAAAACGGCGCCGGCTTCGGGGCCGGCGGTTGAGTGGAAGAGCCACCCACTCGGAAAATTCTTTAGGGAAGATGCCCGAACAGGTCAAGCCAAGCCCTGGTCATAGGGAAAAACCCTGACCTTTGGACAGGCTCATGCAATAGTCAGGGAAGTAAAAGACGGAAAATATGTTAATGAGCTGTTGATGGAAATCCGGGTTCCGTTTGTTGTCACTGCCACGCCCGACGGAAGCGCCGGGCTGGAGCGGAGCCGGTGCCTGTCACGATTTTCCAGCAGGTCGCCGACAACGGCGGCCAGACGGACGCGGACGCCATGCCCCGCGGAGCGGCCGGCGCCGCGATGATGCCCGGAGAGCTTTGCAGAATAGGGGGTACCCCTTATAGAATGCCGGCTGACTCGCGCCTAACGTGTGAAACCGGCCGACACAATCCTGCCCGACCGCGATCATCCCGGATGCGAGCATCCTTCGATTGTTACAGGAAGAGCGGCATGGACCTCCGGAGTGACATCGATCTTTCGCCGGACGCGATCGAGACCCTCGGCGCCCGGCGCCTCGCGGATCTGCTGCTGCGGCACGCCGGCCGCGACGCGGCGCTGCGCGAGGAGCTTCGGCTGGCCCTGCTGGCGGCGGAGCCGGCCGACCGGCTGGCCGGCGAACTGGCCGAGGCGATCGAGGCCATCGACGCCGACCCCCGCGACTGTGACGGGATGGAAAGCGGCGGGCTGGCGGCGACGCTCGACCGCCTGCGCGCCTCCATCACCGCCGACCTGCTGCCGCGCGACCCGAAGGCGGCGGCGGATCTGCTCGGCCGGCTGCTGCGGCTGGAAACGGGGGTGCTGGAGCGCTGCGACGATTCCGACGGGCTGATCGCCGACGTCTTCAGCAGCGCGCTCGCCGATTGCGGCCGCGCCTGGCTGGCCGTGCCGGGGCAGCCGCCCCAGGCGCTGGCCGAGCTGGTGTTCGGCCTGTTCGCCGAAAGCGACTACAGCGTGCGCGGCGACATCGTCCCCGCCTTCAAGGACGCCCTCGGCCCGGTCGGGCTGGACGCGCTGGAGGGGCTGATCCGCCACCGGCTCGGCGCGCTGTCGGACGGCCCGACGGACTGGCGCGAGGCCGACCTCGTGCGCGCCCTGACCGAGATCGCCGACGCGCGCGGCGATCTGGAGAGCTACATCGCCCTGCATGAGCAGGCCGGCACCGAGGCCAGCGCCGTCAAGGACATCTGCGAGCGGCTGGTCGCCGCCGGCCGGCTGGAGGAGGCGCTCGACCGCGCGCAGCGGGCCGAGGTGCCGGGCTGGCGGCGCGGCGACATCGACCGGCTGCGCATCGACATCCTCGCCCGGCTGGAGCGGACGGCCGAGGCTCAGGCGCTGCGCCGCGACCTGTTCGCCCGCACCTTGTCGCCGACCGTCCTCGATTCCTATCTGGCGGCCCTGCCGGACGCGGAGCGGCCGGCGGCGCTGGCCGGCGCCATCGCGCTGGCCCAGGCCCACGGGGACATCCATGGCGCCCTGGAACTGCTGGTCCGCCTCGACCTCGACGCGGCGGCGACGCTGGTCAACCGGCGGGTGCAGGATCTCAACCCGCAGCTCTACCGCGTCCTGCGGCCGGCCGCGGCGACGCTCGCGGCGAAGCACCCGCTGGCGGCGAGCCTGCTGTTCCGCCACCTCGCCGAATCGGTGCTCGACCAGGGGCAGACCTCGGCCTACGGCTATGCGGTCGGCGATCTCGAGTCGGCCGAGGGATTGTCGGAAACGGTCGCCGATTGGCTCGGCCACCCCTCTCACGATCTCTACCGCCAGCAACTTTTTGTCCGGCATCACCAGAAGCGGGCCTTCTGGGAGCGCATGCGTCAGGCCGGACTCGACTGGCGCTGATCACGGAAGCCGGGCACCCTTCGGCAATCTGGAATTGTTTTAAAAACGCGGCCCCACCCATTTTCGTATGGGTGGGGTTTTTCGCGTGTATTTTTGCAAACGCACAACACTTGTGCGCCGCAACGAAATTCCGCAGTCAGAAAAAATTTACTCGACGTTTCCTTATACGACACACCAACAATTCGACATACATGAGTATGTCTCTGGATAATTGCGATTCTTCTCCCCATGCGATTACGGTTTACCAAATCTTTGGAGTTATGAATTAGGTTCTGACACTCTTTCTTCCTGAAGAGAGATCGGCCGGACCTGTTTTCATGACAAATTACTCATCGATACGCCTGCCACTTACCCTCGTGATTCTGACATTTCTCGGAATCACTCTGATCACCTATCTCAATTACGCTAAATTTTACACAACTTTTGTTGAGCAGTCCGCCCCGCAAATCTCCCTTCCTTCCTTGTCCCCCACACCGCCGGCCACCGATGCGGCACAGGCCGGCGTCCCGGCCGACCGGACATCCGCAACCGGCGCAAGCGGGGACGGCGCCGCACGGGACGGCATTGCGCTGGCGGTGCGCGACCGCATGGCTCTGGTGCTCGGGTTGGTCGCCGGGACGGTTGTCCTGCTGGCGGCGACGGCTCCCTCCCTGTTCCAGCGCGCCGGCCGATCGCCTTTGCGGTCGCTGGCGCTGGTCGCGGCGGCCGGAATCGCCGTCTCCGCCGGATCGCTTCCCCAACTGCAAGGCATGCTCGACGCCGAGGCGCTGCGGGCTCTGCTCCAGGACGGCGCCGTGGTGCTGGTCGTGTCGCTGCTGGTTGTGTTCGAGCTTCTCCTGCTGGTCCACGCCCGCTGGCTCCGGCGGGATCCGGCCACGGCGGCGAACGGCGACGCGGCGGGCGGCATCGCCGGCATCCGCATCGCGCTCTTCCTGTTCATGCTGGCGGAGGAGCTGTCGCGCTCCTTCCTGCCGCTCTACGCGCAAAAACTCTACACGCCGATCCCCGGCCTGTCGGACACCCTGATGATGGGGTTGCCGATCGGCCTGTTCATGCTGCTGGTCGCCGTCTTCACCCCCTTCGCCGGAGCCTGGGCCGACCGCTTCGGCAGCCGCCGCACCCTGCTGTTCGGCACGCTGCCGGCTGTGGCCGGCTTCGTGGGCACGGCGCTCGCGCAATCGGTGGCCGAACTGCTGCTGTGGCGCGGCGCCTGCGCGCTCGGCTACGCCGTCATGTTCATCGGCGCCCAGGGCTTCATCGCCCGCCACGCCCGGCGGGAGGAGCGGACGCGCGGCATGGCGCAGTTCGTCGCCGCGGTGGTCGTCGCCGGCCTATGCGGCGCGCCGATCGGCGGCATCCTCGCCGACCATGTCGGCGAGCGCGCCACCTTCGCGGTGTCGGCGCTGCTGGCGCTCGCCGCCGCGCTGGCCGCCGCCCTCCTGCTGCCGGCGGAACGGGGGGAGCGCGTGGAACGGCGCAGGGTTCGCTGGCGCGACCACACGGCCCTGCTCGCCAACCCGCGCTTCGCGGCGCTGCTGCTGTTCTCCTCGCTGCCGACCAAGCTGATGCTGACCGGCTACCTCTTCTATCTGGTGCCCGTCACCCTGCACGGGCTGGGCGAGACGCCGGCCGGCATCGGCCGCATCCTGATGATCTACGGGCTGACCATCGTCGTCCTCGGCCCCTGGGTGTCGCGGGCCGCCGACCGCAGCGGGCGCAACGCCCTGTTCGCCGGCGTCGGCGGGCTGGTCGGCGGCGCCGGGATGCTGGTCGTGCTGCTGGCGCCAGGGGTGCCGGGGGTGCTGGCCGGCGTCGCGGCGCTCGGCATCGCCCATGCGCTCAACAACGCCACCCAGCTCGCGCTGGTGCCGGACGTCTGCAAGGCCGAATGCGCCCGCATCGGCTCGACCAGTGTCTTCGCCGTCTACCGCCTGCTGGAACGCGGCGGTTCGGTGCTGGGGCCGCTGCTGGCCGCGGCGCTGGCCGACCGCTTCGGCCACCAGAGCGCGCTGGCGGCGCTCGGCATCCTCGGCGCGCTGTGCGGCGCGGCCTTCTGCGTCGTCTTCGTGCTCTCGCCTTCCCCCGCCGACGCCGACACCCGCAACACGGCCGCCGACGCGGCCGGAGGGGGCGCACCGTGACCACCGCTCCGCCCCTCGCCGCCCCGCCGCTCGCCACCCCTCCCGTCCAGACCGTCCCCGCACGCCCCCGCCCCGTTCCATCCCGCCGTCGATCCAAGAGAGAGGCGATGACGCCGATGCCAGACCAGATGCTCGCGGAGCCCGCAACGGCCAACCTGGCCACGCTTTTCGCGCCCTGCACCACGCCCCACGCCGACCCGATGGGCGCGCTGGTGGCGGCGCTGGACGCGCTCGGCCTGACCTCGACCGAGCAGATGACCTGGAAGGACTACGACCGGATCATGCGGGCCATCGAGCCGTCGATCGGGTCGGGCCACACGCTGCGCCACTTCGACTACACGCACACGGCGACGCTCCAGGCCGGCACGGTGGAGCGGCTGCGCAAGGACTACACCATCCGCCTCGCCTACACGGAATGGGGCAGCCCCCTGCGGCCGACTCTGTTGTGCCTGGGCGGCATCGCCAACGCGGCGCGGCGCTTCGACTATCTCGCCCGCGCGCTGTCGCGCGACCACCATGTGCTGTGCCTCGACTGGGCCGGGCGCGGGCGCAGCGGCTGGCTGGCCGAACAGTCCGACTACAGCTTCGACAGCAACGTCGCCCAGGTGCTGGCGCTGATCCGCCACAAGCGGCTGAGCCGGGTCACGCTGCTGGGGTCCTCGCTCGGCGGCTGCGTGGCGATGCGGGTGGCGGCCGAGGCGCCGGAGGTGGTCGACCGCCTGATCCTCAACGACATCGGCCCCTTCATCCCGATGGAGCGCCGCAGCCGCCGCGCCGAATCGGTGGCCCGCCACTATGTCTTCCGCAAGCCGGCCCAGCTCTTCCACCGCGCCGGCGCCGCCCAGAAGAACGACGGGCCGGTCGACGACACGGTGCTGCTCCACAACAGCTTCCACCAGACCCGCTGGTCGGAGGAGAATGGCGGGCGCGTCTACCGCCACGACATCCGCGCCCTTCAGAACTACCGCGAGGGCGCCGCCCAGGACCACGACCAGTGGGACGACTGGCAGCGCATCGACTGCCCGGTGCTGCTGGTGCACGGGATGCTGACCGACGCCCTGCTCGATTCGACCATCGAACGGATGCTGGCCAAGCCGCGCGTCGGCGTCGTGCATGTGCCGCTGGTCGGCCACACCCCGACGCTCAGCGACCCGCTGCACATCGGCGCGCTGCGCAACTGGCTGAACGGTCCCGACGGCTGGCCGCGCGAGAGCACGGTCGGCTGGACGCCGGGCGCCGAACGGATCCTGTTCCGGTGAGCGGGGCGGCCTCCTTCCACTTCGCGCGGCACGGCCAGACGGCGGACAACCTCCGGGGCGTGCGCTGCGGCGGCGACCGCGACGTGCCGCTGACCGATGCCGGAGTCGCCCAGGCGCGCGCCGCCGCCGAACGCTTCCGGAAATCCGGCGCGCCCTGCGGGCTGGTGATCGCCGGCCCTCTGGAGCGCACCGCCGTGACCGGCGCGCTGTTCGCCGAGGCGCTGGGGGTGCCGCTGGCCGAGCGCGGCTGGCTGCGCGAGCGCGCGCTCGGCGACTGGAACGGCGTGGCCATCGACGTCACCCGCCCCTGGTTCGCCGCCGGCCGGACCCCGCCCGGCGGCGAGAGCGAGGAGGATTTCGCCGCCCGCGTGCTCGCCGGGGTGGCGGAGCTGGAGGACGTGCTGGAGCGGCGGCCGCTGCTGGTCGGCAGCAAGGGGATCGGACGGATCCTGCTGCACCGGCTGGCCGGGCGCCCCGGCGTCGAGTTGGGAAATTGCGACGTCGTCGGGTTCGCGCGCGGCGCCGGCCCGGATGCCCCCCCCGATGGCGACGGGGCGGAACGCCCCCTCTGGCGGTGCGACCGCTGACGCTTTCGTCTGAATGACCATGATGGAGCCCGCCGCTCGGCGCGCGGGACGATGAGGAGGAGACTGGTCCATGAAGCTCAAGATTGGAACGCGGCTGCTGCTGCTGGTGTTCGGCGTGGCACTGCTGAGCGCCGTGTCCGGCGCGACCGTCCACCTGACGGGGATGCGCACGAATCTGATCGAGCAGCGCAAGGCCAAGGTCAAGGAGATGGTGGACGCCGCCAGCTCCGTGGTCGCTCTCTACGGCGAGCGGGAGAAGCAGGGCAAGCTGACGCGCGCCCAGGCCCAGGAGGCCGCCCGCGACGCCGTGCGCGCCATGCGCTACGGCGCCGGGGAATACTTCTTCGTCTACGACTACGAGGGCGTCAGCATGGTCCACGGCCTGCGCCCGCAGGTCGAGGGCAAGAACCTGCTGAACCTGAAGGACCCCGACGGCGTCTCCTTCAACGTCCTGATGACCGAGGCGGCCAAGGCCGGCGGCGGCTTCGTCGCCTTCCGCCACAAGCGCAGCGACGACGCCGAGCCGACGCCGAAGATCGCCTACGCCACCGGCTACCAGCCCTGGCAATGGATGATCGGCACCGGCGTCTACACCGACGACGTCGACGCCGAGTTCACCACCCGCGCGACGCGCGAGCTGCTCGTCACCTTCCTGCTGCTCGGCGTCAGCATCGGCATCGGCGTCTGGGTGGCGCGCGGCACCTCGCGGCCGCTGCTGGCGATCCGCGACACCGTCAGCCGGATCGGCGGCGGCGACCTCGCCGTGACCGTGCCGCACACCGGCCGCCCCGACGAGATCGGCGACATCGCCCGCACCGTCGCCGGTCTGGCGACCACCCTGTCGGCCGCCCGCGACGACAGCCAGCGCATGGAGCAGGAGCGCGCCGCCCGCGACCAGCAGCGCGAGCGCCTGTCGGCCCGCGCCGCCCAGTTCGCCCGCGCCATGGACGAGGTGGTGGCGACGCTGAGCACCACCACCCTCACCCTGCACGAGCGCACCGCCGCCCTGTCGAGCGACGCGGCCAGCACCACCGAGCAGGCGCACGCCGCCGCCGGCGCCGCCCAGGGCGCCTCGGACAGCGTCGAATCCGCCGCCCAGGCCAGCGAGGAGCTGCGCAGCTCGATCGCCGAGATCAGCCGTCAGGTGGAAAGCGCGGCACAGACCGCGTCGCGCGCGGTGACCGAGACCGCCAACACCACCGGCATCGTCTCCGGCCTCGTCTCGGCGGCTGAGCAGATCGGCGCGGTGGTCGAGCTGATCAACTCGATCGCCGGCCAGACCAACCTGCTGGCGCTGAACGCCACCATCGAGGCGGCGCGGGCGGGCGAGGCCGGCAAGGGCTTCGCCGTGGTGGCGAGCGAGGTCAAGAGCCTCGCCACCCAGACCGCCAAGGCGACCGAGGACATCCAGGCGCAGGTCGGCGCCATCCGGGTCGCCACCACCAACGCCATCGGCGCCATCGAGGGCATCGCGACGCTGATCACCAACCTCAGCGCGCTGAACGGCGACGTCGCCTCGGCGGTGCAGCAGCAGGAGGCGGCGACCCACCAGATCTTCGCCAACTCCCGTGCGGCGGCCGACAACTCCCGCCGCGTCACCAACAGCGTCGGCTCGCTGTCGACGACGATGACGGCGACCACCGACCGCATGCGGCAGGTGTCCGCCAGCGTCGAGAACGTCTCCAGCCAGTCGGAGCGCCTGAAGGACGAGGTGCGCCGCTTCGTCGCCGAGGTCAACGCGGCCTGACGGCGCGCCTTGGGGAGCATGCGGACGGGGGCCTGCCCGAAAGGACAGGCCCCCGCGCCGTTTCCGGAGCGCGCTTCGTTGCGGCGAGGCGCGCTCCCGGCGTGGCCGGTGCCGCCGTCAGCGGCGCTCGCCGCCCTGGTTTCCGCCACCCTGGCCGCCCTGGCCGCCGTGGCTGTGCTCGCCGCCCTTGCGCCCGGCCTCGGCGGCCAGGTTGTGATCCTTGGAGAAGCTGCGGTCCTCGGGGGCCACGTTCTGGCCGCCCTTCGACCCGGCCTGGGCCGCCCGTTCCGGATCGTTCTTGAAGTTTCCTCCGCTGTGCTGGCCGCCGGCGGCGCGCCCTTCGTTCTGCTTCCCGCCTTCGTTCTGCTTCGCCATGGTTCTTCCTCCGTGATCGTGAACCGTTACGGAGCGGACAACATGGCGGAGGACGGGCCGTTGCGGGGGCTATGCCACCCGGACAAGGGCGTGGCGGGAGGCTCCGCGATCCAGTGACCCGACGCACAGAAGCCGGTGGGGGCGGGATCCGTCCGACGGCCTAGTCCGCCGGACGCTCCCCCCTGCCCGACCGGCCAGTGCCGTCGCCGCCTTTCCTATGCCCGGCGCAGGGAGGCGACGAACCCGGCGACCTGGGTCCGCATGGCGCCGACGCGGGCCTGGAGGCTGTGCGCCCCGGCGAAAACCCGGCATGATGCGCGCCGGTTCATCCAGGCCGGGGAGCGGGCGTGTTCGAGAGCGACGGGACGGGCGGATCGGCTGATGGATTGGCTGATGGATCCGGGGGCGCCTTCCAGGTCGGCGCCGACATGCTGCGCGGCCGGGCCATGCCGTCGCTGTTCGAGGCGCTCGACAAGCAGTCGGAGGGCACCGTCGCCGTCGACCGCGACGCCCGTGTCATCTGGATCAACGCCAAATACGCCCGGATGCTGGGCATCCCCGACCCGGCCGAGGCGATCGGCCGCGAGGTCGAGGAGATCATCCCCAACTCGCAGATGCGGCAGGTCGTCACCAGCGGCCAGCCGATCCTGCTCGACCTGATGCTGTTCGGCACGCAGCGCCTCGTCGTCTCGCGCTTTCCGCTGACCGACGACAGCGGGGCGATCATCGGGGCGGTCGGCTTCGTGCTGTACGACAGCCTGCACCGGCTGAAGCCGCTGCTGGCCGAGCTGTCGCGGCTGGAGGCCGAGCTGGCGGCGACCAAGCGCCGGCTCGACGAGCGGCGGCAGCCACGCTACACGCTGCAAAGCTACGTCGGCGACAGCCCGGCCAGCCTGGAGGTCAAGCGCAAGGCCCGCCTCGCCGCCCGCACCGACGCGCCGATCCTGCTGCTGGGCGAGACCGGCACCGGCAAGGAGCTGATCGCCCAGGCGATCCACGGCCTGTCGGCGCGCACCGGCCGGCCCTTCGTCGGCGTCAACGTGGCGGCGATCCCCGACACGCTGCTGGAGGCGGAGTTCTTCGGCGCGGTTCCCGGCGCCTACACCGGGCTCGACCGGCGGGGCCGGGAGGGGCGCTTCAAGACCGCCGACGGCGGCACCCTGTTCCTCGACGAGATCGGCGACATGCCGATGGGCCTCCAGGCCAAGCTGCTGCGCGCCCTCCAGGAGCAGGAGATCGAACCGCTCGGCTCCGACCGCCCGGTCAAGGTCGACGTCCGGGTCATCGCCGCGACCAACGTCGATCTGGAGCGGCGCATCCAGGACGGCCGCTTCCGCTCCGACCTCTATTACCGGCTGAACGTGCTGCCGATCCGCCTGCCGTCGCTGTCGGAGCTGGGCAGCGGGCTGGAGGCCATCGCCGAATCGATCCTCCAGGAGATCGCCGCCCGCACCGGGCTTCCCGGACGCGGCCTGACGCACGAGGCGGTCGAGGCGCTGAGCCGCCACCCCTGGCCGGGCAACGTCCGCGAGCTGCGCAACGTGCTGGAGCGGGCCTGCCTGCTGACCGACAATCTGCGGCTGACGGTCGAGGATCTGGCGGAGGCGCTGCCCGGCGTGCGGCACGCCGCGGACGCTCCGGCGGCGCGCCCCGTTTTGGGGCAATCAATCCATACAATCGAGCCGTCCACCCCTCTGCCCGGTCAGCCGGCCAGCGCACCATTGGGTGCGCCGCTGGACTACGACGCCGCCTACGACGGCTTCGAGCGCGACCTGCTGGGCCGGGCGTTGGCCGCCAGCGGCGGCCGGGCGGAGGCGGCGGCGCGGCTGCTCGGCATCTCCCGCGCGGCCTTCTACAAGAAGATGGCGCGGCTGGGCCTGCGCGCGCGCTGAGCGCCGGCACGAACGTCGCTCTGGCTTGCCTTGCCATCAATCCGTATTTGTATGGAAATATCGATCGGATTGCGGCGCAATGACGCATTCAATCCTCTTGATGAATGCATTCAATCGGCGTAGAACAGGCCCCGACGGTTGACGGCGGTCTCGCGGTGCGGGTGCCGCCGCGCACGGCCCCGGCTCCCACCGGGGCGGCCCCTCACCGCACCGCCCTTTCCGGGATCGAAATCGCCATGCCGAACACCCTGACGCGCCTGGGCGGACCCGCGCGCGTGCTGCCCCTTCAGGACGGCACAGCCGACACCAAGCCGGCCCCGTTCTTCGTCTCGCGCCGCCAGATCCACCCGAAATCGGTGAAGGGCCGCTACCGCAACATCAAGACCTGGCTGGGCATCGCCCTGCTGGCGCTGTTCGTGCTGCTGCCCTGGCTGCGCTGGGACCGCGGGCCGGGCATCGCCGACCAGGCGGTGCTGTTCGACCTTGGGGAGCAGCGCTTCTACCTGTTCGGGCTGGAGCTGTGGCCCCAGCACATCTACTACATGACCGGCGCGATGATCCTGGCGGCGGTCGGCCTGTTCCTGGCGACCTCGGTGGCCGGGCGCGTCTGGTGCGGCTTCACCTGCCCGCAGACGGTGTGGACCGACCTGTATGTCTGGGTCGAGAAGCTGACCGAGGGCGACCGCGGCGAGCGCATCCGGCTCGACCGCCAGCCCTGGACCGCCAACAAGATCGCCCGCAAGGCGATGAAGCACGCCGCGTGGCTGTTCATCGCGCTGGTCACAGGGGCTTCGGGCATCTTCTATCTGGCCGACGCGCCGACCCTGGCGGGCGAGCTGCTGCGCTTCGAGGCGCCGGAGCTGGCAGTGTGGTCGATCCTGTTCATCGCCGGCAGCACCTATCTGATGGCCGGCTTCATGCGCGAGCAGATGTGCCTGCACGCCTGCCCCTGGCCGCGCATCCAGGTGTCGATGATCGACGAGGAGAGCCGCGTCGTCACCTATCAGGACTGGCGGGGCGAGGGCCGCGCGCCGCTGCGCAAGGGCCAGCCGGTCGCCGAGCGTCAGGCCCAGGGGCTGGGCGACTGCATCGACTGCGGGGCCTGCGTCCACGTCTGCCCGACCGGCATCGACATCCGCGACGGCTTGCAGATGGACTGCATCGGCTGCGGCCTGTGCGCCGACGCCTGCAACGACGTGATGACCCGCATCGGCCGGCCCGTCGACCTGATCCTGTTCGACACCGCCTCGGCGCAGGCCGCCAAGGCGGCCGGGGTCGAGCCGCCGAAGGCGGGCCTGATCCGTCCGCGCACCATCGTCTACACGCTCATGATGGTGGTGGTCGCCGGCCTGATGGCCATCGGCATGCTGCTGAAGCCGAGCGCCGACATCGCCATCCTGCGCGACCGCGCGCCGCTCTTCGTCCAGCTCAGCGACGGCCGGGTGCAGAACGCCTACACCGTCAAGATCTCCAACATGACCCGCTCGGAACGTCAGTACCGGCTGACCGTCAGCGGCCTGGACGGCGCCCGTCTGGCCACCGCCGGCGACCCGGCCGAGGCCGACACGCTGACCCTGACCGCCCCCGCCAACGCCGTGGCGACCTACCGGGTCTACGCCCGCAGCCGGCAGGACACGCTGTCCGGCGCATCGACCCCGGTGACCTTCGACGTCCGCGCCGAGGGTGGGGGCCACGCCAAGCACGACAGCGTCTTCCTGGCTCCCTGAGCGGGGTGGGGGGCAAGCGCAGCGGAGGCTGCACGCCCCCCTTGCCTTGCCCCCCAGCCATCCTTTCCGGATCGAGGAGAGAATCGACCATGATCGACCGACCCGCTTCCGACCAGCCGCCCATCAGCCCGCTGCCGACCGCCCGGCCGCTGCCCTCACTGCCGCCGATGGAGACCGGCATCCGGGGCCGCTGCCCGCGCTGCGGCCAGGGGCACCTGTTCCAGGGCTACCTGACCCTGGCGCCGCGCTGCGCGGTGTGCGGGCTGGATTTCTCCTTCGCCGATCCGGCGGACGGCCCGGCCTTCTTCGTGATGTCGATCGTCAGCTTCCCGGTGGTCGCCTTCGCCGGCTGGCTGGAGGTGTCCTTCGAGCCGCCGCTCTGGGTGCATGTCCTGACCTCGCTGCCGCTGCTGCTGATCGGCTGCCTCGGGCTGCTGCGGCCCTTGAAAGGATGGATTGTCTGCACGCAATACGTCCACAAGGCCGCCGAGGCCCGGCTGGCCGAACCGCAGGCCGCCCCCCCTGCGGATGCTTGCATATCGGGATGCGCACCGGTCAAATGACCCGGTGGTGATGGTCAAATCGGCGCAACGGTGCTTCCATGCAATCGGATCTCAAGCGGGCGGATCTCAGGCAAGCGGATCTCAGGCAGGCCGACCAGGACGGCGGCCCGGAGGATTGGGCCCCCCGTCTCGACGGGCGGGACAAGCCGGCCTACCTCGCCATCGCCGACGCCATCGCCGACGATTTGCGCGACGGCCGCCTGACCCCCGGCCAGCGGCTGCCGCCGCAGCGGGCGCTGGCGGCGCGGATCGGGCTGGACTTCACCACCGTGAGCCGGGCCTATGGCGAGGCGAGGCGCCGTGGGCTGGTGGACGCCCGCGTCGGACAGGGAACCTTCGTGCGCGCCCCGGCGGCCGACGCCGCCGCCTCCCCTTCCCCCGCCTCCCCGTCCCGGCGAACGGCCACGGGGATCCGCTTCGTCGACATGACGATGAACCAGCCGCCGGTCCCCGACCGCCCGGATCTGCTCGACCGTCTGCGCCGCGACGCCGCCGAGGCGGTGGCGGAGCTGGACGCGCATAGCCTGCTGCGCTACCCCGACAGCGTCGGCGCCGAAAGCGGGGCCGGCGACCGCGCCGCCGGGCGGCTGTGGCTGCGCGACCGCCTGCCCGGCGTCACCGGGGAGCGGCTGGCCGTCTGCCCCGGCACCCAGGGCGCCCTGCTGGCGCTGCTGACCCTGCTGGCGCGGCCGGGCGACACGGTGTGCGCCGAGGCGCTGACCTACCCCGGCTTCAGGGCGGTGGCCCGGCAACTCGGCCTGTCGGTGGTCGGCGCGCCGATGGACCGCGACGGGCTCGATCCCGACGCCCTGCGCGCCGTCTTCGAACAGCACAGGCCGAAGCTGCTCTACTGCATGCCGACCCTGCACAACCCGACCACGGCGACCATGCCGCTGGAACGGCGCGAGGCGGTGATCGCGGCGGCGCGGGAATTCGGCGTCTGCATCGTCGAGGACGACATCTACGGCCCGCTGGTGACCGACGCCCCGCCGCCGTTGGCCGCCCTGGCCCCCGATCTGGTGTTCCACATCGGCGGGCTGGCGAAATGCCTGTCGCCGGCCCTGCGTCTGGCCTATGTCGCGGCGCCCGACGCGCGGCAGGCGATGCGGGTGACCGGGGCCCTGCGGGCGACGACGCTGATGGCCTCGCCGGTCACCTGCGCCATCGCCAACCGCTGGATCACCGGCGGCACCGCCGCGGCGCTGCTCGACGCCGTGCGGGAGGAGGCGGTCGGGCGCCAGCGGCTGGCGGCCTCCCTGCTGCCGCCGGAAAGCGTCGCGGCGCACCCGGAGGGGTTCCACATCTGGCTGAAGCTGCCGCCCGGCTGGACGCGCGGCGAATTCGCCACCCATCTGCGCACGCGCGGCATCGCCGCCGTGGTCGGCGACACCTTCGCGCTGCGCGAGCCGGTGCCGGAGGCGCTGCGCCTGTGCCTGGGCGCCGCCGCCGACCGGGCGGAGGCGCGCTGGGTGCTGTCCGTGGTGGCCGACGCGCTGGAGCAGAGCCCGGCGCTGGCCGGGGTGATCATCTGAGGCGATCATCTGGCGTCCGGCGCCGCCCGCTCCAGGATCGCATCCAAGTCTGTGTCCGGCGGCAGCGTGCCGAAGGCGTGCCCCCAGTCGCCGCCGAGCCGCGAGGCGCAGAAAGCCCCGGCGACGGCAGGCGGGGCATGGCGGAGCAGCAGCCCGGCCTGGAGCGCCAGGGCCAGCCGCTCGACCAGCCGGCGCGCCTGCCCTTCCAGCGTGGCCGGATCGGCGAGCATGGCGCGCGTCCGCCCGACCCAGGCGTCGAAGCGGGCGTCCAGCCCGCCGGCCAGCGCCAGTTCGGCCTCCAGCCCGGCGAGCGCCGCCGGCTCCTTGTGCAGGGTGCGCAGCACGTCCAGCGCGATGACGTTCCCCGACCCCTCCCAGATCGCGTTGAGCGGAGCCTCGCGGTAGAGGCGCGGCATCGGCCCCTCCTCGACGTAGCCGTTGCCGCCGTGGCACTCCAGCGCCTCGCAGACCAGGGCGGGGCAGCGCTTGGTGATCCAGTATTTGGCGACCGCCACCGCCAGACGGGCGAAGGCGCGGGCCTGCGGGTCGCCCTCCCCCTCGTCGAAGGCGCGGGCGACGCGCAGCACCAGCGCGATGGCCGCCTCGCTCTCCAGCGCGAGGTCGGCCAGCACCCCGCGCATCAGCGGCTGGCCGATCAGCGGCCGACCGAAGGCGGCGCGGTGGGTCGCGTGGTGCAGCGCCCGCGCCACCGCCGCCCGCATCAACCCGGCGGCGGCGAAGCCGCAATCGAGCCGCGTGTGGTGGACCATGTCGATGATGGTGGCGATGCCGTCACCCTCCTCGCCGACCAGCACCGCCGAGGCGCCGTCATACTCGATCTCGGCCGAGGCGTTGGAGCGGTTGCCCAGCTTGTCCTTCAACCGCTGGAGACGGATGGCGTTGCGCGTCCCGTCGGGCCGCCATCGCGGCACCAGGAAACAGGACAGCCCGCGCCCGGTCCGCGCCAGCGTCAGGAAGGCGTCCGACATCGGCGCCGAGCAGAACCATTTGTGGCCGGTCAGCCGGTACTCCCCGCCCGGCCCACCGCCGCCGAGCGGCTCGGCCCGCGTGCTGTTGGCGCGGACGTCGGAGCCGCCCTGCTTTTCGGTCATCGCCATGCCGATGGTGACGCCGGTCTTCTCGCCCGCCGGGACGAAGCGCGGGTCGTAGCGATCGGACAGGACGCGCGGCAGCCATTCCGCCGCCAGTTCCGGCTGGCGCCTCAGGACCGGCACGGCGGCGTGGGTCATGGCGACCGGGCACAGCACCCCGGCCTCCGCCTGGGTCGCCAGATAGCCCATCGCGGCGTGCGCGACGTGCCCGCCCGGCCTGGAGCCATCCCAGGCGACGGCGTGGATCCGGTGGCGGAACACCAGCTCCATCAGCGCGTGGTAGGAGGGGTGGAACTCGACCTCGTCGATCCGGTGGCCGAAGCGGTCGAAGGCGCGCAGCTCCGGGCCGTGGCGGTTGGCGAGGTCGCCGAGTTCCATCACCCGTTCGCTGCCGGCCTCGGCCCCCAGCGCCGCCAGCGCGTCCCCGGCCCAGCCGCCGCCCTCGCGCCGCACCGCCTCCCGCAGCGCGGTGTCCGTCCGCCAAAGGTCGCGCGGCGCGAAGTCGGGCGGCTGGTTGGCGACGCTGTGGGTGGCGAGCGTGGCAACGGGCGCGCGGCGGGTCATGGCGGGGCCTCCCAAGGGATGGTGTCCTCCTCACATGGCCGCCGCGCCCGCTTCCGCAAAGCCCGGCCGCCGCCTCCCTGCCCTGCCCCTGCTCACGCCCCTGCCCCGCAGCCGTCAGCGCGACGAGCCCATCATCGGCAGGACCAGCTCCGGCCCCTTGGCGCTGTCCTCGATGGTGATGGCGGAGGCGCCCTGCGGCCCCAGCGCCACCGTCACCGGGCGGCCGTTGTTGTAGTTCTTCCACATCTGGTACAGGGCGAGCGCCGCGTACATCTTGGCGTCGCGGCTGGTGTTGTAGCTCCAGTCCTGCGTCGGCACGACCCGCAGAGCACCGTTGCCGGTCTGCTCGACCTTGTCGGCGAAGCGGTAGCCGAGATGGTCGGAAATGCTGGCGACCAGCCCGTCGAAGCCCGGCGCGATCCGGCCGAACCCGGCCTGCGCCGGCCCGGCCGCCGCGGCACCGCCCAGCGTGCTGGCGGTGCGCCGCTTCACGAGGTCGGAGAACAGCCAGCCCTCCTCGCCGGTGCGCAGCACCCGCACGCCCAGCCAGTTGCCGTCCTGCTTCAGTTCGACCACCTCGTCGCCGCGCGTCACCGTGGAGCGGACCGAGGCGTCGTCCGACGGGGCCGCCCGCAGATTGACCTTTTCCCCCGTGACCGAATGAACGTCGCCGGGGGCGGCCAGCGCCGGCAGCGCCAGCATTCCGAACAGTCCGGCAAGCGCCGCGATTGCTTTTCCTGACATGACCACTCCTCCTCGCCGGGCGTGTCCAGCACACGCCGTTTTCCCAACAACGCGGAAACCCTGGCCGGTGATCCATTCGGGTTCTGCTGAACGGCCTAATTTGACTATGCCCAACACGGTAATGGGCGTGGCCCGCCCCGCCGCCGAGCCGGCGGCGCGGCATCGCCGCATGGCCGGGCCAAGTCCGTCGCGACGTGATCCTTCCGGCATCTCCTGACGTATAGGTCATGCACCCCGCCGCGCAGGGCGGACGCCAACGACCGGGAAGACCGCCGCCGCCATGATCACCGTCCATCATCTCGACAATTCCCGCTCGCAGCGCGTCCTCTGGCTTCTGGAGGAGTTGGAGCTTCCCTACGAGATCGTCCGCTACGCGCGCGACCCGGCGACGCTGGCGGCCCCGGCCGCCCTGCGCGCCGTCCACCCGCTCGGCAAGTCCCCGGTGATCGTCGAGGACGGGCTGACCATCGCCGAATCCGGCGCCATCCTGGAGTATCTGGTGAGCCGGCACGGCGACGGCCGGCTGCGCCCGCCGCCGGGCACGCCGGAAGGGCTGCGCTGCACCTATTGGCTCCATTACGCCGAGGGGTCGCTGATGCCGCTTCTGCTGCTGAAGCTGGTGATGGACCGGATGGGCCGCCCGCCGATGCCGGTCCTGCTGCGCCCGCTGGCCCGCAGGATCGCCGGCGGGGTGGTGGGCGCCATGGTGGCGCCGCGCCTCGGCCAGCATCTCGATTTCCTGGAGGACGGCCTGAAGGACTCGCCCTGGTTCGCCGGCGCGGACTTCAGCGTCGCCGACATCCAGATGAGCTTTCCCATCGAGGCCGCCGCCGCGCGCGCCGGGCTGAACGGCTCGCGCCCCCGGCTGATGGCGTGGCTGGAGCGCATCCACGCCCGCCCGGCCTACCGCCGCGCGCTCGACCGCGGCGGCCCCTACGCCTACGCCTGACCGGTCGCCCCCTACCCGGCCGCGATGGCGCGGGCGACGTCGCGGCTGGTCAGATGCAGGCTGGCCGAGGCGTCAAGCCCGCGCCGGGCGATCTTCGCCGCCGCCGCCCGCTCGAAGGCCGGACGGTGGGCGGCGAAGAAGGCGAGACAGTCCTCCGCCCCGCCGGTCCGCCCGAGCAGGGCGCGGAAGGCCAGACGATGGATCGCGCAGACACCCCGATGACCGGACGGGCGGAAGACCAGGGCGTCGATGGCCGGCTGCCATTGCGCGGCGTCCGCATCCCGGACGGCGGCGCCGGCCACACAGGCCCTTCCGTCCCGGCCGCCGCTGTCGGCGCCCTTCCCTGTCATCCTGCGAGGCCCGACAGCAGCAGGCTCGCCGCCAGCGCCGTCATCACCACGCCGATCAGCGTGTCGAGCACCCGCCACGCCACCGGCCGGGCGAAGAGCGGCGCCAGCAGGCGGGCGCCATAACCCAGCGCCGTGAACCACGCGAAGGACGCCGCCATGGCGCCGCCGGCGAACCAGACCCGCTCGCCGATGGGATAGCGGCCGGCGATGCCGCCCACCAGCACCACCGTGTCGAGATAGACATGCGGGTTCAGGAAGGTGAAGGCCGCGACGGTGGCCAGCGCCCGGCCGAGCGGCAGATTGGCGGCGCCCTCGGCGCTCAGGCTCTGGGCCTTGAAAGCGCTGCGGAAGGCGCGGAATCCATAGACGCCGAGAAAGGCGGCCCCGCCGAAGGCGGCGGCGCGCAGGAGAAGCGGGCTGCTGGCCACCAGGCTGCCGAAGCCGGCGGAGCCGGCGGCGATGAGAAGCGCGTCGCTCAGGGCGCAGAATAGGACGAGCGGCAGCACATGGCGCCGGACGAGGCCCTGGCGCAGGACGAAGGCGTTCTGCGCGCCGATGGCGATGATCAACCCGGCGCCCAGGGTGAACCCCTGGAACGCGACCCAGAACAGCGGATGCATGGACGAACCTCGGCGAAGACCGCCCGCAAAAGCGCGGCGGCCGGTGTATCGGGAAACGCGAAGACGAACGGCGCCGTCAGGCTCGGCGGCGGCTGCGCTTTTCCAGATGGGCGGCGACGATGAGGTTCATGGCGAAGCGGGTTCCTGCGTGACGTCGTTGCTTCTACCGGGCCGTCCGCCGAGCGTCAACGCCGGCGCCCGGCCGGGCCGGGCGTCAGGGCAGCGCCACCGTCCGCCGTTCTGCGGCGCTGCGGACGCAGGCTTCGAGCACGAGCATGACGTCGCGGGCGGAGTGCGCCGTCACCGGCGGCGGCGCGCCATCGAGGATGGCGGCGACGACGCCCCGGTAGAAGGCCGGATAATCGCCGGCCAGCGTCTCCACCACCTGTTCGCTCCCGTCGGCCAGGTGCAGGATCCCGTGCAGGGCCGGGTCGTCGCGGCCCCAATCCGGGCCGCCGGGCGTGGCGCCGGCCCGCAGCGCCGCCTCCTGGCCGTCCAGCCCGTGCTTCAGGAAGCTGCCCCGGTCGCCGTGGATCTGGATGCGCGGCCCCGGACGGCAGACCACCGTGCCGGCGTGCAGGATCGCCCGCATCCGGCCATAGCCCAGGATCAGGTGGAACCAGTCGTCCACCTCGGCGGCGCGGCGCTGGGCGCCGACGTCGGCGGTGACGGTGCGCGGCGGCCCGAACAGGGTCAGCGCCTGATCGATCAGATGGGCGCCGAGATCGAACAGCACCCCCGATCCGGGAAGCGGCCGCTCCCGCCAGCCGGGCTTGATCGCCGGGCGGAAACGGTCGAAATGCACCTCGCAATGATGGATCTCGCCCAGGCTTCCATCCTCGACGCAGGCGCGCGCGGTCAGGAAATCGCCGTCCCAGCGGCGGTTGTGGAACACGGTCAGCACGCGGCCCTGGCGCTCGGCCAGTTCGATGAGCGCGTCGGCCTCGCGCGCGGTGGCCGCCATCGGCTTGTCGATCACCACATGCTTGCCGGCCAGCAGGGCGGCGCGGGCCAGCGGGGCGTGGCTGGTGTTGGGGGTGGCGACCACCACCAGATCGATGGCCGGGTCCGCCAGGATCGCCTCCGGAGCGGCCACCGCGACGGCGCCGGGGGCGACCCGGCGGATGTCGTCGGTGCGCGAGCTGGCGACGGCGGCCAGCCGGAGCCGTGGCTCGCTCCGGATCAGCGGCGCGTGGAAGACCGCCCCGGCCAGCCCGAAACCGAGCAGCCCGACGGACAGCGGCGCGGCGGACGGCGGCGCGGCTGAAGACGGTGTGGTCGACGACGGTGTGGAGGGTTGCGGCATGACGATGATTCCCCTTGTTCGGCGCTGTCCCGAACAGGTCACGCGCCGCCCCCTCCGGTCAAGGCCGCAGGGCACGTCCCTCCGAGGAGAGCGGGACCTCTCAGCCGGCCGGCGGCGCGGTGCGGCGGACGCTGTCGCGGTCGGACGCCGCCGCGAACCACGCCGCCAGGGTCGGACGGCCGTCGCGCCAATCCTCCTGGCCGAAGCGGAAGTCGAGGTAGCCCAGGGCCGACAGCACCGCCAGCGTGCCGACCGTCGGCCGCTCGACGGCGAGCCCCGCCGCTTCCGCCTCCAGCAGGTCGAGCGCGCGGGCCACCGCCTTGCGCTGGCGCTCCACCCAGCCGGCCGACCGCTCACCGTCGGGGCGGTTGGTCTCCAGGCGGCGCAGGATCGCCGCGTCGCAGATGCCGTCGGCGACGGCCTGGAGCCGCAGCGCCGCCCAGCGCGCGGGCCCCGGCTCCGGCAGCAGCCCGGCGGCCGGAGCCAGCGTGGCGAGATACTCGACGATGACCGGGCTGTCGAACAGGACGGTCCCATCCTCCAGCGTCAGGACCGGGACCTTGCCGAGCGGATTGTCCGCCGGCAGGTCGGTGCCGGGCGACCAGGGGTCGGTGGCGCGGCAGGAGAGCCGGCCGTCCAGCCCGCCCTCGATGGCGACCATCATCACCTTGCGCACATAAGGCGACGTCGCACTCCAGCGCAGCGTCAGCATCGGGACTCTTCCTCAACAGGTTCGGCGACGGGAAAAAGCCTAGCGTGGCACTCGTCCCCGGTCACCGAAAAGATCAGCCGCGGAAATGATCCTTGCGTCGGCGGATCTCGGCGAAGACCCGCTCCGCCGCCGCACCGGGCAGGCCGACCGCCGCCTGCACCGCCGGCTCGTCGGCGCGCAGGAAGGGGTTGGTGCGGCGCTCCAGCCCGATGGTGGAGGGGATGGTCGGCTCGCCGCGCTCCCGCATCGCGGCGATGGTTTCGGCGCGTTCCAGCAGGGCGCCGTTCTCCGGGTCCACCGTCACCGCGAATCGGGCGTTCGACAGGGTGTACTCATGGCCGCAATAGACGCGGGTCGAATCCGACAGGGCGCGCAGCTTGCCCAGCGACTCCCACATCTGCTCCGGCGTGCCTTCGAACAGCCGGCCGCAGCCGAGCGCGAACAGGGTGTCGCCGCAGAACAGCGCGCCAGCGCCGTTGAAGGCCGTCTCGAACCAGAAGGCGATGTGGCCGCTGGTGTGGCCGGGAACGGCGATGACCCGCGCGGTCTGCTCGCCGAACACGGTGCGGGCCCCCTCGTCGAGCGCCACGTCGAGGCCGGGGATGCGGTGCGAATCGGCGCGCGCGCCGATCACCGTCGGGCGGTAGCGCGCCTTCAGGGCCGCCACGCCGCCGATGTGGTCGTCGTGGTGGTGGGTGAGGAAGATGTGGGTCGGCACCCAGCCGCGCCGGTCCAGTTCGGCGATCACCGGCTCCGCGTCGCCGGGATCGACCACGCCGACCTTGCCGGACGCCGCATCACGCAGCACATAGATGTAGTTGTCGGCGAATGCCGGAACGAGAACGACCTCCACGGCAACGGACTCCCTCTGTTGCGACGCAAACCCGTGATACGCTGGGATACCATGTACACCGATATCGTCGATCTGAGGGAGTTCTACGAGTCCGGATTGGGCCAGATGGCCCAGCGGATGATCCGGCGCCGCGTCCGCACCATCTGGCCGGACGTGCGCGGGCAGATCGTGCTGGGCGTCGGCTACGCCACCCCCTACCTGCGCCCCTTCATGGCCGAGGCCGACCGGGTGGCGGCGGTGATGCCGGCCAGCCAGGGCGTCAGCTTCTGGCCGCCCGAAGGGCGCGGGATGGTGGCGCTGGGCGACGAGGCCGACCTCCCCTTCGGCGACAACACCATCGACCGCGTGCTGCTGGTCCACGGGCTGGAGGGCACCGAGCAGCTGCGGCCGATGATGCGCGAGATCTGGCGCGTGCTGGCCGGCGGCGGGCGGGTGCTGGCGGTGGTGCCGAACCGGCGCGGCTTGTGGGCGCGGGCCGACTGGACGCCCTTCGGCCACGGCTTCCCCTATTCGGCCTCCCAACTGAAGCAGGTTCTGCGCGACACCATGTTCGTGCCGGAACGCACCGGCCACGCCCTGTTCATCCCGCCGCTGCGCTCGCGCTTCCTGCTGAAGACCGCGCCGGCCTGGGAGGAGGTCGGCGGGCGCTGGTTCAAGGCCTTCGCCGGGGTGACGATGATCGAGGCGTCGAAGCAGATCTTCGCCGGGGTGTCGCGCCGCACGACGCAGCAGCCGGTCAAGCGCCGGCTGATCGTGCCGCTGCCGGGCGGGGCGGCCACCGCCGCCCGCCGCACCGCCGATCCCGACCCGACGACGACTCCCTACCCGCACGCCTGACGCACGGACCGTTCATCATCCGGCGCGACGTCATGCCCGTGCCTGGCACGGGCATGACGGAACGGGACGAGGACGCCTTTCCCGAAACCGGCCCCTACCCGCGCACCTGACGCAGCGCGTCGCCGACCCGGCCGCCCAGGCTGCCGGCCCGCGTGGCGATGTTCTGGCTGAGCGCGCTCAGTTCCTCCAGCGTGCGGGTCACGCCGCCCAGCGTCTGTTCTGCGTCGCCGATGCGCTGCTCGGCGGCCATCGCGTCCTGGCGCGAACGGTCGAGCGTGCGCGACACCTCGGCGGTCAGCATCGCCTGCTCGTCGATGGCGGCGGCCACCGTGCCGTTGATCGTCTGGATCGAGCCGATGGTCGAATGAATCCGCCCCAGCGCCTCGTCCACCGCCGCCGTCTCCTTTTGCAGGTTGGAGACCTGATCGGCGATCTGCTTGGTGGCGTCGGCGGTCTGGCGGGACAGCGCCTTCACCTCGTTGGCGACGACGGCGAAGCCGCGCCCGGCCTCCCCGGCGCGCGCCGCCTCGATGGTGGCGTTCAGCGCCAGCAGGTTGGTCTGGCTGGCGATGGCGTTGATCAGCTTGACGACGCTGGCGATCTGCTCGGCGGCGGCGCGCAGCGAGGTCATCACGGTGGTGGCGCGGTCGCTGTCGACGGCGGCGGCCTGGCTGATCTCGCGCGCCTTGCTGGTGTCGCCGGAAATCTGCTGGGAGGTCGAGGACAGCCGGTCGAGCACGCCGGCGATGGCGCCGACCGACCCGTCCACCGCGCGGGCGGCGGCGGCGGCGTCGCCGGTCTGGCGCAGGCAATCGTCGCCGGCCCGCCGCACCGTGTCGACGGCGCCGTCGAGCTTGCGTCCGGCCTCGGTCATCTCGGCGGCGAGCCCGCCGATGTCGCGCTCCAGCCGGTCGGACAGCTCGCGCAGGATCCGGGCGCGCTGGGCGTCGGCGTTTTCGGCGCGCAGCATCGACAGCGCCCAGTGGCGGGCGATGCGGGCGTAGCGGCGGGCCTGATCGGCCGGGCCGGCGACGGCAAGCGAGCCGACGCGCTCCCCGTCCAGGTCGATGGCGACGTTGTAGCCCTCGCGCATGGCGCCGCCGGACTTGGCGGCCTCGTCCTTGGCGACCGCGCGCTCGTCGATGCGGCGCGCCATGATCTCGGCGGCGATGGCGTGGGTGGAGCCGATGCGGTCGCGGGCGGTGGAGGCGATGATGCTGCCACCCTTGCCCATGAAGGAGACCACGACCTCCAGTTCGCGGCCGATGTGATCGCAGATGTCCTGAGCGATGGTGGCGCTGATGTCCAAGACGTTCTCTCCCGATGATGCCCGATGCGTGCCGCCGGCGGTTGAGCATCCCAGCCATCCCCGGGCTGGAAGCCTTGAGCGGTTGCCCCGCGGTCTTGTCGCGATACTATACGGGAACGATGACGATTCTGAGTTGAAAGAATGACGCAGCCGACCGTTTTGATCCTTCCCGGCCTGGGCAACTCCGGCCCCGACCATTGGCAGAGCTGGCTGGCGGGCCGCATGCCCGGTCTGGTCCGGGTCGAGCAGGCGGACTGGGACCATCCGACGCCGGCCGACTGGGTCGCGCGGCTTGAGGCGGCGGTCGCGGCGGCGCCGGGCCCGGTGCTGCTGGTCGCCCACAGCCTGTCCTGCATCCTGGTCGCCCATTGGGCGGAAGTACCGGGCGCGTCGGTGGGCAAGGTCGCGGCGGCGCTGCTGGTCGCCCCGCCCGACGTCGAATCGCCCGCTCACACCCCGCCGGAGGTCCGGGGCTTCGCGCCGGTGCCCACATCCCCCCTGCCCTTTCCCGCCGTCGTCGTCGGCAGCCGCAACGATCCCTACTGCCCGGCGGCGCGGGCCTGTGGCTTCGCGGCGCTGTGGGGCGCCGACTTCATCGACGCGGGCGAGGTCGGGCACATCAACCCCGCCGCCGGCTTCGGCCCCTGGCCGATGGGCGAAAAGCTGGTGCGGGACCTGCTGGCGGCGGCCTGATCCGGTGCCCGAACAGGCGATCCCCCTCTTGCCGCAACGCGGCATCGGTGCCAAACAGGGCCGCCCTCTCCGCCCCCCTTTCGCCAGCCGGTGACGCCGATGACCGCCGCCCCCCTCGCCGAGGCCGCCCCCGCCAAGCTGAACCTCTACCTGCACGTCACGGCCAGGCGGCCGGACGGCTACCACGAGTTGGACAGCCTCGTCGCCTTCGCGGAGATCGGCGACACGGTGACGGTGCAGCCGGGCGTCGCGCGGGTGGCGCTGCGCGGGGCCGACCTCCCGGCGGCCGGGCCACGCCTGGTGATCTCCGGCCCCTTCGGACCGGCGCTGATGGGCGAGAATCCCGCCGGCAACCTCGTCATCCGCGCGGCCCACGCCTTGGCGGCGCGGCTGGGCCGCGACGCCGACGCGCTGATCGCGCTGCACAAGCTTCTGCCGGTGGCGTCGGGCATCGGCGGCGGCTCGGCGGACGCGGCGGCAACGCTGCGGGCGCTCGGCCGGCTGTGGGGGCTGGAAGCGAACGCCACCCTGCTTTACGAGGTCGCCGCCGGGCTGGGCGCCGACGTGCCGGCCTGCGTCGCCGGGCAAAGCTGCTTCTTCGGCGGGATCGGCGAGATCCTGGACGCGGCGCCGCCGCTGCCGGAGGTCCACGCCGTGCTCGCCAACCCCGGCGTGCCGGTGCCGACCCCGGCGGTGTTCAAGGCGCGGAGCGGCGGCTTCTCCGCTCCGGCCCGCTTCTCCGCCGCACCGTCCGACGCGGCGGCGCTGGCGGCGCTGCTGCGCGAACGCTCCAACGACCTGACCGCCCCCGCCCTGACGGTGGCCCCGGCGATCGCCGACACGCTGGCGGCGCTGGAGCGCGGCCCCGGCTGCCTGCTGGCCCGCCTGTCGGGCAGCGGGGCGACCTGCTTCGGGCTGTACGCCACCGCGACCGAGGCGGAGGCCGCGGCGGCGGGCATCGCGGCGGCCGAGCCGCGCTGGTGGGTGAAGGCGACGCGGCTGCGGCCGACGGCGCCCGACGCGCCCACCCTGCCGAAGGGGTTGACGGCAGCCCTCGCGACGGGCCCGGCGGTGCCGCCGCCCTCCGTCCCCTTCCCGGACACCGGCGGCTGGGGCGTGGGCTGAGGCCGCCCTCCAGCCCTAAACGGCCATCGCCCCGCACAGCGCGTCCATCGCCGCGACGCCGCGCGTGAATTCGGCCGCCGCCGTCGCGGCCAGTTCCTGTGCCTCCCCCCGGCGGCCCTCGCGCACGCCGTCCTCGACCGCCCGCATCAGCCCGACGAAGGCCGTCAGCCCGAAATGGCTGGCCGCCCCGGCGAGGCGATGGGCGATGTCCTCCAGATCGGCGTCCCCGGTGTCGGGGGCGGCCAGACGCGGCAGCCCGTCCGCCGCCGCCTCCATCAGCAGCCCACGGATGGACGCGAAGCGCGCCGCCCCCAGCGACCGGACGTAGCGGTCGAGAATCTCCGCGTTGACCGCCGCCTCCCTTGTCGGCGGCACCGGCGGAGGCAGGGACGGCTCGCCGGGTGGTTCCAGCCGCATCGGCACGGTGTTGGACAGCAGATGCATCAGCCGTTCCGGGAAGATCGGCTTCTCGATCACCGTGTCGATGCCGGCGGCGAGGTAGCGGGCGCGGTCGGCGGCGAAGACGTTGGCGGTCACCGCGACGATCGGCACCGCCGCGCGCCCGGCGTCCGGCAGGGCGCGGATGCGGCGCGCCACCTCCGGCCCGTCGATGTCGGGCAGGCGGATGTCGAGCAGCACCGCGTCGAACGTCCGCTGCGCCGCCAGCGCCAGCGCCTTCTCCCCCGTCTCGGCGACGGTGACGCGGTGGCCGGCGTCGGACAGCAGCCCCAGCGCCACCTCGCGGTTGATGGCGTCGTCCTCGACCAGCAGCAGAGCCAGCGAGCGCACCCGGTGGATCGGCAGCAGCCATCCCGGCGCCGCCGGCGGGCTGGCCGCCGCGACCCGCTCCAGCGGGATGGCGACGGTGAAGATGCTGCCCAGCCCGACCGCGCTGTCCACCGCGATGGTGCCCCGCATGGCGTTCAGCAGATGGCGCACGATGGCCAGCCCGAGCCCGCTGCCGCCGAAGCGGCGGGCGATGCTGGAATCGGCCTGCTCCAGCTTCTCGAAGATGGCGGCGCGGCGGTCGGGCGGCACGCCGATGCCGGTGTCGCGCACGCTCATCACCAGACGCTCGCCCGCATCGCCGTCACGCGACAGGCCCACCCGCACGTCGACCCCGCCGCGCTCGGTGAACTTCACGGCGTTGCCGACGAGGTTGACCAGGATCTGCCGCAGCCGCTGGCGGTCGACCACCACCAGTTCCGGCACCTCCGGGGCGATCTCCAGATCCAGCGCGATGCCCTTCTCGTTGGCGAGGCTCTCGACCGTCGCGACGACCTCCTCCAGCACTGGCAGCAGCGCGCAGGGGGTGGGGTCGAGGTCGAGCTTGCCGTCCTCGATCTTGCGCAGGTCGAGGATGTCGTTGACCTGATCGAGCAGCCCATGCCCGCAGCGCATGATCGACACGGCGTAGCGCCGCTCCCCCGGCTCCAGCCGCCCGGTCAGCAGCAGCCGGCACAGGCCGAGGATGCCGTTCAGCGGGGTGCGCATCTCGTGGCTGACGGTGGCGAGGAACTCGGTCTTGGCGGCGTCGGCGCGCTCGGCCCGCTCCTTGGCCTGCCGCAGCTCCTCGCGCGCCCGGCGCGAGGCGGTGATGTCGTTGGCGATGCAGATGATGTGGCAGCGCCCGTCGCCCGACCATTCGAAGGGGTGGCGCTGCAACGCGAAGACCGCCGTCTCGCCGTTGCGGGTCAGCGCCAGCTCCTCCAGACCCAGCGCGCGCATCGCCCCGGCGGGGCCGCCGGCCAGCGCGCGGCCGGTCTCCTCGCCCAGCGCGTCCGGCAGCGCGCGGCCCTGGATGGCGGCGCGGCTGGTGCCGAACGCCTCTTCCGCCGCGCGGTTCCACAGAACGACCCGGCCGCTGTCGCCGTCGAGCACGTAGAGCACGCTCGGCACGTTGTCGATCACCGCGTCGAGGAAGGCGCGGGTCCGCCGCAGCTCCTCCTCCGCCTCGCGGCGGCGGGTGATGTCGACGACGGCGCTGAGCAGCACCTCCTCGCCCTGGAACTCGAAGGCGATGCCGGACAGCAATGCCCAGATGCGGTGCCCGGATTCGGTGACCAGCTCGGTTTCCACGTCGAGCGCGAGGCCGGTGGCGAAGACGTCGCGGACGAAATCCTCGCGCACCGCCGGCGCCGACCAGACGCTCGACGCCGGTCGGCCGAGCAGGATTTTCGCCTCCGCCACCCCGAACAGGTCGGCGGCGCGGCGGTTGACGAAGCGGATCGCCCCGTCGGCCCGGCCGGAAATCACCAGCGGGACGGGGGCCGCCTCCAGCACCGTGCGCAGCCATTGCTCGTTGCGGCGCAGCGCCTCGCTCTTGACCTCGGTCTCATGGATGTAGAAGCGCAACGCGCGCGCCAGTTCACCGATCTCGTCGGTGCCGGTGGCGGGGATCTCGGAGTCCCCCCCCTCGGTGCGGTCGCGGATCGCCTCGCTGACCGCCCACAGCCGCGCCAGCACCTTGCGGCGAACATAGGCGACCGACAGCACCATGCCGATCACCACCACGCCGACCGAGGCGAAGAACAGCCGGGTGTAGGTGGTGGACACGTCGATGATCTGCCGGCGGCTGTCCTCGGCGGCCTTGGTCTGCTCGACCAGGATGCCGGTGTTCAGCCCGGTGTTGACCAGCGAGATCTGGTTGGCGCGGTCGACCAGCCCGGTCAGCGCCTCCGACGCCTGCAAGTCGGCCTGGCGCTGGCGGAAGACCGAGCGCTCGCCCTCGACCACCGCGCGCAGGCCGCCGATCAGCCGCGCCGCCGGCTCCCGCAACCCCTCCGGCAGGCCGGCGCCGTCGCCGGTCAGGACGGCGAGTTGGGCGGCGGCGGTCTCGCCGAGCCGGGTCAGGGCGAAGCTGTTCTCGGTCTGATGGACCGAGGCGATCAGGAACAGCAGCCGTTCCGCCTTCGCCAGCCAGCGCTGGACGGCGACGTCCTCCTGCCCGCGCAGCGCCGGGTCGGCCAGCGCGTCGGCCAGCCGCCGGACGTCGCGGTCGCGCTCGGTCAGTGCGCGGCGGGCGGCGATGCGGACGGCGACCCCGCGGTCGATCGCCTCGCGCAGCCGCAGGATCTCGTCGCGCTGCTGCTTCAGCCCGCCCAGCCGCGGCCCCGGCCGGCCGTCGCCCGACTCCAACTCGGCGAGCAGCCGGTCATAGCCGTTGAGCTGGTCGGACAGGCCCTGGTTGATCGTCTCGCGGCCGAAATTGTCGTTCGACAGGGCCAGCTGTTCCAGGGTCCGCATGATCCGCTGGTGCTGGCGCTCCAGCCGCGCGGCGGCGACGACGGCGGGAAACTGCTCGGAGGTCACCCGCGTGATGCCGGCGTGCAGCCCGTCGAAGGCGACGTAGGCGCCGAGCCCGATCAGGAAGGCGACCAGCCCGTTGAAGGCGAGCGCGCCGAACAGCCGCGCGCCGACCCCGATCCCGAGAGCCCCGATCCTTCCCGCCCCCCTTCCCGCCATGCCCGATCCGTCTCTCTCAAGGGGTGCCGCCCGTCGCTGGCCGAGCGTATCATAGCGCCGCCGTCGGATCAGGGGAGAAGGATGAGGCCGCACCGTTTCGTGACCGCGCTGGGTCTGCTGGCCGCGCTGTGGGCGGCCCAGTGGGCGACGCCATGGGCGACGCCGTGGGCAGGGCGTGCGCAGGCCGCCGACCCGTCCCCCACCCTGGCCGAGATCGAACGGCGCGGCGTGGTGCGCTGCGGCGTCTCCTACAATCCCGGCTTCGCCGCCAACGACGGCGCCGGCCGGCCGGTCGGCTTCATGGTCGATCTCTGCCGGGCGCTGGCCGCCGCTGTGCTGGGCAAGGCCGACGCGGTGGAGATCCGCCGCCTGTCCAAGCCGCAGGAGTTCGCCGCCGTCGCCGCCGGCGAGGTCGACGTGTCCTTCGCCCAGACCTCCTGGACGCTGACGCGCGACGCCACCCTGCCGATCGACTTCGGGCCCCCGGTGTTCCACGACGAGCAGGGCATCGCGGCGTGGCGGGCGCCCGACGGCCATTCGCCGCTGGATGGCGGGCCGGCGACGGTCTGCGTGCCGGCGGCGACCACCTCGCACTGGGCGCTGGAGGATCTCGTCGCGCGTGGCGGAAAACCCTGGACCCTGCGCAGCTTCGCGACCTGGCCGGACGCCCTGCAAGCCTTCATCGGGCGGGAATGCGCCGCCCTGTCGGCCGACATGGCGCTGCTGGCCGCAGCGCTGCGCACGCTCGACGCGCCGCCGGACTCCCTCATCCTCGCCCGGCCGCCGGTGCCGTCGCGCGAGCCGATCGCGCCGCTCACCTCCAACCTCGACCGCCAGTGGCTGGCGGTGGTGCGCTGGACGATGTTCGCGCTGTTCCTGGCCGACGACGCCGGGGTGACCGGCGAGAACGCCGGCTTCCTGCGCATCACCGGCAACAGCGAGGTGCAGCGCCTGCTCGACGGGATGCCCGAGGCGGCGCGGCGGATCGGGCTGCGGCCCGACTGGGCCTATCAGGCGATCGTGCAGGTCGGGAATTACGGCGAGATCTTCGAGCGCAACCTCGGCGCCCGTTCGCCCTTCCGGCTCGAACGCGGGCCGAACAGGCCCTGGACGCAGGGCGGCCTGCTCTACGCGCCGGTGTTCCAATAAGGCATTCCGGCCAAGGACTTCCGCTGCGGTCCCGACCGTGAACGGGAAAATCTACACCATCCCACCACCGCCCCACCCCCGACCATGGTAGGGGGTGACGCAAATAGTTTAGAGTGCGCACAATCAGTCCGATAACCGAGAGGTGCGCTTGGTCATACGCCCCACCGTCACCCCAGCGGCGATGACCCGACGCCACCCCGACAGAACGGCCCCGGCCAAACCGGGCCGCGTCAAGATTCGGCAAATCGAACTGGACAAATCGAACTGGGAGGTGTGGAAACATGGCCTATGCGGCTTCGACGACGGAATCCGTCCGTCCAATGACCGCCGAGGAGAAGAAGGTGATCTTCGCCTCGTCGCTCGGCACCGTCTTCGAATGGTACGACTTCTATCTGTACGGATCGCTCAGCGCGGTCATCGCCATGCAGTTCTTCTCGGGCGTCAACCCGACCGCCGCCTTCATCTTCGCGCTGATGGCGTTCGCCGCCGGCTTCGCCGTGCGGCCCTTCGGCGCGCTGCTGTTCGGCCGGCTCGGCGACATGATCGGCCGAAAATACACCTTTCTCGTCACCATCCTGATCATGGGCCTGTCCACCTTCATCGTGGGCATCCTGCCGAACTACGCCGCCATCGGCATCGCCGCCCCGATCATCCTGATCGTCCTGCGGCTGCTGCAAGGCTTGGCGCTGGGCGGCGAGTATGGCGGTGCCGCGACCTACGTCGCCGAGCACGCCCCGCACGGCCGCCGCGGCAACTACACCTCCTGGATCCAGACCACCGCGACGCTCGGCCTGTTCCTGTCGCTGCTGGTGATCCTGGGCTGCCGCGTGTCGATGTCGCCGGAAGCCTTCAACGACTGGGGCTGGCGCATCCCGTTCCTGATCTCCATCGTGCTGCTCGGCATCTCGGTGTGGATCCGCCTGATGCTGAACGAGTCGCCCGCCTTCAAGAAGATGAAGGAGGAGGGCAAGCACTCCAAGGCGCCGCTGACCGAATCCTTCGCCCGCTGGCCGAACCTGAAGGTCGTGCTGCTCGCTCTCTTCGGCCTCGTCGCCGGCCAGGCGGTGGTGTGGTACACGGGCCAGTTCTACGCCCTGTTCTTCCTGACCCAGACGCTGAAGGTCGACGCCCAGGCGGCCAACCTGATGATCGCCGGCGCCCTGCTGCTGGGCACCCCCTTCTTCGTGATCTTCGGCACCCTGTCCGACAAGATCGGCCGCAAGCCGATCATCATGGCCGGTCTGGTGCTCGCCTGCCTGACCTACTTCCCGCTGTTCAAGGGCATCACCCACTACGCCAACCCGGCCCTTGAGGAAGCCATCGCCACAGCCCCGGTCGTCGTCACCGCCGACCCGAACGAGTGCTCCTTCCAGTTCAACCCGGTCGGCACCAGCCAGTTCACCAGCTCCTGCGACATCGCCAAGAGCGCGCTGGTCCGCCGCGGCATCCCCTACTCCAACGAGGCCGCCCCGGCCGGCACCATCGCCTCGATCAAGGTCGGCTCGACCGTCATTCCGTCCTACACCGCGGCCCCGGCCGGCCCAGCCGCCGTGTCGCTCGGCCACGGCCCCTCGACCTCCACCCCCGCCGCTCCGGCCGACGCCAAGGCCGCCGACGCCGCCTTCGACAAGGGGCTGGGCGACGCGCTGAAGACCGCCAACTACCCGGCCAAGGCCGACCCGGCCCGCGTCGACACCGTCATGGTCGTGCTGCTGCTGACCGTGCTGGTCATCTACGTGACCATGGTCTACGGCCCGATCGCCGCCATGCTGGTCGAGATGTTCCCGACCAAGATCCGCTACACCTCGATGTCGCTGCCCTATCACATCGGCAACGGCTGGTTCGGCGGCTTCCTGCCGACGACCTCCTTCGCCATCGTGGCGGCGACCGGCGACATCTATTCCGGCCTCTGGTACCCGATCATCATCGCCGCCGCGACCTTCGTGATCGGCATGCTGTTCGTACGCGAGACCAAGGACGTCGACATCTACAAGCACGACTGACGGTTTCCCCGACGACGGTCGCGCTCCGGAGCGGGCGGAGGGTCATTCCCTCCGCCCCTTTTTCGTTCCTGTGCTATCCTCGGCACCCATAGGGAGAAAAAGTCCAAGAAGGAGGGCGGAAAGCCCGATGGAAAGCTGGTTGATCGTCGCCGCGTCGCTGGCCTACCTGCTGTCGCTGTTCGCCATCGCGTGGTACGGCGACCGCACCGCCGGCAGCGGCGGGGAGCGGCGCACGCCGCTGCTCTACGCGCTGAGCTTCGGGGTCTACTGCACCTCCTGGACCTTCTACGGCGCGGTCGGGCGCGCGGCGACCGGCGGCTTCTACTTCCTGCCGATCTACATCGGGCCGATCGTGATGATCGGGCTGGGCTGGCCGGTGCTGGCCCGCATCGTCCGGGTGGCGAAGTCGGAGAACGTCGTCTCCATCTCCGACTTCCTGTCGGCGCGCTACGGCAAGAGCCGCAGCCTCGCCGCGCTCGTCACCGTCACGGCGGTGATCGGGCTGCTTCCCTACATCGCCCTGCAATTGAAGGCGATCAGCGTCAGCTTCGAGATCCTGGCCGGCGACACGCTGGGGCCGGGGGTCAACCAGCTACCCGGCGGCACGGCGCTGCTGGCGGCCCTGCTGATGGCCGCCTTCGCCATCCTGTTCGGCGTCCGCAGCATCTCCGCCAACGAGCACCACCGCGGCCTGATGATGGCCATCGCCGCCGAATCGGTGGTGAAGCTCGCCGCCTCGCTCGGGGTCGGGGCGGCCATCGCCTTCGCCTTCTTCGGCAACCCGGCCAACTTCATCGAGGTCGCCGCCAGCCATCCGGGATTCCTGGAACTGATGCGGCTGGGCAGCATCGGCGCCGACTGGTGGGTCGCCTGCGTGCTGTCGGGGTTGGCGATCCTCTGCCTGCCGCGCCAGTTCCACGTCGCGGTGGTGGAGAACACCCACACCGGCGACGTGCGCTCCACCGCCCGGCTGTTCCCGGCCTATCTGATCGTCATCAACCTGTTCGTTCTGCCGGTGGCGCTGGCCGGGCTGATGCTGTTCCCCGACGGCGCGATCAACGCCGACACCTTCATGGTCTCCATCCCGCTCGAACATGGCTGGCCCTGGCTGGCGCTGATCGCCTTCATCGGCGGGCTGTCGGCGGCGACCAGCATGATCCTGGTCGAGATGGTGGCGCTCAGCACCATGATCTGCAACGACATCGCCGTGCCGCTGCTGATGGCGCTGCGCCCCGACGACCGCCGCCTGCGCGACGAACCGGCGGCGGTGTTGCTGGCGGTGCGCCGCTCGGCGGTGATCGTGCTGGTGCTGTTGTCCTACGGCTGCTACCGGCTGATCGGCTCGGCCTTCCCGCTGGCGACCATCGGCATGATGAGCTTCACGGCGGTGGCGCAGTTCGCCCCGGCGCTGCTCGGCGGGCTGGTGTGGGGTCGCGCCAGCCGGGCCGGCGCCTTCGCCGGCATCTGCGCCGGCTTCCTCGGCTGGGCCTACACCATGCTGCTGCCCTCCTTCGCCGACGCCGGCTGGCTGGCGCCGAGCGCCCTGAAGGAGGGGCCGTTCGGCATGACCGGCCTCAGCCCGGTGGCGCTCGCCGGCATCGGCGGCATCGACCCGTTGACCAACGCGGCGCTGTGGAGCCTCGGCCCCAACATCCTGCTGTTCGTCGTCATCTCGCTGCTGACCCGCCCCTCCACCCTGGAAAAGCAGCAGGCCGCCCGCTTCATGAGCCTGCGCCGCGCGGCCGACGGCGAGGCGCATGGGCCGCGCGGGGCGACGCTGGCCGACCTGCACGATCTGGCGGTGCGCTACGTCGGCACGCCGCGCGCCGACGCCGCCTTCCGCCGCTTCACCGCCGTGCGCGACGGCGACCTCCAGACCGCGCTGCTCGCCCGCAGCGACGGCGAGGCGATCCAGATGACCGAGCGGCTGCTGGCCGGCGCCGTCGGCTCGGCCTCGGCCCGCGTGGTGGTGGCCGGGCTGCTGTCCGACCGCCGGCTGTCGCGCACCGACGCGCGCTCGATCATCGACGAGGCGTCGCGCGCCATCCTCAAGCAGCACGAGCTGCTGCGCGCCACCGTGGAGAACGTCCCCCAGGGCATCGCCGTGTTCGACGAGGACTGGCGGGTCGCCACCTGGAACAACCAGTTCGTCGTGCTGCTGGAGCTGCCGGACGGCTTCGTGCAGGTCGGCACCTCGCTGGAGGAGATCGTCGGCTTCATCGACCGGCGCGGCGAGTACGGCCACAACGGCGAGATCGAGACGCTGCTGGAGCGCCGCTCCGACCCGCGCCGCCGCAACAGGCCGGACGTCTATGAGCGGGTGCGGCCCGACGGCTCGGTGCTGGAGATCGCCACCAACCCGATGCCCGGCGGCGGCTTCGTCGCCGTCTACACCGACGTGACCGAGCGCCACCGCGCCGCCGCCGCGCTGCGCGAGGCCAACGAGAGCCTGGAGCGCCGCATCGCCGAGCGCACCCGCGACCTCTCGGCCGCGAAGGGCGAGGCGGAGCGCGCCAACCGCAGCAAGACCCGCTTCCTCGCCGCCGCCAGCCACGACCTGCTGCAACCGCTGCACGCCGCACGCCTGTTCCTGTCGGCGCTGGGCGAGCGCAACCAGGACACGGCGATCCGCCAGATCGACGCCTCGCTGCGGTCGGTCGAGCAGATCCTCGGCGACCTGCTCGACGTGTCGAAGATCGACAGCGGCGTCGTCCGCCCCAACCCGGTGCCGATGCGCATCGACGAGCTTCTGAAGCCGCTGGGCGAGGAGTTCACCGTGCTGGCGAGCCGCCACGGGCTGGGGCTGCGGACGGTCGACTGCTCGGCGACGGTGCGCAGCGACCCGACGCTGCTGCGGCGCATCCTGCAGAACTACCTCGCCAACGCGGTGCGCTACACCCGCACCGGCCGCATCCTGCTGGGCTGCCGGAAGCGTGGGGCCTTCCTGTCCATCGAGGTGTGGGACACCGGCCCCGGCATCCCCGAGCACAAGGTGCCGGAGATCTTCATGGAGTTCCGCCAGCTCGACAACGAGGCGGACGAGCGCGGCAAGGGCCTCGGCCTCGGCCTCGCCATCGTCGAGCGGCTGGCGACCATCCTCGACCACCCGGTGCAGGTGCGCTCCATCGTCGGGCGGGGCAGCGCCTTCTCCGTGCTGGTGCCGCTGACCGACGAGCGGGTCGCCGTGCGCGCCGTCGTCGCGCGGCCGCGCGGCCGCGACCTGCGCGGCGTGCTGGTGCTGTGCCTGGAGAACGAGCCGGCCATCGCGCGGGCGACCGAGGATCTGCTGTCGAGCTGGTCCTGCCGGGTCGTCACCGCCACCAACCCCGACCAGGCGCTGGCCGGGCTGGAGGGGCGGATCCCCGACGTGATCCTGACCGACTACCACCTCGACCGCAGCCTGACCGGGGTGGAGGCGCTGGGCGCCCTGCGCGCCCGGCTGGGCAGCGCCATCCCGGCGGCGGTCGTCACCGCCGACCGCGACGCCGCCGTGCGCGAGGACATCGAGGCGGCGGGCTGCCGGCTGCTCTACAAGCCGGTGCGGCCGGGGGCGCTGCGGGCGCTGCTCGGGCAACTGCTGACCGAGGGGCAGCGGCTGGCGGGGTGAGGCGGAACCACGGCCGGAGGCCGCTCCGTCCGTTCCAGGCGGTCTCGGCCGCCCCGGCACGCGCCCCTTCCCTCCGAAGGGGGGAAAATGTGATGCTGTGTCCCGATGACGACGCCTGGAGAAGCACGCGATGAGCGCCGCCAACATCGTTGGGCTGATCGGGGTTGCCGCCTATCTGGTGGCCTACGGCCTGCTTCAACTGGGAAAGCTGAAGGTCGAGGACAAGCTCTACGCACTTCTCAACGCGGCCGGCGCCCTGGCGATCCTCTACTCCCTGATCTATGACTTCAACCTGCCGTCCTTCATCTCGCAGTCCGTCTGGCTGCTTCTCACGATTGTCGGCTATGCGCGTTCCCGCTCCAGGCGTTCGGTGGAGCAGACCGCGAAGGCGTGACGGGACGGACCGGGCGGCGTCACGGCGGAAGGTCCTCGACGCGGAAGAACACCGGAAGCCCGCGCGCCCGGAACCGCTCGACCTCCTCGTCGGCTCCCAGCGACGGACCGCCGACGCGCAGGCAGGCGTCGCAGCGGTCGGCCAGCGCCAGCGACACCGGCATCATGATCGCGTCGTAGGACTCCTCTCCGGCGATCTCGATGATCGGAAGGGCCGCATTGACGCCGATGAGCGGAATGTGCCCGCGCCGGAACACGGACAGCGCCGCCTCGTTCAGAATCCGCAGGTTGGCGGCGCGCTGCGCCGCGTCGGCACCACCGGAACGGTAGGGGCCGGCGACCATGATCAGCATGGCCGGCCCCCTCACTCCACCGGCGGGGGGGTCGGGGACAGGGCGAGCTGGCTGGCCAGCACCGCCGCCTGGGTGCGGGTCAGCACGCCCAGCTTGCGCAGGATCGTCGTCACATGCGCCTTCACCGTCGTCTCGGCGACGTTCATCTCGTAGGCGATCTGCTTGTTCAGCTTGCCCTCGGCGATGCCGGCCAGGACGCGGAGCTGCTGCGGCGTCAGCGTCGCGGCGCGCTGGGCCGGGTCGGGGGCGTCGGCGTCATGCCCGCCGCTGATCACCGGCAGCCACAGCTCGCCCTCCAGCACCGCGTTGATCGCCTCGACGATCTGGGTGTTCGGCGCCGATTTCGGCACGAAGCCCGAGGCGCCGTAATCGATGGCCCGCTGGATCGTCACCGGGTCCTCGGACGCCGAGACCACGATCACCGGAATCGCCGGATGCTCGGCGCGCAGCATCATCAGCCCGATCAGCCCGCTCATCCCCGGCATGTGCAGGTCGAGCAGGATGACGTCGGCCGCCTCCCCGGCTTCCAGGACCGGCTTGATCTGGTCGAACCGGGAGACCTCCAGGATTTCGGCGCCGGCCATCGCCTGCCCGATGGTCTGGGTCAGCGCGGTGCGCATCAGCGGGTGGTCGTCGGCGATCAGAATGCGGAGCGACATTGACAATCCGATAAGAGAACCATGCCGGCAGTATCGGCCCCCGGCCGGCCGTTGACAACAGTGCCCAATGCCGCGCCCCGCCCTTTTCCGATAAAAAGGCGTGGCCGCACTCCGGATTCAACCGCCGGCCGAGGGAATCGCCCCGGCGCTGGTGCGTTCGTGGATCGCCTGCCGGCGGAAACGGTGAAGCTCGGCGGGACGGCCGCCGGTCTGGCTCTCGAACTGGCCGGTCGGTTCGACCAGCCCGCCGGAGATCATCATGCGGCGGAAATTCTGCTTGTGGACGCGCTCGCCCGACAGCGCCTCGACCACGCGCTGGAGCTGGTGCAGGGTGAAGACCGGCGGCAGCAGTTCGAACACGATCGGGCGGTATTTCAGCTTGCCGCGCAGCCGCTCCAGCGCGGTCGCCAGGATGCGCCGCCCGTCGCGCGCCATCGGCCGACCGAGCGCGCGCGGCATCGGACCGCCCGGCGGCGGGGCATCGGCCCGGCGCGCCGCCAGATCGCGGTCGCGGAAGGATTCGACCACCAGACCGGCCTCGTAGAGCAGCTCGTAGCGCTCCAGCACCCGCTCCATGTCCCACTCGGCGCCCTCCAGTCCGAAGGCGAGCTGCGCCCGCTCGCCGCGCCGGGCGCGGGAGTCGGGATCCCCGGCGGCGGCGACCCAGCCGCGCAGGGCCGGCTCGATCACCCCGTCGATCAGGGACGGACGCTGGTCGCGCCAGTCCTCCCATGGGAAATGGTCGTAGAGATTGCTCCAGTCCGCCGCCGTCCCGCCGCCCAGCGGCCCGTCGCGGACCAGCGCCAGATAGCCGACGACGACCGAGCGCGGCCCGCCGAACAGCTCGTGCGGGTCGCGGAAGCGGTCGCCGAAGGTGTAGAGCTGCTCGACGTAGCGCAGCGACAGGCCGGACAGCCCCTCGGCCACCGCGCGCACGCCGTCCTGCAAGGTGCGGAAACGGGCCGGGTCGAAGGGCGCGCCCGGCAGGGCGTCGCGGTGCGGCAGCGGTTCGTCGCCCCGCCGGTGCTCCGGCGGGATCTCGAAGCCGCTGCGCACCGTCACCACGCGCGGCGTGGCGCCGGCCACCGCCACCACCGCGACCGACAAGCCCAACTGCACACCGGAAGTCACGACAAGGAACTCCGCCGCCCATCCGGCCTGCCCCCTCTCTCCCCGGGGGGGAGAAGGGGATGGACCTTGAGTCGAGACAGGCTCAACGCTTGTCGAGCGGCACGAAGGCGCGGGCCGGGTGGCCGGTGAAGAGCTGGCGCGGACGGCCGATGCGCTGGTCGGGATCCTCGATCATCTCCTTCCACTGGCTGATCCAGCCGACGGTGCGGGCCAGCGCGAACAGCACGGTGAACATGCTGGTCGGGAAGCCCATCGCCTTCAGGATGATGCCCGAGTAGAAATCGACGTTCGGGTACAGCTTCTTCTCGATGAAGTACGGGTCGGAGAGGGCGATCTTTTCCAGCTCCAGCGCGATGGCGAGGTGCGGCTCGTCCTTGATGCCGAGCACGTCGAGAACCTGGTAGCAGGTCTCGCGCATGATCTTGGCGCGCGGGTCGTAGTTCTTGTAGACCCGGTGGCCGAAGCCCATCAGACGGAAGCTGTCGTTCTTGTCCTTGGCGCGGTTGATGAATTCGGGGATGCGGTCGACCGAGCCGATCTCCTCCAGCATCTTCAGCACGGCCTCGTTGGCGCCGCCATGGGCGGGACCCCACAGCGCGGCGATGCCCGACGCGATGCAGGCGAACGGGTTGGCGTGCGACGAGCCGGCCAGCCGGACGGTCGAGGTCGAGGCGTTCTGCTCGTGGTCGGCGTGCAGGATGAAGATCTTGTCCATCGCCTCGGACAGGACCGGATCGACCTTCCACTCCTCGCAGGGCGTGCCGAAGGTCATGTAGAGGAAGTTCTCGGCGTAGCTCAGGTCGTTGCGCGGGTACATGAAGGGCTGGCCCGACGTGTACTTGTAGGCCATCGCCGCCAGGGTCGGCATCTTGGCGATCAGCCGGTGCGCGGCGATCTTGCGCTGCACCGGATCGAAGATGTCCGTCGAGTCATGGTAGAAGGCCGAGAGCGCGCCGACGACGCCGCACATGATGGCCATCGGGTGGGCGTCGCGGCGGAAACCGCTGTAGAACTTGGCGAGCTGCTCGTGCACCATCGTGTGGTAGGTGATGGTCCGCTCGAACTCGGCCTTCTGCTCGGCGTTGGGCAGCTCGTTGTTGAGCAGAAGGTGGCAGACTTCGAGGAAGTCGCAGTTCTCCGCCAGATCGGCGATGGCGTAGCCCCGGTGCAGCAGGACGCCCTCGTCGCCGTCGATGTAGGTGATGGCCGAATCGCAGGCGGCGGTGGAGGTGAAGCCCGGATCGTAGGTGAAATAACCGGTGGCGGCGTAGAGCTTGCGGATGTCGATGACCCGCGGACCCGTGGAGCCCTCCAGCACCGGCAGCTTCAGCGTCTTGCCGGTGGCGTCGTCGGTCAACGTGACGGTGCCGACCTCGCTGACATCGCCGTGGGGCGTGTGCTTGCTCGATTCCATGACCTTCTCACTCTCCTTGGCTGGTCGGCCCTTGGCGTGTCGGTCCGCCCGTGCGCGGGGCGCGAACGGACCCTGGCTTGCGCCGCCGGGTTCTTGCGGCCGGGTTTCTTGCGTTTGATCCGCCCGCGCGAAAGGACAGGGAGCCGTGATGGAACCCCGGAGCCGCCGGCGCGGTTGGATGGGGGAAAGAATAGCACGAGGACATCATGACCGACACGCCCGTTGAACGTTCCTCCCCCGAACAGGGTTCCGATCAGGCCGCGGCGCCGACGCCGAAGGACGAGACTCCGGCCGGCGAGCGCTCGCCGCGCGAGGACATGCGCCGCACGCCCGGCGACGGCACGCTCCAGGACGCCACGCCGGCCGGCCTGTCGGCGGACGAGCTGCGCCGCCGCGCCGAGGAGATCGACGGCTCGGCCCAGCCGGGGACCGGCTGAGGCCTGGAGAGGCATCCCCCCGCCCCTCCCCCTTCCGGCGCGGGAGGGGCGGGGGGATGCGACTTGAGGACGGCGATCACCCCACCATCCGCGCCAGCACCGCCGCCAGATCGTGCTCGTTGTAGGGCTTGCGCAGCAGCACCGCGCCCGGCACCCGCTCGGCGCCCGGCACACGGTCGTGGCCGGTGGCGAACACCACCTTGAGGGATTTCACCAACCCCACCGCGGTGGCGGCCAGATCGCCGCCGGAACCGTCGGGCAGGCTGACGTCGGTCAGCAGCACGTCGAACGGACCGCCTTCCGTCCCGCCCTCAAGCGCTTCCAGCGCTCCGGCCGAATCGCCGACGTCGACCACCCTGTGCCCAAGCTCGACCAGCATGTCGGTGGTCGCCAGACGGATCAGCTCGTCGTCCTCGACCAGCAGGACGCGCAGGCCGGACGACGGCGCCGCCGGTTCCGGCAGCGGATGGGTTCCCGCCGGCTGGCTGCGCTGGCGATGGTTGCGCAGGACATGCTGAAGCTTGCGGGCCAGCGCCTCACGCGTGTAGGGCTTGCTCAGCAGCTCCACCCCGGCGTCGAGCCGGCCGCCATGGACGATGGCGTTCTCGGTGTAGCCGGAGGTGAACAGGACCGCGAGGTTGGGCAGCCGCTCCCGCGCCCGGCGGGCCAGCTCGGGGCTGCGCAGCGGCCCCGGCATCACCACGTCCGTGAACAGCAGGTCGATCGGCATCCCGCTCTCGACGATGGCCAGCGCGCTCTGCGCGTCCTTGGCCTTCAGCACGCGGTAGCCGAGGTCGGTCAGCAGCTCGATCACCGTGGCGCGGACGTCGGGGTCGTCCTCGACCACCAGCACCGTCTCGGCCCCGCCAGTCACCGGGCCGGTGTCGGTCTCGGCGGCGATGTCCTCCTCCTGGCGGACGCGCGGCAGGTAGAGGCGGATCGTCGTCCCCTGCCCGACCTCGCTGTACAGCTTGATGTGGCCACCCGACTGCTTGACGAAGCCATAGATCATGCTGAGGCCGAGGCCGGTGCCCTGCCCCTCCGGCTTGGTGGTGAAGAAGGGCTCGAAGACCCGCTCCATCACGTCGGGCGCCATGCCGCAGCCGGTGTCGGTCACCGCCAGCATCACATACTGGCCGGCCACCACCTCCTCGTGCCTGGCGGCGTAGGCGTCGTCGAGGAAGGCGTTGCCGGCCTCGATGGTCAGACGCCCGCGCCCGTTCATGGCGTCGCGCGCGTTGATGGCGAGGTTCAGCAGCGCGTTCTCGACCTGGGTCGGGTCGACCAGCGTGTTCCACAGGCCGCCGGCGACGACGGTCTCGATCTCGATCTCCTCGCCCAGCGCGCGGCGCAGCATGTCGTCGAGCGCGCGGACCAGCCGGCCGAGATTGACCGCCTTGGGCTCCAGCGGCTGGCGCCGGGCGAAGGCCAGCAGGTAGGAGGCCAGCTTCGCCCCGCGCGTCACCCCACTCAGCGCGTTGCGCAGCCGGTGCTCGGCGCGCGGGTTGCCGGCGATGTCCTTCCCCAGAAGCTGGAGGTTGCCGCTGACGACCTGGAGCAGATTGTTGAAGTCATGGGCGACGCCGCCGGTCAGCCGGCCGATGGCCTCCATCTTCTGGGCCTGGCGGAGCTGGATCTCGGCCTTCTCGCGCTCGGCGACGGCGAGAAGGACGCGCTGCTCCAGCGTCTCGTTGAGCTGGCGCAGATGGTCCTCGGCCTCGCGGCGGACACGGGCCAGCGCCAGGGCGCCGTCGACCCGCGCGATCAGCTCGCGCGCCGAGAAGGGCTTCACCAGATAATCGTCGGCCCCGGCCGACAGCCCCTCGACGCTCGCCTCCTCGCCGGCGCGGGCGGAAACCAGGATCACCGGCAGGTCGCGCAACGCCCCGTCCTCGCGGATCGCCTTCAGCAGGCCGAACCCGTCGAGCCGCGGCATCATCACGTCGGACAGCACCAGATCGGGCCGCCACGCGCGGATCAGCTCCAGCGCGGCGGCGCCGTCGCCGGCGACCTTCACGGCGTGGCGGTTGCCGAGCAGCCGTTGCATGTACTCCCGCATGTCGGCGTTGTCGTCGGCGATCAGCACGCGCGCCGCCTGGTCGGCGGCCGGCAGGTCGGCCAGATCCATCGCCACCGGCCCGCCGCGCGCCTCCTCGGGCAGCCAGCGCAGGGCCTCCTCGACGAAGGCCTCGGCGCCGACGGCGGTCGAGACGCGCGGACGCTCGGCGCGCAGCCGGTCGTCCGGCAGATGGGCGCTGCCCAGCGGCAGCGTGACGGTGAAGCGGCTTCCCTGCCCCTCCGCGCTCTCCACCGCGATGGCGCCGCCATGCAGCTTGACCAGTTCGTTGACCAGCGCCAGCCCGATGCCGCTGCCCTCGTGGGTGCGGCCCTGCTGGCCCTCGATGCGGTGGAAGCGCTCGAAGACGCGGGGCAGTTCGGCCTCCGGGATGCCGACGCCGCTGTCCTGGACGCTGAAGGCGACGCGCATGCCCTCCATCGCCAACCCGACCCGGATGCCGCCCTCCAGCGTGTATTTGAAGGCGTTCGACAGCAGGTTGAGAACGATCTTCTCCCACAAATCGCGGTCGACCCAGACCGGTTCGGCCAGAGGCGGGCACACGACGGTCAGTGTCAGCCCGGCGCGCTCGCAGGCCGAGCGGAAGTTGCTGGCCAGCTCCGCCGTGAATTCGGCGAGATCGATCGGTTCGAAGGAGGCCTGGACGCGCCCGGCCTCGACCCGGCTGAAGTCGAGCAGCGCGTTGACCAGCCGCAGCAGCCGCAGGCTGTTGCGGTGCGCCACCTCCAGCAGGCCGCGGTCCTGCTCGCCGATCACCCCGGCGGGACGGGACAGCACCTCCTCGATCGGGCTCATCATCAGGGTCAGCGGGGTGCGGAACTCGTGGCTGACGTTGGAGAAGAAGGCCGTCTTGGCGCGATCGATGGCGGCCAGCGCCTCGGCCCGCCGCCGCTCCTCCTCATAGGCCTGGGCGTTGGCGACCGCCGAGGCGATCTGCCCGGCGAGCAGCGCGATGAAGCCGGTGTAGTCGGGGGTGTGGGGCCGGTAGGGGTTGAGGCCGGCGATCAGCACGCCGGCCGGCCGCTCCTGCCCCTGCTGGGCGATCGGCACCGCCGCCGCCTGGCGCGGCGGCGTGTCCCACGCGCCGCAGGGCAGGCCGGGAAAGCGCGCGCCCAGATTCTCGACCAGCACCGGCTCGCCGCGCGCCAGCAGCTCCGCCACCGGCCAGGGGCTCTCCCCGCTCAGCGGCAGGCTGTCGGGGGCCGCCGGGTGATCTTTCCCGTCGAAGCCGGTGCGGCCGACCAGCCGCGCCTGCCCGCCCGCCTCGTCGAACAGATAGACCAGGGAGAAGGGCAGGTCGCGGTCGAGCACATCGGCCAGCCGGGCGAAGGCGGCGAAGACCTCGTCCATCGTGTTGGTGCCGCCCAGGGCCGAGCCAAGCTCGCGCAGCGCCAGCAGGCGCCGCTCGCCGATCACCCGCTCGGTCTCCTCGGTCACCACGCACAGCATCCCGGCGATGCCGCCGGCGTCGCCGGGCACCGGGCCGTAGGAGAAGGTGTGGTAGGTCTCCTCCGGGTAGCCGCTGCGCTCCAGGAACAGCATCAGCGCCTCGTCCCAGGTCGCCTCGCCGGTGCTCAGCACGCGGTCGATGCGCGGCCCGATGACGTCCCAGATCTCGGCCCACACCACCGGCGCCGGCAGGCCCAGCGAGCGGTCCTGCTTGATGCCCAGCGTCGGCCGGTAGGCGTCGTTGCACAGGAAGGTCAGCTCCGGCCCCCACGCCATCCACATGGCGTAGCGCGAGGTCAGCATGATGCGGACGACGATCTTCAGGCTCTGCGGCCAGTCCTCGGGCGGGCCGAGCGGCGTGCTGCGCCAATCGAAGGCGCGCATCATGGCGCCCATGGCGCCGCCGCCGCCCAGAACCCCGTCAAGGCCGGGGGGGGCGTCGAGCGTCTCGCTGTCGTCCTGACGGGCATCCTGGTGGGGCATGCTGGGAGCGGTCATGGTTGCTCGGATGTTCCAGCGCCGTGCGGCTATCCCTTTGGATTGCTTGACCGGCGGACAGGCGGCAGTGTCGGGATGAGAGCGGGCACGGTCAATGCCGCCGTCGTCATAGGTCCTTAGAAAGGCACGAAAAGGCGACGCCCCGAAAGCGCGCCGCCCTCGTCAACCCGCTTCGGCCGGGTTCGGTTCCGTCAGCCGGCGCGCATCCGGTTGACCAGCGTGTCGACCTGGGAACCGAGCGAGCGCACCTCGTCGGCCACCGTGGAGGAGGCGGTCAGCACGCGGTTGGCCGATTCGCCCGACTCGGCGGCGGCGCTCGCCACCGAATCGATGCTGTGGCGGACATGCTGGGTGCCGTCGGCGGCCTCGCCGACGTTGCGGGCGATCTCGCGGGTGGCGGCGCTCTGCTCCTCCACCGCGGCGGCGATGGTGGCGGCGATCTCGTTGATGTCGCGGATGGTGCCGGCGATGGAGCGGATGGCGTCGACCGCCTCGCGCGTCACCGCCTGCATCGCCGCGATCTGGCCGGAGATCTCCTCGGTCGCCTTGCCGGTCTGGTTGGCGAGGCTCTTGACCTCGCTCGCCACGACGGCGAAGCCCTTGCCGGCCTCGCCCGCCCGCGCCGCCTCGATGGTGGCGTTCAGCGCCAGCAGGTTGGTCTGGCTGGCGATGTCGTTGATGAGCTGGACCACCTCGCCGATCTTGTTGGCGCTCTGGGCCAAGCCTTCCACCGTGCGGTCGGTGCGCTCGGCGTCGTCGGCGGCCTTGCGGGCGATGCGGCTCGACGCCGTCACCTGGGCGCCGATCTCCTGGATCGAGGCCGACAGCTCCTCGGTGGCGGCGGCGACCGCCTTGACGCTGCCCTCGGCCTGCTGCGAGGTGCTGGCGGCGGTGGCCGCCTCGCCGGTGGTGGTTTCGGCGTTGCGGCTCATGCGCTGGGCCATGTCCTGCATCTCGCCGGCCGCGCGCGACACGCGGTCGAGCACCGAGCGCACGCTGCTCTCGAAGGTCTCGGCCATCTCGACCATGGCGCGGCGGCGTTCCTGGGCGGCGCGGCCGCGCTCGGCCTCGGCCCGCGCGTCGGCCTCCTTCGCCTGGTTGGCGGTGTCGCGGAAGACGATCAACGCCTGCGCCATGTCGCCGATCTCGTCGGCGCCGGGCTTGGGGATGGCCGTGTCGAGGTCGCCGCCGGCGATGGCGCGCATGGCGTCGGAAAGCTGGCTGATGCGGGCGACGATGCTGCGGCCGACGACGAACCAGGCGAGCGCCGCGGCGCCGATCAGGCTGGCGGCGGCGAACAGGATCATCATGAGGCGGCCGGAACCGATGGCGGCGGTCGCCCCGGCGGCGGCGCTGTCCGCCTCGGCCTTCATCGCGGCGATCTGGCGGTCGACGGTGACGGCGAACTGCTGGGCCAGCTGGCGGTTCTGGTCGAGCACCCCCTCGTTGTCGGAGATCGCCGCCAGTTCGGCGCGGCGCAGCGCGAAGATGCCGGCCTCGCCCTTGCCGAAGGCGGCCAGCGCCTCGGCGGCCCTGACCAGCTTGGGCAGCCCGTCGTCGCCGGCGCGGCCGAGCAACTTGATGCGGTCGTCCAGCTCCTTGGCGGCGGCGGCGTAGCGGGCCTCCAGCGCCTTCAGCCGCTGGCCGTTCGGCGCCTGCGCCGCCTCGTTCAGCGCGCTGGTCAGGGCGTTGCCGTGGGTCGACAGCTCCAGATAGGTGCGGAAGCGGGTCAGGCCGTCACCCAGCAGATCCTGCATGGAATCGCGGGTCTGCGAGCGGACGTTGACGCTCGACAGCTTGATCTCGGCCTTCAGCCGCATCAGCGGCGACTCCATCTGGTCGAGAAGGCCGAGCTGCCGTTTCTGCGCATCGGCGAGACGCTCGTGGATCCGGGTCATCAGGGGGATGCGGTCGGCCTCGGCGGCCTCCAGGAACCTGCGCCGCAGATCGAAGATGCCCTGCTCGCCGTCGCCCAAGGTGAAGAACTCGTCGAGCGCGTCGGTGGTCTGCGTGCTCAACCGGCTGCCGACCTGGGCGGTGGCGCTGACCAGACGGGCGGCGGCCTCCAGGTAGGATTGCTGGTGCTGGGTGACGGCGGGGCCGTCGATGGCGGCGGCGGCGCGGCTCATCGATTCCGACGCGGCGGCGATGTCGCCGCGCAGCTCGTACAGGCTGATCAGCGAGCGGATGGCGTCGGCCAGCGCGTCCATGTCGCGCTCGGTGCCGGAATCCAGCTCGTCGCCCTTGCTGCGCAGGGTGGTGCCGGCCTTCTCGGTCAGCGGGGCGAGCGCCGCCAGGAACGCGTCGTAACCCTTGGTCAGTTCGGACAGCGTCTCGTCGCGCTTGGCGCGCACGGCCAGCCGGCGCTCGACGGCGGCGTTCTCGGCCTCCAGCGTGGCGATCAGCGCGGTGGTCTTGGCGCGGACGTCGGGCAGCATCGGGTCGCCCGGCCGGCGCGCCTCAAGCTCGCCGACCAGCCCGACCAGCGCCTTGCCGCGCCCCATGATCTCGGAGAAGAGGTGTTCGCGGGCGGTCTGGTTCTCGGCGGCGTCCAGCGTCGGGGCGGCGGCGGCGATCCCCCCGCTCTCGCCCGACAGGCGCTTGGCCAGCTCCATCTCCGGCAGGCTGGTGCCGACGATCCGGGTCAGCGGCGCCTCGACCGCCGAGAAGGACGTCAGCCCGACGCCGCTGGCCGCGACCGTCATGCCGGCCATGCCGGCGAACGCCAGCAGAAGCTTCGCGCGCACGCCGAAGCGGCGGCTCTGGACGGGCGTGGACTGTTTGGCGATGGTCATGCTCTGCAACTCCTCCCGGCATCGTTCTAGTGCCTGGGCATACCGCCCGCCTGTTGTCTTTTTCAGCGCTCTCTCGGGAAACGGCGACGCCCACGCTTCGCGTCCCTAATTGATTGCTATACCAACTATACACCCGTGTGGTTGACAGAATCTTACGGAGACACCCCCTACTTTCGTTAAGTCGAGGGGCAGGGAAAATCCTCATGCCCGTGCTCGGCACGGGCATCCACGGGCAAGCCCCAGGGGGCCGCGCGGACGGCCGGGACGAAGTCCGGCCGTGACGCAGGACGAGCGGACGACGCGGCGGCTCCGCGCGATGGATCAGCGCACGCCGAAGCGGTAGGCGATGACGCCCCGGAAGGTCTCGCCGGGATCGAGAACGGTCGACGGAAAGTTCGGGTGGTTGGGCGCGTCGGGGAAGCGCTGCGGCTCGATGCACAGGCCGCCACGGCGGACGAAGGGCACCCCGCCGCGCCCGACGTCGCGCGGCGCCACGCCGGTCAGGAAATTACCGGAATGGAGCTGCGCCCCCGGTTCGCTGCTGCTCACCTCCAGCAGCCGGCCGGAGACGGGCTCCTCCACCGTGGCGACCGGCCCGAAGGCGCCCGGCGGCTTGTCGATCACCATGTTGTGGTCGTAGCCGCTGCCGAAGCGGATCTGCTCGTCGTCGGCGTCGATGCGCTCGCCGATGCGATGCGGCGTGGTGAAGTCGAACGGCGTGCCGGCGACCGGCCGGATCTCCCCGGTCGGAATCGCGGTCGCGTCGGTCGGGGTGAAGGCCCGCGCGTTCATCGTCAGCACATGGTCGAGGATCGTGCCTGCGCCGGCCAGGTTGAAGTAGGCATGGCCGGTGAAGTTGACGATGGTGCGGCGGTCGGTGACCGCCTCGTACTCCATCCGCAGCGTGTCGCCGTCGAGCCGGTAGGTGACGGCGGAGCGCAGTTCCCCCGGATAGCCCTCCTCGCCGTCGGCGTAGGTCAGGCTCATGCGGACGGCGCCGGGGCCGAGCCGCTCGCTGTCGAACACGCGGAAGCGGCTGCCCTTGACGCCGCCATGGATGTGGTGGGCGCCGCCGTTGCGGGCGAGTTGATGCTCCACCCCGTCCAGCGTGAAGCGGCCGTCGGCGATGCGGTTGGCGAAGCGGCCGATGAAGGCGCCCATCGACGCCTGCCCGTCCATCACCGACCGGATGTTGTCGTAGCCGAGCACCACGTCGCCGGGCACCCCGTCGCGGTCGGGGGCGAGGATGCGGACGATCCGCGCGCCATAGTCGGTCAGGTCGACGGAGACCCCGCCGTCGCCGGTCAGGGTGTGGAGGTCGGTCGGCTTGCCGTCCACCTCGGTCCGGAAGGCGGCGGGATCGAGGGCGACGGGGTGCGGCATGGCGGGTCCTTCCGGCAAATCGTCAGTGGATCTCGGGCTCCGGCACCGCCTCCCCCGCCTGGAGGAAGTCGAAGTCGCAGCCCTCGTCCGCCTGCCCGATGTGGCGGCTGAACAGCGCGCCGTAGCCGCGCGGGTAATGCGGCCTGGGCGCCACCCAGTCGGCGCGGCGCCGCGCCATCTCCTCGTCGGACACGTGAAGATGGATCCGGCGCAGGGCGATGTCCACCTCGATCAGGTCACCGGTGCGCACGAAGGCGAGCGGCCCGCCGATGAAGGATTCCGGGGCGATGTGCAGCACGCAGGCGCCATAGCTGGTGCCGCTCATCCGCGAGTCGGACAGGCGCAGCATGTCCCGCACGCCCTGGCGCAGCAGCGTCTTCGGGATCGGCAGCATGCCCCATTCCGGCATGCCCGGCCCGCCCTGCGGCCCGGCGTTCTGCAAGACCAGCACATGGTCGGCGGTGACCTCCAGATCCTCGCGGTCGATCTCGGCGGCCATGTGGTTGTAGTCGCGGAAGACCAGCGCCGGGCCGGTGTGCTTCCACAGGCGCGGCTCGGCCGCCGCCGGCTTCATCACGCAACCGTTGGGGGCGAGGTTGCCGCGCAGCACCGCCAGCCCGACCGCCGAGGACACCGGGTTGTCGAGCGGCCGGATCACGTCCGGCAGATGGGTCCTGGCGTCGGCGATGTCGTCACCCAGCGTGCCGCCGTTGACCGTGCGCTGGGTCAGGTCGAGCTTGCCGCCCAGTTCCTTCAGCAGCGCGCGCAGGCCGCCGGCGTAGTAGAAATCCTCCATCAGGAACTGGCCGGACGGGCGGACGTTGGCGATCACCGGCACCTCGCGGGCCAGCGCGTCGTAATCGTCGATGCCGAGGTCGATCCTGGCCCGGCGCGCCATGGCGACGGTGTGGATGATGCCGTTGGTCGAGCCGGCCATCGCCAGCGAGGCAACGATGGCGTTCTCGAAGGACTTCCGGGTCAGGATGTCGGAGGGCTTCAGATCCTCCCACACCATGTCGACGATGCGCCGGCCGCTGTCGCCGGCCATGCGCGGGTGGTTGCTGTCGGCCGCCGGGATCGAGGAGGCGTTGGGCAGGGTGAAGCCCAGCACCTCGGCGATGGCGGTCATGGTGGCGGCGGTGCCCATGGTCATGCACACACCATGGGAGCGGGCGATTCCGTTCTCGATCTCCTCCCACTCGCGCTCGCTGATGGTGCCCGCGCGCTTCTCGTCCCAGTATTTCCAGACGTCGGAACCGCTGCCGAGGATCTTGCCGCCCCAGTTGCCGCGCAGCATCGGCCCGGCGGGGACGAAGATCGCCGGCAGGTCCATGCTGATGGCGCCCATCAGCAGGGCCGGCGTGGTCTTGTCGCAGCCGCCCATCAGCACCACGCCGTCGATCGGGTTGGAGCGCAGATGCTCCTCCGTCTCCATCGCCAGGAAATTGCGGTAGAGCATCGAGGTCGGCTTGGCGTAGGTCTCCGGCACCGACATGGCGGGCAGCTCGACGGGGAAGCCGCCGGCCTGCCAGACGCCGCGCTTCACATCCTCCACCCGCTGCTTGAAATGGGCGTGGCAGGGGTTGAGGTCGCTCCAGGTGTTGACGATGGCGATGACCGGCTTGCCCGTGAAATCCGCCGCCGCGTAGCCCATCTGCCGCACGCGCGAGCGGTGGCCGAAGGAACGCAGATCCTGCACGCCGAACCAGCGGTGACTGCGCAGGGATTTCGGGTCGCGGGACTTCGGATCGCGGCCAGGGTCGCGGCCAGGGTCGCGGGTCGTCATCGGGGAAACCTCCCACCGGAATGTCTTGTTGGTTTTGAACCTGTCAGACAAAATCACAGATAGGCGGATTGGAGCAAGGATCAAATGCGGCGGCGGGACACCTTCCGCCAGACGGAAGATGACGGCAGCGGTGTGCCTCAGGCTTTAGAGACTATGAAAAACATGGAGTTCCAGAAAATTCAGGGGATTTTCTCCGAAGGCACCCAGAACGGATGCGGCGGAGGCCCTTGCTCAAGACGATGAAATGATCCGCGAAACGAACATAATATGTTTGACATCCGACAAGCGCTCCGCTATCCCTGTGGACGCTGGCGGTCACGAGCGCTTCCCGACCGCCGGCTGGTCAGACGCTGGAGTCGCCGCCGCCGGGTTCATGGTCCCACCCGGTGCTCTCCCCCTTGCGCGCGGCTCGGTCCACTCGGGCGCCCCTTCGGATGAAGGCGGCGCCCGATTTTTTCCGGACGGAGTGCCAGGCCGACCGGAGAAAGAGGCGTGGTTTCAATTGCCCCTGCTTGGGAATGACCACAGCCAGACAGAGCGTTTCACACCATCGAGCGTCGGACTCTTGATGGGGGTGCGACAAGCAGGTCTTGGAAATTCACGCCTTCAATCCTGCTCACGCAAATACAGGTAGAGCGGAAACGCCAGCGACAGGCCAACGAAAAAGCTTGCCGGAAGAATCAGCCACCACCGCGCGACGTTGTTCTTGGCCGCATCCCGCCATGACCATACCCAGAATACGACGATCGTGATCAGCACATCGGCGGAGAAGCCGCCGGCCGCGCCGTTTACAAACAGGGATTGCAGGAAGAGCGGAACATCAATTCCATGCACCGCAAAGAAAGATCCGAAGAACATCCAAGGGACCATTGTTCCGGCCACAGCCATGGCCAAATAGAAATTCCTCGCGCTCACGCGTCCCTTCCTTCGCTGCAAACCCCAGAACCTGGGAGCGGTCTCTTGTTCGGCACAGAATGTCCGGGTCATGGCCGCGCAATCTTTCCGGCCGCCCCTCAGACCGACCGGGTGATGCCGCCGTCGACGCGGATGTTCTGGCCGGTGATGTAGCCGGCGCCGGGCGAGGCCAGGAAGGCGATGGTCGCGGCGACCTCCTCGCTTCGGCCGTAGCGCTGCATCGGGATGCGCTGGCGGCGCTCCTCGGTCTCCGGCAGGCTGTCGATGAAGCCGGGCAGCACGTTGTTCATGCGCACGTTGTCGGCGGCGTACTTGTCGGCGAACAGCTTGGTGTAGGAGGCCAGCCCGGCGCGGAACACGCCCGAGGTCGGGAACAGCGGGTCGGGCTCGAAGGCGGCGAAGGTGGAGATGTTGATGATCACCCCGCCCCGTTGCCCGATCATGATCGGCGCCACCAGCCGGGTCGGCCGGATCACGTTCATCAGATAGACGTCGAGGCCGGTGTGCCAGTCCTCGTCCGACAGGTCGAGGATCGGCGCGCGCGGGCCATGACCGGCGCTGTTCACCAGGACGTCGATGCGCCCCCAGCGCTCCATCGCCAGATCCACCAGACGCTTGAGGTCGTCGTTGGAGCGGTTCGACCCGGTGACGCCGACGCCGCCGAGTTCCCGCGCGAGCGCCTCGCCCTTGCCCGACGACGACAGGATCGCCACGCGGAAGCCGTCCGCCGCCAGCCGGCGCGCCGCGTCGGCGCCCATGCCGCTGCCGCCCGCCGTCACCAGGGCCACCTTCTCCGGCGCCACGTCTTCCATCGACATCCCGAAACCCTCCCGAAGCTGTTGAAGCGGGCACGAAACCTTGCCGTGGCCGCTGTTCACACGGTTACGATAGGGGCGGGGCGACACCCGCTCAAACCAGATTTTCGATCCCGATTCATTAGAAAAAATAGGGCGTGAACGATCCTGCGGGCGCCACCGTCCTCACCCCTGCCGGCTGTTGGCCTCCCAATAGCCGCGCAGGCGCTCGCGGCTGCCGGTCAGGTGCAGGCGCATGGCAGCGCGCGCGGCGTCGCTGTCGCGGCGGACGATGGCGTCGAACAGCCCCCAATGCTCGTCGTTGATGCGGCGCAGATAGGCGTCGCGCGGCTCCGCGGCGAGGCGGAAGGTCTGCACATGGGTGCGCGGGATCAGCACCGAGCCGAGATACTGGAACAGCTCCAGCATGTAGCGGTTGCCGGTCGCCTCGGCGATGGCGCGGTGGAAGTCGAGGTCGTGCGACACCGCGTCCTCCCCCGCCTCGACCGCCGCCGCGATGCGCTCCAGGGCGGCCCGCATGGCGGCGATGTGGCTGTCCTTGCGGCGCTGGGCGGCGAGCGCCGCCGCCTCCGTCTCGATGCCGATGCGCAGTTCCAGCACCGACATCACCTCGTAGACGACGCCGAGGTCGGCCTCGTCGATGCGGAAGGGCGGCACCGGCGCCGGCTCCGGGGCCTGCACGAAGGCGCCGACCCCCTGGCGGGTCGCCACCAGCCCGCCAGCCTTCAAATTGGAGATCGCCTCGCGCACCACGGTGCGGCTGACGCCGAAGGATTCGATCAGCTCCTGCTCGCTCGGCAGCTTGGCGCCGGGCGGGAACTCCCCGCCCTCGATCCGCGCGCGCAGGGCCGTCACCAGTTGGGAGGTCAAGGTTTCCCGCCGCTGCAAGCTCATCGTCGCGTCCTTTCCTGCCCGCCCCACGGCCTCGTCTCGGTTCGTGGTATCACTTATCATGTCAAGTTACAAGAAAGACCGCGTTCGCGGCTCGTGATCGGCGCAACCAAGGGCCTACTTGTATGACGACACGATGTCGTGTAACACTTCGATCATCCGAGCCTCGGCAGCCCGACGCCCCACCCCGGTCACGGACGCTGCGCAAAACCAAGAGGCCGGGCAGGCCCGCCCGACCCGTGGGCCGTTTCAGCTTGGGAGAGCGCGTCATGGCCCATCACGCCTACGGGGATCCGAACTTCTTCATCGACGGCGAGTGGCTGGCGCCGCCCGACGCGGCCCGCGCGCCGGTCCTCAACCCGGCGACCGGCGAGACGCTGGCGCGGGTGCCGCTGGCGACGGCCGCCGACCTCGACGCGGCGCTGGACTCGGCCCGCCAGGGCTTCCAGGTGTGGCGCCGGGTGCCGGCCTACGACCGCGCCAAGCTGCTGCGCCGCGCCGCCGAGCTGATCCGCGAGCGGCTGGAGCACATCGCGCTGGTCCTGACGCTGGAGCAGGGCAAGCCGCTGGTCGAGGCGCGGGCCGAGGTCGCCGGCTCCGCCGACATGTTCGAATGGTTCGCCGACGAGGGGCGCCGCGCCTGCGGCCGCGTCATCCCGGCCCGTCAGCGCGGCGGCCGCCTGACCGCCGTCCGCGAGCCGGTCGGCCCGGTCGCCGCCTTCACGCCGTGGAACTTCCCGGCCATCACGCCGGCCCGCAAGATCGCCGCCGCGCTCGCCGCCGGCTGCTCCTGCATCCTCAAGCCCGCCGAGGAGACGCCGGCCACCGCGCTGGAGCTGGCCCGCGCGCTCGACGACGCCGGCCTGCCGCTCGGCGTGCTGAACGTCGTGTTCGGCGAGCCGGCCGAGGTGGCGGAGCGGCTGATCCGCTCGCCGGTCGTCCGCAAGGTGTCCTTCACCGGCTCCGCCGCCGTCGGCGCCCGCATCGCCGGTCTGGCGGCGGAGGGCGTCAAGCCGGTCATCATGGAGCTGGGCGGCCACGCCCCCGTGGTGGTCTGCGAGGACGTCGACGCCGACGCGGTGGCCGCCCTGTCGGTCGCCGCCAAGTTCCGCAACGCCGGCCAGATCTGCATCTCCCCCACCCGCTTCCTGGTCCATGAGGCGGTGTTCGACCGCTTCGTCGCCCGCTTCGCCGAGGCCGCCCGCGCGCTGACCGTCGGCGACGGGCGCGACCCGGCCATGCAGGTCGGGCCGCTCGCCAACCGCCGCCGCCTCGACTCCATGGAGCATCTGATCGGCGACGCCCGCGACCACGGCGCCCGGCTGCTGGCTGGCGGCGCCCGCATTGCCGGCCCCGGCCTGTTCTTCCAGCCGACCCTGCTGGCCGACGTGCCGGTCGAGGCCGCCGCCATGTCCGTCGAGCCCTTCGGCCCGCTGGCCCTCGTCAACCGTTTCTCCAGCCTCGACGAGGCGCTGCGGGAGGCCAACCGCCTGCCCCAGGGCCTCGCCGCCTACGCCTTCACCCGCTCCGCCCGCCGGGCCGCCGACCTGTCGGACGGGCTGGAAAGCGGGCTGGTCGGGCTGAACAGCTACGGCATCGCCTTCGCCGAGGCCCCCTTCGGCGGCGTGAAGGAGAGCGGGTACGGCAGCGAGGGCGGCGTCGAAGGGCTGGACGCCTATCTCATCACAAAAACCGTCGCCGAGCTTCCCGCCGATTTTCCGACGGAGTGAGCCGGCACGCCACCCCTGAAAGGTCCCCGTTCCCATGGAGCCGCAAGCCCTCAAGGCCGCGCTGTCGTCCGGTCTGCTGTCCTTCCCCGTGACCGATTTCACCGCCGACGGCGCCTTCGACGCCGCCGGCTACGCCCGCCGTCTGGAATGGCTGGCCCCCTACGGCGCCAGCGCCCTGTTCGCGGCCGGCGGCACCGGGGAATTCTTCTCGCTGACGCCGGGCGAGTACGGCGATGTCGTCGGCACCGCCGTCGCGGCCAGCAACGGGCAGGTGCCGATCATCGCCGGCACCGGCTACGGCACGCGGCTGGCGGTGGAGCTGGCGCGCAAGGCCGAGGATCTCGGCGCCGCCGGCCTGCTGGTGCTGCCCCACTACCTGACCGAGGCCGACGAGGAGGGGGTGTCGCGCCATGTCGAGGCGATCTGCAACGCCGTCGGCGTCGGGGTGATCGTCTACAACCGGGGGGTCTGCCGGCTGGGGCCGGATTCGCTGGCCCGGCTGGCCGACCGCTGTCCGAACCTCATCGGCTTCAAGGACGGCATCGGCGACCTGGAGCTGATGATCCGCATCCGCCGCCGCATGGGGGACCGCTTCAGCTACCTCGGCGGCCTGCCGACGGCCGAGTTCTTCGCCAGCGCCTACAACGCCATCGGCGTGCCGGTCTATTCGTCGGCGGTCTTCAACTTCATCCCGCGAACGGCGCTGGAGTTCTACCGCGCGGTGATCGCGCGGGACGACGCGACGGTGAACCGCCTGCTGGAGGGCTTCTTCGTGCCCTACGCGGCGATCCGCAGCCGGCGCCCCGGCTACGCGGTCAGCATCGTCAAGGCCGGCGCCCGTCTGGTCGGCCGCGACGCCGGCCCGGTGCGCACCCCGCTGGTGGATTGCAGCGCGGAGGAATGCGCGGCGCTCGCGGATTTGATCGAGACGCTCGGGCCGCAGTGACGCGTCGGCCAGGGGGACGGCCAGGAGGGGGTGGCCAGGAGGGGACGGCCGAGCTTGCCGCCTCTCCACGAAGCGCCCCGCCGCGACGCTGGGTGACGTCAGGGCGCTCCGCAGTCCGGCGGGCCTACCCCCGCGCCGCCAGACGCTCCGCGTCCTTCAACGCTCCCCACGCCAGACGGCGGGTGATGGAGGCGCCTTCGGGCGGACCGGCGAACAAGGACTCATCCCTTTCGCACTCGATGCTCCACAGCGCGAACAGCCGCACCGCCAGACCGCCGGCGGTCCGGGCCGGTGTCTCGGCGATGCGGTCCTCCATCGTGCAGATCCGGTGGATCTGGTCGTCGGTGGCGCCGTGCAGGCCCCAGCTGGGGCCGTGGGTGTCGCGCAGCAGGACCATGTAGGCTTCTCCCAGCCGAATCAGTTCGAGGTCCTGTTCGTTCGGGGAAGCTGTGCTACTGTCGGCATCAGCCATGATCGAAGCTCCTGTATCAGCTTGGGTTGTGGTCAGGCCGGGCGGGGTGTTGGCGCACTCCGTTCGGCCGCCGGACGGACGCGTTTGGCGACGCGTCATCCGTGCGTGTGCAATCCTAGGGCATCGACGGGCGGCTGTCACCCCTCCGCTTAGAAGCCCCTCTCCCGCAAGGGGAGAAGGGCTATCCGCTTTCATGGGGGTGGATTTTTGCAAACAGGAGCTATGCAGGATCCGCACATATTCTTGAAGGACGGCATGTCGCTTGACGCCTACAACCATGACCGTCCAACGCGCGCGCACTCTGCGCCAAACGACGACCGAAGCGGAAAAGCTGCTGTGGCATGGTCTGCGCGACCGGCGGCTCAACGGCCTCACGTTCCGCCGCCAGCAGACCATCGACCGCCAGGTCGTCGATTTCCTTTGCCATGAAAAGCGCCTGATCGTCGAGGCCGACGGCAGCCGGCACAGCCCGCAAGCGGACGGCCCGCGCACCGCCTTCCTCGAAGCCCAGGGCTATCGGGTTCTTCGTTTCTGGAACCCGGAGAGCCTGGCCAATCTGACCGGCGTGCTTGAAACCATTCTGGCCGCCGCGGAAGATCGCTCTGCCCCTTCTCCGGAGCAGAGCGATGTCCTCAGGCCGACCGCACCTGCTTGAGGAAGCGGTCGATCTGCTGGAGCAGGTGCGAGGTTTCGCTCGACACTTGCCCCGCGACCGACAGGACGTCCTGCGCCGACTGGCCGGTCTGGCCGGCGGCGGTGCGCACCATGCCGATGTTCTCCGACGCCTGCGCCGTGCCGCCCGCCGCCTGCTGGACGTTGCGGGCGATCTCCGAGGTCGCCGCGCCCTGCTCCTCCACCGCCGCGGCGATGCCGGTGGCGATGTCGTTCAGCCGGGCGATGGTGGCGCCGATGGTGCGGATCGCCTCCACCGCCTCGCCGGTCGCCTGCTGCATGGCGCCGATCTGGCTGGCGATCTGGTCGGTGGCCTTGGCCGTCTGGCTGGCGAGCTGCTTGACCTCGCTCGCCACCACGGCGAAGCCCTTGCCGGCCTCGCCGGCACGGGCCGCCTCGATCGTCGCGTTCAGCGCCAGCAGGTTGGTCTGGCCGGCGATGTCGGTGATCAGGTCGAGCACCGCGCCGATCCGCGCGGCCGCCCCGTTCAGCTCGCGCATGGTGGCGTCGGTGCGCTCGGCGTCGCGCGCCGCCTGGCCCGCGATGGTCGCCGATTCGGTGACCTGACGCGAGATCTCGGTGATCGACAGCGACAGCTCGTGCGCCGCCGAGGCGGCGCTGTCGACGTTGCTCGACGCCTGTTCCGCCGCCGCCGCCGCGCTGCCGGCCTGCCGCGAGGTGTCCTCGGCCGTCTCGACCATGGTCGAGGCGGTCTGGTGCATCTGGGTCGCGGCGGCGGACACGTTCTCCACCACCATCTTCACGCCGCTCTCGAACTGGTCGGCGATGTTCAGCATGGCTTGGCGGCGTTCGCCGGCCGCCTTGACGCGGTCCTGCTCGGCCTGGAGGCGGGTTCCCTCCATCTCGCGCGCGGTGTCGCGGAAGACGCGGAGTGCCGCCCCCATCTCGGCGATCTCGTCGTGCCCGTCGAGCGCGATGTCGGCGTCGAGGTCGCCGGACGCGATGCGGCCCATGCCGGTCTTCAGCGCCATCAGCCGCTGCACCACGCTGCGCCCGACATAGAGCCAGACCACCAGGATCGACACGACGATGCTGACGACGCTGACGGCGATCTGGGTCAGGCGGCTGTTGTCGAGCATCCGCCCGGTGGCGGCGCTGGCGGCGGCGATGCCGCTCTCCTGCCGCTGCACCATCGCGGCGATGCCGGCGGCCATGGTCTCGGCCAGAGCGTGGTTGCCCTCCAGCAGCTTGCGCGACTGCTCCAGGATCTCCAGCTCCTTGCGCCGCGCCTCGATCAGCGCGTCGCCGCCGAGCGCCGTGGCCCGCAGGATCGCGGTCTGGGCGGTGGCGACCTCGCCCAGCCGGTCGGGCAGCTCGGTCGCCGCCCCTTCCAGGTTGGCGAGGATCAGGCCGAGCCGGGTCTCGATGATGGTCAGCCGCTGCTCGTCGGTGACGCCGACGGCCTCCAGCAGCATGTTGCGGGCGCTGGCGGCCTCCTCGATCACCGAGGCCAGCGGCTTGGCCCGCTTCGCCACGTCGACCAGCACCGCGGCGGCGTTGCGCAGCTCCTCGGGCTTGGCGCCCGGATTGGCCAGCGTCTCGCGCGCCTCCTGCTCCTCGTTGAACAGGACGGTGCGCCAGGGGGCGGTGAATTTCTGGAGCTGGGCGTCGGCCTCCAGAATCCTGGGCAGCAGCGTGGCGCGGCGCTGGGCCTGGGCCACCCGCTCGCCGGCCGCCGCGTCGAGCTGGACGAGGTTGCCGAGCAGGTCCTTCGACGCCGCCTCGATGGTGGCGAGCTGGTCGCCGCCGGCGCCAGCGGCGCGCAGCCGGTCGAGTCGGGCGGCGAACTCCTCCTTGGCGTGGCGGATGCGGGCGGAGACCTCCTCGCGGCCCTTCGGGTCGGCGGCGGAGGACAGCGCCGGGGCCAGCGCCACCAGACGTTCGGCCTGCTGGGCGACGGCCATGCCCTCCTTCATGGCGGGAACGGCCTGCCCGACGATGACGTCGATGGTGGTCCGCACGTTGGCGTAGCCGGACAACGCCACCGCCGCCGCGATCAGGGTGCCGGACAGCACGACGCCGATGGCGATCATCAGCTTGCCGCGCAGACCCGAATACCAGTGCGTCACCACCCCGCCGCCCATTCCGGAGCCACCGGCGGTCCCGCGATGCCGGGGCGCCGTGTTCGCCGCATTGTATGACATCTCTTCCTCCCCAAAGCCTGTGCGGCGGCCCTTTCCGGGTCTCGTCGCACCAAGTCATCTTACCACTTGACCACTTGAACGCAACGCGACTAGAGTAACCTTCAGCAAGGCAAACCAACCGAAGTCCCAACAAAAGCAGCGTGCGTGGCGCCCAAGGACATGCCCCCGGAATCGGGGACCGCCATCATGCGACCCATCATCGTTCGATACAGGTGTTCGCTAGGCGGCGGTCATGAACTTGGGTCGACAATCCCCGCACCGGGACATGAAAGCCGAGAAAAGCCTAAGAAATAAATAAGGAGTATCCACAATCCGTCCGCCCAAATTCCGGATACCGGGAAGAACGATTGGGAAATGCCCAGACGGGCGCCCGGTCGAGCCCGTACGGATGCGGATGGGTTGCATGGGTTTCCATTCTGAATTGTGATTTTGTCATTTCTCAAAGCTCACCGGATCGGGATCCGCAGCGGAAATCCGCGGCGACCGCCCCTTCCGGCGCACGACGAGACGCGACCGCGACCGCCCCGCCGAGGGCCGCGCGAACAAAAACGGAGGAGACGTTGATGTCCGGGTTGTTTCGTTCACTGGCCGTCGCCGCGGCCCTGACCTTCGGCGCCACGGTCGCCCTGGCCGTCGGCCAGACCGCGCAGGCGCGTGATTTCCGTTCCGCCGACATCCACCCGGCCGACTACCCGACCGTCGAGGCGGTCAAGCAGATGGGCAAGACCCTGGCCGAGCAGACCGGCGGCAAGCTCGGCATCCGGGTCTTTCCCTCGGGCGCGCTCGGCACCGAGAAGGACACCATCGAGCAGCTCAAGCTCGGCGGTCTCGACATGATGCGCATCAACGTCGGCGCGCTGAACAGCGTGGTGCCGGAGACCATCGTCACCGTGCTGCCCTTCATCTTCCGCGACACCCAGCACATGCGCACGGTGCTCGACGGCCCGATCGGCGACGACATCCTGAAGTCGATGGAGGCCCAGGGGCTGGTCGGCCTCGCCTTCTACGACAGCGGCTCGCGCTCCTTCTATACGGTGAAGAAGCCGATCACCTCGCTGGCCGACTTCAAGGGCCTGAAGATCCGCGTGCAGCCGTCGGAGCTGTTCGTCGGCATGATGAACGCGCTCGGCGCCAACGCCACCCCGATGCCCTACGGCGAGGTCTACACCGCACTGAAGACCGGCATCGTCGACGGCGCCGAGAACAACTGGCCGAGCTATGAGTCCTCCCGCCACTTCGAGGCGGCGAAATACTACAGCCTGACCGAGCATTCGCTGGCCCCCGAGGTCGTCGTCTTCTCCAAGGTCATCTGGGACCGGCTGTCGAAGGACGACCAGGCGCTGATCCGCAAGGCGGCCAAGGAGTCGGTGCCCTTCATGCGCAAGCTGTGGGACGAGCGCGAGATCAAGTCGCGCAAGATGGTCGAGGACGGCGGCGCCCAGATCACGCAGATCGCCAACAAGCAGGAGCTGATCGACGCGATGAAGCCGGTCTACGCCAAGTTCGCCGACACGCCGACGCTCCAGGGCCTCGTCAAGCGGATCCAGGACACGAAGTGATCCGATCGCGCGGGGAACCGGCGGACGGCCCTTCGCTGGACGGCCCGCCGGCTCCCGCGCCGAACTCCATCGGAGCAACCATGATGCAAGACTGCTTGGTGGAAGACGGCGTCCGGGCCCAGCCCCGGAGGCTTCTGACACAGCTCAATAGACTGCTGGCGCGGGCCAGCACGGTGATCGCGGTCGTCGGGCTGCTGTGCATCGTCGGAATCGTCTTCTACGAGGTCGTCGGGCGCTACGTCTTCAACCAGACCCCGACCTGGGCGGAAAGCCTGGCGCTGGTGCTGGTGCTCTACGTCACGCTGCTGGGCGCCGCCGTCGCCGTGCGCGACGCCGGGCACATCGGCATGGACTCGATCCTCGTCCTGCTGCCGCTGCATGTGCAGCGCTGGTTCGAGATCCTGATCCACCTGCTGGTCGCCTTCTTCGGCGCCGCCATGGCCTACAACGGCTGGGTGCTGGGGATGTCGGTCGCCCACTACCTGATCCCCAACCTCGGCCTGCCGGAAATCGCGCGCTACATCCCGCTGTCGGTCTCCGGCGTGCTGATCGTGCTGTTCTCGGTCGAGCACACGCTCGCCCTCCTGCGTCATGAAGAGGTCGAGCCGACATGGAACTGATCGTCCTCGCCGTATCCTTCTTCGGTCTGCTGATCCTCGGCGTGCCGGTCGCCTTCGCCATCGGCCTGTCGTCGCTCTTCACCATCATGTACGAAGGTCTGCCCTACGCCGTCATCTTCCAGCAGATGACGTCCGGCATGAACATCTTCTCCTTCCTTGCCATTCCCTTCTTCGTCTTCTCGGGCGAGCTGATGCTGCACGGCGGCATCGCCGACAAGATCGTGACGCTGGCCCGCAACATGGTCGGCCACATCCGCGGCGGTCTCGGCATGGCGAACGTCGTCGCCTGCACGCTGTTCGGCGGCGTCTCCGGCTCGCCGGTGGCCGACGTGTCGGCCATGGGGTCGGTGATGATCCCGATGATGAAGCGCGAGGGCTACCACACCGACTACGCCGTCAACGTGACGACGCACGCGGCGCTGGTCGGCGCGCTGATGCCGACCAGCCACAATTTGATCCTCTATTCGCTGGCGGCGGGCGGCAAGGTGTCGATCGGCTCGCTGATCGCCGCCGGGCTGATGCCGGTGGCGGTGATGACCGCCTGCATGCTGGCCGCCGCCTATTTCGTGGCGGTGAAGCGCGGCTACCCGGCCGGCCGCTTCCCCGGCTGGCCGGCGGTCCTCGGCTCCTTCCTGCACGCGCTGCCCGGCCTGTTCGTCGTCGCCATCATCCTCGGCGGCATCCTGCTCGGCATCTTCACGGCGACGGAGGGCGCCTCGGTCGCGGTGGTCTACTCGCTGCTGCTGACGGTCTTCGCCTACCGCACGCTGTCCTGGGAGAAGTTCGTCTATGCGACGATGAAGGCGGTCAAGACCACCGGCGTGGTGCTGCTGCTGATCGGCGTGTCGACCATGTTCCAGTACCTGATGGCCCTCTACAGCGTCGCCGACCTGACCGGCGAGATGATGGCCAACCTGTCCTCGAACCCGCTGGTCATCTTCCTGATGATCAACATCATCCTGTTCGTGCTGGGTACCTTCATGGACATGGCGAGCACGATCCTGATCTGCACGCCGATCTTCCTGCCCATCGCCCAGGCCTACGGCATGGACCCGGTCCAGTTCGGCATGGTGATGCTGATCAACTGCGCGCTGGGCCTGAACACCCCGCCGGTCGGCACCACCCAGTTCGTCGGCTGCGCCATCGGCGGCATCTCGGTGGGCGAGGTGATGAAGACCATCCTGCCCTTCTACGCGGCGCTGATCCTGGCGCTGGGGCTGGTGACCTACGTGCCCGGCTTCTCCATGTGGCTGCCGCATCTGCTGATCCACTGAGCGCGCTCGGGCGATGCCGGGGGTTTCCCTCCCCCCGGCGCGTTCCTTCCCCAGGCCCGGCCCATCCCCGATGAGCCGGGCTTTTCCTTCCCCGCTTTCCTTTTCCTGTTCGAAGGACACCCGCGATGAAGATTCTGGCCAGTGCGGCGCAAGAGACGCCGGTCATTACCCCCGAGGGCGCCGAGCGCCGCGTTCTGAGCTATGGCCCCGGCCTGATGCTGGTGGAGTTCACCTTCAAGCCCGGCACCGTCGCGCCGATGCACAGCCACCCGCATGAGCAGGTCGGCTACATCGTCTCGGGCGCCCTGGAACTGACGATGGACGGCCATGGCACCGAGATTCTGGGCGCCGGCGCCAGCTATTACGTGCCGCCCGGCACGATGCACGGCGTGACCATCCTGGAGCCGACCGTGCTGGTCGACGCCTTCACGCCGGTGCGGGAGGATTTTTTGGGGTGAGGTGGTTTCCGGCCTGGACCGATGTCTTCCGTCATGACCGGGCTTGTCCCGGTCATCCACGCGGAAATTTGAGATTTGCCCGTGGATGCCCGTGCCAGGCTCGGGCATGACGCGTTCCGGGACGCGTGCTCCTGCTGCTCCCTTTCGGGGAGACGCCGTCACACGTCCTGCTGCTGGTCGGTGATCCGCTGGCGGGCGCGGTTGATGTGGTAGCGCATGGCGAGGTTGGCCGCCTCGGCGTCGCCCATGGCGATCGCCTCGTAGATCCGGCCATGCTCGTCGAGCACGCGGCGGCTGCGCTCGGCCGAGCCCTGCGCGGTGATGTTCAGCGCCACCACCATGGAGTTCTCGACGGCGGCGTGCAGCGTCTCCAGGATCGAGACGAACAGGTCGTTGCAGCTCGCCTCGGCGACGGCGCGGTGGAAGGCGAAATCGGCGGCGCTGGCCGACGTGCGCGTCTCGAAGGCGCGGGCGAGGTCGTCGAGCGCCGCCTTGATCTGGGCGAGTTGCTCCGGCGTCCGCCGCTTGGCGGCCAGCGCCGCCGCCTCGCCCTCCAGCGGCACGCGCAGCTCGTAGCAGCGCAGCATCCCGGCGACGTCCGACGCGCTGCCCAGCGCGATCAGCCCCTGCGGCGGGCGGCGCTGCACGTAGGTTCCCGAGCCCTGGCGGGCGACCACCAGACCGTCGGCCTGGAGCAGCATCATGGCTTCCCGCACCACCGGGCGCGAGACCTCGAACATCAGGCAAAGCTCCTTTTCGGACGGGAGCTTGTCCCCCTCCTTCAAGGTCCCGGAGACGATCTGCTCCAGTATCTGTCCGTAGAGCTGGTCGCCCAGGCGTTCCTTGCGCTTGGGCTGCAACTTCAAACCGGCCATCGTCGCCCTTCCTCACACCCAAATCCCGCGCGGAATCCTGCGCGCTCCAAAGATCATGTTAGCAGACAAGTTAACATATAGGAACGCGGAAACGCCGAAGGGCGGGCGTCCCGAAGGCCGCCCGCCCGATCAAGCCAGAAGCTTGCCGAAGAATGAAGCGTTTTATGAAGCGGCCGGCGGCACCCGATCGTCGATGAAGCTGTCGGGCTCCTCGACGCGGTAGGCGTCGATGTCCTCGCGCAGCTTCTCCAGGTGATGCTTGATCGCCCGCGCCGCGGCGTCCGCGTCATGGGCGGCGATGGCGGCGACGACCGCCGCGTGCTCGGCGACCACCCGGTCCATGCGGCCGGGCTCCGGCAGCGTCAGCCGGCGGTAGCGGTCGATCTGCACCTTGACCTGCTGGATCATCGCCCACACCCCCGGCAGCCCGGCGACCTCCGACAGGGCGGCGTGGAAATCCTCGTCGGCGAAATGGAAGCCCTCGCGGTCGCCGGCCGCCGCCATGGCGCGCTGGCGCTCGATCAGGGTGGCGAGGTGTTCGGCCTGCTCCGGCGTGGCGCGCTGGGCGGCGTGGCGGACGCTGGCCTCCTCCAGCGCCGAGCGGATGATGATGGTCTCCGGCAGGTCGGACAGCGGGATGCGGGCGACGAAGGTGCCGGATTGCGGGAAGACCTCGACCAGCCGTTCCGAGGCGAGCTTCAGCATCGCCTCGCGCACCGGGGTGCGGCTAACGCCGTGGGCCTGGGCCAGATCCTTCTCGCTGATCGGCTCGCCCGGCTTGCGGTGCAGGCTGACGATCTCGGCGCGAAGCTGCTGGTAGACCTGCTGCGCCGCCGTGGTTCCGCGCTCGCGGAGCGCCGCCGCCGGTTTGGGCGCCCGGCGCCGCGCCGGGGCGGGTGCGTTGCCGGGCGCGTCCATCACAGGCTTCCCTTCAGGCCGGCGGTGGCCTCGGCCGGGACGATGGCGCCCGGATGGCCGATGACGATGCCGGCCAGCCGGTGGCCGAGCCGAGCCGCCTCGGCGATGCCCCGGCCCGCCTGACGCGCGGCGAGGTAGCCGGCACAGAAGCTGTCGCCCGCCGCCGTGGTGTCGACGATCCGCTCGACCTTCGTCGTCGGCACGGTTTCGACCGCCCCGCCCTGCTCCCAGACCAGGCAGTCGTCGCCGCCGCGCTTCACCACCACCTCGGTGGCGCCGGCGGCGCGCCAGCGGGCGACGATGGCGTCCGCCGGCTCGTCGCCGTAGAGCAGCGCCTCGTCCTCGACACCCGACAGCACGATGTCGACCCGGCCGGCCAGCGCCTCGTAGGCGGCGCGCGCCACCTCGAGGGTGGGCCAGCCGCGCGGCCGCAGGTTGGTGTCGAAGGCGACCCTGGCCCCGGCGGCGCGCGCCTTGTCGAGCGCGTCGTGCAACCGCTGCCGTCCCTCCTCGCCGTAGAGCGACAGCGAGATGCCGGACAGCATCAGCAGGCCGTATTCCGGCAGCGCCTCGACCAGCGGCCGGGCGTCAGGGTGGGTGAACAGCTCGCGCGCCGGGGCGCGGTCGCGCCAGTAGAAGAAGGAACGCTCGCCCTTGTCGTCGGTCTCGATGGCGTAGAGGCCGGGCAGCCGGCCGGGCAACCGGACGACGCGGCCGGTGCCGATGCCCTCCGCCGCCCAGGCCGCCAGCATGTCGGCGCTGTAATGGTCGTCGCCAAGCAACGTCACGTAATCGACCGGCACGCCGAGCCGGGCCAGATACAGCGCGCAGTTCAGCGTGTCGCCGCCGAAGCCGAAGCGGGCGGGGCCGAAGCCGCTGCTGCGCAGCTCCAGCATGCATTCCCCGATGGCCGCGATGCGTTTCATGGTCTCAGACTTCCTTGGCGGCGGAATGGGCGGCGGCGAAATGCGCCAGCAGATTGTCACGCATGACGTGGCCCATGCGCGCCCGCGTCTCGGTGGTGGCGCTGCCGACATGGGGCAGCAGCACGATGTCGGGGTGGCCGACCAGCTCCGGGCGCGGGTTCGGCTCGTTGCGGCAGACGTCCAGCCCGGCCCCGGCGAGGGATCCTTCGGCCAGCGCCGCCAGCAGCGCGTCCTCGTCCACCACGCTGCCGCGCGAGACGTTGACGACCACGCCGTCCGGCCCGAGAGCCCGCAGCACCTTGGCGTCGATCAGGTTCAGCGTCGCCGGCCCGCCGGGGCAGCAGACGGCGAGGATGTCGGAGTTCGCCGCCAGTTCCACGGCGGTCGCGTGGTAGGCATAGGGCGCGCCGGGCTTGGGCTTGCGGTTGTGGTAGGCGATGGACAGGCCGAACACCGCCGCCCGCACAGCGATGGCCTCGCCGATGTGGCCCAACCCGACGATGCCGAGCCGCTTCCCCTTCAGGCTGCGCGACAGCGGGAACGGCCCCTTGGCCCAGTTGCCGTCCAGCACATGGCGCTGTGCCGCGGCGAAGCGGCGGACGCTCATCAGCATCAGGGCGATGGCGGTGTCGGCCACCTCCTCGTCGAGTGCCTCCGAGCTGTTGGCGACCACCAGCCCGCGCCGCTTCGCCGCGTCGAGGTCGATGTTGTCGATCCCCGCGCTGTAGGAGGAGATGATCTCCAGATTGGGCAGCGCCTCCAGCAGCGCCGCGTCCACCTTGGCCGGCTCGCGGCTGGCCATTCCACGGATGCGCGGCGCCAGATCCGCGAAGCCGGGGGAGCCGATGACCTCGGGTCCGTGCAGGGTGAAGTGCCGTGCCAGATCCTCGGCCACGCCGGGCGGCATGGTCGCGGAGAGCAGGATGTCGATGCCCGATCGGTTCATTCCATCAACCTTGAAGTCAGCCTTGGATCACGCTCTGGCGCTGGGTGCCCAGCCCCTCGATGCCCAAGGTAACGACATCGCCGGCCTTCAGGTAGACCTGCGGCTTCTGCCCCAGCCCGACGCCCGGCGGCGTGCCGGTGGAGATGATGTCGCCCGGTTGCAGCGACATGAACTGCGACAGGTAGGACACCAGATAGCGCACCCCATAGACCATGGTGGCGGTGCTGCCGTTCTGGTAGCGGTGGCCGTTGACCTCCAGCCACATCGGCAGCGCCTGCGGATCCTCGACCTCGTCCGGCGTCACCAGCCAGGGGCCGGTCGGGCCGAAGGTGTCGGCCGACTTGCCCTTGGTCCACTGGCCCTGGCGCTCGGCCTGGAAGGCACGCTCCGACACGTCGTTGATGACGCAATAGCCGGCGACATGGTCCATCGCCTCGGCTTCCGAGACGTATTTGGCGGTCTTGCCGATGACGACGCCCAGCTCGACCTCCCAGTCGGTCTTCTCCGAGCCGCGCGGGATCTCGATGTCGTCGTTGGGGCCGACGATGGCGCTGGTCGCCTTCATGAAGATGATCGGCTCCGGCGGCACGGTGGCGCCGGTCTCCGCCGCGTGGTCGGAGTAGTTCAGGCCGATGCAGATCATCTTGCCGGTGCCGGCCACGCAGGGCCCGAGGCGCGGATCGCCCTCCACCAGCGGCAGCGAGGCCGGGTCGATGGCCTTCAGCCGGGCGATGCCGTCGGGCAGCAGCGCGGCGCCGGCGATGTCGGCGACATGGCCGGACAGGTCGCGGATGCGGCCCTCGGAATCGAGGAGGCCCGGCTTTTCCTGGCCCGGCGGGCCGTAGCGAAGCAGCTTCATGGAGGGTGTCCCGTGGTGTGTCGTGGTGTCGTCGGGCGGTCTGTCGTCAGGCGGTCCAGCCGCCGTCGATCACATGGATGGCGCCGGTCGTGTAGGCCGCCGCGTCGGAGGCAAGATAGACGACCAGCTCGGCGATTTCCTCCGGCTTTCCGAAGCGGCCGACCGGCTGGCGGGCGATGAAGGCGGCGCGGGTCGCGTCATAGTCGCCCTGGGCGCGCAGACGCTCCTCCAGCGAGGGGGATTCGACGGTGCCGGGGCAGATGGCGTTGCAACGGACGCCGCGCGCCACCGTGTCGGCGGCGACCGACTTGGTCAGACCGATGACGGCGGCCTTGGTGACGCTGTAGGCGAAGCGGTTGGGCACCGCCTTCACGCTCGACGACACCGAGGACATGTTGACGATCGAGCCGCGCCCGCGCTCCAGCATGCCGGGCAGCACGGCACGGATCATCCGGTGCATCGACTTGACGTTCAGGTCGAAGCTGAAGTCGAGCGCCTGCTCGTCGCAATCGAGGATGGTGCCGCTGTGGACGAAGCCGGCGCAGTTGAACAGCGCGTCGACCGGCCCGATGGCGGCCACCGTCTCGGCGACGGCGCCGCCGTCCAGCACGTCGAGCCGGCGGGTGGTGATGCCGGGGACGCCGGCGAGGTCGGCGAGCCGTTCCTCGTTGATGTCGAGCGCCCAGACCTGCGCGCCCTCGCGGGCGAAGGCTTCCGCCGCGGCGCGGCCGATGCCCTGGGCTGCGGCGGTGACGATGGCGGTCTTGCCGTGGAGTCTTCCGGGCATGGTTCGTTTCCTGTGATCGACGATACCCTCTCCCGCCCCGGGAGAGGGAGGGGACCCGCGGCGTTAGCCGTGGGGAGGGTGAGGGACTATCGGGCGTGCGGCTTCATCCATGCCACCGATCACCCCTCACCCTTCCCGCTTCGCGGGCCCCTTCCCTCTCCCGGGACGGGAGAGGGAGAGAAACCTCACTGCCGGGTCAGCAGATCCTGCGGCAGGTCGCGGTCGTGGAAGGCGGAGAAGATGGCGTTCATCTTGCCGTTCTGGAAGTTGGTCTTGATCCAGGTGTTGACCCACTCCTTCAGCCGGTCCTCGCCCTGCGGCAGGGCGATGCCGAGGTTCAGTTCCTGCTGGACGAACTTCACCTTCAGCGGGCTCTGCGGACGCTTCTCGTTCATCGCGGCCAGCACGGCGGTCTGGGTCGAGACGATGTCGAGCTGGCCCGACACGGCCGCCGTGATCAGCGTCGCGTCGTCCTCGAAGCGCACGACCTCGGCGCCCTTGGCGCCCTTGGTCACCATGCTGTCGTTCACGGTGGCGCGGGTCAGGCCGATCTTCTTGCCGTTCAGGTCGTCGTAGCCCTTGATGGCGTTGTCCTGCGTGCCGGCGACGATGATGTCGAGCGTCGCGTAGGGGATGGTGAAGTCCACCACCTTCTTGCGCTCCGGCGTGATCGCCAGGGTGGCGATCAGCAGGTCGGCCTTGCGGGTCTGGATGGTCGGCACGCGGGCGGCGTTGGTGATCTCGACCAGCTCCAGCTCGACGCCCATGTCCTTGGCGAGCAGCCGCGCGGTCTCGACGTCGGAGCCGGTCGCCTTGACGTCCTTGTCGACGAAGGCGAAGAGCGGAATGCCCATGGCGACGGCGATGCGGATCTTCTTCGCCTTCATGATGTCGTCGAGCTGGTCGGCCTGCGCCGTCACGGGCGCGGCGGCGAGCCACAGGGCGGCGACGGCGGCGGTCGCGGTGGAAAGAAGCGTCTTGATGCGCATGGACCGGTTTCCTCCTCAGGGGTGTTCTTTGCGGGGTTGTTCTTTAAAAGCGGACGGCTCGGATCACAGGCCGTTCGAGATGAAGTCGCGCAGCTCCGGCGTCTTGGGGTCGGCCAGCATGTCGCCGGGGCCGGTCTCCCACACCTTGCCCTGGTGCATGAAGATCACGCGATTGGCGACGCGGCGGGCGAAGGCCATCTCGTGCGTCACCACCACCATGGTCATGCCGCCGCGCGCCAGCGTCTCCATGACGCGCAGCACCTCGCCGGTGAGCTGGGGGTCGAGCGCCGAGGTCACCTCGTCGAACAGCATCACCTTGGGCTGCATGGCCAGCGAGCGGGCGATGGCGACGCGCTGTTGCTGCCCGCCGGAAAGCTGCTCGGGGTAGGCGTCGATCTTCTCGGCCAGCCCGACCCGCTGGAGCGATTCCAGCGCCAGCGCGCGGGCGTCGCGGTTCGCCAGCTTCTTCACCCGGCGGGGCGCCAGCGTGATGTTCTCCTCCACCGTCAAATGCGGGAACAGGTTGTAGCTCTGGAACACCATGCCGACGTCCTGGCGCAGCGCGCGCAGATCGATGGCTTCGTTGTCGATGCGGTGGCCGCAGACCTCCAGCGTGCCGGACTGGATGGTCTCCAGCCGGTTGATGCAGCGCAGCGCCGTGCTCTTGCCGGAGCCGCTGCGGCCGATGATGGCGACGACCTCGCCCTTGGCGATCTCGAAGGACACCCCCTTCAGCACCTCGACGCTGCCGAAGGATTTGTGGATGTCATGCAGCTTGACGACGGCCGACATTGAGCTTCCTCTCAAGCGAACGGCTCCAGCGCGACAGCGGGTAGCACAGGGCGAAATACAGGACGCCCGCGATCCCGAAGACGAGGAACGGCGTGAACAGCGAGTTGTTGACGACCTGCGCGGCGCGGGTCAGCTCGACGAAGCCGACGACCGAGGCGAGCGAGGTGCTTTTCATCACCTGGACCAGGAAGCCCACGGTGGGTGGCGTGGCGATGCGCGCCGCCTGCGGCAGAATGACGTCGACCAGCGTCTGCCAGCGGGTCAGCGCCAGGCATTCCGACGCCTCCCACTGGGTGCGCGGCACCGCCTCGACGCAGCCGCGCCAGATCTCGCCGAGGAAGGCGCTGGAATAGACCATCAGCGACACGCCGGCCGCCAGCAGCGGCGGCAGCTCGATGCCGACCACGCCGAGGCCGAAATAGACGACGAACAGCACGATCAGCAGCGGCGTGCCCTGGATGAGCTGGACATAGACGAAGGAGATCTGCCGCAGGAGGCGCGTGCGCGCGGTGCGCATCAGCATCACGCCGAAGCCGGCGACACCGCCGAGCGCGAAGGCCAGCGCGGACAGCACGACCGTCCACATCATGCCCTGCAACAGGTAGATCAGATGGTTGACGGTGAAGGACCCGCCCATGGTGTTTTCTCCCTTCCGGCCTTGCGTTCGCGGCCTTGATTCCAGCCTTACAGCGGTGTGCCGAGCCGGCGACGGCGCGGGAAGATGGCTTGGCCGAACAGGTGGAAGGCGAATTTCAGCATCATCGCCATGCCGAAATAGAGCACCGCGACGACGATGAAGGTCTCGAAGGAGCGGAAGCTCTCGGACTGGACCGAGTTGGCGACGCCGGTCAGCTCCTCCGCCGAGATCTGCGAGGTGACGGACGAGGACAGCATCATCAGCACGAACTGGCCGCTGAGCGACGGGTAGACCCGCTCCAGCGACGGGCGCAGGATGACGTCCCAGTAGATCTGCGGGGTCGAGAGGCCCAGCGCCTCCGCCGCCTCGATCTGGCCGGGATGGATGGTGTCCATGCCGGCGCGCACGATCTCGGCGGTGTAGGCGCCGACGTTGAAGACCATGGTCAGCACGGCGGCGGCGAAGATCGGCAGCTTCAGCCCGGCGCTCGCCAGACCGAAGAAGATGAAGAAGATCTGGATCAGGTACGGCGTGTTGCGCACGATCTCGACATAGGCGCCGCACAGCGTCGCCAGCCACTTGCGCTTGCCGCGCCGCCCGATGGCGCAGAGCACGCCGATGACGAGGCCGAACACGCAGGCGATGACCGTCATCTCCAGCGTCATCAGCGCGCCGCGCAGGAACTCCGGCCAATACTCCTGGAGACTGGCAAAGTCGAAGTTGTATTTCATGAAAGCGCCTCCCGACTGGCCCGGCTTTGCGCCGGTTGTTCTGTCATCAACGCGTGGGTCCCAAAGGTGCCGTTCAAGCCCCTCTCCCTGGGGGAGAGGGGCTTTGAGCCCATACTGCCTCAGCGCGCCAGCCAGCCGCCGTCGACCGGCAGCACGATGCCGTGCACGTAATCCGCCGCCGCCGAGGCCAGGAACACCGCCGCGCCGCCCAGTTCCTTGGGCTGGCCCCAATGGCCGGCCGGGATGCGGGCGAGGATGTCGGCGCTGCGCTTGGGGTCGGCGCGCAGGGCGGACGTGTTGTTGGTGTCGAAGTAACCCGGCGCGATGGCGTTGACGTTGATGCCCTTGCCGGCCCATTCGCAGGCGAGCAGCCGGGTCAGCCCGGCCAGCCCGCTCTTGCTGGCGGTGTAGGAGGGGATGCGGATCCCGCCCTGGAAGGACAGCATCGACGCGATGTTGATGATCTTGCCGCCGCGCCCCTCGTCGATCATGGCGCGGCCGACCGCCTGGGTCAGGAAGAAGGTCGTCTTCAGGTTGACGTCCATCACCGCGTCCCAGTCGGCCTCGGTGAAGTCCACGGCGTCGGCGCGGCGGATGATGCCGGCGTTGTTGACCAGGATGTCGATCTTCGTGCCGTCGGCGGTCGCCTCCTCCATCAGCGGCGCCACCGCCGCCACGCTCGACAGGTCGGCGCGGATCTCGCGGAAGGGCGCGCCGGTCCCGGCGACCAGCGCCGCCGTCTCGGTCATCGCCGAGCGGCCGACCGCGACGATGCCGGCCCCGGCCTCGGCCAGCGCGACCGCGATCGCCTGCCCCAGCCCGGTGTTGGCGCCGGTGACCATCGCGGTCCTGCCGGTCAGGTCGAACAGGGGATGGGGGCTCATCGCAGGGTCTCCATCGGGATCCAATCCATGTCGGTGTAGTCGACGTTGTCGCCGCCCATGCCCCAGATGAAGGCGTAGTTGCTGGTGCCGACGCCGGAATGGATCGACCAGCTCGGCGAGATCACCACCTCGTCGCTCTTCATCACGATGTGGCGGGTCTCGCTCGGCTCGCCCATCAGGTGGAAGACGCGGGCGTTCTCGGCGAGGTCGAAGTAGAAATACACCTCGCAGCGGCGGCCGTGGCTGTGGACCGGCATGGTGTTCCACATGTTGCCCGGCTCCAGCTGGGTCAGGCCCATGACGAGCTGGCTGGTCTCGCAGACGCCCGGCAGGATGTACTGGTAAATGACCCGCTTGTTGGAGGTCGCGATGTCGCCGAGCGCCATCGACCTGGCCTGCGCCTGGGTGATGACGCGCGTCTCGTAGCGGGCGTGGGCCGGCGTGCTCATCAGGTAGAACTTGGCCGGGCTGTCCGGATCGACGCTCTCGAAGCGGACGTCGACGCTGTCCTTGCCGATGTAGAGGGCGTCGCGGTTGTTCAGGTCGTAGGTCGTACCGTCCACCACCACGCGGCCCGGCGCGCCGATGTTGAAGACGCCCAACTCGCGGCGCGCCAGGAAGGTCGGCGAGCCGATCTCCTTCGGCGCGCTCAGCGCCACCGACTCGGTCGTCGGCAGGACGCCGCCCACCACCACCCGGTCGACGGTGCTGTAGGTCAGCACGATCTCGTTCGGCTGGAAGATGTCTTCCAGCAGGAAATGCCGGCGCAGCGTGTCCGTGTCGTAGCGTTTCGCGTCGTCCGGATGCGGTGCGTAGCGGAGGTCGATCTTCATGCTGTCTCCCTGGGGGCCGTGGTTCCGCCCATCGTTCCGCTCGTCCGGCCGAAGCGCCCGGAAGCGCGGCCGGAGCGGTCGCCTTGGTTCTCGCGCTGGGTGCGCCGTGTCTCGGACCATCAGTAAGATATACTAGTATATCAGTCAAGCGGGATTCTGTGGGACCAACGAACGGTCTGTAGTCTTGCTTCATCGGCGCGTCGACAAGGCCGCTGAAATGTAGTAAAACTACAAAACCAGTTCCCCGGACAGCCGCCCATGCTCGCCACCATCGAAGCCTCCCTCGACCGTCTGCGCCGCGCGGAAATCGCCGTAGCGCGGGTCGTGCTGGCCGCACCCGACGCGGTGCTGGAGGACAGCATCGGCCAGCTTGCCGCCAAGGCCGGGGTCAGCGAGCCGACCGTGCTGCGCTTCTGCCGCGCCGCCGGCTTTTCCGGTTTCCAGGATTTCAAGCTGCGCCTCGCCCAGCATCTGGCGGCCAGCGCCGCGCGGGAGGCGGCGCTGCTGGCGCCGGTCACCCTGGCGCGCGACCTGTCGCCCGGCGACAGCGTCGGCGGAGCGGCGGAGAAAGTGCTGAACCGCGCCATCGACGCGCTGGCCCGCCTGCGCGACAGGCTCGACCCGGCGGCGCTGGAGCGCGCGGCGCGGGCCCTGGTCAAGGCCGGCCGGGTGGAGATCGTCGGCGTCGGCGCCTCGGGCGCGGTGGCGCAGGACGCCCACCACAAGCTGTTCCGGCTGCTGCCTTCGGTCGCCGCCTCGTCCGACGCGCACATCCAGGCGATGGCGGCGGCGACGCTCGGCCCCGGCGACGTGATGCTCGCCGTCTCCAAGACCGGCACCAGCCGCGAGATCCTCGATTCGGCCGCCATCGCCCGCGAGGGCGGTGCGACGCTGGTCGCCATCACCGGGGCGGGCACGCCGCTGGCGGCGCTCTGCGACACGTTGCTGGTCGTCGACGTCGACGAGGACACCGCCGTCCACACGCCGATGGCCTCCCGGCTGGCGCAGCTCGCGCTGATCGACGCGCTGACCGTCTCCGTCGGGCTGCTGTCGCCGCCCGGCCTCAACCAACGCCTGTCCCGCATCAAGGCCGCGCTGCGCGGCCGTCACCGGAGCGGGGGCGCCCAACCGGACGCCCCACAGGACACCCCGCCCGCTCCCCTCCAACTTGAGGATTCCCAATGACCGCCACCACCGACATTCTGGACCAGCTCGTCGCCTACGGCGTGGTCCCCGTCATCCGCAACAGCTCGGCCGATCTGGCGCGCACCGCCGTGGGCTGGCTGCGCGAGGCCGGCTACGGCACCTTCGAGATCACCATGACGACGCCGGGCGCGGTCGGGCTGATCGAGGAGCTGACCGCCGAGGGCGGCGCCCTGATCGGCGCCGGCACGGTGCTGACCGCCGCCGGGGTCGCCGACGTGGTGAAGGCCGGCGCCCGCTACGTGGTGTCGCCCTGCGTGCTGCCCGAGGTCGCCGCCGCCTGCCGCGACCACGGCGTCGCCTGCCTGATGGGCGCGCTCACCCCCAGCGAGGTCCACGCGGCCAGCGTCGCCGGGGCCGACGCGGTGAAGATCTTCCCGGCCTCGACGGTCGGGCCGGCGCACATCAAGGCGCTGAAGTCGGTGTTTCCGGGCATCCGCTTCGTGCCGACCGGCGGCATCGACGCCGGAAACGTGGCGTCCTACGTGGCGGCCGGCGTCGCCTGCGTCGGGGCCGGCGGCAAGCTGGTCGACGAGTCGCTGGTCAAAAAGGGCGACCGCGACGGCATCCTCGCCGCCGGGCGGCAGCTTCTGGACGCCTACCGCGCCGCCAAGGGGGTGTGAGCGGCGGCAACCCGCTCTTCCGACGCTGCTTTGGGACCAGCGGCGATCGGGTGCCGGCGATCAGGTGTCGGCGATCAGGTGTCGGCCCAGTGGCGCAGCAGGTTGTGGTAGAGGCCGGTCAACTGCACCACGCCCGGATGGTCCGGCACGTCGGCGCCGATCTTCTGGATCGCGGTGTCGAGATCGAACAGCATGGTCCGCCGCCCGTCGTCGCGGATCATGCTCTGCATCCAGAAGAAGGAGCAGATCCGGGCGCCGCGCGTCACCGGCTTGACCTGATGCAGGCTGGTCGAGGGGTAGAGCACCAGATCGCCGGCCGGCAGCTTGACCATGTGGACGCCGTAGGTGTCCTCCACCGTCAGCTCGCCGCCGTCATACTCGTCGGGGCCAGTGAGGAACAGGGTGGCCGACAGGTCGGTGCGCACGCGGTGCGCCGTGCCCGGCACCTGCCGGATGGCGTTGTCGACATGCACGCCGAAGGTCTGGCCCCCGGAATAGCGGTTGAACATCGGCGGATAGACCTTCAACGGCAGCGCCGCCGCCATGAACAGCGTGTTGCGCTCCAGCGCCGCGAGGATCACGTCGCCCAACTGGCGGGCCGCCGGATGCTGTTCGGGAATCTGCATGTTGTGTTTCGCCCGCGCCGACTGGTGGCCGGCGGTGACCGCCCCGTCCACCCAATCGGCCTGATCCAGGATGCGGCGCGCCTCGGCGACCTGTTCGGCCGTCAGGACGTTGGGAATGTGCAGAAGCATGCGCGTCTCCGTACCGAAAATGCGGACCTGACGAAGAAGGACGAAGGAAGAAGGGAGGCACCGGGGAAGGCCCCGGTGCCTTGTCCGGATGGATCCTGGACGTCCGCCCGTCAGAACTTCACGCTGGTGGTCAGCAGCGCCGTGCGGCCGGCGCCCGGCACCGCGTGGCCGCCGCCGGCGTGGACACGCTCGATGTAGAACTTGTCGGCCAGATTGTAGATGTTGAGCTGGAGATCGACACCCGGACGGATGGTGTAGGCCGCCATCGCGTCGAACACCGCGTAGTTCGGGATCTTGCCGAGGTTGGCGTCCGACCAGTAGCGGTCGGCGACATACTGCACACCGCCGCCGACCTTCAGGTTCCACGGCAGCTCGTAGGTGCTCCACAGGCTGAAGGTGTGCTTGGGCGTGCTGGCCAGCTCGTTGCCCTTGTTGGCGGCGGTGAAGGTCTCGACGATCTCGCTGGTCTGGTAGGTGTAGCCGCCGAAGACCTGCCACTTGCTGGTCAGATGGCCGGCGACGCCCAGCTCGATCCCGTCCACGCGGCGAACGCCGTTCAGCACCTGCACGGTGCCGCCCGGCAGCGTCTCGCGGGCGTTGGTCTTCTCGGTGCGGAATAGGGCGCCGGTCAGCGACAGCGTGTCGCCCAGCAGGTCCCACTTGGTGCCGACCTCGTAGGTGACGTTCTTCTCCGGCGGGGTGCCGGCGTTCGCCACCGTCAGCGACAGCCCCTCGGCCGACGGGTTGTAGGAGCTGGAGGCGCTGGCGTAGACGCTGGCGTTGGGCACCGGCTTGTAGATCACCGCGCCGCGCCAGCTCACCAGATTGTCGGTGCGGTCGAGGGCCGCCGCCGCCGAGGTGGCGGTCGGAGCGATCTTCGTCTCGGCGTGGAAGCGATCGTAGCGCACGCCGCCGGCCACCTCCCATTGCTCGCCGATCTTGATGGTGTCCATCAGGTAGACGGCGGCGGTGGTGCTGTCGGTCTCGGTCTTGGCACCGGCGGTGCGGGTGCCGGTGTAGCGGGCGAACGGGTTCGGGGTGAACAGCCGGTCGGTGGTCGAGGCGTTGGCCGAGAAGCTGTAGGGCTGGTTGTCGTAGCTTTCCGCCGTCAGCTCGACGCCGGTCACCACCGTGTGGCTGAGCGCGCCGGTGGTGAATTTCAGCGTGACGTCGGTCTGGTTGTCGATCGTCTTCAGCATGGCGTCGCGCGCCGTCGGCACCTTGGTCATGCTGTTGGCGGCGACGTTCGCGGCGCGCGGCACCGAGACGTTGGAGATGCGCCGGGTCTGCGCGGCGCGCAGCGTGTTGCGGACGCTGACGCTGTCGTTGAACTCGTGCTCCAGCCGCGCGGTGCCGATGTCGGTGCGCACGGTCTCGGCGTTCAGATCCTTGAAGCCGTAGTAGTTCTCACGCTTCACGTTCGGCAGCGAGGTCGCGTTGACGACCGGGATGCCGTAGTCCGGGATGTTGTCTTCCTGGAGGTGAAAGTAGCTGAGCGTGAACTTGGTCGGCCCGGTCAGGCCGAAGGTGATCGAGGGGTTGAAGCCCCAGCGGTTGTTCTCCACCACATCGCGCCCGGCGATCCCGGAGGTCTGGCCCATCACGTTCAGCCGGATGGCGGCGTTGTCGAGTCCCAGCGCGGTCAGCGGCTGGTTCAGGTCGGCGGTGATCCGCTTGGTGCGGTCGGTGCCGAGCGCGACCGTGCCGGCGGTGATCGCCTCCTTCTGCGGGGCCTTGGTGACGAGGTTGACGGCGCCGCCGGTGGCTCCCCGGCCCGCCGACGTCGCCGACCCACCCTTGACCACCTCGACCTGCTCCAGGTTGAAGGAATCGCGGCTGTACTGGCCCTGGTCCCGCATCCCGTCGATGAACAGGTCGGTGTTGGCGGCGAAGCCACGGATCTTCAGGTTGTCGCCCTGCGGCCCGCCCCCCTCGCCGGCCGCGATGGTGACGCCCGGAACCGTGCGCAGGACGTCACGCAGCGAATTGGCGCCGCGATCCTCGATCACCTCGCGCGGGATGACGGTGATCGTCTGCGGCGTGTCGAGCAGCGGCTCGGTCGTCTTCGGCGATGAGGCGCGGTCGACCTTGTAGTCGTTCTGCGGCCGGGCGCCCTCGACCGAAATGGCCGGAAGCTGCTGCTGCGGCGCGGCGGCGGGCGCCGCCGTCCGGGCCGCCGTCTGGGCGGCGGCCGGCAGCAGGGAGGCGCAGGACAGCGCCAGCCCGAGAGCGGACGAGGTGGCGACCTGCCGGGAAACCCTCATGGACAGCAGGACGGTGTTGGATGATGACACGTTCAATTCCCCCCAAGGAATCTGCGACATGCGGCTGAATGCAAATCATTCTTAAAATCGCTTAGAAGCTTAAGCAACGCCGAAATGAAAATGATTCTTATTCGCGAACAAATGAAAAAAGCCCCTGTGACCGAATGGTCACAGGGGCTTTGTCCGCCTGTCTTCCCGGAACGGGCTACTTCAGGAAAAACTGAACCGGAACAACAAGCTCGATCCGATCCTGGGTCATCTCCTCGGGCGGTGCCGGGACCGGCGAGGCGCGGCGGACCATCTCCACCGTCTCCTCGTCCAGCACGGCGGTGCCGGAGGTCTTGTCGAGTTGCACCGACAGCACCTTGCCTTCGCGGTCGATGACGAAGCGGACCTGGGCCACGCCCTCCTGGCGGCGGGCCTGGGCCGAACGCGGGTAGCGCTTGTGCCGCTCCAGATGGCCGAGCACCCGGCCCTGCCAGCTCGGAACCGCGCGGCTCGGCGCCATCGACGGGGCGGGGGCCGCCGCGACGGGGGCCGGAGCCGGGGCCGGCGCCGCCGGGGCGACGGGGGCCACCTGCGGCGCGACGCGCGGGGGCGGCGGCTTGGGCGGTTCCTTCTTCGGCTTGGGCGGTTCCTTCTTGGGTTCCGGCTTCGGCTTCGGCGGCTCCGGCGGCGGCTTGGGCAGCACCACCTCGGGCTCGACCACCGGGGGCGGCTCCGGCGGCGGCGGCGGCTCGACGATCGGCTCGGGCGGCGGCGGTTCCGGTTCGGGAGGCGGCGGCTCGGGCGGCGGCGGCTCGACCACCGGCTCGGGCGGCGGGGCCTCCATCGCCGGGGTCGGCTCGGGCGGGGCCACCGGCAACGGCGCCAGCTCCAGCATCACGGCGGGCGGCTCGGCGTCGATCGGCTCCACCGGAACATGCCAAGCCATGAAGGCGATGCCTGCCGCCGCGTGCACGCCGAGCGCCAGCAGGAAGCTTCCGCTCCAGCGGAAGGCCCCCGAGGGTGGCGGTTCCTCGACCAGGAAGGCCGGGTCGATGCTCGACGCGGTCATGGCGCCGACGCCGATTCCAGACCGACCAGCCCGACCTTCAGGTAACCGGCGCCGCGCAGCGCGTTCATGACCTCGGTCAGCGCGCCGTAATCGACCGTCTTGTCGGCGCGCAGGAAGACCCGCGCCGTCTTGTCGCCGTTGGTCGCCGCGTCGAGCGCCGCCCCGAGACCCTCGCGCGTGGTCTTGGTTTCGCCCAGCGACAGGCTCTTGTCGGCCTGGATCGACAGGAACAGCGGCTTGTCCGGACGCGGGGTCGGCGTGGCGGTGGAGGCCGGCAGGTCGACCGGGACGTCCACGGTGGCGAGCGGCGCGGCCACCATGAAGATGATCAGCAGGACGAGAACGACGTCGATGAAGGGCGTGACGTTGATCTCGTGTGTTTCGGTGAGTTCGTCGTCACCGCCGGAACCGAGACGGGCACCCATCGCCGGTCACTCCGCCGCGCTCGACGCGCCGACCGAGCGGGGCAGCGCGTGGCGGTCGATGTCGCGGCTCAGCAGGCGCAGCACGGCGGCCGAGGCGTCGGTGAGCTGGGCCTTGTGCCCGCCGATGGCGCGGGTGCAGGCGTTGTAGACGACGACGGCGGGAATGGCGGCGACCAGGCCGATGGCGGTGGCCAGCAGCGCCTCGGCGATGCCCGGCGCCACGACGGCGAGGTTGGTGGTCTGTGCCTTGGAGATGCCGATGAAGCTGGTCATGATGCCCCACACCGTGCCGAACAGGCCGATGAAGGGGCCGGTCGAGCCGATGGTGGCGAGCATGCCGGTGCCGCGCGCCATGCGGCGGCCGGCGGCGGCCTCGATCCGCTCCAGCCGCGAGGCGGCGCGGTCCATCAGCCCCTCGCGCGACGGCGCGTCGGCCGACAGATGGGTTTCGGCGATGACGGCGCGGACCAGCGTGGCGGCCGTGCCCTGGCTGAAGCCGACCCGTTCCGCCGCCTGGCCGAGCGAGCGCGCGTCCTCCAGCATGGCGAGCGCGGCGCGGGCCTTGCGCTTGGCCGAGGACAGCTCGACGGCCTTGGCGATGGCAATGGTCCAGGTGGCGACCGAGGCCAGCGCCAGGCCGATCATCACCGCCTGCACCACCGGGCTGGCGGCCATGAACATGCCCCAGGCCGTCAGGTCGTGCGGCAGGGTCGCCACCGTGGCGGCGGCAGCGGCGGCCTGCTCGGCGGCGGGAACGACCATGGGGGCGGCCGCGGCGGCGGGAGCCACCGTAGCGGCGGCAGCGGCGGCGGTTGCGGCGGCGTCGAGGGCCGGGACGGCGGGCGTTGCGGCGGGCGCGGCACCGGCGACGGCGGCGCCACCCTCCTGCGCCAGGGCGGCCACGGCGCTCAGCAGCGTGGCGAACCCGGCGAACGCGGCGGCGGCGCGAGGACGGTGAAGCGGTGTCGGCATTGGCGGTCGAACTCCCCCAGAACACAAAGAAGGCGAAATCCCGATGAACCCCAGAGCAAGGCCCCGACCCGCGTTATAGTGCGAATGAGTCTCAGTCGCACTCAAAATCGACCGCCGGCTCGCTTGATTTCTGGCTGTCTCCGCCCCGAAGGAGAATGTTTTTGTTCGTTTTACCAACCATTTACACGGACGGCCCCTGGCGGTGGCGGGCGTGCTTGTTGCAAACGATTTTCAATACCATCAACACGGATGGTTGTCGCGCGGAAAAATGTGACGGCAAAAGGGACACAGGATTGCGCCCGGCACATCCACGCATGCCGAACGAAAGGGGCGCCGGTCGCCGGTTGCGCGAGGATGACGGGGGAGGATGACGGGGCGAGGGGATGGGAGGAAGCAGCCCTCCCCCGCCTCCGGTCCGCCCCACCGGGGCCGTTTAGCCCTGAACCGCCGCGGCCTGCTCGCGCGGGGCCTTCAAAGTGACGTCGAGAAGCTCGTCCAGCGCGGGAGGGCGCGTGACGGCCGCGAGCGTCTTGAACAGGTCGGAGGACACGATCGGCTTGGGCAGATAGGCGGTCATGCCGGCCGCCAGATACTCGTCGCGGTTGCCCGGCATGGCGTTGCCGGTCAGCGCCACCACCGGGATCTCGCGCGCCGCCCCGGGCATGGCGCGGATGTGGCGGGTCGCGGTGATGCCGTCCATCACCGGCATCTGCACGTCCATCAGCACGGCGTCGAACTTCTGCGCCTCGACCGCGCGGACGGCCTGGAGGCCGTCCGTCACGGCGGTGACGCTGTGCCCGGCGCGGCCCAGCATGGCGACCACGATCTCGCGGTTGATCTCGTTGTCCTCGGCGACCAGCAGCCGCAGGCCGCCCGCCGGGGCGGCGGAACCGTGGGGGGGGGCGGCGCGGTCCTCCGCCTCCTCGCCGGCGGCCGACGGGGCCGGACGGCACGCCACGGTGAACCAGAAGGTGCTGCCCTTGCCCTCGGTGCTGACGACGCCGATGCGGCCGTCCATCAGGGCGACCAGTTCCCGGCAGATCGCCAGCCCCAGCCCGGTGCCGCCGAAACGCCGCGTCGTCGAGCTGTCGGCCTGGGTGAAGCGGCGGAACAGGCTGGGCAGGACCGCCTCGGAGATGCCGATGCCGCTGTCCGTCACCTCGAAACGCAGGGGGAAGGAGCCGTCGGGCCTGGGCGCCCCGTCCATCGACACCCGCACCGTAACCCCCCCGCGATGGGTGAATTTCAGGGCGTTGCCGATCAGGTTGACCAGCACCTGGCGGATGCGCCGCATGTCGGCCCGCAGCCGCTGCGGCACCGGCGGCGCCACCTCGGTGGTGAGGGTGAGCCCGCGCCCGGTGGCGGTCGGTTGCAGCAGGTCGATCGTGTCGGCCAGCACGTTGCGCAGTTCGAAATCGACAGGTTCCAGATCCACCTTGCCGGCCTCCAGCTTGGACAGGTCGAGGATGTCGTCGATGATCAGCAGCAGCGCGTTCCCCGATCGGCTGGCGACGTCGAGCATCTGCCGCTGCTCCGCGTCCAGATTGGGGCCGTCGACCAGCGCCAGCGCCCCCAGCACGCCGTTCATCGGCGTGCGGATCTCGTGGCTCATGGTCGCCAGGAACTCGCCCTTCATGCGGTTGGCGAGGTCGGCGGCGTCCCGCGCCCGGCGCAGGCTCGCCTCGATCTCGCGCTGCGCGGTGACGTCGCGGATGGCGCCGGTGAAATACTGCCGGCCACCCTCCCGCCAGCCGGCCAGCGTGACCTCGACCGGGAACTCGCTGCCGTCCTTGCGGCGGCCGACCATGTCGCGCACGCCGGACTTCGGCGGCTCCACCTCGCCTCTGCGGTAGGCCTCCATCAGGCCCTCGTGGATCTCCCCCTCGGCCTCCGGCATCAGCCGGCGCACCGGCCCGCCGACGATCTCGGCGGCGGGATAGCCGTACAGCCGCTCCGCCGCCGGGTTGAAGGCGTTGACGACGCCGTTCTCGTCGACAGTGATGATCGGCTGCTCCACCGCGGCCAGCATGGCGCGATAGCGTGTCTCGCTCGATTGCAGCCGCTCGGCCGCGCGCTCCCGCTCGGTGATGTCGGTGGCCGATCCCCGGTAGCCGATGAAGGCGCCGTCCTCGTCGAACAGCGGGCGGCCGCTGACGCTGATGTGCCGGACACCGATGGAGGTCCGCACCCGGTACTGGAAATCGCGGAACGGCTCGTGCCGCTCCAGCAGCCGGCGGTGCTCCCGCCAGCGGACGTCGTCCCCCGGCTCGCGCAGCGCGATGTCCTCGCGGCGCAGGCCGATGGGCGGCTCCCCCTCCGCCGTGTGCGGCATCAGCGGCCCGATCAGGCAGGAAAAGCGCAGGTCGGCGCCCATCTCCCAGAACCAGTCGGACGCGGTTTCCGCCTGGTCGCGGAAGCGCTGCTCGCTCACCGCCAGCCGGCGGGCGGAGGCGGCCAGCCGGGCGGACTGCCGCGTCGCCAGCGCCGCCAGCCCGAACAGCCCCAGCGTGCAGGCCGCCGAGCCCAGCCAGTAGAGGCGCTGGCGGTTCCGGGTGCCGGCCATGAAGGCGCTCTCGCTGAAACCGGCGGTGACGATCAGAGGGTAGGATTCGAGGGTGCGGTAGGATTGCAGGCGGTGGACGCCGTCGATCACGCTGGTCTCGTGCAGGAAGCCGTTCGGCTGCGTCCGGGCCTGGCGCAGGGTCGCCGTGTCGCCGACGTCGAGCCCCATGATGCGCTCGTTCAGGACCGACCGCGCCCGCAGGATGCCGTCCGTGCCGACGATCTTCACCGAGCCGCCGATCCCGACATCCATCCTCTCCAGCACCCGGCTGAAGTAGAAGGGATCCATCGAAGCGACCATCACCCCGGCGAAGCTGCCGTCGTGTCGGGCCAGGCGGCGAGTCAACTGGATCGCCCAGCGCTTCGACGCCCGGCCGAACACCGGCTTGCCGATGAAGAGGCCGACGTCGGCGTTCTCGGCATGGACGCGGAAATGCTCGCGGTCGCCGACATAGAGGCGGGGCGGCAGGTCCTCCACGCTCGACCGCACCAGCTCGCCCCGCTCGTCGATGATGGAGAGTTGCAGCAGGATCGCGGACCGCTCGGCGGCCCGATTCATCATCTCGCCGGTATGCGGGTCCAGCACGCCACCATGCCTGCTGAAGTCGTCGATCAGGAACAGCATGACCTGATCGGCCTCGGCGACGGCGCGCGTGGTCTGCTCGGCGACGACGCGGGTCAGGTTGCCGGTGTCGCGCTCGGCCCGCGCCATCGCGTCCGCCTCGTCGGTGCGGGAGAGCAGCAGCGCCGCTCCCCACAGCGCGGCGGTCAGGCCAAGCGTCGCCGTCCAGACGGCGATCGAGAAGCCCCGATGCTGGCGTTGGCGTATCATCACGGCCGCTCCAGCACCGGACCGAAGGTGGCGATGGCGCGCGCCAGCGCCACGGCGTCCACCGGACGGGGCAGGAACAGGTCGGCGGGAACCGGCTCGGCCTCCGCCATCCCCTCCGGGGCGCCGCACAGCACGCAGCTCAGGCCGGGGCGCAGGGCCTTAAGCCGGACGATCAGCGCCGGGCCGCTCATTCCCCCGGCCGACGGGCCTGCGACGACGACGTCGAAGCTGGCCGGCTCCTCCATGACGATCTCCAGCGCCTCCCCGGCGCTTTCGCAGACGGCCACCTCGCAGCCCAGCCGCTCCAGGCTGTCCGACAGCCAGTCGCCCATCGCCGGGTTGTCGTCGACCACCAGCACATGGCAGCGCGGGGCAGCGGACGGCTGGTCGGGCCGGACCGTCTCGGCGGCGGGAAGCGGGATGAAGAGGCGGACCACGGTCCCCTCGGTCGGGTGGGTCCAGACGGAAAGCCCGCCGTCGTGCCAGCGGGCGACGGTCAGGGCGGTCGACGGCGCCGCCGCCTCGTGCCGCCGCGCCGCCGCGCGGGCGGAGAGCAGCGGGTCGAAGGCGGCAAGCAGATCGGCCATCGGACGGGGCGTCCCGCCGCTGCGCAGCTCGAACATCGCGTGCGGACGGCGCCGGGGAACCAGCGGGGTTTCGACCCGCCAGCCGTGCGGCGCCGCCGAGGCGTCGAGGTCCCCGCTCCACAGCGCCGCGCGGAAACCCAGCCGGGGCTCAACCAGACCGCGGATCTCGGTGCCGGCGGCGGCCAGGCACCGCGCCAGCAGGCCCGCATGGCCGGGGAAGGCCGGCAGTTCCGGTTCATCGCGCACCGACAGCGCCGCACCCGCCGGCAGCGCGGCCCGCAGCCGCGCGGCGGCGTCGTTCAGGATCTGGCTGGCGGTGACCGGCCGGAACTCCGGCGGGGCGCCGCGCGCGCCGGCCAGGATCTGGCGCATCAACGTCTTGCTGCGGTCGACGGCGCGCAGGATGCGGGCGGCGTAATCGGCCTGCGGACTGTCGGCCGGCAGGTCGGTCGCCAGGAAATCGGCGTAGCCGGCGACCGCGCCCAGCCCGTTGTTGACGTCGTGGACGATGGCGGCGGCCAGCCCGGCCATCGCGTCCATGCCGTCGGTCTGCGCGGTGCGCAACCGGTCGAGCAGCGGGTCGCGGCCGATGATCAGGGCGCCGCCGCCCGGCAGCGCCCGGCGTTCGGGAACCAGCGGGGCGGGCCAGACGACGCCGTCGTCCCAGCGGCTGTCCGGCACGGCGGCGGCCCCCAGCGCCGCCGACGCCGCCCGGTTGGCGGCGACCACCCAACCGTCCGGGCCGAGCAGAACCACCGCGTCCGTCATCGCGTCGAGCAGGACCTGCCGGTCGGCGGCATGCCCGGCCGCCCCGCCCGGCCGTTCTGGCTCCTCCTCCAGGCCGGCATCGCCGAGGGCGTCCCCGCCCAACCCGTCCGGATCGAGCGAATCGTCGCGGGAGGCGTCCTCCCGCCACGCCGCCGCGGCCAGCGCGCGCCGGTGCTCGTGGCCGAGCCACCCCAGCTCCGCCCGCGCCCGGACGGCGACCAGAAGGGCACCGGCGGTCAGGCCGGCGGCGGCGGCAAGCAGGACCACCACCGTGCCGTCTCCCTCGAACGGCGGCATCAGCCACAGGGCGGCGGCACCGGCGGCGGCGGCCAGAAGCGGCGGCACCGCGATCGCCCACCCCCATCCACGCGCCGGATGAGCCTGGGAACGGTCGGTCGGTGGCGTGGCGGTCATGATCACTCGTCGATTGTGGCCGTGGAAAAGCGCCGGCCGGCGGCCTGACCGGGGAATAGTAACGCGCGCACCGGCCAGCCCCGCCTCAGGGCCGACCCGTATGCACAGGTTCCCTCAGGGCGACGCGGGGCTCAGGCCATGGCTCAGCAGCCCGGCCTCCTGGGCGCGGCGGACGGCGTCGGTGCGGTTGCGGGCGCCCAGCTTGCGCAGGATCCGCCGCGTGTGCAGCTTCACCGTCACCTCCTGAAGGCTCAGCCGCCGCCCGATCTCCTTGTTGGTGGCGCCGGTCGCCAGCATGCACAGGACCTGCTGTTCACGCTCCGTCAGCGGCGCGGAGAGAGCGCCGTCGCCGTCCGCCGCGCCGTCCGCCGCGTCGTCGCCGTCGTCGAGATCGGCCGACAGCTCGCTGATGTGCAGCAGATCCATCGCGACGCTGCGGGGGATGAAGCTGCCGCCCTCGGCAACCAGGCGCAGGGCCTGGGCCAGCACGCGCCGCGGCGTGGTCTTGGGCAGGAATCCGTCGGCGCCGCAGCGCAGCACCTCCAGCGCCGTCTCGGGATCCTCGGCGCCGGTGACGACCGCCACCGGCCCCTCGACGCCGGCCCGCCGCAGCAGGGTCAGCGGGTCCGTGCCCTCGACGCCGGGCATCCGCCAGTCGAGGACGATGAGATCGAACCACCCGGCCGTCAGACCGTCCAGCGACCCGACGGACAGCACGTCGGCATCCGCCCAGGCCTGACGGATGGACAGCTCCAGGGCATCGCGAAACAGCGGGTGGTCGTCGGCCACCAGAATTCTCATCCACCGCCTCCGCCCGGCCGGCACCCGGTCTTGGGACCTTGCGGGAAATCATAGCATCGAAGCAGGATATTCGCGTCAAAATGTTAAGTTTCGGTGATGAACGCCTTTCGGGCGGATCGTTGGCCGGGCCGGGATAGTATCCCCGGTATCCCATTTCCCGACGGCGCTATCCCACGCCACCGCCGCGGCAAGCCCAGCCAATCGTTATTCTTATGCCCATGGAACAAGGGCGGCCCCCAACCTCCGTGCGGCAGCGGCGGGATGGGGGGCGCCATGGGGCAACGCCGCCGGCCTGAGCAAAAAAGCGGACACACGCGAAGGACCGCAAGGACGCGCGCCATGGAAATGACCCTCTACGAGCTCCGCCCCGCGGCCAAGACCGGCCGCGTTCTGCTGGTCGACGACGACCCCGACTTCCGGGGCATGGTCGGCGTCGCCTTCACCCGCGCCGGCTTCACCGTGCGCGAGGCGGAGAACGGCAACGATGCGCTGGCGATCCTGCGCGACTCCGAGATCGACCTGATCGTGACCGACATCATCATGCCGGAAGCCGACGGCTACGAGGTGATCCTGGGGCTGAACACCCTTCCCGCCCGCCCGCCGCTGATCGCGGTGTCGGGCGGCAGCGTCCGGCTGCGGATGGAGCTGCCGACCATGGCCTGCCTGCTGGGGGCCGACGCCGCCTTCGAGAAGCCCGTCAATCTCGCCGCCCTGCTGGCGGAAGCCGCCCGCCTGATCGGGGAGCGGCGCAAGGGGGCGGCGCCATGAACGTCCTGATCGTGGATGACGATCGCACCAACCTGCTGATCCTGGCCACCCTGGTGCGGCGGCTCGACGACGCCGAGCCGGTGACGATGGACAACCCGTTCGACGCCGTCGCCTGGCTGCGCGACAACAGCCCGGACCTGATCCTGCTCGACCAGATGATGCCCGGCATGGACGGCCTGACCCTGCTGCGGCGCATCCGCGCCGACTCGCGGCTCGACACGGTCCCGGTCGTGATGATCACCGCCGACATCGCCACCGGGATCCGGCTTCAGGCGCTGGAGGAGGGCTGCAACGACTTCCTGACCAAGCCGATCCTCGTGCCGGAGGTCCAGGCCCGGATGCGCAACCTGCTGGCCTTGCGGCAGAGCCGGATCCTGCTGCGCGACCGCGCGGCCCTGCTGTCGGCCGAGGTGGAGCGGGTGACCGCCGCCCTGCAACGCCAGGGCGAGGAGCTGGTCCACCGCCTGTCCTGCGCCGCCGAATACCGCGACCCGGAAACCGGCGCCCATCTTGAACGCATGTCCCGCTATTCCCGGATCATCGCCGAGACCGCCGGCTACGATGGCGACTTCGCCGCCCAGCTGATGGCCGCCGCCCCGATGCACGACGTCGGCAAGATCGGCATTCCCGACATGATCCTGCTGAAGCCCGGCCGGCTGACACCCGAGGAGATGACGGTGATGCGCCAGCACACCACCATCGGGCACGGCATCCTGGCCGGCAGCGACATCCCGCTGATGCGGCTGGCGGCGGAGATCGCGCTGACCCATCACGAGAGGTACGACGGCAACGGCTACCCCAACGGCCAAGCGGGCGACGACATTCCGGTGAGCGGCCGCATCGTCGCCATCGCCGACGTCTTCGACGCGCTGACCAGCACGCGCCCCTACAAGCCCGCCTGGTCGCTGGCGAAGGCGCGCTCCCATATGCAGAAGGCGGGCGGGCAGCATTTCGACCCGGTCTATCTGGACGCCTTCCTGTCGAGCTGGGACCAGGTCTGCGAGATCTGCGAAACCTTCGCCGACAAGCAGGTCGAGCCGTCCCTCGACGAGGTGTGACCGGCGGGAGGGACCGTCAGTTGACGATGCGCCAGGTCCCGTCGGCCATCAGGCAGGCGGTGCCGAAGCTGGCCTGCGGCCGCCCGTCGATCATCACCGTGCTCTGGTATTCCCGGCATTGCAGGCCCTCGGCCGAACGGTAGACCGGCCCGGCCGGGTCAGCGGGCACCGGCGGCGCGTAGACCACAGCGGGCGGGCGCTGGTAGACGACCACGGGCGGGGGCGGGGCGTACATCACCACCGGCGGCGGCGCGTAGTAGCGCGGGGCGGGGTAATGGCGGGGGCCATAGCCGTAGCCGTAGCCGTATCCCGGAAAGACCGGGGCGACGCCGATCCCAACGCCGACCGACACCGACGAGCCGCCGCGCGCGGCGGCGTCACCGGGGGCTGCCGCCACCGCCGCCAGAACGGCCACCGCCCCCAGGGCACCCAAGGCCAACACCCGCCGCACCGCCGTCATGATCCGTCTCCCGACCGCATGCCGGCGGTCACGTTCGAACCCAGCATACACCCGGACCGGCGCGCGCGGGAGAGGGAACCGCTCAGATGTCGAGCGGCAGGTTATCGGGGTCGAAGCCGAGCTGCTCGACGATGGCGCGGGCGAGCGGCAGGCTGGTCTCGAACCGCCATTCGCGACGGCCGGGCAGATATTCGGACACGTTGGGACGGCCGTTGGCGAAACGGCGCGGATTCATCTCGTACCAGTAGATGTCGTTCAGCGGAACGCCCTGCTCGGCGGCGTAGACCTCGGCGATGCGCGGCCAATCATTCACGGCCGCCTGGGGCGCGCCGACCGTCTTGGCGATGTCGGTCTGCTCCAGGAAGGCGACGATGCGCTTTCCCTCGCGCTCGAAGTCGGCGACTCGGATGGCGGCGGGCGCCTTCCCTTCACGCTGGTAGGTCCATTCGCGGTTCTTTTCGACCAAGGCCTTGTCCACGGCTGATGCTCCGGTTTGCTCTTTGGAAGGCTAGCCGACCGGCCGGCCCTCGCCAACTGTTCCGTGGCCTTATCCCGGAAAGTCGTTGGAGACTCGGTGGTTTTTGACCGGCGGGACAGACCGCCGGTTACAAAAGCACGCCGTCTGTGCATTGTATACGGGAAATTCCCGCCGTCCGCAGGCAACGAAAGGGAGGCCGGGGACCCGTCGGGATCCCCGTCTCCACGCAAGTTCGGGCCGCCCGCCCGGCGAGGGCGACCGGCTCAGTAGCCGGCGGCCGCACCGTCGGGATTGCGCGGGTCGGAATAGCCGTACAGCCCGTCGCCGCGGAGCTGGATGGTCTGGGTGCGGCCCATCGTCGGCTTGACCGCGACCTTGTGCCCCTTCTGCTCCAGGAGGCGGATGGTGTCCGGGCTGAGCCCCTTCTCGACCCGCAGCTCGTCCGGCGTCCATTGGTGGTGGACGCGCGGCACGGCGGCGGCCTCGGCAGGGTTCATGTCGAAATCGATGTGGTCGATGACGGTTTCCAGCGTGGTGGTGATGATGCGGCTGCCGCCCGGACTGCCGGTGATCAGCCAGGGCTTGCCGTCCTTCAGCACGATGGTCGGCGACATCGAACTGAGCGGGCGCTTGTAGGGCTGGATGGCGTTGGCGTCGCCGCCGATCAGTCCGAAGGCGTTGGGCACGCCCGGCTTGGCCGAGAAATCGTCCATCTCGTTGTTCAGCAGGATGCCGGTCCCCTCGGCGACGATGCCGCTGCCGAAGTTCAGGTTCAGCGTGTAGGTGGTGCTGACCACGTTGCCCTGGGAATCGGCGACCGAGAAATGGGTGGTCTGGTCGCTTTCGTAGGGCGCCGGCTTGCCGGGCTTGATGGTGCTGGCCGGGGTCGCCTTGTCGGGATCGATCCGCTTCGCCAGCTCGTCGGCGTAGGCGCGCGAGGTCAGCCCCCTCACCGGCACCTTGGTGAAGTCGGGGTCGCCGAGATATTCGGAGCGGTCGGCGTAGGCCAGCTTCATCGCCTCCGCCATCAGGTGGATGCCCTGGGCGCTGCCGGCGCCGAGATCCTTCAGCGGGTAGCGCTCCAGCATGTTGAGGATCTGGACGATGTGCGTGCCGCCGGAGCTGGGCGGCGGCATCGACTTCACGGTGTAGCCCCGGTAGGTGCCGGCGACCGGCTCGCGTTCCACCACCTTGTAGGCCTTCAGATCCTCGGCGGTGACGAGGCCGCCGTGCCTGGACATCTCCGCCGCGATCCTCTCCGCGATGGGGCCCTCGTAGAAGGCCTTCGGCCCGTCCTTGGCGATCAGCTCCAGCGAGGCGGCGAGATCGGCCTGGACCAGCGTCTCGCCGGCGCGCAGCGGCCGCTCGTCCTTGAAGAAGACGGCGCGGGTGGCGCCCCACTTCGCCAGATGGTCGCGCTCGACCTCCAGCAGCCCGGCGAGCTGCGGGGTGACGGCGTAGCCCTCGCGCGCCAGCTTGATCGCCGGGGCGATGACATCGGCCAGCGCCAGCGTGCCGTATTTCGCCTGGGCGTGGGCGAGACCGGCCACCGTGCCGGGAATGCCGACCGCCAGATGGGTGTAGAGCGAGCGGTCGGGCACGACCTTGCCCTGCCCGTCGAGGTACATGTCGCGCGAGGCCTTGGCCGGCGCCATCTCGCGGAAGTCGATGGCGACGTCCTTGCCCGACTTGGCGTCGTGCACGATCATGAAGCCGCCGCCGCCGACGTTGCCGGCGTTGGGCAGCACCACCGCCAGCGCGAAGCCGACCGCCACGGCGGCGTCCACCGCGTTGCCGCCGCGCTGGAGGATGGCGACGCCGATCTCGGTCGCCAGACGGTGCTCCGACGCAACCATCCCGTTCTGCGCGCGGACGGGATAGAAGATGTCGTAGCCGATGTCGTAGCGGACCGACGGCTGAGGAGCGGCCTGGGGAGTCGCCGCCTGGGGCATGGCCGTTTGGGGCATCGCCGTTTGGGGCGCCAGCTGGGCGAGGGCCGGTGCGGCCAGCCCGACACCGAGCGCCATCACGGAGGCGAAAGCCGCGGTCGACAGCCGAACCCGGAGGGTGGGTCGGGCGGTGGGGAAGGTCATGCCGGGGATCTCCTGAACGGAACGGAAAACGGACCGACGGTGCCGGGCGCCCAGAATGGCACGTCCGGCATTGCTGGTCTGCCCAATAATTGGACATCGCTGTGAACGGCGTTGGTTTCCCGTATGAACGACCCGTGCGGGATTGTGAACGCGCGGTCATCCCCCCGGCGGCGCTACTTCTCGCCGATGAAGGTGCAGTGGGCGAAGGTCTGGAAATCGTGCCAGCGGATGCGCAGCGGCGGATCCGCGTGGCGGAACCGGTGGTGGGCCGCCAGATGGGCCGTCTGATCCAGCATCCACCGGGGCTCGGCGTCCAGAAGGAAGTGCCCGATGTAGGCGGCCACCGTCTCCAGGAAGCGGCGGGCCGGAGGCGTGTCGTTGTAACAGACGAAGCCGGCGAGGATTTCGCGGAACGGCCCGCGCCGCCGCCCGTCGAGCAGGAGGCCGACGTCCTGCCCCACCATCTCCTCCGCCAGCCGGCGAAGGTCGCTGCGCACTTCCGCGTCCAGATCGAGCACGATGACCGGGCGGTTCAGCCGGCGGTGCCATTGGAAGGCGCGGACGAAGCGGGCGCAGGCGAAGTAGGTGCTCCGCCGGTGCGGCGACCATCCGGAAAGGTTCGGCCACTCGCAGGAAACACCGAAATTCAAGGGGTACTGCCGGCGCCACTCCGCGACGAGATCGAGCGTCGCCGCCGACGGCGCCACCAGATTCAGCACCACCGAAACGCCCGGACTGTGATCGGCGATGGATTGCAGCAGTTTCGGGCCGAAACGCCGGGCGTAGATCTCGTCGCCGCTCAGCAGGATCACCGGCCCCGTGGCGCCAGTCTTGCCGCCGGTCCCGTCCACCAGCGTTTCCAGCGCCGGCAGGCGGGCGAGAACGGTCTCGACCGGCGGCAGCCGTTCCAGGAACCCATCGTCCGCGCGCAGCATGGACCAGTAGCCAAGCTCCGGGTCCGCCTCGATCTCCGCTGCCGTGAAACGCGATGCGAACCGCGTTTGCAGACGCGAGGCCAAGCCCAGCCGGCCCCGGCGGCAGACATGGTACCCCACCAGCGCCGCGCACAGGACATCCTTGGGCGCGACGCGCAATTGCCGCCACGCCGCCCGCGTCACACGCTCCAGACGGCTGTCGTCGAGCTTGCCCAGTTGCAACAGGTCGAGGGCCAGCGCGCGCCAGAGGCGGCCCGTGCCGCTCTCGTCCGGATGGATGGCCTGAACCGCGCGCAGATGGTCGAACGCCGCCAACGCGGCGTCCAGGTCGAAGTCACGGGCCTTGCTGGAGCACCAGCCGATCAGCCCGCTGCGCGGCAGCAGCGTCCGGGCTAGGCTCTCGTGCGCGCGGATCGACGCCGGTTCCAGCATGATCCGCCGCCGCGCCGCCGCCTCGAACCGGCCGGCGTTCTTCTCCCACAGGACGTCCAGGTTGTTGCGCGCCTGCTTGTGGTCGGGGGTGACGGCAAGGACGCGCTCGTACCAGGCCTCCGCGTCGAGCGGCCGCCCCGCCCCGTCGGGCGGCGCCGGCCCCATCAGGTTGGCGAGGTTGAAGGCCGCAGCACCATGGGCGGGGGCGAGCGCGAGCGCCCGGCGGTAGGCGTTCCCGGCGGCCATCGCCCGCCCGGCCGCGCGCAGCATGCCTCCGAAATTGGCCCAATGGTCGGGAACCGACGGCTGGGCATCGATCACCCGTCGGAAGACATCGACCGCCTCGGCCGGGCGCCGCCGCTGCATGAGGAGCAGGCCGAGCATCTGCAACGCCTGGACGTGGTCCGGCTGCCCCTCCAGGAACGCGCGGTATCCGGCCTCCGCCCCGTCCAGATCGCCCTGCTGGTGGGCCCGTATGATGGTCCTGATGTCGATGGTCACCGCCGAACGCCGCTCCCCGCCGTCTGTGATCGGCACCGGCCGGTGCCGCACCATCGCTGGTTTCAGCCTTGTCCATACGACACCTGAATCCGGAACGCCAGCGGACGCGCAGCCGCAGGGACCACGCCGGAATTGGGGGATCCCCCCTCTTCAGGCGCGCCTTCGAATTGGACTTGCGCCCCGAAGCACGTCTCCGTGCCCCAGCATACAGGTTCGCTGCCTCAACGGTGCTTCCATCATGCCCTTGCCCGCCGCCGGAAGGGTGGGACGTTCAGGCGAAGCCTTCCGCCTCGGTCCATTCGTCCCCCGTCAGTTCGGGCGTCTCGAAGCCCGGCAGTTGCTCCCAATGCCGGTCGTAGTCCTCGATGAAGAGGGCGGTGGCGAGACGGTCGGCCAGCCGCTCGGCCCCGGCGCTGATGCCGGGGATGTCGCCCGTCGCCTTGCCCGTGGCTCAGCACCGCCACAAAGTTGAAGGCGTGGACGCGGCCGCGCCACGGCGCCGTGCCGGGCACCCACTCCCGGAACGCGAAATCCGGGCCGAGATAGGGATGTTCCGCCGACACCCGACGGGACGGCATGCCCGCCCCGCTGCGCGGCGGGATGCCGTCCCGTGCCCCCTTACGCCGGCTCGACGAAATCGGTGCCGCGCGTCCACTCCTCCCAGGCGGCCATCTCCCCCATCACGCTGTCGAGCTTGGCGCGGGTCCGCGCCAGGGCGTCCGTGCCGAGCAGCAGATGCAGCGGCGGATTCTCCGAACGGACCAGCGCCAGGATGGCCTGCGCGGCGCGGTCGGGGTCGCCGAGCTGGCGGCCGGCCATGGCGTCGAAGGCCGCCGAGCTGCGCCCGACGCTGGCGGCGTAGGCCGGGTCCGCCGCGCCGCTCTTGCGGATCGAGTGGGCCGACAGGAAATCGGTGCGGAAGGCGCCCGGCGCCACCGCCGTCACCTTGATCCCCAGCGGGCCGGCCTCCTGCGCGAGGCTCGCCGACAACCCTTCCAGCGCGTGCTTCGCCGCCGCGTAAAGGCCGGCGCCGGGCCCCGGCGCCCGGCCGGCAACCGAGGTGATGTTGACGATGTGGCCGGCTCCCTGCGCCCGCAGGTGCGGCAGCGCCGCCCGGATGATGCGGAAGGGGGCGAAAACATCGACCGCGAACAGGCGCGCGACCTCCGCGTCGCTCGCCTGCTCGACCGACCCCAGCAGGCCGTAACCGGCGTTGTTGACGATCACGTCGATGCGGCCGGCCAGCGCGAAGGCCCGGCCGACCGCCGCCTCCGCCGCGTCGCCGTCGGCGACGTCGAGCGTCAGGACGTGCAGCGCCCCGCGATCGGCCGGCAGCCGGGGCGAGAGATCGGGGGTGCCGTCGCGGACCGTCCCGACGACCGTGTCGCCCTGCGCCAGCGCCGCCCTGGCCAGGGCCAGCCCCAGCCCGCGCGAAATCCCCGTGATGAACCATGTGGTCATGCGATGTCTCCTTGTCGTCGCCGCACAGGGGATACACCCGGCGATGCCGGTTCAGAATGGAGCCGTTTCTGACAGCGCTTGTAAGCTGGACTGAAAAATCGTTTGCTGTCGCGCATGGAACCCTTGAGGAAGCCCCTGCTGTCGGGCAGCGACTACAACCAGCTCCGCGCCTTCGTGGCGGTCGGCGAGACGCTGAGCTTCAGCCGGGCCGCCGACCGGCTCGGTGTCTCCCCCTCCGCCCTCAGCCAGCTCGTGCGCGGCTTCGAGGAGCTGGTCGGGGTGCGGCTGCTCAACCGCACCACGCGCAGCGTCGCCCTGACGGAGGCCGGCGAGAACCTGTACCGCCGGGTGCGCCCCGCCGTGTCGGAACTCGGCGACGCCATCGGCCAGATCCGCCAGCACCGCGAGCGGCCGGCGGGGACCGTGCGCGTCCACAGTTTCCGTGCCGCCGCCAGGACCTACATCGAGCCGATGCTGCCGGCCTTCGCGCGGGACTACCCGGACGTCGTGCTCGACGTCACGCTGGATGACACGGTGGTCGATCTGGTGGCCGGCGGTTTCGACGCCGCCATCCGCATCGGCGAGGTGATCGAGCGCGATCTGGTCGCCCTGCGGCTCGGGCCGGAGCTGCGGCAGGTCGCGGTGGCGTCACCCGGCTATCTGGCGCGTCACGGGCGCCCGGACCACCCGCGCGATCTGGTGCGCCACCGCTGCATCCGCTGGCGCTGGCCCGGCCACGCGACGCCCTACGCCTGGGAGTTCTGCGAGAACGGATCCTGGTTCGAGGTCGCGGTCGACGGACCGCTGATCCTCAACGACAAGGACATGGCGCTGCGCGCCGCCCTGGAGGGGATCGGCATCGCCTTCGCCGTCGAGGACACGGTGGTGGCGCACATCGCGGAGGGGCGGCTGGTGCCGCTGCTCGACGCCTGGTCCGGGCCGTTTCCGGGGCGTTTCCTGTGCTATCCCCAACAACGGCAGATGGCACCGGCCCTGCGCGCCTTCATCGACGCCATCCGCGCCGGGGTGTCGCCCGGCCGCTGAGCGGCCGGCCCGGCGCGGCGCGCGTCCGGATCACCGGCGCGCCCGGCCCCCGAGGTTCGGCAGGAACACCGTGAGCAGGCCGAGCAGCGGCAGGTAGGAGCAGACCGTGTAGACGAAGTCGATGCCCGTCCGGTCGGCCAGCAGGCCGAGCCCGGCGGCGCCGATCCCGGCCACGCCGAAGGCCAGCCCGAAGAACAGGCCCGACACCGTGCCGACCCGGCCGGGCATCAGCTCCTGCGCGTAGACCACGATCGCCGGGAAGGCCGAGGCCAGCGCCAGCCCGATGATCGCGCTGAGCGCCACCGTCGCCGTCAGCCCGACATAGGGCAGGGCCAGCGTGAAGGGCAGGATGCCGAGGATCGAGACCCAGATGACGGTCTTGCGGCCGATGCGGTCGCCGACCGGGCCGCCGATCACCGTGCCGGTGGCGACCGCCGCCAGGAAGACGAACAGGCAGAGCTGCGCCGTCTCCGTCGGCAACTGGAAGCGCTCCATCAGGTAGAAGGTGTAGTAGCTGGTGATGCTCGCCAGATAGACGTACTTCGACACGATCAGCGCGACCAGCACCGCCATCGCCTGCCAGACCTGCCCGGCGGTCAGGTCGGCGTGGCGCACCGGCGCCCCGCGCTTCACCGGGCGGGCGTGGCCGTTGCTCTGGTACCAGCGCCCCAGCCCGGTGAGGATGGCGATGCCGCCCAGCGCCACCAGCGCGAACCAGGCGAGGCTGGCCTGCCCGTGCGGCAGGATGACGAAGGCGGCCAGCAGCGGCCCGAGCGCCGAGCCGAAGTTGCCGCCGACCTGGAACAGCGATTGCGCCAGCCCATGCGCGCCGCCCGACGCCAGCCGCGCGATGCGCGAGGCTTCCGGATGGAAGATCGAGGAACCGAGGCCCAGCAGCATCCCCCCGGCGACCAGCGCCGGGTAGTTGGGCGCGAAGGCCAGGATGACGAGGCCGACCAGCGAGGCGCCCATGCCGATGGCGAGCGAATAGGCCATCGGCCGCCGGTCGGTGAACAGCCCGACCAGCGGCTGAAGCAGCGACGCGGTGATCTGGTAGGTCAGGGTCAGCAGCCCGACCTGCGCGAAGCTGAGCGTGAACTCGTCCTTCAGGATGGGGTAGATCGCCGGAAGAAGCGACTGGATCAGGTCGTTCAGCAGATGGCACAGGCTGACGGCCGCCAGGATGGAAAAGGCCGTCGCTCCGGCCTTCGGCCGGCTCAGGATCGTCTCGGACACGGGAAATGGGCCTTTCTTGTCCCCGCCGGACGGATCGCCCGGCGGGGCGCGGTGTTGCGCGGAACGCACCCGTGAGCCTAGGGTCGTCGCGCAGGGCCCGCCACCGCGCTCAGGCCTATTTCCTACGAGAGTGGGCCATGGTCCGCAATGTTCGCATCGAGGCGGTCGACGCCGTTCCCCGTCCGCTGATCGCGATGGGCCACGATTACCCGGACGGCCACGCGCTGCCCGCCCACTGGCACCGGCGCGGCCAGTTGATCTCCGGCGCCACCGGCGTGCTGGTGCTGGCGACGCCGCAGGGCACCTGGGTGATGCCGCCGCAATGCGGGCTGTGGATTCCGCCGGGCGTCGTCCACGAGGTGCGGATGATCGGCGCCGTCACCACCCAGAGCCTGTTTCTGGACCCCGATCTGGCCGGCGGCATGCCCGGCCATTGCGAGGTCGTCGGCCTGTCCCCCTTCGTCCGCAGCCTGATCGCCAAGGCCATGGACGTCCCGGTCGAGTACGACCCGGACAGCCACGCCGGCGCGCTGATGGCGCTGCTCCGGCACGAGATGCGGCAATTGCCGGTGCAGCCGCTCTCGCTGCCCTTCCCGGCGAACGGGGCGCTGGCCGCGCGCTGCCGCCGGTTCCTGCTGAAACCGACGGTGCACGCGACCATCGAGGACTGGAGCGGACCGCTCGGCGTCAGCCGCCGCGCCTTCACGCGGCTGTTCCGGCAGGAAACCGGCCTCAGCTTCGTCGAATGGCGCCAGCAGGCCTGCCTCGTCACCGCCCTGCCCCGGCTGGTGGCCGGCGAGCCGGTCACCACCGTCGCGCTCGACCTCGGCTACGACAACCCGGCCGCCTTCACCACCATGTTCAAGCGTGTCCTCGGCGCCTCCCCGCGCGCCTATCTCAAGCGGTATGGCTGACGCTGGCGGTCTGGCTGGCGGCGGTCTGGCTGGCGGTGGTCTGGCCGGCGCACACCTCCCGCACGCAGCCGCGCAGCCAGCGGTGCGCCGGGTCGGCGTCGAGCCGCGGATGCCACAGCAGCGACACCGTGAGTTCCGGCGTGGCGACCGGCAGGGGAAAGCCGAACAGGTCGGCGCGCAGCGCGGCGGTGTGCCGCTCGGGAACGCTGGCGATCAGGTCGGAGGCGCGGGCCAGCGCCAGCGCGGTCGAGAAGCCGCCGACGATCGTCGCGATCTGGCGCTCCAGCCCGAAGGGTTTCAGGGCGTCGTCGATCCCTCCCCGGTCGAGGCCGCGCCGCGACACGGCGATGTGGCGGCCGGCGGCGTAGCGGGCGGGGGTGATCTCGTCCCGGCTCAGCGGGTGCCCCAACCGCACGACGCCGATGAAGCGGTCGCGGAACAGGGCCTGCGCGCGCAGCTCCGGCCCCGTCGTCGTCCCCACCACGCCGGTTTCCAGATCCACCGCCCCCTCGCGGAGCGGCGCCGTGTCTTTGTCCGGCTTCTGGGCGAAGCACAGCCGCACGCCGGGCGCCTCGGCCCCGACACGGGCGATGAGGCCGGGGCCGAAGGTCTCCACGAAGCCCTCGCTGCTCCGCAGCGTGAAGGTCCGCACCAGCCGCCCGAGGTCGAGCGCCTCGGCCGGGCGGAGGACCGCCTCGCCGTCCTGCACGAGCTGGCGCACCCGGTCGCGGAGTTCCAGCGCGCGGGGCGTCGGCACCAGACCGCGCCCGGCCCGGACCAGCAACGGATCGCCCGTCGTCTCCCGCAGGCGGGCCAGCGCCCGGCTCATCGCGGATGGGCTGAGCCGCAGCCGTTGCGCCGCGCGCGCCACGCTGCCTTCCGCGAGCAGCGCGTCGAGGGTGATCAGCAAGTTCAGATCGGGGATCGCCATGCCGCGATCATAGCACCCCGGTCCGCCGGTGGCATGGCGTCGGACGCACGGACAAGCTGCAAACGCCGCGCGTTCCGCCATGCCGGACCGGGGCCTAGGATTCCGGCCGCTTCCCTTCGGGGATCGACGGAAAACGGAGGTCATGGTGAAACCAGTCATCGCGGAGCGGGATGGAGCCGCCGCCGGGGACGACGCCGGGGACGACGAACGGGCCGCCTCGGTCCGCTGGGCGCTCGCCGGGCTGTCGCTGTCCGTGCTGTTGCCCTCGCTCGGCATCAGCGTCGCCAACGTCGCCCTGCCGACGCTGGCCGACGCGTTCGGCGCCCCCTTCCACGACGTGCAGTGGATCGTCCTTTCCTATCTGCTCGCCATCACCAGCCTGATCGTCGGCGCCGGGCGGCTCGGCGATCTCGCCGGGCGGCGCCGGCTGCTGCTGGGCGGCATCGCGCTGTTCACGCTGGCCTCGGCCCTGTGCGGCGCGGCGCCGACGCTCTGGCTGCTGGTCGCCGCCAGGGCGGCGCAGGGCGTCGGAGCGGCCGTCATGATGGCGTTGGCCATGGCCCTCGTCGCCGGAACGGTTCCCGCGTCGCGGGTCGGCGGCGCCATGGGGCTGCTCGGCACCATGTCGGCGGTCGGCACCGCCCTCGGCCCGTCGCTCGGCGGCGGGCTGATCGCCGGGTTCGGCTGGCGGGCGATCTTCCTCGCCGGCCTGCCGCTGGGGCTGCTGGCGTTCGCCCTCGCGCGCCGTCACCTGCCCGCCGACCGCCGGGAGGATCGGGACGGAACGGCGGGCGGAACGGCGGGCGGACGGGCGGGCTTCGACGGGCTGGGCACGCTGCTGCTGGCGCTGACGCTCGCCGCCTACGCGCTGGCCATGACGATGGGGCGCGGCGCCTTCGGTCCGCTCACCCTGGCCCTGCTGCTGGCCGCCGCCTGCGGAGCCGGCCTCTTCCTGCGCGTCGAGACGAACGCCGCCTCCCCCCTGATCCGCCCGGCGATGCTCCGCGATCCCGCGCTGGGCCGGGGCCTCGCCGCGAACGCGCTCGTCTCGACGGTGATGATGGCGACGCTGGTGGTCGGGCCGTTCCATCTTTCGCACGCCCTCGGGCTCGACACGGGACCGGCCGGGCTCGCCCTGTCGGCCGGTCCGCTCGCCGCCGCGCTGGCCGGCGTCCCGGCCGGCCGCCTCACCGACCGTTTCGGCGCACGGCGCATGACCGTCGCCGGGCTGGCCGGCATGGCGACCGGAACCGTCCTGCTGTCCGGGCTCCCGGCGGCGTTGGGAGTCACCGGCTACCTCGCTCCCCTCGTCGTCGTCACCGTCGGCTACGCGCTGTTCCAGACCGCCAACAACACCGCCGTCATGACCGGTGTCCGTCCGGACCAGCGGGGTCTCACGTCCGGCCTGCTGAATCTCGCGCGCAATCTCGGGCTGGTCACCGGGGCCTCCGCCATGGGCGCGGTGTTCGCGGCGGCGGCGGGGGATGTCGCGACGGCGGGCGCCGAGGCGGTCGCCGGCGGCACGCGCGCCACCTTCGCGGTGGCCGCCGGCCTGATCGCCGCCGCGCTGGCGGTCACGGTCGCAGGCCGCCGCGCCCGGCCCGGTCAGACGGCGGACGGCGCTTGACCCGTCCCGAAGGGCCGCGCGCCCCGTGGAGAAACCGCCGGCATGACTGTTCGGCGGCGAGGCCGAACCTCATCGGTCTTCAGAGTTACATCGCCATTTCGCAATACAGCGCGGACACTCCGAAATAATGATGGAAACCCCGGAGGCGCGTGGCTATCGTCATGACGGACTTGACGAATCCTCGCGCTCGATCGGGACTTCCTACACCTTGATGGATATATCCAAAGAGGTATGATGGCCGAAGGGTGCGCGCCGCTGCTCTTGCGAGGCCTGATGAGTGACTTGACGACGATGTCCCCCTCGGAACACGGGCTGGCGACCCTGATCGTGGACACCCTCACTCTGGAAACGGAGCCGGACGACATCGACCCGGAGGCGGCGCTCTACGGCGAGGGGCTGGGCCTCGATTCCATCGACATCCTGGAGGTGGCGCTCGCGGTGTCGAAGACCTACGAGGTCAAGCTGCGGGCCGACGACGAGAACAACGCCACGATCTTCGCCTCGCTGCGCACGCTGAACGATCACATCCAACGGCTCAAAGCCGCCTGATGCGGGCGGTGACGGCCTGGGTCGGGGGCTGCGTCGGCCTGTCGCTGGCCGCCGCCTACCCCCTGCTCGTCCACGGCGCGGTCGTCGCCGATCCGGGCACAGGCGCCGCGCTGGCGCTGGCGCTGGTGCAGACCGGCGTCACCGCGCTGGTGGTCGGCCGGCTGTCGCCCCGCCACCGCTGGATCGCCCTGGCCGCCGCCATCCCGCTGATCGCCCTGTCCTGGCATTCCGCGCGCGACGGCCTGCTGGCGGCGACGGGAATCGGCCACGCCGCCATCCACGCCGGGCTTCTGGTGCTGTTCGGCCGCACCCTGGCGCCGGGGCGCGAGCCGCTGATCACCGGCATCGCCCGCCGCGTGCGCGGCCACCTGACGGACGCGATGCTGGTCTACACCCGCCGCGTCACCGTGGCGTGGTGCCTGTTCTTCGCCGGCCAGCTCGCGGTGTCCGCCCTGCTGTTCCTGACCGCCTCCAATACGGTGTGGTCCTTCTTCGTCAACGTGCTCGACCTGCCGCTGGTCGCCCTGATGTTCCTGCTGGAATACGCCTGCCGGCTGCGCCGGTTCCCCAACCTTTCCCACGGATCGATCGCCGACGTCGTCCGCGTCTTCGCGGAGCGGCCCAACCCATGACGGTCACGCCATGACGATTCTGTCCACCACCCGGCTGCCGCTGCTCCGCCACCGCGATCCCGACGCCCTGTTCGCGTGGCGCGACGGGCGGCCGGTGACGGTGCGCGCGTTCCTCGCCGCCGTGCGGGATCTGGCGCGGCGGCTGCCCGACCGGGCCTACGCGCTGAACCTGTGCGCCGACCGGCTCGGCTTCGCCGTCGGCCTCGGCGCGGCGCTGCTGCGCCGGCAGATCAGCCTGCTGCCGCCCAACGACACGCCGGCCATGCTGCATCAACTGGCCGAGGGGTATCCGGGGCTGGTCTGCCTGACCGACGCGGGACGCAGCCACGCCGGCCTGGACTGCGTCGCGGCGCTGCCCCCGGGCGGGCTGGAGCGCGCCGCCGCGACGGTCCCGCCTCTCGACGGGGAGCCGGCCTTCGATGAGCTGGCCTTTCCCGCCGACCAGGTGGCGGCCATCGCCTTCACCTCCGGCTCCACCGGCCGGCCGATGCCGCAGGTGAAGAGCTGGGGCACGCTGGTCCGCAGCGTCCAGGGCGCCGGCGCGGCGCTCGGCATCGAGGCGCTGGGAGCGGCCGGGCTGGTCGGCACCGTGCCGCACCAGCACATGTACGGGCTGGAGTCGGTCGTCCTGCTGGCGCTCCAGCATGGGCTCGTCCTGCATGGCGGACGGCCGCTGTTTCCGGCCGACATCGCCGCCAGCCTCGATTCCGTCGGACCGCGCCGCCTGCTGGTGACCACGCCGGTGCATCTCCAGGCGCTGCTGGCCGACGACACCGCGCTGCCGCCGCTCGACCTGATCCTGTGCGCGACGGCGCCGCTGGCGCCGCAGCTCGCCAGCGCCGCCGAAGCACGCCTGTCGGCCCCGCTGCACGAAATCTACGGCTGTTCGGAAACCGGGCAGCTCGCGGTCCGCCGCACCACGGCCACGGCGGAATGGCGCTGCATCGACGGGCTCCGCCTGCGCCAGGACGAGCAGGGCACCTGGGCGTCGGGCGACTTCCTGGACGGCGAGACGCTGCTGGCCGACGTGATCGCGCTGACGTCCGACACCCGCTTCATCCTGCACGGCCGCTCGGCCGATCAGGTCAACATCGCCGGCAAGCGCAACTCGCTCGCCTGCCTCAACCACCATCTCAACTCGATCGAGGGCGTGCGGGACGGCGTCTTCTTCATGCCGAGCGAGGACGAGCCGAGGGGGAATGGCGGCGGAACCGCCCGGCTGGCCGCCCTGGTGGTGGCGCCGGGGCTGAGCGCCGAAACGCTGACCGCCCGGCTGCGCGAGCGGATCGACCCGATCTTCCTGCCGCGCCCGCTGCGCTTCGTCGACGCCCTGCCGCGCAACCCCACCGGCAAGCTGCCGCGCGAGGCGCTGCTGCGGCTGCTCGCCGACGACACCGCGCCGCCGCGCGGCTAGACCCAGGTGTCCGCCGTGCCGACTCCCCAGACGATCCTCCGGGCGACCGACCTCCGCTTTCCCGCCGACCACCCCACCGCCGCCGGCCATTTCCCCGGCAACCCGGTGATTCCGGGCGCCGTGCTGCTCGACGCCGCCCTGACCGCCATCGCCGGGGCGGAAGGCCGCGACCTCGGCCCCTGCCGGCTGCGGTCGGCCAAGTTCCTGCGCCCCGTGCGGCCCGGCGACCGGCTGCGCATCGAGTGGCAGCCCACCTCCGCCGGGGAGATCGCCTTCACCGGCAGCGTGGAGGGCCGCCCGGTGATGAGCGGCCGCGTCGCGCCGTGACCCGGCCTCTCCGTGAAAAACCGGGGCGTGAAAAACCGGGGCGCGAGAATCCGCCGCCGGACGCCGTCGCGGGCGCCGCCGCAACGCCACGCCCCGGCCGGCTCCGCCGCCGCAAGGAGTGGATGACCCGGCCGGAACGCAGCACGACGGCGGCGATCCGCTTCATCGTCTGGGTGGCGCTGCGCCTCGGCCGGACGGCGGCCCGGCTGCTGCTTCCCCCCATCTGCCTCTACTTCGTCCTCTTCTCGCGCAAGCCGAGGGCCGGGTCGGCGCGCTTCCTCGCCAGGGCGCTGGGCCGGCCGCCGCGCTTCGGCGACCTGTTCCGCCATTACCATGTCTTCGCCGCCTGCCTGCTCGACCGCGTCTTCTTCCTGAACGACCAGACCGCCGCCTTCGACATCCGCGTCCATGGCGAGGACATCGCCATCGAGCTGATGGAACGGGGGGAGGGCTGCCTGCTGCTCGGCGCCCACATGGGCAGCTTCGAGGCGGTCCGCGCGCTCGGCCGCCGCCAGCGCGACCTGCGCGTCAGCCTCGTGATGTACGAGGAGAACGCGCGCAAGATCAATTCGGTGCTGAACGCCATCAACCCGGCGCTGTCGCTGGAGGTGATCGCGCTGGGCCGGCCGGAATCGATGCTGAAGGTGCGCGAAAGCCTCGATCGCGGCCATTTCGTTGGCATGCTCGCCGACCGCACGCTGGACGGCGAGGAGGAGATCCGCCTGCCCTTCCTGGGCGAGCCGGCGGCCTTCGCGCTGGGCCCCTTCCAGCTCGCCGCCATGCTGAGGCGGCCGGTCGTGCTGATGGTCGGACTCTACCAGGGCGGCGGGCGCTACGACGTGCATTTCGAGCGGATCGCCGACTTCTCCGACGTGCCGGCCGCCGAACGGCCCGGCCTCGTGCGCTGGGCCGTCGGGCGCTTCGCCGACCGGCTGGAGCAGCACGCCCTTTCCTCCCCCTACAACTGGTTCAATTTCTATGATTTCTGGAAATAGCCCGGCCCGGCGCCGCGTCGCGGCGGCTGTCGCGGCCCTGCTGGCCGCCGTCCTGCCGCCGGCCGGAGCGGGCGCGGCAGACCGGCCGTGGGGCCTGACGGAGCTGTTCGCCGCCTTCGCGCAGGTCCAGGCCTCCAGCGCCCGCTTCACCGAGACCCGGACGGTCAGCCTGCTCGACACCCCGCTGGAAAGCAGCGGCACCCTGACCTACCGCCGCCCCGACCGGCTGGAGAAGACGACGCTCCAGCCCCAGCGGGAGAGCCTGCGGGTCGAGGGCGACCGGCTGACCCTGACGCGGGCGGACGGGGCGTCGCGCAGCCTGTCGGTGTCGTCCATGCCGGAAATCCAGACCTACGTGGAGAGCATCCGGGCGACGCTGCGCGGCGACGTCCCGACCATGATGCGCTTCTACGACGTCGCGCTGGAGGGCACGCCGGAGGGCTGGCTCATGCGGCTGACGCCGCGCGCGGCCGAGGCCCGCGCCATGGTCGGGCGGATCGAGATCGCCGGCCGGAAGGCCGGGATCGGCCGGGTCGACGTCCATCAGGCCGACGGCGACCGGTCCAGCATGACGATCCTTCCGGATCCGCCGTGACCGTCGCCGCGCGGCGCAAGGCCGGATGGTGGGGGGTGGCGCTGTGGCTGGCCGGGCTGGCCGTCTGCGCCCTGCTGGTGGCGCGGGCGACCGTCACCGCCGACATCTCCGCCTTCCTGCCCCGCTCGCCCTCGGCCGCCCAGCAGGTGCTCGTGGACCAGCTGCGCGACGGCGTCGTCTCGCGCCTCGTGCTGGTGGGGCTGGAGGGGGCCGCGCCGGACAGCCTGACCCGGCTCAGCCGCGCGACGGCGGCCCGGCTGCGCGGCGACCCTCTGATAGCGGCGGTCGAGAACGGCGAGCGGACCGGGCGCGGGGCGGACGCCGCCTATCTCTGGACCAACCGCTACCTGCTCAGCCCGGCCGTCACGCCGGAACGCTTCACCGCCGAGGGGCTGCGCCGGGCGCTGGAGGAGGATCTGCGCCTGCTGCAATCCCCCGCCGGGATGTTCCTGAAACAGGCGCTGCCGAACGACCCGACCGCCGAGATCCTGACCCTGACCGACCGGGTGCTGGGCGAGGCCGGCGGGCCGGCCAGCCGCGACGGGGTGTGGGTGTCGGCGGATGGCGCGCGCGCGCTGCTGCTGGTGCAGACCGCCGCCCCCGGTTTCGACATCGACGCCCAGCAGCGCGCGCTGGCGCTGATCCGCGCCGCCTTCGAGGAAGCCCGCGCCGCCATCGCCAGCGCCAGCGCTGCCGCCGATGGCGCGGCCGATGCCGGTGCCGCCCGGCTGGTGATGACCGGGCCGGGCGTCTTCTCCGTCCAGACCCGCGACCGGATCGAGGCCGACGCGACCCGCTCCTCCATCCTGGCGACGGCGCTGGTGGCGGGGATGCTGCTGCTGGTCTACCGCTCGCTCGGCGCGCTGGCGCTGTCGCTGCTGCCGACGATCAGCGGCACCCTGGCCGGAGTCGCGGCGGTCAGCCTGGGATTCGGCACGGTGCACGGCATCACGCTGGGCTTCGGCGTGACCCTGCTGGGCGAGACCGTCGATTACGCCGTCTACCTCTTCACCCAGACCCTGCCCGGACAGACGGCGCGCGACACCCTGCGGCGGATCTGGCCGACCCTGCTGCTCGGGGTCGCCACCTCGATCGTCGGGTTCGCGACCCTGCTGTTCTCCAGCTTCAGCGGTCTGGCCCAGCTCGGACTCTTCTCCATCACCGGGCTGGCGGTGGCGCTGGCGGTCACCCGCTGGGTGCTGCCCGTCCTGCTGCCGGAGGGCTTCGCGACCCAACGGCCGGCGCGGCTCGCGGCGCTGCTGAACGCCCTGACCGGCGCCGCCCCGCGCCTGCGGATTCCGCTCGCCCTGGCGACCCTGCTGTCGCTCGGCTGGCTGGTCCATCTCGGGCCGGCGGCGTGGTCGGGCGAGCTGTCGAGCCTGAGCCCGGTGGCGGAGGCCGACCAGCGGCTGGACGAGGCGCTGCGCCGCGACCTCGGCGCCCCCGACGTCAGCCATCTGCTGGTCATCGCCGCCCCCACGCCGGACGAGGCGCTCGCCGCCGCCGAGCGGCTGGCGACGCCGCTCGACGCGCTGGTCCGCCAGGGGACGCTGGGTGGTTACGACTCCCCGGCCGTCCACCTGCCGAGCCTCGCCACCCAGCGCGCCCGGCAGGCCGCCCTGCCCGAGCCCGACCGCCTGCGCGACGCCCTCGCCCAGGCGTCGCGGGGGCTGCCTTTCCGGCCGGACGTCTTCGCGCCCTTCCTGGCCGACGTCGCGGCGGCGCGGACCATGCCCCCGCTGACACGCGCGAGCCTGGACGGCACCGGCCTGAAGCTGAAGCTCGACTCGCTGCTGGTTCGCGGCGGCTCCGGCTGGACCGCGATGCTGCCGCTGCGCGGCGTCGCCGACCCGCCGGCGCTGGCCGCCCGGCTGCCCGAGGATCCCTCGGCGCGGGGCGCCGTCCTGCTGAACCTGAAGGAGGAATCCGACCGCCTCTACCGCGGCTACCGGCAGGAGGCGCTGACGCTGGCGCTGCTCGGCGGGCTGACGATCACCGCGCTGCTGGCGGCGGCCCTGCGGTCGCCGCGCTCGCTGGTGGCGGCGGTGCTGCCGCTGGTGGCGGCGGTGGTCATCACCATGGCGCTGCTGACCGCGCTCGGCCAAGCGCTGTCGATCTTCCATCTGGTCGGGCTGCTGCTGGTCGTCGGCGTCGGCTCCAACTATTCGCTGCTGTTCGAGCGGCCGGAGCCGTCACCCCCCCTGCGCGAGCGCACCGTCGTCTCGGTGGTCGTCGCCAACCTGTGCGCCGTCATCGGTTTCGGCACGCTGGCCTTCTCGGGCATCCCGGTGCTGCACGGCATCGGCATGACCGTCGCCATCGGCGCCTTCCTCAGCCTCGCCTTCGCCGCCGTGCTGGGCGGTCCGGCGCCCATGGGCGCGGGGAGGTCCGGCCATGGCTGAGCCCCGGCGCTGGTCGCCGTCGCCGCTGATCCGCGCCTCGGCGGTGCTGCACGCCGCCGCCCTGGCCGGCGTCGCGGTCCAGCCCGCCGCGTGGCCGTGGGCACTGGGAGCGCTGGCCGGCAACCACGCGCTGCTCGGCGCCGTCGGCCTGTGGCCGCGCAGCGCGCTGCTCGGCCCCAACCTGCGGCGCCTGCCCGCGCGCAGCGCCCAACTCGGCCAGATCGGCCTGTGCTTCGACGACGGGCCGGACCCGCAGGTAACGCCGGCCGTGCTCGCCCTGCTGGAACGGGCGGGGGCCAGGGCCAGCTTCTTCTGCATCGCCGGGCGGGCGACCGACCATCCCGGCCTGATCCGCGCCATCGTCGAGGGCGGCCACACGGTGGAGAACCACAGTTGGCACCATTCCCACCGCTTCGCCGCGATGGGCATCGGCGCGTTGCGCCGCGAGGTGGGGGAGGCACAGCGCATCCTGACCACGCTCGCCGGCCGGCCGCCGCGCTTCTTCAAGCCGCCGGCCGGGCTGCGCAACCCCCTGCTCGACCCGGTGCTGGCCGGCCTCGGGCTGCGGCTGGCGACCTGGACCCGGCGCGGCTACGACGCCGTGCGCCGCGACCCGGAGGGGGTGGAGCGGTGGCTCCTGCGCACCCTCGCCGCCGGAGACCTGCTGATGCTGCACGACGGCTCCGCCGCGCGCACGGCGGCTGGCCGGCCGGTGGTGCTGGAGGTTCTGCCCCGCCTGCTCGATGTGTTCGCGGCGCGCGGGCTGGCGGCGGTGTCGCTGGAGGTGGCCGCCGATGACTGACGCCGTCTTCCGGGATCTGGTCGCGGCGGCGGCCCGGCCCTACCGCCCCTGCGGCCGTTATGCCTGGCATTTCGCCAAAGGCAAGCTCGGCGGCGATCCGGTCTTCGGCCACCTGATGCGCCACCCGGTGCTGCCGGCCGGCGGACGGCTGCTCGACCTCGGCTGCGGGCAGGGGGTGCTGATGGCGCTGCTCCGCGCCGCGGCGGAGCGCCACGCGGCGGGAGGCTGGCCGCCCGGCTGGCCGCCGCCGCCGACCGGCCTCGCCTGCCAGGGCGTCGAACTCGCGGCGCGGCGGGTGCGGACGGCGCGGACGGCGCTGGGCGCCGCCAGCGTCCGGCAGGGCGACATCCGCGACGTCCCGCTGCCGGCCAGCGACGCGATCGTCATCCTCGACGTGCTGCTCTATCTGAACCGGGAGGAGCAGGCCGCCGTGCTCGCCCGCTGCGCCGAGGCGCTGGCCCCCGGCGGGATCCTGCTGCTGCGCGAGGCCGACGCGGAGGGCGGTCTGCCCTTCCAGGCGACCCGCTGGGCCGAGCGGCTGGCCTGCGCCGCGCGCGGCCGGCCGCGCCAGCCCCTGACCTACCGCCCCGCGCGGGAATGGGCCGAACTGCTGGCGAAACCGGGCTTCGCCGTGACCGCCCGGCCGATGAGCGAAGGCACACCCTTCGCCAACACCTTGTTCATAGCCCGCAGAGTTTCATAGGCCGTTCAAGCAAAGGCACCGGTCCAATTTGCCCTTTCTCCGCACAAACGCCCGGTGCTAGCATTCCCCCGACAATGGAACCGCAACACCCAGCCCATCCTGTCCAAAAGCAAAAAGACTCCCAGCCGTGCAGACACTTGCCCTAAGCCATATGAGCATCGTCAGCAGCCTCGGCGCCGGGCAGGATGCCACCCTGGATGCTTTGCGCAATGGCCGGGGCGGCCTGAAGCCCTGCCGGTTCGAAACGGCGACGCTGGACACCCACATCGGCGAGGTCGCGGGCGTCGGGGACGTCCGCATGCCGGCCAGGCTGGAGGGCTACGACTGCCGCAACAACCGGCTGGCCGAGCTGGCGCTGCGCCAGGACGGCTTCGAGGCGGCGGTCGCGGCGGCGCGGGCGCGCCACGGGGCGCACCGCATCGGCGTGTTCCTCGGCACCAGCACCTCCGGCATCCATTCCGCCGAGCTGGCCTACCGGGAGCGCGCGCCGGACAGCGGCGCCCTGCCGGCCACCTTCCGCTTCGCGACCACCCACAGCACCGGCTCGCTCGCCGAGTTCGTCCGCCGCCGGCTGGGGCTGGCGGGGCCGGCCTTCGTCGTCTCTTCCGCCTGCGCCACCAGCTCGAAGGTGTTCGCCAACGCCGCGCGGATGATCGCGGCCGGGCTATGCGACGCCGCGGTGGTCGGCGGCGCCGATTCCCTGTGCCTGACGACGCTCTACGGCTTCCATTCGCTGGAGCTGGTCTCCCCCCTCCCCTGCGCCCCCTTCGACCTCCACCGCGGCGGCGTGTCGCTCGGCGAAGGCGCCGGCTTCGCCCTGCTGGAGCGTCCCGGTCCGCGTCCGGCGCCCGGCACGGTCCATCTGCTGGGAACCGGCGAGAGCAGCGACGCCCACCACATGTCGACGCCGCACCCGGAGGGGCTGGGCGCCCGGCTCGCCATGGAGCGGGCGCTCGCCGCCGCCGGGCTGCGGCCGGGCGACATCGACTACGTCAACCTGCACGGCACCGCCACCCCCCACGGCGACGCGGCGGAGGACCGGGCGATCACCGCGCTGTTCGGTACGCGGACCCCGGTCAGCTCGACCAAGGGCTACACCGGCCACACGCTGGGGGCGGCCGGGATCGTCGAGGCGGTGATCAGCGTGCTCGGCCTGCGCGCCGGCCTGGCTCCCGGCAGCCCGCAGACCCGCGACCTCGACCCCGCCCTGCGCAGCCGCTACCTCCAGACCAACGAAAGCGGGCGCATGGACCGGGTGATGACCAACTCCTTCGGGTTCGGCGGCAGCAACAGCAGCCTGATCTTCGGGTGGGCCGCCTGATGCGGGCCTTCATCGAGGGCGTCGGCCTGCTCGGCCCCGGTCTGGCCGGCTGGAAGGAATCGCGCCCCGTGCTGGCCGGCCTCCTGCCCTACCGGCCGGCACCGGCCCCGCTGCCGCCGAGCCCGCTGCTGCCGCCGGCCGAGCGGCGGCGCAGCGTGCCCACCGTGAAGCTCGCCATGGCCGTGGGGGCGGAGGCGATGGCCCAGGCCGACCGCGACCCGGCCGGGGTCGCCACGGTCTTCACCTCCTCCAGCGGCGATCCCGACACCCTTCACCAGATCCTGGAGACGCTGGCGTCGGAGGATCGCGGCATCTCGCCGACGCGCTTCCACAACTCGGTGCACAACGCCCCGGCCGGCTACTGGAGCATCGCCACCCGCTCGCACGCGCCCTCGACCAGCCTGTCCAGCCACGACGAGAGTTTCCAGGCCGGCCTGCTGGAGGCCATGGCCGAGGTCGCCGCCGAGGGCTGGACGGTCGGGCTGATCGCCTACGACCTGCCCTACCCCGAGCCGCTGCACGCCGTCCGTCCGATCGCCGCCCCCTTCGGCATGGCGCTGGTGCTGACGCCGGAGCCGACCGGCCGCTCCTTCGCCCGTCTCGACATCGCCCTGTCCGACGGCGGCGGACCGCCGAGCCGGATGGCGGACGACGCGCTTGAGGCCCTGCGCGCCGGCAACCCGACCGCCCGCGCCCTGCCGCTGCTGGCCGCCCTGGCGCGCGTGCCAGCCCGCGGCGCCGGGGAAACCGTCGTGCTCGACCTGCCGCCCGGCGGCCGGCTGCTGGTGACGGTCGGCGCGCCATGACTTCGACGCGGGACGAGCCGATGCGGGACGGGCTGAATCGGGACGGGTTGGATCGGGAGGCGCTGGCCCGCCTCATCCCGCACGCCGGCGCCATGTGCCTGCTCGACGCCGTTCTGTCCTGGGACCGCGCCCGCATCCGCTGCACCGCCTCCAGCCACCGCGACCCCGGCAACCCGCTGCGCCACGCCGGGCGTCTGGCCGCGCTGTGCGGGGTGGAATACGCCGCCCAGGCGATGGCGGCCCATGGCGGGTTGACCGGGGCGGCGGAGGGCCGCCCGCCGGCCGCCGGCTACCTCGCCAGCCTGCGCGACCTCGCCTGCCACGTCGGGCGGCTCGACGACATCGCGGGCGACCTCGTCGTCGAGGCGGAAAACCTGACCGGGGAGGGCAACCGCGTGATCTACGCCTTCACCATCCACGCCGACGGCGCCGAACTGCTGAGCGGCCGCGCCGCCGTGGTCATCGACGCGGCGCCCGGCAGCGCGCCGGTCAACGGCATGGGCCCGCCGTGAGGCGCGCGCTGGTCACCGGCGGCAGCGGCACGCTGGGCGCCGCCATCGCCAGGGCGCTGGCCGCCGACGGCTGCCATGTGCTGATCCACGCCAACGCCGCCGCCGAGCGCGCCCGGAGTCTGGCCGGGGAGATCGCCGCCGCCGGCGGGTCGGCCGAGGCGGTGGTCTTCGACGTCACCGACGCCGGGGCGACCGCCGCCGCGCTGGAATCGCTGCTGGAGACCGGCCCCATCCAGATCCTGGTCAACAACGCCGGGATCCACGACGACGCGGTGATGCCCGGCATGCGGCGCGAGCAATGGAGCCGCGTCATCGACGTCTCGCTGAACGGCTTCTTCAACGTGACTCAACCGCTGCTGATGCCGATGATCGGCACCCGCTGGGGCCGGATCGTCAGCCTGTCCTCGGTCGCGGCGATCGCCGGCAACCGTGGCCAGACCAACTACGCCGCCGCCAAGGCCGGGCTGCACGGCGCCACCAAGTCGCTGGCGCTGGAACTGGCGCCGCGCGGCATCACCGTCAACGCGGTGGCGCCGGGGATCATCGCCTCGCCGATGGCCGACGGTGCCTTCGACGCCGACGCGGTCAAGAAGCTGGTGCCGATGAAGCGCGCCGGACGGCCGGAGGAGGTGGCCGACCTCGTCGCCTTCCTGACGTCGGAGCGGGCCGCCTACATCTCCGGACAGGTGATCGCCATCAACGGGGGGATGATCTGAGCCGGGCCGACGGATCCCGCAGCGAGCGGATCCGCCGGTGCGCCAGCAGCGGCAGCCGGACGAGGAAGCCCAGCATCAGCCGCGTGTGCATCCAGGTCAGCAGCGCGTTGTCCCGCCAGTAGTTGAAGTGGGAGACGCCGCCCTCCTCCGGCTTGAAGTAGCGCACCGGGGCCGGCACGTTGATCGTCGGCACGCCGCGCCAGCACAGCCGCACGGCGGCCTCCGGGTCGAAGTCGAAACGGCGCATCCACGGATTGCGCTCCATCACCGCCCGCAGGGGCGCGATCGGGTAGACGCGGAAGCCGAACAGCGAATCGCCGATCCCGCCCCACAGCGTCTCCAGGTTGGCCCACCAGTTCGAGATCCGGCGCCCGCCGACCCGCAGACGCGGCGCCGTGGCGTCGAACACCGGCCGGCCAAGCACCAGCGCGCCGGGGTTGGCCTGCGACACCCCCTGGAACTGCGGGATGCGGTCGGCCGGGTGCTGGCCGTCGGCGTCCATGGTCAGGGCGTGGGTGAAGCCGCAACGCTCCGCCTCGACCAGCCCGTGCAGCACGGCGGCGCCCTTGCCACGGTTGGCCGGCAGCACCAGCACGCGCAGGTGCGGATCCCCGGCGGCCATGCCGGCCAGCTCCGCGCCGCTGCCGTCGGTGCTGCCGTCGACCACCACCCAGACCGGCGCCCAGTGGCGGCGCGCGGCGCGCACCGTCTCGGCCAGCTTCGGCCCGGTGTTGTAGCTGGGAATCAGGACGAGGTGGCTCGTGGAGACGTCGGGAATGGCGGCAGCGATGGGAGTGGCGTTCACAATTGCGACCTGTAATAGCCATCGAGATCGTCGACGAGGCGGCGGACGTCGGTCGGCGGCTCGAAGCGCCGGCCGAGCCGGACCGTGTAGACCAGCGGGAACTCCGGCTTGCGGAACAGCGGCCAGCCCTTGCCGAGGAAACGGGTGTTGGTTTCGATGAGAACGGTCTGCACCGGCGCGCCGGCCGTCTTGGCGATCAGCGCGAATCCGCCCTTCAGCGCACCGACCGGCGGGCGGGCGGTGCGGGTGCCCTCGGGGAAGATCAGGAGCTGCCGGCCGGCCCGCACCTCCCGCGCCGCCAGCTTGACCAGCGAGGCCGGCGAATCGTTGCGGATGTAGCCGGCCATGCGGGCGCCGCCGCCCAGGCACAGGTTGTCGTAGACCTTCGCCTTGGCGATGCAGGACAGGTTGGGCAGGCGGGAGATCAGCAGCACCGCGTCGAGCAGCGAGGGGTGGTTGGGGCACAGCACCAGCCCCTCGTCCCCCTTCAGGGCGTCGAGCGCCGACAGGTCGGTCTTCAGGATGCCGCAGGCCCGCAGGACGCCGAGGTAGCCACGGAAGCCTGAGCGGATCGCGAAGCGGCCGAGCGGCCGGGCGATCCGGCGCGGCAGCAGCGGGTCGAGCAGCGCCGCCGTCAGGCTCCAGGCCAGCGACATGAGGCCGAACAGGAGCAGCAGCAGGTAGAACAGCGGGTATTCCCAGCCCCGCCGCACCGCCCCGGCAAGGCCGGCGAAGCCGCCGGCAAGGGTCAGACCACCTCGCCCACGGGGGCGCGGACGTTCTGTCGCCGTTTCCGCCATGCCACGTAATTCCTTCTGAAGTCGAGCAGGGCGTTCGCGTAGTAGATCGCCTTGAAGATCCGCAGCCGCGCCCGGATCGGCGACGGGCGGAAGACGTCGCCGGCCAGCAGGGACAGCAGCGCCTCCTCCACCCGCAGGACGTTGCGCGGCCCCATGAACAGGTTGCGCAGGGCCGGCGTCGTCACCCGGTAGATGTACCAGGAGAAGGTGCCGATTCCCCGCCGTACCGAGCTTTCGAACCGCTTCAGCACCCGCTGCTGGCGCGCCGGCTCGCGCAGGCAGGCGTCGACCGCCTCGGCGCCCTCGAAGGCGCTGTTCATCGCCAGATAGACGCCGGTCGAGAAGACCGGGTCGATGAAGGCGAAGGCGTCGCCCAGCATCACGTAGCCCGGCCCGGCCATGCGGTCGGACTGGTAGGAGAAGTTGCCGGTCCCCGTCACCGGCCCGGTCAGCTCCGCCCCCTCCAGCCGCTCCGCCAGCGCCGGGCACAGCGCGACGGTGTCGAGGAAGAAGCGGGTCTGGTCCGTCTTGCGCGTCTTGAAGTAATAGGGCCAGCAGACCGCGCCGACGCTGGTGGTGCCGTCGGCGAGCGGGATGAACCAGAACCAGCCATGGTCGAACCAGAAGACGGTGATGTTGCCTTCCGCCTTGCCGGGCAGCCGACGGGCGCCGGTGAAATGGCCGAACATCGCGGCGCTGTTGTGCTTGGCGTTGCGCCGCTTGATGCCGAAGCGCGAGGCCAGCAGCGTGTCGCGGCCGGACGCATCGACCAGGAAGCGCGCGCGCACCGTCCGCGTGGTGCCGTCCTCCTGCCGGGCGGTGGCGACGCTTCCGCCCTCCCCGACCTCGACGTCCGTCACCTTGCAGCCTTCGACGACGGTGGCGCCCTTGGCGGCGGCGTTGCGGATCAGGATGTGGTCGAACTCCGAGCGGCGGACCTGATAGGCGTAGGGGCGGCTCTTGTCCCAGGCGTTGGCGAAGTCGAAGGTGACGGCCTTGCCGTGGTAGGGCGAGACGAACTCGGCCCCGTATTTCAGCATGCCGATCCGCTCGACCTCCTCCAGCACGCCGAGCCGCTGGAGCAGCGGCAGATTGCAGGGCAACAGGGATTCGCCGATGTGGAAGCGCGGGTGGCGGTCCTTTTCCAGCAGGACCACGCGGTGGCCCTTCTCCGCCAGCAGCGCCGCGGCCGTCGAGCCGGCGGGACCTCCGCCCACCACCAGAACGTCGCAGTCGCAATCCGAACCGTTCGACAGCATGCGCGTTGCCGCTCTCTTCAGTGTTCGACCAGAAGTCACCGAATCCCTTCTATCAAAACACGTCGCGCGCGATCCAGAGGCAAAACAAGAATTCGCCTGTTTGTTCGGCTCCAAGCCGAAAGGCATATCCTTTCAGTTCCGCCTTCGCGATTTTATCATCGGCGGCCATGTCCTCGTCATACACCGAAATGATTACCCACCCCACTCCGAATGATTTCCGCTTGCCCGCCGGACCCGGCCCGCCGAAGATGCGCGTCCTGTCGGATCCCGCGTGTCGCAGGACGGAGGAGGATGGCCGTGCCGATCGAGCAAGCCCCGCGAGCCGGCGGCTCCCCCGCGCCCACGGTCGAGCCGCATCCGGTCCTCGACTCCTACTACCCGGACACGGCCCAGCGGCTTCGCTTCGTGCGCGGGCTGTTCAACCGCACCGCCCACCATTACGACCGTATAAATGCGATCTTCGCCCCGGGCTCCGGCTCCTGGTACCGCGCGCAGTGCCTGCGGCGGGCCGGGCTGCGGCCGGGGATGCGGGTGCTCGACGTCGCCATCGGCACCGGGCTGGTCGCCCGAGAGGCGGTGGCGCTGTGCGGCGACGCGGCGGACGTCATCGGGCTGGACCTCAGCGAGGCCATGCTGGCCGAGGCGCGGCGGACCCTGCCCATTCCGTTGATCCAGGGCGTCGCGGACTCGCTGCCGCTCGCCGACGCCAGCGTCGATCTGGTGACCATCGGCTACGCCCTGCGGCATGTCGGCGACCTCGCCGCGACCTTCCGCGAGTTCCACCGCGTGCTGCGGCCGGGCGGGGCCGTGCTGGCGATGGAGATCGGCCGCCCGTCCCGCCCCTTCACCCGGCGGCTGACGGGCGCCTATCTCGGCATGGTCGTGCCGGCGGTCTCCCGGCTGAGCGGTGGCGGCGAGAGCGGACGCACGCTGATGCGCTATTATTGGGAGACGATCGACCGCTGCGTCGCGCCGGAGGTCATCACGCGGGCCATGGCCGACGCCGGGCTGGAACAGGTCGAATGCCGGACCGATTACGACCTGTTCCGCAACTACAGCGGCCACCGGGCCGGCGTTCCGACGCCGTGACCGCCCACCCGGCGCATCCGACCGTCCTACCCCCTCCGGGCCCGTCTCATCCGCCTTTGCCAATATCGCGCCGGGACGATCCAACCCATAGTTGGCGCCGACCGGCAACGACCGACACACAACACAGGGCGGGGAGCGACATGGCGGGAAGGATGATCTGGGCGGCGTTGCCGGTTCTGGTCCTGTTGGCCGGCTGCGCCGGACAGCAGCAGGACGCCACCGCCGGGAGCGCGCCCGGCGCCTCCACCGCCGCGGCGCCCTCGACGCCGGGCGCGCGGCTGGTGAAGTCGCGCGACGGCCGTTTCGAGGGCGAGATGATCGGCACGCCGGCCGCCGGCAGCCGCTTCGCCAAGCTACAGATCGGCATGACGATGGAGGAGGTGTCCGGCCTGATCGGCGCGCCGGACAACATGATCCGGCACGAGACCGGCAAGCGCTGGATCCCCTTCTATTTCGGCAACGACGCCCAGCGGCTCCAGGTCATCTACCGCAACGAGGGCTGCCTGACCTACACCGGCGGCAACGTCTTCGGCGGCGGCAGCGCCGAGTTGATCCGCATCACCGTCGCCCCGAAGGGCGGCTGCCTCGACACCTGAGCGGGGCCGGCCTTCGAATGGCGCCGGCGGTCAGGCCGGCGGCGCGGCGTCCGCGCGGAGCGCGATGCGGCCGACGCCGGGCAGCTTGACCGCGAGGTCCAGCGGATCGACGCCGACGGTGAGGCCGAGCAGGTTGAGCTCCAGCCCCTCCTCCCACGCCACCAGCAGGCCGGCGACGCCGAACAGGCTGAGCTGCCAGCCGGTGCCGCTGGGCGCCCGCGCGACCAGCCCGCTTCCCAGATAATCCTTGCCGAGCGCCGTGGAGGGCAGGTCGAGCCGCAGTTCCGGAACGGCGCGGGCCACCCAGGCGGCGAAGGTGTTGCTGTTGGGGCCGGGCCACACCCGGTACTCCCCGGCGTAGGGGTAGCTTGCGGCCGCCGCCGCGATCCTGGGAATGGCCGCCGCCGCCGCCGCGCCGCGCAGCTCCGCCAGCACGACCGGCTGGGCGCCGAACCAGCGCCCGTCCGGGTCGCGGTTGCTGACCGCCACGGCCGGCAGGCCACGGTAGACCCGCCAGCCCACCACCTCGTAGACGGTGTAGGCCCGCGCGCCGGCCGGCTTCACCGCGAACCAGGGATGCACGCCGAAGGCGCCGCGCCAGGACAGGGCGCGGGCGGCGTAGACCTGGACCACCGCCTCGGGCGTCGCAGCCGGATCGGGCGCGAGGCCGACCGGGCTGCGGTCCGCCCGCGTCCAGTCGACGCCCAGCGTCGCGGTGCCGGAGGCGATCACGAAGGCCGGCCCGGCGAGCAGCAGGACCAGCACCAGCAGGCACGTCAGCAGCACCACCTTCACGGCCCCTCCCGCCTCATGAACCCCCGTCGCGGGGGGGCCGCCGCCATGGCTCAGCCGGCCACGGCCGTTTCCCGTTCGACCGCCGGCACGACCAGCACCTTGTCGATGCGGCGCCCGTCCATGTCGACCACCTCGACGCGCACGCCATCCTGCACGAAGGCCTCCCCCGCCTGCGGCACATGGCCGAGGCGGTGCAGCACGAGGCCGGCGACGGTGTGGTAGTCGCCCTGCCCGCGCAGGCCGCGCAGGCCCACCGTGTCCTCGAACTCGTCCACCGGCATCCAGCCCTCGACCAGCCAGGATCCGTCCTCGCGGCGGATGGCGGCGGTTTCCGGAGCCTCGCCGACCTCCGGCAGGTCGCCGGCGATGATCTCCAGGATGTCGGTCAGGGTGACCAGCCCTTCAAGGCTGCCATACTCGTCCACCACCATCGCCAGATGGTGGCCCGACGACTTCATGAGGTCGAGCAGCTTGAGGATCGGCGTGCCGTCATGGACGATCATCGGCTTGGCGGCGCTCGTCGCCAGATCGAACGGCCGGCCCTGCACCGCGTCGTCGAGCAGGTCGCGGGTATGGACGACGCCGACCAGCTCGTCCAGCGCGCCATGGCACACCGGGTAGCGCGAATGGGCGCCGGCGCGGATCGCCGCCAGCAGGTCGGCCTGCGGCTTGCCGAGATCGAGCCAGACGACGTCCGGGCGGGGAACCATGATGCTGCGCACCGTCCGGTCGGCCAGCCGCAGCACGCCGTCGATCATCTCCTTCTCGGCCGGGGCGAAGACTCCGGCCTGGGTGCCCTCGGAAATCATCGAGCGGATCTCCTCCTCGGTCACCGTCTCCTCGCGCTCGCCCTGGAGGCCGAGCAGGCGCAGCAGCAGATCGGTCGAGGCGCCCAGCAGCCAGACGAAGGGGGCGGCGACGCGCGACAGCAGGCGCATCGGCGGCGCGATCAGGGAGGCGATGCGCTCGGGGCTCTTCAGCGCGATGCGCTTGGGGATCAGCTCGCCCAGCACGATCGACAGGTAGGTGATGGCGACCAGCACGCCGCCGACGCCGACCACCTCGCCCTTGCCGGCGAAGAAGGGGATGGTGTCGAGCCACTGGCCGAGCCGGTCGCCGAGCGTGGCGCCGCCATAGGCGCCGGCGATGACGCCGACCATGGTGATGCCGATCTGGACGGTGCTGAGGAAGCGGCTCGGATCCTCGATCAGCCGCAGCGCCGCGCGGGCGCCCCGGTCGCCGCGCTCGGCCAGATGCTGGAGCCGGGCCTTGCGGGACGAGACGACGGCCAGCTCCGACATGGCGAACACGCCGTTGAGGAGCGTCAGCGCGACGATGATGGCGATCTCAAACGTGAGCATCGGGGGGTTCCTGGTTGGAAAAGGCAGGCACCGCCGGCCGGGCGCGCCGGAGCGCGCCGCCGGAGCGGGCGGGGCCATGAAAGGGGCCGTGGGAGGGGGAGCGGTCGGGATGGCGCGCCCGGCCGGAACGGCGGCGCGGAGCGGAGGATGGACGGAGCATCGCCGGGCGGGCGGCCGGGCGGACGCGCATCGGGCCACGGCCGCAGGGGAACGGCGCGGCCGTCCGGGCGCATCGGGACGGCGGAGGCGTCCGGGAGGGGGGGCCGCCGCGGACGACCGGGGATCCGGCCCTCCGCGGCCATCGGGGGCCGCTTGGCGTGCTGTCCATTCACACCCCGCCCGGCGGGCGGGATTGCTCCATCCTGATTTCGCGCGGCGGTTCATATGGGGAGGAGGGGGCCGTTTGCAACCCGCCGGATCATGACAATATGTTCATGGAAAATAATGCTTCCGGCGGGGATTAAGAGCGGGATGCCCGGCGTATGCTGGGGTTGGAACCGTCGACAGGGAGAGCATGGACATCTCACGCCACCTCGGGCTGCTGCGCCGCTACGCGCTGGTGCTGACGCGCGACCGCGAGCGGGCGGACGATCTGGTGCAGGAGACCGCCCTGCGCGCGCTGGAGGGAAGCCACGGCTTCCAGGAGGGCCGGGACGTCAAGGGATGGCTGCTCGCCATCGTGCACAACGCCCACGTCTCCCGCTGCCGCCGCCGGCGGACCGAGAGCGAGGCCGAGGCGCTGCTCGCCGCCCAGGCCGGCGACGCCCACGCCCCCGACCAGACCGACCGCATCGCGCTGAACGAGACCATGCGGGCCATGATGGCCCTGCCCGAGGACCAGCGCGCGGTGCTGACCCTGGTGGCGATCGACGGGATGAGCTACCGCGACGCCGCCGACTGCCTGGGCATCCCCCTCGGCACCCTGATGTCCCGGCTCGGCCGGGCCCGCGCGGCCCTGCGCGCCGCCGGCCAGACGCCGGCCTCGCATTTGCGCCTGGTGAGGTGAAGCATGCCGTCCCCCATCCTTGAAGCGGACCTGCTGGCCTATGTCGACGATCAGCTCGATCCGGCGCGCCGGATCGAGGTCGAGGCCTATCTCCAGGCGAACCCGGTGCTGGCGGCGCGCGTGATGCAGGATCTGCGGCAGCGCGACGAGATCCGGCTGTTCCTGCACGGCGACGCCGTGCGGGAGACGGCGGACGAGCCCGCGCCATCCCCCGCTCCGGCTGCCGCTCCGGCCGCGGCCAACCAGCGGGGACGGCACCCGCCCCGCCGGCTGCGCATGGCGCTGACCGCGGCGGCCCTGGTCGGCATCGGCTGGACCGCCCACACCCTGGTCGGCAACGTGCTGATCGATCCGGTCGCGGCGGCGCACCCGATCCCCGTCTTCGCCGACGAGGCGGTCGAGGCCTACCGCACCGCCGTCACCGCCGGATCGGCCGATCTCGGCATGGCGCCGGAGAACAGCTCGGGGCTGGCCAAGGTCATCTCGCGCGCCGTCGGCGCCTCGCTGCCGATCCCCACCTTCCCGGAACGCCTGATCCCGCTCGTCTCGCGCATCGTGCCGTGGGACGAGGGCAGCGCGGTCCAGGTGGTCTACACGACCACCGAGTTCGAGCGGGTCACGCTGTTCGCCGCGGACGACGACCGCTTCGCGGTGACCGCGCCGGAGGCGGCGATCCTCAACGGCGTGTCGGTCGTCTACTGGCGCCAGGGGCATCACGTCTACGCGCTCTGCGCCGACCTGCCGCCCGACACCCTCCTCACCCTGGCCGAAGCGGCGCACGCCTCCTGGTTCTGACCGTCCGCCGACGCTTTCCCCGGCACCCCACCTTTCCTCACGAGGCCATCATGTGGAACCAACACCCCAACAACCAGCAGCCGTACGGCGCCTTCGGCCACGGCGTCGACCAGGCCGCCTTCGACCAGGGCCTGCGGCAGCACATGCTGCGGGTCTACAACTTCATGGTGCTCGGCCTCGCCCTCACCGGCGTGGTCGCCTTCCTCGTCTCCAGCACCCCGGCCCTCTACGTGCCGATCTTCACCACGCCGCTGAAATGGGTGGTGATGCTGGCGCCGCTGGCCTTCATCATGGTGCTGTCCTGGCGCTTTGAGCGCATGTCCGCCAGCGGCCTCCAGGGTCTCTTCTGGGCCTTCTGCGCCGTCATGGGCGTGTCGATGGCCTCGATCTTCCTGGTGTTCACCGGCGCCAGCGTCGCCCGCGTCTTCTTCATCACCTCGGCGATGTTCGCCGGCATGAGCCTGTGGGGCTACACGACCAAGAGCGACCTGTCGAAGATGGGCTCCTTCCTGGCGATGGGCCTGATCGGCATCGTCATCGCCAGCCTCGTCAACATCTTCGTCGGCTCCAGCGCGCTCCAGTTCGCCATCTCGGTGATCGGCGTCGTCGTCTTCACCGGCCTGACCGCCTACGACACGCAGCGCATCAAGGAAGAGTACGCCGAGAATTACGGCCAGGAGACCAACACCAAGCTGGCCGTGATGGGCGCCCTGTCGCTCTACCTGAACTTCATCAACCTGTTCCAGATGCTGATGCAGCTCATGGGACAGCGCGACGAGTAAGGCAGCCCTTTTCCCTCGACCCTTCAATCCGTTGAGCACGAGCATCGCCATGGACCAGACCGAACGCCAGATCATCGACGACCTGTTCGCCAAGCTGCGCCAGGCCGAGGCCCAGTCCGGCCCCCGCGACCCGCAGGCCGAGGCCCACATCCGCGACAGCGTCGCCCGCCAGCCGGCGGCCCCCTACCTGATGGCCCAGGCCGTCGTCATGCTGGAGCAGGCGCTCGCCGCCTCCCAGGCCCGCAACGAGGAGCTGGAGCAGCAGCTCCGCGCGCGTCCGGCCGCCCAGGCCCAGGCCGGCGGCGGCGGGCTGTTCGGCGGGCTGTTCGGCGGCGGCGGCCGGCCGGCCCCGGCCCCGGCGGCGGCCCCGCAGCGCCCGGCCGGGTCGCCCTGGGGTGCGGCGGCGGGCGCCACGCCGGCCGCGCCGGCCTACGGCGACCCGCGCGTCGCGGCCTACGCCCAGCAGCCGCGCGCCGGCGGCGGCTTCATGGCCGGCGCCATGCAGACGGCGGCGGGCGTCGCCGGCGGCATGCTGCTCGGCAGCGCGCTCTCCAGCATGTTCTCCGGCGGCGGCGAGGCCAACGCGGCCGAAGCGCAGCCGCAAGCCCAGCCCGAGCCGGAACCCGAAGCCGGCGGCTGGGACGAGGATCCCGGATTCGGCGGCGACGAGGATTTCTAAGCCGGCCACGGCGACCGCGTGACGGGGGGTGGGGCGGATCGCCCCACCCCTTTTCCTTGGCGCCCCCTTTTTCTTGGCGCCCCTTTTTCTTGGCTCAGCCGCCGGTCCCGGCGGCGCCCCGGCCGCGCGCCGGCCCCGAGCCGGACCCGGCCTGCCGGCGCAGAAAGGCGAGCACCTCGGGCGAATCCCACTCCACCGCGCCCTCGACGCGGCCGAGTTCCCGGCCCTCCGGGTCGACCAGCAGGGTCGTCGGCAGGCCGCGCAGGCCGAGCGCCTGCATCGACGCGCTGCCGGGATCGAGGAACACCGCCAGATTGCCCAGGCCGGTCTTCTGGTAGAAGGGCTCGACCGCCGCCTTGCCGCCCCGGTCGAGCGACAGCGCCACCACCTGGAAGCGGTCGCCGCCCAACTGCGCCTGGAGACGGTCGAGCGCCGGCATCTCCTTCACGCAGGGGCCGCACCAGGTCGCCCACAGGTTCAGCAGCACCAGCTTGCCGGCGAACTCCGACAGGTCGACGCGGCGGCCCTCGCCGTCGGCGAAGGCCAGCGGCGGCACCGGCTTGGGCTCGCCCGCCCCCTTGAGCCGTTCCAATGTCCGTTCCAGCCCGGCCGCCGGGGCCGCGCCGCCGCCCGCGGACGGAGCCGGCGCGTCCAGCCGGAGCACCTCGGGCGCCGCGGCCGGGCCGGTGGACGCGTTCCACCACAACCCGGCGCCGGCCAGACCCACACAAACCGTTGCGGTGGCCGCCAAAGTCCGCATACTCACGCTTCCTCACCCCCCTGACCGAATGCCGTCGACATGAGCGCCGATCAAGCCCCGCAGAAAAACGCCCCCGCCGCCAGCCAGATGTGGGGCGGCCGCTTCGCGCGCGGCCCCGCCGCCATCATGGAGAAGATCAACGCCTCCATCGGCTTCGACAAGCGCCTCGCCGACCAGGACATCGCGGGCTCCAAGGCGCACGCGGCGATGCTGGCCAAGCAGGGCATCATAACCCAGGCCGACGCCGACGCCATCCGCGACGGGCTGGACCGGGTGAAGCAAGAGATCGACGCCGGCACCTTCACCTTCAAGGTGGAGCTGGAAGACATCCACATGAACGTCGAGGCCCGGCTGGCCGAGCTGATCGGCGAGCCGGCCAAGCGCCTGCACACCGGCCGCTCGCGCAACGACCAGGTGGCGACCGACTTCAAGCTGTGGGTGCGCGACGCGCTCGACCGGCTCGATTCCGGGCTGATGGCGCTCCAGAGCGCGCTGATCGACCTCGCCGAGCAGAACACCGACACGGTGATGCCCGGCTTCACCCATCTCCAGGCGGCGCAGCCGGTGTCCTTCGGCCACCATCTGCTGGCCTATGTCGAGATGTTCGGACGCGACCGCGGCCGCATGCGCGACGCCCGCTGCCGGCTGAACGAATGCCCGCTCGGCTCGGCGGCGCTGGCCGGCACGCCCTACCCGATCGACCGCTTCATGACGGCGGAGGCGCTGGGCTTCAACCGGCCGACCGCCAACTCGCTGGACGCGGTGTCCGACCGCGACTTCGCGCTGGAGTACCTGTCGGCGGCGTCGATCTGCGCCATGCACCTGTCGCGCTTCGCCGAGGAGATCGTGATCTGGTGCTCGGCCCAGTTCCGCTTCATCCGGCTGTCGGACGCCTACACCACCGGCTCCTCGATCATGCCGCAGAAGAAGAACCCCGACGCGGCCGAGCTGGTGCGGGCCAAGGCCGGCCGGGTGATCGGCACGCTGACCGGCCTGCTGGTCGCCATGAAGGGCCTGCCGCTGGCCTATTCCAAGGACATGCAGGAGGACAAGGAGCCGGTCTTCGAGACCGACGACACGCTGGCGCTCTGCATCGCCGCGACCGAGGGCATGGTGCGCGACATGCAGCCCAACAAGCCGGCGATGCGCGAGGCGGCCGACCGCGGCTTCCTGAACGCCACCGACCTCGCCGACTGGCTGGTCCGCGAACTCGACATGCCCTTCCGCGAGGCGCATCACGTCACCGGCCGCGCCGTGAAGGCGGCGGAGGACCGCCGGGTCGGGCTGACCGACCTGACGCTGGCCGAGCTCCAGGCCATCGAGCCGCGCATCACCGAGTCCGTCTACCCGGCGCTGAGCATCGAGGCGTCGCTGGACAGCCGGCGCAGCTTCGGCGGCGCCTCCCCCGTCCGCGTGAAAGAGGCGGTGAAGGCCGCTCGGGAGCGTTTCCTGTGAACCGGCCGGTCACACTCACCATCCTGGGGCTGGCCTGCGCGCTGGCGCTGGCCGGCTGCGGCAAGAAGCCCAAGCACGTCGACAGCCCGCGTCCGGAAGGGGAGGTCGATCCCTTCCCGCGCGCCTACCCGAATCCGTCGCTCGATCCCAAGCCGGGCCAGCCGGCCCCCGGAGTCCGCTTCCCATGACCGCCGCCCGCAGCAGCTTTCCAAAGGGTGGCTCGCCCATGAGCGTCTTCGCCTACCGCGACGGTGTCCTGCACGCCGAATCGGTGTCGCTGGCCGAGGTCGCGCGTTCGGTCGGAACGCCCTTCTACCTCTACTCCACGGCGGCGCTGGAAGCGCATTACAGCGCCTACGCCGGGGCCTTCGCCGGCCAGGACGCCGGCGTCTGCTACGCGCTGAAGGCGAACTCCAACCTGGCGGTGGTCCGCACCTTCGCCCGGCTCGGCGCCGGCGGCGACGTGGTGTCGGTCGGCGAGATGAAGCGGGCGCTGGCCGGCGGCATCCCGGCCGAGCGCATCGTCTTCTCCGGCGTCGGCAAGACCAGGGAGGAGATGCGCGAAGCCCTTGAGGCCGGCATCCACCAGCTCAACGTCGAATCGATCCCCGAGCTGGAGGCGCTGAGCGAGGTCGCGTCCTCCATGGGCGTGGTGGCCCCGGTCGCCTTCCGCGTCAACCCGGACGTCGACGCCAAGACCCACGCCAAGATCGCCACCGGCAAGAAGGAAAACAAGTTCGGCATCGATTACGACCACGCGCGCGCGGTCTACCGCCGCGCCGCGTCGCTGCCGGGCATCAAGGCGGTCGGCATCGCGGTCCACATCGGCTCGCAGCTCACCGACCTCGCCCCCTTCCGCGCCGCCTACGAGCGGGTGGCGGCGCTGCTGCACCAGCTCCGCGAGGACGGCCACGACATCCAGCGGCTCGACCTCGGCGGCGGGCTCGGCATCACGTACAGGAACGAGGCGCCGCCCGACCTCGCCGACTACGCGGCGATGGTGCGCTCGATCACCGGGAACCTCGGCTGCCGCATCACGCTGGAGCCGGGGCGGTCGCTGGTCGGCAACGCCGGCGTCCTGGTCAGCCGGGTGATCTACGTGAAGCAGGGGCTGCACCGCCGCTTCGCCATCGTGGACGCGGCGATGAACGACCTGATCCGCCCGTCGCTCTACGAGGCCTACCATGGCATCGTCCCGGTCGCCGAGCCGGCGGCGGACGCGCTGTCGGAGCCCTACGACGTGGTCGGCCCGGTGTGCGAGAGCGGCGACACCTTCGCCGTGCAACGCCCGCTGCCGCCGCTGGCCGACGAGGATCTGGTGGCCTTCCTGTCAGCCGGGGCGTACGGGGCGGCGATGTCCTCCACCTACAACACGCGCCCGCTGATCCCGGAGGTGCTGGTGAACGGCGACCGCTTCGCCGTCATCCGCCCGCGCCCGACCGTGGAGGAGATGCTGGCCGCCGAACGGGTGCCCGACTGGCTGTGACGAGGGTGGGTTTGTGAGTCGGCGCCTGTCCGCCTTTCCCCTGCGATTTTCCCCGCAAGCCTCCCCCTCTCCCTGGGGGGAGAGGGGACAGAGCGCGGTGGGAAGTATCGGATTGGAGGCAAAGGCGTGGTCCTGACCACCCGCCGCCCGCTCCTCGACGTCGCGCGGGGGCTAGCGCTGGTCGCCATGGCGGCCTACCACGCCAGCTGGGACCTGACCTTCACCGGGCTGGCCTCCTTCGACCTGTTCGGCAACCCGTTGTGGCTCACCGCCCGCACCCTGATCCTGTCGAGCTTCCTGCTGCTCGCCGGGATCGGCCTCGTGCTGGCGACCGCCGGCGGGCTGGACGCGAAACGCTTCCTCGTCCGGCTGGCGCGGCTGGCCGCCGCCGCCGGGGCGGTGTCGGCGGTGTCCTACGCCCTGTTTCCCGACAGCCCGATCTTCTTCGGCGTGCTGCACCACATCGCCGTGGCGAGCCTCGTCGGGCTGGCCTTCGTCCGCCTGCCGGCCCCGGTGTCGCTGGTCGCCGCCGTCGCCGCCTTCCTGGCCGGCGACCATCTCGCCTTCCCCGTCTTCGACAGCCCCTGGCTGCGCTGGATCGGCCTGACCACAGTCCCGCCGGATTCCAACGACTATGTGCCGCTGCTGCCCTGGATCGGCGCCCTGCTCGCCGGCATCGGGCTGGCCCGCCTGTGGCCCGGCATCGGCGCCGGCCCGGCGCCGGCCAACCCCGTCGGCCGCGCGCTCGCCTGGGGCGGCCGGCACAGCCTCGCCGTCTATCTGATCCACCAGCCCGTGCTGTTCGGGCTGGCCTGGCTGATCGCCCAGGGCGTCGGGGTGGAGCCGCCGCAGGCCCGCAATTTCCACCAGTCCTGCGTGACGAGCTGCACCCAGGCGGGCGGCGGGGCGGCGCTGTGCGAGAGCAACTGCCGCTGCGTCCGCACCGAGCTGGCCCGCACCGGCCTGTGGGAGGATTTCCTCGCCAACCGGCTCGACGAGCGCGGGCGGCTCGGGCTGTCCTCCGTCGTCCAGTCCTGCCGGAGCGACTGAGCCGCGGCACGGCCCCCTTCAGGCCCGCCGCTTGCCGACCGTGTCGGCGACGTAGGCGTCGCGCTGGCCCATCGGCTTCTCGCCCCGGCCGTTCTGCTTGGTGGTGTCGCGGGCGGTCTGGTGCTCGATCTCGGCGTTCAGCTCGGCGCCCAGCAGCACGACGTAGGTGGTCAGATTGAACCACAGCAGCAGCACGACCACCGCGCCGACCGACCCGTAGGTCTCGTTGTAGCTACCGAAATGCGAGACGTAGAGCGAGAATCCCGCCGAGCCGAGCAGCCACACCACCGTCGCCACCACCGACCCCCAGGTGACCCAGCGCCATTTCGGCTCGCGCCGGTCGGGGGCGTAGCGGTAGAGGGTCGCCAGCACCAGCATGATCGCCACCGCCAGGATCGGCCAGCGCGCGAGGCTCGCCGCCCAGCCGATCACCGTGTCCTGCAAGCCGATGATGGCGATCGCGGCGGGCACCGCGACGATCATCACCAACGTGACGATGATGAACAGCAGCCCGGCCAGGGTCAGCCCCAGCGACAGCGCGGCGAGCTTGATGAAGCTGCGCCGCTCCTCCTCGCCATAGGCGACGTTCAGCGCCGACACCAGGGAGCTGGTCCCGCGCGACGCGCTCCACAGCGTCAGCGTCAGGCCGAACAGGACGCCCAGCCCCAGCCCCTGGGACGGCGCGGAGGCGACCTTGCGCGCCTGGTCGCTGATGATCGACAGCGCGTCCGGCGGCAACAGCCCGGCCATCTGGCTGATCTGGCCCTCGATCACCATTGGATCGGCGACCAGGCCATAGATCGACACCAGCGCCGCCACCGCCGGGAAGATCGCCAGCAGTCCGTAATAGGCCACCCCCGCCGCCAGCATCGACACGTTGTCCTTCGACTGCTCCTCCCAGGTGCGCCAGAGGATGTCGAGCCAGCCGGCCTTGGGAATGTCGCCCGGACTGTCGGCGGCGCGCCCGCGCCCGTCGTTGGCGGCGGGGTTCATCCGTGCGTAATGGTGGCGGCGGCTCAGGCCCAGCATGCGTCCGCCCCCCTACGCCACGGCTTCGCGCAGCGCGCCGACGCGGTGGCGCACCGTCTCGACCTCGTGGAACTGGGCGCCGACGGCGACCTGGAGATGCTCGGGCAGCGGGCTGCGCAGGGCGTCGTGGAACAGCTCCAGCGTGCCATCCAGCCCGCTCTCCAGCCCCCTCAGCACCTCGCCCCGCGCCCGCGATCCGTCGAAGGCGTCGTGCAGGCCGTGCCAGACCGGGTGCAGATCCTCGTCCGGCCCGAGCGGGCCGCCGTAGCGGGGAAGTTCGGCCTCCAGCGCCGTGGCGCTGCGGTCGAGCTGGTCGGCGACCTGGGTCAGGCGGCCGGACAGGGTGGAATCGTCCATCACCATGTCGGCGCGGCGGAAACCGGTGGCGCCGTGACGGCAGGACTGGATCAGGCCGATCAGCAGCAGCCGGATGCGCCGGTCGGGCAGTTCGCCGCCCGTCGCGCCGCCCAGCGGTCCGGCGGCGGCCAGCGGCGGGTGTTCCGGGGTGCGGGACACCGCCCAGCCCAGCCACAGGGCGCCGATGCCCATCAGGGCGACGGGGATCGGGTTGGCGCGGATGGCGCGGGCGATGCGGCCGGGGGTGCCCTCGCCGCCGCCCTCGATGACGCCCCGCACCACCTCGGCGACGCCGCCGGACATCTGGCCGGGCGACAGGCGGAACTCGATCTCGTCGATCACCGAATCCATGCGGGCGCGGATGTCGCCGATCTCGCGCTCGATGTCCTCGGGACGCCGCCGGTCGGACAGGTCGGCGTGCGGCGGGTTGGACGGACGGTCGTCGGTGTGCTGGGTCATGCCGGACATCTCCCTGAGGCTGCCGGCAAGCAACGCGCCGCCGGGCCGAAGGTTCCGGCCCGGCGGGATCGTCGAAGGGTCACATCAAATGGGAGAAGACCAGGACCTCGACGCTGCCCCGATAGATCATCTCGAAAGCGACGTAGGCGATCACCACGAGGCCGATGTAGGCGATCCAATGGAAGCGGTTCAGCAGGCGGGCGATGACGCTGGCCGCCGCGCCCATCAGCGCCACCGACAGCAGCAGGCCGAGCGCCAGCACCCACAGATGCTCGCGCGCCGCACCCGCCACCGCCAGCACGTTGTCGAGCGACATCGACACGTCGGCGACGATGACCTCCCAGATGGCGGTGCCGACCGCCTTGCCGCCGACGGCGGTGCCCGCCGCCGCCGCCGCGGCCTCGTCCTCCGACATCAGGGCGGCGGCCTGGGCCTCCTCGCGCTGGGCGCGCAGCTCGCGGAACAGCTTCCAGCACACCCACAGCAGCAGCAGGCCGCCGGCCAGCGTCAGGCCGATGACCGCCAGGAGCTGCGTGGTCAGCAGGGCGAAGATGATGCGCAGCACGACGGCGGCGGCGATGCCCCAGAAGATGACCTTGGCCCGCTGGGCCTGGGCGACGCCGGCGGCCGCCATGCCGACCACGATGGCGTTGTCGCCCGCCAGGACCAGATCGATGAACACGACCTGGCCGAGCGCGATCAATTCCGGAATCAGGGAATCCACGGCGGGTATCCAGTGACAGTTGTCAGACAGGTTGGGTGCTAGCCCTATAGCGCGTGAACAGGGCCCCACGCAACCTTATCCCCACCCGCCGCCCGAAAATTGTCCGGCCCGCCGGAAAAGCCGCACGCATCGGGGGAATGCCTGAAAATCAGCCATTTCCGCCGTTCGCAGCCCCTTCCTTCACCCCCCCGTGCGCACCCGCGCCACCGCGTCCCGCCAGCCGGCGTAGAGCCGGTCGCGGCGGGCGGCCTCCATGCGCGGCTCGAAGCGGCGCTGCGAGCGCCACGCCGCCGACACCGACTCCAACCCGTCGAACACCCCGACGCGCAGGGCGGCGAGGCTGGCGGCCCCCAGCGCGGTCGTCTCGATCACCTGCGGCCGCTCGACCGGCATGGCGAGCAGGTCGGACAGGAACTGGCAGAGCCAGTCGTTGGCGGCCATGCCGCCGTCGATGCGCAGCGCGTTGATGGTGCCGCCCCAGTCGCCGGCCATCGCCTCCATCAGGTCGCGGGTCTGGTAGGCGACGGCCTCCAGCGCGGCGCGGGCGATGTGGGCCGGACCGACGTCCAGCGTCATGCCGAAGATCGCGGCACGCGCGCCCGAATCCCAATGCGGGGCGCCCAAGCCCACGAAGGCCGGCACGAAATAGACGCCGTGGCTGTCGGGCACGCGGGTCGCCAGATCGTCGGTCTGGCTGGCGTGGGTGATGATGCCGAGCCCGTCGCGCAGCCACTTGATCGCCGCGCCGGCAACGAAGATCGAGCCCTCCTGCGCGTAGCTCGCCACCCCGTCCAGCCGGTAGGCGACGGTGGTGAGCAGGCGGTTCTTCGACACGACCGGGGTCGTCCCGGTGTTGATCAGCGCGAAGCAGCCGGTGCCGTAGGTCGATTTCGCCATGCCGGGCGCCAGGCAGGCCTGCCCGAAGGCCGCCGCCTGCTGGTCGCCGGCCACCCCGGCGATGGGGATCGGCCGGCCGAGCAGTTCCGCCTCGGTGGCGCCGAAATCGTCGGCGCTGTCGAGCACGCGCGGCAGCATGGCGCGCGGCACGCGGAACAGGGCCAGCAGTTCGTCGTCCCACTCCTGGGCGTGGATGTCGAACAGCAGGGTGCGCGAGGCGTTGGTCGCGTCGGTGGCGTGCACCGCCTTGCCGGTCAGGTGGAAGATCAGGAAGCTGTCGATGGTGCCGAAGCACAGCTCGCCGCGCTCGGCCCGCGCGCGGGCTCCGGGAACGTGGTCGAGGATCCAGGCGATCTTGGTCGCCGAGAAATAGGCGTCGATCAGCAAGCCGGTCTTGGCCCGCACCGGCTCGGCGTGGCCGGCGGCGGCGAGGTCGTGGCAGAGTGTGGCGGTGCGGCGGTCCTGCCAGACGATGGCGCGATGGATCGGCTCGCCGGTGGCGCGGTCCCAGACGACGGTGGTCTCGCGCTGGTTGGTGATGCCGATGGCGGCGATGGCGGAGACGGGGATTCCGGATGTCTCCACCGCCTCGCGGGCGACGGCGCGGACGTCGCGCAGGATGTCGGCGGGGTCGTGCTCGACCCAGCCGTCGCCGGGGTAATGCTGCGGGAACTCCCGGCGGGCCTCGGCCAGCGGCGTGCCGCGTCCGTCGAACAGGATGGCGCGCGACGAGGTGGTGCCCTGGTCGATGGCGAGGATGTGGCCGGTCCGGCTCATGGATGCGTGTCCCCGAATGTCTTCACGTCGCTCATGGCCCTCTCCCGCCCCGGGAGAGGGAGGGGACCCGCCGCGAAGCGGTGGGGAGGGTGAGGGGCGATCGGGACATGGATTGAAGTCGCACGCCCGATCGCCCCTCACCCTTCCCGCCTTCAGCGGGCCCCGAGGTCGCTCGCAAGTCTCGCGACCGCGCGTCACCTACGATCGCCTTCGGCGCTCGTCCGGCCTGCGGCCGTCGGCTCTGCGCCCTCTCCCGAGACGGGAGAGGGAAATCAAAGGCCCCTTACTGGGCGCGGCCTTCCTTCCAGGCCTTCAGCAGGTCCTCGTAGGCGATGGTCTGGCCCTTGGGCTTCTCGTTGTCGAGCTTGGCCTTCGGGGCGCCGGGGGCGGCGAACCACTCCTTGGGGTCCTTCTTCGGGTTCAGCTTCGGCGCGCACTCGCCGCCGATGTTGGCCCGCTCCATGCGGCCCATCACCTGCTCCATCTGGTCGGCGAGGTTGTCCATCGCCTGCTGCGGGGTGCGCTCGCCGGTCACCGCCTCGGCGATGTTCTGCCACCACAGCGGCGCCAGCTTCGGGTAGTCCGGCACGTTGGTGCCGGTCGGCGACCACGCCACGCGGGCCGGGCTGCGGTAGAACTCGACCAGACCGCCGAGCTTGGGCGCCGCCGCCGTCATCGCGTCGGACTTGATGTCGCTCTCGCGGATCGGCGTCAGACCGACCAGCGTCTTCTTCAGCGAGGCCGTCTTCGACACGGTGAACTGGGCGTAGAGCCACGCCGCCTTGCGGCGTTCCGTCGGGGTCGACTTCAGCAGGGTCCAGGAGCCGACGTCCTGGTAGCCCAGCTTCATGCCCTGCTCCCAGTAGGGGCCGTGCGGCGAGGGGGCCATGCGCCACTTCGGCGTGCCGTCGGCGTTGACCACCGGCAGGCCGGGCTTGGTCATGTCGGCGGTGAAGGCGGTGTACCAGAAGATCTGCTGGGCGACCGCGCCCTGCGCCGGCACCGGGCCGGCCTCGGAGAAGGTCATGCCGCCGGCCTCGGGCGGGGCGTACTTCTTCAGCCAGTCGATGTATTTGGTCAGCGAGTAGACCGCCGCCGGGCCGTTGGTGTCGCCACCGCGCGCGACCGACGCGCCGGCCGGGCGGCAGCCCTCGACGCGGATGCCCCATTCGTCGACCGGCAGGCCGTTGGGCAGGCCCTTATCGCCAGCGCCGGCCATCGACAGCCACGCGTCGGTGAAGCGCCAGCCGAGCGACGGATCCTTCTTGCCGTAGTCCATGTGGCCGTAGACGCGCACACCGTCGATCTCCTTCACGTCGTTGGTGAAGAACTCGGCGATGTCCTCATAGGCCGACCAGTCCTGCGGGACGCCCAGCTCGTAGCCGTACTTGGCCTTGAACTTCTCCTTCAGGTCGGGACGGGCGAACCAGTCGGCGCGGAACCAGTAGAGGTTGGCGAACTGCTGGTCGGGAAGCTGGTAGAGCTTGCCGTCCGGGCCGGTGGTGAAGCTGGTGCCGATGAAGTCCTTGACGTCGAGCGTCGGCAGGGTGACGTCCTTGCCCTCGCCGGCCATGAAGTCGGACAGCGCCACCGCCTGCCCGTAGCGGACATGGGTGCCGATCAGGTCGCTGTCGTTGATGTAGGCGTCGTAGACGTTGCGGCCCGACTGCATCTGGGTCTGCAACTTCTCGATGACGTCGCCTTCCTGGATCAGGTCGTGCTTCAGCTTGATGCCCGTGAGGTCGCTGAACAGCTTGGCGAGAGTCTTCGATTCGAACTCGTGCGTCGTCAGGGTCTCGGAGACGACGTTGATGTCCATGCCCTTGAAGGGTTCGGCCGCCTTGACGAACCACTCCAGCTCCTTCATCTGCTCCTCCTTGGAGAGCGTGGAGGGCTGGAGTTCCTCGATGATCTTCTTGGCGACGGCCTCCTGGTCCGGCGTCAGCGCCGCGGCGGGAGCGGCCGAGCCCATGGCGAGCAGCACGCCGATGCCGCCGGCCATCACCGCGCCGGTCAGGCGGCGGCGCAGGCTGGGATCCTTTTTCGTGTCGTGAAGCATGATTCCTCCCATTTGGGTCGTCTTTGGTTGGGTCGAGCGTTGAACCTGATCGTCTTTGCCCTTTTCCCTCCTGGGAAAGGGTTGTTCTCCCCTGTTTCAGCCGAAGCGGATGACGAAGGCGGTCCACAGCAGGGAGACCGCGAGCGCCCCCCACAGCGTGGCATCGGTCGCCGCCAGCCATCCGAGATGGAGGAAGGCGCTGCCCAGCAGCCCGATGAACAGGCGGTCGCCGCGCGTCGTGCGCATCGGCAGGAAGCCCTTGGCCTCGGCGGTGGGGGAGACCAGCTCCCACACCGTCATCGCCGCCAGCATCACCGCGATGCCGACGAAGAAGAGCGCGGTCGGCAGCGTCCACGCCATCCATTGGAAATCCATGGTCGCGATTCCCTCAGACGCGGCCCAGGGCGAAGCCCTTGGCGATGTAGTTGCGGACGAACCAGATCACCAGCGCGCCCGGCAGGATGGTCAGCACGCCGGCGGCGGCCAGGAGTCCCCAGTCCATGCCCGACGCGCTGACCGTGCGGGTCATCGTCGCGGCGATCGGCTTGGCGTCGACCGAGGTCAGGGTGCGGGCGAGCAGCAGCTCGACCCACGAGAACATGAAGCAGAAGAAGGCGGTGACGCCGACCCCGGCGCGGATCATCGGCAGGAAGACCGTGGTGAAGAAGCGCGGGAAGCTGTAGCCGTCGATGTAGGCCATCTCGTCGATCTCGCGCGGCACGCCGGACATGAAGCCTTCGAGGATCCACACCGCCAGCGGCACGTTGAACAGGCAGTGGGCCAGCGCCACGGCGATGTGGGTGTCGAACAGCCCGACCGTCGAGTAGAGCTGGAAGAAGGGCAGCAGGAACACCGCCGGCGGCGCCATCTTGTTGGTCAGCAGCCAGAAGAAGACGTGCTTGTCGCCGATGAAGCGGTAGCGCGAGAAGGCGTAGGCCGCCGGCAGCGCCACCAGCAGCGAGATCACCGTGTTCAGCGTGACGTAGTGGATCGAGTTGATGTAGCCGCTGTACCAGCTCGGATCGGTGAAGATGGTGGCGTAGTTGCGCAGAGTCGGGTTGTGCGGGTAGAGCGTCAGGCCCGACAGGATCTCCTCGTTCGTCTTGAAGGACATGTTGACCATCCAGTAGATGGGCAGCATCAGGAAGACGATGTAGAGGACGAGGATCACCGTCCGGCGCGAGACCCGCGCCGAGGAGCGGCGGATGTTGGCCGGGGTGGCGAGCGCGGCCGGAGAGAGGGCGGCAACCTTGCTCATGGCTTATCTCCCTCGCCGGTGCGCATGATGACGGTGTAGAAGACGAAGCTGAACAGCAGCACGATCAGGAAGTAGATGATCGAGAAGGCGGCGGCCTTGCCGATGTCGAACTGCCCGACCGCCATCTGCGTCAGATACTGGCTGAGGAAGGTGGTGGAGTTGCCGGGGCCGCCGCCGGTCAGCACGAACGGCTCGGTGTAGATCATGAAGCTGTCCATGAAGCGCAGCAGCACGGCGATCACCAGCACGCCCCGCATCTTCGGCAGCTGGATGTAGCGGAACACCGCCCATTTCGAGGCGCCGTCGATCTTGGCGGCCTGGTAGAAGGCCGGCGGGATCGATTGCAGCCCGGCGTAGCACAGCAGCGCGACAAGGCTGGTCCAGTGCCAGACGTCCATCACCAGCACCGTCACCCAGGCGTCGAGCGAGTTGCTGGTGTAGTTGTAGTTGATCCCCAGCGCCCGGAAGGTGGCGCCGGCCAGCCCGATGTCGCCGCGCCCGAAGATCTGCCAGATGGTGCCGACCACGTTGAAGGGGATCAGCAGCGGCAGGGCCAGCAGCACCAGCGTCAGCGAGGTCTTGGCGCTGCGCCCGCCCGGCATGCCGAGCGCGATGACGATGCCCAGCGGGATCTCGATGGCGAGCACCGCCAGCGAATAGACGATCTGTCGGACCAGCGCGTCGTGCAGCCGCTCGTCGGCCAGCACCGCCTGGAACCATTCGGTCCCGACGAAGAAGGTCTGGCCGGGGCCGAAGATCTCCTGGACCGAGTAGTTGACCACCGTCATCAGCGGCAGGATGGCGCTGAAGGCGACGATGACGAAGACGGGGATGATCAGGAACCAAGCCCGGTTGTCCTGGACCTTATCCATGGTGCCGGCTCCTTAGGACACGAGGTGGCTGTCGCGGTAGAGCTTGGTCCACCGGCTGGGGAAGCGGATGGCGGCGTCGAGCGCCGGGATCTCCTGGTCCTCGGACAGCCGCGCCTTCAGCGTCTGGCTGCCCATCCGCAGGGTCGCCAGCTTGGAGGTGCCGAGATCGTCCACCCCCACCACCTGCACCGGGATGGCGCCGCCGGTGCCGGTCCGGGTCAGCTCGACGAACTCCGGGCGGATGCCCAGCTCGAACTTTCCACCGATCTGGGGGCCCCCCACCTGCGGGATCGCGCGGTCGGGCAGCGGGATGGCGATGCCCTCGACCAGCGCGTGGTCGCCGCCCAGCGTGCAGGGCATCAGGTTGATGCCGGGGCTGCCGATGAAGTAGCCGACGAAGGTGTGCAGCGGATTCTCGAACAGCTCCTGCGGGGTGCCGAGCTGGACCATGGCGCCCTCGTGCATCACCGCGACCTTGTCGGCGAAGGTCAGCGCCTCCACCTGGTCGTGGGTCACGTAGATCATGGTCAGACGGTATTCCTCGTGGATCTGGCGCAGCTTGCGGCGCAGGATCCACTTGGTGTGGGGGTCGATGACGGTCAGCGGCTCGTCGAACAGGATCGCCGCCACGTCCGAGCGCACCAGCCCGCGCCCCATCGAGATCTTCTGCTTGGCGTCCGGCGTCAGCCGCTTGGCCCGCTTGCTGAGATCGGCGGTGAGGTCGAGCGCGTCGGCGACCTGCCGCACCCGGCGGTCGACGTCCGGTTCCGGAACCTTGCGGTTGCGCAGGGGAAAGGCGAGGTTCTCGTACACCGTCATGGTGTCGTAGATGACCGGGAACTGGAACACCTGGGCGATGTTCCGCTCCTCCGGCGTGCAGCGGGTGACGTCGAGCCCGTCGAACAGCACCCGCCCTTCGCTCGGCACCAGCAGGCCGGAGATGATGTTCAGCAGCGTGGACTTGCCGCAGCCCGAGGGCCCGAGCAGCGCGTAGGCCTTGCCGTCCTCCCACTCCTGCGACAGGCGGCGCAGCGCGTAGTCCGCCGGCTTGCTCGGGTGCGGGTGGTAGGAATGGCCGAGATTGTCGAAATGGATGGTCGCCATGGTCCCGGCCCCCTCAGGCGATGTTGCGCAGCAGGCCGCGCCGGCCGTGCGGGGCGGCGACGAGACGGCCGTCCGTGGCGAAGACGAAGACGCGGTCGGGATCGGCGTAGACCTGGATCTCCGAACCGATCGGGTGGGTGTGCACCCCGTCCTCGCGCGCGATCAGCGTGGTGTTGCCATGGCGCAGATGGATGTAGGTCTCCGACCCGCTGATCTCCGACAGCTCGACCCGGCCGCGGATCGGCACCAGCCGGTCGGAGCGGCGCAGCACCGTCAGGTGGTTGGCCCGGATGCCGACCCGGCAGGGGCCGGCCGGCAGGTTGCGGTCGTGGGACGACAGCGGCAGGTTGGTGCCGTCGGCCAGCGCCACCCGGTCGTTGGTCAGGATCGCCTCGACCACGTTCATCGGCGGGTCGCTGAACACGTCGGCGCATTCCTCGGTCGCCGGGGCGTGGAAGACGGCGGCGGTCGGGCCGGTCTGCAACAGCCGCCCCTCGTGCAGCACCGCCACCGAGCCGCCCAGCGTCAGCGCCTCCTGCGGCTCGGTGGTGGCGTAGACCACCGTCGTCTTGCCGTCGGCGAAGATGTCGCGCAGTTCGGCGCGCAGCTCCTCGCGCAGCTTGTAGTCGAGGTTGACCAGCGGCTCGTCGAGCAGCAGCAGGCCGGCGCCCTTGACCAGCGCGCGGGCGATGGCGCAGCGCTGCTGCTGGCCGCCCGACAGCTCGGCCGGCAGACGGTCGAGGTAGGGGTCGATGCGCAGCATCGCCGCCGTGCTGCGCACCTTGCGGTCGATCTCGGCCGCCGGCTTGCCCTGGCGGCGCAGCGGCGAGGCGATGTTCTCGAACACCGTCATCGCCGGGTAGTTGATGAACTGCTGGTAGACCATGGCGATGTCGCGGCTGCGCACGGAAGCGCCGGTGACGTCCTTGCCGTTCTCGTAGACCCGGCCCGAGGCGGGGGCGTCGAGGCCGGCCATCAGCCGCATCAGCGTCGTCTTGCCGGCCAGCGTGCGGCCGAGCAGGACGTTGAAGGTCCCCGGCTGAAGCTCCAGCGACAGGGGGTGGAGATGCTGCTCGGCGCCGACCTTCTGGGTCACGCCGTCGAGTGTGACGGTCACCGCTGTCCTCCCATCGACCGCCGCCCGGCTTCGGGCGGGGCCGCCGCGTTGCGGCGCCGGTCGAACCAGTCGCCGATGGCCTCCCGGATCGTTCCGTCCAGGTGCAGGCCCAGTTTGGAGCGCCGCCACAGGAAGTCGTCGCCGGTGACGGCGAATTCCTCCCGCGCGGCGTAATCGAGTTCGGCCTCGTACACCCCGCCGCCGAAGTGATGGCCGAGGTCGGCGAGGCCGGCCGCCCCGTCCAGCAGCCGCTCCACCCGCGTGCCGTAGGCGCGCGCCAGCCGCAGGGCCAGCGGCTCGGACAGCCAGGGGTGGCGGCGGCGCAAGGTCGCGAGGAAGCCGGCGAAGTCGGCCCCGGCGATGTCGCCGCCGGGCAGCGGGAAATCGGCGGTCCAGCTTCCGCCGCTGCGCCCCAGCGCGGCCAGCAGCTTGTCGGTCGCCTCCTCCGCCAGCCGGCGGAAGGTGGTGATCTTGCCGCCGAAGATCGACAGCATCGGCGCCCCGCCGGCCGGCGTGTCCATCTCCAGCACGTAATCGCGGGTGACGGCGGACGCGTTGCCGCTCTCGTCGTCGAACAGCGGGCGGACGCCGCTGTAGGTCCACACCACGTCGGATTCCACGACCGGGGTCTTCAGGTAGCGCGACACCGCGCGGCAGAGATAGGAAATCTCCTCCGGGCTGATGGCGACGGCGCCGGGATCGCCGGCGTAGTCGAGGTCGGTGGTGCCGATCAGCGTGAAGTCGCGCTCGTAGGGGATGGCGAAGACGATGCGGCGGTCGTCGTTCTGGAAGATGTAGGCGTGGTCGCCCTCGAATTTCCTCGGCACGACGATGTGGCTGCCCTTGACCAGCCGCACCGACTTGTCGACCGTGACGCCGGTGCGCCGGGTCAGCATCTCGCGCACCCAGGGGCCGGCGGCGTTGACCAGCGCGCGGGCGCACACGGTGCGCGTCTCCCCCGTTTCGGTCGAGACCAGCGTCGCCACCCACTCGCCGTCGCGCCGCGCCGCGTTTTCGCAGCGGGTGCGCGTCAGGATTTGGGCGCCGCGCTCGCGCGCGTCGATGGCGTTGAGCACGACCAGACGGCTGTCCTCGACCCAGCAATCCGAATATTCGAACGCCCTGGTGAAGCCGCCGGCCAGCGGGCGGCCCACCGGGTGGCTGGTGAGGTCGACCCCGTGCGAGGCCGGCAGCAGCTTGCGCTTTCCCAGATGATCGTAAAGGAACAGGCCGATGCGCACCATCCAGGCCGGGCGCTGGTTGTGGTCGTGCGGCAGGATGAAGCGCAGCGGCCAGATGATGTGCGGAGCGGCGCGCAACAGAACCTCGCGCTCCTGCAACGCCTCGCGCACCAGCCGGAACTCGTAATATTCGAGGTAGCGCAGACCGCCATGGATCAGCTTGGTGCTGGCCGAGGAGGTGGCGCCCGCGAGGTCGCCCTGTTCGCACAGCAGCACCGACAGGCCGCGCCCCACCGCGTCGCGGGCGATTCCCGCGCCGTTCACGCCGCCGCCGACGATCAGCAGATCGACCGCATCGCCGGATCCCGCGTTGGAAGCGTTTGCCATAGTTCCTCTCCGTGTCGTGTCGGCCTGTGGAAGGCGCGGCCACTTTCGTTTCGGAACATACGATGTTCGTTTGCGTCTGAAAAGGAAAATGTTTGTTCAACGGATCATGCGTCGAGGCTACGCCCAAAGCGGGCTTTTGCCTATGGAAAATATGGACGGGAATCGGCTCGTTTCCGTCCGTCCTTTTGCCATCATACGCGCTTACTCAGGGCTGAATTCCGCAAGCCGGCACCCCACTCCGGCATGGCTGGGCGGCCCGTGATGGGCTCCGCACCGCGCTCCGGCCTTTTCACACAATGCGCGTCCACATTCGCAAAGGAACACGCTTGTATCACGAACAATTCGCGCCTACGGTGGTGCCCAGGCCGCCGGACGGCGCCCGGCTGCGTTGCGCCGGGCGCCGCGCGTTTTCGCTTTGCCTCATTCCGCGCATCTGATTCAGTGAGCGCCCCACCGCCCCCCGCCGGAGACGCCAGCCTATGGACGCGCGCATGGACGCCGAACGCCGCCAGCAAGAGATCGTCGCCCTGGTCCACGCCAAGGGCATGGTGCAGATCCAGTGGCTGGCCGAGCATTTCGACGTCACGCCGCAGACCATCCGCCGCGACATCGAGCTGCTCGCCGGCCAGTCGGCGGTGCGCCGTTTCCGCGGCGGCGTCACCGTGCCGTCGAGCGTCGAGAACATCGCCTACACCACCCGCCAGACCCTGATGGCCGAGGAAAAGCGCCGCATCGCCGAACTGACCGCCCGCCATGTGCCGGAGGACGCTTCGCTGTTCCTCAACATCGGCACGACGACGGAGGCGGTGGCCCAGGCCCTGCTCGGCCACAAGCGGCTGCGGGTGCTGACCAACAACCTGAACGTCGCGACCATCCTGCACAAGAACACCAACTTCGCCCTGTCGATCGCCGGTGGGCAGGTGCGCGAGCGCGACGGCGGCATCATCGGCGAGGCGACGGTCGAGTTCATCCGCCGCTACAAGGTCGACATCGGCATCATCGGCATCAGCGGCATCGATTCCGAAGGCGACCTGCTGGATTACGACGAGCAGGAGGTCCGCGTCGCCCGCGCCATCATCGAAAGCTCGCGCCGGGTGTTCCTCGTCACCGACCACACCAAGTTCGGCCGCAACGCGATGATCCGCATGGCCGACGTCGGCGTGCTCGACGACCTCTTCACCGACCGGCTGCCGCCGCCGGAGCTGCTCGACGTGCTGACCGCCGCCGACTGCCAAGTCCATGTCGCCGACGGGACCGAGGCGTCGGCGGTGGCCGAGGACGCCGCCTTCGAGGAGTAGTTTGCGCTTCCACAAAGACCCGGCCGCGGAATTGTGTTGCCCTGGCCGGGTCTTCGCGTGGATTCTCCGCGCGGGGGCGCAACCCGTCAGCGTCGCCCGTCCAGCCAGCGAGAGTGCCAGCGAGGACCGAACGCTCGCACTCCCTCTCGCCCGATGGACGCCGCCATGCTCCGCATCACCCGCCGCACCGCGCTCGCCGGCCTCGGCGCCGCCCTGGCCGTGCCGGCGCGCCGTTCCGCCTTCGCCGCCGCCCCCGCGCCGCTGCCGGAACTGACGCTGTGGGGGCCGCCGGCCGGCCCCTCGATCACGCTGGTCCACGCCATCGCGTCGGGCCTGCTGCGCCCGGTCGCCGACAAGGTGGTGTTCAAGGCCTGGCGCACCCCCGACGAGCTGCGCGCCGGCCTGACCTCCGGCACCATGCGGACCTTCGTGCTGCCCACCCAGTCCGCCGCCAACCTGTTCAACAAGGGGCTGGGCGTCCGGCTGGTCAACGTGATGACCAACGGGCTGCTGCACTTGGTGTCGGCCGACCCGTCGCTCTCCTCCGTCGCCGCGCTGAAGGGGCGCACGGTGGCCCTGCCCTTCCGCAACGACACGCCGGAGTTCGTCTTCCGCCGGCTGCTGGCGGCCGAAAAGCTCGCCGTCGAAACCGCGCCCGGCGGGGCCGGGGTCGCGGTGCAGTTCACCGGCACGCCGATGGAGGCGATCCAGCTTCTCGTCACCGGCCGCGCCGACGCCGCCCTGCTGCCCGAGCCGGCCGCCTCCGCCGCCATCCTGCGCGCCGGGCAGGCCGGCAAGACGGTGACGCGGGTGCTCGACGTCCAGCAGGCGTGGGGAACCGCCACCGGCCTCGGCACCGACCTGCCGCAGGCCGGGCTCGGCGTCTCCGCCGCCTTCCTGGTGGAGCACGCTCCGGCCGTCGAGGCGCTGCACGCGGCGCTGGCCGCCGCCACCGCCTCGGTCAACGCCGACCCGGCGCGGGCGGCGAGCGACGCCGCCGCCCCGCTCTCCCTGCCCTGGCCGGTGATCGAGCAGGCGATCCCCCATTCCCGCCTCGTCTGCCAGCGCGCCAGCGCGGCGCGGGAGTCCCTGGAGTCCGTCTTCCGCGCGGTGGCGGAGTTCGACCCCAGGATCATCGGCGGCGCGCTGCCCGCCGCCGACTTCTACCTGTAGGCGCGTCATGGCCAAGGCGATGGTTCGGGCAATCCTTCCCATGTTTCTCGACCGGATCGGCCGGATCGGGCAGTTCCTGTGGTCGGGCTGGGCCGGGCTGGCGGGGCTGGCCCTGTTCGCCGCGCTGTGGCAGGCCGGGCACGAGCGCTACGGCGACTTCATCCTGCCGGCGCCGTTGGCGACGCTGGCCGCCGGCGCGGTCATCGCCGCCGATCCCGCCGCCTGGGCGCTCGCCGGGCAGACGACGCTGCGCGCCGTCGAGGGTTTCGCGCTCGCCGCCCTGGTTGGAGCGGCGGGGGGACTGGCTGCCGGCTATTCGGCGGCGACGATGCGGCTGGCGCGGCCGATCCTGACCGTGCTGCTGGGCGTGCCGCCGATCGCCTGGATCGTGCTGGCGATGATCTGGTTCGGCTCCACCGACGGCACCATCATCACCACGGTGCTGGTCGCCGCCACCCCGGTGGTCTTCGTCGGCGTCGCCGAGGGCGCCGTCACCCGCGACCGCGGGCTCGACGACATGGCGCGCGCCTTCGGCGCCGGCCCGCTGGCCCGGCTGACCACGCTCGGCCTGCGCCACGTCGCCGCCTTCCTGTTCCCGGCGCTGACGGTGGCGCTCGGCTCGGCCTTCAAGGTGGCGGTGATGGCCGAGCTGCTCGCCAACACCGGCGGCATCGGCGGCGCGCTGGCGACCGCCCGCGCCAACCTCGACGTCGCCGAGGCGCTGGCCTGGGTGCTGATCGCCGTGGCCGGGCTGATCCTGGTGGAGTATGTCCTGGTCCACCCGGTGCGCTCCGAGTTCGACCGCTGGCGCAACGCCGCCCGCCCCTGGGGGGTGAAGCGGTGAGCGGCCCCGCCTCCGCATCCACCCGTCCCAACGCGGAGGATTGGCGCCGAATCCGCGCGGCGAGCGTCTTCGCCTCGCTCGGCGACGAGGATTTCCGCCTGATCGCCGGGGAGCCGCGCTGCGACGCCCGGCCGGAGGGGCAATCCCTGTTCTTCCAGGACGAGCCGGCCGACGCCTTCTTCGTCGTGCTCGACGGCTGGGCGGTGCTGTCGCGCGACACCAGCGACGGGGTGCGCACCGTCATCAAGATCGTCGGGCCGGGCGAATCCTTCGCCGAGGCGCTGATCGCCGAGGGCGCCCGCTACCCGGTCGGCGCCGAGGCCGCCTCGCCGCTGCTGCGCGTCGCCCGTTTCGAGACCGCCCGGCTGCGCGCGCTGGTCGCCGCCAACCCCGGCCTGGGGCTGTCGATCGTCACCGCGACCTTCCGGCAGATGCAGCGCCTCGTCGAGCAGATCGAGCATCTCAAGAGCTGGACCATCGAGCGCCGGGTCGCCGCCATGCTGCTCCAGATGTGCGGAGACTGCCCGGCGAACGGCGCTGCGGACGGCTGCCGTTTCGAGCTGCCGATCGGCCAGACCCTGATCGCCGCCCGTCTGGCAATCACCCCCTCCACCCTGTCGCGCACCCTGAAGGGGATGAAGGCGCTGGGCGTCGAGGCCCGGCGCGGGCACATCGCCATCCGGGAGCGCGACCGCCTCACCCGCTTCGTCGCCGGGCAGAAGCCGGACGGCCTCTAGAAAAATCGACCGCACACCTTCTTTTTTCCTCCCCGACTTGACCACGGACAAGTCGGGCGCCGACCGCACCGGCTAACATACGAATGAGTATCATTCGCATTAATGCCGGCAAACGGCCGTTTTGGGGGATTTCAGCATCATGATCACACGGGCGCACAGCGGGGGGCACAGCAGCCGGAAGCCGCAAGGCGGCAGGATGAACGCCGGCCGGAAAGCCGCCGGGACGGCGCTGGCCGGTCTGGCCGCCGCCGCGTCGCTCGCTGTCCTGGCGCCGCCGCAGGCCGCCCACGCCCAGTCGGCGGCTCCGGGCGCCGCCGTCGTCCTCGCCCCCGTCACCGTCGAGGGCCGGGCCAGCGCGGAAGCCGTCGCCCGCAAGCGTCTGGAGGCTATCCCCGGCGGCACCGGGCTGGTGGTGGACGAGGATCTCGCCGGCAAGGCCAACGTCACCGTCTCCGACGCGCTGGCCGGGGTGCCGGGCGTCGTGGTGCAGAACTTCTTCGGCGGCAACGACCAGCCGCGCATCCAGATCCGCGGCTCCGGCCTTCAGCAGAATCCCGTCGAGCGCGGCATCCTCGCCTTGCAGAACGGCCTGCCGCTGAACCGCGCCGACGGCTCCTACATCGTCGGGCTGGCAAACCCGCGCCAGGCCGAGATCACCGAGATTTATCGCGGCTACACCGCCAACCGGCTGGGCGCCAGCGTGCTGGGCGGGGCGATCAATTTCGTCTCCCCGACCGGCTCGTCGGCCCCGGGATTCCTGCTGGGCGTCGAGGGCGGCAGCTTCGGCCAGCTCAACACCACCGCCCAGGCCGGCGGCCGCGCCGGCACGCTGGACGGGCTGATCCAGCTCCAGCGCAGCCGGCGCGACGGCTTCCGCGATTACAACAGCTCCGAGCGCACCGGAATCGACGCCAACGTCGGCGCCGAGCTGACGGAGAACGTCTCGACCCGCTTCTTCGCCGGCTATACCGACCTGTCCTTCGACGTCGCCGGCCCGCTGACCAAGTCGCTGCTGGAGTCGAACCCGGAACGGGTCTTCACCGGCCCGACCGTGGTCAACGGCGTCGCCACCAACCCCGGCCCCAACGTCGTCCGCGACCGGCCGCAGCGCGAGGCCAGGCAGTTCCGCGTCGGCAACCGCACGACGGCGACCTTCGGCGCGCACCTGCTCGACGTCGCGCTGGGCTACACCCACACCGACGACAGCTTCCGTTTCCCGATCTCGTCGGGCATCCGCAAGACCGAGGGCGGCGACGTCACCGCCGTCGCCCGCTACGCCTACAGCCCCGATCCGAGCCAGCCGCTGCCGCTGTTCGAGACGACGCTGCGCTACGTCGTCGGCTCGGCCGACCGCGAGGATTACCTGAACAACGCCGGCCGCCAGGGCGCGCTGTTCGGGCGCAGCAGGCTGGACGCCACCACGCTGGCGATCCACAGCGGCCTCAACCTGCCGGTCGGCGCCGACGTCACCCTGTCGCCGGGCCTGACCATCGCCCACGCCACCCGCAAAAACGAGGACCGCTTCGGCGCGGCGCGGCGGCCGACCATCGCCTTCAACCCGGCCAACCCGTCGGTGGCGCTGCCCGCCGGTTCGATCCCGGCCGGCAACACCAGCTACGACCGCGGCTACGACGGCTTCAGCCCGAGCCTCGGCGTGAGCTGGAAGCCGCTGCCGGACCACACGCTGTTCGCCGCCGTCAGCCGCAGCTTCGAGCCGCCGACCCACGACGACCTGATCGCCACCGTCAACGGCACCCCCAACAGCAGCGCCGGCCGGCCCAACCCGCCGCAGCCGGCCTTCGTCTCCAGCGCCTTCCGCACCCCCGACCTGAAGGCGCAGACGGCGACCACCGTCGAGGCCGGCTGGCGCGGCCGTCTCGGCTCCGTCGCGGTCGATGCCGGGACCTATTATTCCTGGGTGAAGAACGAGCTGTTGAGCCTGCGCGACGTCACCGGCGCCTCGCTGGGGGCGGTCAACGCCGACGAGACCCGGCATCTCGGCGCCGAGCTGGGGCTGTCGGCCAACCTGACCGACAGCCTGAGCGGCCGGGTCGCCTACAGCTTCCAGGATTTCCGTTTCCACGACGATCCGGTGCGCGGCGACAACCGGCTGGCCGGCGCGCCCCGCCATGTGGTCAACGCCACTGCCCGCTACGCCATCACGCCGGCCCTGGCGGTGCAGGCGGAGGTCGACTGGTACCCCGGCAAGACGCCGGTGGACAACATGAACAGCGTTTACACCGAGGGTTACGCCACCGTCGACCTGCGCGCCACCTACGACGTCACCGATCATGTCAGCGTCTATGGCGAGGCGCGCAACATCTTCGACAAGACCTACGCCTCCTCCACCCTGATCGTCGACCAGGCCTCCCCCACCCAGGCGGTCTATCTGCCGGGCGACGGGCGGGCCATCTACGCCGGCCTGAAAGCAAGGTTCTGACGCCATGACCAACGCCGCCACCCTCCCCGATCCCGATCCCTCGCTGAGCCTGTCCGGGGTCGGCCACGCCTATCTCGGGCGCACCGTGCTGGACGGGATCGACCTCAGCCTCGCGGCCGGGGAGGTGGTGGCGCTGGTCGGCCCGTCCGGCTGCGGCAAGAGCACGCTGGTCCACATCGCCGCCGGGGTGGTCGAGCCGTCGCGCGGGCGAATCGCCCGGCGCTACCGGCGCCACGGCATGGTGTTCCAGGACCCGCGCCTGCTGCCCTGGGCGACGGCGCGGGTCAACATCGCCTACCCGCTGCGGCTGCTCGGCCTGCCCCGCCGCGAGCGGCGCGAGCGGGCCGAGGAGGCCGCCCGCCGGGTGGCGCTCGACCTCGCCGACCTCGACAAGTTCCCGGTCGAGCTGTCGGGCGGCATGCGCCAGCGCACCGCCATCGCGCGGGCGCTGGCGGTCGATCCCGACCTGATCTATTTCGACGAGCCCTTCACCGCCCTCGACGTGGCGCTCAAGCGCCGCATGCAGGATCTGGTGATCGCGGCCTCGTCCACAGCCCGCTTCGGCGCCCTGTTCATCACCCACGACCTGATGGAGGCGGTGCGCGTCGCCCACCGCGTCGCGGTGATGGACGTCCACGGGCGCGGCATCGCCGGGGAACGCCCGGTTCCCGGCGAGCCCGGCGGACGCGACGACGCCGCGCTGTACCGGCTGGTCGCCGGCCTGCTGGCCGACGACCCGCTGTTCCGCCACATCCACGATGTCGACGAAAGGCGGTTGCCATGACCGCGCCCGCCATGTTGCAGACCCACCCCCGCGCAGCCCCCGGCCTCGCCCGCATCCTCGGCGACGAGGGGCTGCGGCTGTTCTTCCCGCTGGCCGCCCTGCACGCCGCCCTGTGGCCGCTGCTGTGGGCGGTGGTCAACGGCTTCGACCTGCCCTTCGCCACCGCGATCCCCCCCGGCCTGTGGCACGCGCACGAGATGATTCTCGGCTCCTTCGGCGCGGCGCTGATCGGCTTCATCACCACGGCGGTTCCCGAATGGACCGACAGCCGGCGGCCCCAGGGCCGCGCGCTCTACGCGCTGGCCGGGCTGTGGGCGACCGGGCGGATCGTCGGGCTTTTCGGCGCCGACGCGCTGGCCTGGGTCGCGGCGCTGGCCGACACGGCGTGGCTCGCCGCCCTGCCGCTCTACGTCGCCGCCGTCTCCTGGCGCAAGCGCTCGACCCGGCAGCTCGGCGTGCTGTTCTGGCTGAGCGCGCTGGCCGCCGCCGGAACGGCCGCCAACGTCGCGCTGGCGCTCGGCGACGCGGACATGGCGCGGACATGGCTGCACGCCGCCGGGCTGATCTTCCTCGGGCTGCTCGGGCTCGTGCTGGCGCGCGTCACCGTGCCGGTCACCAACCTCGTGCTCGACCCCAGCGAGGCGAGTTCGCCCTACCGGCCGCATCCGGGGCGGCTGAACCTCGCCCCCGGCCTCGTCGCCGTCGCGGTCGCCGGGGATCTCGCCGGGCTGTCGCCGGCGGTCACCGCCTATCTGACCATCGCCGCCGGGGCCGCCTTCCTCGACCGCGTCGCCGAGGCCTTCGTCGGCCGCGAGATCCTGCGCGCCGAGATCCTGGCGCTCGCCGGGTCGAGCCTGCTGGCCGGGGCCGGGCTGCTGCTGGTCGGCGCCGCGCGGCTGGGCGCGCCCTTCCCCGAAACGCCGGCCCTGCATCTGGCGCTGATGGGCGGGCTCGGGCTCGGCGTGCTGGCGGTCTTCGCCATCGCCGGGCTGTTCCACACCGGCCGGACCTTCCCCGTTCCGGCGGCGGCGCGTTATGCCTTCCTCATGCTGGTGGCGGCGGCGCTGCTGCGCGTGCTGCCGGATCTGGGCATCCTGCCACCGCCCCCCGGCCCGCCGCACGCGCTGGCGGCGCTGCTGTGGGCGGGGGCCTTTCTGCTCTGGCTGAACGCCTACTGGCCCTTCCTGTCGACGCCACGCCTGGGAGACCGCGACCAATGCTGAGCAAGAAGAAGGGACCGGCCAAGCCCACAGGCCCCACCACCATGGAGCGTTCCCGCGACTGGCGGGGGCCGGCCATCCTCAGCTTCGGCTTCCGCCCCTTCTTCCTGTTCGGGGCGCTCTACGCCGCCGGGCTGATCGCCGTCTGGGTGCCCTGGTTCCTCGGCCTCGTCAGCCTGCCGACCGACTGGCCGCCGGTCGCCTGGCACGCCCACGAGCTGCTGTTCGGCTATGTGCCGGCCATCGTCGCCGGCTTCCTGATGACGGCGGTGCCGAACTGGACCGGGCGGCTGCCGGTGGTCGGCTGGCCGCTCGCCGCGCTGTTCGCCGCGTGGCTGGCCGGGCGGCTCGGCATGGCGGTGTCGGCGGAACTCGGGCCGCTGGCGACCGCGCTGGCGACCCTGCTGTTCCCGGCGGCGCTGGCCGCCGTCTTCGGGCGGGAGATCGTCGCCGGGCGAAACCACCGAAACCTGAAGGTCCTCGGCGTCCTCGCCGCGCTGATCGCGGCGCAGAGCCTCTTCCATTGGGAGGTCGAGCGCTACGGCCACAGCGCCTATGGCGCTCGGCTGGCGGTGGCGACGACGGTGACGCTGATCATGCTGGTCGGCGGGCGGATCATCCCGAGCTTCACCGGCAACTGGCTGAAGAAGCAGGGGGCCGCCCGGCTGCCGGCGCCCTTCTCGCTCTATGACAGGCTGGCGACCGGGCTTGCCGTGCTCGCCCTGGCCGGATGGGTGCTGCGGGATGGGATGGGGTTCGACGCCCGCCTCGCCGGTCTCCCCCTGCTCGCCGCCGGGGTCGCGCAGGCGGTGCGGCTGGCGCGCTGGCTGCCGCACCGCACGCTGGGCGAACCGCTGGTGCTGGTGCTGCACGGCGCCTACGCCTTCGTGCCGGCCGGCTTCCTGCTCGCCGGCTGGGCGGCGCTGGCCGGCGGCCCGGCGCAGGACGCGGCGGCGCTGCACGCCTGGACGGCGGGCGCCGTCGGCGGCATGACTCTGGCGGTCATGACCCGCGCCACGCTCGGCCACACCGGACGGCCGCTCGCCGCCTCCTGGCCGACCATCGTCATCTATGCGGCGGTCGGGGTGGCGGCGGTGGCGCGCATCGTCCTGGCGCTGGCCCCGCAGGAGACCATGCGGCTGATGCCGCTGGCCGGCGGCGCCTGGATCGTCGCCTTTCTGGGATTCGCGGTGGTCTATGGAAGGATGCTGGCGACCGCGCGGAAGGCTTGACGGCTCTTCCTGTCGTCGCCTGCTCTGCCTGTCATGACCGGGCCTGTCCCGGTCACCCACGTGCCACCCTTCCTTGACAATTTGCGGCCGTGGAAGCCCGGCACAAGGCCGGGCGTGACGACCCTCAGAAAAGACGAAACAACGTCCCTGGCACGGATTCTCAGGACAGCGCCTTGCTCGGCGGCTCGTCCTCATCCTTCAGGCCGCTCTTGAAGGACTTCACGCCCTTGGCGAGATCGCCCATCACGCTCGGCAGCTTGCCGGCGCCGAACAGCAGCAGGACCAGCACCAGCACGACCATCCAGTGCATCAGGCTGAAACTTCCCATCATCGTCTCCAGTGGTTCGAAGAGGTCAGGCCGCCAGCCGCAGCACGCCGCCGTCGGGACGGGTCAGGCGGGCGGTCACGCCGGGAAAGCCGGCCAGCAGGGACTCGGCCTTGCCGGCGGGCAGGATCGACAGCGCGGTGGACAGCGCGTCCGCCGTGGTGGCGTCGCCGGCGACCACCGTGACCGCCGACCAGTGGGCGGCGCTGAGGCCGGTGGCGGGGTCGAACAGGTGGGAGAAGCGCCCGGCGGCGTCGAAGCGCGTGCCGTAGCCGCCGGAGGTGGCGACCGCCCGGTCGGCGATCTCCAGCGTTTCCGACAGGCGGGACTCGTCGGCCGGATCCCTCAACCCGACGCGCCAGGGCCGTCCGTCCGGACGGGACCCGAGCGCGCGGATCTCGCCGAGATCGACCATCACCCGGTCCATCCCCTGCCGGCGAAGCAGTTCGCTCACCCGGTCGGTGACATAACCCTGGGCGATGCCGTTCAGCGTCGCCGCCATGCCGCCACGGGCGAACGCGACGCGCTCCGGCGAGACGCGCAGGCCGCGCCAATCCACCAGCCCGCGCGCCGCCGCCACCGCCGCTTCCGGCGGGCCGGCCGGGTCGGCGCCGGGACGCCCGAAATGCGCGGCGTGGAGCTGCCAGAGCGGCTGCACCGTCACGTCGAAGGCGCCGTCCGTCCGCCGCCCGAAGGCGACCGCCTCGGACAGCAGCCGCAGCAGGTCGCCCGGCGGCTCGGCCAGCGAACCGTCGCGGTTCAGCCGGCGCAGCGCCGAATCCGGCCGGTAGAGGCTGAACAGCCGCTCCAGCCGCGCGACCTCCTCCAGGCACAGGCCGATCAGCCGGTCGGCCTCGGCCGGGTCGGGGTGGGCGAGCTGGATGCTGGCGTCCGCCCCCAGCGCCACGCCGGTCCAGCTCCGCATCACGGGTTCGGCCGCGCGCAGCCGCCCCGGCAGCAGGGCGGTGCCGGCCAGCGCCGCGCCGATGGTCAGGAAACGGCGGCGGGTCGTCGGTGCCGCCAGGACAGTGCCCGTCATCACATCGCCCCCTTCGCGCCGTGCCCGCCGTGCGCCCCGTGCGCCCCGTGCTCGGGCGGCGGAACGGCCTCCGGCTCCGGCGGCTGGCCGGGCATCAGGATCTCCTCCTCGGTCAGCTCGGCGAAGCGCTTCACCGTGCCGCCGTTGGCGGCGGCGAAGCGGCGCGCGGCGGCCTCCTCGCCGAAGGGCAGGGTCTCGGCCTCGCCCATGCCGCCGGTGCGGCCGCTGTTCAGCACGTACCAGGCCTGCCGCGCCTCGACCCAGGCCGACAGGTCGGGCCTGTCCGGGTCGCCGGTGCGGCCGACGTCGGTGACGTAGACGGCGCGGTAGTCCTTGGGCTCCTCCGGCAGGGCGGTGAAGGCCAGCGTGTCGCGCACCGACGACAGCCAGACCGGCTTGTCGGTGCCCTTGAGGATCACCTGCCCCTTCGGCCCGGCATGGTCGGCGAGGTTCATGCCGCAATAGCGCCCCACCGCGTCGGCGGCGATGGCCTGCGGCGGCGGCGGGGCCTCCGCCTTCTCCTGTTTGCAGGCGGACAGCGGCATCAGCAGCGCCGCCGCCAGAAGCGTGGTCTTGAGGATGGTCCGCATCAGATTTGCTTCCTCGAAAAGAGCAGGACCGCCAGCCCCAGCGGCGCCGCCACCCAGGCGGCCAGCACGCCGAGCAGCACCCCGCCCGGGACCTGCACCTGCGAGGCCAGCCCGGCGGTTCCCGCCAGCAGGCTGACGTTCTTGAAGCCGGTCAGGTTGAACAGCCGGTAGGCGTCGGCCGGGTTGGCGAGCAGCAGCGCGTTCAGCAGCTCGGCGTTCACCGTCTTGCCGCCGTCGGCGACCAGCAGCCCCAGCAGCCCCATGTCGTAGAGCAGAACGAAGCCGAGCCAGAGCGCCACCGCGATGCCGGCCGCCGTCCCACGGTCGCGCACCAGCGTCGAGGCGAGGTAGCCGAGCGCCGTGAAGGCCGCCCCCAGCAGCACGCTCGACCCGATCATGGCGCCGTAGGCGCTCCAGCTCTCCGGCCCGACCTCCGCCCCGCTCCAGGCCAGCGCCGCCCCGGCGGAGCCGTAGCCGAGCACCGTGGCGAAGGCGATGATCGACGCGTGGCCGAGGAACTTGCCGAGCAGCACCTGCCAGCGCGCCACCGGGTAGGAGAGCAGCAGCGTCATGGTGCCCCGGTCGATCTCGCCGACCACCGCGTCGAAGGACAGCAGCAGCGCGATCAGCGGCAGCAGGAAGATGGTCAGGCTCGACAGGCTGACGATGGTGACCTCGATCCGGCCGACGCCGACCGTGCCGGTCGGAGCGGCGCCGAGGAAGCTCAGCGTCAGGGCGAGCGCCGCCATCAGCAGCGTGGTGGCGACGACCCAGCGGTTGCGCAGGCCATCGCGGATCTCCTTGGCGGCGATGATGAGGAGCGTGGTCATTCGGCGGCCTCCGCCAGGCTGTCCGGCCCCAGCGCATCGGGCCGGCGCAGGAAATGGGCGTACATCTCGTCCAGGCTCGGCTGCACGATCTCGATGTCGCGCACCGCCGGTCCGTCGCAGGCGATGCGGCGGACGAGCCCTATCTTGTCGTCGTTGGCGCAGGCCAGCTCGACCACGCCGCCGGCCAGACGGGTCAGCGCCGCCCCCTCGCCGATCCGGCGGGCGAGGCCGTCGATATCGCCATCACCATCGCCGTCGGCCAGGGTCAGGCGGATGCGCACCGGCAGTCGCGCCAGCCCGCGCAGCGTGGCGAGCGAGCCGTCGGCGACCTTGCGGCCACGGCTCATCACCACGACGCGGTCGGCCTGTCCCTCCAGCTCGGTCAGGGCGTGGCTGCACAGCAGCACGGTGGTGCCGGCGTCGCGCAAGGAGGCGACGATCTCGTAGAAGCTCTGGCGCAGCGCCGGGTCGAGGCCGGTCGTCGGCTCGTCGAGGAACAGCACCTTCGGCCCGCCGAGCAGCGCCTGCGCCAGCGCAAGCCGTTGCCGCATCCCCTTGGAATAGGTGCCGACGCGGCGCGCCACGGCGGCGGGCTCCAGCCCGACGCGCTCGAACAGGGCCGGGTTGCCGGCGGTCGCAACGCCCTTCAGCCGGGCGTAGAAGTCCAGCGTCTCGCGCCCGGTCATGCTGGGGTGGAAGGCGACGTTCTCCGGCAGGAAGCCGACTTGGCGGCGGATGGCGGAGGCCGCGGCGCTGGCCGGGTCGCCGCCGAGCACGGTCAGGCGCCCCTCGGTCGGCGTGGTCAGCCCGAGCATCAGCTTGATCAGCGAACTCTTGCCGGCGCCGTTGTGGCCGACCATCGCCACGCATTCGCCGGGCATCAGCGCCAGATCGACGCCGCGCACCGCGAACTGCTCGCCGTAGCGCTTGGAGACGCCCTCCACCCTGATGGTGGGTTCCTTGCTCATGGTGCGGTCCTTTCGGCCAGTTGCGGCCCGGCGGGGGGCGCCATCAGGGGTGCGGAATCGATCACGCCGCCGGGGTGCAGGGCGGGAAACTGCTTCTGCGCCCAGCGGATCACCTGCATGCCGGGACTGTTCATCAGCAGCTTGGCCGCCGGGTAGGCCCACATGACGCGGTCCACCACGTCGTTCGGCCGGTAGGCCTCGTCGGCGATGCCGTCGCCGTTCAGGTCGAAGGCGGCGTTGTCGCTCCAGTAGTTGCCGCGCCCCTTCTCCGACCAGTCGAGCGAGCGGGTGCCGACATACTTGACCTGGGTGCGGTTGCCGACGAAGGCGTTGCCGGTCATCGCGTTGCGCTCCGACCCGGCGGTGAAGTGGACGCCGATCTCGCAGCCCTCGAAACGGTTGCCGACGAAGCGGTTCTTGTTGGCGTTGTAGATGAAGACGCATTTCCAGGTGCCGCTGCGCAGCCGGTCGCTCATCGCCTCGCTGTCGCGCGGGATGTCGCTGTCGGGCAGCGCCTCGCCGCTGTCGGAGGTGGCACCGGCGAAGCGGCCGAGCACGCTGTTGCCCTCGATCACCGAGCCGTTGGCGGCGTTCAGGAGCATTCCATGCTCGCGGTCGGCGACCGAGCGGTTGTTCCGGATCGTCAGCCTGTTCGAGTACATGATCGCGTAGCCGATGTTGTTGCCGAGCGAGACGTTGCCCGACACCTCGGAATCGTCCGTGTACATGTAGTGGACGGCGAAGCGGACCCGCTCGAAGCGGTTCCCGGCGAAGACGTTCCTGCGCGAGGTGGTGGTGAAGATGCCGTCGCGCCCGTCGCGCACGCTGTTGTCGAGCACGCGCGTGCCCGGCGCGTTCCAGATCTGGATGCCGTTGCCGCGCTCCGACACGCGCAGGTCGGTGCGGCCGGCGACGTCGTTGCGGCGGACGAGGCTCTCGTCGGCGCCCCAGACATAGATCCCGATGAGGTTGTCGCGCAGCCGGTTGTCCTCGACCACCGCCCGTTTGGCCGTCTTGCCGAGGAAGATGCCGGCGTTCTGCTCGAACAGGCTGAGGCCGGAGTTGCGGACCTCGACACCACGCACGGCGACGTCGGGGGCGAGCACGGTCAGCACGCTGCCCCGCCCGCCGCCGTCGATCACGGCGCCGGGTTCGCCCTCCAGCGTCACGCTGGTGGAGACGGTCACCGGGCCGGAATGGATTCCGGGCGCGAGCCGCAGCGTGTCGCCCGGCGAGGCGGCGGCGAGCGCCGCCTCCAGCCCGCCCGGCGGCACCACGACCGTGGCGGCCAGGGCCGGGCCGCAGAGCGCGGCAACGGCAGCGGTGGCGGCGATCGGCAGGGTGAGACGGAGAAGCATGGCGTAACCTTCGTCGGCTGTTTCCCTCTCCCGCCCCGGGAGAGGGTGGCCCGCAGGACCGGGTGAGGGGCTATCGGGACATGGATTTCGCACCACGCCCGACAGCCCCTCACCCTTCCCGCTTCGCGGGCCCCTTCCCTCTCCCGGGGCGGGAGAGGGAGGCTTCACATCAGGCGCCGCGCGGCTCGACGAGCATGCGGCCGCCCATCTCCATGTGCAGGGCGTGGCAGAACCACTGGCAATAGTACCAGTGCACGCCGGGACGGTCGGCCGTGAAGGTCACCGACGCGGTCTGCTGCGGCCCGATCTCCATGCACACACCATGGTTGGTCATGGTGAAGCCGTGCGTCAGGTCGTCCACATCGTCCATGTTGGAGATGTAGACCGTCACCTCGTCACCCTGCTTGACCTTGAACTCCTCCAGGCCGAAGGCGGGCGCCCGGCTCCACATGTAGACGCGGACCTTGTTGCCGTCGCGGATCACCTTGGCGTCGTTGTCGAGATCGACCCCGTCCTTCTTCGCCTGCTGGCGGGCGTCCTCCCACATCGGGTCGTCGCGGGTGTAGACGCTCTTCGGGTTCACCTTGGAGCGGTGGACGATCAGCGTGTCGTGCGGCTCGGCGAAGGTGGGGCCGTCATGCACCAGCTTCATCTCGTCGCCCGAGATGTCGATGAGCTGGTCGTTCTCCGGCTTCAGCGGGCCGACGTTGAGGAAGCGGTCCTTGGAGAACTTGTTCAGCACGATCAGCCATTTGCCGTCGGCCTCCTTGGTCTGCCCCATGGAGGAATGCAGGTGGCCCGGCTGGTAGTGGACGTCGAGCTTCTGGACGATCGGGTCGACCTTCTCGCCCTTGAAGGCGCGCACCGCCTTGTCGATGTTCCACTTCACCACCTGGCTGTCGAGGAACAGGGTGGTGTAGGCGTTGCCGCGCCCGTCATAGGCGGTGTGGAGCGGACCCAGGCCGACCTGCGGCTCGGCGACGATGACGTCGCGCGGCTTGATCTTGTCGTCGAACAGGTCGTCGAGCTTGCGCACGTCCATCACCGAGACGGTGGGCGACAGCTTGCCGTTGATGGTGACGTGGATGCCGTCGGGCGCGGTGTTGACGCCGTGCGGGCTGTTGGGGATCGGGATGTAGCGGGTGTAGGGGGTGCCGTGACGGCCGTCCACCACGGGGACGCCGTTGTGCATCTCGACCTTGCCGGCCTTCACCGCCTCCTCGATGCGCTTGATGTTGAAGACGACCAGCCAATCCTGCTCGTTGCCGGTCATCTCGGCGGTGGTGACGCCCTCCTCGGAGTTGTAGCAGGTCGAGAAGACGTATTTGCCCTGGTAGTCGGCGTCGGTGTTGTCGAGGTTGCCGTCCACCCGGACCTGCCACGCCACCTTCATCGCGTCGCCGTCGATGGCCGTGAAGTGCGAGCGGTAGCTCTTCGGCTCGTCGAGGATCTTGCCGTCGTTGGGGGTCGGCACCCGCTGCTCGCCGTTGCAGAAGACGTAGCCGGTGCGCGGATACTTCTGGAGCCGCAGGCCGTGGATGCCCGAGGCGTTCGGGATCTCGATGATCGTGTCGGCCTTCATGATGTCGCAGCGGATGCGCACGACCCGCGAGTTCGCCTTGTCGTTGGCGAAGATGTAGCGCCCGTCGTAGGTCCCGTCGGTGAAGGACATGTGCGGGTGGTGCAGGTCGCCGTTGAAATACTCGCCGCCGCGCGTCTCCAGGAACTTCTTCGTCTCGGGAGTCTGGTGGGCCAGCAGGATCTTGCGGCTCTCGTTGGTCAGGCCCCAGCCGGTGGCCGAGCAGCGGTTGAACACCGGGATGCGCATCAGCTCGCGCATCGACGGCGCGCCCATGATGCGGACCTCGCCGGAATGGCCGCCGGAGTGGAACACGTAATACTCGTCGAGATCGCCCGGCTTCACCTCGTAGACCTGCTTGCCGGGGGCGGCGGTCGCCGCCTGGGCCGGGGCGGCGCCCATCAGCGAGCCGCCGCCGATCGCGGCACCGCCGGCCGCGCCCGCCAGCCCGGCCAGCGCCGCGACCTTCGCGGTGCCGCCCAGCAGATCGCGCCGGTTCACCACACCCAACGCCTTGGCCTTCTCGTCCGTCATGTCCTTCTCCGTTCTTGGCCCCGTCGCGGGGGCTTTCCCGGCCGGGAGGCCGGGTGTTGGTTGGTCCGTTTCTTCAGGGCCGGGCGGTGAGCCGCCCGGTCGCGGGGTCGCTGGTCAGCACCGGCGCGCGCGGCGCGGCCTCGGCCGTGGCGGCGGCGCCCGCCTCGCGGCGCTCCCGCTTCAGGCGCTTCTGGATCACCACCGGGCATTTGCGGTCGTGGTGGTAGAGCACCTGGCAGTGGAGGCACTGGATGCATTCGTTGGGGTTGATCGATCCGTCGGGGTGGATCGCCTGCACCGGGCATTCGTTGGCGCAGCGCCGGCACGGGCTGCCGCATTCGCTGTAGCGCTTCAGCCAGTCGAACATCCGCATCCGGCCTGGGATCGCCAGCGCCGCACCCAGCGGGCAGAGGTAGCGGCAGAAGAAGCGCTCGACGAACAGCCCGGCGGCGAGCAGCGCCACGGCGAACAGCACGAACCACCAGTCGCGGATGAAGTGCAGGATGATGGCGGTCTTGAACGGCTCGATTTCGGCCATCCGCTCGGCATTGGCCAGCGAATAGAAGGACAGGCCGAACAGCGCCAGGAAGACGATGTACTTGATCGGCCACAGCCGCTGGTGCAGCCCGAAGGGCACCGCGATCTGCCGGATGCCGACCTTCCTCGCCGCCTTGCTCGCCAGTTCCTGGAGCGCGCCGAACGGGCAGAGCCAGCCGCAGAAGGCGCCGCGCCCCCAGAACAGCAGCGACGCCGCCACCGAGCACCAGAGGATGAACACCAGCGGGTCCATCAGGAAATAGTCCCAGCGGAAGTCGGTGCGCAGCGCGTTGGCGAAGGTCAGGACGTTGACGACCGAGAGCTGGGCGTGGGCGATCCAGCCGAGCCAGACCAGCGTGAAGACCAGGAAGCCCAGCCGCAGCCGCTCGTACAGCGCCGGCCGCTTCACGATCTGATCCTGGAAGAAGAAGATGCCGGTCAGCAGCAGGATGGCGACGCTGGTGATGGCGATGTCGACCAGCCGGTTCTCCCAGATGCGCTGCCACAGCGGCACCTCGGCCGGTTCCGCCGCCTCCGGCTCGACCGGATCGGTCGCGGCTGCGGAGGACGCGGGCGCGGCGGGAGCGGCGGGTGCCGCGCCAAGGGTGGCGGCCGGCTCGCTCTTCAGATACTTGTCCGGCGGCTGGTAGCCGAGGTCGAAGGTGACGAACGCCTTGTCGAGCGCCGCCGTCGCCCGCTGCACCAGAAGTTGCAGGCGCCACGGGTCGGCCGGGTTGAACTCGGTGCCTTCCGGCAGGATGAACAGGCCGGCTTCCGGGAAATCGGGGGCTCCCGCCGCCGCGACGCCGCCCAGCCGCTTGTGCGTCTTGTCGCGGAAGCGGACGGCGCCCTCGTGCTGGATCAGCTCGAAGCGGTCGAAGATGCCGCCGCGCACATAGCCCGACCCCTTGAAGGAATAACGGCCCTGGCCGGCGACGACGATGGCGTGCTGCCCCGGCTTCAGCCGTTGAAGCATCGCCTCGTACTCCGCGTCGCCGAGCAGCGAGCGGCCGATCACGGGGATGGTGGCGAGGCCGGCGTAGAGGTCGATGAAGGTCTCGTCGGCGGCGCCCGGTTCCGGGCGGGCGATGGCCTCGGCCTTGCCGGTGCGCTCGAAGGCGGCGTTGACCTCGCCGACCGTCAGGGTCAGGCGGCGGACGGAGCCGTCGCCGACCAGCGTCGCCCAATCCTCGGTGCCGGTCTTCGCGGGATCGATGCTGCGGACCACCGCCGGGGCGGCGGCCTCGGCGCCGCCCTTGCCGAGCGCCTGCATCACCTTCTTGCCGGAGCGGATGATCGAATCGCCGATCACCATCACCGTCACGGTGGCGCCCGACACGATGTCGACCGGCGGGCTTGAGACGTTTTGCCGCGCCAGCTCCAGCACGTTGCGCCCGACATAGCCATCGATGAAGCTGGTGATGCGGGCGATCGGAATGCCGACCAGCACGATGGGCTCGTGGTGGTCGACCATCTTCGCACCGGTCACCACGCCGTCGGGGCTGAGGCCCACCAGCACATGGATCGGCCGGCCGGAATAGCCGGTGGTGTTGACGAAGTCGGAGGTCAGATAGGCATGGCCGACCAGCGCCGAGCCCTTGTAGACCGGCAGGATCGGCGCGTTGGCCGCCGCCGGCCCGAAGCGGTCGGCGCCGGGCACGAGATCGCCCGGCTGCACCATGCCGATGAAGCGCTCGACGACGGCGCCGCCGCGCGGCTCCGCCGCCAGCGCCCCGCCGGTTCCGCCGCACAGCAGAAGGCCCGCGAGACAGCCGGCGCGCAGCCGGCTCCAGAAACCCCCGGTCCGGAGAGATTTGGACCGGACAGTCTTGGCCCAGGAACTCCCGGCCCAGAAACTCTTAATCGAACCCGTCAGCATGAGAAGCGCCGTTCAGCGTCGTTTCCGATGTGGCCGTCCGCGTCGGAAGGCGCGAGGCATTCACACTAGGGACCCGTTGAACCGGACCAGCCTTGACCGCGGTCAAGTCACTCAAAAGTTTAAACCATTATCATTTTATGCAATCTTGCAGAGAAGATCCCCGAAGGAGGAGGTTGCGCCGATGCCGCTGCTGCACCAGGAACCGCCCGCCAGGATCGACGACCTCGACGTTCTGCTGGGCATCGCCATGGCGCTGGAAGCCGAGGCGGTGCTCCGCTACGGGCAGCTCGCCGTCCTGATGGACCAGCGGGGGGAAACCGACACCGCCGCCACCTTCCGCGGCCTGATGGCCGAGGAGGAGGTGCACACCACCGCCATCGGCCGCTGGGCGTCGGATCTCGGCCGTGCGGCGCCCGACGGCGGCTCCTTCCTGTGGCTGCTGCCGCCGGACATCGCCACCTCCTGGGACGATCTGGTCGATCGCACCCGGCTGACGCCCTACCAGGCGCTGTCGCTGGCGGTGGTGAACGAGCAGCGCGCCTTCGCCTTCTACAGCCACATCGCGGCGGGGACCGGCGACGACGCCGTGCGCCGCCACGCCGAATCGCTGGCGCGCGAGGAGCTGGGCCACGCCGCCCTGCTGCGGCGCGAGCGGCGCAAGGCCTTCCACCGCCAGAACGGCGGCGGCGCGAAACCCGCCCGGGCCGACAGCCCGGCCGCGCTGGACCGGCTCGCCCACTCCCTGCTGGCCGCCGCCGCCGCCGGCCACGCCGCCCTGTCGGAGCGGCTCGCCGCCGCCGGGGACGCGGCCGGCGCGGCGCTGCTGACGGACATCGCGCGCGAGGAGGCGGCGATGGCTGGCGATGGACCGGCCGCCCATCCTCCGACCGACGCCGGCGCAACGGCCGACCCCTGGTCCGCCGCCATCGCCATCACCGAGCGGCTGGCCGAAAGCTTCGCCGACGTCGCCGCGACGGCGACCGACGAGGTGGTGCTCGGCCACGCCCTCACGCTCCAGGAGACCACCATCCGCCACCTCGCGCGGCTGGCGTCTTCCCATTATTCCTCCTGAAGGACAACGCAGCATGAGCATCCCCCCGACCGGCCCCGTGCGGATCGGAATCGTCACCGTCTCCGACCGCGCCAGCCGGGGCGTCTACGAGGACAAGGGCGGCCCCGCCATCCGCGACGAGCTGACCCGCATCATCGCCTCCCCCTGGGTGGCGGAGGCGCGCGTCATCCCCGACGACCGCGACGGCATCGCCGCCACCCTGACGGAGCTGTGCGACGTCGCCGGCTGCGGTCTGATCGTCACCACCGGCGGCACCGGCCCCGCCCCGCGCGACGTCACGCCGGAGGCGACCGAGCAGGTCTGCGAAAAGATGATGCCGGGCTTCGGCGAGCTGATGCGCAAGGTCAGCCTGGAGGTGGTGCCGACCGCCATCCTGTCGCGCCAGACGGCGGGGATTCGCGGCTCCAGCCTGATCGTCAACCTGCCGGGCAAGCCCTCGGCGATCCACGACTGTCTGGCGGCGGTGTTCCCCGCCATCCCCTATTGCCTGGACCTGATCGGCGCCGGCCGGATCGAAACCGACCCGGCGGTCTGCCGCGCCTTCCGTCCCGGCGGCTGAGGAGGGAGGCGCGCTTGCCCCTACCTAACCTCCCCCGCTGGGCGCTATGGCTTGCACACATCTCGCTTTTGCGAAGAGTTGGCAACTTTCAGGTGCGGGGAGCCCTTCTCCCCTTGCGGGAGAAGGGTTGGGATGAGGGGTATTCCGCCAGAGGCGGAAAGAGTTCGCCCCCCTTCACCCCAACCCCTCTCCCTCAGGGAGAGGGGCTCGCTCAGCAACCCGTCGCCGCCCCCGTGACATAGGACGCGCCGACCGTGTCGTGGAAGAAGCCGTTCGCCACCGGGGCGTCGACCAGCGCGCGGATCTCCGCCGCCGCGTCGGCGCCGTCGCGCTCCCCGTCGAGGACGCCACGGAAGGCGTCGATCACCCGCACCATGTCGGTGTCGTGCGGCGACAGCCGGAAGCGGCCGACGCCCATCGCCGCCAGCCGTTCCAGCTCCGCCGTCAGGCACAGATAGCCGTGCGAGAGCGTCTGCGTCCCGTTGACGGTCAGGAAGGACTGGCCGTCCAGCGTCTCGACGGCCAGCCCGTTCGAATCGTTGCCGCAGACGAACTGGCAACCGTCCTTGTGCAGCCCGTGCGCCCGCGCGTGGTAGCAGCGGGCCGAGATGGCGAGCGGGGCGCGGCCGAACACCTGCACCTCGACATCGACCCCCAACTCCCGCCCGGCACCGGCCAGCGCCGCCACCGAGGCCGCCGGCAGCTCGGCCGGCAGCGACACCGACACGGCACCACGCCCGGCCAGCCACGCCAAGGTCGCCTCGTTGTAGAGGTTGATGAAGGGGCCGACCGCGTGGCGCCGGCCGTCGAGCAGCGCCAGCGCCCCCATGTCGTTGGCCTCGACCGTCAGCGGCGCGTCGGCCACGAGGTCGCGCATCGCCGCGCGCTCGCGGTCGCTGCCGACCAGGATCGGGCTGGCGAGCCAGACCTCCTTGCCGGCGGCCAGCAGCCGGTCGACGGACTCCTCCAGCGCGTCGGCGATGAAGGGCGCCCGCTTGAAGCAGACGATCTCGCCGAGGATGACGGTGTCGACCGCCGCCTCGTCGGCGATGCGGGCGTAGAAGTCGCGCCAGCGCTCGGCCGGCCAGTTGAACAGCACCGGCCCCAGGGTCAGGCGGGGTTTCGCAACGGGAGTGGTCATGATGCGGATCCTCTCTCAGCGCCACGCGCGGGTGTAGGCGCCGGTGGTCTGGGCGCCGCCCTCGACCATCGCGTCGAGGTCCGGCCTCGGCACCGGCCGGCCGGCCGCGAAGGCGTCGAGCGCCGCGCGGTAGGCGCCGACGACGGCGGCGATGTAGGCCTTGCTGCGCTGGCGCCCCTCGATCTTCAGGGCGCGCACCCCGGCCTTTTTCAGATCCGGCAACAGTTCCATGGCATTGAGGCTGGTCGGTTCCTCGAACAGGTAGCCGGCGCTGCCGCCGGCGACGAAACGGCCCTTGCACAGGGTCGGGTAGCCGGCCGGCTCGCCCTCCGCGAAGAGGTTGATGGTGAAGTCGCCGAGCCGCGAGGCCAGCGCGCCGTCGCGCGGCTCGTAACGGACATGGCTGGCCGGCGAGCAGACGCCCTGCTTGTTGGGCGACAGCCCGGTCGCGTAGGAGGACAGCGAGCAGCGGCCCTCCGCCATCGGACAGAGCCCGCCGAAGACGAAGACCTCGGTCTCGACGTCGGTTTCGGCGTTCAGCCGGGCGATCTCCGGCACGGTCAGCACGCGCGGCAGCACGACGCGGCGGACGCCGAAGGCGTCGCGGTAGAGCCGGATCGCCTCGGCGTTGGCCGCCGACGCCTGCACCGACAGATGCAGCCTCAGCTCCGGATGATGCCGCGCCGCGTAGTCGAGCAGCCCGAGGTCGGCGAGGATGACGGCGTCGGCCCCCAGCCGCGCCGCGTCATCGACGGCGCGCCGCCAGGGCTCGGGGTTGCCGGCCTGCGGGTAGGTGTTGATGGCGACGTAGACCTCGACCTTGCGCGCGTGGGCGTAGGCCAGCCCGGCGGCGAGGTCGTCGCGCGAGAAGTTCAGTCCGGGGAAGTTCCGCGCGTTGGTCGCGTCGCGGAAGCCGAGATAGACGGCGTCGGCCCCGGAATCCACGGCGGCGCGCAGCGCGGCCGGGTTGCCGGCCGGGCAGATCAGTTCGAAGCTGTCCATGATCTCACGCTCCCCCGAGCCGGCCGGAAAGCCGACCGGAGAGGCGCCGTTCCAGCGCGGCCAGCCCGCGTTCCAGCGGTGTCGGCAGGGCACGGTGGACGCCGTCCATCAGGCCGAGCGCCCGGCCGGCGACCCGGCGCGCCACCGGCAGAGCCTGACCCAGCGGCCCCGCCATGCCGGCGGCGTCGGCGAACAGGTCGATCTCCTCGCCGTCCAGCGTGTTGCGCAGGGCCAGGATCAGGGCGGTGTCGCCCTCGATGACCAGCTCGCGGCGGAAGAACAGCGCGTCGCCGTCGATCCGCCCCTCGAACAGGTCGAGCAGCCGGGCGCAGGGGCTGCGCACCGCCGCCTCGGCCGGTTCGTTCCGTTCGCAGAGGCGGAGCGACGGGCGCGGCCCGACTCGCAGCATCAGGGCGGCGGGCGCGTCCTGCGGGTCGATCAGCAGCCGCGCCTCCGGCAGCTCGGCCAGCGCCGCGAAGGCGCGCGGGTGGCGCTCCGCGAGGCTCCGCATCAGCCGGTCGAACAGGATGCCCTCGGCCTCCCGGCCCAGCCGGTTCCCCCCCAGCCGGTGGGCGAGGCCCAACCCCAGCCGGGTCATTCCCGCCTCGATCCGGCGGAGGCGGTCCTCCGCCAATTGGCCGTCCATTGACCGGCCATCCGTCGTGAAGGTGGGATCATTCATGCGCCGTTCCTCCCGCTGCCGCGTGGGGAGGACGTTCGCCCTCCCCGTTGGCGGCAACTTGAGCGGCCCGGCGCGAGCGCGGCCTTGACGGTCGTCAAGCGGCGGCGGTCAAAGGGCGGCTATCAAGACGCGGTCACCATCATGGCGATGGTCCGCCGCACGCTCAGCCGCCGCACATGCCGCCGCAGCAGGAGCCGTTGCGGCGGGCGACCAGCCGCTCGAAGGGAATGCGCCATTGGCCGGCCGGCGGCACGACTCCCCGCATCAGGTCGATCACCGTCTCCGGCGACATCGCCGGCGGGCAGTCGGTCACGTCGCACACCAGCGCCCCGCCGGCCGCCGGGCCGATCTGCGCGTCCGCCGCGGCGAGCGTCACCCCGCCATCCTGCGCGATGCGCAGCCGGAAGGCGGCCGGCGGCACGGGCTGCAAGGGACGGCTGATGCGGACGCGCCAGACCGCCGGACCGCGCTCCAGATACTCCCAGGCGATGGCCTCGCCGAACAGCGTCTCGAGCTGGCGGTGCAACGGGCGCGGATCGTGGTCGTTCACCAGGGAGAAGCCGGCGCCGGGGGCCAGCGCCTGCACGCGCTGGAAGATCAGCGGGTGGCGCTCGTAGGGCGGGATGGACTGAACGTCGACGACCGGCTCGTCGGCGGCGGAAGACGTGGCAACGGAAGATGCGGTATCGGAAGACAGGAGGGTGCTGTGCATGATGGTCCGGGGTCCCATGCGATGGTGGGGGCGTTGAACCCTCGATCCATAGCGGTCCGTGGGACGGCGAACGTTGTCGCCGCGCAAACTCCGCGACGGTCCGGTGCTTGGCGGTTGCGCGGCGGGCGGCGGGGCGACAGGATGGCGGAACGCCCACGGGGGACGCCGGTCCGATGACGCACGCGCTCGACCCGGCCGCCCTGCGCGGCCTGCGGCTGTTCGCCGGGCTGGACGAGCCGGCGCTCGCCGACGTGGCGGCCGGCGCGCAGACCCGGCGCGTGGCGCGGGGATCCCGCGTCTTCGCCCAGGGCGACCCGGCCGACGCCTGCCACGCGCTGATCGACGGGCGGATCAAGATCGTCCAGACCGGCCCCGACGGGCAGCAGATCGTCGTCCGCTTCATCGGCCCCGGCGAGATGTTCGGGACGGTTCCCATGTTCACCGGCGGCGGCTATCCCGGCGACGCGGTGGCCATGGCCGACTGCGTGGCCCTCCTGTGGCCGGCCCCGGCGATGACCGCCCTGATGCTGCGCCATCCCCGGATCGGGCTGAACGCGCTGGGCATCGTCGGCGGGCGGTTGCAGGAGATCCAGAACCGGCTGCGCGAGGTGTCGACCGAGCGCGTCGAGCGCCGCATCGCCCACGCGCTGCTGCGCCTCGTCCGGCAGGCCGGGCGGCGGATCGAGGGCGGGGTGGAGATCGCCTTCCCGCTGTCGCGCCAGGACGTCGCCGAGATGACCGGCACCACGCTGCACACGGTCAGCCGCATCCTGAGCGGCTGGGAGGGCCAGGGCATCATCGAGAGCGGCCGTCTCCAGGTGACGATCCGCAAGCCCAGCGCGCTGCTCGCCATCGCCGAGGATCTGCCCCAGGCGGAGGAGGACGGAGGGAGCTGAGGCGCTTTCCCTGCCTTCCGTCATGACCGGACTTGTTCCGGTCATCCACGCGCGACCTTGAGATTCGCCCGTGGATGCCCGTGCCAAGCACGGGCATGACGTATCGGAGGATGGCGGAGCGGTCGTTTCCGCGAACTTTCAGCCGGTTTCACCCTGCACGCCCCGTTTCGGCGCGAGGGGAAGCGGCGCGAGCGGCCCCGGCGCGCGCAGCACCGCCAGCAGGGCCTCGTTGCGCATGCGCAGCAGCGCCTCGCGCCCGCCGACCGACTCCTCCAGCGCCTCGGCCCCGGCGACCAGCCGGCGCTTGCTGGCCTCGTCGAAGACCGGGGTGCCGAGATCGTCCCACCAGGAGCGGATCGGCGCGTCGAACAGCTCCAGGAAACGTCCCAGCCCGCCCGCGCCGCCGCCGAGATGGTAGGACAGCCCCTGCCCCAGCACCGCCCAGCGCGGCCCCGGCCCGGCGGCGATGGCGCGGTCGATGTCGTCGAGGTCGCACACCCCCTGCTCGACCAGATAGACCGCCTCGCGCCACAGCGCCGCCACCAGCCGCGTCGCCAGATGGCCGGCGATCTCGCGGCGCAGCACCACCGGCACCTTGCCGACCGCGCGGTAGACGGCCTCGGCCGCCGCCACCGCGTCGGGCGCGGTCAGCCGGCCCGGCACGATCTCGACCAGCGGCAGCAGGTGCGGCGGGTTGAAGGGGTGGCCGATCAGGATGCGCTCCGGGTGGCGGGCGCCCTCCTGGAGGTCGCTCGGCATCAGGCCCGACGTGCTGGAGGCGATCAGCGCGTCGGGCCGCACCACCGCCTCGATCGACGCGTGGATGCCGCGCTTGGCGGCCAGCGATTCCGGCCCGTTCTCCTGCACCAGATCGACGCCGGCCAGCGACGCCCAGTCGCCGCCGGCGGCGGTCAGCCCGTCCCAATGGGCGCGCGGGTCGCCGGCGCCGAGCGCCACCAGATCGCCGGCCACCGCCTCGATGGAGGGGCGCAGGCGCGCCATCGCCTGCGGGTCGGGATCGACCACCGTCACCCGCCGGCCGGTGGCGAGGAACAGCGCGGCCCAGCTCGCCCCGATGGTGCCTGCCCCGACGACGCCGACCGACGCGGCCTCCCGGCTGAACGCGCGCTGCATGGGGGATCTCCTGTCGTGTTGGGATGCGTCGATCCTAAACGCCGCAGGGTCGATCCGCCGCATTGACAATTCGCGTTACCGATCTTCGAAAAAGCTGATTGACAGTACACATACTGACAGATAGCTTTTTGACAGCGTACTTACAAAACAGACCGGCAAGGCACGGCGGCCAAGAGGCGGCCCGGAACGGCGCAACAGAGACAAGCGGACGGACGAAGAGGAAGAACGGGGCCGTTTCCCCGAGCGCGCCGGCATGACCGGACGCCGGTGGTCCGCACCCGTCCCGCGTCCGGATCCCGCCAAAAAACGGAGAGAGGGAGGGACATGACCACTCCATTCGATTTGACCGGCAAGCGCGTCCTTATCACTGGTGCTGCCGGCGGCATCGGCTCGGCAACCGCGCGGGCCTGCGCCCGGCTGGGCGCCGAGCTGGTGCTGACCGACATCCGCGACTGCTCCGCCCTGGCCGAGGAGCTGGCGGCCGGCGGCGCCAAGGCCGGCGCCCACGCCTGCGACGTCCGCGACCGCGCCGCCATCGACGCGCTGGCCGAAACGGTCGGCGGCGTCGACGGGCTGGTGCTGAACGCCGGGGCCATCGCCTTCGACGATTGGGATTCGCTGGAGTGGGAGGACTCCTTCCACGAGATCATCCACGTCAACCTGCTGGCGCCGATGCAGTTCGCCCGCGCCTTCCTGCCGGGCATGCGGACGCGCGGCAGCGCGCGGATCGTGCTGGTCGGCTCGGTCGCCGGCTGGACCGGCGGCACCATGTCGACGACGGGCGCGCATTACGTCGTCTCCAAGGGCGGCGTCCACGCCTTCACCCGCTGGCTGGCGCGCCGCGCCGCACCCGACGTCGGCGTCAACGCGGTCGCCCCAAGCGCCACCGCGACGCCGATGATCGCCGGCCAGCCGGCCCCGGCGGTGGCGGCGCAGCTCGTGCCGCGCGTCGCCTCGCCGGACGAGATCGCCTGGCCGATCGCCTTCCTCTGTTCGCCCGCCGCCTCCTTCCTCAGCGGGGTGGTGCTCGACATCAACGGCGGCGCCTACCTGCGCTGACCGGCATCGAAGGGATCCCCCAAGATGGCGAACGCATTGCTGATCCAGATTCTCAACGGCCTCGTCTACGGGGGCCTGCTCTTCATCGTGTCGGTCGGGCTGGTGCTGATCTTCGGGCTGCGGCGGGTGGTGAATTTCGCCCATGGCAGCCTGTTCATGATCGGCGCCTATGTCGGCTTCAGCATCGCCACCGTCGCCGGATTCTGGGCCGGGCTGGTCGGCGCCGCCGTGGTGCTGGCGGTGGCCGGCGCCCTGCTCGACGTGTCGGTGTTCCGGCCGCTGCGCCGCCAGGATCCGATCACCACCGTGCTGGTCACCTTCGGGCTTCTGCTGATCCTGGAGGATCTTGCCCACACCGTCTGGGGCAAGGAGACCCGCTCCCTGCCGCTGCCGGAGATGCTGTCGGGCAGCGTCGACATCCTGGGCGAGCCCTTCCCGGCCTACCGGCTGCTGGTGATCGCGGTCGCGGCGGCGGTCGGCATCGGGCTGGCGCTGTGGCTGCGCTTCAGCCGGGTCGGGCTGTTCGTCCGCGCCTCCAGCGTCGATCCGGTGACGACGGCGGTGCAGGGCGTCAACACCGACCGGGTCAGCGCGCTGGTCGTCGCCGTCGGCACCGCGCTGGCCGGCCTGTCGGGCACCATCGCCGCCCCGCTGCTGGCGCTGTCGCCGTCGATGGGCGGGTCGATCCTGATCGAATCCTTCATCGTCGTGGTGGTCGGGGGCTTGGGCAGCTTCTCCGGCGCGCTGATCGCCGCGCTCGCCATCGGCCAGATCCACAATCTCGGCATCATCTACGTCCCCTGGGCGGCGACGATGATCCCCTTCCTCCTGATGGTCGCGGTCCTGGTGTGGCGGCCGACCGGTTTCGCAGGGAGCCACGTATGAGCCGCGCGACCATGAACCTCGCCCCCACCCGCGCCGCCTCCGCCCCCCGCCTGTCGCACCTGTCCTGGCTTCTGCTTGGCCTGGCGCTGGCGGCCGGCTTCGGGTTGCCGGGCGTGGTCGCCTCGGTGCTGGTGCTGACGCTGCTGACGCAGGCGGTGATCGGCGGCATGCTGGCGGTCGGCGTCGGCTTCCTGATGCGGCAGAACGGCGTCGTCAGCTTCGGCCACGCCGCCTGGTACGGGGTGTCGGCCTATTGCCTCGGGCTCCTGCTGAAGCATGAGGTGGTGCCGGCAGAGCTGGCGCTGGTGCTGGCGCTCGGCGTGCCGACGCTGATGGCCTTCCTGCTCGGGCTGGTGATCGTGCGGGTTCCGGGCGTCGCCTTCTCGATGCTGACGCTGGCGGTCGGCCAGGCCTTCCACGAATTCTCGATGAAGGCGCAAGGGCTGACCAACGGCGACGACGGCTTCGCCATCCCGCTGCCCGACAGCCTGTTCGGTCTGCCGATCGCCACCGTGCAGCAGCCCGAGACGATGTTCGTCCTGTGCTGGAGCCTGCTGGCGCTGGTGATCTTCGGCCTCTACGTCACCGTCCGCAGCCCGTTCGGCCGGCTGACCGAGGCGATCCGCGAGAACGAGGAGCGCGCCCGCTTCATCGGCTACAAGACGGTGCTGCCACGCGCCGCGACCTACGCCATCTCGGCCTTCGTGGCGGCGCTCGCCGGGCTTCTCTTCGCGCTCTACAACGGCTTCGTCTCGCCCGAGGTGCTGCACTGGAGCCTGTCCGGCTCGGCGCTGATCATGGCGGTCATCGGCGGCTCGCGGCTGCTGTGGGGACCGGCGCTGGGGGCGGTGATCTTCTTCTTCCTCAAGGATTTGGCCGGGAACCTGACCGAGCACTGGCCGGCGATGATCGGCGCCACCGTGATCGTCGTCACCGTCCTGATGCCGGCCGGCATCGCCGGCACGCTGGCCGAACTCTTCGGACGCCTGCGCAAGGCGGGAGGTGGAGCATGACCGGCGCCTACGCCATCGAGGGAACCGCGCTGACCCGGCCCTATGGCGGCTTCTTCGCGGTGAACAAGGTCGACATCGCGGTGCCGCACGGCGAGATCCGCGGCCTGATCGGCCCGAACGGGGCCGGCAAATCGACGCTGATCGACGTTCTGTCGGGCCGCGCCGCCGTCTGGTCGGGACAGGTGAAGATGGACGGCCGCGACATCGGCGCGCTCGGCGCGCAGGAGCGCCGCCGCCAGGGCATGGCCCGCTCCTTCCAGAAGACCAACATCTTCCCCGAGCTGTCGGTGCGCGAGCAGCTCGACATCGCCGCCCGCAAGGCCGAGAAGCCGAACGTCGAGGAGGTGATGGACGAGTTGGGCCTCGGCAGCCTCGGCCAAGCGCGGGCGCGCGACATCGCCTACGGCGAGCAGCGCCGGCTCGATCTGGCGCTGGCGCTGATCGGGCGGCCGCGCGTGCTGCTGCTCGACGAGCCGGCGGCCGGGCTGTCGATGCGGGAATCGCTGGGGCTCGCCACTTTGCTGCGCGATCTGGCCCAGCGCTGGAAGGTGACCGTCCTGCTGGTCGAGCACGACATGGAGGTCGTCTTCTCCATCTGCGACCGCATCACCGTCCTGCAACTGGGCCGCGTCCTGGCCGAGGGCACGCCCGACGAGATCCGGCGCTCGCCCGAGGTCGTAACCGCCTATCTCGGGAGTGCGGCATGAGCGAACTTCTGGCCTTCCGCGACGTCGTCGCCGGCTATGGCGGCGCCCGCATCCTGCACAACCTCGAAATCCGCGTCGATGCGGGGGAACGGGTCGCCGTGCTGGGCCGCAACGGCGTCGGCAAGACGACCATCGTCAACGCCTTCCTCGGCATCGCACGGCGCATGCAGGGGGAAATCCGGCTGGCCGGCACGGCGGTCGGCGACATCCGCCACTTCACCGCGGCGCGCGCCGGCATCTCCGTGGTGCCGCAGGGGCGCTGCATCATCCCCAACCTGACGGTGCGCGAGAACCTGATCCTCGGCGCCGCCGTCCGCCGCAAGGGCGCCTGGACCATCGAGAAGGTCTTCGCGATGTTCCCGATCCTGGAGGAGCGGGCCGACACGCCGGGCACGGCGCTGTCGGGCGGGCAGCAGCAGATGCTGGCGATCGGCCGCGCCCTGATGGCCAACCCGCGTCTGCTGGTGCTCGACGAGCCGAGCGAGGGGCTGGCCCCGGTGATCGTGGATGAACTCGCCGAAAACCTGCGCCACGTCGCGGCCGGTGGCACCAGCCTGCTGATCATCGAGCAGAACTACAGCCTCGTCCGCCGGGTGGCCGAACGCTACTACGTGCTGTCCAAGGGCGAGGTGGCGGAACAGGGCGCCATGAGCGGCCTGACCAAGGAAAGCCTGAAGAAGCACATCGCGGTGTGACACGCCCTCTCCCGCCCCGGGAGAGGGAGGGGACCCGCGCGCCAGCGCGGGGAGGGTGAGGGGCCATGTGGACATGGATTTCGTACCACGACCGATAGCCCCTCACCCGGCCCTGCGGGCCACCCTCTCCCGGGGCGGGAGAGGGGAAAAAACAAGACCATGGAGGAAACGATGACCAGGACGAACAGCCTCAAGCTCCGAGCCCTCGGCGCCGCCAGCGCGCTGGCCCTCTCCCTCTCTCTTCCCGTCCTCGCCCACGCGCAGGAGGTGCTGAAGATCGGCGTGCCGACCGCCATGTCCGGCACCTACGCCGACCTCGGCAACCAGGCCAAGCGCGCCATCGAGTTCGCCATCGCCGAGGCCAACGCCAAGGGCGGCGTCGCCGGCCGCAAGGTCGAGGCCAAGATCCTCGACACCGAGGCCAAGCCCGACCTCGCCCGCAAGCAGTCCGAGCGGCTGGCGCTGGAGGGCTACAAGGTGCTGACCGGCGTCATCGCGTCGGGCGAGGCGCTGGCCATCGCGCCGATGCTCGACCGCTGGGACGCGCTCTACGTCGCCACCGTGACCAAGAGCGACAAGATCACCGGCGACAGCTGCGTCCGCCGCGCCTTCCGCGTCAACCACCAGGACGCGCAGGACGCGGCGGTGGTCAAGCCCTGGCTGGCTGGCCGCAAGGAACAGAAATGGGCGATCATCGGCATGGACGGCGCCTGGGGCCGCGGGTCGGGCGCCGGCTTCAAGGAGGCCGCGACCGCCCAGGGCAAGTCGGTCGTCGCCGAACTCTACCCGCCGCTCGGCGCCACCGACTACGCCGCCTACATCCAGCAGATCAAGGCGTCGGGGGCCGAAGGGCTGTGGGTGGCGCTGGCCGGGCGCGACGCCGTCAGCTTCGCCACCCAGGCGCACCAGTTCGGCCTGCTCGCCAACGTGTTCACCGCCGGGGTCAGCTTCGTCACCGACAACACGGTGCAGGCGATGGGCGAGACCGCCAAGGGCATCCACGGCATCATCAACTACAGCTCGACCCTCGACACGCCGGAGAACAAGAGCTTCGCCGCCGCCTGGGCCAAGCACTACAACGGCGACCAGCCGTCGAACTTCGAGGGCGAGACCTACCTCGGCATGCAGGTCATCTTCCAGGCGGTCGAGAAGGCCAAGAGCGTCAAGCCGATCGACATCGCCCGCGCGATGAGCGGCGGCAGCTTCGAGACCATCCTCGGCAAGCTCGCCTTCCGGCCGGAGGACAACCAGCTCATCCTGCCCAACTACTTCGGCCATGTCGCCGAGGCGGACGGCAAGCTGCGCCCGGTGGTGACGATGTCCTTCCCGGCCGAGCAGGCGACCCCGGCCCCGACGGGCGCCTGCAAGCTCCAGAAGCTCTGATCCCCTCCCCATCCCCCTCACCGACAGGAGCCGGCGCATGTCCGCTCAGGCCTTTCTGGAACGCCGCTTCGGGCTTGGCGGCTCCGTCTTCCTCGTGACCGGCGGGGCCGGCGGGATCGGCTTTGCCGCCGCTCGCGCCGCCGCCGAGGCCGGCGCCCGCGTCGCCATCAACGACCTCGACGCCGACCGCGCGGAACAGGCCGCCGCCACCCTGCGCGACGAGGGGCTGGAGGCGGTCGCCACCCCCTTCAGCGTCACCGATCCGGACGCCGTGCGGGCCGGCGTCGCCGCCATCCTCGACCGCTGGGGCCGCATCGACAGCCTGTTCAGCAACGCCGGCAACCAGAACCGCAAGCCCTTCCTGGACTACCGGCCGGATGAGTGGGACTCGCTGTGGCGGACCCACGTCGACGGCGCCTTCAACCTCTGCCAGGCGGTGCTGCCGTCGATGGTGGAGCGGAGGAGCGGGCGCATCGTGCTGATGTCGTCGGTCTCGGCCTTCGGGTCACGCGGCACCATCAGCGCCTACGCGACCGCCAAGGGCGGGCTCGCCGCCATGACGCGGGCGCTGGCGGTGGAATACGGGCCGCTCGGCATCGCCTGCAACGCCATCGCCCCCGGCTTCGTCGCCACCGGCTTCACCACGGCGATGCAGGAGAACGAGGCCTTCCAGCGCTACATCGAGAGCGACGTGCCGGCCCGCCGCTGGGGAACGCCCGAGGACATCGCCGGGGTGGCGGTCTTCCTGGCCGGACCGGCCAGCGGCTTCATCAACGGGCAGGTCATCCCGGTGGACGGCGGGCTGCTCGCCTCCCTGTGACCGACCAAGAGACCGACCAAGATTCAGCACAAGAGGAACACCCAATCCATGCCCGACCGTCCCATCCTGATCGCCGGAGGCGGCATCGGCGGTTTGGCCGCCGCGCTGGGGCTGGCCCGCAAGGGCTTCCGCTCGATCGTGCTCGAACAGGCCCCCGAGTTGGGGGAGATCGGCGCCGGCATCCAGATCGGCCCCAACGCCTTCCACGCCTTCGATTACCTCGGCGTCGGCGACGCCGCGCGGGCCAAGGCCGTCTACATCGACCATCTGGTGCTGATGGACGCCGTCCGCGACGAGCGCGTCGCCGCCATCCCGCTCGACGAGCCGTTCCGCCAGCGCTTCAAGAATCCCTACGCCGTCGTCCACCGCGCCGACCTGCACATGGTGCTGCTCGACGCCTGCCGCGCCAGCGACCTCATCGAGCTGCGCACCAGTTCGTCGGTGGAGCGCTACGAGCAGGACGGCGCGTCCGTCACCGTCACGCTCGGCAACGGCGGGCGGCTGACCGGCTCGGCGCTGATCGGCGCCGACGGGCTGCGCTCCAAGGTGCGGGCGCAGGTGGTGGGCGACGCGCAGCCGCGCGTGTCCGGCCACACCACCTTCCGCTCGGTCATCCCGACCGAACAGATGCCGGAGGATCTGCGCTGGAACGCGGCGACGCTGTGGGCCGGGCCGAAATGCCACATCGTCCATTACCCGCTGAAGGGCGGCAAGGTCTTCAACCTCGTCGTCACCTGCCACAACGACGCCGCCGAGGCGGTGGCCGGCGTGCCGGTGACCAAGGACGTGGTCTACAAGGGCTTCGAGCACATCGCCGACCGCCCGAAACAGATCATCGAGCGCGGCGAGAACTGGAAGCTGTGGGTGTTGTGCGACCGCGACCCGACGCCCAACTGGATCGACGGCCGCGTCGTGCTGCTGGGCGACGCCGCGCACCCGATGCTGCAATACCTCGCGCAGGGCGCCTGCATGGCGCTGGAGGACGCGGTCAACCTCTCCCACCACATGGCCGAGGCCGGCGGCAATCTTGAGATCGCCTTCCCCGCCTACAACCGCGACCGCTTCGCCCGCACCGGCCGGGTCCAGCTCAATTCGCGCCTGATGGGCGAATACGTCTACCACCCGGCCGGCGGACAGGCGGCGCTGCGCAACGCCATCCTCGGCCATTCGACCCGCGAGCAGCATTACGACCGCGTGGCGTGGCTCTACGGCGTGACCGGCCTCGGCGCCGCCGTCTGACAGCCGCCGTCTGACGAAAGGAATCAACACATGTCCATCTCCGGACCACCCGCCGACACACCGGAGCGGCAGGCCTATTACGACAAGATCAGCAAGCGCAACCTGAACCCGCTGTGGTCGGTGATGAGCGCCATCATCACCCGCGAGCCGCGCAGCGCCTGCGTCCCCCATCTGTGGAACTTCGCCGAGATGAAGGAGCTGCTGCTGGAGGCCGGCTCCCTCATCACCGCCAAGGAGGCCGAGCGCCGCGTGCTGATGCTGGAGAATCCGGGCATGCCCGGCCAGAACCGCATCACCACCTCGCTCTACGCCGGGCTTCAGCTGGTGCTGCCGGGCGAGGTGGCGCCGGCCCACCGCCACAGCCAGTCGGCGGTGCGCTTCGTGCTCGACGGGGCCGGCGCCCACACGGCGGTGGACGGCGAGCGCACCGTCATGCAGGTCGGCGATTTCGTCATCACCCCGCCGCGCGCCTGGCACGACCACGGCAACCACAGCGACGAGCCGATGATCTGGCTCGACGGGCTCGACATCCCGACCGTGTCCTTCTACGACGCCTCCTTCGCGGAATCCTACCCGGAGGACGAGCAGCCGGTGACCCGCCCGGTCGGCCATTCGCTGGCCCGCTTCGGCGCCAACATGCTGCCGGTCGATTACGAGCCGGCCGAGCACGCCTATCCGATCTTCAGCTACCCCTACGCCCGCACCCGCGAGGCGCTGGAGGCGATGCGCCGCCAGCAGGAGTGGGATCCCTGCCACGGGCTGAAGATGCGCTTCGTCAACCCGGTGGACGGCGGCTCGCCGATGCCGACCATGTCGGCCTTCATGCAGCTTCTGCCGAAGGATTTCCAGACCAGCGCCTACCGCAGCACCGACGCCACCATCTTCGCGGTGGTCGAGGGGCGCGGCACCACGACCATCGACGGCCAGCCCTTCGCCTGGGGCCCGAAGGACGTCTTCGTCGCGCCGAGCTGGAAATGGGTGACGCACCACGCCGGCGAGGATGCGGTGATCTTCAGCTACTCCGACCGCGTGGCCCAGCAGAAGCTCGGCCTGTGGCGCGAGGACCGGGGGAACCGGGTGCGGGAGTAACGCCCACCGCTTCCAATATCCCCTCTCCCGGGGCGGGAGAGGGACAAGAAACCAACCAAGGAACCGCATCATGCCGAGCTGGGTCTTCCCGCCATCCCCCACCGTCGCCGTGCCCGTCGCGGGCAGCGACGCCGCCTTCCCGGTGCGCCGGGTGTTCTGCGTCGGGCGCAACTACGCCGCCCACGCGCGCGAGATGGGGCGCGACCCCGACCGCGAGGCGCCCTTCTTCTTCACCAAGCCGGCCGACGCCGTCATCCCCGACGGCAGCGCCGTCCCCTACCCGCCGGAGACCGCCAACTTCCAGTACGAGATCGAGCTGGTCGTCGCCATCGGCAAGGACGGGACCGACATCCCGGCCGAGCGCGCCCTCGATCATGTCTTCGGCTACGCCGTCGGCAACGACCTGACCCGCCGCGACCTCCAGTTGGAGGCGCGCGACAAGGGCCGCCCGTGGGACTGGGGCAAGGCGTTCGACAACTCGGCCGTCATCGGCCCGATCCGCCCCGTCAGCGAGATCGGCCATCCGGAGAAGGGCCGCGTCTGGCTGGCGGTCAACGGCACGGTCAAGCAGGACCAGGACATCGCCGACCTGATCTGGAGCGTGCCGGAGATCATCGCCATCCTGTCGCGCTCGATGACCATCCGGGCCGGCGACCTGATCTACACCGGCACCCCGGCGGGCGTCGGCCCGATCGTTCCCGGCGATCGGGTGACCGGCGGCGTCGACGGAATCGGCGGCCACGCGATCACCATAACCGATCCGCGCGCCGCCGACCTCTAGGCCGCCGGCGCCTGACCGGCCTCAGCTCACCGCCACCAGGCTGGCGTTGCCGCCGGCCGCCGTGGTGTTGACGCTGACCGAGCGCTCGTTCAGCAGCCACGCGATCTCGATCGCCTCGCGGCCGCTGGTCAACCCCTCGCTCGACAGGCCCTGGGTCAGGACCAGCGGGCCGGGAAGCTCGGCGATGCGGCGGTTGATGGCGGTCAGCCGCTCGGCGTCGCCCTCCACCAGCGCACCGGCCAGCGCGCCGCCCGACAGCCAGTCCGGAGCCACGCGGACACGGGCGGCGAGGTCGGCCGGCAGCGAGCCGAGACGGCCGACGAGATGGGCCGGCGCATCGACCAGCGCGTCGTTGCCGGTGGCGAACACCGCGCCCAGCATCAGCAGCAAGCCCTGCTCGGTCTGCGGCAGCAGCAGGATCCGGCCACGGCGGTGCAGGCTGTAGAGGTTGCGCTCGCCGACCGGGCCGGCCAGCTCGGCGCAGCCGCCCAGCGGCGACCGGTCGGTCAGCGCGCGGCACCAGGCCGCCTCGGCGGTCCGGCCCTGCCCCTTCAGCCAGTCGGCGAAGGCGCGGCCCGACACCCGGTCGCCGTCGGAGCCGCGCAGGTCGGTCCCGCCGACGTCCGACGACAGCGGCGGACGCCGGCCGAGCAGCCGCGTCATGTAGAGCGGCCCGCCCGCCTTCGGCCCGGTGCCCGACAGGCCGTGGCCGCCAAAGGGCTGCACGCCGACCACGGCGCCGATGGTGTTGCGGTTGACGTAGAGGTTGCCGGCCTCGACGCGGCTGGTCACGCGCTCGATGGTGGCGTCGATGCGGGTGTGCAGGCCGAAGGTCAGGCCGTAGCCGGTGCCGTTGATGGCGTCGACCAGCCCGTCGAGATCGTCGCGGCGGTAGCGCAGGACGTGCAGCACCGGGCCGAACACCTCGCGCTCCAGATCGGCGATGCCGTCGATCTCGATGATGGTCGGCGCCACAAAGGTGCCGTGGGCGGTCTCCGGTGGCAGGGCCAGCGAATCGACCCGGCGGCCCTTGGCGCGCATCGCCTCGATGTGGCGGTCGATGCCGGCGCGCGCCTCCTCGGTGATGACCGGGCCGACGTCGGTGGCCAGACGGTCGGGGTTGCCGATGCGAAGCTCGTGCAGCGCCCCCTTCAGCATGGTCAGCGTGCGGTCGGCCACATCCTCCTGGAGACACAGGACGCGCAGCGCCGAGCAGCGCTGGCCGGCGCTGTCGAAGGCCGACGCGATGACGTCACCCACCACCTGCTCGGCCAGCGCCGAGCTGTCGACGATCATCGCGTTCTGCCCGCCGGTCTCGGCGATCAGGGGAATCGGCGCGCCGTCCGGCGACAGTCGCTCGGCGAGCTGGCGCTGGATCAGCCGCGCCACCTCGGTCGAGCCGGTGAACATCACCGCCCGCGTCGCCGCGTTGCCGACCAGCGCCGCGCCGACCGCGCCGGCGCCGGGCAGCAGCTGCACCGCCGCCGCCGGCACGCCGGCCTCGCGCAGGATGCGCACCGCCTCGGCGGCGACCAGTGGGGTTTCCTCGGCCGGCTTGGCCAGCACCGGGTTGCCGGCGGCCAGCGCCGCCGCGACTTGGCCCGTGAAGATGGCGAGCGGGAAATTCCACGGGCTGATGCAGACCACCGGACCCAGCGGGACGTGGGTGCCGTTGGCGAAGCGGTCGCGCGCCTGGGCGCCGTAGTAGCGCAGGAAGTCGATGGCCTCGCGCACCTCGGCGATGGCGTTGGACGCCGACTTGCCGGCCTCGCGGATGATCAGGCCGAGCAGGGTCGGCATCCGCGCCTGCAGGACGTCGGCGGCGCGGAACAGGCAGGCGGCGCGCTCGGCCGGCGCGGTGGCGGCCCAGGCGGCGGCGCCCGCTTCGGCGAAGCGGAAGGCCTCGGCGATCTCATCCGGCGTGGCGTCGGTGGCGTGGCCGACGACGTCGCGCCGGTCGGCCGGGTTCAGCACCGGCTGGGTCTGGCCCGACCGCTCGCCATCGGTCAGCAGCGGGGCGGCCAGCAGCGGGGCGGCGGTCCAGTTCCGCCGGGCGCTGGCGCGCAGCGCCTCGGACAGGGCGAGCAGCGCGTGCTCGTTGGCGAGGTCGAGGCCGGCCGAATTGGCCCGCTCGGCCCCGAACAGATCCTTGGGCAGGGCGATCAGCGGGTTCGGCGCGCCGACCGGCAGGGAGGTGCCTGCGATCTCCACCGGGTCGGCGACGAGGCTGTCGATCGACACGCTCTTGTCGGCGATGCGGTTGACGAAGGAGCTGTTGGCCCCGTTCTCCAGCAGGCGGCGGACCAGATAGGCAAGCAGCGTCTCGTGCGTGCCGACCGGGGCGTAGACGCGGCAGGGCCGCTTCAGCGGGCCGACGACCTCCTTGTAGAGCGGCTCGCCCATGCCGTGCAGGCACTGGAATTCGTATTTGCCGACCTGGAAGTCGTCGCCGGCCATGCTGTATATGGTCGCCAGCGTCTGGGCGTTGTGGGTGGCGAACTGCGGGAACACGGCGTCGGGGGCGGCCAGCAGCTTGCGCGCGCAGGCGACGTAGGAAACGTCGGTGTGGAGCTTGCGGGTGTAGACCGGGAAATCCTCCAGCCCGTCGACCTGGGCGCGCTTGATCTCCGAATCCCAGTAGGCGCCCTTGACCAGCCGGATCATCAGCCGGTGGCCGCTGCGCCGGGCGAGGTCGACGACAAAATCGATCACGTAGGGGCAGCGCTTGCCGTAGGCCTGGATGACGAAGCCGATGCCGTTCCAGCCCGCCAGATCGCGGTCGAAGCACAGCGCTTCCAGCAGGTCGAGCGACAGCTCCAGCCGGTCGGATTCCTCGGCGTCGATGTTCAGGCCGATGTCGTAGCCGCGCGCCAGCTTGGCCAGCGCGGTCACGCGCGGCAGCAGCTCCGCCATCACGCGGTCGGCCTGGGCGCGGGAGTAGCGCGGGTGCAGGGCCGACAGCTTGATCGAGATGCCCGGCCCGTCATAGAGGCCGCGCCCGGCCGACGCCTTGCCGATGGCGTGGATCGCCGTTTCATAATCGGCGAAGTAGCGGTCGGCGTCGGCCGTCGTGGTCGCCGCCTCGCCCAGCATGTCGTAGGAGTAGCGGAAGCCCTCGGCCTCCATCTTGCGGCTGTTGGCCAGCGCCTCGTCGATGGTCTGGCCGGTGACGAACTGCTCGCCCATCATCCGCATGGCGAAATCGACGCCGCGGCGGATCAGCGGCTCGCCGCCGCGCAGGATCAGCCGGGTCAGCGCCGAGGACAGCGCCCGCTCGCTCAAGGCACCGCCGCCCAGCAGGCCGCTGCCCAGCACGCCCGTCACCTTGCCGGTGACCAGCAGGCCCCAGGTCGCGGCGTTGACGAACAGCGACGGGCTGTTGCCGAGATGCGCGCGCCAGTCGCCGCCGGCGATCTTGTCGCGGATCAGCGCGTCGCGGGTGGCGCGGTCGGGGATGCGCAGCAGCGCCTCCGCCAGACACATCAGGGCGACGCCCTCCTGGCTGGACAGGCTGTATTCGTGGATTAGCCCCTCGACCCCGCGCCCCTGCGGCTTGGCGCGCAGGGCGGCGATCAGCGTGCGCGCCGTCGCCTCGGCGGCGGCGGTCACCGTGGCCGGCAGGGTCGCCTGCCCAACCAGCCACGCCACGCACTCCGGCTCCGGCCGGCGGTAGGCGGCGGTGATCGCCTGCCGCAGATCCGTCGGCAGACGGACCGGCATCGCGAAGGCCGAGAACGGAGCGGCGTCCGCCCGGTCGGCCGTTTCAACGGTGGTGGCGGTCGGAGCGCTCGTGCCGATCATGGGGTCCGTCATGTGGTCCATCGGGGGTTGGGGTTCTGTCTGGTCGGCCTGGAGCGATCCGGGCTCTGGGTGGAAGATGGTGTTCGAACGTCCGTGCCGCTCAGGCGCCGATGGAGGTGGCGGCCGGGGCGGGAATTCCGCCCAGCTCGCGCGCCCGCGCCGCCGCCGCCCGCACGGTGGCCGACAGCAGCGCCTGCATCGTCCCGTCGGCCATCAGCACCGACAGGCCGGCCTGGGTGGTGCCACCGGGGGAGGTCACGTTGCCGCGCAGCTCCGCCGCCGGCTGGCCGGTGACGCCGAGCATGGTGCCGGCCCCCTCGACCGTGGCGCGCGCCAGACGCTCGGCGATCTCCGGCGGCAGGCCGGCCTCGGTGCCGGCGCGGGTCAGGCATTCCACCATGTAGAAGACATAGGCCGGGCCGGAGCCGGACACGGCGGTCGCCGCATCCACCAGCGCCTCGTCCTCCAGCCACTCCAGCCCGCCGACGGCGGTCAGCAGCCGGTGGCTGCGCTCGACCGCCGCGGCCGGGGTGCCGGGGGCCGCGACCGCCACCGTCGCCCCGCGCCCGACCGCCGCCGGCAGGTTGGGCATGGCGCGGACATGCGAACCGGCCGTCGGGAACAGCGCCCGCAGATCGGCCAGCGTCTTGCCGGCCATGATCGAGACGACGAGGGTGTCCGCCGACAGCCACGGCTGGACGGCGGGCGCCGCCTGGGCGACGAGCTGCGGCTTGACCGCCACCACCAGGATGTCGGCGGCGCCCGTCTCCGCCGGGTTCAGGCGGACGCCGGTTTCCCCGGCCAGGGCCAGCAGGTCGGGCGCCGGGTTGGGATCGAGGACGGTGACCGAGCGGCCCGCCACTCCCTGCGCCAGCCAGCCGCGCAACAGGGCGGCGCCCATGCGGCCGGCGCCGAGGAGAAGGATCGCGTCGTCGCGGGAGGGTGTCATGGGCGCACCTGTGGGACGGAAGGACGGGATGACGGGAACGGCGATGCCGGCCGGAAGACGAGGCCATGCCGATCCATCGGCTCGTCAAGGTGACGCGCGCGCACCGCAAGCCGTGTCTTGCGCACGCCAAGGACTTTGCCCGTGTGGATTGTCACGACCGCCGCCGGTTGTCTGGTGATGACCGCACCATTTCTTGGATCGGGTGGGAGCGATCCAATGGCGCGACCCTCGAAGACTAACCGATAGCGCGTCCATATTTCCACAGTTTATTTTAAAGAAATTCCGCATATAATTCTGAGTTTTATAAAATAATAAGAATTTTCAGCGGTCATTTCCCAGTTTTGCCATCGCATTGCTTTGATTCGATGTGGAGGTCGGCCGCAACAGGGGCCGGGTGGTGGAAAGCACCGCCCCCGCCAACAGGCGGACGGTCGTCGAGAGCCGCATCGCGGTCGGGGCCCAGCACGGGAGATGGCCCGGAAGATGATGAATGGCCGTGGGGATGAGTCGGGCGCAGCCCGGCCGGTTCGGCCGGCCCCTCCACCAGCGCATGGTCGCGCTCTCCGCCAGCCCGATCTCATCGGCCCGCACGGGAAGACCCGGATTCGAGCGCCGGAACCTGCGTCGGCCGGCCCTCTTCACCAAGGATCAGGCGCGCGGCGCCAACGGGTGGCGGCGCAAGGTCCCCGGCACGCGGATCAACCGCCGGGGGGGGGGCGGTGGACGGCTTCGCCCGAGGCTCCGCCTCCCGCGAATTGATGCAGATCCTGGCGGGCCGGGGACTCCGACGGCTAGAAGGGGCAATTCCGACGCCGCCTTGCGCCATCTGCCAAAGGAGCCGCAATGATCCTCTACGCCCTGAACTGCGCCTGCGGCCATTCGTTCGAAGAATGGTTTGACAACATGGCCGATTACGACACGAAAAAGCAGGCGGGCATTCCCTGCCCGTCCTGCGGCGGCACCCAGGTCGCCAAGGCGATCATGGCCCCGCGCGTGGCGATGGCGCAGGCTGCCGCACCGGCACCGGCCTGCGCGCCGGGCGGCTGCGGCGGAAGCGGGATGTGCCCGATGATGGCCCAGATGGGCTGAACCGCGGCTTTGCTCAGCGCCGCCGCGCGTCGGCGGTCAGGCGCGGGCCGGCGGTCAACTCCTCGCGGCGGCGCGGAGAACCGAAGCTCGGCTCGACGCGGGTGTCGCGCGGGGCGCCGTCGCCGGGCACGCCGGCCGGAACGGTGCCGCGCCCGCTGCGCCACCACGCAAAGCCGATGCCGCCCAGAATCGCCGCGACCAGCCCCATCACGCCGTAGCGCAGGCCGTTGGTCATCCAGCCCGGAACGCCGCCGGCCGGCGACGCTTCGACCAGCGGGGCGGGCTCGCCGGCCGGTGTGGCGGCGGTGACGGCGCCGCGCGGCGCTGCCTGGGGCGCCGGCCCGTCCGCCCCGTGCGACGCCGTGCGCGACGGCACGGCCGGGGCCACCGCCGGGGAGGAATGCGCGGGCGCGGCGGAAGCCGGCGGCGCGGAGGCCGTCCTGGCCGGCGCGCCGGCGGCCGGGTTGCCCGAGGCGGACGCGGGCGGCGCCGAACCGAACTGCGCCATGCCGCCGACGGATTCGTTGCCGCTGTCGATGCGGGCGGTGGGGGCCGCGCGCGGCGCCACCTCGCGGTCGCGCGGGGTCTGGCCGACCTGGCTCCTGGACAGGCTGCCCATGGTGGGGGAGGCCTTCTTCTCCCGCTCGCCCATGATCCTGGCGGTGGTGGCGGAATCGAGCTGCCCGGTCGCCGGCAGACCGACCGACCTCTGGTAGGCGCCGAGCGCCGCGCGGGTCTGCGCGGTCATCTGGCCGTTGGCGCGGCCACCGATGTCGAATCCCTTTTCCTTCAGGAAAATCTGCGCCCACTGGATGTCCGCCGCCCCCGGCTCGGCCCGCGCCGTCATCGGCGCGGCCGCCAGCACCGACACCACAACCGCCACAGCCGCGCCGCACCGCGTCCGCCGCGCAATCCCAGACATGCCCTTCCCTCCGTCCGTGACGCCCTGCCACGAAAGATACGCCGCGACCGTGTTACCAGATTGCGGCGGCTTTCCGGTCGCGATTTTTGTGCGCCAGCCCTGTCCGTTCCGCAGCGTTGCCAAAAAAGCGCGCCCGAAAATGGATGGCCGGAGCGCTCCCGTGCTAGCCTGCGCTCCGGGAATCTCCGCTCCGGGGATGGCAACGAGGACCAGCATGGATATGACCCGATTCAGGACCGCCGGGGCGCTGGCCGGTCTTCTGCTGCTGGCCGGCTGCGGCGGCGGCCCGTCCTACCGGGAATGGGAAGCCAGCAAGGAGGTGCCCGTCGTCGCCTACGACGAATGCACCGAGGAGGTGGACGCCACCATGCGCCTGCGCGGCTATCCAAACCGCCCCCTGCCGGAAACGCCGCAGTTCCGCTACCGCAGGGAAATCTTCAGTCAGTGCATGCGCCGAAAGGGGTACAGCGCCGAATGACGCCGCTCAGCGCCCCGGCCCGGCGAAATGAAGGTACACCAGCCCGCCCACCAGCGCGCCGACCAGCACCACCGCCAGATAGACGCGGAACGGCAGGGCCACCGACTCCTTGCGCCGGACCGGCCGGCCGGACGCCGACGATGCCCGGCGGGACGCTCTGGAGGACGGCTTCGACGCCGCCTTCCGGGTCGGATCCGTCCGCGTCGGATCGTACAGCTCGATCAGGGTCCAGTTGAACTCCATGCCCTCGTAGCCGGAGTCGGCGTTGTAATCGAGCTGGATCAGCCGGAAATAGGCGCGCGGATTCACCCCGACCATGATGGCGAAGCGGGCCTTGGCGTGGTCCAGGTCCTCCCCCACCTCCAGGGTCTTCCATCCCTTGCCCCGCGCCTTCTGGATGGCGAAGCGGGTCGGCTGCGGCGGGCGTTTCGCGGTCATCGGGGGACGCTTGCGGGAACGGGAGAAACGGCGAGCACTCTAGCACGGGCGCAAGCCTGTGGTAGCATCGCCGCGTCATGCGCATCCAGACCATCCTCGCCCATCCGCTGCCCGACAGCTTCGCCGCTTCCGTCCAGCGCACCGCCGCAACCGCGCTGCGCGCCGCCGGGCACGAGCTGGTGGAGACCGACCTCTACGCCGAGGGCTTCGCCCCCGCCCTGACCGCCGCCGAGCGCGCGGCCTATTTCTCGCCGGGCTACGACACCGCCACCCTGGCGCCGCCCATCGCGCCGCTGGTCGAGCGGCTGCGCTGGGCCGAGGGGCTGGTCCTCTGTTTCCCGCACTGGTGGTTCGACCAGCCGGCGATCCTGAAGGGCTATTTCGACCGGGTCTGGGCGCCGGGCGTGGCCTTCCGCCACGACCGCGCCGGCGGGCGGATCGAACCGCTGCTGACCGGGCTGCGCTCGGTCGCGGTGCTGACCAGCTTCGGCTCGCCCTGGTGGCTGGCCGAGCTTTACATGCGCAACCCGGCACGCCGCATCCTGAAGAGCGGGCTGCTGACCGCCTGCGCGCCGCAGGCCGGCTTCCGCTACCTCGCGCATTACGACATGGACCGCTCGACCGAGGCGACGCGCGCCAGGTTCCTCGCCCGCGTCGGCACGGCGATGGCGCGGTTCGGCTGAACGCCGCCGTCCGGACAACGGCCCCTCAGGCACGGCCCCTCAGGCCTGCGGAACACCGTTCTCGCGGATGACCTTGGCGTACCAGTCGTAGCTGGCCTTGGGCGTCCGGGCCATCGTCCTGCGGTCGACCTGGACCATCCCGAAGCGGCGGCGGTAGCCCTCCGCCCATTCGAAATTGTCGAGCAGCGTCCACACCATCCAGCCCTTGACGTTGCAGCCCTCCTCGATGGCGTTGCGGGCCGCGAGCATGTGGCCGCGCAGATAGGCGATGCGGTCGTTGTCCTCCACCCGCCCCGACGGGCCGACGACATCCTCGTAGTCGGCGCCGTTCTCGGCGATGTAGACGGGCGGGTTGCCGTAGCTCTCCTGCAACTCCACCAGGATCTCGGTCAGCCCGTCCGGCTCGACCGGCCATTCCATGGCGGTGCGCCGCGTCCCCTCCGGCGCCGAGCCGTAGCCGGTGCCGAACAGCCCCTGCGGATCGACCTGCTGGTGCATGCGGCTGTAATAGTTGACGCCGAGGAAATCGACCGGCTGCTGGATGACCGCCAGATCGCCGGGCTTGGCGATGGCGGCGAAGTCGGCCTGGAGCTGTTCCGGGAAGCGCCCCTTGAACAGCGGGTCAAGGCAGGAGCGGTTCCACACCGCGTCCCACATCAGCGAGGCCAGGTAGTTCGAATCGAGCCCGCCGACCGGCCAGGACGGCTGGAGCGACAGCACGGTGCCGAGCTGCCAGCCCTTCCCGGCGGCGGCCGGGCGCAGCGCCGCCAGCGCCCGGCCCTGCGCCAGATTCTGGTGGTGGATCGCCGTCAGGCAGTTTGTCCGCCCGGTCAGGCCCGGCGCGTGGCCGCCGGTGCCGTGGCCGAAGATGGCGACCACCGACGGCTCGTTCAGCATCACCCAGCGCTTGGCGCGGTCGCCGAGCCGCGCCGTCACCGCCAGCGCGTAGTCGGTGAACCAGGAGGCGATGTCGCGGTTCAGCCAGCCGCCCCTGTCCTGCAAGGCCTGCGGCAGATCCCAGTGGTACAGGCAGGGCCAGGGCTCGATCCCGCGCTTCAGCAGCGAGTCGGTCAGCCGGTCGTAGAAGTCCAGCCCCTTGGCGTTGACCGTTCCCGTCCCCTGCGGCAGCACGCGCGGCCAGGCGATGGAGAATCGGTAGGCCTTCATGCCGGCCCGCGCCATCAGTTCGACGTCCTCGCGGTAGCGGTTGTAATGGTCGCAGGCGACGTCGCCGGTGTCGCCGTTGGCGATGCGGCCGTAGGAATGGCTGAAGCTGTCCCACACGCTGGGGCCGCGCCCATCCTCGGCGACGGCGCCCTCGATCTGGTAGGCGGAGGTCGAGACACCCCACAGGAAGCCTTCCGGGAAGGACGCGATGGCCGCCGCGCCGGGAGCCGCCAGCGCCCCGGCACCGCCGCCCGCCGTGAGGGCCGCGCCCAGCGTCCCCCCCAGAGTCGCTGTTGCCGCCGCCGCCTTCAGGAACGTCCGCCGCCGCATCGTCCGCCTCTCCGCCTTGCCTCGCGCCCCCATAGGTGGCCCGTCACCGGCCGCACTGTAAGAGCACCGACGGCTTTCGCAACGAATGGATTGACCCCGCCCATAAAATAGGACTATATACTCATTCATCGACCGCCGAACCACGCCCGCCGGACTTCCATCCGGCGGGCTTTTTGTTTCGGTTTCGTTACAATTTGTCCTCCGCGGAGTGCACCGTCGATGCCGACCTTCCTTCCCCGTGACGAAGATTTACATCCTATTCCGGCGCTGCGCCTGAAGCCCGGCGGCGCCCACGCCGTCCCGGTGGGCGACAGCAGCGCGCGCAACGCCGCCGCCTTCGCCGCCGACACCCGCGTGATCGCCGTCCACAGCGACGTGCCGGCCTATCTGCGCACCGGCGATTCGGCGGTCAGCGCCACGGCGGCGGACCATTTCCTGCCGGCCGGCACCTACCTCTACCTGTCGGTCGGCAACGGCCGGCAGATGGGACAGCACAGCCACATCGCGGCGCTGGCCGCCGATTCCCTGCCGGGCACGCTGCGCGTGTCCGAGATGGAGTGAGCGCCATGCTCGCCCGTCTCGGACGCGGGCTGGCCCCGCTGGCCGCCCGCCTGTGGCGCGTGACCGCCCTGACCACCGGGTCGGGCCTCCCGCTCACCACCGAATCCGGCGATCCGCTGATTCTCGGCCCCCTCTGACCCGGAGTGACGTCCATGCCCGCCGTCTCCATCAGCCAGCTTCCGGCCGGCGCCGCGCTCGCCGGCCCCGAACAGCTTCCCGCCGTGCAGGACGGCGCCACCGTGCGCACGACGGTGGCGGATCTGCGCGCCGGCCTCGCCGAATCCGGCCACGGCCACGGCCCGGCCGACATTGCCGGCCTGCCGGCGGCCCTCGCCGCCGCGCGCCGTCTCGGCCGCCGCAGCCTGTGGCTTCCGGCCGGCGCCCTGGCGGCGCCCTCCACCGGAGGCGCCGCGCCGGGGACCCTGGAAACCCTGGCGTGCGGCGTGGTCCTGCCCACGCTCGACTTCGACGCGGAGGCCGAGGAGCGGGCACAGGCCCTGCTCGCCCTGCCCAAGGCGTGGAACGGCGGCGCGCTGGCCGTCCAGCCGGTCTGGACGGCGGGGGGCGGAAGCGGCGACGTGCTGTGGTCGGTCGGCGGCGTGGCGCTCGGCGACGGCGACGGACTCGACGCGGCCCCCGGCGCCCCGGTGACGATCACCGACACGCTGACCGCCGCCGACTCCCTCCACGCCGCCGGGGAAGGCGCGCCGCTGACCCCGGCCGGCACGGCGGCGCCGGGTGGCCTGCTTCTGTTGAGCATCGCCCGCGCGGCGGCCGACCCCGCCGACACGCTGGACGCCGACGCCCGGCTGCTCGGCCTGCGCCTGCTCTACACGGTGGACGCGGCCAGCGACGATTGACCAACCCGGAGAACGGGCGCCGTCGCCATAGGCGGCGCCCCCGGACCGCGCTATATTGGTTTCATGAGCGCACTTTTCCCCACACTCATGATCATGGCGATGCTGACGGTGGTCGGCTCGCTGTTCATCGGCCTCTTCTTCATGGCGCGCGGCGGCGGCGGCGACGCCCGGCGCTCCAACAAGGCGATGCGGCTGCGCGTGATCCTCCAGGGACTCGCCCTGCTGTTCTTCCTCGCCGCCCTTCTGACCCAGGCGTGACCCGGCCATGGTGAAGCTGACCCGAATCTACACGCGCGGCGGCGACGCCGGGGAGACCTCGCTCGGCGACGGATCCCGCGTCCCCAAGCATGACCGGCGCGTCGCCGCCTACGGCACGGTGGACGAGGCGAACGCCGCCGTCGGCCTCGCCCGGCTCCACACCGGCGCCGACGCGATGGGCGGCCGGCCGGAGATCGCCCCCGGGATCGACGCGATGCTCGGCCGCATCCAGAACGACCTGTTCGACCTCGGCGCCGATCTCTGCACGCCGGAGGAGCCGGACCCGAAATACCCGCCGCTGCGCGTCCTTCAATCGCAAGTCGACCGGCTGGAGGCCGAGATCGACGCGATGAACGCCGATCTGGCCCCGCTGACCTCCTTCATCCTGCCGGGCGGCTCGCCCGCCGCCGCCCATCTGCATCTGGCGCGCACCGTCGCCCGCCGGGCCGAGCGGCTGATGACCGACCTGGCGCGGCACGAGCCGGTCAACCCGGCCGCGCTGAAATACATCAACCGCCTGTCTGACCATCTGTTCGTGCTCGGACGGGTCGTCAACGGCAACGGGGCGGGCGACGTGCTGTGGGTGCCCGGCGCCAACCGCTGACCGCGTTTTCGCATTTCTGCGTGAGGGCTGGGCGCCGTTGACAGTGGAAACGGCAAATCCTATGGTCCGTTCGCAACCACAGCAATTTTTCGCGGTGTTCGCCGTAACGGCGCGCACCCCAGACAGTCAGGATGGGTTATGAAAGTTCTCGTCCCCGTTAAGCGAGTGGTCGACTACAACGTCAAGATCCGCGTGAAGGCGGACGGCAGCGGCGTCGAGACCGCCAACGTGAAGATGAGCATGAACCCCTTCGACGAGATCGCCGTCGAGGAAGCGGTTCGCCTCAAGGAAGCCGGCAAGGCGAGCGAGATCGTCGCCGTGTCGGTCGGCCCGGCCCAGGCGCAGGAGACGCTGCGCACGGCGCTCGCCATGGGGGCCGACCGCGCCATCCTGGTGCAGACCGACGCCGAGACCCAGCCGCTGGCCGTCGCCAAGGTCCTCAAGGCGCTGGTCGAGAAGGAGGGGCCGCAGCTGGTCATCCTCGGCAAACAGGCGATCGACGACGACTGCAACCAGACCGGCCAGATGCTCGCCGCATTGCTCGGCTGGGGCCAGGGCACCTTCGCCTCGAAGCTCGTGCCCGGCGAGGGCTCGGTCGCCGTCACCCGCGAGATCGACGGCGGGCTGGAGACGGTGGAGCTGACGCTGCCGGCCATCGTGACCGCCGACCTGCGGCTGAACGAGCCGCGCTACGCCTCGCTGCCCAACATCATGAAGGCGAAGAAGAAGCCGCTGGAGACCGTCACCCCGGACAGCCTGGGCGTCGATGTCGCCCCGCGCCTGACGACGCTGAAGGTGGTCGAGCCGGCCAAGCGCAAGGCCGGCGTCAAGGTGGCTGATGTTGCTGCCCTGGTCGACAAGCTGAAGACCGAAGCGCGGGTGATCTGAGAGGGGATGAACTGACCATGGCCAACATTCTCGTCGTCGCCGAGCACGACAACGCGACGCTCAAGCCCGCCACGCTGAACGCCGTCACCGCCGCCGCCCAAATTGGCGGCGACGTCCATCTCCTGGTCGCCGGCAAGGGCGCCCAGGCTGTCGCCGAGGCCGCCTCCAAGGTCGCCGGCGTGTCGAAGGTCCTGCTGGCCGACGACGCCGCCTTTGAGCATCAGCTGCCCGAGGAGGTCGCCCCGCTGGTGGTGTCGATCGCCAAGGGCGGTTACGGCCATGTGCTGGCCGGCGCCACCTCGGTCGGCAAGAATCTGCTGCCGCGCGTCGCCGCGCTGCTCGACGTCGCCGCGATCTCGGACATCACCGGCGTCGTCTCGGCCGACATTTTCGAGCGGCCGATCTACGCCGGCAACGCCATCGCCACCGTCCAGTCGAAGGACGCGGTGAAAATCGTCACCGTGCGGACCACCGCCTTCGAGACCGCCGCCGCGACCGACGGTTCGGCGTCGGTCGAGCCGGTCGCGGGCGCCGGGGCCGCCGGCCTGTCGCGCTTCGTCTCGGCCGAGCTGACCAAGTCGGAGCGTCCGGAGCTGACCGCCGCCCGCGTGGTGGTGTCGGGCGGGCGCGGCATGCAGTCGGGCGAGAACTTCCCGCTGCTGGAGGCGCTGGCCGACAAGCTGGGCGCCGCCGTCGGCGCCTCGCGCGCCGCCGTGGATGCCGGCTTCGTGCCCAACGATTACCAGGTCGGGCAAACCGGCAAGATCGTGGCGCCCGAACTGTACATCGCCGTCGGCATTTCCGGTGCCATCCAGCACCTCGCCGGCATGAAGGACAGCAAGGTCATCGTCGCCATCAACAAGGACGAGGAAGCGCCCATCTTCCAGGTCGCCGATTACGGTCTGGTCGCCGACCTCTTCAAGGCCGTGCCGGAGCTGACGGCCGAACTGGACAAAGCGCGGTAAGACACCGGGCGGGTTCGCCCGCCCGGTTCCCGTCCCACTCCATCCCCGCGGAACTGCTTCATGTCCACGATCAAGACGATTGGTATCATCGGTGCCGGCCAGATGGGCAGCGGCATCGCCCAGGTCTGCGCGCAGGCGGGCTATGACGTCGTCATCTCCGACATCAGCGACGAGGTGATCGCCAAATCCCTCGCCACCGTCGACCGGAACCTGGACCGTCAGGTGCAGAAGGGCAAGCTGGCCGAGGCCGACAAGGCCGCGGCGCTCGCCCGCATCACGACGGGCACCGACCTGTCGGTCTTCGCCGACGCCGATCTCGTGATCGAGGCCGCGACCGAGAATGAAGCGCTCAAGCGCGACATTCTGAAGAAGCTGGTCCCCCACCTGAAGCCCGAGGCGCTGATCGCGACGAACACCTCGTCGATCTCGATCACGCGTCTCGCGGCGGCGACGGACCGGCCGGCCAAGTTCATCGGCATGCATTTCATGAACCCGGTGCCGGTGATGCAGCTCGTCGAGCTGATCCGCGGCATCGCGACCGACGAGCCGACCTTCACCGCCGTCAGGGAACTGACCCAGGCGATCGGCAAGACCGCGGCGGTGGCGGAGGATTTCCCGGCCTTCATCGTCAACCGCATCCTGCTGCCGATGATCAACGAGGCGGTCTACACCCTCTACGAGGGCGTGGGCGGCGTCGAGGCCATCGACACGGCGCTGAAGCTGGGCGCCAACCACCCGATGGGACCGCTGGAGCTGGCGGACTTCATCGGCCTGGACACCTGCCTCGCCGTCATGCAGGTCCTCTACGAGGGGCTGGCCGACAGCAAGTACCGCCCCTGCCCGCTGCTGGTGAAGTATGTCGAGGCCGGCTGGATCGGTAAGAAGTTCGGCCGTGGCTTCTACGATTATTCGCAGACGCCGCCGGTCCCGACCCGCTGACCGCTCCGTCACGACCCGGACCTTTTTTTTCGGCCCGCCCGGCCTTGCCGGAGCGGGCCTTTTCCTGTCCGCCCTCTTCCGAGACGATGCGGGAATTGATTACAAAAATATCAACTTACGAGTCATATCGACGCAATTTCGCTCGCCACATAAATTGTTATCTTGAGCAAAATATCCCGCATCGAGTGCAATCATTGTCCGGAGACGCATCCCATGGACCGTCGTCAGTTCATCGTCGGAACCCTGGCCGCCGGGACGGCCGCCAGCCTGCTCCCCACCGCCCTTCCCGCCGCCGTCTCCACCGGGGACAAGCCACGGGTGCGCCGCAGCGTGATGACGATGAAGGCCGACGACCCGTTCTTCGCGGACTACGCGAAGGCCATCACGGCGATGCACGAGCTGGAGAAGACCTCCCCGAGCGATCCCCGCACCTGGCGCAACCAGGCGCTGGTCCACTTGCAGCATTGCCCGCACGGCGCCGAGGATTTCGTGCACTGGCACCGCTACTACCTGACCTATTTCGAGCAGATCTGTGCCCAGTTCAGCGGGAATCCCGACTTCACCCTGCCCTATTGGGACTGGTCCTACGGCACCGGCATCATTCCCGACCCCTTCTACGACGTGCCGGCGCTGAACGTCACCTACTGGAAGGACCGCTCGGACGCCCAGTCGGACAACTGGGGTCCCGACGAGGTGACGACGGTCGGCATCCGCATCCTGCCGCGCGGGTCGGGCGTCCAGGAAGGCTCCAAGGGCGGGGCGTTCACCGCTGCGACGCTTGAGGGCATCCTCGCCAACACGGTCTTCGACAACTTCACCAAATCGCTGGAAGGGACGCCGCACAACACCGGCCATGTGGTCGTCGGCGGCACGCAGGGGCACATGGGCGACGGCATGTCGCCGCTCGACCCGATCTTCTGGCTGCACCACTGCATGGTCGACCGGATGTGGGCGGCCTGGCAGGCGCGCGGCAACGCCACGCCGCCGCTCGACAAGAACTACAGCAACCAGTTCGTCGACGGCCAGGGCAAGCCGGTCACCGGCATCACCTCCGCCGGGTCGCTGAACTACCCGGCGCTCGGCTACATCTACGACGGCATCACGCCGCCCGCCCAGTCGGTCCTGACGGCGTCGGCCAGGCGCCTGTCGGGCAGCGCCGCCTCGAAGCCGGTCGCCGCCTCCACCCAGCCGGTCGCCTTCAACGGGTCCGCCGTGACCACCATCGGGCTCGACACGCCGGCCGGCGCGCCCCGCTCGCTGGAGGCCGCGGCGCCGGGCGGCCGCCTGCTGGCGGACGTCGCGGTCGGCAGCGCGCCGACCCTGTCGCCGCTGCTGGTCAACGTCTTCGTCAACAAGCCCGACGCCACGGCCGAGACGCCCTACACCGATCCGCATTTCGTCGGCACCTTCAGCTTCTTCGGCGGCCACCGCAACCACGCCATGCCGCTGAACTTCGTGCTGGACCTGACCAAGGTGGCCGGGCAGCTGACGGCGGATGGATCCGACCCCACGCTCCAGTTCGTTCCGGTCTATGTCCAGCCGGTGGCCGGGACGCCGCCGGCCTTCACCATCCGGAGCGTCCGCATCCTGCGCGGATGAGGCACCGGGGACGGGACGGCCAAGGCGGTTGCGCCGGCATCCGGGCGATCCCACCTCTTGCTGATGAACCGGAGGAGGGATCGCATGGCCGTGCCGAACATCCTGATGGCGCTGGCGGTGGTGCTCGGCCTGTCGGCGGGCTCCGCCGGCCCGTCCCTCGCGGCCGGGCCGGTCGCCACCGTCACCGCCAAGGCCCCGGCGGATCTGCGCGTTCCCCTGCCGCCCGGCCGGGGAAGCGGCGCGCCCGTGCTGACCCTGACCCTGGCCCCGACACAGGTCGACCGCGACGAGGCCTTCGTCGTCGCGGTCTACCGGGCCGACGACGCGGCGGACGCCCAGCCGCTGGCGGTCTTCAGCTTCTTCCCGCCACCACGAGTCGGCAAGACCGCCGATTTCGTGGCCCCGGCCCCGGCCGAGGCCGTCGCGGCGGCTGGCGCCGACGGCGCCCTGCGCCTGCGCATCGCCCTGCTGCCCGCCGCCAAGGACGGGCGCCTCGAGCGCAGCGCACTCGACGTGCTGTCCGCCCGGCTGGGCTGGGAATGACGCCCCGCCCCGGGCGTCCGGGGTGAGGCGTCCACGGTCAATCGTCGTCGTGATCGGCCTCGACGCGACCGAAGGCGGTGCCGTCCTGGCGGATGATCTGGCGCGGCCGCAGGACGCCGTCGTCGAATTTTCCGACCACGGTGATTGGATCGCCGGCGTTCAGCCCCTCGGGCAGCGGCGCGCGGCTGGCGACGTCGATCTCGTCGCGCCCGTCGTTCAGCACGAAACGGTTGGCGGCAAGGCCGCCGATGGTCCCGCTGACGGTGCCGCCGCCGGCCTTCAGCACCTCGATGACCGGCTGCGGGCCGCCCGGCTGGCGTGCCCGCCGATCGTCGTCGGCGCGGGCCGCCGCCGACAGCGTCAGGGCGGCGAGGGCGGCGAGCAGGGCGGCGGTTTTCGGCGTGATGTGCGGCATGGTCGTGTGTCCCCGTGCTTTCTGTGGATGGAGGCTGTGGCGTCGCGCCGCCCCGATGACCCGCAGCCTGCCGCCTTCCACCTGAGCCGATGCTGAACGGACCGTTCATCCGCCGTTCAGGAAGCCGGGGCTAGGCTGGCGGCCCGATCCCACCACGGCCTCACCCACGGCCCCCAAGCCGGAAGTCCCCATGCGCGCACCCCCTTCCCTCCTGTCCGGCCTGCTGCTCGCCGCCGCCCTGCTGGCCGGCGCGTCGGCATGGGCCGGCGACGACCACGACCGCGCGCGCGAGGCGCTGCGCGACGGCCGCATCCTGCCGCTGGAACGCATCGCCGCCCTGGCGAAGCAGCGGTTCGGCGGCGACATCCTCGATGTCGAGCTTGAGGACGAGGACGACGGTTTCCGCTATGAACTGAAGTTGATCGCGGGCGACGGCCGCATCATGAAGCTGGAATACGACGCGGCGACCGGCGAGCTGCTGCGCGCCAAGACGCGCGACCGCAAGCCGGAGCGGAGATAGCCCCGATGCGCATCCTGGTGGTGGAGGACAACGCCGAGCTGGCCCGGCAGCTGGCCCAGCGGCTGGAGGCGGAGGGCTACGCCGTCGACCGCGCGGCCGACGGCGAGGACGGCCAGTTCCTGGGGGAGACCGAGCCCTACGACGCCGCCATCCTCGACCTCGGCCTGCCGAAGGTCGACGGGCTGTCGGTGCTGCGGTCGTGGCGGCGCAACGCGGTGACGGTGCCGGTGCTGATCCTGACGGCGCGCGACGCCTGGCACGAGAAGGTGCAGGGCATCGACGCCGGGGCCGACGATTATCTCGCCAAGCCCTTCAACATGGAGGAGCTGCTGGCCCGCGTCCGCGCGCTGATCCGCCGCGCCAAGGGCCACGCGACGGCCGACATCGCCTGCGGCGGCGTCGTGCTCGACACCCGCTCCGGCCGGGTCACGGTCGACGGCGCGCCGGTCGAGCTGACCGCCTACGAATACCGGGTGCTCTCCTACCTGATGCACCGCAAGGGCCGGACGGTGTCGCGCAGCGAACTGATCGAGCATGTCTACACCCAGGATTTCGATCGCGATTCCAACACGGTCGAGGTCTTCGTCGGGCGGCTGCGCCGCAAGATCGGCGCCGACATGATCAAGACCGTGCGCGGGCTCGGCTACCGGCTGGACGAACCGTGAGGTGGCCGAGAGGCTGGCCGGTGGCGGGTTGGCTGGCGGCCGGCTGGCCGGATTCGCTGCGCTTCCGCCTGCTCGCCGGGGCGGCGGTGTGGATCGCCCTCGCCCTGGCCGCCGCCGGCATCGTCCTGTCCGGCCTGTTCCAGGACCATGTCGAACGCCGCTTCCGGGCCGAGATGGCCAACCATCTGGAGCAGCTCGCCGCTGGGCTGGAGCTGGACCCGGCCGGGCGGCCGGTGCTCCGCGCGCCCCTGAGCGACCCGCGCTTCCGCCGTCCGCTGTCCGGCCTCTACTGGCAGGTCGGCGGACCGGAGGGGACGATCCTGCGCTCCCGCTCGCTGTGGGATGGCGCGCTGGCCCTGCCGGCGGCGGGTGGACCGGGCGAGGCCGACGACGGCGGCATCCACCAGCACGACGTCGCCGGCCCCTCCGGCCAGCCGCTGGCGGTCGTCGAACGCTCCATCCTGCTGCCCGAGCGGCCCGATCCGATCCGCATCGCCGTCGCCGCCGACCGCGCCGAGATGGCGGCGGTGACCGACGCCTTCGACCGCACGCTGGCGCTGTCGCTCGGCGCGCTGGCGCTCGCCCTGATCGCGGCGGCGCTGGTCCAGGTGAAGGTCGGGCTGGAACCGCTGGCGCGGCTGCGCCGCGAGCTGACCGAGCTGCGGGCCGGACGGCGGAAGCGCTTCGCCGGGGCGATGCCGGCCGAGGTCACGCCCCTGGTCGAGGATCTGAACGCCCTGCTCGCCCACGCCGAGGAGGTCGTCGGGCGCGGGCGGTTGCAGGCCGGCAATCTGGCGCACGCGCTGAAGACCAACCTCGCCGTGCTCGCCAACGAGGCCCGCGCGCTGGAGGATCAGCAGGCCCCGGCCGACGCCGCCAGCGCCCGGCGGATCGCCCAGGGCATCGCGGCGATGCGCCGCCACGTCGACCATCACATGGCCCGCGCGCGCGCCGCCGCCTCGCGCGGGGTGCCGGGCATCAGCACGCCGGTGGCCGACAGCGCCGCCGGGCTGGTCCGCGTCATGGGCAAGCTGCACGCCGCGGCGGGGCTGGCCCTGGACCTGGATGTCGCCCCCGGCCATCTCTTCGCCGGGGAACGCGAGGATCTCGACGAGATGCTCGGCAATCTGGTGGACAACGCCTGCGCCTGGGCCGTCGGCCGCGTCGCCATCGCCTGCCGGGCCGAGGCGGGGATGCTGGTCGTCACCATCGACGACGACGGCCCCGGCCTGCCGGAGGAGCGCCGCGAGGAGGTGCTGCTGCCCGGCATCCGGCTGGACGAGAGCGTTCCCGGCACCGGGCTCGGGCTGGCGGTGTCGCGCGACCTGGCGCGGCTCTACGGCGGCGACCTGCGGCTGACCGACTCGGCCCTGGGCGGCCTGCGCGCCGAGCTGCGGCTGCCGGCGGCGGGGGGCTGAGCGCCGCCCCGGAATGGCGCTCAGCCGCGACCCGGCTCCAGCCGCGTCAGCATGCGGACCAGTTCGGAGGCATTGCGCGCGCCCATCTTCTCCAGCACGCGGCCCCGGTGGGTCTCCACCGTGCGGATGCCGATGTCGAGCCGGCGGGCGATGGTCTTGTTGGGCAACCCCTCGGCCACCAGTTCCATCACCTCGCGCTCGCGCGGGCTGAGCAGGGCCGTCCGCTCGCGGATCCCGGCGGCCTCGATGCCGGCCTGCCGGGCGCTGCGGTCGCGCTCGCAGGCCTCGTGGACCCGTTCGATCAGCAGATCCTCGTCGAACGGCTTCTGGAGGAAATCCACCGCCCCGGCCCGGAAGGCGCGGACGGCGGCCGGCACGTCGCCGTGCCCGGTCATGACGATCACCGGCAGGGTCAGGCCGCGCTGGACCATCTCCTGCTGCAAGGTCAGCCCGTCCATGCCGGGCATCCGGATGTCGAGCACCGCGCAGCCCGGCTGGCCGGGGTCGGCCACCGCCAGGAACTCGGCGGCCGAGGCGCAGGGGCGCACGGTCAGCCCGGCCAGCTCCAGATGCAGCGCCAGCGCGTCGCGGACGGCCTCGTCGTCGTCGACGATGAAGATGACGGGGAGCTCAGGCGTCATGGCGGCCGGCCTCGGCTCCGTGGACGGGAAGGGTGAAGCGGAACATCGTCTCTCCCTGGGGCAGACGTTCGGCGGTCATGGTGCCGCCATGGCTCTCGACGATGCTGCGGGCGATCGACAGCCCCAGCCCCATGCCGGTCGCCTTGGTGGTGACGAAGGGGGCGAACAGGTTGCGCTCGACCACCCCGGCCAGCCCCGGCCCGCTGTCGCGCACGCCGAGCGCCACGAATCCGGGCTCGGCCGCGCGCGCGGCGAAGACGACGATGCGCCGGCGGCGGGGAGCGGCGCCCTGGGCGGACATGGACGCGGACGCGGACGCGGGGGCGGCGGACGTAGGGGCCGCATCGTCCATCGCCTCGGCGGCGTTGCGCACGAGGTTCAGGATCACCTGCTGCAACTGGATCGCGTCGCCGCTGACCGGCGGCAGGCCGGGCGCCACCTCGGGCTGGATCGACACGGCATGCTGGCCGGCGAGCGGGGCGGCGAGCGTCAGGCAGTCGGCGATCAGCCCGCCGGCCGACAGCGGCGCACGGTCGCTGCGCCCCTTGCGCACGAAGTCGCGCAGGCTGCGGATCACCCGGTCGGACCGCTCGGCCTGGGCCACCGTCTTGTCGATGATCTCGCTGAGCCTGGGCGAGGCCTGCTCCAGCTTGGCGAGCTTGCGGGCGGCCCGCGCGTAGCTCATCGTCGCCGCCAGCGGCTGGTTCAGCTCGTGGGCCAACGCCGCCGCCATCTCGCCGGCCTCGGTCAGGCGGGAGGCGCGGGCGAGGTCCGACTGCCGCTCGCGGATCGCCGCCTCGACCCGGCGGCGCTCGCTGACCACGGCGCCCAGCAGCAGCGCGGTCACCGCCAGCGTCAGCATGAGAAGCTGGAAATGGGTGGTGCGCGCCGTCTCCGCCCCGGTCGCCTGGATGGCGACGATCAACCCGGCCTGGATGGCGGCCGAGGCGAAGGCCGCCCCCGCCAGCCCGTACCGCACGGCGACCGCCACCGCCGGCAGGAACAGCAGGTAGAAATGCTCGTACTGGGCCGGGGCCAGCGGGCCGAAATCCAGCCACAGGGTGACGGCGATGATCAGCCCATAGGCCGCCAGCTCGGCGGCCACGCTCCAGGACGGTGCCCAGGAGGGCGGCCAGGAGGGCGGCCAGGAGGATTGCGGGAACGGCCACCAGGACGCGCTCCGGAACGGACGGGCCGCCGCGCCGCGCAGGACGACCAGCACCACCGGGGTCAGCACCGCGATGCCGATGACCTCGCCCACCCAATAGCGCAGCAGCACCCCGGCGAAGTCCGACCAGGGGAACAGGCCGGCCAGCGTGTGCAGCGCGATGTAGCCGATCCCCACCGCCAGCGGGGTCGCCGCGGCGCCGGCGAGCAGCAGCACGACGTCGCGCAGCCGCGACAGCCGGGGGTCGAGCCCGAGCCGCTCGCGCAGCCCCCAGGCCGCCCCACCATAGCCGGCGGCGACCGCTGCGTTCGCCGCCACCGTCACCCAGACGGCGACCGGCAGGTCCCGCACCAACAGGTCGGCCGCCATCAGCCCGAGCCAGACCAGCGGGACGGCGGGGAGGCCGAAGACGATCAGCGTCCCCATCATCAGCCCGGCCGGCGGATTCCAGGGGGTGACGTTGAGCGGCGAGATCTCGTGGATGAAGCTGACCCAGTCCAGCGCGAGATGGGCGCCCAGATAGGCCGCGGCGAGGCTCCAGCGGCTGAGCGGAATCTTCGGCATCTCCTCCCGTTCCCTCGACACCGGCCCCGCCCGTCCCGGCACCGCGATGGACCACGGCCGGCGGCGGGGGACGGAGGCAAGCGGCGATGCTAGCCCAGCCGGCCGGCGCCCGCAGCAACCGGCCCCCGGTATCCGTGGTAATACGGAAGGCGAGGCTCCGCCAGTCCGTAAAAGCCGGCATAGACAGGGGCGCTCCCCTCTTCCGATCATGCCGGGGAAAAGGGAGGACGGCCATGGCGAGCCTTCGACGTATCCTGCTGGCGACCGACCTCGAACCGAAATCGGATCGGGCGATGGAGCGCGCGGTTCTGCTCGCCCGCCAGTCCGGCGCCGAGCTGACGGCGCTCCACGTCGTCCACGGAACGGACGGCCCCTACGCCCATCTTCCCCTCCATCACGTCGAGATGGAGCTGCGCCGCCACCTGCTGGCGGTTCCCGGCGCCGCCGGGCTGACGACCCAGGAGGTCGCGGTGCGCGGCGGCGCGGTCGATTCGCGGATCGCCGGCTATGCCGGGCTGTGGCAGCCCGATCTGGTGGTGGCCGGCGCCCACGCGCGCGACCAGCTCGCGGACCTGTTCCTGCCCGCCACCGTCGAACGGATCGCCGTCGCCGACGAGACGCCCCTGCTGGTGGTGCGCGACAAGCCGCTCGGCCCCTACACCCGCGCACTGGTCCCGGTCGATTTCTCCGAACGCTCGCGCGCCTCGATCGAGGCGGCGCGCCGGCTGCTGCCGGCCGGCGGCCTGCATCTGCTGCATCTTCTCGACCTGCCCCCGGTGGCCTCCGCCGGGGCGGACCTCGCCGCCGAATTCGCCGGGGAGTTCGACCGGCTGCTGGGGACGGACGCGCCCGGCGATCTGGCCATCACCCGCGAGGTGCGAATCGGCGCCCTGGTCCCGGAGATCGTCCGCACGGCGCGGCTGGGCCGCTACGATCTGGTGGCGATGGGGTCGGCGCGGCGCGACGGGCTGATCCGCGTGCTGCTGGGCAGCGTTGCCCAGGACGTGCTGGCGGAGCTTCCCTGCGACGCCCTGATAACGGGGGCGCTGAGCGGCGTCCGGCGGCGCTAGATGGGCCTTGCGGCAAGGGAGGAGGTTTCCTCCGCTTCAGGCGATTGCTCCGGCGTTCCGGGCAGCCCACTTGACGTTCCGGACGCGAACACCATCCAATGCAGAACGCAGACGGTTCGCCCACAAGGAGACGGGAATGAGCATTTCGGACCTTTTTTCGACGGCCGACGTCATTCTCGGCGCAAGCCCGGCCAACAAGGCCGGGCTGCTCGACCTGCTGGCGGACGAGGCGGCGAACCGGCTGGGGCTTCCCAAGCCGGACGTGCTGGCGGCGCTCCAGGCGCGCGAGAAGATCGGCTCCACCGCGCTCGGCCGCGGCGTGGCGCTTCCCCATGCGGAGCTGCGCGACGCCCAGGCCCCGGTCGTGCTGTTCGCCCGGCTCGGCCGCGGCGTCAACTTCGACGCGCGGGACGAGGAGCCGGTCGATCTGGCCTTCCTGGTTCTGTGGCCCACGGCGGCCCGCAAGGGGCTGCTGCCCGCCATGTCGGAAATCTGCCGGGCGCTGCGCGACCCGCAGACGCTGCGCCGGCTGCGCGCCGCGGAGACGCCCGAGGAGGTCGTCCAGCTCATCCAGCAGGCGACGGTTCCCGACCCCGACGAGGATGTGGTGCCGGAGGGCCCATGAGCCCCGACCCCGATCCCCCGGCCATGCCCCGCCGACACGCCTGAACGGGCGCCGCGCCGGTCTCCGGAACGCCCGCCGCCCCACCGACGGCCACGGTCCCGCCCCAAGGTTCCGCCCCCGTCGTCACCAAGCCGCTTGATTGTTGGAGAGCATGCCCGACGCCCTGTTGCTGCTGACCGCCGTCGGTCTTCCCTTCGTCGGCGCCATCGCCGCCGGCCTCCTGCCGACGCACGCGCGCAACGCCGCGGCGTGGATGGCCGGCGGGGTCGCGCTGGTCGGACTCGCCCTGCTGTGGGCCGCCTACTCGACGGTGGCGGCCGGCGGCGTGCTCCGCCACGAGATCGACTGGATGCCGTCGGTCGGGCTGAACTTCATCCTGCGGATGGACGGCTTCGCCTGGCTGTTCGCCGGGCTGATCTCGGGCGTCGGCGCGCTGGTGATCCTGTACGCGCGCTACTACATGTCGGCCGAGGATCCGGTCCCCCGATTCTTCTCCTTCCTGCTCGCCTTCATGGGCTCCATGATGGGGGTGGTGCTCTCCGGCAACCTGATCCAGATCGCCTTCTTCTGGGAGCTGACCAGCCTCTTCTCCTTCCTGCTGATCGGCTACTGGCACCATCTGGCGGCGGCGCGCGACGGGGCGCGGATGGCGCTGACCATCACCGCCACCGGGGGCCTGTGCCTGTTCGCCGGCATGCTGGTGCTCGGCCACATCGTCGGCAGCTACAACCTCGACGTCGTGCTGGCCTCGGGCGACCGCATCCGGGCGCATCCGCTCTACCTGCCGGCCCTGATCCTCATCCTGCTGGGCGCCCTGACCAAGAGCGCGCAGTTCCCCTTCCATTTCTGGCTGCCGCACGCGATGGCGGCGCCGACCCCGGTCTCGGCCTACCTGCACTCGGCGACGCTGGTGAAGGTCGGCATCTTCCTGATGGCGCGGCTGTGGCCGGTGATGGCCGGAACCGAGGCCTGGTTCTGGATCGTCAGCTCGGCCGGCATCGCCACGCTGCTGCTCGGCGCCTACGCCGCGATCTTCCAGCACGACCTGAAGGGGCTGCTGGCCTATTCGACCATCAGCCATCTCGGGCTGATCACGCTGCTGCTCGGCCTCAACAGCCGGCTCGCCATGGTCGCGGCGATCTTCCACATCATCAACCACGCGACCTTCAAGGCGTCGCTGTTCATGGCCGCCGGCATCATCGACCACGAGACCGGGACCCGCGACATCCGGCGCCTGTCCGGCCTGAACCGCTTCATGCCCTTCACCGCGCGGCTGGCGCTGGTCGCCGCCGCCGCGATGGCCGGCGTGCCGCTGCTCAACGGCTTCATCTCCAAGGAGATGTTCTTCGCCGAGGCGCTGTCGGCCGAGGGTCCGCTGCCGCCGCTGATCGACATCCTGCCGGTCGCCGCCACGGTGGCGAGCGCCTTCAGCGTCGCCTATTCGCTGCGCTTCATCCACGGCGCCTTCTTCGGTCCCGACCCGGTGGATCTGCCGCGCAAGCCGCACGAGCCGCCCTCCTGGATGCGCTTCCCGGTCGAGATCCTGGTGCTGGCCTGCATCATCGTCGGCCTGCTGCCGGCGGCCACCGTCGGGCCGTACCTGGACATGGCGGCGCATGCCGCCCTGGGGACCGCGACGCCGGAATACAGCCTCGCGGTCTGGCACGGCTTCAACCGGCCGCTGCTGATGAGCCTGCTGGCCCTGACGGCCGGGGTCGTGCTCTATCTGCTGCTCCAGGAGTATCTGGCCAAGGGGGTGGAGGGGGCGCCGCTGATCCGCCGGCTGGACAGCCAGCGCCTGTTCGAGCGCGCCCTGGTCTTCCTGTCCTGGCGGCTGGCGCGGACGGCGGAGGGGCTGCTCGGCACCCGCCGCCTGCAACCCCAGCTCCGCCTCGTGGTCTGCGTCGCCGTCCTGGCGGCGGGCTGGGCCGCCCTGCTGCGCTGGCCCGGCCCCGGCAACCTGATCCCCGCCGGCATCGACCCGGTGCTGGCGCTGATCTGGGCGATCGGCGCGGGCTGCGCCCTGGGCGCGGCGTGGCAGGCGAAGTTCCACCGGCTCGCGGCCCTCATCCTGCTGGGCGGCACCGGGCTGGTCACCTGCATCACCTTCGTCTGGTTCTCCGCCCCCGACCTCGCGCTGACGCAGCTGCTGGTCGAGGTCGTCACCACCGTCCTGCTGCTGCTGGGCCTGCGCTGGCTGCCCAAGCGGCTGGACCTGCCCGGCACCCGCGCGGCGGAGGTGCTGACCCGGACGCGCCGCCTGCGCGACCTCGGCATCGCCGTCGCCGCCGGCGCCGGCATGGCGGCGCTCGCCTTCGCGGTGATGACCCGCGTCCCGCCGGAGCTGCTGGCCGAGCATTTCCTGGAGCGTGCCTACACCGAGGGCGGCGGCACCAACGTCGTCAACGTGATCCTGGTGGATTTCCGCGGCTTCGACACGCTGGGCGAGATCACCGTGCTCGGCGCGGTGGCGCTGACCGCCTACGCGCTGCTGCGCCGCTTCCGCCCGGCGCCCGACAGCGTCGACGTGCCCGAGCAGCAGCGCGACCAGAGCGCCTACGACATCGCCCAGCCGGAGCGGCGCGACGGCGACACGGTGGCCGACTGGCTGCTGATCCCGTCGCTGATCGCGCGGCTGCTCTTCCCGATCATCTGTCTGGTCGCGATGTTCCTGCTGCTGCGCGGCCACGACCAGCCCGGCGGCGGCTTCGCGGCGGGGCTCACCGCCTCGATCGCCATGATCCTGCAATACATGCTGGGCGGGACGCAGTGGGTCGAGGCGCGGCTGCGGGTGCTGCCGCTGCGCTGGATGGGCATCGGGCTGCTGCTGGCCGCCGGCACCGGCCTGGGCGCCTGGGCGTTCGGCCGGCCCTTCCTGACCTCCTACTTCGCCTACGCGGATCTGCCGGTGCTCGGCAAGATCCCGATGGCGAGCGCCCTGATCTTCGACGTCGGGGTCTTCGCCCTGGTGGTCGGCGCCACGATGCTGACGCTGATCGCGCTGGCCCGCCAGTCGCTGCGCGGCCACCGCGCCTCGGCGCCGCGCCCCGCCGACCCGCCGGCCCTGCCGCCGCCGGTGCCGGCGCCCGCGCCGCCCCCGACCCCGACGCCGGCACAGACGACGATGGGAGACGACTGATGGAACTCATCCTCGCCCTCGGGATCGGCGTGCTGACGGGATCGGGCGTCTGGCTGCTGCTGCGGCCCCGCACCTTCCAGGTGATCATCGGCCTCTCGCTGCTGTCCTACGCCGTGAACCTCTTCATCTTCTCCACCGGCGGGCTGCGCACGGGCGCCGCGCCGGTGCTGCAACAGGGAACCGCGGGTGACCTCTCCACCTACGCCGACCCGGTGCCCCAGGCGCTGGTCCTCACCGCCATCGTCATCGGCTTCGCCACGACGGCCCTCTTCCTCGTCCTTCTGCTGGCCGCGCGCGGCCTGACGGGGACCGATCACGTGGACGGCCGGGAGAAGGACCGATGACAGGCTGGATGGATCACCTGACGATCGCCCCCATCGTCATCCCCCTGCTGGCCGGGGCGATGATGATGCTGATCGACGAGCGGCGGCGGCCGCTGAAGGCGGCGCTCGGCCTCGCCTCCACGGTGGCGCTGCTGGTGGTGGCGGTGACGCTGCTGCGGATCGCCGACGGCGCGCCGCCGGAGGCGGGGGCCGCCGCGGTGCGCATGTACCGGCTGGGCGACTGGCCGTCCTTCCTCGGCATCGTGCTGGTGCTCGACCGGCTGGCGGCGCTGATGCTGGTGCTGACCGCCATCCTGGGCCTCGCCGCCCTGGTCTTCTCGCTGGCGCGCTGGCAGAAGGCGGGGGCACATTTCCACCCGCTGTTCCAGTTCCAGCTGATGGGGCTGAACGGCGCCTTCCTGACCGGCGACCTGTTCAACCTGTTCGTCTTCTTCGAGATCATGCTGGCGGCCTCCTACGGGCTGGCCCTGCACGGCTCCGGGCTGGCCCGCGTCCGCGCCGGGCTGCACTACGTCGCCATCAACCTGGCGGCCTCCCTGCTGTTCCTGATCGGGGTCAGCGTGATCTACGGCATCGCCGGCACGCTCAACATGGCCGAACTGGCGAACCGCATCGCCACCGTCGCGCCCGAGGACCGGGCGCTGCTGGAGGCGGGAGCCGCCATCCTCGGCATCGCCTTCCTGACCAAGGCGGGGATGTGGCCGATCGGCTTCTGGCTGCCCAACACCTACTCCACCGTCAGCGCGCCCTCGGCGGCGATCATGTCGATCCTCAGCAAGGTGGGCATCTACGCCGTGCTGCGGCTGTGGCTGCTGATGTTCGGCGGCAGCGCCGGCGCCTCGGCCGGCTTTGCCGGCAACTGGCTGCTGATCGGCGGCGTGCTGACCATCGTCTTCGGATCGGTGGCGGTGCTGGCGACGCAGAGCATGGCGCGGCTGGCCGGCGCCTGCGTGCTGGTCTCCTCCGGCACGCTGCTGGCGGCGATCGGCATGGGGCAGGTCGCGGTGACCGGCGGGGCGCTGTTCTACCTGACCAGTTCGGTCCTGGCGATCGCCGGCTTCTTCCTGCTGATCGAGCCGCTGGAGCGCAGCCGCGAGGTCGGCGCCGACGTTCTGGCGGTGACCCGCGCGGCCTTCGGCGAGGACGACGAGGAGCCCGACGAGGACGACGAGGTCGGCATCGCCATCCCGGCGATCATGGCGATCCTCGGCGTCAGCTTCGGCGCCTGCGCCCTGCTGCTGGCCGGCCTGCCGCCGCTGTCCGGCTTCCTCGCCAAGTTCGCCATGCTGGCCCCCCTGCTGGCGCTCGACACCAGCGGCGACGCCGGCGTGTCGGTCACCGCCTGGGTGCTGCTGGCGGCGCTGATCCTGTCCGGTCTGGCGACGGTGGTCGCCATGACCCGCACCGGCATCGACGTCTTCTGGGCCTCGCCGGGCAACGAGCTGCCGCGCGTGCGCGTGGTCGAGATCGCGCCGGTCGTGCTGCTGCTGTCGCTGTGCGTCGCGCTTTCCGTCGGGGCCGGGCCGGTGATGCGCTACATGGAGGCGACGGCCCAGTCGCTGCACGTGCCGCAGGACTATGTCCGGATGGTGCTGCCGCCGCCCCCGGCGGAACCGGGCGCTGGAGACGGCCAATGAGACGCTGGATGCCCTTCCCCGTCCTGACCGCGACGCTGCTCGCCGTCTGGCTGATCCTGAACGAGAGCGTGACGCCGGGCGGCATTCTGCTGGGCGGCGTGCTGTCGATGATCGCCGTCCGCATGCTGCTGGCGCTCGATCCGCCGAAGGGGCGGATCCGCCGCGTGCAGGTGGCGGTCAAGCTGGTGTTCCTGGTCCTGGGCGACATCATCCGCTCCAACCGCACGGTGGCCGAGATCATCCTGCGGCCGGACAGCGGCAAGCGGACGGCCGGCTTCCTGCTGATCCCGCTCGACATGCGCGCGCCCTACGGGCTTGCGGCGCTCGCCTGCATCATCACGGCGACGCCCGGCACGATCTGGGTGGAGTATGATTCGGTCAAGCACACCATCCTTCTCCACATCCTCGATCTGGTCGAGGAGCAGGTGTGGATCGACACCATCAAGGACCGGTACGAGAAGCGCCTGATGGAGGTGTTCGAATGATCACGGAAATCCTGGTCTGGTCGATCCTGGTGGCGCAGATCCTGCTGGTTCTCGCCATGGGCTGCGCGGTGGTCCGCATGCTGAAGGGGCCGCGGGCGCAGGACCGGGTGCTCGGCCTCGACACGCTCTACGTCAACGCCACCATGCTGCTGCTGACCTTCGGCATCCGCACGGCCAGCATCCTGTATTTCGAAGCCGCCCTGATCATCGCCCTGCTCGGGTTCGTCTCGACGGCGGCGCTGGCGAAGTTCCTCATGCGGGGAGAGGTGATCGAATGACGCATCTGGCCGAGATTCCCGCGTGGGTGGCGCTGCTCACCGCCCTGTTCCTGCTGATCGGCGCCGGCCTGACCCTGATCGGGTCGTTCGGGCTGCTGCGGTTCGACACCTTCTACGCGCGGATCCACGCCCCGACCCTGGGATCGACCCTGGGCGTCGGCTTCGTGCTGATCGCGTCCATGCTGTTCTTCACGGTGCTGGAATCGCGCCTCGTCATCCACGAGGTGCTGATCACCGCGCTGATGATCGTCACCACGCCGATCACGCTGATGCTGCTGGGCCGCGCCGCGCTGTACCGCGACCGCACGGAGGGCAACGACGACGTGCCGCCCTCCCAGGCCACCGTCGTGAAACCGGACGTCGTCATCCCCGAGGCGACAGGCGATCAACCTCCTCCGGCGTGAAGCCCCAGTCGGCCAGGATGTCCCGCGTGTGCTCCCCCGGCGCCGGCGGGGGCCCCTGGACCGCCGGCCGGCTGCGGCTGAAGCGCGGCGCCGGGGCGGGCTGGACCACGCCGCCGACCGCGACGAAGCCCTCGCGCGCCACCGTGTGGGGATGGTGCGGCGCCTCCGCCATCGACAGGACCGGGGCGAAGCAGACGTCGGTGCCCTCCAGCCGCGCGCACCACTCGTCGCGCGTCCGCGTCCGGAAGACCTCCGCGAAGGCCTCGCGCAGGCGGGGCCAGTTCGCCTCGCTCCGGTCGCGCAGGGTGGCGCGCAGGGTGTCGTCGGTCACGCCGAGCAGTTCCAGCATCCTGTCGTAGAAGCGCGGCTCTAGCGGGCCGATGGCGATGTGCTTGCCGTCGCTGGTCCCGTAGCTGTCGTACCAGGGCACGCCGCCGTCGAGCAGGTTGCTTGCCCGCCGGTCGTGCCACAGCCCGGCGTCGAGCAGCCCGTAGAGCGCCGCCCCCAGCGAGGCGGCGCCGTCGACCATCGCCGCATCCACCACCTGTCCCTTGCCGGATTTGGCCCGTTCCAGCAGGGCGCAGACCATGCCGAAGGCGAGATACATGGCGCCGCCGCCGTAGTCGCCGATCAGGTTCAGCGGCGGCAGCGGCCGGTCGGCCGGACCGATGGCGTGCAGCATGCCGCTGAGCGCGATGTAGTTCAGATCGTGCCCGGCGGCCTTGGCCAGCGGCCCCTCCTGCCCCCAGCCGGTGATCCGGCCGTAGACCAGCCTCGGGTTGACCGCCAGCAGCTCGTCGGGCCCGAGGCCGAGCCGCTCCATCACGCCGGGGCGGAAGCCCTCGATCAGGGCGTCGGCCTGTGCCACCAGCCGCTTCAGCGCCACCACCCCCTCCGGGCTCTTGAGGTCGAGCACCGCCGAACGCCGGCCGCGGTTGGTGACGTTGCCGAGGACCGGGATGTCGATTCCCTGGTCGGGCGGCGCGGCGCGGTCGATGCGGATGACCTCGGCCCCCATGTCCGACAGCATCATGGCGCAGAAGGGGCCGGGCCCGATGCCGGCGATCTCGATGACGCGCAGCCCCGCCAGGGGGCCCGTCGGCTGCTTGCTGTCCATCACATCCCGCTCCCTCACACTCTTTCCCTCCATGGGCCGACGCCGGCTTTCCGGACGCTGGCGGCGCAAGGCCGTGCCTGACGATGCCGGGCAGACTCAGGTTTTCTTGACGAAGGGGCGGGTGCTTTCCGACAGTGGCTGGAACGCCTCCTTGCCGGGAACCACGCGCTTCAGGTTGCAGCCGTCCCAGGGGCGCCAGCTCTCGGCCGGGGTCTTGACCTGGAACCGGTCGAGGTCGTGCTCCATCGGCCGGTCCTCGCGCAGCGTGCCGTTGCGGGCGAACATGTCGCGCACCGGCGTCGCGCGCATTCTGGCGACGACCGCCTTGGCGCCCAGAGACCCGCACGGCATGGCGGTTGTCCTCCCTGTTATTGCGCGGCCTCGAAATCGGGCCGGATGACGGGCTTGCCGACGCTGCGCCGGTTCCGGAAATCGTCCAGCAAGGGAACCAGCGCGGACAGCGGGTGGATGATGGGTCGCTCGGGCCGCAGGGCGCCGCTGTCGAGCAGGTCGCGCAGGCGCGCCAGCAGCGCCCGGTTGGCCGCCGGCTCCTGCTGCATGAAGCCGCCCCAATCGACCCCGACGATGCTCGCCCGCTTCAGGAGCGGCAGGTTGAGAGGGATGCGGGGGATGTCCCCGGCGGCGAAGCCGACGACCAGATGGCGGCCGCCGGGGGCGAGGCTGCGGAAGGCCGGCTCGGACAGGGCGCCGCCCACCGGGTCGAGCACCAGATCGATCCCGCCGCCGAGCCGCTCCGTCATCGCGCGGCGCCAGTTCGGGTCGCCGTAATCGACCGCCAGATCGGCGCCGCGCGCCCGGCAGAAGTCCAGCTTCTCCGCCGAGGAAGCCGCCGCGACCACCCGCCCGCCGAGCCCGCGCGCGATGTCGATGGCCGCCGCCCCCACCGTTCCGGCACCGCCGAGCACCAGCACCGTCTCGCCGGCCTTCATCCGCCCGCAGGTTTCCAAGGCGTAGAGGCTGGTCGCGTAGGCGCTGAGAATGGAGGCGGCGGTGGCGGCGTCCATGGCCGGCGGCACCGCCAGACAATGGTCGCAGCGCGCCACCGTGCGTTCGGCCAGGGCGCCCTTGAAGGCGATGGCCGCGACCCGCGCGCCGATCAGCGCCGGGTCGCCACCCTCCCCCACCGCCAGCACCCGCCCGGCCAGCTCGCGCCCCGGCACGAAGGGCGGCTCGGGCCGTTCCTGGTAGCGGCCGCCCAGCAGCACCGCGTCGAAGCCGCCGAGCCCGACCGCCTCGACGGCGATCAGCGCCTCGCCGGGGCCGGGCTGCGGTTCGGCGATCTCGGCGACGCGCAGCGCGGGCGGCTCGCCGTAGGACAGGCAGTACAGCGCCTTCATCGGACGCTCCCCCCGCGCAGCCGGCTCAGGCCGTTCCTGACCACCACGGCGTCGCGCGCCTTGACCCGCGCCTGGAAGGACACCGTGTCGCCGCCGCCATCGCCGCCCGCATCGCCGTCAATCCACAGATCGACGGTGATCGTCTCGCCCGGAAAGACCGGGGCCGAGAAGCGCGCCTGATGGTGGAGCATGCGCTCCGGCTGGAAATCGCAGCAGGCGGCGAGCACGGCGCGGGCGGTGATCGCGTAGGTGCAGAGCCCGTGCAGGATCGGGCGCGGGAAGCCGGCGGCGCGCGCCGCCTCGGGATCGGCGTGCAGCGGGTTGAGGTCGCCGGAATGCCGGTAGAGCAGCGCCTGCGACGGCGTGGTCGGCAGATCCATGGAGAGATCAGGCGCGCGGTCGGGCACCGGGTGCGGCGCCGGCTGGCCCTTGGTCGGGCCGCCGAAACCGCCCTCGGCCCGGCCGAAGGCGGTGGTGACGACGGTCGCCAGCGGCTCGGGATCGCCGTCGAGGCGCAGGATCTTCTCCTGCGCGAACACGGCCCCCTTCCCCGCCCCCTTGTCCCAGGCGCCGACCATGCGCCCCTCGACGGTGCCGGTGCCGCTCGCCGGCATCGGCCGGTGCAGGGTGACCGCCTGCTCGCCGTGCAGCAGATAGCGGGTGTCGAGCCCGATCCGGAACAGCGGCCCGCCGGCGAAGGTCGGCACGATCGCGAAGGTTGGCAGCGCCTTCAAACCGCGCTCGTAGACGAAGGGGAGTTCGCGCTCGTCCATCGGGTCGGCGCCCATCCCGACGCCCAGAGCGTAGAGCATCGCGTCGCGTTCGCTCCAGGACGTGTCGTCCCGCGTCCGCAGCTCCATGATCGCCGCATGGTCCAGCATGATTCAGTTCACTCCGCGTGTCCGGTCGCGCCAATAAGGCTCGCGCAGCGCCTTGCGGTCCACCTTGCCGAGCCCGGTCAGCGGCATCTCGGCGACGATGTCGATGGATTTCGGCGACCAGGGGGCGCCGCGCAGCGCCTTCACATGCGCCTGGAGGTCGGCCGCCTCGACGCTGGCGCCGGGGCGCAGGGTGACGAAGCCCTTCACCGCCTCGCCCCACTTGCTGTCGGGGATGCCGATCACCCCGGCCAGCGACACCGCCGGGTGCGCCATCAGCGCGTCCTCGACCTCGCGCGGGTAGATGTTGAAGCCACCGGAGATGATCATGTCCTTGGTGCGGTCGACGATGTGCAGGAAGCCCTCGGCGTCGCGCCGGGCGACGTCGCCGGTGTGCAGCCAGCCGCCGTGGAAGGCCTGCTCGGTCAGCTCCGGCTGGCGCCAGTAGCCGGTCATCACCAGCGGCCCGCGCACGCACAGCTCGCCCGGCTCGCCGATCCCGACCTCGCGCATGTCGGCGTCGAACAGCTTGACGTCGCACAGCGCGGTCGGTCGCCCGCAGGAGCCGAAGCGTTCCGGCTTGGTCAGGTCGTGATCGACCTTGCGCAGCGTGGTGACGCATTGCGGCGCCTCCGACTGGCCGTAGAGCTGGAGGAAGACCGGGCCGAAGGCGTCGATGGCGCGGCGCAGCAGGTCCGGCGCCATCGGGGCGGCGCCGTAGACGATCAGACCCATCGACGACAGGTCGTGCCGCGCCAGGAGATCCGGATCCTCGACCAGCGTGTTGATGATGGTCGGCACCAGGAAGGCGGCGGTGATGCGCTCCTCCGCGACGCTGCGGCAGAAAACCTCCGTGTCGAAGCCGGGCAGCAGCAGGGCCGAGCCGCCCATCAGCATGATCGGGTAGAGCATGATGCCGCCGGCGTGGCTGATCGGCGTGACGGCGGCGTAGCGCAGCTCGGCCGGCCATTCCCATTCGGCGGCGATGGTCGAGGCCATGGCGGCGATGGTCCGGTGCGGCAGCATGATGCCCTTCGACCGTCCGGTGGTGCCGCCGGTGTAGCAGAGCAGCGAGGTGTCCTCCGCTTCCGCCCGCGGGTCGAGCGGGGCGGGGTCGAGGTGCCGCAGTTCCTCCAGCAGGTCGGGGACGCCGTCGAGCGGGCCGCCCAGGGGGCCAAGGGCCAGCAGATGTTCCAGGCCCGGCACCCGCGCGCGGATCGCCAGGGCGCGGGCCCCGAAGCGCTCGGAATCGACGATCAGGGCGCGCGCCTCGGAATCGGCGAGGATGAAGGCGTGGTCGTCCTCGCCGGCCAGCGGGTGCAGCGGCGTGTAGCGGATGCCCAGCATGTTGGCGGCGCAGATGGCGGCCCAAGGCTCCACCCGGTTGCCGGTCAGGATGGCGATCCCGTCGCCCTTGCCGAGCCCGAGGGCGCGGAAGCGGGTGACGAAGCGGCCGATCCAGTCGCCCAACTCGGCGTAGGTCCAGCGCGTCCGCCGGTCGGCCAGGGCCGGGCGGTCGGCGAAGCGGACGACGGCATCGGCGATCAGCCGCCCGGCCGTGCCGCCGGTGTGCAGGGATGGCATGGGGATCCTCGCATGGGGAGGAAAGGTGGAGGCGCGCCGGTCCAAGCCCCTCTCCCTCAGGGAGAAGGGCTTGCTTGGGACGTGGAGGAAGGCGAACCCGCTCCTACTTCTTCACCAGCGCGCACTTGCTCTCGGACAGCGGCGCAAAGGCCTCCTCGCCCGGAATGGTCTTCAGCAGCGTGTAGTAGTCCCAGGGCTGCTTGCTCTCCGACGGCGCCTTCACCTTGAACAGGTACATGTCGCGCAGCACGATGTTGTCGGCGCGCAGGCGCGACGGCTTGGTCACCGGGTCGCTGATCGTCATCTCCTTCATCGCCGCCAGGACCGGGGCGGTGTCGGTGCTGTTGGTCGCCTTGACCGCCTTCAGGTAATGGTTGACCGCCGAATAGAGACCGGCCTGCACCATGGTCGGCATCTTCCCGCGCTTGTCGAAGAAACGCTTCGACCAGGCCCGCGTCTGGTCGTTCATGTCCCAGTAGAAGGATTCGGTGACGTACATCCCCTTCGCCATGTCCAGCCCCATGGCGTCGATGTCGGTGATCATCGCCAGCAGCGGGGTCAGGGCGACGCTGCTGCCCAGGCCGTACTCGTTGGCCTGCTTGACCGCGTTGATGGTGTCGGGCCCGGAGTTGCCGAAGCCGATGGCCTTGGCGCCGGAACTCTGCCCCATCAGGATCTGCGAGGAGAAGTCGTTGTTGTTGAACGGGTGCTTGACCGAGCCCAGCACCTTGCCGCCGCCCGCCAGCACGCCCTTGGTCGCGTCCTCCTCCAGCGAGCGGCCGCCCGCGTAGTCGGCGGTCACGAAATACCAGTTCTTGGCGCCGTCCATCGTCACCGCCTTCGCCGTCGTGGCGGCGACGGCGCGGGTGTTGTAGCTCCAGTGCAGGGTGGTCGGCTTGCAATCCTCGCTCGACAGGCTGTTCTGGCCCGACGCGGTGGCGAGCACCAGCCGGTTCTTCTCCGCCCCGATGTTCGAGACGGCCAGCGTCACCGAGGCGCCGGCCACGTCGGTCAGCACGTTGACGCCCTGCTCGTCGATCCATTTGCGCGCGATGCTGGAGGCGACGTCGGCCTTGCTGGTGTGGTCGGCCGACAGCAGCGAAATCTTGAAGCCGGGCTTCTCGGCCGCGATGAAGTCGTCGATCGCCATCTGCGCCGCCAGCACCGAGCCGGGGCCGACCAGATCGGAGTAGATGCTGCTCATGTCGGTGAGCACGCCGATCTTCACCTCCTTGGCCGGGGTTTCCGCCCCGGCGGCGGAGGTCACGGCGGCGGACATTGCGGCGGACAGGGCGGCGGCGACCGCCAGACAGGACACGGCGCCACGGAGCGTCTTGGCGAACGGCATGGTTTCCTCCTCCCGGAACTTGACTTGTTGGTTGTGGCCCGCGCGGCTCAGCGCAGGACGTGCTCGATGCTGTAGACCCGCGCGGCCGTCCGGCTGAACAGCGCCGCCTTCTCGTCGGCCGAGGCCCCCGCCACGATCCGCTTGAAGCCGTTCCACAGGACGGCGTAGCTGCACGAGAGCTGATCGACCGGGAAGTTGCTCTCGAACATCGCGCGGTCGGGGCCGAACGCCTCGATGCAGGTCTCGATGTAGGGGCGCCACGCGGCGGCCAGTTCCTCCGAGGAGGGCGGCAGCGGCCGTTCGTGGAAACCGAAGCCGCCGAGCCGCATCGCCAGCCCCCCCAGCTTGACGCTGACGTTGGGGTGGCGCGCCACCTCCAGGATGCCGGCCTTCCACTGGGCGAAGACCTCGTCGCGCCGGCCGGCGTAGGGGCCGATGCCGATGGGGCCGCCGACATGGTCGAGGATGATCGCGGTTCCGGGGAAGGCGCCGGCCAGATCGGCGACGTCGGAGAGCTGGTGGTGGTAGACCCAGGCGTCGAAGGTCAGCCCCAGCGGTTCCAGGCGGGCGAAGCCGCGGCGGAGCTGTTCGTCGCGCAGCAACCCTTCCGGCGGGGTGCGCATGGTGGTGCGGATTTCCGGGTTCGGATCCCAGGAGGTCGATTGCCGGATGCCCTTGAAGCGGCCCTTGCCGGCGGCGATGTGCGCCTCCAGCACGGCGCGCACGCTCTCGCCCTCGCGCAGGTCGGCGTAGCTGATGATGCCGGCGCACAGGCCGGCCGGCCGGTAGTCGCCGGCCTCCACCCGCTCGGCGATGGCGGTGACGAACTCGGTCTCGCCGACCGGCCGCAGGTTCTCCGGACCGTCGGTGCGGTAGCCCTCGGTGCAGTCGGTGAAGATGGTGCCGACGATGGCGTGGCCGGCCTGGGCGTCGCGCTGAAGCTCCTCGGCGAGGTAGCGCGGCGAGCGCGGCGCGTCCCACAGATGGTGGTGGGGGTCGATGATCGGCAGATCCGGCTCCAGGATCGCCTCGTCCCGCAGGGCCAGCCAGTTCGGATCCGCCGAAGGCAGGATCGCGGTCTGCGTGCCGCTCTTGGTCTGCGTCATACCGTCCTCTCGTGAGCATCGGCTTGGGCGGCCGGGGCGTGGCAGCCCGTCCGGCCGCCGCCTTCACCACCCCGGCGGGCGCCAGTCCCGGTGCGGTGAAACCCGCCCTTCGCGCGCCGCTTATTGCTGGACAAGTCAATCATAAGCCTGAGAAACATGAAACATAAAAAATCACATGCGATTTATTTTTCGGGACCGTGCCACGTTTCGCCTGGCAGCGGGCCTGTGCGCAGTGCAACGCACGCAGGCGGTGTAACCCGCCTATCCCGAGAAGCCGGTTGACAGACAAAATAAATCGTGTGTGATTGTATTGAACCGACTCACAACCCCGGCCGGCGCGCCCGCGCTCCAGGCCGGTGCCAGCGTCCCCGCCGATCCGTCGCGGCCCCCGCGGTCATCACGAACCCGACCGCCGCCCGCCGACCGGCCCCGCCGTTTTGGAGCCCCCTGATGACCGACCACGGCATGGCCCCCCCGACCCGTCTCCCACCAACCCGCCTCTTCGACATGCTGAACGGCGCGCCCGACGGCGCGACCATGCTGGTGGGGGCGGACGGCCCCGTCACCTACGGCCGGATGCGCGCCGAGTCCGCCCGGCTCGCCGCCCGGCTGAAGGATCTCGGCCTGACGCGCGGCGACCGGCTGGCGCTATGGCTGCCCAACATCCCCGAATGGCTGGTGGTCGCGCTCGCCTGCTCGCGGCTCGGCGTCGCCGTGGTGCCGCTGAACGTGCGGCTGGGCAGCCACGAGGTCGGCTTCCTGATGTCGCGCGCCGGTTGCCGGGCGGTGGTGCTCAACCCCGCCTACCGCAACGGGGCCTGCGCCGAGGTGCTGCGCAGCGTCGACCCGGCCGAGCGCCCGGCGCTGGAGCTGGTCGTCACGCTGGGCGACACCGGAGACACGCTGCTCGACGGCGTGCGGCAAGCCCGCTTCGCCGAGTTGATCGCCGAATCGCCGGAGCCGCTGCCCGACATCGCCGACGGCCGGCCGGAAGACGTCAGCCTGATCCTCGCCACGTCGGGCACCACCAGCGCGCCCAAGCTGGTGCAGCACACGCAGGGGCGCAACACGCGCCACGCCGGCGAGGCGGCGGCGGCGGTGGGGCTGTCCGAACCGGGGACCAGCCTGCTGCTCGGCATCCCGATGTGCGGCGCCTTCGGCTACACGCTGGCGATCACCACCATCCGCGCGCGGCGCCCGCTGGTGCTGATGGAATCCTTCGTGCCGGAGGAGGCCGCCCGCCTGCTGGTGGAACACGCCATCACCCACATGCTGGGCACCGACGACATGCTCGACAAGATCCTGTCGGTGGTGCCGGAGGGCAAGCCCTTCCCCGCTCTGCGCATGTTCGGCCACGCCAACTTCACCCCGGCGCTGACCACCATCCTGCCGCCCAAGGCGGAGGCGCACGGCGTGCTGCTGCGCGGCTTCTTCGGCATGACCGAGACGCTGGCCATGTTCGCCGCCCAGCCGGCCGACGCGCCGCTGGAGCGCCGTTCCCAGGGCGGCGGCCGGCCGGTCTGCCCCGACGCGTCCTTGCGCGTGCGCGACCCGGACAGCGGCGCCCTGCTGCCCGACGGCGAGATCGGCGAGGTCGAGGTGCTCACCCCCAACGCGATGATCGGCTACCTCGACAACCCGACGGCGACGGCCGAGGCGTTCACGGAGGACGGCTATCTGCGGACCGGCGACTACGGCTACCGGCTGGCCGACGGCGGGATGATCTTCGTCTCGCGCATCAAGGACGTGCTGCGCATCGCCGGCTATCTGGTCAGCCCGACCGAGATCGAGGAGGTCATCCTGGATCTGCCCGGCGTCACCGTCTGCCAGACCGTCGCCGCGAGTTGCCCGGCGGGCGTGCGCCCCATCGCCTTCGTCGTGATGGAGCCCGGCCGCACGCTCGACGAGGCGGCGGCGCTGGCCGCCTGCCGGGCGCAGCTCGCCGTCTACAAGGTGCCGGCGCGCGTCTTCGCCATCGAGGCGATGCCGGTCACCGACGGGCCGAACGGCGCCAAGGTGAAGAAGAACGTGCTGCGCGACATGGCGACCGCCTGGATGAACCCGGCCGGCGAGGCCGCCGCCGCGTCCGCGTAAGTCGTCTCCAGAGACGACGGCTTGAGAAAACGATCATCGGGAGGAAGCCTGTCCTGACCCAGAGCGCGCTGGACGAACTGGACCGCGTACGGACGGGGGGTGTGCGTTTCGACATGGTCGTCGCCGAGGCCGGGTCGGCGACGGCGCCGCCTTCCGCAAGGGGCTGGGCGTGCGCGGCCTGACCTGGGCGGTCGGCGTCGAGTGCACGCCGCAGGGCAATCGCACGCCCCTGCCCGGTGAGGAGACTTGGCCGATCGGCGAGCGCCGAAGCACCGGCGAGCGCAAATGCCACCTCAGCAACCCGCCCCCCGACACCCCGTTGCGGACCCCGGCGGCCCGGATCGAAGCGCGCCGGGTCTGCGAACAGGGCCATCAGCAAATGAAGGAGGAACTCGGGCTCGACCACTTCGAGGGACGGCGTTGGCCAACCCGCCAAGTTCTTCATCAACTTTGCCCGAAATGCGTAAAGCCGAACACCGATTCCGTTCAGTATTGCAGATCAAGCTCTGCCGAGAAACGGGCGACCGCGCGCTTCATCGTGGCCGCGATCTCAAGAGCGCGGGCGGAACAGCGGTACATCGGACCGGCGACGACCAGCGCCAGCCGCTTGCCCTGGATCGGCAGGGGCAGGGCGACGCCGACCAGATCGGCGCTGTAGTCCGCGTTGCTCTGGTGATAGCCGCGCTCAGCCGATCGCCGCAGCTCCGCCTCGACCGCATCGATGCTCGTCGGAGTGGTCTCGGAGTATTTCTCGAAATTTATCCTGCGATAGAGGGTCTGCCGCTCCGCCGGGGTGTATTGCGCCAGGATGGCGCGGCCGGTCGAGGTGGCCTGGATCGGCAGCTTATGGCCGACCTTGGCGAAATAGCGGATCGGATGAGACGACTCCACCACATGGATGAAGATCGCCAGGGTTCCGACGGGACCGCCGATCGCCGTGGTCTCGCCGGTTTCAGCCGCCACCTCGGCCACGAGTTGCATGGCGGCTTCGGGCAACGGCTCGGCCTCCGCAATGGCGCCGACGACACTGGACCAACGCGGGCTCGGATAATAGCCGTTCCGCGCCCTGGGTTCGTAGAGGTATCCCATCTCCGCCAGGGTACCGATGATGTTGTAGGCGCTCGACCGTGGCCATCCCAGCTCTTCGGAAATTTCCGCCAGCGTCGCCGGACGCTGGCGCTTGGCAAAGAACTCCAAGAGTTCGATGACGTTGGCAGCCTGCTTGACTTGCATGCTCGTCGATACCCGCGTTTGGAAGCAGCCGGCCTTCTTATGCTATTGCAGCGCTGCGGATTCCAGGATTTTCTCGGCGGCGCGCAGGTGTGGCTTGTCGATCATCTGGCCGTCGATCTTCACTACGCCGGTGCAGTCGCCAGCAAACGCCTCGACGATGCGTCGGGCCCAGGCGATCTCGCCTTCGGTCGGTCGGAAGGCGGTGTTCACCACCTCGACATGCTTGGGATGGATGATGCCTTTGGCGCGGAAGCCGTCGCGCCGCGCCGCGCGGGCCTCCTCGGCCACCGCGTCGAGATCATCGATGGTGGTGGCGACCGTGTCGACGGCAACCACCCCGGCCGCCGCCGCCCCAGCCAAGCACAGGGTCCGCGCCAGCCGGAAACTGTCGAGCAAAATCCCACCTTCGCGGTTGGTGGTGGCGCCGAGCGAGGCGATCAAATCCTCCGCCCCCCACATCAGCCCCCACAGCCGTGGACTGCACCCCTTGTACCGGCCGAGGTTGAACAGGGAGTCGGCGGTCTCCGTGGCAATGGCAAGGATGCGGGTATGACCCGGTTCCAGCCCGGCGGCGACCTCCAGCGCGTCGAGCATGTGGGACAGGCGCTCGACCTGTTCCGGTCCTCCGCATTTGGGCAGGGCGATTCCATCCGGAGCGTACGGCAACACCGCCGCGAGATCCCGGGCGGTCAGGCCGGTGTCGAAGGCGTTGACCCGGACGAACAGCTTCTGCGCCCCACGCTCCTCCCGCAGCATGGCGGCGGTCTGTTCACGGGCGCGCGGCTTTTCCTCGGCCGCGACCGAGTCCTCCAGGTCCAGGATCAGCGCGTCGGCGGCGGTCTGGCGGGCACGGGCGAATTTGCGCGGGCTGTCGCCCGGCACGAACAGGAGAGTGCGCATCACGCGGCGTCCTTGCGGCGGTAGATCATGGCCATGCGGCGGCAAACGGCGACGATTTCGCCGCGCTGGTTGAATCCGGTGTGTTCGAATTCCACGAGCCCGACGTCGCCGCGCGACTTGCTCAGCCGCTTGGAAACCACTTGTGTTTGGGCGCGCAGGGTGTCGCCATGGAACACGGGCTTGGGAAAGCGGACGTCGCTCATGCCCAGATTGCCGACGGTGGTGCCGAGCGTGGTGTCCTGCACGCTCATGCCGATCAGGATGCCCAGCGTGTAGAGGCTGTTGAACAGCGGCTTGCCCCATTCCGTCCGACTGGAAAAGTCGGCATCGATGTGCAGCGGCTGCGGGTTCAGCGTCATCAGGCTGAAGCTGATGTTGTCCTGTTCCGTGACGGTGCGCGAAACCGCGTGATTGAAGACGTGGCCTTCCTCGAATTCTTCATAGTACTTGCCGCTCATGGGTGATGCTCCTGCGATGATCGGTGGATGGGTCAGAGCGGCCGGATGATGCCCTGCCGCTCCAGATGGTCGATGCGCTCCCCCGCGATGCCCCAGGCCGCGAGCGCCGCATGGGTGCCGGCCCCCGGCGGTTCGGCCGGTTGCGGCATGGCGGCCGGCGTACGGCTGAAGCGTGGGGCCGGGGCCGGTTGGACCACGCCATCGATGACGAGATGGGCGGCACGGGCGCGGGCGTGCGGATGGTCCGCCGCTTCGGCAACCGACAGGACGGGCGCGAAGCAGGCGTCGGTGCCTTCCAGCAGCGCACACCATTCGGCCCGGCTGCGCTCGGCGAAGCGCGCGGTCAGCAGCTCCCGGGCTTGCGGCCATCGGGCGCGGTCGGCAACGTCGGGAAAGGTCGTCGGATCGAAGCCGATGCGGGTCAGCAGATCGTCGCGGAATTTGCGCTCGATCGGGGCGACGGCGACCCACTGTCCGTCGGCGCACTCGTAAACATCGTAGTGCGGCGCGCCGGAATCGAGCAGGTTGGTGCCGCGCTCCGGCCGGTGCAGCCCGGCGGCGGCAAGGCCGAAGGCGCTCGCCATCAGCGTCCCCGCACCCTCGGCCATCGCCGCATCGACCACCTGTCCCCGGCCGGACCGTCGGGCCTCCAGCAAGGCGCATACGATGCCGAAGGCGAGCAGCAGCCCGCCGCCGCCATAGTCGCCGACCAGATTGAGCGGCACGGTCGGCGGCTGCCCCGCCCGCCCGATGGCGGCAAGCGCGCCCGACAGCGCGATGTAGTTCAGGTCATGTCCGGCCGCCCCCGCCAGCGGCCCATCCTGGCCCCAGCCGGTGACCCGGCCGTAGACCAGATGCGGATTGACCGCGTGGCAGGCGTCGGGGCCGAGGCCCAGGCGCTCCATGGTGCCGGGGCGGAATCCTTCGACCAGCGCGTCGGCCTTCGCGACGAGGTCCACCGCGCAGGCGATGCCCTCGGGTCGCTTGAGGTCCAGCGCCACCGAGCGACGCCCACGGCGGGTCACGTCGAATTTCGGTGCGCGGGGAATGCCGTTGCCGCTCGGCTCCAGCCGGTCCACCGAGATCACCTCGGCGCCGAGATCGGCCAGCAGCATCGCGCACATCGGCGCCGGACCGATGCCGGCGAACTCGATGACTCGCAGGCCGGCCAATGGTCCCGCCCCGGTCATGCCGCACCTCCCAGGCTGCGTTCCAGCGCCTCGCGGTGTTGGGGAGCCGCGATCGCGATCAGCGCCCGAGCCCGTTCCGCCGGACCGAGCCCGACCAGCCGCGCGACGCCGTGTTCGGTGACGATGGTGTCGGCGTCGCTGCGTGCCAGCGTCACCGCGGCAACCCGTGGCACGATGCGGCTGACCGTGCCGGAGCGGTCGGTCGAGCGCAGCGCGACGATGGCCCGCCCCCCCTTGGCCGCCCGGGCGCCGCGGGTGAAATCGGCCAGCCCGCCCACGCCGCCGACCGGCGCGCCGTCAGCCAACTCGGCGTTGACCTGACCGGTCAGGTCCACCTCGATGGCGGCGTTGATGGCGATCATGCGGTCCTGCGCCGCCAGGATGGCCGGTGAATGGGTGTGCGAGGCCGGCATCAGCCGCACCGCCGGATTGTTGTCGATGAACCGGCAGAGAATGCTGGATCCGAAGGCGGTGTTGCTGACCGTCAGCCCGGGATCGACGGACTTGTGGGCGTTGGTGACGGCGCCGCTCCCGACCAGCGCCACCACCCGGTCGCCGATCATGCCGGAATGAACGCCGAGATCGCGGTGCCCGGCCAGCTCCGACAGCGCCGCATCGGGAATCGCACCGATGCCGACCTGCAGCGTGGCCCGGTCGGGAATCAGGCCGGCGACGTGGCGGGCGATGGCGCGCTCCGCTTCGCCGATCGCGGCCGGTTCGAGCGCCACGAGGTCCCGGTCGGTCTCAACCACCGCGTCGAGGCGGATCGCCGGATCGAGTTCCGCCCCCCGGCACCACGGCGCCCGCCGGTTGACCTCGGCGATCACGCAGCGGGCCTTGCGCGCCGCCGCCAGGACATGGTCGTTGGCGAGCGCCGCGGCATAGCCCTGCGGTCCGTGGGCGAGTTGGATCAGCACCACGTCCGCCCGCAGATCGCCGTTTGCGAAGGCCGGACCGAGCGCGCCGTAATGCAGGGGCAGCACCTCCAGCCGTCCGCGCCGCGCCAGCCGCGACGCCTTGCCCATGGCGCCGTAGCTGGCGAAGCGCAGGCGGCCGGGCTCGGCGAAGCTGTCGGAGAACAGCGGGCCGATGAACAGCTCGATCGGCAGATCGAGCGCCGCCAGCCCGGCGGTGAGCGCCAGCGGCTCGGCACAGCCCTGGCCGCACACGACCCGGTCGCCCGCCCGGATGAAACGGGCGAGGTCGAGGGCCGGCGTGAGCGTCGCAATCATCACGCCCTCAATAGGATTTGGGAAGGCCGAGCACCTTCTCCGCGATGAAGCACAGGACGAGCTGCGGGCTGATCGGCGCGATGCGCGGGATCATCACCTCGCGCAGGTAGCGCTCGACATGGAATTCCTTGGCGTAGCCGAAGCCGCCATGGGTCATCACCGCCTGCTGGCAGGCGTTGAAGCCGGCCTCGCCCGCCAGATACTTGGCGGCGTTGGCACTGGCGCCGCAGGGCAGTCCGTTGTCGTACTCCCAGGCCGCACGCAGGATCATCAGCCAGGCGGCCTCCAGCTCCATCCAATTTTGGGCAAGCGGATGCTGGATCGCCTGGTTCTGGCCGATCGGCCGGTTGAACACCACCCGCTCCTTGGCATAGGCGGTCGCCCGCGACAGCGCCAGACTGCCGAGCCCGACCGCCTCCGACGCGATCAGCACCCGCTCCGGGTTCATGCCGTGCAGGATGTATTCGAAACCGCGCCCCTCCTCGCCGATGCGGTCCTCCTCCGCGATCTCCAGCCCCTCGATGAACAGCTCGTTCGAATCGACGGCCTTGCGGCCCATCTTGTCGATGACGCGGACGTCGATCCTGCTGCGGTCGAACGCGGTGTAGAACAGGCTGAGCCCGTGCGTCGGCTTGCCGACCTCCTCCAACGGGGTGGTGCGGGCAAGCAGCAAGAGGCGGTCGGCGACCTGGGCGGTGGAAATCCACACCTTCTGCCCGTCGACGATGTAACGGTCGCCCTTCTTCACCGCGCGGGTCTTGAGCTGGGTGGTGTTGAGGCCGGTGTTGGGTTCGGTGACGGCGAAGCACGCCTTCTCGCGCCCCTGCACCATGGGCGGCAGCATGCGGCGCTTCTGCTCCTCGGTGCCGTGCACCACCACCGGATTGAGGCCGAAGATGTTGATGTGCAGGCTGGAGGCGCCGGACATCCCGGCACCGGATTCGGCGATCGTGCGCATCATGACCGCCGCCTCGGTCACGCCGAGGCCGGAGCCGCCATACTCTTCCGGGATGCAGATGCCGAGCCAGCCATTGTCGGCGAAGGCGGCGTAGAAATCGTCGGGAAAGCCGCCGTCGCGGTCACGCGCCAGCCAGTAATCGTCTCCGAAACGCCTGCACAGCCCGGCGATGGCGTCGCGCAACGCTTCCTGGTCGTCGGTCAGTCGGAAATCCATGGTGCGGAATGCTCCCGTCAGGTGTCTGAGCCGGCCGCCTCGGCCGGAATGGTCAGGGCGCGCCGTTCGGCCAGCGCCGCGATCTCGTCGTCCGCAAACCCGGCTTCGCGCAGGATGGCCGGGCCGTCCTGGCCGCGCCGGGGGGCCAGGCGCCGGGTCGCGGCCGGCGTCCGGGACCAGCTCGCCGACAGCCGCATGTTGCGCACACGCCCCTCGGTCGGGTGCTCCACGAGTTCGAAGAAGCCGGTCTGTTTCAGCTGCGGGTCGTCGAAGATGCTGTCGAAGTCGTGCATCGGCATCGCCGGCACGTCGGCGCGGTCCAACAGGTCCATCCATTCAGCGGTCGTGCGTTCGGCGAAGATCCGCCCCAGCTCGCCATAGACGAAATCGACGTTGCTCTGCCGGTCGGCATAGGTGGCGAAGCGCGGATCGTCGCGCGGCAGGTCCTCCCGTCCGATCGCCCGCAGGAAGTTGGCCCACTGCTTGTCGTTGTAGATCACGGTGCAGATATGGCCGTCGCGCGTCCGGTACGGCCTGCGCTCCGGCGAAAGCTGGCGGGCGTAGCCGCCGCCGCCGAGGGGAGGATCGAAGGTCAGCCCGCCCAGATGGTCGCCCAGCACGAAACCGACCATGGTCTCGAACATCGGGATGTCCACCCGCTGCCCCAGGCCGGTCTGGTTGCGGTTCACCAGGGTGGCGCAGATCGCCCCAACCGCGGCCAGCCCGACCACACGGTCGGCGACGGCCGAGGGAACGTAGCGCGGCGTCCCGTCGCCTGCCTGCGCGATCAGCGCCGACATCACGGAGGCGCCCTGGATCAGGTCGTCATAGGCCGGGCGCGCCGCGTAGGGGCCGTCCTGGCCGAACCCGAAAAGCCCGGCATAGATCAGCCGCGGGTTGCGCGCGGCCAGGGCTTCATAGCCCAGGCCGAGGCGCGTCATCGCCTGCGGGCGGATGTTGTAGGTCAGTATGTCGGCGGTGTCGGCCAACCGCAGCAGGGCGTCGAGCCCGGCCGGATCCTTCAGGTTCAGGCAGATGCTCCGTTTGTTGCGGTTGGCGTTCAGGAAGTACGCCCCCATTCCGGCGTTCCGCTGCGGCCCGATCTGCCGCACCACGTCGCCTTCCGGCGGCTCCACCTTGATGACATCCGCCCCCATGTCACCGAGCATCTGCGTTGCCGAGGGTCCCATGACGACAGAGGTCAGGTCGAGGATCCTGGTTCCTGCCAGCGGCCCCATTCCCATTCCTTCCACGATGTTCCTGGATTTGGTGCGGATACCCGCCCCGACAGCCTTATGTCCATATACAGAGATTAATAATCCACATGCAAGGGCAATTTATGCGGCCGAGTTTATCGCCCACGGAAAGTCCATGGTGCAGCGCAGTAGGAATTTTCGCGCCGCACCAATATGTCAAAATGGGCGACCCCAAGGAAAAATGACTTTTAATCAATTAAATAGCCGAAATAGTTCGTATCTCTGATTGATGGATAAGCGACTTGACAGGCGCGTCCGTGAACATGTACGTATTATCCATCATACTGGACAAGAGGCTCGGGTCTGTGACCAACGCGTTCAAGAGCGGCTCTGGCGACGGCGAACTGCGCCGCTACCCGCACCTCTTCATTGGCGGCGAGTGGGTGGCTCCGGCGGATGGCGGCATGGTCGAGAGCATCGACCCCGCGACCGGACGCCCCTGGGCCGCCGTCGCCTTCGGCGGACCGAAGGACATCGACCGCGCGGTCCAGGCGGCGCGCGATGCGTTCGAGGGGCCGTGGCGACGCATGCCGGGCTGGGAGCGCGCGGCGATCCTGCGCCGCCTGGCCGAACTGTACCGGGAGTTCGCGCCGGAGATGGCGGTGCTGGAAACCCGCGATTCCGGCCGCGCCATCCGCGAGACGCGCGCCGACATCGGCGCGCACCACCAGTGGTATCACTGGTTCGCCTCGCTGGCCGACAAGCTGTCGGGCCGCACCATCCCGATCGACGACAGCGTCCATTGCTTCACCACGCGGGTGCCGGTGGGGGTGGTGGGTGCGATCACCCCGTGGAACGCGCCGATGCTGACCACGGCCTGGAAACTGGCGCCAGCACTGGCCGCCGGCTGCACCGTGGTGCTGAAGCCGGCCGAGCAGACCCCCGTCACCGCGTTGGAACTGGCCCGGCTGGCCCATGAGGCCGGCGTGCCGCCCGGCGTGTTCAACGTGGTGCCGGGCTACGGCCACGACACCGGCGCCCGTCTCGTGGCGCACCCCGGCGTCAACAAGATCGCCTTCACCGGCGAGGGCAGCACCGCCAAGGTGATCCTGCGCAACGGCGCGGACACGCTGAAGCGCTTCTCCTTCGAGCTGGGCGGCAAGTCGCCCCACATCATCTTCAAGGACGCCGACCTGGAGCAGGCGGTGAACGCCGCCACCTCCTCGGCCTGGTCGGTGTGCGGGCAGAGCTGCGCCCTGGGCTCGCGCGTGCTGGTCGAACGGCCGGTCTACGACCGGGTGGTCGCCGCCTTCGCCGAGCGTGCCGCCAAGGTCCGCGTTGGCCTGCCCCTTGATGAAGCGACCCACATGGGACCACAGGCCCATGGCGAGCAGCTCGCCAAAACCCTGTCCTACATCGACATCGGCCGGCAGGAGGGCGCGCGGTTGGTCACCGGCGGCCGGCGGCTCGACGCCGGGAATCTCGGCGACGGCTTCTTCGTCGAGCCGACCGTCTTCGCCAACGTCTCCAACGACATGCGCATCGCGCGGGAGGAGATCTTCGGCCCGGTCGCCTCGATCATCCCCTTCGACGGCGAAGACGAGGCGGTGGCACTCGCCAACGACACCAGCTACGGCCTCGCCGCCGGCCTGTGGACCGGCGACACCGGCCGCGCCCACCGGGTGTCGGCGCGGATCGAGGCCGGCATCGTCTGGGTCAACACCTACCGCTTCATCCGCTGGTCGACGCCCTACGGCGGCTTCAAGGCGAGCGGCTGGGGCCGCGAGAACGGGATCGAGGCGCTCGACAACTATCTGGAGACCCGCACCACGGTCATCAGCACGACCGGCCGGTTCCCGGACGCCTACGCACAATAAAACGGGGAGGGGAACATGCGTCTCAAAGGCAAGCTGGCGGTGATCACCGCCGCGGCGTCGGGCATGGGCAAGGCCGGCGTCGAGCTGTTCGTGCGCGAAGGCGCCACCGTGGCGGCGGTCGACATCAACGAAGGCGCGCTGAACGATCTCGCCGCCACGCTCGGCTCCGCCGTGATTCCGGTCGTCGCCGACCTGTCCACGGTGGACGGCGTCAAGGCCAGCATCGCGGCGGCAGCGGAGCGGCTCGGCGGCATCGACGTCATGTGGGCGCACGCCGGGATTCCCGGTCCGGCCTCGGTCGAGGACATGGACCTCGACCAGTACCATCTGGCGATCGCGCTCAACCTGACCTCCGCGGTGGTCGCGGCCGGCGAGGTGGCCAGGCACATGCGCGCCCGCGGCGGCGGCTCGCTGATCTTCACCGCTTCGGTTTCCGGCCTCGTCGGGTCGATGTTCAGCCCGGTCTACTCGGCGGCCAAGTTCGGCGTGGTCGGCCTGACCAAGTCGCTGGCCCAGCGCTTCGCCCCCGACGGCATCCGGGTCAACGTGGTCTGCCCCGGCCCGATCGACACCCCCATGCTCCCCGGCTTCGTCGCGCGCGGCGACGACACGGCGCAGGCTGCGGAGAACGAGAGGAAGCTGCTGGGCGCCGTCCCGCTCGGGCGGGTTGGCAAGCCGTCGGAGGTGGCGCATGCCGGCCTGTGGCTCGCCTCGGACGACAGTTCCTACGTCACCGGCGTGGCGCTGCCGGTCGACGGCGGCTTCCTGTCGCGGTGAGGTGGCGATGCGCTCCTACTGCATCCACGCTTTCGGGGAACCGCTGGTCGGCGATGACCGGCCGATCCCGGAGGTTTCCGGCACCGAGGTGCTGATCAAGGTCGAGGCGGCGGGGGTGTGCCACAGCGACCTCCATCTGTGGGACGGCGGCTACGACCTCGGCCTCGGCCGCAAACTGTCGCTCAAGGACCGTGGGGTGGCGCTGCCGCTGACCATGGGCCACGAGACCGCCGGGGAACTGGTGGCGGTCGGGCCGGACGCCGGAGGGGTGGACATCGGCGCCTCCTACCTCGTCTATCCCTGGATCGGCTGCGGCGAGTGCCGGAGCTGCCGCGACGGATACGAAAACTACTGCGCCAAGGCGACCTACATCGGCGTCCACCTCCATGGCGGTTATGCCGAGTATGTCCGGGTGCCGCACCCGCGCTACCTGCTGCCGATCGGCGACCTCGACCCGGCCCAGGTGGCGCCGCTCGCCTGCTCCGGCGTCACCACCTACAGCGCGCTGAAGAAGTTCGGGGACCAGATCGCCGAGCACCCGGTCGTGGTGGTCGGCGGCGGCGGGCTCGGCCAGATGTGCCTGCAGATTCTGCGCGCGCTCGGCGGCAAGGGCGCCGTCGTCGTCGATCTCGATCCCGTCAAGCGGGAGGCGGCGCTGGCCGCCGGCGCGCTGGCCGCTGTCGATGGCGGCGCCCCGGACGTGGCGACCCTTGTCATGGACGCGGTCGGCGGTCCGGCCCACTGCGTGCTCGACCTGGTCGGCAGCCCGCAATCGGCGGCGCTCGGGTTCGATGCCCTGGCCAAGGGCGGCACGCTGGTCATGGTCGGGCTTTTCGGCGGCAACACGCCGTGGTCGCTGCCGCTGATCCCGATCAAGGCCGCCCGCATCCTCGGCAGTCTGGTCGGCAATCTGGAGGAGATGCGGGAACTGGTGGCGCTGGCGCGGGCCGGCCGCATCCAGCCGATCCCCGTCACCCGGATGCCGCTCGATCGCGCCAACGACGCGCTGCTCGCCCTGCGCAACGGCTTGGTGGTCGGCCGGGCCGTGCTCTGCCCCTGACGGCCGACAACTCCGCAATCCGCCTTTCCAGGAGGACACATGACGGGAATCACTCGCAGGGACGCGCTGTTGCTCGGCGGCGCGGCCATGGCGGCGCCGGGCCTCTTCTCCTTCGGCGCGTCGGCCCAGGGCGGCACGCTGAAGATCGGCGTCCTGGTGCCGCTCACCGGGACTCACGCCTCCGACGGCGCGCGCATGCTGAAGGCCCACCAGCTCGCCGCCAAGATGATCAACGACACCGGCGGCCTCAAGGGGCTCGGCGGCGCCAAGGTCGAACTGGTGGTCAGCGACATCCAGTCCAAGCCCGAGGTGTCGCGCAGCGAGGCGGAGCGGCTGATCAGCCGCGAGGGCGTCAGCGCACTGACCGGCGCCTGGGCCTCGTCCTCGACGATCCCCGCGGCCCAGGTGGCCGACCGCAACCGGACCCCGTTCATGGTGACCAGCGCCGTGACCGACGCCATCACCGAACAGGGGCTAAAATACGTCTTCCGCACCGCGGTGAAGGCGAAATGGTTCGGCCAATACGTCGCCGACTTCATGGACGACATGAAGAAGAAGGGCATGGCGATCGACAAGGTGGCGCTGGCGACCGAGGACGGTCCGGCCGGCCAGTCGGTGCACGCCAATTACGCGTCGGTGATGCCGGGCCGCGGCTACCCCGTGGTGGCCGACGAGACCTTCCGCACCGGCTCGCCCGACTTCAGCACGGTGGCGACCAAGCTGCGCACCAGCGGCGCCGACGCGGTGCTCAGCGTCGCCTACGCCGACGACTCCACCGTGCTGCTGCGGGCGCTGGCCTCGCAAAGCTACCGGCCGCTCTACATCGGCTTCGGCGGCGCCCACGTCAACCAGACGGTGGCCGCCTCGGGGAAGCCGGCCGAGCGGACGTTCGGCGTGGTGGAATGGGCGCCCGACCTGCGCAAGCCGGCCAGCGAGGCGTTCGTGAAGGCGTTCGCCGAGAGCTACCCCGGCGAGGTGCCGCTGAGCAACCAGGCCCAGGCCTTCGCCGCGACCTACGCGCTGGCGCTGGCGGCCGATGCGGCGGCCTCCACCGACCGCAACAAGATCCGCGACGCGCTGCGCACCCTGCGGATCAAGGACGGGCCGGCCTCGCTGCTGCCGGCGCCCGAACTGTATTTCGACGAGCAGGGGCAGGCGCCGGCGACCTGCGTCATCGTCCAGGTGATCGACGGCAAGTTCGTCACCGTCTGGCCCGACGCGGTCGCCGCCCGGCCGCCCGCCCCGCTTCAGGGGTAACGTCAGCCCCTCTCCCGCCGGCCGCGCATCCGACGCGCGCGGCCGGCGGGCGCCGGAGATTTCCATGTCAGCGACCATCTTCCTCCAGGCACTGCTGAGCGGGCTGACCAACGGCGCGATCTATGCGCTGATCGCGGTCGGCCTCACCCTCGTCTTCGGGGTCATGCGCGTGGTCAATTTCGCGCATGGCGAGTTCCTCATGCTGGCGATGTACGGCGGCTACCTCGCCTGGGCGCATCTCGGCGTCGATCCGGTGGTCGCGGTGGCGCTGGTGGTGCCAGTGCTGCTGGCGCTCGGCGTCGGGCTGTTCGAAAGCCTGATCCGTCCGGCCATGAAGGTGCCGGAGATCAACCAGATGGCCGTCACGCTGGGACTGTCGCTTCTGCTCCAGTACCTCGCCCTGATGGCGTTCAAGGCCGACAATCTGCTGATCGTGCAGGACCGGTCGACCGCCAGCGTCTGGATCGGACCGGTGCTGCTGCAGATGCCGCACGCGATCGCGGCGGGGGCCGCCGTCGTCCTGCTCCTCGGACTCTACCTCATCATGCGCAAGACCGATTTCGGGCTGATCATGCGCGCGGTTTCGCAATCGCACGACGGGGCGGCGCTGTCCGGAATCGACATCGGCCGCACCTACCGCTGGGCGATGGGGATCGGGGTCGGGACGCTGGGCGTCGCCGGACCGCTGATGGCGTCGGTGCTCTACGTCAACCCGCACATCGGCACCCTGTTCACCTTGAAGGCCTTCGTGATCGTCATCGTCGGCGGCATGGGCAGCTTCGGCGGGGTTCTGCTGGGCGCCCTGCTGGTCGGGGTGGCGGAGAGCGTGGCCGGCGTGCTGACCACCGCCTCGGTCGCCGCGGCGGTGCCGTTCGCGCTGCTGATCCTGGTCATGCTGGTGCGGCCGGAAGGGCTGCTGCCGGTCGGCGGGGGAGCGCGCGCATGAAACGCTTTCTCCCCGCCCTCGTGCCGGCGGCGCTGGCCGCGGTCCTCTTCGGGATTTGCCTCGGCGATCCGTATTTCATGGACATCTTCATCCTCACGGCGTTGATGGGAAGCATCGCGGTGGCGTGGAACCTGATGGCCGGCTTCACCGGGCTGATCTCGCTCGGGCACTCGCTGTTCTTCGGCATCGGTGCCTACGTCGTCGCCTACGGGCATGTCGGCTTCGGGCTGGGGCCGCTGCTGACGTGGCCGTTGGCCGCCGCGCTCGCCGCCGCGGTGGCGCTGGTGATCGGGCTGCTGTGCTTCCGCTACGGGCTGCGCGGCTATTTCTTCGCCATCGCCACGCTGGCCTTCAGCGAGGTGGCGTTCCTGCTGGTGTCGGCCACACCATGGCTGGGGCGCTCCGACGGCATGATGATGCCGACCGAGGACGACGCGGCGCGCTACCTCCAGTTCATGGAGAAATGGCCCTACGGGCTGATCGTGCTGGCCTTCCTGACGGCGACCCTGCTCGTCGGCCAGCATTTCGCCAGCAGCCGTGCCGGTTCCTACTGGCGCGCCATCCGCGACAACGAGGGGGCCGCCGAGGCGCTGGGCGTCCCGGTGATGCGCTACAAGCTGCTGGCCTTCGTGGTCAGCGCGGTGCTGACCGCGGTGGGCGGCGCCTTCTTCGCCAGCACCTTCTCCTTCGTCGATCCGCGCTCGACGCTCGGCGTCGACCTGTCGATCCAGCTTCTGGTGTTCTCGATCATCGGCGGGCTCGGCCTGCTGTGGGGACCGCTGCTGGGGGCCGCTCTGCTGATCCCGCTGGGCGAGGTGTTGCGCACCGCGATGAGCGGCTTCACCGGGGTCAACATCGTCGCCTATTCGGTTCTGCTGATGGTGATGGCCCTGATGCTGCCACACGGGCTGGGCGGTCTGCTGAAGACCCGGCTGCCGCGCCTGCGCCTGGGCGCCAGGACCGCTTTCCGACAGGAGGACACCGCAAGATGACCGCTCCGATCCTTGAGGTCCGGGACCTCGGCAAGTCCTTCGGCGGGTTGCGGGCGCTGAGCGGCGTCAGCTTCGCGGTGCCGGCGGGCGCCGTGTTCGGGATCATCGGCCCCAACGGCGCCGGCAAGACCACCCTGTTCAACTGCCTGTCCGGTCTGCTGAAGCCGAGCGACGGCCACATCCTGTTCGAGGGTCGGCGCATCGAGGGACTGCGACCGCACGACATCTGCCGGCTGGGTCTCGCCCGCACCTTCCAGATCGTGCGGCCGTTCAAGGGCATGAGCGTGATCGAGAACGTGATGGTCGCCTCCTACGGCCGCTACCCGGCCTCGGCCGATGCCGAGCGCCACGCGTTCGGGGCGCTGCGCGCCATCGGCATGGACCATCTGGCCGGCACCGATGCCGAGCGGCTGAGCGTCGCCGAGATGCGCCGGCTGGAAATCGCCCGTGCCATCGCCACCGAACCGCGCCTGCTGCTGCTCGACGAGATGCTGGCCGGGCTGACCGCCACCGAGGCCGGCGCCCTATGCGACCAGATCGTCGAACTCAACCGGCGGGGCATCACCATCGTGATGGTGGAGCACTCGGTCCCGGTGATCAGCCGGATGTGCGCCCGGTCTGTCGTGATCAACTTCGGCTCCCTGCTGGCGGAGGGCGCGACGCAGGACGTGCTGCGCGATCCACGGGTGCAGGACGCCTATCTCGGGAGTGCCGCCGCATGACCCGTCTGACGCTGGAACGCGTCTCGGCCGGCTACGGCAAGGCCGACGTGGTGCGTGACATCGACCTGGTCATCGAGAGCGGCCAGCGGGTCGCCCTGATCGGCTCCAACGGCGCCGGCAAGAGCACGGTGGTCAAGGCCATCAACGGGCTGGTTGCCACCCGCCGCGGCCGGGTCACGTGGGACGGAGAGGAGCTTGGGCGGATGCGGGTGTCCGACCGCACCCGCGCCGGCATCGGCACGGTGCCGGAGGGCCGCCTGCTGTTCCCCGAGTGCACGGTGACCGAGAACCTCGTCGCCGCCAGCACCTTCGGCAAGGCGCGCGAGCATCGGGACGAGGGGCTGGCCCGCGTCTTCGGCCTGTTCCCCCGCCTCGCCGAACGGGCCCGCCAGCGTGTCGGCACCTTGTCGGGGGGCGAGCAGCAGATGGTGGCGATCGGCCGGGCGCTGATGACCCGGCCGCGCCTGCTGGTGCTGGACGAACCGTCGATCGGGCTGGCGCCGCGCGTGGTGGCGGAGATCTTCGAGATCCTCGGTACCCTGACCCGCAGCGGCCTCAGCCTGCTGCTGGTCGAGCAGAACGTGCAGCTCAGTCTGCGCTCGGTCGATTACGCCTATCTGCTGCAACAGGGAGAGGTCGTGCTCCAGGGGCCCTCCGGGGAGCTTCTCGACAGTCCACTGGTGCGGGCCGCCTATCTGGGAATGACGGTATGAACATCGGCACCCTGCTGACGCGCGCGGCCCTCGTCCGTCCCGAGCGGACCGCGGTCTTTGAGGGCACCCGCCCGGTTTGGAGTTACCGCGAGCTTACGGTCAGGGCGAGAGCCCGATGACCATCAGCGTGCTGCCACGCGCCTTTCATGCCGATCTCGGCGACGGCCGGCCGAACCGGTCACCGAAAATGACCGCGGCCGCTATTCGCCGTTGCGCAAGACGTTTGCCAGACGATCCGCCGTGTCCTTCAAAGGACCAAGAAACCGCTCCACGGCCATGTCGGGCGTGATCGCGTTGCGCAGCATCATGATGTTCAACGTCGCATGGATGCCGCCGTCATCCTGGACGGGAACGGCCATCGCCCACATTTGCCGCGAATATTCCCGTTCACTGTAGGCGTCGTCCATGCAGGCGAAGCCGCGCGCACGAACGTCCGCGAGAAGCGCCTCCAGTTTTTCCGGCTCGCTGGCCAACATGTTTCTCACATCCGGCTTCACGCGCAGACGGGCAATGATCCGCTCCCGCTCGGCCGGGTCGCAGTAGGCGAGGTAGGCGCGTCCGATCGACGTCTCCAGGATCGACGCCCGAAAGCCTGGCCTGCGGTTGAAGAACAGCGGACCCGTTTCACGGCTCGTCTGCACGACGATCATCGCGTCGTGGTCGAACAAGGCCACATCCGATGGCCACCCGATCCTGTGACGGAACTCGGTCAGGATCGGTTCCGACAGCAGCCCGATGCGATGGTGAAGGTCGTAGCCGCGACTCAGTTGCAACGTGCGTCCGGTGGCGACGTAGCCGCTGTTCGACGGGCTGCGGGTGACGTAGCCCTCATGCTCCAGGGTTTCCAGCATGCGAACGATCGTCGCCTTGTCGAGGCCGGTCTCCTTGTGAAGAGCGGAGACGGTGGCTTCCCGCAGTTCGTTCACGACACGAAGAACGTCCAGACCGCGCGTCAGCGCGGTCACAGGTTTGAACGACGGCATTGAAACTTCAGTCCCTTCGATTCCAGGCACAACCGGATGGCAAAACCAGCCTATCGCTTCTCGTATTTCGCTTGAAAGGCCAGCGATCCGCCCTCCCGCATTTTTCCCGGCTAGGCGTTGAAATGCCAGTTGCATTTTATCAGCACGCTGGTTAGCCTTTCCACAATGAAACGGTCATTTCACTGTATGAAATGACGGGCGCCAACCATCCACCTCCCAGCCGGGACACCGGCCGCGAGCGGAGAGCCGACCATCGTGACTCAATCAGAACTTCCAGCCGATCGCGACGAAGCCGCGGCCGCACTCGCCGGCGTGCGGGTGCTCGATCTCAGCCGCGTTCTCGCCGGCCCCTGGGCCTCGCAGATCCTGGGCGATCTCGGGGCCGAGGTGATCAAGATCGAGCATCCCGGCAAGGGCGACGACACCCGTGCCTGGGGACCGCCCTATCTGCGCTCCGCACGGGAGGAGGCGGACAGCGATCCGCTGAGCGCCTATTACCTGAGCTGCAACCGCAACAAGAAATCCGTGGCGATCGACATCGCCTCGCCCGACGGCGCCGCTCTGGTCCGCCGCCTAGCCCGCTCCTGCGACATCGTGCTGGAGAATTTCAAGGTGGGCGGGCTCGCCCGTTACGGCTTGGACTATGAAAGCCTGAAGCGTGAGAACGAAGCGCTGATCTACTGCTCGATCACGGGCTTCGGACAGACCGGCCCCTATGCCGCGCGCGGCGGCTACGACTTCCTCATCCAGGGAATGAGCGGCCTGATGAGCGTGACCGGCCAGCCCGACGGCACACCCGGCAGCGAGCCGCTCAAGGTCGGGGTTCCCGTGTCCGACCTGTTCACAGGGATGTACGCGACGGTGTCGATGCTCGCCGCCCTGCGGCACCGTGACCGCACCGGAAAAGGCCAGCACATCGACTGCGCCCTGCTCGACACGCAGGTGGCGGTGCTGGCCAACCAGGGGATGAACTGGCTGGTGGGCGGTCAGGTGCCCCGCCGCATGGGCAACGGCCATCCCAACGTCGTGCCTTATCGTTGCTTCGCCACGAACGACGGCCACATCATCGTCGCCGTCGGCAACGATGGGCAATTCCGCGCCCTCTGCCGGTTGCTGGAGCGCCAGGATCTGCTCGAAGACAGCCGCTTCGCCGACAACCCCGGCCGCCAGCGGAACCGGCAGGAGCTGGAGGCCGCGCTCGCCGAGAGCATCGCCGGATGGACCTCGGCGGCGTTGACCGCCGCGATGGCCGGCGCAGGCGTCCCCGCCGGCCCGATCAATCGCATCGATCAGGTCTTCGCGGATCCCCAGGTGGCCGCGCGAAGCCTCGTTCACCGTCTGGAAACCGATGACGGCACCACCATTCCGGTCGTCGGCTTCCCGGCCCGCCTGTCCCAGACACCGGCGCGCTACCGGCAGGCCCCACCCCGCTTGGGACAGCAGACGGCGGACGTCCTCGGCGAGCTTCTCGGTCTCAGCCCCGCCGAGCTCGACGACCTCAAGGCTCGCGCGGTGATTCAGACAACGGACCGTCGCTGAGCCGCCCTGCCCTTCCGTCAGACGCGAAAGACGAACAAGTCATGGAAAAGACGAACTGGATCGGCGGTCGTCCGACCGGCAGCCCGATCTTCGAGCCGAACGTGAATCCGGCCAAGCTGGACGAGGTCATCGGCCATTACGCCTGGGCGACGGTCGAACAAGCCGCCGAGGCCCTGGCCGCGGCGCGCGAGGCGCTGCCCGGCTGGGCGGCGAGCAACCCGCAGACACGATCCGACATCCTGCGTCGCGTCGGCGACGAACTCCACGCGCGCGCCGAGGAGCTTGGCGCCCTGCTGACCCGCGAAGAGGGCAAGACCCTGCGGGAAGGCATCGGCGAGATCCGCCGCAGCGCCCAGATCTTCCATTACGCCTCGGGCGAACCGCTGCGGAACGGCGGCGAGTGCCTGCCCGGCCTGCGCGATGGGACGACCACGATGGTCACCCGTGAACCGGTCGGCGTGGTCAGCCTCATCACGCCGTGGAATTTCCCGATGGCCGTACCGGCCTGGAAGACCGCGTATGCGCTGGCCTTCGGCAACACCGTCGTTCTCAAGCCATCGGAGGCCACCCCCGGCTGCGCCTGGGAGCTGGCCGACATCCTGCATCGCGCCGGCCTGCCCGCCGGTGTGTTCAACCTCGTGATGGGCGACGGCCGGACGCTCGGCCCGGTTCTGGTCGATGGCGCCGACGCGGTCAGCTTCACCGGCTCCCCGCCGGTCGGCCGGGCGATCCTGGAACGCACGGTCGCGAGGATGACCAAGGTCCAGCTCGAGCTGGGCGGCAAGAATCCGTTGGTGGTGCTGGACGACGCGGACCTCGATCTCGCCGCCGACATCGCCCTCCAGGGTGCCTTCCACTCGGCCGGTCAACGGTGCACGGCCACCAGCCGCATCATCGCGACACGCCGGATCCACGATGCCTTTGTCGAGCGTCTGGTCACCAGGATCCGCGCGATGCGCGTCGGCGATCCGCTCGACGCCGGGACCGACATGGGTCCGGTGGTCAACCAGCCGCAGCTCGACAAGGATCTGCGCTACATCGCCATCGCCCGCGACGACGGGGCGGAGCTGGCCTGCGGCGGACAACGGCTCGATGCCAACGGTTACTTCCTGGAACCGACCCTGTTCATCGGCACCGACAACACCATGCGGATCAACCGCGACGAGGTGTTCGGGCCGGTCGCCAGCGTCATCCCCGCGGACGATCTCGACCATGCCATCGCCATCGCCAACGACAGCGAGCACGCGCTGTCCAGCGGCGTCGTCACCCAAGGGCTGGTCGCCGCCGAAACCTTCCGGCGCCGCTCGCGCGCCGGGCTCGTGATGGTCAACGCGCCGACCGCCGGCATCGACTACCACGTTCCCTTCGGCGGGCGCAGCCCGTCCGGCTATGGCGGGCGCGAGCAGGGAAGCGCCGCGGTCGAGTTCTTCACCGAAGGCAAGACCGCCTACATCAACCACGGCGTCACGGCCTGAACACCACCGGACGTTCAGCGCGTGAACGAACAAGAAAGTGATGGGAGATCGAACATGAGCGAGACGATCGCGTTCATCGGCCTCGGGGCGATGGGGTTGCCGATGGCCTCCAATCTGGTCCGCAAGGGCTTCGCGGTGGTCGGCTTCGACCTCGATCGCGGCAAGCTCGACACCCTGGTCGGCCTGGGCGCCCGTGCCGCCGGCAGCGTCGCCGAGGCCGTGACGGGAGCGGCCATCGTCGTCACCATGTTGCCGGCGCCCCCGCATGTGCGTGGTGTCATCCTTGGCGGCGAGGGCGTGCTGGCCAACCTTCCGGGCGGATCGCTGGTGATCGACATGAGCACCGTCGATCCGCAGACCACCGACGACGTCGCGGCGGCGTGCAAGGAACGCGGCGTGGCCTTCGTTGACGCTCCGGTCGGTCGGCTGGTCAGCCACGCCGAGCGCGGCGAGTCCCTGTTCATGGTCGGCGCCAGCGACGAGGGCTTCGCACGGGCCGAGCCGCTGCTGCAAGCCATGGGAACGACGATCCACCGTTGCGGCCCCGAAGGATCGGGAACGCGGATGAAGATCGTCAACAACTACCTTGCCGTGATCGGCGCCCAGCTCACCGCCGAGGCGATCCTGCTCGGAACCAAGCTCGGCTTGCCGGTCGACGTGATGAAGGCGGTGTCGGGCGGGACCACCGCGACCAACGGTCAGTTCCAGATCAATTTCGCGACCAAGGTTCTGAAAGGCGACACCGCGCCCGGCTTCACCATCGATCTTGCCCACAAGGATCTGATGCTGGCGCTCGCCGCCGCCGCACAGCAGCGCCTCGGTCTTCCCGTCGGACTGGCCGCCGCCGGCGCGCTCGGCGCCGCACGCGGCGGTGTCTACGCCACGCGCGATTTCTCGGCGCTCCTCGACTACGCCTGCGACGTGGCCGGCGTCGTCCCCCCCCGCTTGCCTGATTGACCCATCCGCGGCCGGGCGATCCGCATCGGTTCGGTCAAAAAATCGGCATCCCCCTTGGGAAGAAGACATTCATGAAGACATTGGCAGTGCTGGCGACCTCGCTCGCCGTTCTGGCGCAGGCGGCGTCGGCCCAGAACGTTTCGGACAACAAGGTCAAGATCGGCGTCGTCACCGATCTGTCGGGAGTCTACGCAGACATCGCCGGCTCGGGCTCCGTGGTCGCCGCCGAACTGGCGGCCGAGGATTTCGGCGGGCGCGTGCTCGGCATGCCCATCGAGATCGTGAGGGCCGACCACCAGAACAAAGCGGACATCGCCAGTTCCATCGTCCAGAAATGGTTCGACACCGAAGGCGTCGACGCCATCACCGACATGGTGACCTCCTCCGTCGGTCTCGCCTTGCAGGGTGTCGCCACCCGCGCGAAGAAGATCGCGTTGAACACCGGCGCCGGCACCTCGGCCATGACGAACGCCGCCTGTTCTCCCTATGGGGTGTCGTGGGTCTACGACACCTATTCCCTGGCGACGGTGAACGCCAAGGCGACACTCAAGAGCGGCGGCGACACCTGGTTCTTCATCACGGCCGACTACGCCTTCGGCCACGACCTGGAGAAGGACGTCCGCAAGGTGGTGGAGGGCAACGGCGGCAAGGTGGTGGGCAGCGTCCGCCATCCCTTCCCGTCGCAGGACATGAGCGCCTACCTGCTCCAGGCGCAGGCATCGGGCGCGAAGGTCATCGCGCTCGCCAACGCCGGCAAGGACACGATCACCACGATCAAGCAGGCCAAGGAGTTCGGCATCCTCGACGACTCCAGGGTGAAGGTCGTCGCCCTGCTGGCCTTCGAACCGGACGTGCGGGCCATCGGGCTCGAGGACGCCGCGGGCATCTTGATGTCCAGCGGCTTCGTCTGGAACCGCACAGCGGAATCCAAGAGCTGGTCCGACCGTTTCTACGCCAAGACGCAGAAGCGTCCGACCAGTGTGCAGGCGGGCACCTATTCAGCGGTCCTTCATTATCTGAAGGCCGTGGAGAAGGCAGGCACCGACGACTCCGAAAAGGTCGCGCAGACCATGCGGGCCATGCCGGTGAACGACATGTTCGCCACCAACGGCACGGTGCGCGCGGACGGGCGGATGCTTCACGAGATGTATCTGGTCCAGGTGAAGAAGGCTCAGGAATCCAACGACCCTTGGGATCTCTTCAAGGTGATCGGTTCGGTTCCGGGCGATCAGGCCTTCCGCCCGGTGGCCGAAAGCGAATGCGCACTGCTCAAGAAGTGATGCGCGCTCCGTGTCCCGGCCCCGTCCGGGCCGGGACACGGCTTTATGACGCATAGACCGCTTCAAGGAACAGGGCATGGCATCGGACATCATCCTGGAAGCGCGTGGCCTGACGAAGGAGTTCAAGGGCTTCGTCGCCGTGAAGGAGGTGAACCTGCAAGTGAGGCGGGGCACCATCCACGCGCTGATCGGCCCGAACGGCGCCGGCAAGAGCACGGTGTTCAACCTGCTCACCAAGTTCCTGACGCCGACGCGCGGCCAGATCCTCTACAAGGGCAAGGACATCACCCGCACCAGGCCGGCCGACATCGCGCTGATGGGGCTGGTCCGCTCCTTCCAGATCTCGGCCGTCTTCCCGCACCTCAGCGTGCTGGAGAACGTCCGCGTCGCCTTGCAGCGCCCGCTCGGCACCAGCTTCCATTTCTGGAAGTCGGAGGCCAGCCTGCACGATCTGCACGGCCGCGCCCTGCAACTGATCGAGGACGTCAACCTGACGCCCTGGGCGCATCATCTGGCCGCCGAGCTGCCCTACGGCCGAAAGCGCGCCCTGGAGATCGCCACCACGCTCGCCCTCGACCCGGAGGTCATGCTGCTCGACGAGCCGCTGGCCGGCATGGGCCACGAGGACATCGAGGGCACGGCGGCGCTGATCAAGCGCGTCGCCGCCGACCGCACCGTGCTGATGGTCGAGCACAACCTCTCGGTCGTGGCGCATCTGTCGGACACCATCACCGTGCTGCGGCGCGGCGAGATCCTCGCCGAGGGGCCCTACGAGGTGGTGTCGAAGAACGCCCAGGTCATGGAAGCGTATATGGGGACCGGACATGCCTGACGGGATGCAGAGCAAGACCAGCCAGGTTGGGACCGCCATGCTGGAGGTCCGCGACCTGCACGGCTTCTACGGCGAGAGCCACGTCCTGCACGGCGTCTCGCTGGAGGTCCGCCAGGGCGAGGTGGTGACGCTGCTGGGGCGCAACGGCGCCGGCAAGACCTCGACCATGCGCGCCATCATGGGCATCATGGCCAAGCGCACCGGCTCGATCCGCTTCCAGGGCACCGAGCTGATCGGCATGGCCCCGCACCGGATCCCGCGCCTGGGCATCGGCTATGTGCCGGAGGAGCGCGGCATCTTCTCCTCGCTCAGCGTCGACGAGAACCTGACGCTGCCGCCGGTCATCAAGGACGGCGGGATGACGGTGGAGCAGATTTATGATCTGTTCCCCAACCTGAAGGGGCGCGGTTCGACGCAGGGCACGCGGTTGTCGGGCGGCGAGCAGCAGATGCTGGCGATCGCCCGTATCCTGCGCACGGGTGCGAACCTGATCCTGCTCGACGAGCCCACCGAGGGTTTGGCCCCGGTGATCATCGAGCAGATCGGCGTTGCTGTGCGGGCGCTCAAAGCACGCGGCTTCACCATCGTGCTGGTCGAGCAGAACTTCCGTTTCGCCGCGACCATCGCCGACCGCCATTACGTGATGGAGGAGGGGCACGTCGTCGACATGATCCCCAACGACCAGCTCCACGCCAACATGGACAAGCTCCACACCTACCTCGGCGTGTGAGCGGGAGACCGTTACCATGTTCGACCTGCTGGGGGTGTCGCCCCAAATTCTGTTTGGCCAGCTTCTGCTCGGCCTGATCAACGGCTCCTTCTACGCGCTGCTCAGCCTCGGGCTGGCGGTGATCTTCGGCATGCTCAACGTCATCAACTTCGCCCACGGCGCCTTGTACATGGTTGGCGCCTTCCTGGCGTGGCTGCTGCTGACCTATCTGGGCATCGGCTATTGGTGGGCGCTGTTCCTGGCGCCTGCGGCCGTCGGCCTGACTGGGATCGTCCTTGAAAAGTCCATGTTGGCACGCCTCTACAAGCTCGACCATCTCTACGGGCTGCTGTTGACCTTCGGTCTTGCACTGATCTTCGAGGGCGCCTTTCGCCATCAGTACGGCGTCTCGGGCCAACCCTACCCGATCCCCGACGCGCTGAAGGGCGGGCAAAATCTCGGCTTCATGTTTCTGCCGAACTATCGCGGTTGGGTGATCGGTTTCTCGCTGCTCGTCTGCTTCGGCACCTGGTTCGCCATCGAGCGCACCAAGCTCGGCGCCTACCTGCGCGCCGCCACCGAGAACCCGACGCTGGTCCAGGCCTTCGGCATCAACGTGCCGGTGATGGTCTCGCTGACCTACGGCTTCGGCGTCGCCTTGGCCGGTCTGGCCGGGGTGCTGGCGGCGCCGATCTATCAGGTCTCGCCGCTGATGGGCTCGAACCTGATCATCATCGTCTTCGCCGTGGTGGTGATCGGCGGCATGGGCTCGATCCTCGGCGCCATCGTGACCGGGCTGGGGCTCGGGCTGCTGGAGGGCCTGACCAAGGTCTTCTACCCCGAAGCCTCCAACATCGTCGTCTTCGTCATCATGGCGATCGTTCTTCTCATCAAGCCCGCGGGCCTCTTCGGTCGGGAGCGTTGATCATGACCACGCAAACGCAAACCGGGCTGCGGGTACGCGCCACGGCGGGCACGGGAACGGGAACGCGCACGGCGCTGCTGTTCGGCGCCGGCCTGCTGATCGCGCTGGTGGCGCCCTTCGCGCTGTATCCCGTCTTCCTGATGAAGGTGCTGTGCTTCGCGCTGTTCGCCTGCGCCTTCAACCTGCTGATCGGCTACGCCGGCCTGCTCAGCTTCGGCCACGCCGCCTTCTTCGGCGGCGCCGCCTACGTCACCGCCCACACGGTCAAGGTGTGGGGCCTGCCGCCGGAGCTCGGGCTGCTGCTCGGCACAGCCTTCGCCGCCCTGCTCGGGCTGATCTTCGGTGTCATCGCCATCCGTCGCCAAGGCATCTATTTCGCGATGATCACGCTGGCGCTGAGCCAGATGGTCTTCTTCCTGGCCCTGCAAATGCCTTTCACGCGTGGCGAGGACGGCATCCAGGATGTGCCGCGCGGCACGCTGTTCGGCCTGTTCGACCTGACCCAACCGCTGACCATGTATTACACGGTGCTGGCGGTGTTCCTGCTCGGCTTCGCGCTGATCCGGCGGACGGTGCATTCGCCCTTCGGCCAGGTCCTGAAGGCGATCCGCGAGAACGAACCGCGCGCCATCTCGCTCGGCTATCGGACGGAGCGCTACAAGCTGGTCGCCTTCCTCCTGTCGGCGTCCCTGGCCGGTCTGGCCGGCGGCACCAAGGCGCTGGTCTTCCAACTGGCGTCGCTGACCGACGTGACATGGCAGATGTCGGGCGAGGTGATCCTGATGACGCTGCTCGGCGGGATGGGCACCTTGTTCGGACCGGTGGTCGGTTCGGCGCTGGTGGTGGCGCTGGAGAGCTATCTGGCCGCCACCAGCCTGCCGGTCCCGGTCGTCATCGGCGCCATCTTCGTCGTCTGCGTCCTCGTCTTCCGCAAAGGCATCGTCGGCGAAATCCTCGCGCGACTCCATCGTCGGAAGACGTGAGCGCTCCTTTCAGAACTCTCTTCCGGACAATGGACCGGAATCACCATTCATGCCCAGAGGTCCCAAGGTGAGCGAGACAAGTCAAATCGTGTGGGATACAGCGGCGCGGCTGTTCACCGAGCAGTTCACACCGCAAGAGTTGCATCGTGCCGAGGCCGGGGAATGGCTTGGTGCCCAATGGGACAGGATCGAGGAACTCGGCCTTCCCCTGGCCCTGGTGCCCGAAGAGGATGGCGGCGTGGGCCTCGACGCGATCGAGGGGGCGATGCTGGTCCGCATCGCCGGCTCCTTCGCCGTCCCGCTTCCCCTCCCCGAAACCATGCTGGCGAACCGGCTTCTGGCGGCGGCCGGTTTGCCGCTCGCCGCCGGTCCGGCGACCGTGGCGCCGGTACGGCTCGATGATCGGCTCACGCTGGCGCGCACGGACGGCGGCTGGAGGCTGAGCGGTGTCGCGCACCGGGTCCCCTGGGGCCGTTCGGCGGCCGTCCTGGTGGGACTCGCCGAGCATGAAGGGCGGGTGCTGGCGGTGCGCCTGACGGGGGATCAGGTCCGGACGGAACCGGGCGTCAATCTCGCCTGCGAACCGCGCGACACCCTGCGGATCGAGGGCGTGGCGGCGGAGAGCGCCGTGGCGCCGCTTCCCGACGGCTTCGGCCTCGCGGAGTGCTTCGCCATGGGGGCTGCGCTGCGCACCGCCGCGATCGCCGGCGCGGTCGGCCGGGTGCTGGAGATGACCGTGGGCTACGCCAACGACCGGGTTCAATTCGGCCGGCCGATCGGCAAGTTCCAGGCGATCCAGCAGAGTCTTGCGATCATGGCCGGACACGCCGCCGCCGCCGCCGGATCGGCGGACGTCGCGGCCGAGGCGATGCATGATGGAACCGTTCTCCTGCCCATCGCCGCCGCCAAGGCGCGGGCCGGCGAGGCCGCCGGGGCCGTCGCGACCATCGCGCATCAGGTGCATGGCGCCATCGGCTTCACCCATGAGCACAGCCTGCATTTTCTGACCAAGCGACTGTGGTCCTGGCGTGACGAATTTGGAAACGAGGCGCATTGGAACCGCGTGATCGGGCGGCGGATGATCGCGGCGGGCGCCGATGGCGTGTGGCCCTTGATTGCCGCCCTCTGAGCGCCGCCGCCAATCCCGGAGAAACGCAGATGCAAGATTTTTCTTTCCCGGCGCCGCCCGCGTCGCCGGACACGGAGTCCCTGCGCGCCGAGGTGCGGGAGTTCCTGGGAACCGAACTGGCGTCCCGACCGGCTTCCGAGCGCATCAAATCCTGGAGCGGCTTCGACGCCGATTTCAGCCGCAAGCTGGGCGAGCGCGGCTGGATCGGCATGACGTGGCCCAAGGCCTATGGCGGGCACGAGCGCAGCGCCCTGGAGCGCTACGTCGTGCTGGAGGAACTGCTGGCGGCCGGTGCGCCGGTCGCCGCGCATTGGATTGCCGACCGGCAGAGCGGCCCACTCATCCTCAAGGTTGGGACCGAGGAGCAGAAGCGCGCCTTCCTGCCGCGCATCGCCGCCGGAGAGTGCTTCTTCTGCATCGGCATGAGCGAACCCGATTCCGGTTCCGACCTCGCGGCGGTGCGGACACGGGCCGTCCCGATCGAGGGCGGCTGGCGGGTCAACGGCACCAAACTGTGGACCACCTACGCGCATCACGCCCATTGCATGATCCTTTACTGCCGGACGGGCGCCGCCGAGGATCGTCATGGCGGCACCAGCCAATTCCTGGTCGACCTCACCCTGCCCGGCATCACCATCCGTCCGATCGCCGACCTGTCGGGCGAACGGCACTTCAACGAAGTCGTGTTCGAGGATGTCGTCTTGCCGGCCTCCGCCCTCATCGGGCCGGAGGGGAATGGCTGGAACCAGGTCATGAGCGAACTCGCTTATGAGCGCAGCGGCCCGGAGCGCTTCCTGTCGACCTTCGTTTTGCTGGTCGAGCTGATCCGTGCCCTCGGAGCCTCTCCCTCGGACCAGGCGGCCGATGCCGTCGGACGCCTGGGCGCGCAGCTCGTCGTGCTGCGCCGGCTGTCCCGATCGGTCGCGGGCATGCTGCAGAAGGGAGAGAATCCTGCCCTCCAGGCCGCCGTCGTCAAGGACATGGGGGCGATCGTCGAACAGGAAATTCCCGAGATTGCCCGCCAGTTGGTGGCGACGGAACCGGCCCTGCGATCGCCCGATGCCCTGTCCGCAGTTCTCGGCTACGCGATCCTCAACGCTCCGGCCTTTTCCCTGCGCGGAGGAACGCGGGAGATTCTGCGCGGCATCATCGCGCGCGGGTTGGGACTGCGCTGACCGGCGGGTGTCCGGGAGCCGACACCCACACCCTGTTCCTTGAAGGAGTCTTTTCCATGCCCGATCCTGTTCTTTACGAAGAGAACGATGGCATCGTCACGCTCACCTTGAACCGGCCGGAAACCCGCAACCCGATCTCCGATCATGACATGATCGAGGCGCTTCTGGAGGCGTTGAACCGCATCGACGGCGACATGTCCGTGCGGGCCGCCATCCTCACCGGCACCGGAAGCAGCTTTTCGTCGGGCGGCAACCTCAAGACGATGGGGGAACAAGGCGGCATCAACGATCCGCTCCCGGCCCAGACCCGCCGCAACTACAAGCGCGGCATCCAGCGCATTCCCCTGGCGTTCGAGGCACTGGAGGTCCCGATCATCGCGGCGGTGAACGGTCCGGCGATCGGCGCCGGCTGCGATCTCGCCTGCATGTGCGACCTCCGCATCGCCGCGGAAAGCGCCCGTTTTGCCGAAAGCTTCGTCAAGGTCGGGATCGTGCCGGGAGATGGCGGTGCCTGGCTGCTGCCGCGCGTCGTCGGCTTTTCCAAAGCCTGCGAGATGGCCTTGACCGGCGACCCCATCGACGCCGCTGAAGCTCTTGCCTGCGGTCTGGTCTCGAAGATCGTGCCGGACGCGGAGCTTCTGGATCATGCCCGGCGCCTTGCCCTACGCATCGCCGCGAACCCATCACACGCGGTCCGCATGACCAAGCGCCTTCTCCGGGAAGGCCGCAACGTCAAGCTCGACGCGCTGCTGGAAATGTCGGCCGCCATGCAGGCCCTGGCGCACGCGACCGAAGACCACAAGGAAGCCGTCGCCGCCCTGCTGGGCAAACGTTCACCGGTCTTCTCGGGGCGTTGAAAGCTCATCAACCGGGTAAAGGCAGGAGCAGGAGCGCAACAATGAAGGTTCTGGTGCCCGTTAAGCGAGTGGTCGACTACAACGTCAAGATCCGCGTGAAGGCGGACGGCAGCGGCGTCGAGACCGCCAACGTGAAGATTAGCATGAACCCCTTCGACGAGATCGCCGTCGAGGAAGCGGTTCGCCTCAAGGAAGCCGGCAAGGCGAGCGAGATCGTCGCCGTGTCGGTCGGCCCGGCCCAGGCGCAGGAGACGCTGCGCACCGCGCTCGCCATGGGGGCCGACCGCGCCATCCTGGTGCAGACCGACGCCGAGACCCAGCCGCTGGCCGTCGCCAAGGTGCTGAAGGCCCTGGTGGACAAGGAAGGGCCGCAGCTGGTCATCCTCGGCAAGCAGGCGATCGACGACGACTGCAACCAGACCGGCCAGATGCTCGCCGCATTGCTCGGCTGGGGCCAGGGCACCTTCGCCTCGAAGCTCGTCCCCGGCGAGGGCTCGGTCGCCGTCACCCGCGAGATCGACGGCGGGCTGGAGACGGTGGAGCTGACGCTGCCGGCCATCGTCACCGCCGACCTGCGCCTCAACGAGCCGCGCTACGCCTCGCTGCCCAACATCATGAAGGCGAAGAAGAAGCCGCTGGAGACCGTCACCCCGGACAGCCTGGGCGTCGATGTCGCCCCGCGCCTGACGACGCTGAAGGTGGTCGAGCCGGCCAAGCGCAAGGCCGGCGTCAAGGTGGCCGACGTGGCGACCCTGGTCGACAAGCTGAAGACCGAAGCGCGGGTGATCTGAGAGGGGATGATCTGACCATGGCCAACATTCTCGTCGTCGCCGAGCACGACAACGCGACGCTCAAGCCCGCCACGCTGAACGCCGTCACCGCCGCCGCCCAAATTGGCGGCGACGTCCATCTCCTGGTCGCCGGCAAGGGCGCCCAGGCTGTCGCCGAGGCCGCCTCCAAGGTCGCCGGCGTGTCGAAGGTCCTGCTGGCCAACGACGCCGCCTTTGAGCATCAGTTGCCCGAGGAGGTCGCCCCGCTGGTGGTGTCGATCGCCAAGGGCGGTTACGGCCATGTGCTGGCCGGCGCCACCTCGGTCGGCAAGAATCTGCTGCCGCGCGTCGCCGCGCTGCTCGACGTCGCCGCGATCTCGGACATCACCGGCGTCGTCTCGGCCGACACGTTCGAGCGGCCGATCTACGCCGGCAACGCCATCGCCACCGTCCAGTCGAAGGACGCGGTGAAAATCGTCACCGTGCGGACCACCGCCTTCGAGACCGCCGCCGCGACCGGCGGTTCGGCGTCGGTCGAGCCGGTCGCGGGCGCCGGGGCCGCCGGCCTGTCGCGCTTCGTCTCGGCCGAGCTTACCAAGTCGGAGCGTCCGGAGCTGACCGCCGCCCGCGTGGTGGTGTCGGGCGGGCGCGGCATGCAGTCGGGCGAGAACTTCCCGCTGCTGGAGGCGCTGGCCGACAAGCTGGGCGCCGCCGTCGGCGCCTCGCGCGCCGCCGTGGACGCCGGCTTCGTGCCCAACGATTACCAGGTCGGGCAAACCGGCAAGATCGTGGCGCCCGAGCTGTACATCGCCGTCGGCATCTCCGGTGCCATCCAGCACCTCGCCGGCATGAAGGACAGCAAGGTCATCGTCGCCATCAACAAGGACGAGGAAGCGCCCATCTTCCAGGTCGCCGATTACGGGCTGGTCGCCGACCTCTTCAAGGCGGTGCCGGAGCTGACGGCCGAACTGGACAAAGCGCGCTGAAGAAAGGAATGACCGATAAACCCTGCCCGGCAGGCTCCGAGTAATATGTCAATGCCCCCAATCAAGACGATCGGTGTCATCGGAGCAGGCCGGATGGGATCCGGCATCGCTCAAGTTTGCGCCAGGGCGGGTCATGACGTCGTCGCCTCCGACACCAGCGAGGAGGCAACGAGTATATCGAAGCAGGCTGGACCGGCCGGAAAGCTGGTCGCGGCTTTTACGATGACACACACAATCCACCGCTTCCCTCCCGGTGAGAGAAGCGATCTCTTCACGTTCTCGACACTTTGAAGGTATTGAGATGCTGACTTTTGAGGATTGCCTGGCCTTGTCCGACGCCGAGGTCGTCATGACCGAAGCCGCGAGCGCTGACACCATCGGCGCGTTCCGCGTGATGGCGCGTTCCTCCTCGCATGCAACCCGGCAACAGAGCGGGGCGGGGCCGGAGGACGGCGAGTTGGAGATCAATCGGTAATCTCCAGCTTGCTCCCTGCCCGAGGAACGACCGTTGGCCCGGCGGCGCCGAACCACGCCGCACTTGCGATCACTTCCCTCTTCGTCGACCGCCGGCCGCCACGACACGCCGTTGATGTGGGAGCCGCCATCGACGAAGAGCGGGTTGCCGTTGAGATGGCCGCTCCACTCGCTGGCCAGGAAGAGGCGACCGGCCCCCAATGTCCAGCTCTGCCCTACCCATGCCTCCTCGACACGGCGCTGGGCCAGCGCTACGCTGGTGCCGCTCCGGGCCAACGCACGGGCGATGCACGGGCGATGCCTTGGCCGCCTCCCTGGCCACCGCCAGCCACCAGCGCGACACGCCCATCAAGTGGCTTGGTCATGGGAATGCTCGTCCGTCCTGTCCGTAAGGCCGGATGCTCGATGCAGCCCCGACGACACCCGCCATGGCCGGTGAGAAAGATGCCGGTTCCTGCTCCGTCGGCGGCGCCTGATGGCGGAACTGCACGACCGGCTTCGGATCGCTGATGACGACCCCGCCAAACGAAACCGCCTCAGCCAATCCCGCGGCCAACAGGCTTTCGACACGATCCCGCGTCGGGTTGCCGGGTCCGGTCGGACCAGTCGCTCGTCGTGGACATCAGCTCCGCACGCGCGGCTTTGGCAGGGGATGCCCCCTGCGCATGGTGTCGATGAATTTTTCGAGCGGCGCCGGATCGGCCACGGGGAGGGCCGAAGGTCCGCCGCTCCGCTCCCAGAACGCCTTCCAAGAAGGGAAGAGATCGTGGAAGCTGCCCTCATAGGGCGGAACGCCGGGCCACCGCATCTTGCGGCCGCCTATGGGCGGCTTGTTCAGATCGCTCGCGTACCAATAGAGCGGCAACCGGCGTCGGAAATACCAGCGTCCGTCGAGGCGCTCGTAGCGGTCGAAATACATCATCTGCATGATGACCCAATCCGCGCCGCTTTCGTGCTCGTTCTTGGAATAGACGATGCCTTGGGCGTGGTCCGGATCGTCGAACTCGATGATGTGGCCGCCGATGTGATGCGACGTGCCGTCGAACTGCCGGGAATGGGTCTCGTCGAACCAGTCGCGGAGCGCCTTGCGCCCCGATCGGCCGCCACCGACCGCCACATCTTCGGGAAACAGGTTCACCCAGGCATCGGAGTCACGCATGTCCAGCGCCAGCGAATATTTGGCGGCAAGCTGGCGGATGGCATCGATCGATTCGAGCCGATCCAACCGGCCCGCAATCTCTTCAAATCGGTCGCTCATGTCTTGTCTTCGCCGGGACTGTGAGTGGCTCCCGCGTCACGCACAAATGCGCTCAGGGCGTGACGGGGAGATTGGGGAGAAGCGCGCGACCGGGGGACCTCGTGGGAGACCTTGTCCCCCACCCTTTTCGATCAGCGCGTTCCCGCAGCCGCCAGCGCATCGGGGGTGTAGTAGCTGGCAGGGCTCTTCGGAAGCCAATTCAGAGGCTTGGGCGAACCGGAAATGTCCCCCTCCATCAAATAGACCCCGTTCTGAAGATTGATGCTGAAGTAGCCGGCAAAGCCCGTCATCGGTCCATCGGGGCAGACATACTGGGTGAAATAGGTGACTTTCCAGGGCTTCTCGTCGGCCGAGAAGGAGTCGACCATCGCGAAGTTCCAACTGTCCTCATCGATGTAGACCACCCGATGCGGCACCGTGTTGCGCTGCCCGGGCTTGACCGTCATCTCCACCACCCAGACACGGTGCAGCTCCCAGCGCACGACATCCGGGTTGGGGACGTTCGGCGTCAGGATGGTCTCGGTCTTGGCCAGCGCGATGTTGTTGTTGTTGTAGGGGATGAACATCTCCTTCTTCCCCAGCAGCTTGACGTCGAAACGGTCGAGCGCGCCCGAGACACCGTAGGACTCGTCCATGTTGGTCATGCCCGAGGTGTAGGAGTTCGGCGCGTCGTAGGCGAGGTTCGGCGCCTTGCGCAAACGACGCTGCCCGGCCAGATACTGCCAGACGTCATTCTTGTTCGTGTAGGTGTCGATCGGATAGCGGATCAGCATCATCTCGCCGTTCTTCACCGCAGGCCCGGTGAATTCGGTGCGGGTCAGGCTGAAGAAACCCGGCCCTTTCTGGTATCCTTCAAGGCTGTTGGTCTGGTCATACATCGGGTAGGCGACCCGCATGCTCAACTCCGACAGCATGACCTTTTCGCCGCTGGCCATCACCACCCAGTTCCTGGCGACGGTTTCCATTTCCGGCACGGTGATGCGCATCTGAGCGTTCCAAATCACCTCACGGCCGGTCTTCGGGATCGGGAACGGGGTGCCGCCGAACGCGTTCTCCACGGTCAGGCCATCGTTGGTGGTGATGGTCCGGGTCGCGTTCAGAAAAGTCTGATCGTAACTCCATTGCGAAAAGCCGACCGTGCGGCGGGTGGGATAGACGTCGATACGGAAATTCGGGTGCTTGGCCATCAGGGCCATCAGGTTGGGGGACAGCTTGTCCTTGTATGCCCCCATGGTCTTCGCATCGATCGAGAACTGGAGCTTGTCCTCGGGATGGATCGCCGGCCGCGGGTCACCCGGCTTGAAACCGGGAGGCGCCTTGGTCAGGCCGCCGGTCCAGGCGGGAATGGTTCCCTCCTTGTTGCCCGCGCGTTCGGCACCCATGGGTGTCAGCGCACCCTTCAGCGCCTCCGCTTCCTGCACCGTGACGGCCGCCTGCGCGCCATGCACGGCGGCCATCGCCAGCAGGCCGATGAGCCCGATCCGAGAAATCATCCGTTCCGCTCCTGGAAATCGTTTCCATGCAAAAGGCCCCCAAAGCGTCGGCAGCGGGAGACCGTGACGCCGCAAGCCCGCTTCGCCGCGCGCCGTGGGATCAAGCGGCGGTGAAGCCGCCATCGACGACCAGCGCGTGGCCCGTCACATAGCTGGCCTTGCTCGAGCTCAGCCAAAGGACCGCCTCGGCAATCTCCTCCGGAGTGCCGATGCGGCCCAGAGCCGTCGCGGCCTTCGCGTATTGCGGCATCACCTCGGGGCCGCCGATCTCGGGACGGGACGTCATCGGTGTCGCGATGATACCGGGACACACCGCGTTCACACGGATCCCATGCGGCCCGAACTGCAACGCGGCCTGCCTGGTGGTGCCGATCACCGCATGCTTGCTGGTGACGTAACCGGGCTGCATGGGGTTGCCGACAAGGCCGTTGATCGACGAGGTGTTGACGATGGAGCCGCCACCCAGCTTGAGCATCGCAGCGATCTCGTGCTTCATGGCCAGGAAGACGCCACGACAGTTCACCGCCATGGTCCGATCGAACTCATCGACGTCGTAGTCCGCCTTGAACTCGATGTTGATGCCGGCGTTGTTGACGGCGCAGTCGAGGCGTCCGTATGCCTCCAACGCCGTGTCGACCAGGCGGCGGATATCCTCCTCCCGGCTTGCGTCGGCGACGCAGGCAATGGCGGCCCCGCCGGCTTCGACAATGCCGGCAACGGTGGCCTCGGCATTCAGCGGGGAGACATCCGAAACGACGACTCTCACGCCGTTGCGCGCGAAAGCCTGGGCGGTGGCGCGGCCGATGCCGCTGCCGGCACCCGTCACCAGCGCCGTGGCGCCGTCGGGAAACGCATCACTCATCGAAGAGGCTCCAGGATTGATCGTTGTGATTGGAAGTCGGTTCGCCGGCGTCCGGAGCGCTGCCCCGCCCTCACACCCCTCCCACCGTGCTGGGGCGGCCGTGCGACGCAACGGCCTCACGCTAGCGGGGCAGCAGGAAGTAGGCGAGCGCGGGCAACAGAACCAGCGCGCCCAGCATGTTCCACAGGAACATGAAGGCCAGCATCAGTCCCATGTCGGCCTGGAACTTGATGGGCGAGAAGACCCAGGTCGCCACGCCGATCGCCAGGGTGAAGCCGGTCAGCATCACCACCTTGCCGGTGAACAGCAGCGCCTGATAATAGGCGGTCGACAGCGTCATCCCCGCCCGGAGCGCCGCCAGCACGATGCTCAGCACATAGAGCGCGTAGTCCACGCCGATGCCGACACCCAGCGCGATCACCGGAAGCGTCGCCACCTTGACGCCGATGTTGAGATGGACCATCAGCGCCTCGCCCAAGATCGAGGTGACGACCAGCGGCAGCACCGCGCAGACCACCGCCTGCCAGGAGCGGAAGGTGATGAAGCACAGCAGGATCACCGCCGCGTAAACCCACAGCAGCATCGACCGCGAGGTTTCCTTGACGACGATGTTGGTCGCCGCCTCGATGCCGGCGTTGCCGGCGGCCAGCAGCAGCTTGGATTCGGCAGTGTCCTGGGCGCGGAAGGACTCCACCGTGGACACCACCCGTTCCAGCGTCGCCGCCTTGTGGTCGGCCAGCGAGACGACGACCGGCGTCTGTTCGCAATTGCGGCCCACCAGATCGACCGGCACCATCGACGTCATCTGATTCAACGTGAGTTGGTTCGGCGTCAGCTCGTACCATTTCAGGCTGCCCTCGTTCAGGGCGGTCTGCATCAGCCGGCTCATCCCCGCCAGGGAATTGGTGGCCGTCACACCAGGCAGCTTGCGCAGAGCGGTCTCCATGCTGTCCATCCGCAGCAGGGAGTCGTAGGACGCGCAGGTGCCGGGCGTTGTCTTCACCATGGCGACCAGCATGTCGCTGCTCATGTTGTAGTGGCTGATGAGATAGGCGTTGTCCTGGTTGTAACGGGAGTCCGCGCGCAGTTCCGGGGCGCCGGGATCGAGGTCGCCGATCTGGAGCTTGTGGCTTTCGAACCAGCCGCCGACGGTCACCACCGCCGCGACCGAGACGGCGAGGATCGCCCACCCCCGCCGGGTGAAGAGGTCGAGGAAACGCCAGACGACATGCTTTTCGGTTCCGGCCAGCGCCTCCGTCTCCGACCGCAGGCTGCGTTCGGCGGCCTGGGCGTTGACGCCGGTGTAGCTGAGCAGGATCGGCAGCAGGATCAGGTTGGTGAACGTCAAAACCGCAACGCCGATGCTGGCCATGATCGCCAGATCCTGGATGACGCGGATCTGGATGATCAGAAGGACGCCGAAGCCGACGGCATCGCACATCAGCGCGGTGAAGCCGGCGATGAAGAGGCGCCGGAAGGTTTGCCGGGCGGCGATCAGCTTGGGCATGCCGCGACCGATGTCCTGCATGACACCGTTCATCTTCTGCGCCCCGTGGCTCATGCCGATGGCGAAGACAAGGAAGGGCACCAGAATCGAATAGGGATCGAGCGCGTAGCCGAACAGCGGCAGCAGGCCAAGCTGCCAGACCACCGCGATCAGCGAGCACGCCACCACCAGAAAGGTGCTGCGGACGCAGCGCGTGTACCAATAGACCAGGACCGACGCGATCACGATGGCGATCCCGAAGAAGAACAGCATCTGCTGCAATCCCTGGATCAGGTCGCCGACGATCTTGGCGAAGCCGGTGATGTGGATCCTGATGCCGTCGCGGTCGAAGCGCGCGCGCAGTTCCTCCAGCCGGTCGGACAGACGCCCGTAGTCGAGCGGCTCGCCGGTGTTGGTGTCCTTTTCCAGCAGGGGCGCCAGAATGATGGTCGAGCGGAAATCATTCGCGACCAACTGACCGACGATCCCGGCGCGCTGGATGTTGCGCTGAAGCTGCTCCAGGGTCTCGGGCGACCCGTCATACTCGTCGGGCAACACCGGACCGGACGCGAAGCCTTCCTCCGTCACCTCCGACCAGCGCGTGCCAGGCGTCCAGATCGATTTCATGAATTGGCGGTCGATCCCCTCCATCAGGAAGGTGACGTCGTTGATCTGCTTGAGCGCTTCGATGTAGCGCGGGTCGATGATCGATCCCTTGGTGTTCTCCACCACGATCCGGACGACGTTGCCCTGGAATTCCTGGGCCAGCGAATTCTTGTTGGCGAGGTAGTTCTGGATGTAGGGATGGCCGGTGGGAATCATGTTCTCGTAGCTGGCGTTCAGGCGGATGTGCAGCGCCTGCCAGCCGAGAAGAAGGGTCACCGCCGTGCAGAGGAGAACGATCAGCTTGCGGTGGCCGAACAGGGAACGTTCGATCCAGGAACCGGCGCTTGGGTCGAACGCGACGTCCTTGGCCCGATCACCCATCGCCTTCAGATGCGCTTTTGCCATGTGAGCCACTACCGCGAAAGAGGTGAATAGACCGGCAGCACACCGGCGGGGCCGACACCCAGAACCGTGCCGTTCGCCGCCTCGACCAAGCCGGCCAAGGGAAGCCGCACCGGACTCTCGACCGGAGCGAAGCGCGACGATCCGGCTTCGCGGCGGAACAGCTGGCCGCCCTGGTCGGCCACCAGCACGCCGCCATCCCGCAGCGCGATGGCGCTGGTCAGGGTCGCGCCGCTCTTCAGGTCGAGCGGCGCCCAGGTGACGCCGCCGTCGGAGGATTGAAACGCGTTGCCCCGCAGCCCGAAAATCAGGACATCCTTGGGAGAGGTGGCGAGCACCGAGAAGAAACTGCCTTCGTAGGGCGAGTTCAGCGTCTCGAACGACGCGCCGGCGTCGCCGCTGCGCAGAACCGTCCCCTGTTCGCCCACCACAAAGACCGTGCCGTTCCCCTGCATGGTGGAGACGGCGTTCAGGTGAAGGTGCCGGTTGTCCGCGATCGCCGCGACCGAAGGCTCCCACCGAGCGCCCGCGTCGTCGGTGCGGAACGCCAGGCCGTAGGAACCGACGACCAGCGCGCTGCGCTCCCCGAGTATCAGCAGGTCCAGAAAGGGCTTGTCGGGCCCGTCCTTCACCATCCGTTCGGCCCAGCGGACCGCATCGTCGGAGCGGTCGCTCCCGGTGCGCCGAAGGGCATCCTCCAGCAGCAACCGGGCGGCCGCGACGCCGTCGAGTTGCTTGCGCCACGTCTCGCCGCCGTCCTCCGTCTGCAACACGACGCCGAAATGACCGACGGCCCAGCCGCGCCGCGGGGTAGCGAAGCGGACCGCCGTGATGCTCACCCCGACCGGGACGGCGGCTTGGCGCCACGTCTGCCCGTTGTCGTCGGACAGGAACAGGATCCCCCGTTCGCCCGCCACGACGAGCCGGTTTCCCGCCCGCGCGCCGCTGAGAAGGAACGGCCGCGCCGCCGGGCTGGAGGAGAGGGCGGGCGAGTCCAAAACAGACCAGCGGCCTGACGCCGCCGCCGCTCCCCCACCCTGGCAGATCCCGGCCACGAGCGCGAGACAGCACCCCCATCCAAGAAACTTCGGCCGTTGACGCTTCATGTTCCTGCTCATCGTTTTTTCATCCCGGGTGTCCTGCGTCCAAGGGACGCCGGACACCCCTCATTCCAACCCGGTGCTCAGAAGGTCCGCTGAACGTTGAAGCCGATGAAGTCGCGATCGGCGAAGGGCTGGCGGGCGAGGTCGCCCACGAAGTGGGTGTAGCTGAGGCCGCCCTTCCAGACGGTCTGGTAGGTCAAGGTCGCCGCCAACGAGACGGTGCCGGACTTCCGGCTCATGCCGGGATCGATCAGCGAATCGCCGAACAGGCCGAAACGCACGTTCGGGCCGACGCTCACATCGAGACCGGGCATCACCTGGTAATAGTCGAACATCACGCCGACCTGCAGAGCGGCTGCGGAGCGGCTTTTGGCCGGGTCCAACAGGCTGACGGCGCTGTTGTTGTTGTGGGTGTTGACGACGTGGTTGAACGCCAGTTCGCCGGTGACCGTGCCGCCGTCCCACAGGCCGGCATCCGAGCGCGGCAGCGCGTAGAGGCCGGAGAACTGGGCATGCAGCGTGTCGCCGGTCGGGTACCAGCGATTGTCCTTGCCGTCGCCCTGCTGTCCGGGAAACAGCACCAGACCGACATTCGGGTCGTAGGCGAGCGGCTGGTTGCGCCGGAAGCTGACTTCGCCGCCGACGTTCGCGTCGCCGATGTTGGTGGTGTAGCTGGCGCCGTACAGCTCGATCCCCTCGGGGAAGGCCAGATAATATTCCGGCGTGAAGGCGCGGGTCAGGGGGGTGTAGACGACCGGGTCCTTCGCGTTGAAACGCAAGGCGTAGAGGCCGACCGAGTAATCGCCATCGTCCGGGGTGTATTTCACCGAGGCGCCATACTGGCCCGACGCCCCCTTCGGCTTGCGGTCGCTCTGCCGGGGGCCGACGCAGGTGCGGTCGGGGACCGCCATGCCGAACAGACAGCTGCCACCGTAATCGACGAAATCGACCGGACTGAAGAAGCTGCCGACGCCGGCGTTGCGGTTCCGGCGCCATTCGAGCTGATAGTAGGCGGCCAGCGAGACGTTCGGCGTGACCTGCAACTGGCCGCCCACCTGGGCGACCGGCATGATCAGTTCCTTGACCTGCGATCCCGGAACGCTGAGCGCCTTGATGGTATCGAGCGGCGCCATACCGGCGGCGATGCCGTTGTTGCCGAAATACAGGCTCTCACCCCACAGCTGGGCGTAACGGCCGAGGCGCAGATTGATCGGCATGTCGGCGATCTCGCTGCGACCGTAGGCGAAGGCATCGAGAAGCTCGATGTTGCGGCCATGGAGCTGGCGCGTCTTCGACGGGAAGTCCCGATTGGAGATCGTGCCCGGCTGGTTGTAGGTGCCGTTGGAGTTGTTGTCGGTCGCGCTGTTGTAGACGGTGTCGTACCAGGCCGCGGCGCTGGCCCGGAACCCATAGGTCTTCTGATAGTTGACGTCGAATTCCGACAGCAGGTCGACACGGTTGGAGATCGGCCCCTTGCGGAAGTTCCGGTCGCCGTCGTCGCGTTGCGCGGCCGTCAATCCGTTGACGACCGGACCGTTGATGACCTGGTCGGACGGGTTCTTGGTGCGGAAGGCGGCCGAATATTTCAGGGTGTTGTCCCACGAGATCTGCCAGCCATCGTCGTCCAGCAACGACGCCGCGCCGACCGGAGCGGCCATCAGCGTCGCGCCGGCCGCCAGGGCGGACAGGACACCGATCCTCCCGCCGGCGAGCCGGTCACGAAAGCTGGGCAAGGACGCGGCCTCTCGTTGGGTCTTGCGTCCGGAAATAGCGTTGAGCATGGTCCCCCCCATGGAATAGCGAATGTTCTGGTCGCGCTTTGGCTCGCCATCGGGCGGTGCGCCGTCATGGCCCGGGCAGCCCAACGCGGCCGGGATTGGCTGTCAGCATCCCCAATGCCGGGTCAGCGCACCCCGGCGGCGGCAAGCGCATCGGGCGTGTAGTAGGAGGCCGGGCTGCGCGGCACCGCGTTGAGAGGCTTGGGCGAACCCGCGATGTCGGCTTCGTAGAGGTAGGTGCCGTTCTGAAGGTTCACGCCGAAGGCACCGGTGTATCCCACCGCCAGTTCGTCGGAGCAGACATACTGCGGCATATAGGTGATTTTCCAAGGCTTCCCGTCCGCCGAGAAGGAGTCGACAACGGCGAAGTTCCAGGTGTCCTCGTCGATGTAGGCGATGCGATGGGGCACCGTGTTGCGCTGTCCGTCCTTGATGGTCAGTTCGACCGCCCAGACGCGGTGCAGCTCCCAACGGACCGTGTCCGGGTTGGGATAGTTCGCCCTGACGATCTGGTCGGACGACATCAGCACCATGTTGTTGTTGTTGTAGGGAATGAACATCTCCCGCTTGCCCAGCAGCTTGACGTCGAAGCGGTCGAGCGGCCCGGCAATGCCATAGGATTCATCGACGTTGGACATCCCCGACGTGTTGGGATTGGGCGCGTCGTAGTTCAGATTCGGCGCCTTGCGCAGACGACGCTGGCCCGCCAGATACTGCCAAATGTCATTCTTGTACTTGAAGGTGTCGGCCGGCACCCGGATCAGCTGCATCTCTCCGTTCTTGACCGGCGGTCCAGTGAATTCCGAACGGCCGACGCTGAAGAAGCTGGAGTTCTTCTGGTACTCGTCCAACGTCAGCTTCGGATCGAACATCGGCGAATACCAACGCTGGTTCACTTCGGAGAGCAGAATTTTCTCACCGCTCGCCGTCACCGCCCAGTTCTTCGCGAGATACTCGAATTCCGGCATGGTGAAACGCATTTGAGCATTCCAAACCACTTCGCGGCCGGTCTTGGGGATCGGGAAAGGCGGGCCGCCAAACGCGCCTTCGACGGTCAGGCCGTCGTTGGTGGTGGTGGCACGGGTCGCGTTCAGAAACGTCTGCTCATAGGCCCACTGCGGGAAAGCGGCGGTACGGCGGCTTGGATAGACGTCGATGCGGAAATCAGGGTATTTGGCCATCAGCACCATGAGGTTGGCCGATAGCTTGTCTTTGTATTTGTCCATGTTCTTCGAATTGATCGAAAACTGGACCTTGTCCTCGGGGTGGATCGCCGGACGCGGGTCTCCCGGCTTGTAGCCGGGGGGCGCCTTGGTCAGACCGCCGGTCCAGGCGGGAATCGTTCCCTCCTTGTTGCCCGCGCGCTCCGCACCCCACGGCGTCAATTCCCCTTTCAGTTTCTGGGCCTCTTGCGGGGAAACCCCGGCCTGCGCCGTGTGCGCGACGAGCAACGCCAGCGCGCTCAAAAAGCCCGTTCGAATCATCATGCGCTCAAACTCCCCGTTTGTTTTTTCCGTTCGGCATCCGATGCCGTTCCGCGCTGGCAAGCGCGCTCTCATACAGTCGATGGCATGCTGCATGATCCGTTTCGGAGATTCCAGCATATTCGTTGATACTGCGCACAATTTCTACGAATAACCATGATATTCACGCTCCATACCATCCCATTGCGGCCCGTCAGCCCGAACGGCACCACGCGCCACCACAAGGCCACCGACGAAATTTCTTTCCATCTATGCGTAGCAAAATGTATTATTGAATACGCATTTCCTGAAAATTTCCGACGCCAACCCATATGGCGCGGAACAACAATCGCAAGGAGGGATCGCCATGAATCGTTTGGCCGCAAATCGCTTGAAGGATCGCGTCGTGGTCATCACCGGCGGCGCGAAAGGCATGGGCGCCGCCACCTCGCGCCTGCTCGCCCGCGAGGGGGCTTTTGTCGTGATCGCCGATATGGCCGAGGCGGAGGGCGCTGCCTTGGCGGCCGAAATCGGCGGCGAGTCGGTCTTCTGCAAGCTCGACGTGACCCGCGACGCCGAATGGCAGAGCGTGATCGAAACGGCGATGCGTCGTTGGGGCCGCATCGACGCGCTCGTCAACAACGCCGGCGTCGTCCTGTTTTCCGACATCGAAAACCTGGACGAGGCCGACTTCGACCGTGTCATCGGCGTCAACGTGAAGGGCGCGTTCCTCGGCATCAAGCGGGTCGGCCACGTCATGAAAGCGGCCGGCAAGGGCGTCATCGTCAACATCTCCTCGATCGACGGGCTGCGCGGAAGCAGTGGCGTCGCCGCCTATGTCGCCAGCAAATGGGCGCTTCGCGGCCTCACCAAGGCGGCCGCGCTCGAGTACGGCCACCATGGGATCCGCGTGAATTCGGTCCATCCGGGCGGCGTCGACACGGACATGGGCAATCCGATGGGCCTGCGAGGCGAGGCGAGGAACCGGGGCTACGAGAGCGTTCCCCTGCAACGGATCGGCGAGCCCAGCGAGATCGCGGCGGCCACCCTGTTCCTGTGCTCCGACGACGCCTCCTACATCGCCGGAGCGGAACTCGCCGTCGATGGGGGCTGGTCGGCCGGTCACTATCATGTCGGCCTTCCAGGCGCTCCCGCGAGGCTGACGACGGCCGGCTGACGTTTCCCCGACCATCCGCTCCCGCGCCTCGGCGGAGTCGCCAGGGAACCCGTTCGAGAGGAATGCGCCGGATCCTCCACCTCCCGGACCGGGAACGCCCCCCAAACGCAGCATCATCCGGCATGTCAGCGCCCATCGATTTTTATAAGTAAGGACTTGCTTACACCTTGCCGCCGGGGCGAATCAAGTGTAATCCAGACAACTGATTGCTGGATATGCGGAGCATTTTCCCCACGCGGCGCAACCAAGAACCGGAAGAAACGCCATGGAAATCCTGAGTGAAACCGCGCGCCAGCGGGTGACGCGCACCATAGGGCATGTCGCGCTGAACTATCGAAACGCGAGCGAGGGTCCACTTGCCGCGCAACTCCTTCAGACGCTTGGCTTTCACCTCGTCCAGGACATTCCATTGCCGGGCGGGGAGCGTTTTTATCAATTTCTGGTCGACGGCAAAGCGGGCAATAGGGGGGATGGCATCATCTACCTGGCGCCGCTTCCAGCGGCCGACCGTGCCCTGTTCGCCGCCATCCACGAAGCCCTCGGCGTCGGCACCGCGCACGAACACCCGGCTCTCGGCCCCTTTCGGACCGCGCAGGCGAACGACCCCGAACACGGGTTCCATGTCGGCCTTCTCGTCGATTCCCTGGAATGGATCGAAGAGAAGATGCTGACGCTTCAGGAACTGGCCGACAGCGACACGCCCTTCAAGAACCGTCTGAAGTTTCTGTGCAACAGGGCGCCGCGTGGCGCGGCGGACATCGACGAGCGGCTGGATTCCTCGCCGCTGTTCTCAAGCACCCCACGCTTCATCTACGGCCGCAACGCCGTCCAGGCCTTCATCGAAACCGACATTCTCTCGGCGGGACCGCTCGGCGAGAAGATGGTGATCGAGCTGGACTACGTCTTCCCCGGCTATCCCGACAACATGTTCACGGCGACGATCCTCTGAACGCCCGCGCCGGTCGTTGCGGCGCATCAACGCCATGAGAGAGCGATGAAGATCCATCCACAGCTGCAAGCCTTCGCCGCCGGCGCGGCCCAGTTCCCGAAAGCCGGAAGCATTCCCGTCGCCGCCTTGCGGGATCTGGTGCGCCAGGCATCGACCGCCTTCCCCCCCGTGACGATGCCGATCGGCAAAATCGAGGACCGCTTCATCGACGGCCCCGGCGGCGCCCTTCCCATCCGCCTCTACACCCCGGTCGGCGAAGGGCCCTGGCCGGTCGTCGTCTATTTCCACGGCGGAGGCTGGGTCGTCGGCGATCTCGACACGCAGGACATGATCTGCCGCGGCCTGTGCCACGGTGCCGGGAGCGTCGTCCTGTCGGTCGGCTACCGGCTGGCTCCGGAGCATCCCTTTCCCGCCGCGCCGGACGATTGCTGGGCGGCGACGCTGTGGGCCGACGCTCACAGCGGGGACCTCAACGGCATCCCCGGCCAGATCGCCGTCGCCGGGGACAGCGCCGGGGCCGTGCTGGCCGCCGGCGTGGCGCTGCGCGCCAGGGACGAGGGGGGGCCGGCGCTCCGCGCGCAGGTTCTGATCTACGGCCCTTGCGACTACCCCTCGCTGGACACGCCGTCGGTCCGGGAGTTTCGCGACGCCCCGATCCTCGGGGCCGACGACGCCTTCTATTTCTGGGGGCAGTATCTCTCCAAACCCGAGACCGAACGGCTCCATCCCCTGGCCGCGCCGCTGCGCGCCGCCAGCCACGCCGGCCTCGCCCCGGCCTTCGTCTGTGTCGCCGAGATCGACCCGTCCCGCGACGACGCCGAAGCCTATGGACAGGCTCTCGTCGCGGCGGGCGTGCCGGTGATGACGCGGCGTTACGTCGGCATGCTCCACGGCTTCGTGTCCTGGCTCGGCATGGTCGATGCGGCGCAGGACGCCATCGACGACGCGAGCGCTTGGCTGAAGATGCATTTCGCGACCCCCCGCCGCTGACGCGCCGGGCGGTCCATCGCACAAGCGGGCGCCCGCGCCCCACCAGGAGACAAGAATGGGTAACAGCAGCGAGGCTTTCGCCGGCGGCGTCGCCGTCATCACCGGCGCGGCGGCCGGAATCGGCGAGGGCCTGACCCGCCGCGCCAGTGAACTGGGCATGAAGGTCGTGATCGCCGACATCTCGGCCGAAGGGGCCGAGACGCTGGCGGCCGAACTCCGCGGCAAGGGGCGCGAGGCGATGGCCGTTCGGGTCGACGTCTCCAGGCCGGAGGAACTGGAGCGGCTGGCCGAGCAGGTTCACGCGAGCTGGGGCGACGTCCGGCTGCTCGTGAACAACGCCGGCATCGAAACCATCGGCATGAGCTGGGAAATCCCGGCCGCAAGGTGGGAGCAGACGCTGAACATCAACATCCACGGCGTGGTTCACGGTGTTCGCGCCTTCGCGCCGCGCATGCTGGCGAGCGGCAAGCCGGCCTGCATCGCAAACCTGGCTTCGACCGGTTCCTTCGGCATCATGCCGACGCAGACCGCCTACATCATGACCAAGCACGCGATCCAATCCTTCACGGAATGCCTGTATCTGGAGATGCAGATGACCGGAAAGCCGGTGCAGGTCTCCACGATCGTGCCCGGAATGGTCAAGACCCGCATCTTCGAGGCGAGCGCCGGGACCGGTGAGCCGACCGGCGCCGACCGCCACCGCGCCGTGATGCGCGAGCTGATGGCCAATTACGGCATGGATCTGGCCGCGGCCGCGGAGGTCATCTTCGACAAGCTGGCCACCGGCGCGTTCTGGATCGACACGCAGCCGGACATGACGCGGGACATGATCGACGGCCGCATCGCCTTCCTGACGGAACGCGCCGCTCCCCGGCTGGCCCCCATGGCCCGCTCCCTTCTCGGTTTGGACGGGTAACCTCGCCTGTGGAAACGGGACGGCCGGCGACGGAGCCATTCCATCGCCGGCCTGCCTCTTGCGACGTGGCGTTGTCTTCGCCAATGTAGCGCCACGCTTTCCATTCATTGCTACGCAGATATGGATTAGACCGACTCCATGACCCGCAAACGCCTGCTCAGCGCCGACCGCCGCGCATCAATTCTGGAAGCCGCAACCAAGATCTTCGCGGAGTTCGGTCACAGCGGAGCGAAGACCCAGCGGATCGCCGCCGAGGCCAAGGTTTCCGAAGCGCTGATTTTCCGGCATTTCGCCTCGAAGGATATCCTGTATTGCGCGGTTTTGCGCAAACTCATCAAGGACCAGGACGAGACGTTCAAGGCGCTGGGCGGCCTCAGCCCCGACACCGCCGGTCTGGTCGCGATGATGCACGGGTATTTCAAAAATTCGTTGAGCGGCCTTGCCAAACCAAACCCGGAGAGCATCCGCGTCCTGTATGCCAGCCTGGCCGGAGACGGCACTTACGCGCGGCTGACCTATCGGCGCTCGCTGAGACTCAGCCTGGCCCCCTTGAAGGCCGCGCTGGACGGCGCCCGGTCGGCCGGCGATCTGGTGGGCGAGACCGTCGATCCGATCAATGTCGTCGCGCTGCTCGAACATCTGGGTTCCAACCTCTGCGTCGCGCGCCTGCGGGACAAGCCGACGGTCCAGTACGCCGGCACCGAGGAGGAACTGTTGCGCCAAATCGTTTTCTTCTGCGGCCGTGGCATCGGGCTGACCGAAGCCGCCATCGCGACCCATTATCCCACATCCATTCCCGCGCCCCGGCCCCCTCCTCCTTCCACGCCGCCGGAAAGGAAAAAGCGGCCGCGGTCGTCCAAAGCCAGCGCGGAACGGAAGGAAGCGCCATGATGCCGTTGGCGGGGCAAGCGCACAAAATCTTGGAAAAAGGAGCCGGTCTCCCTTGCGGGTGACCGGCTCAAGCACCGCACAGCACGAGGGAGGACCGTGGGCGGCGTTGTTTCTCCAGCGAGCCCTTTGACCGCTCAGGCCGCCGAGGTTTCGCGTGTCTTCACGAGATCGAGGGCGACATCGACGATCATGTCCTCCTGGCCACCGACCATCTTGCGGCGGCCGAGCTCGATCAGGATTTCCCGGGCGTCGATCCCATAGGTCCTGGCCGCCTTTTCCGCGTGGCGCAGGAAGCTGGAATAGACGCCGGCATAGCCGAGCGACAGGCTCTCGCGGTCAACCCGAACCGGCCTGTCCTGCAACGGGCGCACCAGACCGTCGGCCGCGTCCATCAGCCTGAACAGGTCGCAGCCATGGTCGTAACCCATGCGGTCGAGGACGGCGATCAGCGCCTCCAGCGGCGCGTTGCCGGCACCGGCTCCCATGCCGGCCAGCGAACTGTCGATGCGCACCGCCCCATGCTGGACGCCGATCACGGAGTTGGCGACGCCGAGGGTGAGGTTGTGGTGGGTGTGTATGCCGACCGTGGTTTCCGGTTTCAGCTCCTGGCGGAACGCCTTCACCCGTTCGGCAACGCCGTCCATCAGCAGCGCGCCAGCGGAGTCCACCACATAGACGCACTCGGCGCCGTAGCTTTCCATCAGCTTGGCCTGCTCGACCAAGGCGCCCACCGGCAGCATGTGCGCCATCATCAGGAAGCCGACGGTGTCGAACCCCAGCTCGCGCGCATAGGCGATGTGCTGGCGGGACACATCCGCCTCGGTGCAGTGGGTGGCGACACGGACGCTGCGGGCGCCGGCCGCGTAGGCCTCCTTGAGATCCTCCTTGGTGCCGATGCCGGGGATCAGCAGCACGGTGACCTTGGCGTGGGTCAGCACGTCGGCGACGGCCGAGATCCACTCATGGTCGGTGTGGCTGCCGAACCCATAATTGAAGGTGCCGCCGGCCAGACCGTCGCCGTGGCAGATCTCGATGGCGTCGACCTTGGCCTCGTCCAGAGCCTTGGCGATCCCCGCAACGGTGTCGAGGCCGTACTGATGACGCAGCGCGTGCATGCCGTCGCGCAGCGTGACGTCCTGAATGTAGAGCTTGCTCATGCCGACCTCCTCCCTCAGGCTTTCAACGTCCGCTCGACCCAGCGGTCGGCGGTGGCCATCGCGGCCGAGGTCATGATGTCGAGATTGCCCGCATAGGCCGGCAGGTAGTGGGCGGCCCCCTCGACCTCCAGGAAGATCGAGGACTTCAGCCCGGCGAAGGTGCCGTAGCCGGGGATCACCAGAGGGTCGTTGTCGCCGATGCGCTCGAACTGGACCTTCTGCTTCAGGCGGTAGCCGGGGACGTAGCTCTGCACATCCTGCACCATCGCCTGGACGGAGGCTTCGACCGCCTCGGGCTCGGCGCCCTGGGAGAAGGTGAAGATGGTGTCGCGCATGATCAGCGGCGGTTCAGCCGGATTCAGGACGATGACCGCCTTGCCGCGGGCGGCGCCGCCCACCGACTCGATGGCGCGCGATGTGGTTTCGGTGAATTCGTCGATGTTGGCGCGGGTGCCGGGACCAGCCGACCTGGACGAGACCGACGCGACGATCTCGGCGTAGGGCAGCGCCTTGGACACGCGCTTGACCGCGTAGACCATCGGAATGGTCGCCTGCCCGCCGCAGGTCACCATGTTGACGTTGGGCTGGTCCAGATGCGCGTCGAGATTGACGGGCGGGACGACATAGGGGCCGATGGCGGCTGGGGTGAGATCGATCACCTGTTTGCCCGCCGCGATCGCCACCTCGGAATGCTTCTTGTGGGCGTAGGCCGAAGTGGCGTCGAAAACCACTTGGACGTCGCGCCATTCCGGCATCGCGACCAAACCGTCCATGCCCCCCGCGCAGGTCGTCACGCCCATGCGCCCGGCCCGCGCCAGACCGTCGGAGCCGGGATCGATGCCGACCATCACGCCCATCTCCAAATGCCTGGAGTTGCGCATGATCTTGATCATCAGATCGGTGCCGATGTTGCCCGAACCGATGATCGCCACCTTCACTTTCGCCAAACCACCCTCCCCCACGGTCAACCTTCTGATTGCCGACAACACGGCACTGGACGCCGGGCCCAGCGGATCGGAGAACCGGCCAGCACCAGGACGGATCTAAGATCTTTTTACGCATTCAGTCAATATGACACATCAATAGACGATCAACGCGTTATCAGTTCGGAAATTCATAACGCAAATTGCTATTTTCTTTGTCGAGAACGTCAAAAATCCGGCTGGACGGAGCGAGGTTGCACGCTCCCCGCTCCATCTCGCCCCGACACGCCATGAGTCGGACGCCGTGTCCGGGACCGACGGTCCGATTTCTCTGACCATTCCCCATAGAGCTGGCGGCACTGGGTTGCCCGATGCTTCCTATGGAAATGTCCGGATTCCCGCCTTCATAGGGATGGCGGCGAGCAACCATCCATCACAATCGGATGGCATCACTCGATCCGGTAATCCTCCAGCTTGGGTGAACGGGTCATCGTCCAGTAATCCACCAGCCGGTAGGGGCTGGCCAGGATGACGCGACCCTTGCTGTTCTTGTGATAGCTGTCAGCCTTGGGATGCGACCACACCATCCCCTTCATCACGCGCTCGGTCTCGGCGTTGAACGCGTCGGCGGCTTGCTGGGTCGGCTCGATGGTCGTGGCGTTGCGGGCACGCAGCAGGTCCAGGCATTCGATGATGTAGTGGATCTGCGCCTCGACAATCAGGTTGACGCCGGCGGCGTGGGCCGGCCCGCTGCTGGGGCCGACGGTCAGGAAATAGTTGGGATAGCCTGGAACCGTGACCCCCAGATAGCCGCGCGGATCGTCGTCCCCCCATTCCTCGCCGAGATTGCGCCCGCCGCGGCCGATGACCGTCATCTTGCCGACCATCTTGGCGATCTCGAAACCGGTGGCGCAGATGATGACGTCCACCGGCACGATCCCGCCATCCTTCAGCACGATGGATTCGGCGGCAACCTGTTCGATCGGCGTGTTCTCCAACGTGACGTTGTCACGCCGCAGCGTGTTCAGCCACTCGACATCCATGACGATCCGCTTGCCGAACACCGGGTAGTCGGGCTTCAGCTTCTCGATCAGGTCGGGGCGATCGCCCAGCTTGGTCTGGAGATTGCCCAGACAATACTGGCGCACCGCTTCGTTGCGGGCCGACACCGAGACGTCTTGCGGCCAGTTCGGGTCGATCTGGCTGTCGGCGTACAGACCGTCGGAGGTGAACCAGTAGGTGCGGAAACGGAACCATTCCGGATAGTGCGGAATGTGGCGCAGCGCCCAGCGCACCCCCTCGGGCACCGGCGTCCGCTGGTAGGGCAGGCACCAGTGACGCGAGCGCTGGAACACGGTGAGCTGCGCGACGTCGCCGGCGATGGCGGGGCCGACCTGGGCGGCGCTGGCGCCGGTGCCGATGAGCGCCACCCGCTTGCCCTTCAGATCGAGCGAGGGATTCCAGCCGGCGGTGTGGACAGCAACGCCCTTGAAGTCCGCCAGCCCCGGAATTTTCGGCATCGACCAGCGATTCAACGGGCCGTGGCAGTTGATGACGGCGTTGGCCACGACGCTCCGGCGGCCCTCCGGACCATCCAGCCCGACCGTCCAACGGCCGGAGGCGTCGTCGAAGACGCAGTCGACGACGCGCGTGTTGAACCGAATGTTGCGGCGCAGGTCGTATTTGTCGGCGACCCGCCGCAGATAGGCCTGCACCTCATGCCCCAAGGGGATGTAGTGCGTCCAATCCGGATTCAATTCGAAGGAATAGGAGTAGAAATGGCTGGGGGTGTCGACGGCGACGCCGGGATAGACGTTTTCCAGCCACGTCCCACCGATGTCGCCGTTCTTCTCGATGATCTGGTAATCGTAGCCGGCCTCACCCAGCTTGATGCCGGCGAGCAGGCCGGTCAGGCCGGCACCGATCACCAGCACCTTGAAGCCGGCCGGCGGAGCGGAACGGTCCGGCTTGTTCTTCAGCGGCTCCGGCGGCTGGAAGCCCATCTGTTCGAGCAACAGCGGCACGAACTCATCGGTCACCGGCTCGCCGACGTTGATCTCCATCATCCGGCGCATCAGCGCCGGCGGCAGCGGCTGTTCCTCCGGCGGGGGCGAGCGCGTCAACAGCGCAAGCAGCCTCTCCTCCAGCTCCGCGCGCATCGCCGCCGGAAGCGGTGCGATGCCGGGGTTGTAGGGCGAACCGACATAGGGGGCGAAGCGCTCCAGCAGAGCCTCGTCCCGCGTGTGGTGCACCAGCACCATCAGCAACGTCGGCATATCGGCGACGGCAAGGGCGCCGCGCAGAGCCTCATGATCCGTGATCGGCAAAGCCGGAAGCGTGGTGTGTGCTGCCATGCTCGAAGTCGTCCTCGATGTGGTGGCGTTGCGGCCGCCGGAGCGGACTGACGGTCCGCGCGCCCGCTCGCCAGCGTGGTTGTGCGGCTGTTCGCCGTCCGCCGCCCCCATCGTCGTGCGGGGCGGGCGGGCATGTTCAAGATAAGTTAGTAAATACTAACAAACATTGATGCTGTCAAGCCGGACCATATTTTCTCACGGAACAGCCGCGAGGCCGATCAAGGCCGGAGGCCGCACTTCCGGACGGGCCTTCTTGGAAGCCGTTTCCGGTTCCAAGGCGCTGAAACATGAAAACCCGCCGCCGCCGGTGTTGGCGGGCGGCGGGCGGCGGGCCGCCTCGGTCGGAATGCGCACGCGCCGCGGCATCGTCAGGCCGGACATACGCCTTCCAGCACAGCGCGGGGCGCTTCGTCTTTCGTTCGCCGACGGACTTCAACACCCCGTTTGCAGGCGCCGCACCTCGTCCGCCGTCAGGATCAGGCGGGTCGCATCGACGCTCTCGACGATCTGCTGCGGCTTGCTGGCGCCAATGATCGGGATCGTCACCAACGGCTGCGACGTCAAGGCGGCGAGCGCCACGTCGTTCAAGCTGGCGCCACGCTCCTCAGCGATCCGCTTCAACGCGGCGAAGCGGCCGCGATTGATCTCGTTGACGTAGATCGCCTTCAGATCGTCCGGCAGCCCATCTTCGCCCACCGCATCCAGCTTGGTGAAATAGCCCCGGCTCTGCGCCGAATAGGGAATCATCGTCAGGCCACCCTCATGGAGCGGCTGGAAGCCGTCCTCGTAATAAGGGCCATAACCGGAAACCGCCGCGACCTCACGGTTCGGGACAGCCAGACCCCAGAATGGCTGGCAGGCGATGAAGCCCTCATGGCCGACGCTGCGGGCGTAGGCCTGCGCCTCGGCGATGCGGGCCGGCGACCAGTTGGACGCACCGAACCAACCGACCCGCCCGGCCTTTTGATGACCGATCAAGGCATCGATGATCGGCTCGACCGGCTGCGCCTCGTCGTCGGCGTGCAGCCAGTAGAGGTCGATCCGGTCGACCTGGAGATGCTCCAGGCTTTCCTGGAGATCGCGCCCGATGTGGGCCGGCGTGACGCGCTTCTGGTAATCCATCGCCTTCAGGTCGAAGAAGCCGCCCTTGGTGGCGATGACGAAATCGTCGCGCCGCCGGCTCTTCAACCAGGCGCCGACGGCGCGCTCGCTGGCCCCCTTCGGGACGTCCGGGATCCAGTCGCCATAGGACCGCGCGGTGTCGATGAAATTGCCGCCGAGTGCGGCGAATTGATCGAGCAGCGCGTTCGCACGCCCCTGGTCGACCGCGGTGCCGAACATGTTGGTGCCCAGGCACAGCCGGCTGACCGCCAGCGAACTGTTCTTCAGCGTGATCTTGGACAACATCTCTAGCCTCTTGTTGTTCGACAGAATGATGCCGTGAAGCGGCGTGCGCCCCGCGCAATCGAGGGACGCACGCCGCCGATCCGGCAGCTCCGCTCCGACGGTCGATGCGTCCGGCGCCCGGTCAGTCCACGAGCTGCCGCTGCGCCGGCATGTCGCGGACGCCATAGGTGCCGTTGGCCAGCGACTGGTACTTCTCCGCCTCGGCCCGCGGGTTGTAGAACTGCTTGTACCAGACCCGCGCCTTGGAAAAGGCGCCGTCCCCCGGAACGGCGAGCGGAGTGATGCAGGCACGCTTGTTGGCCCAGATCTCGAAATCCTGCGCCAGCGCCGCGAGACTGCCGGCCTGCTGCCGACGCGCCGGCTCGACATCCCCGTCGGTGGCCACCGGCTTGCCGGAATTGACCAGCAGGCCATGCCATGCCTTCAGCGACCCGTCATCCACCGGAGTGTGCGCGATGTACATCACCGCGTGCCCACCATTGAAATAGGACAGCAGGATGCCCGGCCCGATGTAGAAGGTGTCGGTTTCCAGCATGACGCCGGGCGCCAGGGCGCGATGGTAGGCGCCCTGATACTGCCGGACCTCCACCCCGCTGATCACGTTGTTGAAATACTCGGCCGGGCCGCCATGCGTCGGCCCGAGATGGGCGACATCGGTGATGTTGTCGACGATCTCCTGGGGGTGGCACGGCAGCATGCCGAGCCGGTCGATTTCCCACCGCACATAGGACGGGTTGTCCCATTCGGGAATTGCCGGCAGATCGAAATCCGGCTCGCCGCCTTCCGGGTCGTGCCACGTGTAGAGGCAGCCGTAACGCTCCTGGAGGGGCCAGCTGCGCAGCTTGGCCGCCGCCGGGGGCTTGGCTTTCGAATAGGGAATGTCGTTGCAGGCGCCGTCGGCGCCAAAACGCCAGGCGTGATAGGGGCAACGGATCGACTCGCCTTCGACCTGCCGCTTGTCGTGAATGACGTAGGAGGTGGTGTTCTTCGCCAGATGGGCGCCCATGTGGGGGCAGTAGGCGTCGACCATGTAGGCCCGCCCGCTCTCACCGCGATACAGCACCAGATCCTGCCCGAAATACCGGACAGCCAGCGGCACCGACGTCACCTCCGCCGAATCGGCGACCATGAACCACCCGCGCGGAAAGGTGAACGCCCCCAGACCATACTCCGCAGAACCCGCCATGACGGCCTCCCTCTTTGAATTCTCCGATGCGCAGGCGCACCTTTATCCATGACACTAGCACGGCTATTGTTTTCCGCGAAATACGATTCTATTGGGAAATTTTCCGTCATATGCGTATTTTTGGACGGAGCGGATCATTATCCTGCCGACCCTGGCACGGGAACGGCGGGGGCGCGCCAACAGAAAAAAATCCAGGGACGGAAACGACGATGAACGGCGATCAGGAATGGGAACGGGACGTCGATGTGCTGGTGGTGGGCTCCGGTGCCGGCGGCATGCTGACGGCGCTGGTGGCCGCCAGCCGGCAGGCCGATGTGCTCATCATCGAGAAGAGCGACGAGTATGGCGGAACCTCGGCCACCTCGGGCGGCGGCATCTGGATTCCCAACAGCCCGCTCGCGCCGGCCAACCAGCACCAGGACAGCCCGGAAGAGGCCTTCCGCTACATCCGCCATCTGAGCGACGCGAGCGTGCCCGACGAGAACATCCGCGCCTTCGTCCGCTGGGCCCCTGAAATGCTGCGCTGGGTGACCGACAACACCCCCGTGCGCTATCACAGCCTGCCCTACACCGATTACCACGCCGAGGTTCCCGGCGGGAAACTCGGCCACCGCACGCATCTGCCGCTGTCGATGGACGGCCGCCTGCTCGGCGCCGACATGCTGGCCCTGCGCCCGACCTCGCCGGCCGCCAGCCTGTTCGGCATGATCAACTGGCAGTTCACCGAGACCTTCGCCCTGCTGTTCCGACCCAGGGGCTGGAAGCGCACCTTCCTGCGCATGGTCGCGCGTTATTACGGCGACCTCCCGCAACGGCTGCGTTCGCGCAAGGACCGTTTCCTGACGCTCGGCACCGCACTGATCGGCGGGCTTCGGCTGACGGCAAAACGGCTCGGCGTTCCGCTCTGGCTGGGCACGCGGCTGGTCGAACTGGTCGAGAAGGACGGGCGCGTGCTGGGCGCGGTGGTCCGGCAGGGCGACCGGACGCTGCGCATCAGGGCCCGCCGGGGCGTCGTGCTGGCCGCCGGCGGTTTCGAGCGCAACCCCGACATGCGCGCCCGCCACCTGCCCGCCATCGCGACCCCGACCGTCAGCGGCTCGCAGGAGAACAACACCGGCGACTCGATCGTCGCCGCCACCGCCGTCGGCGCGGCGACCATGAACCTCGACATGGCGTGGTGGGCGCCGGTCTTCTCCATTCCCGGCGAGAATCGCGGCCGGCTTTGCACCATCGAACGCGCCCTGCCCGGCTGCATCGTCGTGAATCAGGCCGGGCGCCGTTACATGAACGAAGCGGCGTCCTACCACATCGTCGGACGCCGGATGATCGACGCCGACAGACCCGACGCCCGCAGCATCCCGTCCTGGCTGGTGTTCGACGCCGCCTACCGCCGGAAATATCCGGTCGGCCCGATCCTGCCGCTGGTGCCGGACTGGGCGCTGTCCGTGCCCATCCGCTCGATCCTCAAGAAGGCGTCCAGCCTCGACGAGCTGGCGCGCGCCATGGACGTGCCGCCCGACGCTCTGGCGGAGACGGTCTCATCCTTCAACGCGGGCGCGCGCGAAGGGGTGGATCCGGCCTTCCAGAGAGGCGCCGCGGCCTATGACCGCATGTATGGCGATGCGCGGGTCCAGCCCAACCCGTCGCTCGCCCCCATCGACCAGGGACCGTTCTACGCCATCCCCCTGCATCCCGGGGACATCGGCACCTGCGGCGGGCTGGCGACCAACGCCAACGCCCAGGTGCTGGGGTTCGACGGATCGCCGATCGGCGGCCTCTACGCCGTCGGAAACAACGCCGCCTCGGTGATGGGCGGCAGCTATCCGGGCGCCGGTTCCACCCTGGGACCGGCGATGACCTTCGGCTTCGTTGCCGCGCGGCACATGACCGGCGCCAACGACCTGGCCCACGATCTGGCCGATAACTTGGCCGGCGACCGGGGCTGAGCCGCACGGCCTTTTGAAGGCGTGCTTCCGTATCGAACGAGGGGACACTCCTGTGAATGATGAGAACGGCACGCAATTCGACGTGATCGTGGTGGGTTCGGGTGCCGGCGCCCTGTTGGGCGCGATCCGGGCGGCCGAGCGGGGCCTCAAGCCGCTGGTGATCGAGAAATCCGACAAGGTGGGCGGCACCTCCGCCGTTTCGGGCGGCGGCATCTGGATTCCGTGCAACGACGATCAAGCCAGGGCCGGGGTGAGCGACAGCGTCAAGGACGCCTTCCACTACGTGAAAACCTGCGCGCGCGGCATGGCCAGCGACGACCGGGTTCTGGCCTATGTCGAGACCGCCAGCGTGATGGCGCGTTATCTCGGCGTCATCGGCGTGCCCTATCGCTGCATGCCGCTCTACGCCGATTACTACCCGCCGCTGCCCGGCTCCCGCCCCGGTGGGCGGACCATGGATCCGGTCGATTTCAACGCGGCGCGCCTCGGCCTCGACGGGCTGGCGCTGCTGCGTCCGTCCAACCCGGGTCAACTCCTGTTCGGGCGGGTGAATCTCAACAGCTTCGACGCCCACACCATTCTGTCGCAGGGACCGGGATCGGTCACGACGGTGCTCAAGGCCCTGCTGCGCTACGCCACCGACTATCCCTGGCGGCTGAAGAGCCGGCTGGATCGCCGCATGACCGGCGGTCAGGCGCTGGTCGCCGGCTTGCTTGCTGCGGCGCGACGGCAGGGGATCCCGATCCGGACACACTGCGCCCTGCACTCCCTCGTCGTGGAGAATGGCCGGGTCGCGGGGGTGGTGACGCGCCGCGACGGCCGCGACGCCCGCGTGATGGCCAAGCGGGGCGTGCTGCTGGCCGCCGGCGGCTTCGAGCGCAACCAGCCGATGCGCGAGCGGCATCTGTCCAAGCCGACCGACCAGCGCTGGACAGCCACGCCGGTCGGCTGCAACACCGGCGACGCCATCCGCGCCGGGGCCGACGTCGGTGGCGCGCTGCACATGATGGCGCTGAGCTGGGGTGTGCCGACCATCGAGGTGCCGGGCGAGGAGAAGTTCCGTGGCGTCTTCGTGGAACGTTCGATGCCCGGCTGCATGGTGGTCAACAGCCGCGGCGACCGCTTCGTCAACGAATCCTGCCCCTATCCCGAGTTCCAGCAGGCGATGCTGGCCGACCATGCCGTCACCGGCGGCGGTGTTCCCGCCTGGATCGTCTTCGACAGCCGTTTCCGCGCGCGCTACCCGATGGGTCCGCTGCTGCCGAAAAGCGTCATGCCCGACGGGAAGGTGCCCGGCGCGTGGTGGGGCAACGCGGTTTGGAAGGGCGACACGCTGGAGGCGCTGGCCGCACGGATCGGCGTCGACGCCCAGGGCCTGCGCCGCAGCGCGGAGCGCATGGGCGGTTTCGCCCGCACCGGCAAGGACGAGGATTTCGACCGGGGCGGCAACGTCTTCGACCGCTACTACGGCGACGTCACCGTCGGGCCCAATCCGAACCTCGGCCCCATCGACAAGGCCCCCTTCTACGCGATGAGGCTTTGGCCGGGCGACATCGGCACCAAGGGCGGCCTGCTGACCGACCGGGAAGCCCGCGTGCTCGACCAGGACGGGCGGGTCATCCCCGGCCTTTACTGCGTGGGCAACAACAGCGCCTCGGTGATGGGGCCGTCCTATCCGGGAGCCGGTTCGACGCTGGGGCCGGCAATGACCTTCGCCTTCCGCGCGGTCGCCGACATGCTGGACGAGCCGATCCCCCTGACAAACACCGACCTGCTGGGGAGCACGCCGTGAACACGACCCAGGACACCGTGACGCCGGTCCTGCCGCCACTGCTGGTGAAGCCGGGACAGGCCGTCGATTGGCAGGCCGAGACCGACGTGGCCGTCGTCGGCTGGGGTGCCGCCGGAGCCTGCGCCGCCATCGAGGCGCGCGCCGCGGGAGCCAGCGTTCTGGTCATCGATCGCTTCACCGGCGGCGGCGCCAGCGCGATGTCCGGCGGCGTCGTCTACGCCGGAGGCGGCACCCGCCATCAGCGCGAGGCCGGTTACGACGATTCACCCGACGCGATGTTCGACTATCTGCGCCGGGAGGTGAACGGCGTCGTCAGCGACGCGACCCTGCGCCGCTTCTGCGACGGCAGCGTCGCGACCCTCGATTGGCTGGAGCGGCAGGGTGTGCGCTTCGGCTCGACAATGCCTGACCACAAGACCTCCTACCCGCCCGACGGCTGCTATCTCTATTATTCGGGCAACGAGGTGGTGCCCGCTTATCGTGGCGCCCATGGCGCACCGGCGCCACGCGGCCACCGGGCGGTCGCGCGCGGCCAATCCGGCGAGACGTTCTACGCCGCGTTGCGCGACTCGACGCTGAAGGCTGGCGCCACGCCGCTGACACAGGCGACGGTGCGGCGTTTGGTGTGCGAGACGGACGCCGATGGACGCCCCGGGCGCGTCATCGGCGTGGAGGTCGCGCGTTTGCCGCCCGACACTCCGGCCGCCCGACGCCATGCCGAACTCGACCGCCAGTCGGCGCGCTGGCGGCTCTACCGCCCCGCCAAGGCCGACGCCTGCCGCCGCGCGGCCGCGCGCATCGAAAGGGACGCCGGGCAACCGATGCTCGTGCGCGCCGACAAGGCGGTGATCCTGTCAACCGGGGGGTTCATCTTCAATCCCGAACTGTGGCGCCAGCACTCCCCCCACACGACCGGCGGGCTGCCGATCGGCGGTGCCGGCTGCGACGGAAGCGGCCTGCGCTTGGGCCGGAGCGTCGGCGCGGCGGCCGGCGCGCTGGACAACATCTCCTGCTGGCGCTTCATCACCCCACCGGCCGACTGGCCGAAGGGGCTGGTCGTCAACGGCCGGGGCGAGCGCTTCTGCAACGAGCAGGTCTATGGCGCCACCCTGGGCCACGCGGTGGTCGAGGAGCAGGGAGGCAAGGCGTGGCTGATCCTCGACTCCGCTCTTCGGCGCAAGGCGCTGCGCCAGTGCCTGTTCGGGCGGCTCTGGGCGTTCCAGTCGCTGCCGGCGCTGATGATGATGCTTCTCGGCGCGGTCAAGGCGCCCGGTCCGGAGGCCCTGGCCGCGCGGATCGGCGCCGATCCGTCCGCCCTGCGCGACAGCATCGCCGCCGCCAACGCGGCAGCGCGCGGCGAGCGGGAGGATCCGGTCGGCAAGGCGCCGGAGATGCGCCACGCGCTGACCGGCACGCTTTACGCGCTTGATGTGTCCATCGCCGCGCCGATGCTGCCGATGGCGGTCCTGACGCTGGGCGGGCTGGAGGTGGACGAGGAGACCGGGCAGGTCCGCGACACCGGCGGGCGCGGCATCGCCGGGCTGTACGCCGCCGGCCGGGCCGCCGTCGGGCTGCCATCCTCACGCTACGTCAGCGGCCTGTCCTTGGCCGATTGCGTGTTCTCCGGACGCCGCGCCGGTCGGGCCGCCGCAACCACCCCTCGACAGAGCGCCCCAGCCCCAAGCAAGAGAGACGCCTCATGCCCCTGAAGAGCATCCTGGTCCATGCCGATGACGCCGAAGGCGCGTCGACCCGGATCGAAGCCGCCGCCGCCCTGGCCGGCGCGCACGAGGCGGTCCTGACCGGCCTCTGCGTGCGGCCGTCCATGGACCTGTCCTACGTCGCCCAGACCTTCGCCGGACGCTCCCTGACCGACACGCTGAAGAAGGCGACCGACGAGATCGCGGAACGGGCCAGGTCGCTGTTCGAGCGCCACGCCGCCGCGCACCCGAACCGCCGCTGGCTGGAATCGAGCGGCGCCGTCGCGGAGGAGATCATCGCGCAAGCGCGCTACAGCGACCTGATCGTCGTTGGCCCATCGGACGCCGACCAGCCGGGAAGCCGCCGCCTGTGCGGCCAGCTGGTGCTGGGGTCGGGCCTGCCGGTGCTGATGGTGCCCCAGCGTCCGACGGCGCCGACGCTGGGGCGGAGGGTTCTCATCGCGTGGAACGCCAGCCCGGAATCGGTCCGCGCCATCCGCAGCGCTCTGCCGATCCTGAAGAAGGCCGAGACGGTGGAGGTGATGATCGTCGTCGCCGGCACGCCCGACCGGTCGGCCCCGCCGGCGGGCGCGCCGCTCCTCGACTACCTCGCCATCCAGGGGGTTTCGGCGAGCGTGAAGCTGATGACGCTGGACGACGTGCATGGCGTCGCCGGCTCCATCCTGGCACGGGCCGGCGGGATCGGCGCCGATCTGGTCGTCATGGGCGCCTTCGGCCGCTCGCGGCTGCGCGAGGCCATGGTCGGCAGCACCACCGGCAAGCTGCTCACCAACCCCGGCCTTCCGCTGCTCATCTGCCATTGACGCAGAAAATGGCGGCCGGCCTGCTCCCCCAAGCAGGCCGGCCGCCAAAAGCGCTCCTTCCAACACCGCCCCCAAGCACTGCCCCCCGAACACCGCTTGGTGCCGGACGTCAACCGGGCCGGTCGAAGCGCTTTTCCCGACTGGTTGGTTCAGGCCACCTGAACCTCGCTGATGAAATCGTGCAGGTCCCCCCGCAGGCGGTCGGCCTGGGAATGAAGCTTCGAGGACGCTTCCAGAATGTGCGATGCCGCGACACCGCTGGCGATCGAAGCCTGGTTGACGTCGCCGATGCTGTGCGACACCTCCTCGGTCCCGAGCGCGGCCGCACGGATGCTGCGCGCGATCTCGTGGGTGGTGCCGGCCTGCTGCTCGATGGCGGCGGCGATGACCAGCGAAATCTCGGTCAAGCGGGAAATCGCCTGTGAAATCTCCTGGATCGCCTGCCCGGTCCTGTCGGTCAGCCCCTGCATCTCGTTGATGCGCGCGTCGATGTCGTCGGTCGCCTTGCTGGTCTGCGAGGCCAGCACCTTCACCTCGCCGGCGACGACGGAGAACCCCTTGCCGGCTTCCCCCGCCCGCGCCGCCTCGATGGTCGCGTTCAGCGCCAGCAGATTGGTCTGCTCCGCGATCCCGGAGATCAGCCGGACAACCTCGCCGATCTTCTGGGCGCCCTGGGTCAGCTGCCGCATCGAGTCCACCGCCTTGCCCGACGCACCAACAGCGTCGGTGGCGATCTGGCGCGAACGGTCGACCTGGACACTGATCTGCTGGATCGATGTGGACAGCTCCTCGCTGGCCGCCGCGACGGTCTGCACGTTGGTGGAGGCCTGCCGGGCGGCGCCGGTGGCGACTTCCGACTGGTGGCGGGTGCGTTCGACCGTGCCGGCCATGCCGCTCGCGTTCTCCTGCATCGCGGTGGCGGACCGGGCGACCGCCTCGACCACGCCGCCGATCTTGGCCTCGAACATCCCGGCCATCTGCGCGATGGCGGCCCTGCGGCGACTTTCGGCCTCCGCCTTCATCGCGTCCTGCTCGGCCTGGAGGATTTCAAGACGGGACTGGTTGGCCGCAAAGGCGCCGAGCGATGTCACGATGATCCCCAGCTCGTCACGGCGGGCCAGACCGGCGATGTCGACGTCGTTGCTGCCGTCGGCGAGGCGGCGCGTGACCTCGGCGATGGCACGGATCGAGCGGATCGTCTTGACCGCGATCAGGATCGCGACCGCGACCAGCACGCCGAACCCTCCGAGCGCGATCAGGATGAAATCGCGCCGCGCCTCCGACGCGCCGGCGCCGGCCCGTTCGCCCATGTTGCGGGCTTCCTTCTGACCGGAGTCCACGATGCGGCGGATGCCGGCGACGACCGCCTGCCCGTTGTCATCCAAGGGCAACAGGAAGGTTGCCGCGGCGTTGACGTTGACGGCCAGCATCTGCGACGCGGAATCGACGACGACCTTGTACCCGGCCACCAGTTCGATCACCCGCGCCAGATCGTCACGCTGCTCCTCGACGGCGTAGTCCGCCGCGAAGGCGTGCAGCCGCTCGCCAACGCCATCGACCCGCTTGCCGAGTTCCGAAACCACGCTCTGCACGTCGTCGATGGATCCCGGATCGAGCGACTGCATGGCGGCGACGCGGTAGAGCGCCGCGTTGACGTCCAGAAGCTCCTGGAGCGCCGCGTTCAGCAACCCGACACCATCGACCGCGAGCCCGACGATCCGCGTTTGGCTGTCGGCCTGGACCGAGAGCGTGCGCGAACCGGACAGCAGCATCAGCGCGACCATCAACGCCGCGATGGCCGGACCGATTCCCAGCTTGACACTGAATGGCCAGTTCGAAACCGACCTCACTCGCTTCAGCATGTCCGCTCATAGCCCCGCAGGTTCGGGTGTTGGCCGGCATCACCGCTGCGACACCGGCGTGTGGAGGACGAGCCCGTCAAGGTCCGCCGTCACGCGGATCTGACAGGAGAGCCGCGAGCGCGGTTGCGGATCGACCGCGAACTCCAGCATCGCGGTTTCCGCCTCCTCCGGAGGACTCAGCCGTTCGAACCAGTCCGCGTCGACGATGACGTGGCAGGTCGCGCAGGCGCAGGAGCCGCCGCAATCCGCGTCGATCCCCGCCACGCCGTTGCCGACGGCGGATTCCATGACGCTCTTGCCGATCTCGGCCTCGACCGTGTGACGGTCGCCGGCGGCGGAAACAAAGGTGACGGTGGGCATGGGATCAGATTTTCCTGGAACGACGGCCGGCGGCTGGATCAGCCGGCGACCTCCTTGATCGACAACGCGGCATCGGCGACACGTTCGGGGGAAAGCACCCGGCGCTGACCGATCCACTGCCGGCCGATCATGAATTCGCCCGGCAGATTGACCGCTTCCACGGCCACGAGGACGCCATCCTCCATCAGATGGAACACGGCGAACCTGCCCTCGGCCGGGTTTCCACGCACGACGCGACGGACGGCTCCGAACGGCAGGCCGGCGATCTGTAGTTTGGTTTCATACTGATCGGACCAGAACCACGGCACTTCCGGCGCCGGCGGCGGCTTGCCGCACAAGTCGCAGGCGGTTTGGCGGGCCTGTTCCAGCGCGTTCTGCACGTTCTCCAGCCTGCCCTCGCGACCGTAGAGCGGCAACGGCCGGCGCGTGATGTCGCCGATGGCATGGATGGACGGATCGCTGGTGCGGCAGGCCTGATCGACCAGGACACCGTCCCGGCAGTCCAATCCGGCGTCGATCGCCAGCGCCATGTCGGCCACGGCGCCGATGCCGACCAGCACCAGATCGGCGTCGATCCGCCGACCGTCCCCCAGCTCCACCGCGGCGACGCGTCCGCCCCGCCCCCCGATCGCGGCAACCTCGGCCGACAGCGCGAACGCCACGCCGCGTTCCTCGTGCAGCCTCCGAAAGAAGGCGGAGATTTCCGGGCTGGCCACACGGGCGAGCGGCCGCTCCTCGCGCTCCACGACCGTCACCTCGAGACCCAGGCTCCGCGCCGCCGACGCCACCTCCAACCCGATGTAACCGCCGCCGACGACGGCCAGGCGCGTGGCCGTGCCCAGCGTCAGTTTCAGCCGGTCGGCGTCGGCCAGGCCGCGCAGGGAAAGGACGCCCGGCAGGTCCGCTCCGACGACCGGCAGGACGCGCGGGCGCGTTCCGGTCGCCAGGATCAGCGCGTCGTAACGCAACCGCCCTCCATCGGCGAGAACCACCTCGCAAGCCCGGCGGTTGATCGCCACCACGCGGGTGTCGACGCGCAGGTCGATGCGCTGCTGTGCGTAGATCTCGGGCTTGCGGAGAAGCAGCCCGTCCAGGGCCGCCTCGCCTTTCAGCCAAGCCTTCGACAGCGGCGGGCGCTGGTAGGGAGCCAGCGGCTCCTCGCCCAACAGAACCACCGGCCCGAGCCAGCCCTGCTGCCTCAGCATCGTCGCGACGCTTCCGCCGGCATGACCGGCGCCGACGATCACGACGGTTCCATCCAGACTGGTCATTCCCTCACCCGCATCGCCACGGATCCCCGGCCGTCAGCGGCCACGCGCTCAGGCCGCCTTCGCGCCCGCGAGGTTCAGCCCGCACACCGGCGCCTCGGCCGGGTACTCGGCCGGCCGGCCGACGTCGTAAGCGGCGTTCAGCGTGCGGATGAAGACCGGGTCGGCAAGCGGATTGGCCGGCGGATCGATGGCGATGCCCTTGGATCGGACGTCCTTGATCAGCGTCTCGAAGACCTGGTCGTAGCTGAGATCCGCCGTGCGATCCATGTTCCTCTTCAACTCGGCATAGTCCTCGAACACCTCGGCCGACCAATGAACCAGGAAACGCAGCTCGTCGGTCGAATGGCGCGCGATGACCCTGTCGCCGGTCTTGACCAGCCACTGGTTGCGGTCGGAGGGATCCCCTTCGAACACGCTGTCGAAGCCCAGGCCGGCCGGGCGGCGCTGGTCGAGCGGGCCGTTGGCCTCGCCGCGGTGGATCATCATCTCGTTCTGCACCACGACGCCACGGTTGTAGACCGGCGGCATCAGGCGCTCCGGCTTGGCCAGCGGCCCTTCCGGCCAATAGGTGAAGCCGCTGTCCGGGTCGTGCGAGAACCAGGTGATGACCTGGGCCATCTTGATCAGGTAATCCCGGAACAGGCCCGACTTGCCCATGACGCTGCACAGCCAGGTCGGCGCGCTCTCATAGCGGACGCCGCGGAAGCTGGGCGTGTCGAGATGGCCCGGATCGGTGTTGGCGCAGGGACCGTTCACGTTGAACAGCATCATCTGCGGCTTGGCGTATTGGGCGTTCCAATAGGACTTGGCGTGATTCAGAAACTGGTCGTTGTAGAAGCAGTCGTTGATTTCCGGGTACAGCGACGTCGAGTAATTGGCGTAGAAGCCACGGAAGGTCGGGGTCAGAAACATGTCGAGGGTGGGCGTCACGCCTTCCGGCATCGCGCCCGACAGCGTCGCGATCAGGGCGTCGGCGGACGAGAAATGCTGGGCGATGATCAGCTTCCAGGCACCATTCCGGTGGACCACGTCGAGCAGACGCTCGCGCTGATCGTCGGTGTAGACGTTGTCCAGCTGGCGCGGCGGCGCCACGGGACGCAGGATCTTGGAGAGATGCTCCCTACGGGCTTGGCTGTTCATCGTTTGCTCCCTTTGGACAGGGCGGTTCGGCTTGCACGCCGCCCTCGATGTTTGCGACAGGTGACGGAGATGCATCGCGTCACGGTTCATGACCACAGACAAATCAATGAATGCGTTTTCTACTCAGTGACAAATTTCGCAAACACGCGAACTGCCGAAGATGAAATCCGGCCTTCAAGCAGTTTTTCCGACAACGGTCACCGCCTCGGTCCTCACAGGCGCCCATCCATGGGACGGCCTTCCAGTGGACGCGCGGGGTCGGCAACGGGAAGCATTTTCCACCCGCCTTTTCCGCGGCCTGCGATGATGGACCGGATCCGAGCGTTTCCGGCCCTCCGCATTGTTCTAACTACACACAATCCTGCGCGGCGATCAAGTTGTAAGTGAATGCTTAGTTACATATAGCCCAGGGAATAATCGTCGGGCATCCGGACCTCATCAAGCTGGGCGATCGATTCCTGCGTCCAGAAGGCCCGCAGCGAGGTGAGGCGGTGCTGGCCGTCGAAGCCGAGAACTTCGTGAATGGTCATGGCGACGGGAGGCTGCCCGTCCTTGGTCATGCGCATGACGAAACGGGCCAGGGCTTCCGAGCCGCAGGGAATGAACAGTTCCAGCCGCGGGTCGAACGCGTAGCCGGCGCCTTCGGCGTCCGCCCAGAAACGGCGCACCGCCGTCATGCCGCGCAGCACCGGCCCGCCCACGGGATCCTCGACGACGGCATCGGACACGAACAGGGCGGCACGGGCTTCCGGATCGCCCGCGCGCCAACTCCCCAGATAAGCCTCGAACACGGCGCGCATCCGGGCCGGATCCCCGGCCCGCGTGCCATGCAAAAGCGCCGCCGCCATTTCGCTCGCGCTTGTCGACATGATAACCTCCATCAATCGGTTGCGGACGGCGCTTCACCGCACCCGCCTGCCTGTCCATCCCGCCTTCAGGCCGGAACGGCGGTCCGCGCTTGAGCGGCCAGAGTGGGATAGTCGATCAGACCCGCGGGGCCGCCGGCGTAGAAGGTGCGGCGGTCCGGTTCATTCAGCGGCCCGCCGGAGCGGAAGCGCTCGACCAGATCGGGGTTGCTGATGTAGAGGCGCCCGAAGGACGCCGCGTCGGCCAGCCCGCCGTTCAGCATCCGCCGCGCGCTCTCCACCGACAGCTCGTTGTTGCCGATCACCGGGCCGTTCCAGTACCGCCTCACAAAGGGCAGCGGGTCGAGTCCGGGGATCGGCGTGTTGATGACATGGACATAGGCAAGGCCGAGACGGTCGACCGCCAGCAGCAGGGCCCTGTAGGTTTCGACCGGCTCGTCGTCTTCCATGTCGTTGAAGCGGTTGCCGGGAGAAATGCGGAAGCCGACCCGGCCCGGACCGATCGCCGCCGCCATCGCCTCCAACGTTTCGATCACGAAGCGCGCCCGGTTTTCCGGCGAACCGCCGTAACGGTCGGTGCGTCTGTTCGTCCCGGTTGCCAGGAACTGCATCGGCAGATAGCCGCTGGTGCAATGCAGTTCGACCCCGTCGAAACCGGCGGCGCGGGCGTTGCGGGTGGCCGTGGCCTGTTCGTCGACGACGCCCGCGATCTCGTGGGTTTCCAGCGCGCGCGGCATTGGGCAATCCGACATGCCGGCCGCCGTGTAGATCCCGTGACGGCTGGGAACGGCCGATGGCGCGACGGTTTCGGCGCGCGGGTCCTTGTTGCCCACAGCCCCCACCCGGCCGCAATGCATGAGCTGCATCACGATCGCACCGCCGGCGTCGCGTACGCCCCGTGTCACCCGGCGCCAGCCCTCGATCTGCACCGGATCGTGGATGCCCGGCGTGCGATAGTACCCCTTGCCATGAATGCTGGGCTGTACGCCCTCGCTGACGATCAGTCCGGCGCTCGCCCGCTGGCGGTAATATTCCGCGACATCCGCGGTTGGCTCGTCCTGATCGCCAGCGCGGCAGCGTGTCATGGGAGCCATGACGATCCGGTTGGACAGAGCGAGGTCGCCCAACAGCAGGGGAGAAAAAATATCGATCATGGATCAGCTCCGGTTGGCAGACGGCCTCGGGCGACGTTCCATCCTGGCGCCGCGCCGCATCGCGGAAACCAGCGGCCGCCTTCACAATGATGATGGCGACATCAGGTATATGCGTATTAATTGAGTGCTACTATAACGCATATCACGGCCATCTCCACGCAAAAAACGGAAAATCAGCAACCCCGCAGGCAATCGGTTCCGGCGATCACGCCCAGCCAATGTCACGCGATGGTGAAATGCTCCGCGACGGGCGCCCGCGTGCAGGTCCAGTAATCGACCAGGCGGTAGGGCCAGGACAGGAAGGGCCGGCCCTTGCGGTTGTTGTAATAGCTTTTCGCCTTGGGATGGGTCCAGATCATCTCGGGCAGACGGCGGTCGATCTTCTCGTTCCAGGCAATGTAGGCCTCACGGGTCGGCTCGATGGTCTTGCCGCCCTTGGCCATCATCAAATCCAGGCATTCGATGATGTAGTTGATCTGGGTTTCCGAGATCAGGTTCTGTCCGGCGGCGTGATTGGGCGCGCTGTTGGGGCCGACCGTGAGAAAGAAGTTCGGATAGCCCGGAACCGTGACTCCCAAATAGGCGCGCGGATCGTCGCCCCATTCCCGGCCCAGGTTGCGCCCGTTGCGGCCAACGATCTCCATCGAACCGACCATGTTGGAAACATCGAAGCCGGTCGCCATGACGATCACGTCGATCTCGTGCTCGGTGCCATCCTCCATCCGTATGCCGTTGGGCAGGATACGCGCGATCTTGCCGGTTTCCAGATGGACGTTGTCGCGCTTCAGGGCGTCGAACCATCCGGCGTCGAGCACGATCCGCTTGGAGAAGACCGGAAAATCCGGCGTCAGCTTCTCGATCAGGTCCGGACGATCGGCAAATTTGCTGTGCATGTAGCCCAGGCAATACTGGCGCATCGCCTCGTTGTGGGCCGACACCGACGGCGAGTCGGCCGGCCAGTCCGGATCCTTGACCACATTGACGAACAGCCCGTCGGCCGCCGCCCAATAGGTGCGAAAGCGGAACCATTCCCGGTAGTGCGGAATATGGCGCAGGGCCCAGCGGGTTCCTTCGGTGACGGCGGCGGCGATTTCCGGATTGTGGAGGACCCAATGCCTGGAGCGCATGAAGACGGTGAGGGCTTCCACCCGTTCGGCGATGGCTGGAACCAACTGGGCCGAACTGGCGCCGGTGCCGATCACCGCAACCCTCTTCCCGTCCAGACCGACCGAGGAGTTCCAGGCCGCCGTGTGCATCTTGGCCCCCTGGAATCCGTCCAGACCGGGTATCTCGGGCCAGGACCAGCGGTTCAGCGGCCCGTGCGCGTTGATCACCGCGTTGGCGGTGATCAACGTCTCCGTCCCATCCGCATGGCGCACGGTCACGGCCCAAAGCCCCGCCGCCTCGTCGAACCGGCAGGCGACCACCCGTGTGTTGAAACGGATGTTCCGCCGCAGATCATAGGTGTCGGCCACACGCAGCAGGTAGGCCTGCATTTCGTGGCCCTTGGGGTAGTGGGTGGTCCAGTCGGTGTTGATTTCGAAGGAATAGGAGTAGAAATGGCTCGGCGTGTCGACGCCAACGCCGGGGTAGGTGTTCTCGTACCACGTACCACCGACCTCCGGGTTCTTCTCGATGATCACATGGTCATAGCCGGCCTCGCGCAGCTTGATGCTGGCGGCAAGTCCGGTCAAACCGGCACCGATCACCAGGACGCTGAAATTCTCCGGCGGCGCCGCGCGGCCGGATCGCTTCAGGCGCGGCAGCGGACGCTCGAACCCCATCTGTTCGAGAAGAAGCGGCAGATATTCGTCGTCGACCGGTTCGCCGACACCGACGCTCATCATCCTCTTCATCAGGGCGACGGGCAAAGCTCCGGTCGCCTTGGGAACCGGACGGGTCAGCACCTCGGCCAGCCTGTCGCGCAGCTCTTCCGCAAGGTCGGTGGGAATGTCGCTGGGGCGGCCGGAGAAAACGGGATGGATGCAGGGCGCGAAACGGCCGAGCATCGCCTCGTCCTGTGTCAGGTGCACATAGACCATGAGAAGCGTCTGGAGGTTCGCCTCGGCAAGGGCCTGCCGCAGGCCGGGCGAATCCTCAAGCGGCAGAACACGCTCATCCCGCGGCTGTTCGATCGAGTCCTTCGGCATCGTCTCTCCTCCTCCCGATGGGCGGCCCTGGGATTGCGTCGCCGGTCGCCGGAAATTTGTTAGTGCTTACTTACTATATGTTTGCGTCACTAGCAAGCATATCGCCATGGCGTGGCCCGACCTTCGTACGTCGCAGGCCCGTTTTCTTTCTCCGCCTGGGGTATTTCGGCGACAGAGGAATGATATGCGCAGAATGGAATGGACACTCCCCTCCACCACGGGCCCCGCTCCGGTCCCGGCGGGAGCGTGAAAGCAGCGGCCTTATCGTCGCCGCGCTCGATCTTCTGAAATCCGAGGGGATGACAACTTTGTCCCGTCACGCCGGCTGGCACGGGCATCGGCGGCGGTCGTCAACGGCCATCGATGGATAAATTCTTGATCCGACGATCGGCATCACGCCGCCGGCCCGACAGGCCGGCGGCGTGACACTCTATTCCTCGACGTCGGCCGCGTCTTCGCTGCGGGGGATTATGCGGGCCATTCCAGCGTCGTACTTGATGCTGTGGACCGAAACCGAGACGTCGACCTGACGGATTCCGGGAAGGATCTTGATCCGCGAGCTGACGAGGTCATGGACCTGCTCCAAGCTCGTGAACAATCCCATGGCCATCAGGCTGTAGCGGCCGAGCAGCACCATGACGCAGCCGATCGCCGGAATGGCCGACAGTTCGGCGGCAAGTTCCGGCACACGGCCGGGGTCGGCATGGATCCCCATCATCACCAGATTGGGCGAGCCCGCCATGCGGAAGCTGGTGACGACGGTGAACTGGATCAGCCCATCGTTCTGAAGGCGCTTGATGCGGGAGCGGATCGTCCCCTCCGTCACCCCCAGTTCACCGGCGATCTGCCGGTTCGACGAGCGGCCATCGCGGCCCAGCGCTTCGATGATCCGGTGGTCGAGGTCGTCGAGTTTGCTGGTGCTCATAGGGGCGCCACATTGAATTCGAACTTGACGATGTCGGCGGCTATGCCCGGATTGATCTCGCTGATTCCCGGAATCCGCGCGACATGATCGAGGAGGAAGGTGTTGATCTCCTCGAATTCATGGAGGATGACCAGCATTTCGATGTCGTAGGCGCCGTTCATGATGTGCAGGCTGAAGACCTCCGGCAACTCGGCGAGATCGCGCGCCACGTCGGTCACCAGCCGCCCCAGAACTTTGACGCCCGTGGCAATCAGCATGTTGTAGCCATGAGCCGCGAAATCGGCCACGGCCACCACCTTCATGGCCTTGCTTTCCTCCAGCCGGTGCAGGCGCGCGGAGACCGTTCCGGCCGTGATCGACAGACGTTCGGCGATCTCCTGGTTGGTCGCCCGGCCGTTCGACCGCAGAATGTCGATGATCGCCTCATCGACCGCGTCGAGTCCGGTCGAGGTCGACCGACGCCCCTTTCTGATCTGCATGAAAACCCTTATGTATGATCGCCAGCGTTGCCATTGCTACGCAATGTACCAACATATCGTCGGTATCGCGACCGTTTTCGCTCCGAAACGACCCCAATCCTATCGGGGTGGCATACCGGCCGGGGGCCATCCCAACGCCGTTCGGGTCATCGCGACGGCCGCCGTGGCCCGTTCGATGGGCGGGAGTCCGGCGACCAGGGCGTCCTCCCGGGGAATCTCGACGGTGACGGGGACGCCGCCGGGAAGAGCCGCGACGAAACCCGCCACATCGAACACGCCCTGCCCCGGCAAACGCCTCTGGGTCGCCGCCTCGAGGATCAAGCCTTCGGAGGAGACGACGGCAGGACCGTCGCAAAGCTGGGCGACCAGAATCGACACGGGGGGGACGGCCGCAACATCGGCCACGCCGCCGCCCGAGCGCATCAGATGCAGCAGGTCGAGCGTGATGCCGACCCGGCCCGGCCGGCCGACACGGTCGACCAGATCGCGGGCGGCCCGCAGGCTGGCGATCTGCGACGGCGGATAGAACTCCACCGCCACCCGCAGGTCGAGTCCATCGGCGATTTCGCAGAAGCCGGCGAAGACATCGGCCCGGCGGTTGGTATCCCGGTCGTAGAGAAGCGCGTTGACGCTGTCCGCTCCAAGTTCCGCTGCCGCTTCGAGCCCCGCCAGGAAATCGTCAGGCGCGGAGCGGCCGTTGAGCGTGAAGGGATAGACGAGATCGACCGCGACGCCGAGATCCCGACAGCGCGCGTGCGTCCGGCGGCGCGCGGCGCGGTCGGTGATCAGGTCGAAGCGCGGCATGCGGGGCAGAACCTCCATCGATTGGAGGAACAGGCAGATGCCCGCGCAGCCGACCTGCGCCGCGACCACCGCAAGCTCCTCCGGGACGGTGTCCACGACCGTCAGGTGATCGAGCGAAAGGCGCATGATCGGGACTCAGACGAAGCGGAGGGAGCAGGCACCGACCCCATGCAGATCCATCTCGAACAGATCGCCACGCGACGCCGGGGCCAACGGGACGAGGCTGCCCGACAGGATCACGTCGCTGGCGTCCAGCGTGACGCCGTGGACACCCAAGGTGTTGGCCAGCCACGCCACCGCCTCCAGCGGCGATCCCTGCACCGCCGAACCATAGCCTTCGGACAGGGGGGCGCCGTTCTTGCGCACGGTGACCTTCAGGTTGGGCAGATCATGGTCGCGCGGATCGGCGCGCGCCTCGCCGAGCGCGAAGACGCCGCAGGACGCGTTGTCGGCCACGGTGTCGACGATGGCGATCCTCCAGCCGTCGATGCGGCTGTCCACGATCTCGAAGCAGGGCGCGATGGCCTCGGTGGCGTCGAGCACATCGGCGGCGGTCACGCCAGGCCCGGCCAGCCGCTTTTTCAGGATGAAGCCGATCTCGGCCTCGGCGCGCGGCTGGATCAGACCGCAGGCGTCGATGTCCACGACCCCGCCCCGAACCCACATGCGGTCGGTGAGGAAGCCGAAATCGGGCTGGTGGACCCCCAGCATGTCCTGCACGGCCTTGGAGGTGACGCCGATCTTCTTGCCGACGATCCGCTCGCCGTCGCCCTGCCGCCGCTCCATCACGGCAAGCGAGACGGCATAGGCGTCGTCGATGGTCAGCCCCAGCCCCCGCTCCGACAGGGGGGGGACGGTGGTCCGGCCGCGCAGGGCGCGGTACAATTCGTCGGCGTGGTCATTCATCGCGATCAGCTTTCAGAAAATCGATCGAGTAGCGGTTGAACTCCCTGGCCCGTTCGACCTGGACCCAATGGCCGACGCGGTTGAAGGTCATGAAGCGGGCATCGTCGCAGGCCTCCAGGAAGCGCTTGGCGCCGCTTTCCGGCAGGAACTGGTCCTGCAACCCCCAGAATCCGAGGATCGGCATGCGCAGTTCGCCCAGACGGGGCGCCAGATTGGGGGTGCGCATGCGGACCAGCACATCCTTCGGCTGGGTCCGCGCAACCGCGAACCGCTCCGCCACCAGTTCGTCGGTGACATGGACCGGGTCATAGACCAGAGCGGTGGCGAGCCGGCGCTGGTCCTCGATGGTGAAACCCGCCCCGCCGAAATCGCTCACCATCCGGGCGATGCCGGGCATCGCGAAATAGACCTCGCGCTCCTCGATGCAGCCGGGCGACATCAGGATCAGACGATCGATGAAGCCGGGATGGTCCAGCGCCATCTGGATCGCGATGCCGCCCCCCAGCGAATTGCCGACCAGGGTCGCCTTGTCCACCCCATGGGCCAGCAGCGCCTCATGAAGCGTGTCGGTGAACAGGGCCAGCGTGTAATCGATGCCCTCCGGCTTGGACGACGCGCCGTAGCCGATCAGGTCCGGCAGAAGAACCCGGTAGCCGGCGTCGACAAAGGCGTCGATGTTCCGGCTGAAGTTGGATGCGCCGCTGGCACCCGGTCCGCTGCCGTGGATGAACACCACCGCGGGTCCCGAACCGGCCTCGTTGACGCAGATTTCATACCCCGACCCCAGCGTGTGCCGGGTCGTCGTGATGGGGGCCTTTGCCATGTCTTGCTCTTTCCCTCCCTGTCGTCGCGCCACCGTCAGAGGAACTTGAAGGCCGGCCCCTCGCCGAGCAGGCTGTTGGTCAGGTCGGGGCCGAAATTGTTGGTGTCGTTGGCGACGTGCGCGCGCGCGGCCTTCAGATCGAGCCAGGGCTGGACGATCGGGCTCGACGTGTAGATGGCGCGGCCGCCCAGCATCGGCAGCAGGTCGTCCACCAGATCCGAGCAGCGGCGGACGACGCTGGCCGACTGGTAGCGGTAGAGGGTGCGCTTGTCCATCGGCACCTCCTGCCCGGCCTCGGCACAGGCCAGCATCGCGTCCATGTTGCGGCTCAGGACGGCTTCCATCTCGTCAAGCTGGGCGTAGGCGCGGGCGATGCCGTTCAGCAGCAGGGGATCGGCCTTGGAGACCTTGCCGGTGTTGGTGGAGACGCGCTCCTTCATGATGGTGAGCGCGGCTTCGACGGCGGTGCGGGTGCCGCCCAACGCCGATGTGGAAACCAGACGCAGGAACAATTGCGCCCAGGGCAGACGGAACAGCGGAGCCGCGTTCTCGACCTGGCCGGGGTTGGTGCAAAGGAAGCCGTCGGACGCCTTGTGGGTGCGGTGTTCCGGAACGAAGGCCCGCTTCACCACGATGTCCTGGCTGCCGGTCCCCTGAAGGCCGAAGACATTCCAGCCGTCCAGGATCGTGTAGTCCGAGCGCGGCACCAGGAAGGTCCTCATGTCGGGGGCGTCGCCGTCCTTTTCCGGCGGGATCACCGCGCCGAGCAGGACCCATTGGCAGTGGTCGCAGCCGCTGGAGAATCCCCAATGACCGCTCAGATGGTAGCCGCCCTCCGTCCGCTCGATCTTGCCGACCGGCTGGTAGGAGGAGGACACGAGGACGCTGTCGTCCGCACCCCAGACATCGCGCTGCGCCTGATCGGGAAACAGGGCGATCTCATAGGGATGGCCGCCCACCACGCCCAGCACCCAGCCGGACGACATGCAGCCATGGGCGATGATCTTCTGCACCTCGAAGAACACGTTGGGGTGCATCTCGTAACCGCCCCAGCGGCGCGGTTGCAGGATGCGGAAGAAGCCCGCGGCCTGGAACTCGGCGATGGTCTCGTCCGGCACCTTCCGCTCGGCGACGGTGCGGGCGGCGCGCCCGCGCAAGGTCGGGATCATGGCGCGGGCGCGCTCCACCAGTTCGGCGGGCGTGACGTCCGCGGCGGGCGCCGCGGCGCTGGACGATGAAAGGGATTGGGAAGCGCTGCTTGGGACCACGGTCGGGATTCCTTGGTTGGGGTGACGCCTTCCGGTCGGCCGTCATAGCATCCTTCGTAGGATGTGATACATTTATCTACGCAAATCGATAATTCATCAAGCGTCAACTCGCCGATTTGCAGCAATCTATCGACCATCGAGCCAAACCGTTCATCAGCGCCAGGAGAGCGTCTTGCCCGACCAGCAGCCCCTTTTCACCCTTCCCGGCCGCGTCGCGATCGTCACCGGCGGCACCCGGGGCATCGGCCGCAGCATCGCCGAAACCCTGCTCAACGCGCAGTGCGAGGTGGCCGTCTGCGGCCGCCACGAACCGGCCTCCCTGCCGAGCGTCAACGGACGCACCGCCAGCTTCCACGCCTGCGACCTCCGCGACGCCGGCCAGGCACGCGCCTTCGTCGATTCGGTGGCGGAGCGCCACGGCCGACTGGACATACTGGTGAACAACGCCGGCGGCTCACCCCAGGCCGACGCCGCGACCGCGTCTCCGCGCTTCTCGGAGGCCATCCTGGCGCTGAACCTGCTCGCCCCGCTTCATGCCGCCCAGGCGGCCAACCGCGTCATGGCGACGCAGGAAACCGGTGGCTCCATCATCAACATCGCCAGCGTCTCCGCCATCCGCCCGTCACCGGGAACCGCCATCTACGGCGCCGCCAAGGCCGGCCTGCTCAGCCTGACCCGGAGTCTCGCCCAGGAATGGGGACCGGCGGTGCGGGTGAACGCCATCGTCGTCGGTCTGATTGAAACGGAAAACGCGGAAGAGACCTATGGATCGGCCATCGCCCGCGATGCCATCGCCTCCTCTTTGCCGCTGCGCCGCATGGGCCGGGGCGACGACGTCGCCGCCGCGGCGCTCTATCTTGCCTCGCCGCTTGCCGCCTATGTCAGCGGGGCGCAGCTGAACGTCGACGGCGGCGGCGAGCGCCCGCTTTTCCTCGAGATCGTGAAATCGTACGCGAAGCCGGACTGAGCAGCGCATTCCTCTGGCGCACCGAGGATTCTATGTTGATTTGCGTTGCAAACTAGCCATGATATCCCGCATATTCGTTAAATCGGACCTGCGAAAAGCCGCGTTCGCGCAGAAAACAGGCTCGCGGAAAGCAGGCCATCCGGAAGGGAGCGCGTCGATGAAAGTGAAATCGCTTGGCTATGTGGTGATCGAGACCCGCGACCTCGCGTCGTGGTCGCGTTTCGCCACCGAGACACTGGGCCTGATGCCGGCTCCTTCCCCGCACGAGGATGTGCTTCTGTTCCGCATGGACGACCGGCCGTTCCGCTTCTGGATTCAGCGCGGCGAGCGCGACGCGTTCGTCCGTCCCGGCTGGGAATTCGCCACGGAAGAGGCGTTCCGCGCCGCGGTCGAGCGCCTGGGCGCCGCTGGCCGGCCCGTGGAGCTTGGCACCGCCGCCGAGGCAAAGGCCCGGCAGGTGGCGGCGATCGCCCGCTCGTCCGACCCCGCCGGCTACGAGCTGGAAATCTATCACGGCCGCTTCCTCGACTACGCGCCGTTCCAGTCGCCGTCCGGCGTCAGCCGCTTCGTGACCGGCGAGGCTGGCGAGCTTGGGCTCGGGCATGTCGTCCTGGCCGCCCTGAACTTCGACGACGTCCACGCCTTCTACAAGGACGTTCTGGGTTTCGGCGACACGGACCTCGGCCGCTTCTTCCTGGCCGGCGGCGGCGCGGACGATCCCGGAGTCGGCTTCGCCTTCCTCCACGCGCAGAACGCCCGCCACCACAGCCTGGCGCTCGGCCAACTGCCGCCCAACGAGTCCCGCCTCGTCCACATGATGGTCGAGGTCGCCAGCGTTGACGACGTCGGCCGCGCCCTGGAGCGTGCCCAGAAGAACGAGGTCCGCATCTCCAGCACGCTGGGCCGGCACGTCAACGACAAGATGCTCTCCTTCTACATCCGGTCGCCCAGCGGCTTCGACATCGAGTACGGCTGCCACGGGTTGCAGATCGACCCCGCCACCTGGGTCACCACCACCAGCCTGCCGGTCAGCGACTGGGGCCATGTCTGGGCTCGTCCCGAAAGCGAGGGTTGATCATGCTCGACAAACGCATGACGATCGACGGCATCGTCGATCAACTGTCCGATGGCATGACCATCGGAATCGGCGGCTGGGCAACCCGGCGCAAGCCGATGGCTCTGGTCCGCGCCATTCTGCGGTCGGGCGTGAAGGATTTGACCGTGGTCAGCTACGGCGGCCCCGATGTGGGGATGCTGGCCGCCGAGGGGCGCATCGCCAAGCTGGTCTTCGCCTTCGTGTCTCTGGATCATCAGCCGCTCGATCCGCATTTCCGTGCCGCCCGCCAAGCGGGCCTCGCGGTTCTGGAAATGGACGAGGGCATGTTCCACCTCGGTCTGCGGGCCGCGGCGATGCGTGTGCCGTTCCTTCCGACCCGGATCGGCGCCGGCACCGACCTCCTTCGCAACCCCTATTTCAGGACCGTCTTCAGCCCGTTCCCTGACGGCGAGGAGTTGGTGGCGGTGCCGGCGCTCAAGCTCGATGTGGCGCTGCTGCACGTCCATCGTTCCGACCAGCGCGGCAACGCGCTGACCTTGAGCCCGGATCCGCTGTTCGACGAGCTGATGGCCCGTGCCGCCGACAAGGTCTACGTCACCGCCGAGAAGATCGTACCGACGGCGGATCTCGACATGGCCGCGAACGCGCGCTTCAATCTGTGCGAGCGCAGCCTGATCACCGGCGTGGCCGAGGCGCCCTTCGGCGCCCATCCGACCAGCGCCGACCCGGACTATCACCTCGATCCCGGCCATCTCAGGACCTACGTCGAGAGCGCCGCCTCGCCGGAAGCCTGGGCTTTGTACCGGAACTCCTTCATCGGTGTCCGGCCGGACGCCTATCTCGACGCCGTGGGCGGAACCGGCCGGATCGCCGCCCTGCCCAAGCCTGTCTATTGAGCGAGGCGACCATGACCACGCCCCCCTACTCCCTGGCCGAACTCCTCATCGTGGCCGCCGCCGAAGCGTGGCGCAACGATGGCGAGGTGATGGCGACCGGCATCGGCCCCCTGCCCCGCCTCGGAGCCGCGCTGGCCAAGACGACCTTCAACCCGGCCCTCCAGACCACCGACGGCGAGTGTTTCTACACGTCCGAGCCGGTGCCGCCCGGCCCGCGCCAGAATCCCGCGCCGGAGATCGAGGGCTGGTCGCCCTACGACCGCGTCTTCTCCACCCTGTGGGGCGGCAAGCGGCACGCCATGGTGGCGCCGGTGCAGATCGACCGTTTCGGCCAGACCAACATCAGCGTGATCGGCAGCCACGACAAACCGAAATCGGCGATGCTGGGGGTGCGCGGTTTTCCGGGCAATTCGGTCCATCACCCGAACAGCTTCTTCTTCGCCTCCCACACCACCCGCAGTTTCGTGGCCGGCGAGGTCGATTTCGTGTGCAGCGCCGGTTACAACCCGATCCGTTACCTGCGGGGTTCGCCGCCGCGCGGGCTCGACCTGCGGATCATTGTCACCGACCTCGCGGTGCTCGATTTCGGCGGCCCGGAACACGCAGTCCGCGTCGTCAGCCTGCATCCCGGCGTCAGCTTCGATCAGGTGCAGGACAACACCGGCTTTCCGCTGGTCCGCCCCGACGTCGTTCCGACGACCCCGGCCCCGACCGCCGGGCAGCTCGACCGGATCCGCCGGCTCGACCCCAACAACGTGCGCAAGAGCGTGTTCAAGGGCGATCCGCCCGGCGACCGCCGGCCCGGGTGAGGTGCAACGATGAACGATCTCGTCGAACCCAGGAACGCGCAACCGGATTACGTGCCGCCGGTCTACGAGACGGACAGCCCGGTCCGTTATGAAACCGAGGGACCGGTCGCCTGGATCATCATGGACCGGCCGCGCTTCAACAACGCCCAGAACTCCCAGATGACCTACGCCCTCGACGCCGCCTTCAAGCGCGCCGTCGACGACGACGCGATCCGGGTCATCGTTCTGAAGGGCGAAGGCAAGCATTTCTCGGCCGGGCATGACATCGGCACGCCGGGCCGGGACCTGCACGGCTCCTTCGACCGCAAGCTGCTCTACCCCGACCACACCAACAAGCCGGCGGCGGAGCTGCTCTACACCCGCGAGCAGGAGGTCTATCTCGGCATGTGCCGGCGCTGGCGCGACGTGCCGAAGCCGACCATCGCCATGGTGCAAGGCGCCTGCGTGGCCGGCGGGTTGATGCTGGCCTGGGTCTGCGACCTCATCATCGCCTCGGATGACGCCTTTTTCCAGGATCCGGTCGGCCGGATGGGCATTCCGGGGGTCGAGTATTTTGCCCATGGCTTCGAACTGCCGCCGCGCGTCGCCAAGGAATTCATCCTGCTCGGCGAGCGGATGCCGGCCCGGCGGGCCCATGATTTCGGCATGGTCAACCGCCTCGTCGCCCGCGACCGGCTGGAGGAGGAAACCCGCGCGGTCGCGGCCGAGCTGGCCTCCCGCCCACGGCTGGGCAACTGGCTGACCAAGCAGGCGCTCAACCATGTCGAGGATCTGCGCGGCAAGCGGACGGCGATGGACGCCGCCTTCCACATGCACCATTTCGCCCACGCCCAGAATGATCTGACCTCCGTCAACAGCCTGGGCGGTCTCGATGCCCGGTCGATGGCGTCCGCCAACAAGTCCCAGGCCGGGGAGAGCTAGCGGATGCCCCGCGATCCCCTCCACACGATCCTGGTCGAACGGCTGGGCTGCCGATACCCGATCATCCAGACCGCGATGGGCTGGGTCGCGGAGCCGCCGCTGGTCGCCGCATCCTGCGAGGCCGGGGCCTTCGGCTTCCTCGGCGCCGCCGTGATGGCCCCGGCCGAGGCCGCGATCAAGATCGCCAAGCTGCGCTGCCTGACCGACAAACCGTTCGGCGTGAATTTCCACATGTTTCAGCCCGGTGCGTCGGAGATCGTCGACACCATCATCGCCAACAAGGACCAGATCCGCGCCGTCAGCTTCGGCCGGGGCCCGGATGCCCGGATGATCGGCCGCTTCCGCGACGCCGGCATCCTCTGCGTGCCGACGGTCGGTGCGGTCAAGCACGCCCAGAAGATGGCGCAGCTCGGCGTCGACATGGTCAACGTCCAGGGTGGCGAGGGTGGCGGCCACACCGGATCGGTTCCCACCACGGTCCTGCTGCCGCAGGTGCTCGACAGCGTGACGATACCGGTGATCGCGTCGGGCGGCTTCGCCGATGGGCGCGGTCTGGCCGCCGCTCTGGCCTTTGGCGCCGTCGGCATCGCCATGGGAACCCGCTTCCTGCTGACCGCTGAAAGCCCGGTGCCGATGGCCAGCAAGGAGCGCTACCTGAAGGCCACCACCGACGGAATTCTGCTGACGACCAAACTGGACGGCATTCCCCAGCGCATGGTGCGCACGCCGTTGCTGGACAGGATCGAACGATCGGGCCGAATCGGCATGTGGCTGCGCGCCGTCGAATGCGGCCTGTCCATGAAGCGCCAGACCGGTGCCGGCTGGAGCGAACTGTACCGTTCGGTGAAGGGCATGACCGCCCACGGCGGTCTGAGCCTGCAACAAGCCATGATGGCGGCCAGCGCCCCGATGCTGATCCAGAAAGCGGTGGTGGAGGGCAGGCCCGACGAAGGCGTGATGGCCACCGGCGTCGTCGGTGGGCGCATCACCGAAATCCCGACCTGCCGTGAACTGGTCGAGCGCATCGTCGCCGAGGCGCGCGATCGGCTGGCCGCCCTGCAATCATCCGACACGACCCTCTCGGCGACAGGGAAGATCCATGCCAATCACCATTGAACTCCGGGGCCGCGTCGCGGAGATCCTGTTCGACTGCCCGCCCGTGAACGCGTTCGACACCGGCGGCTGGGAACGGATACCCGGCCTGGTCAACATCGCCGGAGCGGACGAGCAGGTCCGCTGCGTCCTGATCCGGGCCGAGGGCAAAGGCTTCTGCGGCGGCGTCGACATCAAGGAGATGCAGGCCCATCCGGAGCGCATCGTCAAGCTGAACCGCGACAATTACCTGACCTTCCAGGCGATCCGCCAATGCCCGGTGCCGGTGGTCTCGGCCCTGCACGGCTTCGTCATCGGCGGCGGCGTCAACATCGCCGGCGCGTCCGACGCGCTGATCGCCGCCGAGGGGGCCTATTTCTCGCTCCCCGAAATCGACCGTGGCGCGATGGGCGGTGCCGCCTTCCTGTCGCGCATGCTGCCCGTCCACAAGGTGCGCGCCGCCTTCTTCACCGGCGGCCGCGTGACCGTGGAGGAAGCGCACCGCATCGGTTCGGTGGAAAAGGTCGTGCCGCGCGAGCGGTTGCTGGAGGAAGCCCGCGCCTTCTGCAACGTCATCGCCGCCAAGAGCCGCACCGCGCTGGTGCTGGCCAAGCAGGCGCTGAACGGGCTGGAGGCGACCGATCCCTGCCACGGCTACCGGTTCGAACAGGGCTTCACCCTCGAAATGTACATGCACGAGGACAGCCAGAAGGCGCGCGACGCCTTCGTCCACAACAAGGGCCAAGCGGCAAGCTTCTAGGAGCCAGCGGTGAATCTGACCTACACGCCCGAACAGCAGGCTTTTCGCACGGAGATCCGTGATTGGCTCGCCCGCCATGTGCCGGACCGGCCCCTCCCCTCCTTCGACGCCACCCGCGAGGGCTTCGAGGCTCACCGCGCCTGGGAACGCACCCTCGCCGAAGGCCGTTGGGGCATGGTCACCTGGCCACGGGATTACGGCGGCCGCGGCGTCGATCTGATCCAATGGCTGATCTTCGAGGAGGAGTATTACCGCTCCGGAGCGCCCGGCCGGGTGAACCAGAACGGCATCTTCCTGCTCGGCCCGACGCTGATGGAGTTCGGGACGCCCGAGCAGAAGGCGCGCTTCCTGCCGGCCATGGCCTCGGGCGACGAGATCTGGGCGCAGGCGTGGTCGGAACCGCAGGCCGGCAGCGATCTGGCGGGCGTGCGCGCCACCGCCGTGCGCGATGGCGACGCGTATGTCCTCAACGGATTGAAGACGTGGTCGTCCCGCGCCGCCTTCGCCGACTGGGCCTTCGGCCTGTTCCGCACCGAGCCGGGCAGCCAGCGCCACAAGGGGCTGACGCTGATCCTCTTCCCGCTGAACGCGCCGGGCGTCACGGTCAAGCCCATCGCCCGCATCGACGGCAAGGTCGGTTTCGCCGAGGTCTTCCTCGACAACGTCCGCGTTCCCGCCGACCAGCGCCTGGGCGACGACGGCCAGGGTTGGCACATCTGCATGGTCACCGCGGGGTTCGAGCGTGGTCTGATGCTGCGCAGCCCGGCCCGCTATCAGGTCGCCGCCGCCCGGCTGGTCGAGCTGTTCAAACGGCAGGGCGACCCGGCCGACACGGCGACGCGCGCCGCCGTCGCCCGTGCCTGGATGGACGCGGAGGCCTACGCCCTCTCCATCTACGCGACCACGAGCCGTATCCTGGCCGGTCAGCCCATCGGACCGGAAACCAGCACCAACAAGATTTTCTGGTCGGAAATGGACGTGGCGCTGAACCGTGTCGCGCTGTCGATCCTGGGGGCGCGGGCCGAGCTGATGCCCGACCCGACCGACCCTCACACCGGCGGCGACTGGCTGGACGACTACATCTTCTCGCTCGCCGGGCCGATCTACGCCGGCTCCAACGAGATCCAGCGCAACATCATCGCCGAGCGGATGCTCGGCCTGCCGCGCTGAGGAACAGGCCGATGAACTTCACCTTCACCGACGAACAGAAGATGCTGGCGGATGTCGTCGCCAAGCTGATGGACGACCATTGCCCGCCGTCGGCCCTGCGCCGCCTGATGGAAACCGGCGCCACCCGCGAGGAGGATCGCTGGGCCGCCATCGCCGACACCGGCCTGATCCCCGTCCTGCTGCCGGCGGACCAGGACGGCCTGGGCCTCGGGGCGCTCGACTTCGCGATCATCGCCGAAGCCTGCGGCCGCGCCGCCCTGCCGGAGCCCCTGGTCGAGCACGCCGGCGTCGCCCTGCCGCTGCTGGCCGCCGCCGCGCCCGAACACCCGCTGCTGGCCGAAGCCATCACCGGGGCCGTCACGCTGGCGGTGGGCCACCCGATCAACCCGTTGGTGGCCGACGCCGACACGGCGGCGGCGCTGCTGCTGGTCCATGACGGCGCGCTGCATCTGGTCGGACGCGACGCCGTCGCCCTGACCCGCAGGACCAGCATCGACCCGTTCCGCCGGCTGTTCGAGGTCGCCTGGACGCCCTCGCCCGCCACCCGCATCGCCGACGCCGAAACGGCGGCGCCGCTGCTGGCCGACGCGCTCGACCGTGGCGCCCTGTTCGCCGCCGCCCAGTGCCTCGGCATCGCCCAGCGCTGCGTCGATCTGGCGGTCGATTACGCCAAGGACCGCACGCAGTTCGGCAAGCCGATCGCTTCCTACCAAGCGGTCAAGCATCTGCTCGCCAACGTCCAGGTCAAGATCGAGTTCGCCCGCCCGGTCCTTCACGCCGCCGCCGCGCGCTTCGATTCCCGCGACGTCCGGTCGAGGGCCGTGATTTCCCACGCCAAGCTGGTTGCGGCGGAGGCCGCCGACCTCGGTGCCCGCACCGCCGTGCAGGTCCATGGCGCCATGGGCTATTCGTGGGAGGTGGACGTGCATTTCTTCCTGAAGCGCGCCCTGGCGCTGACCTTCGCCTGGGGCGACCCGGCCTTCCACACCGCCCGCGTCGAACACCGCATCCTGACCCGGCCGCTGGGTCCCGACCAAACCTTCCTGCACGAGAGCGACCATGCCTGAAGCCTACATCATCGACGCGGTCCGCACGCCGATCGGCCGCAAGAAGGGCTCGCTTGCCGACATGCACCCGGCCGATCTCGGCGCCCATGCGATCAAGGCGCTCATGGACCGGACCGGGGTCGATCCGGCGGCGGTCGACGACGTGGTGTTCGGTTGCACCGAAACCATCGGCAGCCAGGCCGGCGACATCGCCCGCACCTGCTGGCTGGTCGCCGGTCTGCCCGACCATGTTCCCGGCGTCACCATCGACCGGCAATGCGGCTCGTCCCAACAGGCGGTGCATTTCGCGGCACAGGGCGTGATGAGCGGCACGCAGGATCTGGTGGTCGCCGGCGGCGTGCAGAATCTGAACATGATCCCCATCTCGGCCGCCATGATCGTCGGCCAGCACTACGGCATCCCCGATCCCTTCTCGACCTCCCCCGGCTGGCGCGCGCGCTATGGCGACCAGGAGGTCGGGCAGTTCCGCTCCGCCCAGATGATCGCCGAGAAGTGGGGTATCTCGCGGGACGACATGGAGGCGTTCGCCTTCGACAGCCACCGCAAGGCTCTGGCCGCCATCGACGGTGGCCGTTTCAAGGCCGAGATCGCCCCGGTCGGCGACTTCGCCGACGACGAGACGCCGCGCCGCGACACGTCCGTCGCGAAGATGGCCACCCTCAAGCCGCTGGTCGAGGGCGGCACCATCACCGCCGGCGTGTCGAGCCAGAACGCCGACGCCTCCGCCGCCCTGCTGATCGCCTCGGAGCGGGCGGTGAGGGGCCACGGCCTGACGCCGCGCGCCCGCATCCATCACATGACCGTGCGCGGCGCCGATCCGGTGTGGATGCTGACCGCGCCGATCCCGGCCACCCGCCACGCGCTGGAGAGAAGCGGCCTGAGGCTGGAGGACATCGACCTGTTCGAATGCAACGAGGCCTTCGCCAGCATCCCCCTTGCCTGGATCAAGGATCTCGGCATCGATCCGGCCAAGGTCAACGTCAACGGCGGCGGCATCGCGCTCGGCCATCCGCTGGGCGCCACCGGTGCCCGCCTGATGACCACGATGCTGAACGAGCTGGAGAAGCGCCGGGGCCGCTACGCCCTCCAGACCATGTGCGAAGGCGGCGGACAGGCCAACGTCACCATCATCGAGCGCCTGTGATCCCATGCCGACCTACAGCTATCAGGGCATCGTTCCCGTCGTCGATCCGACCAGCTTCGTGCATCCGGCGGCGACGCTGATCGGCGACGTGATCGTCGGACCCGGCTGCTACCTCGGTCCGGGCGCCTCGTTGCGGGGCGATTTCGGCCGCATCGTGGTCGAGGGCGCCAGCAGCGTGCAGGACAACTGCACGATCCACACCTCGTCGGGCAACGATTGTCTCGTCGGGCTGGGGGCGACGGTCGGGCATGGCGCCGTCCTGCACGGCTGCCGCGTCGGCCGTCACACGCTGATCGGCATCAACGCGGTCGTGCTCGACAACGCCGAGATCGGCGAGGATTGCCTCGTCGCCGCGCTGTCGCTGGTGCGGCCCGACGCGGTGTTTCCCGACCGGAGCCTGATCGCCGGCAACCCGGCGCGGCTTCTCAGGACGCTCGCGCCCGAACAGATCACGTGGCGCAATGACGGGGCGCGCAACGACGGGGGGCGCAACGACGGGACGCGCAACGGTGGCGAGAGCGAATACCAGCGTCTCGCCCGCGAATCCTTTACCGACATGGTCGAATGCCGGCCGCTCGCCGCGATGGAGCCGGACCGCCCGCGCATCCGCGCCAACGCCATCGCCGTCCGCCTGCGCGGCGACACGGCCAGGGAGCGCGAGCGGCGCACCGCGACCGCCAGACAGTCAGAGAACGGGGAAGAATGATGCCGCAGATGTGTGAGGGGCGGGTTGTCATCGTAACGGGTGCCGGCAACGGGCTTGGCCGTGCCTACGCGCTGGATCTCGCCGCCGAGGGGGCCTGCGTGGTGGTCAACGATCTGGGCGTCGGCACCCACGGCGAAAGCGGCGCCACCAAGGGCGCCGCCGAGAAGGTGGTCGACGAGATCCGCGCGGCCGGCGGCCGGGCGGTGGCGAACACCGACGACGTCACCGATTGGGAGGCCGGACGCCGCATCGTGCAATGCGCCTTGGACAGCTTTGGCGGGCTGGACGCCGTGGTCAACAACGCCGGCTTCGTGCGCGACCGCATGTTCGTCTCCTGCACGCCGGACGAATGGGACGCCGTGCTGCGGGTTCATCTGCGCGGGCATTTCTGCACCAGCCGCCACGCGGTCGACCATTGGCGCGCCCGGCAGAAGGCCGGAAGCCCGGTCGACGCGCGGATCATCAACACCAGCTCGGGCGCCGGCCTCCAGGGCAGCGTCGGGCAGAGCGCCTATTCCACCGCCAAGGCCGGCATCGCCGCCCTGACCCTGGTGCAGGCGGCCGAACTGGCCCGCTACGGCATCACCGCCAACGCGCTTGCGCCCAACGCCCGGACCCGCATGACCGAAACCGCCTTCGCCGCCGAGATGAGCCGGCAGGAGGAGGGCTTCGACATCTACGCGCCGGAAAACACAGCACCGCTGGTCTCCTGGCTGTGCAGCGCCCAATCGGCCGAGGTGACCGGTCAGGTGTTCGAATTGAAGGGCGGTCGCATCCGGTTGTCGCAGGGCTGGACCGACAGCCCCGAGATCGACAAGAAGGCCCGCTGGTCGGCCGCCGAGCTTGGTCCGATCGTGCGGCGCCTGCTGGACGCGCGCGCGCCCGCCAAGCCGGTCTACGGCACGGCCTGAGGGGATGGCGAGCATGCATTTCGCCCTGACCGACGACCAGCGCGCCATCCAGGAAAGCGTCCGGTCCTTTCTCGCCAAGACCGCCGGATTGGAACGCCTGCGCGCGGCCATCGCCTCGCCCGAGGGCTGGGACGCCGACCTGTGGACGTCCCTGGCGGTGGAGATGGGCTACGCCGGCCTGATGGTGCCGGAGGCCTATGGCGGCAGCGGTGTGGGTGCCGTCGCCATGGCGCTGGTGCTGGAGGAAACCGGAGGCCGGCTGACCGTCGCCCCCTTCTTCGAAACCGCCGTGCTCGCCGTCCAGACGATCCTGAACGCCGGCACCCCGCGGCAGAAGGAGGCTCTCCTGCCCGCCATTGCCGATGGCACCACCAAGGCGACGATGGCCATCACCGGGCTGGAGGGCAGGCCCTCGCCCGACGGCATCACCGCCCTGCTCACCCGCGACGGCAACGGCTGGCTCCTGAACGGAGAGGCCGGCTTCGTCCCCTTCGCCCATGTGGCCGACCTGCTGCTGGTCGTGGCCCGCGCGCCGGAAACGGCGAACGGCGCCGGCATCAGCCTCCTTGCCCTGCCCGCCGAAAGCGCCGGTGTCGTCATCGAACGCCAGCCGCCATTGGATCTGACCCGGCCATTTTGCCGCGTTCGCTTCCAGAACGTGACGGTGTCCGACGACCTCGTCCTGGGCGAGGCGGGCAAAGCCGGTCCATCGCTTGAACGGGCGCTGACCATCGGCGCCGGATTGCTGGCGGCGGAACAGACCGGCGGAGCCGCCTTCTGCCTGGCGACCACGGTCGAGTACGCCCAGCAACGGGTGCAGTTCGGCCGCAAGATCGGCTCCTTCCAGGCGGTGAAGCACACGCTGGCCGACATGATGGTGGCCGTGGAAGCCGCCCGCTCGGCCGCTTTGTACGCGGCGGCGGCCATCGATCAGGGCACGCCCGAGTTGATCGAGGCTTGCTCGGTCGCGAAAAGCTGGTGTTCCGACGCCTACCGCCTCTGCGCCGGCGAGGCGATCCAGCTTCATGGCGGCATCGGCTTCACCTGGGAACACCACGCCCACCTCTATTTCAAACGCGCCTGGTCGAGTTCGACCTGGCTGGGCGATCCCGCGCACCACCGCGAGCGGGTCGCCCGCCTGATCGGCCTGACCGGCGCCAGCGAAGGATCAACGCCATGAGCACTCCCCTCCCCTCCCCCCATTACCCGCCGGCCCGCGACCTGCTGCGCGACAAGTCGGTCGTCATCACCGCCGCCGCCGGCACCGGCATCGGGTTCGCCGTGGCGAAGCGCGCGGCCGAAGAGGGCGCGCGTCTGCTGATCAGCGATTTCCACGAACGGCGCTTGGGCGAGGCCGCCGACCGGCTGGAAGCCGAGACCGGCCGGCGCCCCGCCACCGTCGTCTGCGACGTGACCAGGGAAAGCGACGTCCAGAGCCTGCGCGACGCGGCGGAGGCCGCCTTCGGCGGCGTCGACGTGCTGGTGAACAACGCCGGTCTGGGCGGGCAGGCGTCGGTCGTCGACATGACCGACGAGCAGTGGAGCCGCGTTCTCGACGTCACGCTGACCAGCGTCTTCCGGATGTCGCGCGCCTTCCTGCCCGGCATGTACGCGCGCCGGTCGGGCATCATCGTCAACAACGCCTCGGTGCTGGGGTGGCGCGCCCAGGCGGAGCAGGCGCACTACGCCGCCGCCAAGGCCGGCGTGATGGCCTTCACCCGCTGCGCCGCCATCGAGGCGGCGGCCCACAACGTGCGGATCAACGCGGTCGCCCCGTCCATCGCCATGCATCCCTTCCTTGCCAAGGTCACCACGCAGGACGCGCTCGACCGGCTGTCCGCGCAGGAGGCCTTCGGCCGGCCCGCCGAGGTCTGGGAAGTCGCCAACGTGATGGTCTTCCTGGCCTCCGACCTGTCCTCCTACATGACGGGCGAGACGCTCTCCGTGTCGAGCCAGAGGGCCTGACCGTGGCGGTGATCTTCGAGACTCCCCGCAATCTCCTCGGCAAGGAGGGCACCGACCTTGGTGCCAGCGACTGGCTGACGATCGACCAGACCCGCATCGACGGCTTTGCCCACGTCACCGGCGATCACCAATGGATCCATGTCGATCCGGTCCGCGCGAAGGACGGCCCCTTCGGCACGACCATCGCGCACGGCTACCTGACGCTGAGCCTGACGAACCTGTTCCTGCCGCAGATCCTCCGCATCGAACATTTCTCCTCCGGTCTCAACGTCGGGCTCGACCGGCTGCGCTTCGTCGCGCCGGTCCCCGTCGGGTCGCGCGTCCGCGGCCGGGGCGAGATCGTCAAGGTCGAGGAGATCAAGGGCGCCATCCAGTCGGCCATCCAGTCGGTCGTGCGCGTCACCGTGGAGATCGAGGGTCAGGAGAAACCCGCCTGCGTCGCCGACACCGTCTCCCGCTACTTTCCCTGAAGGGCGCCCCCATGCGTGAAGCCGTCATCGTCTCCGTCGCCCGCACCCCCATCGGCAAGGCCTACCGCGGTGCCTACAACGACACCGACGCCGCAGTGCTGTCCGGCCATGTCGTCGCCGAGGCGGTCCGCCGCGCCGACATCGACCCGGCCCGGATCGAGGATCTGATCATCGGTTGCGCCTCGCAGCAGGGCAACCAGAGCTACAACATCGGCCGCCTCACCGTGGCCTCGTCCGGCCTGCCGCAGAGCGTGGCCGGCATGAGCCTGGACCGCCAGTGCGGCTCGGGCCTGATGGCGATCGCGACGGCGGCCAAGCAGATCATCGTCGACGGCATGGACATGGTCGTCGCCGGCGGCGTCGAGAGCATCAGCCTGACCCAGACCAAGCACAAGAGCACCTACCGCGCCCGCTCCCAGTCGGTGCTCGACCACATGCCGCACATGTGGATCCCGATGATCGAGACCGGCGAGGTGGTGGCCGAGCGCTATGGCATCACGCGCGAGGCTCAGGACGAATTCAGCCTCCGCAGCCACCTGCGCACCGCCGCCGCCCAAGCCGCCGGGCGCTTCGACGCCGAACTGGCACCGCTGACCACGCGGAAGACGGTGGTGAACAAGGACACCGGCGAAACCTCCTATCAGGAGGTGACCTTGACGAGCGACGAGGGCGCCCGCGCCGACACGACGCTGGAAGGATTGGCCAAGCTCGCCCCGATCTACAAGGATGGAGCGCTGGTGAAGGAAGGTCGCTTCATCACCGCCGGCAACGCCTCGCAATTGTCCGACGGCGCCGCCGCCCTGCTGCTGATGGAGGCCAGGACCGCAGCCAGGCTCGGCCTGACGCCGCTCGGTGCCTACCGTGGCATCGCGGTTGCCGGCTGCGCGCCCGAGGAGATGGGCATCGGCCCGGTCTTCGCCGTGCCCAAGCTGCTGGCGCGCAACGGCCTGACGACCGATGACATCGGTCTTTGGGAACTGAACGAGGCCTTCGCCTCGCAGGCGCTCCATTGCAAGGACCGCCTGGGCATCGATGACGAACGGCTGAACGTCGATGGGGGTGCCATCGCGGTCGGCCATCCCTTCGGCATGTCCGGCGCCCGGCAGGCCGGCCACATCCTGTTCGAGGGCAAGCGGCGCCGCGAGAAATTCGGTGTCGTCACCATGTGCATCGGCGGCGGCATGGGTGCCGCCGGCCTGTTCGAGATTTTCTGAGGCTCGCCATGGATCTCGCTTTCGCCCCCGAACTGGAGATCTTCCGCGCCGAGGCCGCCGCCTGGCTGGAAGAGCAACTGTCCGGTCCGTTCAAGGATTTGCGCGGCCTGAACAATCACGTCGACCGGATCGACCGGCGCCGCGAATGGGAGCAACGCCTGGGAAGCGCCGGGTGGGGCTGCATCGGCTGGGCACGGCCGTTCGGCGGGCGGGATGCCTCGATCGCCGAGCAGGTCGTCTTCGCCGAGGAGTACGCCCGCGCCCGCGCCCCGGCGCGGATCGGTCACATCGGCGTCGAGCTGGCCGGACCGACGCTGCTGGCGTTCGGCACCGACGATCAGAAGCATCGCTTCCTGCCCGGCATCGCATCGGGCGGCACGATCTGGTGCCAAGGCTATTCCGAGCCGAACGCCGGCTCGGATCTGGCCAATGTCCGCACCAAGGCCCGTCGGGACGGCGACCGCTACATCATTGACGGCCAGAAGATCTGGACGTCGATGGGTGCCATCGCCGACTGGTGCTTCGCCGTGTGCCGGACCGAGCCCGGATCCGTCGGACCGAAGGGACTGTCCTTCCTGCTGGTCGACATGAAGCAGCCCGGCGTGACCGTGCGGCCGATCCGGCAGATGACCGGCGACTCCGAGTTCTGCGAGGTCTTCTTCGATGGTGCGGTCGCCGACGCCCGCGACCGGATCGGCGCCGAGGGCGAAGGCTGGAAGGTCGCCATGGGCCTGCTCGGGTTCGAGCGCGGCGTGTCGACGCTGGCCCAGCAGATGCATTTCCGCAACGAACTGGACGAGGTGATCGGCATCGCCAAGCGCAACGGCAAGGCCGCCGACCCGCTGATCCGCCAGCGCCTCGCCCAGGCGCACATCGGCCTCAAGATCATGCGCTGCAACGCCTTGCGCATGCTGGCCAACGCCGAGACCGGCGGCCCCGGCCCGGAGGCCCACACCTACAAGCTCTACTGGTCGTCCTGGCACCGCGACCTCGGCGAACTGGCCATGGAGGTCATCGGCCCGCAGGCCGAGATCGGTGAGAACGCGGAGCGCTTCCCGGCGCTGACCACCATGTTCCTGATGTCGCGCGCCGACACGATCTACGCCGGCACCAACCAGATCCAACGCAACATCATCGCCGAACGGGCGCTCGGCCTGCCACGGGAGGCGCGCGGCCAGTGACCATCACCGCCCCCCTGCCCTCCACCTTTCCCCCCACCTTGCCCGCCGCCCTGGCGATGGCGGCAACCCGCCTGCCGAACGCTCCGGCCCTGATCGAGCCGGGGCGTCTCTGGAGCTTCGCCGAACTCCAGCGGCAGGTACGGACCGCCGCGTCGGCCTTCCTGGCCCATGGCATCCGCAAGGGCGACGTGATCGCGGTCTGGGCGCCGAACCAGGGCGAATGGATCGTCGCCGCCCTGGGCGCGCAGACCGTGGGCGCCGTGCTCACCCCGCTGAACACCCGGCTGAAGGGCAAGGAAGCCGCCGATATCCTGCGCCGTTCCCGGGCCCGGCTGCTGTTCACCGTCGGGGATTTCCTGGGCACGGATTATCGGGCGTTGTTGGCGGACGCGTTGTTGGCGGACGCGTTGTTGGCGGACCCATTGTTGGCGGACCCATTGTTGGCGGACGGGGCGCTTCCCGACCTCGACCGGACGGTGCTGTTCGACGAGCCCGACGGCTGGACCGCGTTTCTCGCCGCCGGCAAGGGCCCGGACGACCCATCCGTCGATGCCGCTTTGGCGGCGGTCGGGCCCGACGATCCCTCCGACATCCTCTTCACGTCGGGCACGACCGGGTCGCCGAAGGGCGTGGTCAGCTGCCACGGTCAGACCGTGCGGCTGTTCAAGGTGTGGGGACAGATCGTCGACCTGCGCGAGGGTGACCGGTTCCTGATCATCAACCCCTTCTTCCACACCTTCGGCTACAAGGCCGGCTGGCTCGCCTGCCTGCTCGCCGGCGCGACGATCCTTCCGTTGGCGGTGTTCAACACGAACGACGTCGCCCGGCTGATCCGGGACGAGGGCGTCAGCTTTCTGCCGGGCCCTCCGACGATCTTCCAGTCCCTGCTGGCCGAACAGCAGGGCTTGGCCCAAGGCCGGATCGCCCTGCGCGTCGCGGTGACCGGAGCCGCCACGGTGCCGCCGATCCTGGTCGAGCGGATGCAGAAGGAACTCGGTTTCGAGACCGTCGTGACCGGCTACGGCATGACCGAATGCGGCGTGATCGCCATGTGCCGGGTCGGCGATTCCATCGACCGGATCGCCACCACCTGCGGCAAGGCACTGCCGGGTTTGGAACTGCGCTGCATCGACGATCAGGGATTGACGCTGCCCAGCGGTCAGGCCGGCGAGATTCTGGTGCGTGGATTCGGCGTGATGCAAGGGTATCTCGATGATCCGGCGGCGAGCGCCGAGGCGATCGACGACGATGGCTGGCTGCACACCGGCGACATCGGCGTGCTGGACGAGCACGGCTATCTGCGGATCACCGATCGCAAAAAGGACATGTACATCACGGGCGGCTTCAACTGCTACCCGGCCGAGATCGAAAAGCAACTGTGCGAGCATCCGAAAGTCGAAATGGCCGCCGTCGTCGGTTTTCCCGACGAACGGATGGGCGAGGTCGGCAAGGCCTTCCTTGTGCTGCGCCCCGGTCAGACCGCCGACGCCGAGGAAATCATCGCATGGTCCAAGGCCAACATGGCCAATTACAAGGTGCCGCGCGCCATCGAGTTCCTTGACGCTCTTCCGAAGAACGCCGCGGGCAAGGTCATGCGCATGGATTTGAAAAGCAACCGCCAACCATGAGATCCCGATGAACCTTCAGGAGATTCTCGACGAGCGTGAGATTCATCACGGTTTGGCCCGCTTCGCCCGCATCGCCGATGGCCGGGCGTGGGACTCGGTCGGCGACGTGTTCGCCGGCGATCTCACCTTCAATTACGGCACCGGCGAGCAACGGGGTATCGAGGCGCTGCAAACGTTGCTGCGGCGGTTCCTCGATCCCTGCGGTCCCAGCCAGCATCTGATCGGCAGCATTGTTGTGTCGGTCGAGGGCGACCGCGCCGTCAGCCGCGCCTATGTGCAGGCCCGCCACCAGGGCAAGGGCGCCAAGGCCGACCGCTTCTTCGACACCAACGGCGAGTATGTCGACCAATGGGAGCGCCGCTCCGAAGGCTGGCGCATCGTCCGACGCGAGGCGATCTGGGCGATGCATATGGGGGATCCCGGCGTTCTGGCGCCGTGACGATCCTCACCACCCGGATCCTGAAAATTCTCGACACCGGGCTTCATAGCGGCTTGCCACAAAGTCAGTGCTCACTTACAATATTGTTCGCGTCGCCGAAGATTGGCTGACCACTCGAGAAAGCTTGAATTTCCGGTCCCTGCCAACCGGCAGGACGGCATCGGAACGCCAACAATCAAAACTCCACGGGAGAGCATCTTGCAGAGCGTCACCGGCACGAATTACGGGTTCACCAAATTGCTGGTCTGGGACCTGGAGGCGACGGCCAATTTCTACAAGGCCGTCGCCGGCGTCGTCGAACTGGCCCGGGTCGAGGACGAGATCGGCGGACGGAAGATCGCCGAGATCATGTTCAAGCCCACCCACGAAGGGGCCTCCACCTTCGTTCTGCTGAAATTCCTCGACGCGCCGAAACCGACCAACGACGAAGTCATCGTCGGCTTCGTCACCGACAACGCCGATGCCTTCGTCGAACGCGCGGTGGCCGCCGGCGGCACCGTGGTCGATGCGGCCCGCGACATCCCCGCCCATGGCGTGCGGGTCGCCTTCGTCACCGACGTCGAAGGCCACCTGATCGAAGTCGCCCAGCTGCTGGCCTGAGGCGCGGGGGGCGATTCAGGGAACGTGGGGCCTCCCGAAGCCTCCGGCCTCGGGAGAGCGGCGCTTCACCCCACCTCCCGACCCGGCCCGCCAAACCGTGTGAGCCAAGACCATGATCGATGCGTTCTCCCCGGTCACCATAGGGCCGGTCACACTGCCGAACCGTTTCATCCGCTCGGGCGCGAACGAGATGATGACCGCGGATTGCCTGCCCACGAAATCCTTGCTGGAGTTTCACCGCCGTCTCGCAGCCGGCGGGGTCGGCATGACCACCCTGGCCTACATTTCGGTCTCGCCGGATGGTCGGACCTTCACCAACCAGGGCGTCATCAACGACCGCAGCCTGCCGCACTACCGCGCGATCACCGACGCGGTGCATCACGCGGGCGCGCTGGTTTCCGCCCAGATCACCCATGGCGGCAGCTTCGCCCAGCATAGGGAACTCTCCACCCCACGCGCCATGTCGGCCAGCGGCGGTATCGACAAGATCGGGCTGATGATGGGGCGCTTCTTCCAGCGTGCCATGACCCGGACCGACATGGATCAGGTTCGTGACGAGTTCGTCAACGCCGCGCGCCTGTCGGCCGAGGCCGGCTTCGACGCGGTCGAGCTGCACATGGGTCATGGCTATCTGCTGAACCAATTCATCTCACCGCTGTCGAACAGGCGGCGCGACGCTTACGGCGGTTCGGCGGAAGGACGCGCGCGCTTCCCGGCCGAGATTCTCGCCGCCGTCAAGCAGGCGGTCGGCGACCGGGTTGCCGTCATCGCCAAGATCAACCTGTATGACGGCGTCAAGAAGGGCGCAACGGCCGACGATGCCGTGATCACCGCCCGCGCGCTGGAGAAGGCCGGGGCCGACATGCTGGTGCTGTCGGGCGGCCGCAACATCGAGGCTCCCTGGGCAATCTTCTCGAGCCCCCTGCCCCTCGACGATTTCGCAGCGATGAAGCCGGGCTTCGCCTCCATGCTCCAGTTCAAGCTGTTGAAGTTGGCGACCCCGAAATCGGTGCGCTTCTCCGAACTTTATTTCCTGGAAGCCGCCCGTAAGGTCCGCCGGTCGGTGTCATGCAAGCTCGGCTACGTCGGCGGCGTCCTGTCGCTGGAAGCGGCACAGCAGGTTCTGAACGAAGGGTTCGACACGGTGGTGATGGCGCGGTCGTTGGTTCACGACGCCGCGCTGGTGCAGCGCTTCCGGGAAGACCCGGCGCACCGGTCCGGCTGCACCGCCTGCAACCGCTGTGTGGCGGTGATGTACGGCCCTTCGGGAACCCATTGTCCGCTGACCGGAAACATGATCGACGCGCGGCTCAACAGTCTTCCTGCCGGGGCGATGGAACAGTGAAGGCGGTCGCAGCATGACGCCACGACCGCCTCCGAGGATGGGATCCGCGCTTCGCTCCCGTGGCTGCCGCCACATCCGGATCGCGTCAGGCGTCCGGACGTGGCGGGCCATACAAGCCAGCCGGTCAGCCGAGGGAGGCGATCTCCCCGGCGCGCTTGGAGTTTGCGGCGGCGTGGTGGTCCTTGGCGAGGACCGTGTAGACCGCCGGCAGGACGAACAGGGTGAACAGCGTGCCGATCAGCATGCCGGCGACGATCACCAGACCGATGGAGAAGCGGCTGGCCGCACCGGCGCCGGCGGCGGTCAGCAGCGGCACCAGCCCGACCACCATCGCCGCCGTCGTCATCAGGATGGGACGCAGGCGCACGCGGGCGGCGTGCTCGATCGCCGTGCGGCGGTCCACCCCCTCGTTGATCTGCATCTCGCGGGCGAACTCCACCAGCAGGATGCCGTGCTTGCTGATCAGCCCGATCAGGGTGACCAGCCCGACCTGGGTGTAGATGTTCATCGTCGACAGGCCGAAGAACAGCGGCAGCAGCGCCCCGCAGATCGACATCGGCACCGAGATCAGGATCACCAGCGGGTCGCGCAGAGACTCGAACTGCGCCGCCAGCACCAGATAGATGACGATCAGCGCGAAGACGAAGGTCACCATCAACTGGTTGCCCTCGGTCACGTACTGGCGCGATTCCGACAGGTAGGCGTGGTTGAAGCCGGCGGGAAGCTGGGTGCGCGCCTGCTCCTCCAGGAACTCCACCGCCTGGCCGATGGTGACGCCCGGCATCGGCACCGCCGAGAAGGTCGCCGAGGGGAGCTGGTTGTACTTGTTCAGCGCGTTGGGCTCGGTCGCCGTCTCGATCGACACCACGGTCGACAGCGGGATCTGCGCGCCCGAGCCGGTGGTGACGTAGAATTTGGCCAGATCCTCCGGCGTCAGCCGCTGGGCGCGCGGCACCTGCGGGATGACCTCATAGGAGCGGCCGTTCAGGTTGAAGCGGTTGACGTAGTTGCCGCCGACCAGCACCGCCAGCGTGCTGGAGACCGACTGCATGGTCAGGCCGAGGTCGGCCGCCTTGGCGCGGTCGATCTTCAGCCGGATCACCGGGCTGTCGTATTGCAGGTCGCTGTCGGTGACGATGAACATGCCGCTCTTGGTTGCGGCCTCCTTGATGCGCTCCATCGCGTCGAAGATGGTGCGGTAGTCGCCCGAGCTGGAGATCACCATCTGCACCGGCAGGCCGCCGGTGGAGCCGGGCAGCGCCGGCGGCGACACCAGGAAGACGTTGATGCCGGTGACCTTGCTCAGCTCCGCCTGGGCCAGCGGCTGAAGCTCCGAGGCCTTGCGGGTGCGCTCGTCCCACGGCTTGAGGATCATGCCGGCAAAGCCCTGGTTGAGCGTCGGCATGCCGGTCAGCACGAAGCGGGTGTCGGTCTCCGGGAAGGACTTGAAGGTTTCGTCGATCTGCTTGCCGAAGCTGTCGATGTAGTCGAGGTTGGCGTATTGCGGCGCCTTGGAGATGCCGAACAGGATGCCCTGGTCCTCCTCGGGCGCCAGCTCCGACATGGTGTTGGCGAACAGGTAGCCGACCGACAGCAGGATGCCGAAGGCGAACAGCAGCGTCGCCGCCCGGTAGTCGAGCATGCCGTCGAGCCGCCGCACGTACCAGCCGGCCAGCTTGTCGAAGCTGCGGTCGAGGAAGGCGGCGAAGCGGCCCTGGCTGCCGTGGCCGGTCAGGATGACCGAGCACATCATCGGCGACAGCGTCAGCGCCACCACGCCCGACACGATCACCGACGCCGCCAGCGTGAAGGCGAACTCGCGGAACAGCGCGCCGGTCAGCCCGCCGAGGAAGCCGATCGGGGCGTAGACGGCGGCCAGCGTGATGGTCATCGAGATGACCGGCCCGACGATCTCGCGCGCCCCGATGATGGCGGCGACGACGGGTGGCTTGCCTTCCTCCAGATGCCGGTGGACGTTCTCCACCACGACGATGGCGTCGTCGACCACGAGGCCGATGGCGAGCACCATCGCCAGCAGGGTCAGCAGGTTCAGCGAGAAGCCGAGCGCCAGCATGAAGGTGCAGGCGCCGACGATGGAGAGCGGGATCGTCACCACCGGGATCAGCACCGAGCGGAAGGATCCCAGGAACAGGAAGATGACGACGATGACGATGGCGACCGCCTCGACCAGCGTCTTCACCACCTCGTCGATCGAGGATTGGATGAAGCGGGTGCTGTCGTAGACGATCTCCATCACCATGTCGGGCGGCAGGTTGCGCCGCAGCTCCGGCTCCATCTTGCGGATGTCGGCGACGATGTTCAGCGGGTTGCCGGTCGGCGTCGAATCGACGCCGATGAAGATGGCCTGCTGGCCGTTCATCGCCACGCTGGCGTTGAAGCTCTGGGCGCCCAGCTCGACGCTGCCGATGTCGCGCAGGCGCACCAGCGCGCCGTCCTTGGCCTTGACCACCATGTCGCGGAACTGCTCGACGTCGGTCAGCCCGGTGTTGGCGGTGATGTTGGTGATGACGAAGACGCCCTTGGTCTGGCCCGGCGCCGACTGGTAGTTGTTCGCCGTGATCGCCGCCGAGACGTCGGCCGGCGAGATGCCGCGCGCCGCCATCTTCACCGGGTCGAGCCACAGCCGCATGGCGAAGGTCTGGCCGCCGAGGATCTGGGCGCGCGCCACCCCCTCCACCGTCGACAGGTTGGGCTGGACGACGCGGGTCAGGTAGTCGGAGATCGCCGCCCCGGACAGCTCCGGGCTGGAGAAGCCGATGTAGAGGATCGAGGTCGTCTCGCCGGTCGATTTCAGGATGACCGGGTCGTTGGCCTCCCGCGGCAGCTGGTACTTCACCTGCTGCACCTTGGCCATCACGTCGGTCATCGCGACGTTGGGGTCGAAGTTCAGGCGGATGTAGGCGGTGACGACGCTCTGCCCCTGGGTCGAGGAGGAGGTCAGATAGTCGATGCCCTCGGCCGAGGACACCGCCTGCTCGATCGGCGTGGCGATGAAGCCCTGCATCAGGTCGGGCGAGGCGCCGGGGTAGGCGGTGGTGATGGTGATGACGGTGTTCTGGAGCTGCGGGTACTGCCGGATCGGCATTTCCAGCAGCGCCCGCAGGCCGACCAGCAGGATCAGCAGGCTGACCACGACGGACAGCACCGGCCGGCGGATGAAGATGTCGGTGAAGGTCATGACGCCGGCCTCAGTTCTGCGGCAGGGTTTTCGGCGGGGTCAGCGGGTTGCTCTCGGCCGGGACCACGGCGGCGTCGTTGGACAGCTTGAGCTGGCCCGACACCACCACGCGGTCGCCGGGCTTCAGCCCCTCGCGGATCTCCACCTTGTTCTCGGTGCGGTCGCCGACCTTGACCGGCTGGCGCTTGACGGTGAGCTGCTCCTTGCCCTCCGCGTCCTTGCCGTTGACGGCGACGAAGACGCTGTCGCCGTAGACGGTGTAGTCGACCGCCGTCTCCGGGATGGTGAGCGTGTTGGGCTGCGGCGGCAGCACGACGCGGACGTTGGCGAACATGCCGGGCCGCAACGCCCGCCCGCGGTTGTCGAGCGTCGCCTGCACCTTGATGGCGCGGGTGTCGGCGGTGATCTGCGGCTCGATCGTGGTGATGGTCGCCTCGAAATCGCGGCCGGGGTTGGCGTCGGTGTTGATCAGCACCTTCTGGCCGACCGACAGCTTGGTCAGGGTCTGCTCGGGCAGCGAGAAGTTGACGTAGAGCTGCGACAGGTCGGTCAGGGTGACGATGGTCGCCCCGGTGTTGACGTAGTCGCCGACGTTGATCTGGCGGATGCCGAGCTCGCCGTCGAAGGGCGCCTTGATCAGCTTCTGGGCGATCAGCGCCTGGGTGCGCTTCATGTTGGCGTTGGTCTCGTCGAGCTGCGCCTGGTACTGGTCGACGTTGCTCTGCGGCGTCGCCTGGCTGCGGCGCAGGTCGCGGTAGCGTTCCAGGTTCAGCTCGGCCAGCCGCGCCTGGGCGCGCAGCGCCAGCAGGTCGGCCTGCTCGGTGGCGTCGTTGAGCTGGACCAGCGGGTCGCCGGCCTTGACCGTGGCGCCCGACTCGAAGGGGATCTGGACGACGCGGCCGGCGACCTCGGGGGCGACGGTGAGCTGGCGGGCCGCCGCCACCGTGCCGATGGCGGTCAGGTATTTCGGCACCGTCTGCACCGTCGCCTCGGCCAGCGCCACCGGGGTGGGCGGCGGCTTGTTGTTGGCGAAGAAGTCGGAGATCGCCTTCGCCCGGAAGCTGTTGAAGCCGTAGAGGGCGGCGCCCAGCAGGGCCAGGATGATCACGGTGATCACCAGCCGGACGATCAGCCGGCCGCGGGTGACCGGCTTGCGCGGCGGGCCCGGCGGCTGGCCGTGCGGCGTCTGGTGGCCCGGAGCGGCCGCCGGATGGCCGAACGACGTCTCGGTCTTGGGGGGAGGGTCCAGGGTCACGATCGGCTACTCCGGAAAAGCTTGGTGTGGATTTGGCAGAGAATTGGTATCGAAAGGAACATAAGGAAAACGCGAGGCCCCCTCCTGGGCAGCGATAGCCTCGTCGCGCAGGCCGAGGCCGCGCAGGATGAACCAGATGGTCTGGCGGGCCAGCTCCGGCCGGCCGCAGGGATAGGGAACGACCGATTGGCCGGACAGGCAGACCGAAGCCATCATCGTGCAGAGATGGTCGGCCATCCACAGACCATTCTCCGCCCCCACAGGCCCGGCCACGAGGTCCCCGCCAGCAGCCGCTGCATGGACGGCGGCGGTGAAGGTTGGCAGGAAACGTTTGCGCACGCTGTCATAGACGTGGCGCATGAACTCCCCGTCCTCCAGCAGGCTGATCAGGGTCAGGCGGTGGCGCGACCGCTCCTTGGCGTTGGCCGGAACTTCGACCACGAGGTACAACACCAAACCCTGTACCATCTGTACCAACGCGGTGGTGGACGGCGGCAGCGAGAGGAGCCGGGAATATTCCGGATCGTCGTCGATACAGGTCAGGAAGATCGCCTCATAAAGCGAGGTCTTGGTCGGAAAATGCTTGAAGATCAGAGCTTCCGACACACCCGCCGCCTGAGCGATCTCCTTGGTTGTCGTCGCCGCGAACCCCTTCCGCGCGAACAGCGGCAAAGCGGCATCGAGAATGCTCCGTCGGCGAGCAGCGCTATCGAGACGCGGTGCCATGGATGATCCGTCTGAATATTTTTGACCCATATGCCGAGTGAGGCCTCACTCACCTTCCTTGCGGTGTATAATCCAGTTGCGGCACTCTGTCCAACCTCTTCAGCATGAGGCTTCAATGATGGAATGAGAGATAACGCCACGTCGGCATCAGTTTTACGACAGATTTACACGCACGATTTCAAATAATAAGGAAAGCTTATCGCCTTATACATGAATAAATCTCACCCATGCATGCGTGTCATTAGACAAGTTAAACTGTAGTATTTGCGATATATTTTGTTTGTCACTTTAGAAAATGAGTGATTCTAAAACAACTTCGGCACTCTCGGAGTAATGGAGCGAACTTGCGCCTGTCATGGGACTGAACCGAGAGTTTGGCCGGAAGCGTTCATGTTGGACGTGCGAGACTGGGAAAGCGAGCTTTCGGACTGGCTGGAGCTGTTTCTGGAGGTGTTGGACGCGCAGCGCGGCGGCGCTGGGCACCGGTCTACCTGTGCGGAGGCTGTTCGGGCGGACGGAGCGTAAGAGCATCCAGCCGATGGCGGCCGACCTGACGCCGGACGACTACGACCAACTCCACCACTTCATCGCCAGCCGCTTCTGAGACAACGTCGCGCTGGAGACGGTCCTGGCCGCCAAGTCCGATGCCCTGGTCGGCGGCCCGGACGCCATACTCATCATTGACGACGCCGCGCTGCCCAAGAAGGGCGACCGCGTTCCGCGAAGGGCTGAGCAACCGCCACTTGGCCTGGGTGGTCGGCGTGCAAAGCAGCCATTCGGTCTACGGCTTGACTGCGCGGGAAACATGGCCGGCGGCGACCCGCGGACGGCCACGCAAGCGCGGGGTCGCCAGCGAGAAGCCGGGTTGCCGCCCTGGTCTGTGATCGGTGGTCAAGCCGGTGCGGCTCGGCGATGAGTCGAGAACAAGCCCACCGGCCAGCGGAGCCCCCTCCCCTTCCCAAGAGAGGCACAAGGACGGCACGATGACCGGCCGCCAAGGGCTCCCTTCCAAAGCCTCCGTCAGAGTCTCCGCGTTCCGCCTCCATGACAATCCTGACCCTCACCCTACGCAAATCTGCATGGATTTTTCCGCCCAAATGATTCCGATGTGATTCCGGAAGCGGCCTGGAGGGGTTTAACTTCGAACAGCATAAAGCCGCTGACCTCGATGTGAGATCAACGGCTTATGATTTTTTGCGGGGGGAGGGGGGGGGGCGCAACCAACGATTCTTGCGGTTGATCGAGGCTGAAATCCCCAAGTTCGCAGCCTGACCAACCGCATCCTTGCCGACCATCTATCCGATCAGATGCTCATCATCACGTTCCAACGGCAGAAAAGCTGCCGTCATGCCTGTTACCGCTCGACGTCGTCCCGGCGCACGGTGTTCCCCATCCCGCTGCGCTGGGTCCGGTCGTCCTCGATCTCGACCTCGGTGCGGCGAACCGTGTCAGAGACGGTCTGGGCGCGCTCCTCGACGTCCTTGCGGACGACCACCTCCTCCTTGACCAGCGTGCGCTTCTGGATCACCGCCTCCTCGTCGGTCTCGCTGACCTCGATGGTCCGTTCACGGAACGCATCGGCCGGAATGTCGCCAACCTCGCGCGTGACGGGACGACGCTCGACCGTCACGGTCTCGTCGCGCAGACGGACCTGCTCCTCGACCGGTGTCTCGACCACATAGCTGCGCACACGGATGGAGCCCCGTTCCACCGCGCGCTTGCCGATGGTCAGTTCCTCCTCGGTCACCGGAAGCACCTCTTCGCGTTCGCTGCCGACCCCGCTGGGCATGGCGGTGTCCGCGGTGACGTCCGTCCTGTTCACGCCACGGAAAGCCTCGGCCGCGCTGCCGAGACGGGCATCGCCGCGCGTCCCGCCGACCGCGTAGCGCGCGCGCTCCTCGACGGCCGACGCCTCATCGTAAGGAGCGGCCGTCTCGTCGTAGCCCATCCAGCCGGTCGAACGGTACGCCTCGCCCCGCTGCCCGATGTCGATCACGGCGCCACGCTCCAGGACGGCGATGGCCCGCTCCACGTCGTCGTCATCCACCCGCAGCGTCAGGAGCGTGCCGCCGCGGCGCATGCCCTCGGCGTAGACATGGGCATCGGCCTCGGGGACGTTCCAATCGCTCAGGCGCGACAGATAGGAGCCGCTCATCCCGGCATCGTTGTGGGAAACGAGTTCGCCGACGCCGCGGTCGAAGCCCTCGGCCTCGAGATCCCGGAGCGCCGCCTCGGCGTCGGTGCGGGTGTCGTAAAGGGCGACGATGGTCTTGTTCATGGCTTTAATCCTCGATGGGTTGGTCGGAGGGGTGGTCGGACCCGGCATCCCGCCCGCCGGGCTCCTCGATGCGCTCGACGATGGCGTCCTCCGAGCGCAGCGTGACACGCTGCTCGGCCTGGACGGTGCGTGTGGTCTTGCGCAGATGGATCTCTTCACGCAGAATCAACCGGCGCTCGACCACCAGCACTTCCTCGACGATGGGGATGATCGTGGTGGAGCCGTCCTGACGGATGTCCGGACGAGCGGCGACGGCGCGGTTCACCGGCACCCGGACGATCTCGACGTCCTCACGCTCCAGCGCTTGCCGGACGGTTTCCTCGCGCTCGATCGCTTTGGTGGTCACGCGCACACGTCCGCGTTCAATCCGGTGCTTGTCGACCGAGACGGTTTCCGTGTGAAGCGGGACAACCTCTTCACGGTCGCCGGGCATGGGCAGGCCTCAGCGGAGAAAGAGATACAGAAGGACCGCCAGCACGATCAGGCCAACGGCGATCCACGTCCAGTTGAGACCGCCCGCGCTCACGGCGTCATAAACGCCGACCTTCTTGGGACCTTGATCATCAGGCATAATTCTTACTCCGGCTGGACAAGACGACAGAATCACCTTGCAAACAGATAACGCCGCCAGCCGTTCCGGCCGATAAAATGTTCATAATTGCCAACCCCATATTTGGCAAAATCATTGTTAGAAATCAGAAAAATCAACCGGCAGTTATCTTTATAAGAGATTATAGTCTTAACGTTATAATGGGTTATTATTTGAAACAATTGACCGATGCACCCATATCGAACAACAGGGAACAGGCACAGTCCCGGGCGCCGCGCCCAAGCCGCCCAAGTCCATGATCCGCGGAATCATCGCATCTGCGGGATCAACGCCAAGGAGCCAAGACCATGCCGACGCCTGGAGCCACCACGATGTCCGGGCGGCGGGGCGCCGCGGTTCCATCGGCCGTGCCGACGCGGACCTCGACGACCACCGTCCTTGCCTGCGCGGTGACGACGGTGCTTGCCCTCTATTTCGGGCACGAGGTCTTCCAGCCGCTGGCGATCGCCATCCTCCTCAGCTTCGCGCTGGCTCCGGTCATCAAGCGGCTGCAACGCTGGAAGGTCCCGAAGACCCCCGCCATCGTCGGCGTTGTGCTCCTGTCCTCCATCCTCGTGGCGGGCACCGCCGCGCTGGTCTCGCTGCAACTGGTCGATCTCGCGCAGAAGATGCCCGAGTACGAGCAGAACCTGCTCGCCAAGATCAAGAGCCTGGGCGAGGCCAACGCCGAGAGCGGGTTGGCGAAGCGGCTGATCGCGCTTGGCGGCGACCTTGAGAAGGCGATCGTCGCCGCGTCCGACGGCACGCCGGGCAGTCCCGGCGCCGACCCGAAACCCGTCGCCGTGGAGATCCACAGCAAAGCCTCGCCCTTCCAGATCCTCTCGGACTATGGCGGGCCGATCCTCAAGCCGCTGACCACCGCCGGCATCGCCGTCATCTTCACCATCTTCATACTGCTGCAGCGCGAGGATCTGCGCGACCGCCTGATTCGCCTGACCGGATCGGGCGACCTCCAGCGCACGACGGCCGCCATCGACGACGGCGTCGGCCGCCTGAGCCGCTTCCTGCTCGCGCAGGTTCTTCTGAACAGCGTGTTCGGGGTGATGGTGGGGCTCGTCCTGTGGGCGATCGGTCTGCCCAACCCCCTGCTGTGGGGCATCATCGCCGGGCTGATGCGGTTCGTGCCCTTCATCGGGTCGATGATCGCGGCGGGCCTGCCGCTCGTGGTGGCACTGGCCGTCTCGCCCGGCTGGACGGTCCCGGCCCTGACGCTGGCCAGCTTCGTCGTGCTGGAACTCGTCGCCGGCAATGTCGTCGAACCCTGGCTGTACGGGTCGAGCACCGGATTGTCCCCCTTGTCGGTGCTGGTGGCGGCGATCTTCTGGACCGTGATCTGGGGCATGGTCGGCCTTCTCCTCGCCATGCCCCTGACGGTCTGCCTGATGGTGCTGGGCCGGCATGTGCCGCAGTTGGCCTTCCTCGACGTACTCCTCGGCAACCGCCCGGCGCTATCCCCGGAAACCCGGCTTTACCAGCGCATGCTGGCGAACGATTCCAGCGAGGCCGTCGACATCGCGGAGGAGGCGGCGGAGGGCAAGCCGCTGCCCCAACTCTACGAATCCCTGCTGATTCCGGCGCTGCGGCTGGCCGAGGCGGACCGGCGCGCCGGGATCCTGCCCCTGGAGACGCGCAACGCCATCGCCGAGGTGACGGGCGACATCGTCGCGGCGCTGTCCGACCACACCGACCCTGTGCCGTCTCCGGACGCGGCCGGGGGCGCTTCCCAGGCGTCGGGCACGGCAGCGCTGCTGCGCCGCAAGGGCAGCGTGCTGTGCCTGCCCGCCCACAGCCAGATCGACGCCGCCGCCGCCGGGCTTCTCGCCCATCTCCTGCGCCGCGAGGGGCTGGTGATCGCCGAAACCGAGGCCGCCACCGCGGCTCCCCTGGTGCGGCGCATGGAAAACCTGCCGCACGAGGGGGTGGGCCTCGTCTGCCTGATCGGCATGACGCTGAACCACACGCAGACCGCCCGGCTGATCCGCCGCGTCCAGGGGCATTTCGGCAGCGGCACGCGGATCGTCGTCGCGATCCTCGGCGGGGACAACGGCGACCCGGCCGCGCCGGATGGCAACGGGTTTCCGCTGGCGACGACGCTCGGCGATGCGGTGCGGATGGTCAGGGAAGACGCCATGCGCCCGGTGTCGCCGGCTCTGGCCGGCGATTGAAGGCCAAGCCTGTTGGCCCGTACCCATGCACGATTCCAAAGCGGACCTTGTAAAGCAAGGTGGCGGCCGGAACACGGTTCAGCATGCGCCATACCGGCGCCGCGTCGACCGATTTGTGCAAGATGAGGGAGCAGAGTTGGGGACGGCGCCGAAAATATCTCTTTAAGACATAAGCAGGGGATTCTCCGATAAATCTTCCGGATCGGAAAAACATCGCGACGGAGTTTTAGTGGAACCGTGGTTTTTCCCGCATGTTTGAGATATCATGCGCTGATGTGACAATTCCAGCCGCAAGCCTGGGCCTGGAAACGTCAACCATTGCTTGCAGCCGAGCGGGCCGGAAAGCAGAACAATCTCCCAGGATGCGGAGGGGAGTTCGATATCGTGAACCGTCAGCCCGGCGAAAAGCAACGCGACACGGCGGAAACCGGCCTTGAACCGTCCGCGATCGTCGGCATCGGCGCTTCGGCCGGTGGGCTGAAGGCCATCACAGCCCTGCTCGCCGTCGTGCCGAAGGACAGCCGCCTCGCCTTCGTCGTGATCCAGCACCGGACTCCGGACAATGAGGAGTTGTTCACCGATCTCCTGTCCAAGATCACGCCCTTGCCCGTCCACGCGGCGGAGGACGGGATTGCCCTGAAGACGGATCACATCTACGTCGCCCCGGCCGGCCGGCTGACGACCATGAAGGACGGCCGTCTGCGCATCCGCATGCCCCAACCGTCCGACAACGCGGCGCTGCCCATCGACCTCTTCCTCCGCACGCTGGCGGCCGACCAGCGGGAGAAGGCCATCGGTGTCGTCCTGTCGGGCAACGGGGCGGACGGAACCTACGGGCTGCGATCGATCAAGGAGTATGGCGGACTGGTGGTCGTGCAGGATCCGGCGACCGCCGCCTTCGATGGCATGCCGCGCAACGCCATCGCCACCGGGATGGCCGATTATGTCCTGGCGCCGCCCTCGATCCCGGCCGCCCTGATCGATTACGTCCGGCAACCCTATCTTGGGCCCGTGACGAACCGGAAGAACGCGGATGACGACGGCGACGACGCCGCGAACCCGGTCTTCCAGCGGATCCTCACCCTGCTCGCCGCCCAGACCAAGCGCGATCATCGCGCCTACAAGGCCAAGACCCTGGCGCGGCAGATCGAGCGGCGAATGGGCATCCACAAGATCGCCGGCATGGCGGAGTATCTGGTCTTCCTGGGCAGCCATCCCGCCGAGATCGAGCAGTTGTCGCGCGATGTCCTGATCAGCGTCACCCGTTTCTTCCGCGACGTTTCGGCGTTCGAAGCGCTGGCCACGGACGTCATCGGCCCGCTGGTCGGCGAGCGGGAGGCCGGGCGGCCGGTGCGCGTCTGGGTTCCGGCCTGCGCCACCGGCGAAGAGGTCTATTCCATCGCGATCCTGCTGATGGAGGCCTGCGCCCGATCCGCGAAATCCCTCGACGTCAAGGTGTTTGGCAGCGACGTCGACAGCCGGGCGCTGACCGTCGCCCGCACCGGCCTGTATCCCGAAACCATCGCCTCCGACGTATCGCGCGAACGGCTCGACCGCTTCTTCACTCCGGCCGAGGGCGGCTATCGGGTCTCCAAGGCCCTGCGCGACACGGTCACCTTCGCCCAGCACAACCTGCTCAGCGACCCACCCTTTTCCAACCTCGACCTGATCAGTTGCCGCAACGCGCTGATCTACATCGAGCCGGACGCGCAGAAGACCATCTTCGTGATGTTCCATTTCGGTCTGGCGGAGGATGGCGTCCTTTTCCTCGGCTCGGCCGAGACCGTGAACGGACGCTCCGACCTCTTCGGCCCGCTGTCCCAGAAATGGCGGATCTACCGCAAGATCGGCAGCAGCCGCGGAACCGCGTTGACGCTTCCGCCGGCCAACGGACTGCCCGCGGCGATGGCGGTTCCCCCGCTCTTCCCCACACGCGGCCACAGCCCGGCCGAGATCACCCGGCAGGCCCTGTTGCTCGAATACGCCCCGGCGGCCGCGCTGATCGACCCCCAGCACCGGGTCCAGTATCTTTTCGGCCCGACCAGTGATTTCCTCGAGCTGCCGATGGGGGAGCCGCCCTGGGATCTGACGGCGATGACGCGTGGGGAGCTGCGTCTGAAACTGCGCGAGGCCATCGCCCGGGCGGCAGGCTCGCACGGCAGCGTCCGGATCGCCGGGATTCGTCACAAGCACCACGGTGCGTCCCGGCTGGTGGCCGTCACGGCGATTCCGGTCCGTTTCCCCAAGGACAAGAGCGACCTGCTGGTGGTGACCTTCGCCGCCGACGATCCGCCCCGGACCGCTCCCCCCGGCGAGGCGGTGCCGGTGCCGGTGCCGGTGCCGGTCGAAAGCGCACAGCTCGATCAGCTCGAATACGAACTCCGCATCACCCAGAAGGAGTTGAACGTCAAGGTCGAGGAGCTCGGCGCCGCCCACGAAGCCCTGAGGGTCGCCGGCGAGGAGGTGTTGTCGATCGGCGAGAAGTATCAATCGACCACCGAGGAGCTGGAGACCTCCAAGGAGGAGTTGCAGTCCCTCAACGAGGAACTCAGCACCCTGAACGCCCAGCTCCACGAAAAGGTCGAGGAACTGGAGGCGACCACCAACGACCTGACCAACCTGCTGAGCAGCTCCGACATCGCCACGATCTTCCTGTCGCCCGATCTGCGGATCAAGCGCTTCACGCCGACGGCAACCCGGCTGTTCTCCCTGCTGCCTCAGGACATCGGACGGCCGATCGTCGATATTTCCCGCCATTTCGCCGATCCCGACCTGATCGAGGACACCCACGCCTCGCTGGCCAGCCTGGCCAGCCTGGCCAGCCTGGAACGCGAGGTGGCGGCGACCGGGGACGCCACCTTCCTGCGCCGCATCCAGCCCTACCGCACCCAGGACGGCCGCATCGAGGGCACCGTCATCACCTTCAGCGACGTGACGGCGTTGAAGCGGACCAGCCTGACGCTGGCCCTGCGCGCCCGCCAGCACAAGCTGATCGCCGATCTCGGCCGCCTGGAGCCGGTCGGGCCGGATGGGCCGGACCGGCTGGCGGACGCCGCCCGGCTCATCGCCGAGGGGCTGGCCGTGGACGGGGTCGCGATTCTCGGGGGTTCCGGGATTCCCGGATCCGGGGAGCCGTCCGGCGATGCGACCGGCCTTGCCGGGGGCCTGACCCTGCTCGGCGCCGCCGGGTTGCCCGCCTCGCCGGACGGCGCGGGGAGCCTTTTCCCTCCCGACCCGGCGACGTTGGTCGGCCGCGCCTTCCTGTCCCGGCAGCCGCTGATCGTCGCCGATTTCGCCGCCGATCCACGGATCCGATCGACCGGGCCTTGGCCGGACGGACGGACGGCCAGCGGTCTGGGGGTCGTGTTCGGCGACCGGAACCGGGGCCCGTTCGTTCTCGCGCTGTCCAGCCGGAAGCGCGATCGTTTTTCCGAAAGCGACATCGACTTCGCGCAGGCCGTCGCCAGCATGCTGGGCGTCGTCCTGGAGCGCGCCCGCATCCTCGACGAGGCGCGCGCGGACCGCGACTTCGCCGAGGCCATCGTCAACACGGTGCGCGAACCGCTGCTCGTGCTCGACGACACGCTGCGCGTGGTGGCCGCCAGCACGGCCTTCCATCGGGCCTTCGGAAGCACGCCGGCCACCACGCTCGCCCATCCCCTCTGGACCGTCGCGGCCGGCAGCTTCGCCGATCCGGCCCTCCGGACGGCGCTGGAACGGGTCATTCCCGACGATTCCGCGATCGAAGCGCTGGAGATCGTCATCGGCCCCGGTCCCGGCGAGCAGCGCATCCTCCTGAACGCGCGCCGCATGAGCCAAGGCAATCTGATTCTCCTCGCCATGGAGGATGTCACCGAACGGACCCGCGTCCGCGAGGCCCTGGCGGCCGCCAAGCTGGCCGCGGAGCAGGCCAGCGCCAGCAAGACCCGCTTCCTTGCCGCCGCCAGTCATGACCTTCGGCAACCGGCCCAGGCTCTGATGATGTTCCAGCATCTGCTGAGCCTGCAACCCATGACCGACGCCGCCACCCGGCTGCTGTCGGACATGGGGCATTCGTTGGGGGCGCTGACCTCCATGCTGGACGACATTCTGGACGTGTCGCGTCTGGACGCCGGCATCATCGAGGTGTCGCCCCGTTCCTGCCGTCTTCACCCGATGCTCGCCGCCTTGTGCGCCGAAACCGCGCCGCTGGCCGAGGCCGCCGGACTGGCGTTGCGGTGTGTTCCCACCAGCCTGATCGTGCGCAGCGATCCGGCGCTGCTGGTGCGCATCCTCCGGAATTTCCTCGCCAACGCCGTCAAGTATACGGACAGCGGACGCATCCTGATGGGGTGCCGGCGCTCCGGCCATGCCCTGCGCATCCAGGTGTGGGACACCGGACAGGGCATTCCCCACGACCAGCTCTCCGTCATTTTCGAGGAGTTCCATCAGGTCGGCAACCTGGAGCGCGACCGTCGGAAGGGGCTGGGGCTGGGCTTGGCCATCGTCGAACGCCTTGCAGGGCTGCTTGGTCATCCCATCCAGGTCCGCTCGCGCGTGGGGGCGGGATCGGTCTTCGAGGTTCTCGTCCCCTTGGCCAACCCGGAGGATCCCGTTCCCGCGGACGACGAAGCGGTGCTGTACAACGCCGGGAACGGCGAGCGGGTGCTGGTGATCGACGACGATCCCGCCATTCTCGCCGGCATCCGCGCGTTTCTCACGGAGGAGGGCTACCATGTGATCGCCGCGCCGGACGGCGACACGGCCATGGATCGGCTTGAGGACCATCCTCCGGACCTGGTCATCGCCGACTTCCGGCTGAAGGGCGCGGAGAATGGCGCGGAAGCCATCCGTCGCCTGGAACGGTGGCTGCAAACCAGCCTGCCCGGCATTCTCCTGACCGGCGACACCTCTCCCATGCGGATCCGGGAAGCGATCGACAGTGGTTTCCTTCTTATGCACAAGCCGCTCAGTCCGGAGGGTTTGCTGAGAGCGGTCCGGCGGGCGCTGTCCTGATCCCCGGTGTTCCCAACCGAGGTGGGAACATCCCGGCATCCCGAGGCGACGGGCGAGACGACGGTCCCGGCCTCGAACGGCTTCCGAACGGTTCCGGCCGAACATGAATTCCAGGCCAAAGCCCGAAATCCCGCCCCCCACACACCGACGGGGCCACCGTGACCGTGCATGTCATGGTCCGAGCCCCGCGTCCTCCGGCCCCGGGCCGGCTCCACCACAGTTTTTCCTCGGAGAGCCTTCATGCGCATACGCCTGGGTTACCAGCTGAACTTCCGCTTTCCCGCCCCCACCCCGATGATCGTGATGCTGAACGTGCATTATTCGCGCGTCGGCGACCTGGAGCGGCCCGACCACATCGTCACCAGCGTGCCGGCGGCGATCCAGGGCTACCGCGACAGCTTCGGCAACTGGTGCAGCCGGCTGGTGGCGCCCGCCGGCTCCGTCACCATCGGCGCCGACAGCATCATCCGGGACAGCGGAACCCCCGACACGGCCGAGCCCGGCGCCGAGCAGCACCGCGTCGACGCGTTGCCGGCCGACACGCTGCTGTTCCTGCTGGGCAGCCGCTATTGCGAAACCGACGTGCTGTCGGACGAGGCGTGGCGGCTGTTCGCGGGCACCCCGCCGGGCTGGGCGCGGGTGCAGGCGATCTGCGACTTCGTCCACACGCATGTGAGTTTCGGCTACGAGCATTCGCGCCCGACCCGCACCGCCGCCCAGACCTACGCCGAGAAGCGCGGGGTCTGCCGCGACTACGCCCATCTCGCCATCGCCTTCTGCCGCGCCATGAACATTCCCGCGCGCTACTGCACCGGCTACATCAGCGACATCGGCCTGCCGCCGCCCTACGCCCCGATGGATTTCGCCGCCTGGATGGAGGTCTATCTCGGCGGCCGCTGGCATGTCTTCGACCCGCGGAACAACGCCCCCCGGATCGGACGCATCCTGATCGCGCAAGGGCGCGACGCGGCCGACGTGCCGCTCACCCACACCTTCGGCCCCAACACGCTGACAGGCTTCCGCGTTTGGACGGACGAAGTGGCCGCTTGATCCGGCGAGCCCGGTTCCGGCGGCGGCGGCTCACGCCGGCCCGAGCACCGTCATTTCCGGCTTGATTGGCAGCCTGCACCGCGGCGATGAGGGCGCCGGCCGATCCGTTGGCAATGGGACCGTAACGTTGCCCTTCCAGACCGATGAACCAGCCGCTCGCTTGGCACGACACCACGTAATGGGCTGAAAGACTCATGATTTTCCTACAGGGCGCTTGCGCCGGCTGCGGCGCAGGCTGTGGTGAAACGGGTCAGCAGGGCGCCCCGCGGCAGACTGGCATGGTCCGGCGGCAAACAGGCGGGGGGAGGATCTCCCTGTGGCGGGCTATGATGTGGTGGGCCGTGACGGGCCGCCGGATGCCAGCGCCGCTCCGCCTCCTCCCAGCGCATGTGCTCGCGCAGCAGGTCGGAGCCATGGGGGCACCGTCCTTCGATGGACCGGAACAGGGCGGTCATGGCCGTTTCTCCGATCGGGATGCGAGCGGCGGAATGCCGGCCATGACCGGAACCACCGGGTGCGGAGCGTCCGTGATCGCCTGCGCGGCTCCGCCGTCGCCCCCGCAGGACCAATGGACATGGCCGCGGTCCCCCGCCGCCGACAGCGTCAGCACGACGCTGGCGAAGCCGAGACGTTCCGCCGCCCGGGCTTCGCGAATGGCCATGGCGAGCGCATCGGCTTGGCTGATGCAAGGCGGATACATGAATCCGTCCACCCGAATGGTCCAACCGGCGCGGGTCTTGAAGATGAAGAAGGCAAGCCTTGTCCTGGCGTCCATGGGAGATCCTCCGATCTGAACCGGAAGACCGTTCATCCGGCCCGCCGGACAACCGCCTTCCGCATGCTGTTTTGGCGGCGCTCCCAACCGGCTTGAAGCCTTCATCAAGCTCCTGAAAGGGAGATACATGTTTGCGGACTTTGCTTTCGTGAGCCCCGGCCCACACGGCCGTGGTCGCGACCGTCACCAAGCTCAGAAAATTCCGGTTTTGAGCTTGCCTTTTGATCTTGCCACCACGCCAGGACGGGCTCTGACCCATGATCCTCGGAAAAATGAGCGGACCAGGAATGGTTTCAACAGACCTTAACTGGTTGGCGGCAGAATAATTTCAATGACTATTATGAATTTTCCTTGATCCATAATGTGACCGGCATGCAGCAACACACCCGATCCTTCAGAATATTTCCGAAATTGCGGGCCGTTTCCACAGCGGGTTCCCCACGCCCCTGGGTCGTGCGCTGCTGGAATCGACGGTGACGGGCGATGGCCGACAGAGGGGACCGTCGGCGCCGTGCCATCCTCCCCCATCCACTCTTTCCGTCTCCTCGGGCTCGCGCTCAGCGTCTTCGCGGTGCTGCGCCACCATGCCGGCCCCGCCGCAGCGGTCCAACTTTTCAAAAGGCACAGGGGCCGACTGGCGTCAAAGCCCTACGCCGATCCGCATGTGTCCGGCTGTCAGGAACCTGGCAGAAGCGGAAAGCGGACTTTCCAACAGGTTCCGCGTTCGATCGGACGCTGGAGCGCTGTTCCGCCGATCTGTCCCGCCAACGATTGCACCAGCATGGTGCCGAGGCTTCCCTTGCGCGGCGGTCCCATGCCGACTCCGTCATCGGCGACCGTCAGCACCGCCTCATGGTGCGATGGCTCGGCGGCCAGGGCGATCCGCACGGTTCCGTTGGCGCTCGTGGGAAATGCGTACTTCGCCGCGTTGGTCAGCAGTTCGTTGACGATCAAGCCGAGCGGCACGGCCTGATCGAGCGGCACCAGGAGCGGCTCCACATCCGCCAGGATGGTGATGCCCTCATGCTGAAGAGCGAGGTTGCCAGCCAGCCGATCCATATAGGGAGCGAGTTCCACCATCGTCGTCTCCTGCGTGGCGCTGAGCTGCTCGTGCGCCATGGCGATCGCCCCGATGCGGGCCATCAAGCCGTTGAACCGCTCCTTGATGCGCTTGTCCTCCTGCTGGTGCCCTTCGAGCTGGACCATGGCGGCGATGACCGCCAGATTGTTCTTCATGCGGTGCTGGAGTTCGTTCAGCCGCATCTCCCGCTCGGCCAAGGCCGCCGCCGCCTCTTTCGCCGTCCGCTGTGCCGTCTGACGAGCCGCCTCGTGATCGGCCGCCCGCTCCACCGCCACGCCCAGGATGTTGGCCATCACCTGTAGAAACCGCGCGTCCGTCCCGGTAAAGACGTGCGGCTGCGTGCTGGCGATCTTCAACACCCCCCAGACCATGCCGCCGCTGAGCACCGGGGCGTCGACCAGGGAACGGATCCCGTGCTCCCGCTGGAAAGCCGAGACGTGGTGCGCCTCATCGCACAACAGATCCCCGACCACCGTCGCATGCCGCGTCAGGTAGCTTCGCCCGGCCGGCGAGTTGGCGTCGATGGGGAAATGCTTGGTCCCCACAAGGCCCGGTCCCCAACCGGTTCCCGCCTCCAGAACGAGATTGCTCCGATCGCCGTCGTAACGCAGCACCATGGTGTGGGAGACACCGCTCCCGCGCGCCAACCGCAGCGCCGTCAGAGGCAACAGCCGCTCCACGGGGATGTAGCTGGCCAGCAGCCGGGTGAAGTCGAGCAGGGCGCTCTGCTGCCGATCGCCTTTGTCGGCCGTCTCGCCCATCCAAGTGTTCTCGGAAAAATCACTCGGCATGAAACGTCCCGCGGAAAGAAAAAGCTGCCCAACGCAGACGCCGGGCTCTCACAGCTTAAGATACTCGAGACCGGATTTCCCTGTCCCAGGATAAGGGAGGATACGGCAAAACCGAAGCGGCCCGCTCCGGTTCCGGTAACCCGCCGCACGGCGCCCGGGCGGGCCTCGGCAGCGGGCAATCATGGGACGGCGGGTTCAAGCGGTGCCCGGCCGTCATCGCTCAGGGTTTGCCGCAAAATCCGCACCAGCCTCTCCGAAGAAAAAGGTTTTGGGAGAAACACGGTGGTGAAGGGAACAGCCGCGGCCGGCAGCGGCAGGGCGCTCATGAAGATGACCGGAATCACGCCGATCCCCGGACGGTCGCGCGCGGCCGCGACCCAGTCGGTCCCCGTCATCCCCGGCATCATCACGTCGCTGACGATCACGCCGACATCGGGCGCCAGGGCCTCGGCGCCGTCGGCGGCCTCGATCACCTCATAGCCGGCCTCGCTGAGCACCTCCGCCAACAGCATCCGCACAACCGCCTCGTCTTCGGCCAGGAGGATCTTTCCCACGCGCGCTACCTTCTGCCTGTTGAGGGCGTTCCATTCCGCTCGAGGCACCACCGATGAGACGCGCGTCAAACCATGCTCCGCGTTTCCAACAGATCCTGCGGTCCTTCGTTGCGCACCATCGAGCGCACGGCGTGTCGGGTTGGCGGAGGGATCGGGCCGCGCGATCGCGGGCATCCCGCGACGAACCGCCGGCTTCGGCACCGGATGCGTGGACGACGCTCAGGCGACAGGCCGATGGTCTCCACGCCTTACAACAGGTCCGGCCAACAGGCTGCTCATGAGCTGAGCCAACTGCTCGACCCCATAGGGCTTGCCCAGCGTCGGTGCCGCCGTGTACGGCTCCGGGTGGGAGCCGGCGCCATAGCCGGTGGCAAACGCCACCGGCACCCCATGCGCGGCCAGGACGTCGGCAACCGGGTAGGACAGCACCCCGCGCAGGCTGACGTCGAGGAGCGCCGCGTCCAGCGGTTCCCCACCGGCCATCGCCAGAGCGTCGGCGAGCGTCGCCGCCGGACCGACCACCTCGAACCCCAGATCCTCCAGCATCGCCCCGACCGCCATCGCCACCAGGGCCTCATCCTCGACCAGCAGGACACGCGGAGACCGCCGGCCGGCGGCGGCCGGCTCCAGCGCGGGCACCGTCTCCGATCCGCTCACCGGGATCGCAACCGCCGGGATCACGCTCGCCGGGGCGCTGGCCGAAACAAGAGCCCGGCGGATCGCCTCGCCCAGTTCCTCGTGGCGGTAGGGTTTGCGCAGAATGGGGAACTCCACCTCCAGCAGAGGATCGCGCACCCGTTCCCCGGCGGTGAAGCCGGAGGTCAGCAGGACGCCCATGCCGGAACACCGGTGGCGCACCGCGCGCGCCAGATCGATGCCGCTCATCCCCTGCGGCATCACCACGTCGGAGAACAGGAGGTCGATGCCCTCCCCCCGGTCGAGCACCGCCAGAGCCGCCGGGCCGCTCTCCGCCTCGATCACCGTGTAGCCCAGTGCCTGCACGAGCTGCACCACCAGCCGCCGCACATCGACGTCGTCCTCCACGACCAGCACGGTGCCGTGGCCATCGCCCTGCGCCGGCTGCGGGACGGCCGCCACCTCCGCCGAAGCCTGCGCCTCGGCCCAGGGCAGATGCAGACTGACCCGCGTGCCCTCCCCCGGCGCGCTGCGCAGGGTGACGAAGCCCCCCGACTGGCGGACGAAGCCGTAGATCATGCTCAGCCCCAGCCCGGATCCCTTGCCGATCTCCTTGGTGGTGAAGAAGGGCTCCAGCGCCCGCGCCAGCGTGTCGGCGTCCATGCCGTGACCGGTGTCGGCAACCGAGACGGCGACGTAGCGGCCGGGCTGGGCGCCGGCGATGCCGGCCGCCGCCGCCTCGTCCAGCGTGAGGTTGTCCGTCGCGACCGTCAGGCGCCCACCGTCCGGCATCGCGTCGCGTGCGTTGATGGCGAGGTTGAGCAGAGCGTTTTCGAACTGATGGGGATCGATCCGGCAATGCCAGAGCTCCGCCGCTTCGGCCATCTCCACCGTGATGGCGGCGCCGACGGCGTGATGGATCAGCGACGCCAGGGTGGGCAGAAGCGTGTTGATGTTCAGGACCTGGGGCTGGAGGTTCTGCCGGCGGGAGAAGGCGAGGAGCTGCCGGGTCAGCCGGGCGCCGCGCTCGGCGGCCCCCATCGCCTGGGCGACGAGCGGCCGCGCCTCCCCGTCGGCCGGCAGCCGCCCCTGGGCGAGTTCGAGGTTGCCGGAGATGATCATCAGCAGGTTGTTGAAATCATGGGCGATGCCGCCGGTCAACTGGCCGACCGCCTCCATCTTCTGGGCTTGCCGCAGTTTCGCCTCGGTGCGCTCGCGCTCGGCGATCTCGGCGGTCAGCCGGGCGTTGGTCTCCGCCAGTTCCGTGTTGCGCCGGCGCTGCTGGGTGAGGTCGGTGACGACGCCGCACAGGATGCGCTCCTCGCCGCCCGGCAGCACGGCGAAGGACAGATGGGCCGGCACCAGGACGCCGCCCGCCGCCAGCAGCGTGACCTCGCCGCGCCCGCCCGCCCCGGCGCTGCCGGACAGCAGCGCGGCGAAGGTCGCGCGGTCCTCGTCGGGCACGAAGCGGTCGAAAGTGCCGCCGACGATGCGCTCCTGGGGCCGGCCGAGCAGGGTGGCGAGCCGATGGTTGCAATAGAGCACGACGCCGTCGGGATTCAGCGTCACCGCCCCTTCCTGCATCTGCTCGATCAGCACCCGGTAGGGGCGGTCGGCGCTTTCCAGCGTGTAGACCTGATGGCCGTCGACGCCTCCGACGACGACGGCGTCGACCTCGCCGCCGCGGATCGCCTCGATGGTCTCCTCCGCCTCGCGCAGCCGGGCCCGCGCCTCCGCCAACTCGCGCCGGAGATCGGCGATCGCATCATCGTGCCGGGAGATGGGGCTGGACGGCATGTTCAGGGACCATCACCGGCGTGGGCGGGCGGGCGCGGCCGGATGCCCAGCCCGGCCAGGACCTTGTCGCCGTCCGAGAGATCGCCGACCACCCGGCGCGGCGGCAGGGGCAGCAGTTTCACCAGCGTCGGAGCGGCGATGATCTGCTGCTCGACCGCCGCCGTGGGGGTCCGGTAGATGTCGATCACCTCGAGGTCGTAGCGCCCCTCCAGATGGGTGGCGCAAAGGCGGCGCAGATTCTCGATGGCCCGGGTGGAACGGGGGGTCGAACCGGTCACGTAGAGGCGGAGCGTGTAGTGGGGCTCCCCGGGAGGGGAGCCCGGATCATCGCTCATGAAATCTCCTTGCGCCGGATGTCGAGGCCGACGAGGACCTTCTCCGTGTTCGACAGGTTGCCGATGATCCGCTTCAGCGGCTGCGGCAGGTGGCGCACCAGCGTCGGAATGGCGACGATCTGGTCGCCCGCGGCGAGTTGCGGATTCACCAGGAGGTCGATCACCTCGATGGTGTAGCGGCCGGCCAGATGTTCCTCGCAGATGCGCTTGAGGTTGGCGATGGCGGCCAGGGACTTGGCGGTCTGCCCCGCCACGTAGAGCCGCAGGCTGTAGGGCCCATCGGGCGAACCGGTGTCGGCGGAGAGGTCCGGCGTCTCGGCGGGGTGCAGGGGCGCATGGCCGTCGTTCCCGTTCATTCCGCCGCGCCCCGCATCGCCGCCATCGTCTGGCGGTCCTGTTGGAGCGTGCGCTCGCGCAGCGCCGCCTGTTCGTCCAGCATTGCCACCTCCGCCGTCTCGGCCTCCAGCGCCGCCCGCAGCTCGGCGATCTGCCGTTCCATGGCGGCGGTCTTGCGATCCAGCTCGCGGCGGCGCAGCGCGCGCTCGCGGTCCCGGCGCAAGGCCTCGGCCCGCTCGCGCACCTCCTCCATGACCCGCGCCGATCCGGTCATGACGCCGCCCGGACCGATGTAGGGTTCGGTCAGGACGACCCCTTCCCCGGTCAGGCGGTATTCGCGGATCTGGTTGGAATGGCTCATGCCGCGCGCCTTGAGGACATAAAGACCGCGGTTGCGTTCGCCCGTCTCCTCGATGCAGCGCAGCGAGATCCAGATGTCCATCAGCGAGGACACCATATGCTCGGTGTCGCTCAACTGGGTCGAGGCCGTCAGCCCGGTGAACAGGGCGGTGATCCCGCCATCCTTCAGGATGTCGATCAGCCGCAGCAGCGCCGCCTGGATCTCGGAGTTCGGCCCGTGAAAGGCGGAGATCGGATCGACCACCACGGCGGTCGGCCGGAACCGCAGCACGTCGCGGACGATGCGGGCCAGATGCATCTCGAAGCCGAACAGGCTGGGGCGCGCCGATTCGACCCGCAACAGCCCGGCCGCGATGTGGGGCCGCAGATCGGTGCCGACGGAGGACAGGTTGCGGACGAGCTGTTCGGGCGATTCCTCGAAGGTGAAGAGCAGGCAGCGCTCGCCCCGCTCGCAGGTCGCGGCGGCGAAGCGCGCACCGAAGATGGTCTTGCCGGTGCCCGAGCCGCCGGTGACCAGGACGCTCGACCCGCGGTAGAAGCCGCCGGCGCCCAGCATGGCGTCGAGCCCGGGCACACCGCTCGACACCGGTTCGTTCGAGATCGTGTGGGCGAGGCCGGCCGAGGTGATCGGCACGACGCTGATGCCCTGGCCGTCGATGAGGAACGGGTACTCGTTGGTGCCGTGGGCCGATCCGCGGTACTTGACGATGCGCAGCCGCCGGGTGGTGATCTGCTCCTCGACCCGGTTGTCGAGCAGGATCACGCAGTCCGAGACATACTCCTCCAGCCCGTGCCGGGTGAGCTGGCCCTCGCCGCGCTCGCCGGTGATGACGGCGGTGACGCCCTGCTCCTTGAGCCAGCCGAACAGGCGCCGCAACTCGGCGCGCAGGACCGCCGTGTCGGTGAAGCCGGAGAACAGGGCCTCCAGCGTGTCCAGCACGACGCGCCTGGCGCCGACGGTCTTGATCGCGTGGCCGAGGCGGACGAACAGCCCCTCCAGGTCATACTCGCCGCTCTCCTCGATCTCGCTGCGCTCGACACGGACATGGTCGATCGCCAGCTTTTTCGCGGCAACGAGGCCGGGCACGTCGATGCCGAGCGAGGCGATGTTGGCCGCCAGATCCTCGGCCCGCTCCTCGAAGCTCATGAAGACGCCGGGCTCGTCGAAGCGGAGCGCGCCGTTGACCAGGAAGGTCATGGCGAACAGCGTCTTGCCGCAGCCGGCGCCGCCGCAGACCAGGGTCGGCCGCCCGGCGGGCAGGCCGCCCAGCGTGACGTCGTCGAACCCGTCGATGCCGCTGGGGGTCTTGGGAAGGGACTGGAAAGCGCTGTCCAGCGCCGTGGCGGCGTGCATCGTCATGGAGCCTGGGACACCTTGGGCGTGTTGGTGACGTGGCGCCTGCGCGGATCGGGACCGCCCTTTCGAGCGGTCCGGTGCCTCGGCACGGTTTCGATCAGGCTGGCGTGCGTGCGGTTTTCCTGTTCGGCGCAACGCCGAGCTGCGAGCCGTTCCGGGTCGATCCGCACCGTGATCGCCGTTTTCATGACAGCCCACCTTTTGGAAGTGGAGGCACCCTACGCCTTCGGCGGTCGGCTCCGCAATACACCCTACGCTGGATGCGCCATGCCGAACGTCAGAACCGCTCGCCTCCGGGACGGCGCTTCGCCGTCGGCGGCGGCCCAGCGTCGCACTGTGACGATGGTGCCGTCGGCGTATGGCTGTGGCCGCGCGATGATGACGCCCCAAACCCTGCTCCAACAGGAAGCGGCCCCTCCAAGCGGCCGGAACGGCGTTCAGACGGTCGCCGGAACGACCGACGCCTGGCCGATGCCGTTGTTCATCGCCCAGATCGCCGCCTGGGTGCGGTTCGTGGCGTTGATCTTGCGCAGCAGGCTCTTCAGGTGGACCTTCACCGTCGCCTCGGTGATCTTCAGGTGGTTGGCGATCGTCTTGTTGCTGCTGCCGGCGAGCAAGCAATGCAGGATCTGGGTTTCACGCGGAGACAGCCCCTTGCGCTGAGACTGCGGCTCGTCCACCGCCGTCTGGCCACCGAGCAGCAACGCGGCCAGCTCGGTCGGGAAAACCGTCTCGCCCATCATCACCAGCGTCAGCGACTGCATCAGGGATTCGCTGGCGATGTCCTTGCGCAGATAGCCGTTGGCGCCGGCCCGCAGGGCCGCCGCCAGATGCCGGGCATCGAGTTCCGAGGTCAGAACCACGATGCGGGCCTTGGGATGAGCGAGGCGCAGGGTCTGGAACGCTCTTTCCGTGATGTCGCCCGCTGCGGGATCGATCAGCATCAGGTCGGCCTCGGATGCGGTGATCTCATGGAGGCTGGCGGCCTCGCCGACCACCTCGAAGTGCGCGCCGTCGAGAACGCGCTTCAACCCCGCCCGGAACAGGCGGTTCGGGTCGATGAGGAAGACAGTCAGCGTGGTCATGATCGGGCATCCGCTCTGCAAAGCCAAAAGACCTGGACCATTCGGCGAATGGCCGCTCTCCGTTGGCATCATCCCGAAATAATTATCTGCTCGCTAAAATGAAACTGGCTCTTGGTAACACGGAGCTCCGCTGTTGATGCTAGTACATATGGCTCTTTTTCCGTGCCGAACCGCCTCTGCGGCCCCGCTATGACTGAGGCGTTAGAAGGAATCGCCGAACCCGGCGAGACGGAGGCGAGCCGGATCGGCTCTCGACATTGAGGCCATATGTGAATCGGCGCGGGAACGCGTTCAAAATGACGACAAAATCAGGAAGGTCCGGACGGGCGCTCCTTCACACGATGGCGTTCATCGGCGCTTTCCGGAAGCAACGCCGCACCATCAGCGCCAAATAATTTCCGACAATGATTCCTGATGCATAAATAAAATTTCAGATTTTCCTTGCAACATTGCAATAAAATCCCTATATTCCGCAGGTCGATGGACGGGCATACGACTTGAGATGGCGCAGTAAAGCGCGGACGAGTCGAAGAATATGATCACCTGAAAATGCGAATTCGACGGCCCGCGGTTTCGCGGGCAAGCCAAATCCATGTTTGAAAAGGAGGTTTCCATGACGACGGGAACCGTGAAATGGTTCCACGCCCAAAAGGGCTTCGGCTTCATCGCGCCGGACAATGGAGGCAACGACGCCTTCGTTCACATCAGCGCGGTCGAGCGGGCCGGGCTGGGTGATCTGCGCGAAGGCCAGAAGCTGGGCTTCGAACTGGTGTCCGACCAGCGCAGCGGCAAGATGTCCGCCGACAACCTGAAGTTCCTGGACTGAGCATGATGCCGGAGGTGTCGGGTCATCCCCAAACCTCCGGCACTCGTCCGGGCGCCTCCGGGCCTCGCGCCAAAGACCGGCCCCGGGGCCTTTTTCCTTTCCACCGCACCGCACCGCACCCGCCGACCGGGTGCCGAGGAGACCACGCCATGGCCAAGGGACAGAAACGCGGCAACCGCGAAATCCGCAAGCCGAAGGCAGCCAAGCCGGTCGCCGCCATGTCGGTGGCGACCTTCCTGAACAAGAAGGAAACCACCAGCGAGAGGTCTCCCCGGAAGAAGGGCTGAGCGGAAGAAGGGCTGAGGCCGCCCCAGGAAACACCCGCGCATGCTTCCGCGGCAGATCCCTATGGCGAAACCGCCCCATCGCCGAGCCCCGTTTCATCACCCTGTCTTCGATCAGCCACACCGCGCTCCCTGACTGGTGGTGCAACGAGGAGCTGTTCACGCTCTCGGTGCTGGCGATCGCGCTCGGCATCGCCTTCGGCTCGGCCGAACTGTTCAGCGTCTCCTTCGCGCTCGGGGCCTTTTCCGCCGGTGCCGTCCTGAGCGAAAGCGACTTCAGCCATCAGGCCGCGGCCGACGCGCTGCCGCTTCAGGACGCCTTCGCGGTGCTGTTCTTCGTCTCGGTCGGCATGCTGTTCGACCCGACGATCCTGCTCCGCGAGCCATTCGCGGTGCTCGCGGTCCTCTTGGTCATCGTCCCCGGCAAATCGCTGGCTCCCCGGCAAATCGCTGGCGGCCTTCGGCATCGTGCTGGCGTTCGGCCATCCGGCCTCGACCGCGCTCACGGTGTCGGCCAGTCTGGCGCAGATCGGCGAGTTCTCGTTCATCCTGGCCGGGCTCGGGGTGACGCTGGGGCTTCTGCCGCCAGAGGGACGCGACCTGATCCTCGCGGGCGCGCTGCTGTCGATCACCCTCAACCCGCTGGTGTCCGCCGGTCTCGACCGGCTGGCAGGCTGGCTGCGCCTGCGGCCGGGGATGCTGGGCCGGCTCGAGCGCCGGAGAGCCGACAGCCTGTCGGCGTTGCCTCCGGCCGACGAGGGCCCGCGGAATCATGCCGTCATCGTTGGCTACGGACGGTCGGCAGCGTCGTCGGCAAGGGCCTGACGAGCCAGAATCTGCCGATCATGGTCATCGACCAGAACCGCCGGCGGGTCGAGGCGTTGCGGGAACGCGGCGTGCCGGCCGTCTATGGGGACGCGACGACACCGGGCGTTCTGGACGCCGCCGGCACCCGGCGGGCCCGGCTGATCGTGGTCGCCACGCCCGAGGGCTACCAGACGCGGCGCGTTCTCGAGCTGGCGTGCCGGATCAACCCCGGCATCGACACGGCGGTGCGGACCCACCGCGAAGCCGAGGTCGCCCACCTGGAGAGGCAGGGCGTGGGCGTGGCGATCATGGGGGAGCGCGAACTCGCCTTCGGGCTGATGGACTATGCCCTGCGCAGCCTCGGCGCCTCGGACGACAGGGCCCGGCGCGTGGTCCAGGGGGTTCGGGTCGCGGGCGACGGCGGCGTCTACGAGCGGCGGCACGGCGAGCCCTCACATGGCGCCCCGGAACTGCGCCAGCACCGCGACGAAGCTCTGCCACCCGTTTGACACCATTCCTCTGCATGGCGTGATGATGAATTCCGCCGGTCCGCTCATCGCCGAACTGATGAGAAAGATATTTCTTAATACATGATCGCGCACCTTCCGATACCGTCTACAGTCTTTGATTCTTCTTACGAAATTTTCGGATGAATGTTCGACGAAACGCCATACATAAGAGTCAGTCACATGATTTTGTGGGAGGACAAGATGCCTCTGCGCGCCGAATACACCCTGCATCATTCCGATTTGAGCGAATTTCTGTCCGCCCCGCTGTGGGAGGAAACGAACGGAACCCCGCTCAGTGTCCTCTCGGCGCTGGCGCGGCTCGACATCGATCCCTGGGCCGAGGCGGCCCGCTTGGCGGCGTTGCCGAGGGACGCCGCCGCATCGGCGCTTGCCGTCATCCTGCGTCGGCTTCCCACGCAACAGGCCGGGTCTCCGGACGCCGGCACGGTCGCGGACCGCCTGGTGACGCTGCTGCCCGAGGGCGGCTCCGCCACGTCGGTGGACGGAAACGCGGTCGGCGGGAACGCCGGACCAGCTCTTGGCATGGGCACCACCGGCCTCTGGATTGCCCTGGCGCTGTTGGCGGTCCTCGTTGTTTGGACGATGGCGGGGTTGTGACCCTGACATCCGCTTCTGGAGACCACATGGGGCGGGGCGGCATCATTTTTCCAGCACGCAGGCGCCGGGCGCGTCCGCGAGCGGGGGATGCGCCGTACTGCCCAGAGCCGGCGGCTTTCCGGTTCGCCCCGACCGCTTGGCCAGCCACGCCGTCCAATCCGTCCACCAACTGCCGCTGTGCGCGGTGGCCTGCCCGCGCCACGCCTGAGCGGTCGCGCCGGGTTGACCGGCGTCCCGCCCGGCGGCGTCGGCCCAATAGGTGCCCTTGCCGCCGGGCGGGTTGATGATGCCGGCGATGTGCCCGCTGGACGCCAGCACATAACGCACCTTGCCCCCCTTGAGCAGGCGGGTGACGCGCCACGCGGCGTCCCGGGGAACGATGTGGTCCTTCTCGGCGCCGACCGCGTAGACGTCCTGCGGGATACGCCCGAGGTCGAAGGCCGGCGCCTTGTCGCCCATGAGGCAGTTGTTGACGACGTTCGACCAGATCAGGTCGTTGGAGCGCAGGAGGTTGAACATGTTGCTCATCTCCCGGCTGTCGAGATAGCCGCGCTCCATCATCTGCTGCTCGATGAAGTCCACCGTCGGCTCGCCCGGGAACACCGCCGTGTCGCCGACCTGGGAGAAGTCCTGGAGCGACACCATGAAGGTGGCGGCGTTGAAGCGGGCGTCGCCCTTCGCCGCGAGCCAGGACCGCCCTGATCGCCTTCGCCTATCTGGAGGAGGACGGCGCGCTGCTCTGCGCCGCCCCGGCCGGGGTCTTCCTGCTGTCCGCAACCGTTCTGACGGCCACCTGGGAAGCGATGAGCGCCATCGGCTGGCTGCCGAACATTCTGTGAAAGACCTTCACTCCTGGGCAGACCGAAGGCGTCGCCAGTGGCCATCCGGGTGAGGGCAGCCTATGCGAGGGCGGCGTCGGCCCGCTCGGCCTGCTCGAGTTCCACGGGATCGATCGTGGCGGCCTGGAAGCGGACCGGGCCACCGACGGGCGCCGGCAGCAGGATCACCGTCGCGACACGCCGGTAAACGGGAAAGGACAAGCCTTCGATCAGCTCCTCGTCGGTTTCGACCGTGTAGGTCCCCGCCGGCTGGACGCCGTCGATCCCCGTCAACACGAAGGGGTGCGAGAACTTCACCATTCTGCTGCTGGTGCGTGAGAACATCAGACGTCTCCTCGGGCTCGATCCATCGCGAGCGATGTCGGGAGCGATGCGGGGGGCGAAGGCCAACCTTCCGACACGGCGGCGCCCCACGACCGCTCATCCTCGGCCCCGTTCCGCAGACCGCCCGCGGGAGCCGCCGGAACACCGGCACCCGTCGCGCCCCTGTCCGGAAACCCGGTCATTTCGTGGGCTCCACGCGGAAGCCTCTCGGTGCAGGTGTCAACCATCACGTCCTCCATGGCTGCGGCGGCAGAGAGTTTTCAAAGTGCCGCATCAGGACTCATATGAGCACGACTGCGGAATTCCGCTCCCATGGGATCTAGGGTCTGTTGACATTCGAAGAACGAAAGGGGATTCCGCTGGCTTGTGAAATCTGATTCGAGGCTGCCAAATAGGAGGTGGCCTTGGATCGGATGGTTCTGCGGGATGATCAGTGGGAGCGGATAGCGCGGCATCTTCCCGGCAAAGTGGGCGATCCCGGCCGCTCGGCGGCGGACAATCGCCTGTTTTTGGAGGCGGTCCTGTGGATTGTCCGCGTTGGAGCGCCCTGGCGGGACTTGCCCGCAGCGTTCGGCAATTGGAACTCGGTGTTCCAGCGCTTTCGGCGATGGGCCAAGGCTGGTGTCTTCAACGAGGTCTTCACCGCCTTATCGAGCGACGCGGACTTCGAGTACGCGATCATCGATGGAACGATTGTCCGGGTGCATCAGCACGGCACCGGCGCAAGGGGGGACTCAGGCTCAGGCCATCGGTCGCTCTCGCGGCGGGCTGACGACCAAGATCCTGGCCGTGGCCGATGCGCTGGGCAACCTTGTGCGGTTCATCCCGCTGCCGGGCCAGCGGCATGACAGCGTCGGCGTCGCGCCGGTCTTGAAGGGCATCGAGTTCTCCGCCTTGCTGGCCGACAAAGCCTTCGACAGCAACGCCATCCGCGCTTTGGTCGCCGAGCGTGGGGCGGTCGCCGTCATTCCATCCAAGGCCGACCGCACCACTCCGATTCCCCATGACGCCGAGATGTACAAGCGGCGCCATCTGGTTGAGCATTTCTTCTGCAAGATCAAAGGATTCCGCCGTATCGCCACGCGATACGACAAAACCGACACCAGTTTCGCGGCGGCCATCCACCTCGTAGCAACCGTCTTGGAAACTCAATGAATGTCAACAGACCCCAGCCCAGCGCCTTCAGCTTCAGCATCGCCGACACGTCATCCGCGCCTTCATCACGTCCCTCCGCGGTTCAATGCCCCGCGGAAGAACCTCGTTCAAGCTCGGCATCCCTCAAGTCCCCTTCCCTCCCTCGTGTCGCCAGGGGGGCAGTTTGACGTGTCGCCTGACAGGCGCCGAGCGCCATCCCGCAGGACGACGGCTACCCGATGCCGCGCGCGATGACCCGCCAGGACATCGCCGACTGCGTGGAGGCCTGGAGCAGCGCCGCCGCGCGCGCCGACCGCGCCGGCTATGAGGTGCTCGAACTGCACGCCGCGCACGGCTACCTGATCCACGAGTTCCTGTCGCCCGCCTCCAACCGGCGGACCGACGCCTATGGCGGCTCCTTCGGGAACCGCATCCGTTTCGCGCTGGAGATGGTGGAGCGGGTCCGCGCCTCCTGGCCGGAGCACAAGCCGCTGGTCCCGCGCGTCTCCACCGAGGACGACGGCGGCTGGGCGGTCGAGGACAGCGTGGCGCTCGTCCGCATCCTGAAGCGCTGGGGGGACAGTTTCGGCTGCTCGTCGGGCGGCATCACCGGCGCTTCGCCGATCGAGACGCGGATCTCGCTCGCCTACGGCTATCAGGTCGGCTTCGCCGAGCGGGTGCGCCGCGAGGCGGAGATGCCGACCATGGCGGTCGGCCTTGTCATCCACGCCGACCAGGCCGAGGCGATCGTCCGCGACGGCCGCGCCGAACCGCCTCAGCTCTTCAGGTGGCACTCGGGGCTGATCGGGCCGAAGGCCTCGTCCGGCGGCACGGTCCTCACCAGATCGACGAGGTCGAGCGGACCGCTCATCGCCGCGCGCGCCTTGGCCCGCATCACATACATGTCGTACATCACCCGGCCGTCGGCGCGGACCCAGCCCTTGCCGGTGACGGGATCCTCGACCGGAATTTTCTGCATCTCGGCGATGACCTTCGGGGAGTCGGTGGTCCCCGCCGCCTTCACCGCCTTCAGGTAATGCAGCACGCTGGAATAGGTCGCCGCCTGGCTCTGCGACGGCAGCACGCCGCGCTGGTCCATGAAGCGCTTGGCCCAGGCCGTCGCCTGCGCGTCGCGGTTCCAGTAGAAGCTCGAGGTGTAGGTCAGGCCCTTGACCGCCTCGTCCTCCAGCGCCTTGATCTGGGTGGTGTCGAAATAGAGCCCGACGATGCTCATGCCGCCGTCGCGGATGCCGAACTCGTTGGCCTGCTTCAAGGCGGTCAGCGTGTCGGCGCCGGTGTTCGACAGCGCCAGCACCTTCGCCCCCGAGCTTTGCGCCTGGAGCAGGAAGGACGAGAAGTCGGCGTTGTTGAAGGGGTGGCGGGCGGTGCCGGCGACGGTGGCGCCCCTAGCCTTCAGCACCTCGACCGCCGCCGCCTCCAGCGACTTGCCGCCCGAATAGTCGACGGTCAGCATGAACCAGGATTTCTCGGTCTGCGACACCACCGCCGCCGTGGTGCCGGCGATGGCGCGGGCGGTCGCCGTCCACAGGATGCCGGTCGGCGAGCAGTCGGCGCCGATCAGCGAATCCGCCGTGCCGCCGGCGATGACGTCGACCTTGCCGCGCTCGCGGGCGATGGCGCGGACGGCGAGCGCCACGGCCGAGTTCGACATGCCGGTGATCATGTCCACCCCGTCGCGGTCGTACCATTCGCGCGCCTGGGTGCTGGCGATCTCCGGCTTGTTCTGGTGGTCGGAGGCGAGAAGCCGGACCGGCTTGCCGAGCACGCTGCCGCCGAAATCGTCGATCGCCATCTGGGCGGCGACCACCTTGCCCTTGCCCGACAAATCGGCGGTCGGACCCGACAGGTCGTCGAGCAGCCCGACGATCACCGCGTCGCCGGACGCTTGGGCGGTGCCGGTGCCGGCGGCCAGCAGGCCGCAGACGGCGGCGGCGATCAACGCACGCTGTTTGGTCATGCCGTGCTTGGTCATGTCGCTTCTCCCTCCCCAGGGTCAGTTTTGAGTGTCGGTCCTGGACGGCCGCCAACCGGTGTGGAGCAGGATCTTGCCCTTGTGGCGGCCCTCATGCATGAAACGGTGGGCGTCGGCGGCCTCGGTCAGCGCGAAGCCGCGATCGAGCACGGCGCGCAGGGTCCCGTCGGCAACGCGCGGCCACAGCGATGCCTGCACCCCGGCGACGATGGCCGCCTTGTCGGCGGCATCGCGCCCGCGCAGAGTCGAGCCGGTGATGGTCAACCGCTTGGTCATCACCGGGCGAAGCTCGGCGCAGCCCCGCGAGCCGGCGATGAAGGAGATGTGGACGAGGCGCCCCTCGACCGCCAGCGCCTCGATGTTGCGCTCCAGATAATCGCCGCCGACCATGTCGAGAATCACGTCCACCCCATGCCCGCCGGTGGCGTCCCGGACGACGCGGACGAAATCCTCGTTGCGGTGGTCGATGGCGCGGTCGGCGCCGAGATCCGCGCAGAGCGCCAGCTTGTCCGGGCTGCCGGCGGTGGCGAAGACCTGGGCGGCGCCGAGGAGGCGGGCGGCCTGGATGGCGATGGTGCCGATGCCGCTGGCCCCGCCATGGATCAGCACGCGGTCGCCGGGGCGCAGATTCCCGCGCTCGGCCAGATTGGTCCAGACGGTGCAGAGCGCCTCCGGCAACGCCGCCGCCGTCGCGAGGTCGAGGCCGTCCGGGACCGGCAGGCATTGCGCCGCCGGCGCCGCGCAGAACTCGGCGTAGCCGCCCCCGGCGACCAGGGCGCAAACGCGGTCTCCCACGGCAAGCCCCTGCACCCCGGCGCCGAGCGCCACCACCAGCCCCGAAACCTCCAGCCCCGGCAGGTCGGAGGCGCCGGGCGGCGGCGGGTAGAGCCCCTGCCGTTGCAGCAGGTCGCCCCGGTTCATCCCGGCGGCGGCGACCCGGATCAGCGCCTCCCCCGCCGCCGGGACCGGCAGCGGGCGCGTCACCGCGCGCAGCACCTCCGGCCCGCCGGGCTCGCGGATCGCGATGGCGGCCATGCGGCCGGGAAGGCCGCTCACCGCCCCCGCCCCGGGAAGGCGGCGGCGTGGCGGTGGGTCACCGGCGGGCGGCCCTCCGGGTCCTTGAAGGCGATGGAGGTGCCGCCGCAGACGAACAGCACCTGCCCGGTGACGAAGCGCGCGGCGTCGCTGGCGAAGAAGGACACGGCGTGGGCGACGTCGTCCGGCGTGCCGATGAAGCCGACCGGCACGCCGTGCAGCAGCTTCTCGGTCATCGGGTGGCCGGGCGGGTTGGAGACGTCGAACAGCGGGGTGCGCACCGGGCCGGGCGCCACCACGTTGACGGTGACGCCGTCGCCGCCCAGCTCCAGCGCCCAGGTTCGCACCAGGCCGGACAGCGCCGCCTTGCTGGCGGCGTAGGCGGTCCGCCCCTCCTTGCCCAGCGCGGCGCGGCTGCCGATGGCGACGATCCGCCCGACGCCCTGGCGGCGCATCGACGGCAGCAGCGCCTGCGTCAGCGCGACGAAGGCGCCGACATTAACCGCGTAGACGCGGGCGAGTTCGGCGGCCGACACGGCATCCCCCGGCGCCAGCGGGGCGACGGCGGCGTTGTGGACGAAGCGCGTCACCGGACGCTCGCCGATGAACCCGGCCAGCGCCGCCGCCGACGCCTCCGGATCGGCCAGATCCATCGGCACGTAGCCGGCGTGGAAGTCGTGCTCCGGCGGGGTGCGCGACGCCACGATCACCCGATAGCCGTCCTCGGTCAGCCGGCGGGCGATGCCCGCGCCGATGTTCCGGTTGCCGCCGGTGACGACCGCCCATTCCGTCATGATGTGTGTCCCGGTTGGATGCGAAGGGTTCGGAAAGACGCGCTCGGGAAAGCGGGGCCGGCGCCGCCGGCATCGGTTCGGCGGGCGGGCCGGACGGCGCCGCTGACGACGCCGCCACCGCTGACGGCGGAGCCCCGGAAAAAAATGGGTGGACGAACGCACGCGAAGCGCTGGGGAGGCACCGGACGGCGGGCCGGCGCGTCACGCATCCCGATCATTCGTCAGCGATACGAACTATAGGAAAGACCGGCCGGCCCCGCAACAGAAATTATTCATCCGTGATTTTTATGTGGGATCCGGTTCGGCGGTGCGCGGAGCCGGCTGGAGCACGCCGACGAGGAAGCCCTTCAGGAGCGTCAGCTCCGGCCGGAAATCCACCTCCGGCCCCTCCTGGATTTTGCGCAGGGCGAAGCCGCGCAGCGTGTCCAGCACCATGCGGCGCAGCCGCACCACGGTCGCCGTGTCGGCCGAGGAATCGGCGAACAGCCGCACCCATTCCAGGTCGCGGGTTTCCGTCACCTTGCCCAGCGTGGTGCGGATGCTCTGGTGCAGCCAGTCGTTGAAGCGCTCGTAGAGGCGGATTTCCAGCGCCGCCACGTAATCGTCGCTGCCGAAGACCTCCCAATGCTGGTTGACCACCCGCTCCACCCGCTCGGCGATGGGCAGCCCGACAAAGACCGCCAGGTTCATCTCCTTGTCCATCCAGGCGGTGATCTCCTGGATGGCGGCGAAGTAGATCTCCTCCTTGCCGGCGAAATGATACTGGAGCGCGCCGCGCGACACCCCGGCGCGGTCGGCGATGTCCGGCGTGGTGACGCTGGCGTAGCCGCGCTCGCGCAGCAGGTCGATGGTGGCGCGCACCAGCTTGCGGCGCGTCGCGTTGCTCCGCTCCTGCCGGGGCTTGCGCTGGGCCTTGCGCCCCTCCTCGTCGCCGGCCCCGACCGTCTCGTCCGTCTCGTCCTGGATCGCCCGCACCATGCCCGACCGTCCCCCTCCTGCCTGGACCAAAAGCCGCTCGCGCGGACAGGCGCCGCGCGCCGCCGGTCCGCGACCGTCGTGGATCCTAGCACAGTTCGCAAAAGACCGTTGACGGCAAAAAAAGTCATATATGATTGTATTTGACGTTGACGGCCCGTTTGCCGCCCCGCGCCACCCCGGCCCGCCCCTCCGGGCCCCCTTCCGGCCCATGGCCCCGGCCCACAGCATTGGACGCGACGATGGATCCCGCATTTCCCCACCTCTTCTCCCCCGGCCGTCTGCGCAACCTCGAACTGCCGAACCGGCTGGTCATGGCGCCGATGGAATCCAACATGGCGGCCGAGGACGGCTCCGTATCCGACGCGATGCTCGCCTACTACGCCGCCCGCGCCGCCGGCGGGGTGGGGATGGTGATCGTCGAGTACGCCTGTGTCGACCGCCCGACCGGGCTCGGCGGCGCGCCGCAGCTCGGGATCGACGACGACTCCCTGATCGCCAGCCACCGCCGGCTGACCGCCGCCATCGCCGCGCACGGCGCGCGCTCCTGCCTCCAGCTCTTCCACGCCGGGCGGCAGACGCTGCGCCGCTTCACCGGCGGGCGGGCCCCGGTCGCCGCCTCGGCCATCGCCTGCCGCGTCTACCGCGAGGAACCGCGCGCGATCACCGTGCCGGAAATCGAGGAGCTGGTGCGGAAGTTCGGCGACGCGGCGGCGCGCGCCATCGCCGCCGGCTACGACGCGGTGGAGATCCACGGCGCCCACGGCTACCTGATCGGCGGCTTCCTGTCGGGCGCCGCCAACCGGCGCACCGATGCTTATGGCGGCTCGCTGGAGAACCGGATGCGTTTCCCTCTGGCGGTCGTCTCGGCGGTCCGCCACGGGGCCGGCGAGGCGCCGGTGATCGTCCGCCTGTCCGCCGAGGAGTTCATCGAGGGCGGCACCACCCTGGACGAGGCGGAGCGGATCGCCCCGCGCCTCGTCGCCGCCGGAGCCGACGCCCTGCACGTCTCGACCGGCACGGCCGAGCGCATGGACCGCAACGTCGATCCGGTTTCCGCCCCGCAGGGCTGGCGCATTCCGCTGGCCAGCCGGATTCGGGCGGTGGCCGGGGTGCCGGTGCTGACCGTCGGCGTCATCCGCCAGCCCGAGATCGCCGAGCGGGCCATCGCCGACGGCTCCGCCGACTTCGTGGCGCTCGGCCGCGCCCTGCTGGCCGACCCGCAATGGCCGGACAAGGCGCGGCGCGGCGCCGTGGCGGACATCCGCCCCTGCACCTCCTGCAACTGGTGCGTCGACCAGCTTCTCGCCCACAAGCGGTTGGGCTGCGCCGAGAACCCCCGCGCCGGCCGCGAGACCGAACCGCCGATCCTGCGCAGCGGCGCCGGCCGCGCCGCCGCCGTGGTGGGCGGCGGTCCCGGCGGCATGGTGGCGGCGCTGCTGCTTCAGGACGCCGGCTTCCGCGTCACCCTGTTCGAGAAGGCGGCCACGCTGGGCCTCGGGCTGGTCGCCTCGGCGACGCCGCCCGGCAAGGACAAATTCTTCTGGTACCGCGACTATCTGGTGCGCCGTCTGGCGGACTCCGGGGTCGAGCTGCGGCTCGGCGCCGCCGCCACGGCCGACGACGTGCTGGCCCTGCGCCCGGCGCTCGCGGTCGTCGCCACCGGGGCGGCCAACCGGGCGTTTCCCCTCGCCGGAAGCGCCTCCGTCCCGGTCGGCTTCGCCCACGACCTGCTGACCGGGGAGACGACGCTGGGGAACGGTCCCGTGGTGATCGCCGGCAGCGGCGAGACCGGCTGCGAGTGCGCCGAACACGTCGCGGAGTCGGGCCGCGACGTGATCCTGGTCAGCCGCTCGCCGGAACGGCGGCTGGCCCGCCGGGCGCAGTATGTCTACCGCCGGCAGCTTGTCGCCCGGCTGGAGAGCAACCCGCGCATCCGCATCGAAACCGGCATGCAGGTCGCCGCCGTCGGCGACGGACGGGTCGTCCTGCGCGACCAGGAGGGGGCCGACCACAGCCATGCGGCGGGGCAGGTGCTGCTGGCGCTGGGCCGGGTGCCGGAGAACGGGCTGGCGGACGCGCTGCGCGCCGCCGGGGTGCCGACCCATGTGATCGGCGACAGCCGCGAGGTCGGCCGCATCGGCGACGCGGTGCACGACGCCTACGCGGCGGTGCGTTCCGTCACCCGCGCCGGGGGCGATGGACGGGCCGAGCCGGTTTTGGCGCTCGCCTGCTGATCAGAGATGCGGCAGCGCCGGGGCCAGCGCGCGGGCGACCTCGCCGAGCGCCTCGGCGATGCCGGCGGCGCGCGCCTCGTCGAACCGGCTGAGGAACATGGTGGCGGTGCAGGCCATCAGCGGCCCGCCCTGGGCGTTGACGATCGGCACGGCGATGGACGCGGTGCCCAGCGCGTAGTTGCCGTTGTCCAGCGCCCAGCCGCGCCGTTCCGTTTCCGCCACCTCGACCATGAAGTCCTCGAAGGACAGCGGCCGGTCCCAGCGCAGCGCGGCGAACTGGCGGCGCAGCTCGGCTTCCGGCAGGCCGGCGTGCGGCACCATGGCGCGCCCGGCGGCGCCGATCGTCAGCGGCAGCCGCTGCCCGACGTCCATCCGGATGCGCATGTTGCCGGTGCCCTGCGCCTCCAGCACCAGCATCATGCGGTCGGCCGCGATCCGCCGCCACAGCGTCACCGTCACGCCATGGTCGCGGGCGACGCGTTCCATCAGCGGGCGCACGAGGTTGATGTCGCCGGCCACCGTCGCCGCCCCGCGCGCCAGCTCCATCACGCCGAGCCCGATGGAATAGACCTTGGCCTGCGGGTCGAAGCGCACGTAATCCTCCTGGACCAGCGTGCGCAGGATGTTGAAGCCGGTGCTGGTGTTCATCCCCAGCTCCTGCACGATGTGGGTCAGGCTGACCGGCGCGGCGGCGCGGCTGAGCAGCTTCAGGATTTTCACGCAGTTCAGCACGGCGCCGACCGGCTTGCCGGCGGCCTCCGCGTCGGCCGGGTCCTCCTCCATTCCCTCCGCCGTCACGGGCGGAGCTTTCGGCGGCCGGCCGCGCGGGCGCGACGGCTTGGACGCCTCCGGTCCGCCGCTCTCCGCCACCGGCGCTGTTCCCTGTGCCTTAGCCCGCAAGGTGATGCTCCCCTCGTCTCTTCCGGAATTAATTTATATCGTCAGAAAAACTTTCTCCATGGAGAAAAATCACTTGCGCCACTCCGTTCGCCGGCTTAGCGTAACGGTGGCGGCACGGACAATCCGCGCCCCGCAGCGCCTTTGAAACCCGCAGCCCGCGGCAGCGCGCCACCCCCCGCCGACCCTCACGGTTTTCCGGGAAATCCCCCATGCCCAGCGACCCAGAGTCCCACGCCGGCGAGTCCCATGGCGACGGCTCCCACGGCGACGGCGCCGTCCTCGTCGAACGGCGCAACGGCGTCGGCATCGTCACGCTCAACCGGCCGGACGCGCTGAACGCCATCAACATGGCGGTGCGCGGCGGCCTGACCCGCGCCTGCCGCGCGCTTGAGGCCGATCCGGAGATCCGAGCCGTGCTGATCCGCGCGGCCGGCGAGCGCGGCTTCTGCGTCGGCGCCGACATCAAGGAGTTCCGGCCCGTCACCTCCGCCGTCGCCGCCCGCCGGACCGATCCGGCCATCGCCTATGTCGAGGCCGTGGCGGCGCTGAGCAAGCCGACCATCGCCGCCATCCACGGCTTCTGCCTGGGCGGCGGCTTCGAGATCGCGCTGGCCTGCGACATCCGCGTCGCGTCGGCCGACGCGCTGTTCGGCCTGCCGGAGATCAACCTCGGCCTGATCCCCGGCGCCGGGGGGACCCAGCGGCTGCCCCGCCTGATCGGGACCGGACGCGCGCTCGACCTGATGCTGACGGGCGAGCGGTTCGGCGCGGAGGAGGCGCTGCGGCTCGGCGTCGTCTCCCGGCTGGCGCCGTCCCGCGAGGCGCTGGCCGAACAGTCCCTGGCGCTGGCCGAGACGATCGCCGCCAAATCGCCGACCGCTGCCGCCTACGTCAAGGAGGCGGTGACGACCGGCGCCGACCTCGACCTCAAGGACGGCATCGCGCTGGAAAAGAACCTCTTCACGCTGCTGCTGACCACCGAGGACCGGATGGAAGCCGCCGCCGCCTTCCGCGAAAAGCGCCGCCCCGTCTTCACGGGACGCTGAGACAAGGTGAACCGACCGATGAACGCCCCCACCCCCACCACAAGCATTCCCGAAAACTCGAAGGTCACGGTCGTCGGCGCCGGCATCATGGGCCGCGGCATCGCCCACGCCTTCGCCGTGCGCGGCTACACCACCACGCTGTTCGACGTGAAGGCCGCCGTGCTGGACGACGCGCTCGGCAACATCCGCAGGATCGTCGCCGACGCGGTCGGGCTCGGCAAGCTGACGGAGGAGACGGCGGCGCGCACCCTGTCGCTCATCACCCCTGCCAGCGACCTCGCCGCCGCCGCCTCGGGCGCCGATCTGGTGGTGGAGACCGCGTCGGAGCAGCTCGCCGTCAAGATCGACGTCATCCGCGCCATCGACCCGGTGGTGGCGGAGGGCGCGATCATCGCCACCAACACCTCGGCGCTGAGCATCACCGAGATCGCCGCCGCCTCCGCCCGGCCGGAGCGCGTCGCCGGCATGCATTTCTTCAACCCCGTCCACAAGATGAAGCTGGTCGAGATCATCCGTGGGCTCGCCACCGACGACACGGTGGTCGATCGGCTGAAGGCGTGGTCGGACGCGCTGGGCAAGACCTCCATCGTCGTCAACGAGGCGCCCGGCTTCACCACCAGCCGCATGTCGGCGATGCTCGGCAACGAGGCGATGTACATGCTGGAATCCGGCGTCGCCAGCGCCGAGGACATCGACACCGCGCTGCGCCTCGGGCTCGGCCACCCGATGGGGCCGCTGGAGCTGGGCGACATGACCGGCTGGGACACGCGGCTTGCCGTGCTGCAATACCTCCACCAGTCGCTGGGCGAGAAGTTCCGGCCCTGCCCGCTGATCGCCAAGATGGTCAAGTCGGGCCGCACCGGCCGCAAGGTCGGCCACGGCGTCTACAAGTACGAGAACGGGACGAAGGTCCCCGGTTCCGGCCTGCTGGGGAGCAACTGAACATGCCCCCCTTGAACGCACGCGATGTCGTCATCGTCGAGGCCGTCCGCACCCCGATCGGCCGCTTCCGCGGCGCGCTGGCCCCGGTGCGGGCCGACCATCTGGGCGCACTGGTCCTGCGGGAGATCGTCCGCCGCGCCGGCATCGCGCCGGAGCTGGTCGACGACGTGGTGTTCGGCTGCGTCACCCAGGTCGGCGAGCAGTCCACCAACCCGGCGCGCACCGCGCTGCTCGGCGCCGGCTGGCCGGCGACGATCCCCGGCATGACGGTGGACCGCAAATGCGGCTCGGCGGAGGCGGCGGTCCACGCCGCGCTCGGCTCCATCGCGTCGGGCGAGTACGACGTGGTGGTGGCCGGCGGGGTGGAGAGCATGAGCCGCGTGCCGATGGGCGGCAACCGCGACGTCCACGGCAAGCCCTTCGGCTGGCGGCTGCTGGAGGCCCACCCGCAGATCTCCCAGGGCGAGGCGGCGGAGCGCATCACCGATGCCTGGGGCCTGACCCGCGACGCCATCGACGACTACGCCATCGCCAGCCACCGCAAGGCGGCGGCCGCCGCCGACGCCGGTTTCTTCGACCGCGAGATCGTGCCGGTGCCGGTGGACGACTGGCGCGAGCGCGACCTGCCGGAAACCGGCGCGACGCTGGCCAGGGACGAGACGATCCGCCGCGACACCAGCCGCGAGAAGCTGTCCACCCTGAAGACCAGCTTCCGCGAGAACGGGCGGATCACCGCCGGCAACTCGTCGCAGATCGCCGACGGCGCCTCCGCGCTGCTGCTGATGGCGGCGGAGGTCGCCAAGGCGCATGGGCTGACGCCGCGCGCCCGCTTCCGCGCGGTGACGACTCTCGGCTCCGACCCGACGCTGATGCTGACCGGGCCGATCCCGGCGACCCGCCGGGTGCTGGAGCGGTCCGGGCTGGCGCTCGGCGACATCGACCTGTTCGAGGTGAACGAGGCCTTCGCCCCGGTGCCGATGGTCTGGCAGCGCGAGCTGGGCGCCGATCCGGAGCGGCTGAACGTCAACGGCGGCGCCATCGCGCTGGGCCACCCGCTGGGCGCGTCGGGGGCGCGGCTGATGACCACGCTGCTGCACGAGCTGGAGCGGCGCGACGCGACCTTCGGCTTGCAGACCATGTGCTGCGCCGGCGGGCTCGGCACCGCCACCATCCTCGAACGGCTGGGCTGAGCCCCCGTCTCCCCCGCAGGAGTCCCCCATGAAACCCTGGCCGCTTTGGGACACCCCCTTCTTCGAGGACCGTCACCGCGCCTTCGCCCGGACGCTGCTCGACCTGGAGCTTCCGGAGATCGACGAGGACAGCCGCGACCTCGGCGCCGTCAGCCGCGTCCTGGCCCGCGCCATGGGGGCCCAGGGGCTGCTCGGCGTCGTCGTGCCGCCCGGCGCCGAGACGGGGGACGCCCGCATCGACCTGCGCGGCGTGTGCCTGGCGCGCGAGGTGCTGGCCTACCGCTTCGGCGATCTGGCGGATTCGGTCTTCGTCATGCAGGGCATCGGCACCGCCGCCCTGTGGCAGACCGGCTCGGCCGCGCTGTGCCAACGCTATCTCCCCCCCGCCCGGCGCGGCGAGGCCATCGCGGCGCTGGCGCTGACCGAGCCGGAGACCGGCTCCGACGTCGCCAACATCACGACCTCGGCCGAGCGCGACGGCGAAGGCTGGCGCATCACCGGCGAGAAGACCTTCATCTCAAACGCCGGCTTCGCCGACCATTACGTCGTCATCGCCCGCACCGGCGAGGCGCCGGGGGCGCGCGGCCTGACCGCCTTCCTGGTCGATGCCGACGCGGCCGGCCTGAGCGCCGGCCCGCCCATCGACTTCATGGCCCCCCACCCCGCCGCCCCGCTGCGGCTCGACGCCGTGCGCGTCGGCCCCGACCGGCTGGTCGGCGCGCCCGGCCAGGGCTTCAAGGTGGCGATGGCGACCTTCGACGTCTTCCGCGCCTCGGTCGGCGCCGCCGGCATCGGCGCCGGGCGCCGGGCGCTCGACGAGAGCCTGGACCGCGTCACCGGCCGCCGCCTGTTCGGCAAGGCGATGGCCGAGATGAACGGCGTGCAGACCAAGCTGGCCGAGATGGCGACCACGCTGGAACAGGCGGCGCTCTGCGTCTACCGCGCCGCCTGGGCCAAGGACACGACCGGCGGACGCTGCACCCGCGACGTCTCGATGGCCAAGCTGACCGGCAGCGAGGCCGCCGCCAGCGTGGTCGATTCCGCCGTCCAGCTCTTCGGCGGCGCCGGCGTCGCGCGCGGCAGCGTGGTGGAGAAGCTGTACCGCGAAGTGCGGCCGATGCGCATCTACGAGGGCGCCTCGGAGGTGCAGAAGCTCGTCATCGCCCGCGACCTCATCAAGAGCCACCAGCCCAAGGGCCACCAGCGGGAATCCGGCCAATGACCGACAGCATGACCGACGGCATCCTGGCCGACACCGCCCGGCGCCTGTTCGCCGACCGCGTCACGCCCGAGGTGCTGCGGCTGGCCGACGAGGGCCATTGGCCGGCCGGGCTGTGGGCCGCCGTCGAGGAGATGGGCCTGCCGCTGGCCCTGGTGCCGGAGGAGGCCGGCGGCTTCGGCCTCGGCATGGTCGAGGCGCTGGGGCTGGTCCGCATCGCCGGCTCCTTCGCCGCCCCGCTGCCGCTGGCCGACAGCATGCTGGCCGCCTGGCTGCTGGCCGGCGCCGGGCTGGAGGTGCCGGCCGGGCCGCTGACCGTGGCGCCGCCCAAGGCGGCCGGAAGCGACGCGCCGTCGCTGACCCGCGACGGCGACGGCTGGCGCCTGTCCGGGACCGCCCGCCGGGTTCCCTGGGGCCGCGACGCGGCGGCCGTCGTCCTGCTGGCCGAGCAGGATGGCCGGTCCCACATCGTCCGGCTCGACTCCGGGGAATGGCGCGTCGCCGAGGCGGGCCGCAACATCGCCGGCGAGCCGCGCGACGACCTGCGCCTCGACCTCGCCCTGCCCGGCCGCCGCGTCGCCCCGGCGCCGACGGGGCTCGACGCCGACAGCCTGCACGCCATGGGCGCCACCCTGCGCGGCCTCGCCATGGCCGGCGCCGTCGAGCGCGTGCTCGACCTGACGGTGCAATACGCCGGGGAGCGCGTGCAGTTCGGCCGGCCGCTCGGCAAGTTCCAGGCGGTGCAGCAGAATCTGGCGGTGCTCGCCGGTCAGGCCGCCGCCGCCGGGGCCGCCGCCGACGGCGCGGCCGAAGCCTTCGCCGAACTGGCGGCCGGCGGCGCCTGCCCTCCGCCTGTTGGCCCACTGCCCATCGCCGCCGCCAAGATGCGCTGCGGCGAGGCCGCCGGGATCGCCTGTTCCATCGCCCACCAGATGCACGGCGCCATCGGCTTCACCCACGAGCATGCGCTGCACCATCTGACCCGCCGGCTGTGGTCCTGGCGCGACGAGTACGGCAACGACGCGTCCTGGGCGCGCGGGATCGGCCATGCGGTCGCGGCGGCCGGGGCCGACGGTCTCTGGCCGCTCGTCACCGCCGCCTGACCCGCCCGCGCTCCGTCCGAAAGAGACAGACATGCCCCGCATCGCCTTCCCGCCCCCGCCCGCCAGCGACGCCACCGAGGCGCTGCGCGCGGAGGTCCGCGATTTCCTGAGGACCGAGCTGGCCGACCGCCCGCCGCGCCGGCGCGCCGACTCCTGGAACGGCTTCGACCGCGCGTTCAGCCGCAAGATGGGCGCGCGCGGCTGGATCGCCATGACCTGGCCCAAGCGCTATGGCGGGCACGAGCGCGGCGCGCTGGAGCGCTACGTCGTGCTGGAGGAGATGCTGGCCGCCGGGGCGCCCGTCGCCGCCCACTGGATCGCCGACCGCCAGAGCGGCCCGCTGCTGCTGAGGAACGGCACCGAGGAACAGCGCCAAGCCATCCTGCCGCGCATCGCGTCGGGCGACTGCACCTTCTGCATCGGCATGAGCGAGCCGGATTCGGGATCGGACCTCGCCGCCGTGCGCACCCGCGCGGTGCCTATGGAAGGCGGCTGGCTGGTCAACGGCACCAAGCTGTGGACGACCTACGCCCACGAGGCCCAGTACATGATCCTGTTCTGCCGCACCGACGGCGGAACCGAGGACCGCCAGGGCGGCACCAGCCAGCTTCTGGTCGATCTCTCCACCCCCGGCATCACCATCCGCCCGGTCCTCGACCTGTCCGGCGCGCACCATTTCAACGAGGTGGTGTTCGAGGACGTCGTGCTGCCGGCCGACGCGCTGATCGGCCGGCGCGGCGACGGCTGGAATCAGGTGATGAGCGAACTGGCCTTCGAGCGCAGCGGGCCGGAGCGCTTCCTGTCCTCGATGGCGCTGCTGACCGAACTGGTGCGGGCGCTGGGGCCGGAACCCTCGGGCCACGCCGCCATCGCGGTCGGCCGGCTGGTCGGCCACCTGATCGTGCTGCGCCGCCTGTCGCGCTCGGTCGCCGGCATGCTCGACAAGGGCGAGAACCCGACCTTGCAGGCCTCGCTGGTCAAGGATCTGGGCGCCCTGTTCGAGCAGGAGATCCCGGAGATCGCCCGCCAGCTGGTCGAGGCCGAGCCGGACCTCGACTCCACCCGCGAGTTCTCCGCCGTGCTGGCCCACACGGTGATGAACGCGCCGGCCTTCTCGCTACGCGGCGGCACGCGGGAGATCCTGCGCGGCATCATCGCGCGCGGCCTCGGCCTGCGCTGACCGACAAGAACCAGAGGACACGACCGATGAGCGACCCCGTCCTGTACGAGCTGGAAGACGGCATCGTCACCCTGACGCTGAACCGCCCGGAACTGCGCAACCCCATCTCCGACCCCGACATGGTCGAGGCGGTGGTGGACGCGCTCGACCGGCTGAACGGGGATCCGGCGGTGCGCGTCGCCATCCTGACCGGCACCGGCAGCGCCTTCTCCTCCGGCGGGAACCTGCACACCATGCGCGAGGGCGGCGGCCTCAACGATCCCCTGCCGGCGCGCACCCGCCATAACTACCAGCGCGGCATCCAGCGCATCCCGCTGGCCTTCGAGCGGCTGGAGGTGCCGGTGGTCGCGGCGGTCAACGGCCCGGCGATCGGCGCCGGCTGCGACCTCGCCTGCATGTGCGACCTGCGCATCGCCTCGGAGACGGCCCGCTTCGCCGAGAGCTTCGTCAAGGTCGGAATCGTGCCGGGCGACGGCGGGGCGTGGCTGCTGCCGCGCGTCGTCGGCTTCTCGAAGGCGTGCGAGATGGCCTTCACCGGCGATCCCATCGACGCCGCCGAGGCGCTGGCCTGCGGGCTGGTCTCCAAGGTGGTGCCGGCCGGGGAGCTGCTGACGGCGGCCCGCACGCTCGCCCGGCGGATCGCCGTCAACCCGCCGCACGCCGTGCGCATGACCAAGCGGCTGCTGCGCGAGGGCCGGCACGTCCGCATCGACACGCTGCTGGAGATGTCGGCGGCCATGCAGGCGCTGGCCCACGCCACCGCCGACCACCGCGAGGCGGTCGACGCCATGCTGTCCAAGCGCCCGCCCAGCTTCACCGGCGAGTGAGCGTCAGCAGGCGGCCTCGCCGGGGCAGCGGCGCACCTCGACGACCGGATGCACCAGCCCCAGCCCGGCGGGCAGCAGCGCCTTGTAATGGTCCGGGCTGCGCGGCTCGTGGCTGACCACCGACAGCACCGTCGTGAACAGCCCCGGACCGATCGACCAGACATGCAGGTCGGCGACGCGGGTGTCGCCGTCGGCCTCGATGGCGCCGCGCACCGCCTCGCGCACCGCGTCGGGCGCCTCCTGGTCGAGCAGCACCTTGCCGGTGTCGCGCAGCAGCCCCCAGGACCAGCGGGCGATCATCACGGCGCCGACGATGCCGATGGCGGGATCGAGCCAGGAGGCGCCGAGATGCTTGCCGCCCAGCAGCGCCAGCACCGCCAGCACCGACGTCGCGATGTCGGCCAGCACATGCAGGATGGCGCCCCGCAGGTTGTGGTCCTGGTGATCGTGGCCGCCATGGCCGTGGTGATGGTGGCCGTGGTCGTGGTCGTGGTCGTGACGATGATGCGCGTGGGCATCGCCATGGTCGCGATGGGCGTGCTCATGGTGATCGTGGTGATCGTGATCGTGGTGACGGTGGGAGTGGCCGGCGGCGGCGCCGGACGGGCGGTGCATCAGGATGGCGGCGCTCGCCACGTTGACGGCCAGCCCGATCAGCGTGACGACCAGCGCCTGGTCGAAGGCGATCGCCACCGGATCGACCAGCCGGTGCAGGCTTTCCCACAGCATCAGCAGCGTGACGAAGACCAGCAGCAGCGCGCTGGCGAAGCCGGCCAGCGCGTTCACCTTGCCGGTGCCGAAGCTGAAGGCCCGGTTGCGGGCGTGGCGGCGGGCGAAGATGTAGGCGAGCAGCGCGATGCCCAGCGCCGCCGCGTGCGAGGCCATGTGCAGCCCGTCGGTCAGCAGCGCGATCGATCCGAAGGCGATGCCCGCCCCCACCTCCGCCACCATGGTCACGGCGGTCAGCACCACCACCAGGAGCGTGCGGAACTCGGCCGGACGGACCCGATCCTGGCCGAAGCCGTGGTCGTGGGTCCAGGCGTCGATCGTCTTGGTGTGCATCGCGGACGGCTTTCTTCCTGATGAGGACCGGATTGGTCCAGAATGCTCCCGGCTCCGCGCCTCCGCAACGGAATTGCGGCCGGAGACGCCGCCAATACAGCGCCTTGGCGCCGTGGAGCTTGTCCTGGGACAGCCGGCGCCCCCGAACTCCGAAACGAATCCTGAAACATCGCGACCGGACCGTCACGGCCCGGAAACACGGCCGGAAGCCCGCCCCCCCGACCTGGGGAGACGGGCCTCGGGCACGATGGGCTGGAAAGGACCGGGCGGCTTTCAGAACTTGCGGGACACGCGGGCGGTGACCGTCAGCGGTTCGTTGAGGTAGCACATCTCCTGGATCGCGTTGCGGGTGCAGGAATACTCGACCTCGCGGTCGAACAGGTTCCGCACGTTGACCGACAGGCGCCACGCCTCGGTGCCGTAGCGCACCATCATCTCGTCCATCACATAGGCGGCGGTGGTGACGTTGCTGCTGTTGTTGGTCGTCTTGCCGACGAAGCGCAGGCCGCCGCCCAGCCCGAAGCCGGCGAGCGGGCCATCCTGGACGCCGTAATCCAGCCACAGCGAGGCGGTGTGGACCGGCTGGTCGGACTGCTGGCGGCCGATCTCGCTCGGGGTGTTGCTCTTGCTCACCTTGATGGGGTTGTAGGTGTAGGCGGCCACGCCCTTCAGCCCCTGGGCCAGCTCCATGGTCAGGCCCAGCTCGACGCCCTGCGACTTGACCTCGCCGGTCTGCACGTTGCACCGGGCGCCGTTGCACAGGTGGGTGACGTCGGGATCCGGCGTCAGGGCGTTCTGCTTGCGCAGATCGAACAGGGCGACGGTCGCCAGCAGGTTGCTGCCCGGCGGCTCGTACTTGACGCCGACCTCGTACTGGCGGCCGGTGGTCGGAACGAAGCGGGTGCCGCCCCAGCCGGTGCCCGACTGCGGCTCGAAGGATTCGGCGTAGCTGGCGTAGGGGACGACGCCGATGTCGGTCTTGTAGGCGACGCCGAAGCGGCCGGTGTAGGCGTTCTGGTAGGCGAGGCCGCTCGACAGGCCGGGGAGGTCCCGGCGGCCGCCCAGCATGACGATCAGGTTGTCGGTGACCGCGATCTGGTCCTGGAGGTAGAGGCCCAGCATGCGGGATTTCAGGGTGTCGATCGCCATCGCCGGCTCGGACCCGTAGCGCCCGTAGATCGGGTTGAACGGGTTGATGGCGGTCTCCACCGCCCGCGACCCGAAACCGTCCTTCATGTCCTGGTACGAATAATCGACGCCGCCGACCAGCGTGTGCTCGGTGGACAGGACGGAGAATTTCCCTTCGGCGCGGGCGTCGAATGACCAGATCTCGGCGTCCTGGCCGTAGACATACTGGGCGCGGTTCAGCGTCAGGCCGTTCGCCTGGAAGCTGCCGGGCCAGACCTGCCGGTAATCCAGGTCGTATTTGGCGTAGCGGCCGCCGACGATGAACGTCAGGCTGTCGTTGACCGCGTGCTCGGCCAGCAGCGTCACCTGGGTCTGTTCCTGCTGGTAGCGGTCGTAATCCGGCTCGCCGAGATAGGTCTTGGGGTTGGTCGTTCCGCCGGCCGCCGTGCTCCAGCGCCGGCGCGGCGTCCATCCCCGGCTGTCGTCCATCTGGTAGAGGGCGGCGAGCGTGACGCTGGTTCCCGGCTGCGGGTTCCAGGTCAGCGCGGGGGCGATCATCTTGCGGTCGGCCCGGTCGTGGTCGATGCCGTTCAGGCCGTTGCTGTCCTGGACGGCGGCGGTGATCCGGTAGAGCAGTTCCCTGTCCTGGTTCAGCGGGCCGGTGATGTCGCCCTCCACCCGCTTCCAGTCGTTGGATCCGTACTCCACCGCGACCTCGGCCGACTGAACGTCCTGGGGACGCTTGGTCACCATGTTGATGAGGCCGCCGGGAACGCTCTGGCCGTACATGACCGAGGCCGGGCCGCGCAGGATCTCGACGCGCTCGATCAGGGAGGGATCGATCCGCTGCCAGCTCTGGCCGCCGACCTTCAGGCCGTCGCGGTAATAGGTGGTGGTCACCGGGAAACCGCGCACCTTGTACCAGGAGCTGCGCGAATCGCCGACCGAGCCGTAGGACAGCACGACGCCCGGCGTGTATTTGATGGCGTCCTCCAGCGTCTGGGCGCCGCGCGCCTTCAGCTCCTCGGCGCCGACGACGCTGATGCTCTGCGGCGTCTCGACCAGCGGCGTGTCGGACTTGGTGGCGCCCGACGCGCGCTTGGCGACGTAGCCCGGAACCGGACCGTAGGCGTTCTCGCGCCCGGCGCCCTGCACCGTCACCGGATCGAGAACGACGGCGCCGGTGGCGGCGACCTTCTCCAGCGTGACGGTCTTCGGGCCGGTGAAGCGCCAGGTGAAGCCGCTGCCCGACAGCAGCTGGTTGAGGGCGTCGACCGGGGTGGCGGTGACGTTCAGGCCGGGGCTGCGCAGGCCCTGCACCGCCGGGGCCGAGAAGAGCAGGCGGAAGCCGGCCTGGTCGGCGAAGGCGGTCAGCGCGCTGTCGAGCGACTGCGGCGGAACGGCAAAGCGCACCGCCGTCTCCGGACCGGCCTGGGCGACGGCGACGGTGCCGGCCGCGGCGTGAGCCGCCGGCAGGACGGCCACGGCGGCGCAGGCGGTGGACAGAAGCAGAAAGCGGCGAAACCCTCGCCCGACGATGCGAACCGCCTGAACGGCCATATGAAATCCCCTTGGTGACGCTCGTTCCGAAGCGGGGCGCCCCCAATCAGCAAATGCAAATCATTCGCGCCCCACCAAAGGACGGATGACGAATGGCCGAGCGACAGCGGCCGCCGCAAAAAATCCGAGATATTTTCGAGCGAGCGGAAAAGGCCCGCGGCGGCCCCGTCGACGAAGCCCCTACCGCAGCAGGGTCAGCAGCGGCAGGTGCAGCACCTTGACCGGCAGGGCCTGCTCGATGGCGCGCAGCGTGCCGTCCTGGTCGTCCAGTTCGAAGACGCCGGTCACCGGCAGCCGCTCCAGATCCGGGTTGGCGACCATGACGCGGCCGGAGCGGTAGCGGCTCATCTCCGCCGCCACCTCGACCAGCGGGCGCTGGTTGAAGATCAGCTTGCCGCGCCGCCACGCCGTCGCCACCGCCTCGTTCACCGCGTGGGGCCGGGTCGCCGGGTCGCGGCCGTCCCCGCCATAGCTCACCCCCTGCCCGGCGAGCAGGCGCATCGGCTCGCCGGACGCAGCCGTCACCTCGACGATTCCCTCGCTGACCGTGACCTGCACCGCGTCGCCGTCGGCGCGGACGGTGAAGGCGGTTCCGACGGCCCGCGTCTCCCCGCCGCGCGCCACCACCAGGAAGGGGCGGTCGGGATCCTTGGCGACCTCGAAGAAGGCCTCGCCGGCCTTCAGGGCGATGCGGCGCTCGCCGTCGCCGAAATCCACCGACAGGGCGGTGGCGGTGTTGAGCAGCACCGTGGATCCGTCGGGCAGGGCGACCGCGCGGCGCTCCCCCGGCCGGGTGGCGTGGTCGGCCGTCAGACCGGCCAGCGGGCCGAACGCCCCCGACCCGGCCACAAGCGCGGCGGCCGACGCGGCGATGGCGCCGCCCAGCGCGGCGCGGCGCCCCATGACGGGACGCCGGCCGGTCCGCTGCGGCAGGCGCGCCACCGGGCCGCGCACCGCCTCGCGGCAGGCGAAGGCCGCCGCCGTTTCCGTCTGGCCGATCTCGCGCCACAGCGTTTCCGCCGCGCGGGCGGCGGTTTCGTGTGCCGGGCTGCGGGCGCGCCAGGCGGCGAACTCGGCCGGACGCGCCGTGCCGAAGCTCACGCGCACCAGCCAGTCCAGCGCTTCCTCGTCGAGGACGGAGTGGTTCGGGTCAGACATCGGCGGGCAGCCTGCGGCGGGAGGAACGGACGTCTCTACCACAAGACGTTTCCCAGAAGTCGCAGCGACAGGGGCGCATCACAATTTTTCCTTATCCAGCCCCGCCCGCCGCTCCGCCCCCTGCTCCGCATCGAGGCGCCGGCGCCATGTCCGGCAATGGAGCATGGCCTGGGCCACGTATTTCGTGACCATGCTTTCCGACACCCCGAGGCGGGCGGCGATCTCGGCCTGCGACAGCCCGGCGACCCGGTGCAGCAGCAGGGCCTCGCGCGGCTTGGCCGGCAGCGCCTGCAACGCCTCGTCGAGCAGGCGCAGCCGTTCCTTGGCCAGCAGCGCCTCGTCCTGGGGGACGGAGTCGTCGGCGACAACCGCGACCTCCTCGGCGACCGTCTCGGCCGAGACCTCCCATTTCTCGCGGCGCAGCCGGTCGATCGACAGGTTGCGGGCGACCCGCAGGATGTAGGCGCGGACGTTTCCGATCGGCTTTTCCGGTTCCGGATGCGCCGCGAGCCGGAAATAGGTGTCCTGCGCCACGTCGGCCGCGTGGTCGGGGTCGCCGGTGCGCCAGATCAGGAAGCGCAGCAGATCGCCGTAATGCTCCTGGAAACCCGCGACCAGACCGGGCTTTTCCCTGTCCCCCATACCCCGCCTTCCCGCTCCCCATCCGGCCGCATCCCGGCGGAAACCGCACCGTCCCGCCGGGATGAAGGCCAAGCCTAGCGGAATTGATAATCATTCTCAAAACAGAATCGTAGGGCACAGGGCCGGGAAACCAGATCAACGGGGCGTCCCCGCAAAAGGATTTCGACACGGATGAACACGGATGCCGGCTGCGCCGGCTCACGGATGACACGGATCGACGGCGATACACCCATCCGTGTCTCAAGACGCCTCCCCCCCCACGGGCTGCTTATCAGCCCAGCTCGAAGGTCGTGATGCCGAACAGCCGCGCGGTGTCGAGGACCGGCGCCAGGCCGAGATACATGCGGGCGGTCTCGAACTGCGGCGTCAGGCCCAACTCCCTGGCCAGTTCCACCGCCGGTCCGTTGCACTCCGGCACGTCGAGGAACAGCGGCGTCTCCCCCTCCTCCTCCCCGACCGCGGCCGCCAGCCCCAGCAGCAGATCGCGCGCGACGGCGGCATCGGCGGCGTAGAGTGGGCCGACCTTGAAGCCCTCGTGGCAAGGGCGGATCACGCCGAAGCCGCGCAACGCGTCGCCGTCCACCGCCGCCAGCGCGACGGCGCCCGGCAGGGCGATCCAGTTGGCGAGGAAGCCGGCGCGCGGCGCCGGGAACAGGGCGCCGTCGAGCGCCAGCAATTCGTCGAAGGGAATGTGGCGGGCGTCCACCAGCGACGTTCCACCGATGGTGCCACGCGGCGCCGATCCGCCGAAGCGGATGTTGCGGTGGGCCAGCGCGAAGCCGGACCTGCGGTAATTCTCCTGCTGGGCGACGACGCCGTCGAGGCCGACGGTGCGGCCCTCCAGACGGCGCAGCCCGGCCTGCCACAGCCGCCAGCCATAGCCGCGCCCGCGCGCCTCCGGCCGCACGATGTAGAAGCCGAGGAAGCCGAAGTTGCCCGGCCCCTCATGCCCCGGATAGCGGACGACGGAAATGGACGCGATCGGTTCGCCGTCGAGCAGGCCGACCAGGAAGCCGCCCGGATCGACCGCGTGGAAGGCCCCGGCGTCATGCAGGCCGGGGTTCCAGCCCTCGTCCCGCGCCCAGTCCACCGCCCGATCCAGCTCGGCCCGGCTCATCACCCGGATGCGATACCCGTCCTGTTCCTGCTCCACCCGCCGCCCCTCCCGTCACTCCACCGCAGGCGGGGCGAAGCGCGCCAGCTCGCCCGCGTACGCCTTCGGCAGCGGGGCAGCGTAGCCGCCGGCCTTGCTGGTGCGCAATCCCAGCGACACCAGCCCCTCGACCAGCTTCACGGCGGCCGACACGCCGTCCACCACCGGGACGCCGGTCTCCTGCCCGAGCGCGCGGGCGAGGTCAGCCATGCCGGCGCAGCCGAGCACGATGCTCTCCGCCCCGTCCTCGTCCACCGCGCGGCGGATCTCGGCGCGCACCCGCTCCACCGCGCCCGAGCCCGGATCCTCCAGCGCCAGCACCGGCACCCCGGCCGCGCGGATGCGGCAGCGGCCGGCGACGCCGTAGCGCTCGGCCAGCCGCTCCAGCGCCGGCACCGAGCGGTGCAGGGTGGTGACCACGGCGAAGCGCCCGCCGAGCAGGCCGGCGGTCTGCATCGCCGCCTCGCAGATGCCGACGACCGGGCCGATGGCGACGCTGCGGGCGGCGTCGAGCCCGACGTCGTCGAAGCAGGCGATCACCGTGCCGTCGATGCCGGCCCCATCAATGCCGGCCCCATCAATGCCGTTTGGCCCGCCCTGGTGGCGGAGGATCTCCTCCAGCAGGCCGGGCACGGCCAGCGCCTCGTCGTAATAGCCCTCGATGCTGGCCGGTCCCATGGCCGGGTTGACGGCGAGAATGTCGGTGCCGGGAAAGGCGGCGGCCCTCGCGGCGGCCCCGATGCGGGCGGTCATCGAGGCGGTGGTGTTGGGGTTGACGACCAGGATGCGCATTGTCGGTCCCTCCTCAGCCGGCTGTCGCGGCGCGCCGCAGCCGGCGGCGCCGCAAGCCGACCAGACCGAGCAGGAACAGCCCGATCACGGTGAAGGAGAACAGGGTCGTCAGGGACCCCAGCGCGTAGAGCACCGGCGTCGTGACGTTGGTGGTCATGCCGTAGATCTCCAGCGGCAGCGTGTTGAAGGAGCCGGCGGTCATCAGCGTGCGGGCGAACTCGTCGTAGGACAGGGTGAAGCCGAACAGCCCGACGCCGATCAGGCTGGGCAGCAGGATCGGCAGCACCACATGGCGCACCGTCTGCCACGGCCCGGCGCCGAGGTCGCGCGCCGCCTCCTCATAGGCCGGGTTGAAGCGGTTGAAGATGGCGAAGACGATCAGCAGCCCGAAGGGCAGCGTCCAGGTCAGATGCGCCCCCAGCGCCGAGCCGTACCAGGTCGGCTCCAGCCCGAGGATGTTGAACAGCAGGCCGATGCCCAGGCTGACCAGGATCGACGGCACGATCAGGCTGGCGACCGCCAGATAGAACAGCGCCCCGCTGCCGGCGAAGCGGCGGCGGAAGGCGAAGCCGGCCAGCAGCGAGAAGACCACCGTCAGCACCATCACCGCCAGCCCCAAGGCGATGGAGCGGCGGAAGGAGCCGCCGAAATCGCCGACCGCCTGCTGTTCGAACAGGTTGCGGAACCAGTGGGTGGAGACGCCGTTCATCGGGAAGGTCAGCCCGCCGTCGGGCCCCTGGAAGGACAGGACCAGGATGGTGGCGATCGGCCCGTAGAGGAACAGCACGAACAGGCCGAAGAAAGCGGCGAGCAGGTAGAAGGACAGGCCGCGCCGGGAGTCGCGTGTGTGGTTTCCACTCATGGGGCTACAGCTCCTTGCGGATGTCGACGACGCGCAGCATCGCCACCACCATGATGAGGACGACGGCGAGCAGCACGACCGCGTTGGCCGCCGCCGCCGGGTATTGCAGAAGCGAAATCTCGTTGGCGATCATCAGCCCGATCGACGCGCTCTGCCCGCCGCTCATCAGGCGCACGGTGATGAAGTCGCCCATCACCAGCGTGACGACGAAGATCGAGCCGATGGCGATGCCGGGCTTGGACAGCGGCAGGATGACCTCGCGCAGCACCTGGAAGCCGCTGGCCCCGCCGTCGCGCGCCGCCTCGACCAGCGCGCGGTCGATGCGCATCATCGAGTTGAAGATCGGCACCACCATGAACAGCGCGTAGAGATGCACGAAGGCCAGCACCACCGAGAAGTCGGAGAAGAGCAGGAACTCCAGCGGCTGGTCGATGATGCCCGCCGAGATCAGCCCGGAGTTCAGCAGCCCGTTGCGGCCGAGGAACGGAATCCAGGAGATCATGCGGATGATGTTGGAGGTCCAGAACGGGATGGTGCAGACCAGGAACAGCACCATCTGCCACGTCGTCGAACGGACATGGAAGGCCAGGAAATAGGCGACCGTGAAGCCGATCGACAGGGTGATCGCCCAGGTCAGCGCCGCGAATTTCAGGGTGTTGAGGTAGGTCTTCCAGGTGACCGGCGAGGTCAGCAGCTCGATATAGTTGGTCAGCACGAAATCCGGGTAGATGCGGATGCTGTCGTAGTCCCAGAAGCTGACGGCGACGATGGTCAGGATCGGCACCAGCAGGAACACCAGCAGCGTCAGCGCCAGCGGCGCCGCCTGGAGGTAGGGAGCGGCCCGGCGCAGCAGCGGCGCGCGGACCCGGCCGCCGCTCCGCGCGGAGGCGGACACGCGCGACGGCTCGGGTGGGGCGGCGGTCATGGTCATGGGCGGGTTGCTCCCGGATGATCGGTTCGAAACCCTCTCCCGGGACGGGAGAGGGTCTGAAAAAGCGTCGGCCCCTTACGCCGCGACGAACTCGTTCCACTTGCGGACCATGTAGCGGTCCTCGTCCATCACCGCGTTCCAGCAGGCGACGCGGCCCATGCGCTCCTCGAAGGAGCCGCCGTCGCGCACGGCGCCGGCCTTCTCCATCACCTTGCCCTCGGGGCTGAGGATGTCGGTCTTGGCCGGCTTGCCCTCCATCCAGAAGGCCCACTCGTCGGCGCTCATGTGCTGCTTGGCGGTGTCGAGCACGGCCGAGTAGTAGCCCTGGCGGTTCAGATAGGCGCCGACCCAGCCCGACAGATACCAGTTGATGTATTCGTAGGCCGCGTCCAGCTCCAGCCCGCTCAGATGCTTGGCGATGCCGAGACCGCCGCCCCAGGCGCGGTAACCCTCCGTCAGCGGCTGGTAGACGCACTGGATGCCCTTGGCGCGCACGGCGGCGACGGCCGGCGACCACATCGACTGGATGATGACCTCGCCCGACGACATCAGGTTGACGCTCTCGTCGAAGGTCTTCCAGAAGGCGCGGAACTGGCCGGCCTTCTTGGCCTCGGTCATGATCTTGAGGGTCTTGTCGATCTCCTCCTTGGTCATGTTGCCCTTGTCGCCGTACTTCACCTCGCCCATCGCCTCGCAGACCATGGCGGCGTCCATGATGCCGATGGAGGGGATGTTCAGCAGCGACGCCTTGCCCTTGAAGGCCGGGTCGAGCAGATCCTTCCAGCTGGAGATCGGGCGGCCGACCAGATCGGGGCGGATGCCCAGCGTGTCGGCGTTGTAGATGGTCGGGATCAGGGTCATCCACTGGGTCTGGCCCTTGGCGAACTTGACCGAATCCTTGCCCTCGACAAAGCCGACGGTGTGCGGCGCGGTGCCCTGGGCGATGGCGCTGGAGGGCGTCAGCTTGCCGTTGATGAAGATCGGGACGATCTTGTCGAAATTCTTGATGCGGGTGACGTCCATCGGCTGCATGACGCCGGCCGGGAAGATCTTCTTGCCGATCCAGTATTCGATGTCGGCGATGTCGTAGGATTTCGGCTGCGTCACCGCGCGCTGGGCGACCGCGTCGGAATCGAGCGCGGTCATTTGCAGGGTGAAGCCGAGATCCTCCTTCACCTTGTCGGCGACGGCGTTGAGGTTCGACACGCCGGTGCCGAACTGGCGCAGCGTCACGTTCTTGATGTTCTGCGCCCAGATGGTCGGGAAGCCGGTGATCGCCCCGGACCCGACGGCGGCACCCGCGACGGCGGCCGTCCCCTTGAGCAGCGAGCGGCGGCTGACGCCCTTCGGGGCGGGGGAGCCGGAACGCGTGTCGGACATGCTGAGCCTCCAGTTCTGATTGGTTGTCTTGGTCGTCGCGAAAGGGAAGAGGGGACGATCACGCCACCAGCGGGTGGGTGTCGCGCCGGCTCCAGCCGGCGAGCACGCGGTCGCCGATGGACAGCGGGGAATCGAAGAATCGCGCCTCGTCGAGAATCACGGCGAAATCGTCCGCGCCCGGCACGTCGAGGCTGAGATGGACCGAGGAGCCGTGATACTCCAGCATCCGGACCGTGCCCTCGACGCTGACATCAGCGCTCCCGTCGCCCAGCCGGATGCGGTCGGCGCGCACGGCGTCCTGCCCGCCCGCGCCGGCGATGACGTTGTGGCCGCCGATGAAGCGGGCGACGAAGGCGGTGCGCGGCCGGTTGAACAGCTCGCGCGGCGGCCCGGCCTGCTCGATGCGGCCCTGGTTCATCACCACCGCGAGGTCGGCGAGCGCCATCGCCTCGGTCTGGCTGTGGGTGACGTGGACGAAGGTGATGCCCAGTTCGCGGTGCAGGCGCTTCAGCTCCTCGCGCATGCGCACCCGCAGGAAGGGGTCGAGCGCCGACAGCGGCTCGTCGAGCAGCAGCACGCCCGGCCGGGTGATCAGCGCGCGGGCCAGCGCCACGCGCTGCTGCTGCCCGCCGGAAAGCTGCGCCGGCAGGCGGGCGGCATACTTGCCCATGTCGACCAGCTCCAGCATCTCGCCGGCGCGGCGGCGGCGCTCCTCCTTGGGAACCCCCTTCATCTTCAGGCTGAAGGCGACGTTGTCGGTGCAGTCGAGGTGCGGGAACAGGGCGTAGCTCTGGAACATCATCGCGGTACCGCGCTTGGCCGGCGGCTCGCCGTTCATCACCGAATCGCCGATCAGCAGGTCGCCGTCACTGATGTCCTCGTGCCCGGCGATCATCCGCAGGGTGGAGGTCTTGCCGCAGCCGCTCGGCCCCAGCAGGCAGCAGTAGGAGCCGGCGGCGATGCGCAGGTCGATGCCGTCCACCGCGACGGTGGCGCCGTAGGCCTTGCGCAGCTTCACCAGTTCGACCGGCAGCCCGGTGGCCGTGATGGCGGTGGCTGTGATGCCGGTGGCCGTGATGGCGGTGGCGGTCATCCCTGTCGCTCCCCTTCTTGTGCACAATCCAGGCGCCGATCCGGCACAAGGCGGAATTTGCAGGATGCATGCCAGGGATGAAGGGCAGGCTTTCCGCCAGCGCTCAAACGCCCGAAAGGGGAGCAATGACCGCTTGCGCGGCGTGTTGCCGCCCTTTTGGGCAGAGGGGAGGCCGGCGCGGTCCCGGCGGCGGCGCCAACCGATTGCGGTTCAATCCTGGCGCATTTTGTGCACAATCCCGTGACCATGCACGCCCGTCAGCCACCGTCCCCCATCCGGCCATGAAGACAGCCCCGACCGCCCCCCCGCCCCGCCGCGCCAGCCGTGGCCGCAGCGGCGCCGAAGCCCGCATCGTCCAGAGCATCGGCGAGGCCATCGCCGACCGCCGGCTGCCGCCCGGCACCAAGCTGGCGGAGGAAAGCCTCGCCCAGGTCTTCGGGGTCAGCCGCGAACGGGTGCGCAAGGTGCTGCTGCTGCTGGCGCAGCGCCGGGTGGTGACGCTGATCCCGAACCGGGGCGCCTTCGTCGCCAAGCCGACCGCGCGGGAGGCGCGCGAGGTGTTCGAGGCCCGCCGGGTCATCGAACGGGCGATCATGGAGACGCTGGACCGCCTCGCCCGGCCGCTGCCGCCCGGCGTCCTGGCGCGGCTGAACGAGCACCGCGCCCGCGAGGAGGCGGCGGAGGCCGCCGGCGACCGCAAGGCGCTGATCCGCCTGTCCGGGCAGTTCCACCTGCTGCTGGCGGAGTTCGCCGGCAACGCGACGCTGGCCGGCATCCTCGGCGACCTGATCGACCGCTCCGGCCTTGCCATCGCCGCCTTCGAGCGGCGCTCGTCGCACAGCTGCTCGGCCGAGGATCATCGGCGGCTGATCGACGCGCTCGCCAATCCGCAGGGGGCCAATCCGCAGGGGGCCAATCCAGGTCGGGCCGGTCCCGGATCGGATGGAGAGCGGACGGGCGAGGCGGTGCGCCTGATGATGGAGCATCTCGACACCATCGAACGCCAGCTCGACCTGGAGGCCAAACCGGAACCGCAGATCGATCTGAAAAGCGTCTTCGCCGGTGCGGACGGCGAGTAGGGCGGCCTATCCGCCGGGCCGTCGGGCGTCGGTCCCCTTCCTGTCGTCCGCCTCCTCGGCGGCGGAGACGGCGGGATCGATGCGGATGCTCTCGGCCCGGCGGCCGATCCACTGGAAGCTGGCCAGCCCGACCACCATCAGCACCACCACCGCCAGCAGCAGCGACGGGTAGACGATGGCGGAGATCTCGGAGGTCCGCGCCTCGAACACCAGCACCAGCCCTTCCAGGCTGGCGGCGACGATGATGGTGGTCAGGAACTTCGTCAGGGTGCGGCGGGCCTCGTCGGCGTGGCGCAGCTCGCGGTCACGATCGATCTCCTCCTCGTAGAGGTACTTGGCGATCTCGAAGACGGCGATGGACAGCACGATCAGCCCCACCCCGTCCAGCAGGGCGGAGGTGAGCTGCTCGGGGTGCATCGACACCGCCCCCTCCACCACGGTCAGCGCCGCCACGCCGATGAACACCAGCGCGAACAGCGCCAACGTCGTGGCCGCCAGCAGATACATCGCCCGCGACGCAATCTGGAACATGCCTGTCCACCCCGCTTCCGCCATCCACGCCGACAGGGAAACGCGCAGGGCGGCGGTTCCGCCCGGCGGAAGCGCGGGAATTCCGGGGCAGGCCGCCCCGCCGATCGGTGGAACCGGCGGGGTTCGCGGGCCCGCTCAGCCCCGGTGCGCGCCGGTGCGGACGATCGTCCCGACATGCTCGCCGCGCAGCGCGGCGGTCAGCCGGCCCGGCACCAGCCCGTTGACGATCTGCACGCGCTCGATGTGGCGGGCGTTCGCCATGATCTCGGGCAGCGAGCGGTCCACCGGCAGCGTGCCGTCGAAGCCGGCGAGATCGGCGGCGGACACCTCGCGGATCAGTTCCGCCGTCTCCCCATCGGGGCCGTTGGGGTCGGCGGTGCAGACGCCGTCGACGTCCTCGACGATCGTCAGCCCGGCCGCGCCGAGCGCGTCGGCCAGCAGGAAGGCGCCGGCGTCGGCCCGGTGCGGCGGGATGCGCGAGCCCGGAAACTCGTGGTGGTGATAGGGCGGGAAGGCGCTGCCCACCACGGCGCGGGCCGCCGCCAGATGGATGGCGAGCTGGCTGGCGATGGTCGGGTGCTCGACGTAGGACACCCCTTCCGGCGCCAGCAGCGAGGCGAGGATGTGGCCGTTCTGCCCGGCCTCGCTGGCGGCGAGCGGCGCCAGCGACCCGACCGGCAGGCCGAGGTCGAGCCCGACGCCGTAGAGATGGCGGGCGCGGATGCCGGCGCCGGTCAGGATGAGCAGACGGTGCTCGGGCAGCAGCCGGCGGATCTCGTCCACGACCGGAAGGATGGCCTCGGCGCCGCGGTCCATGATGGAACGGCCGCCGATCTTGACGACCTGCAACCAGGGCAGCAGCCGGATCGGGCGCACGCCGGCCACCGGGCGGGTCAGGTCGCTGTCGAGCAGCGTCTGGCGCGCGAGCGGCGAGGCCACATGCTTGATGCTGGTGGTGGTGTCGGGCATGGCGATGGTCCCTCAGCTCGCGGTGATGATGGTGCCGACCGGCTCGCCGGCGAGCGCGCGGGTCAGGTTGCCGGGAACGAGGCCGTTCACGATCTGCACCTGACGGACATGGCGCGCCTGCTTCAGCAGGTCGAGCACCGGGAATTCCAGGATCGAATCCTGCAATCCCCTGGCCTTCATCTCGTCGACCGAGATTCGCGGGATGAAGGTGGCGTCCCTGGAGGTCTTCGGGTTGGCGGTGTGGAGACCGTCCTCGTCCTTCACGTAGATCATCGCCTTGCAGCCGAACTGCTCGGCGACCAGGAAGCAGCCGGCGTCGGTGCGGTAGGGCGGGATCACGCTCTCGGCGGACGGGCGGATCCACAGCTTGTACGGGGGCATGCCGCCGAAGACGACGCCGTTCACCTCGGCGAGGTAGAGCGGCACCGCCGAAAGCCCGGCGCTCTCCACCGCGGAGATGCCGTGCCTGGCGAGCAGCTGCCCCAGCATCGCGGCGTTCTGGTCGGCCACCGAGGCGCCGAGCTGCGCCAGCACGCCCGCCGGCAGGTTGAGCCCGGCGGCGATCGAGTAGAGGTGGCGGGCGCGGGTGCCGGCGCCGGTGCCGATCAGCAGCTTGTGCGCCCTGCGCGCGGCGACGATCTCGTCCACCAGCGGGTAGACGGCGGCGCGGCCACGGTCGATGACGCTCTGCCCGCCGATCTTGAGCACCGTCGCGTCGGGCAGGATGCGGAAGTCCGCCGCCGCCTCCGCCGCCGCCTGGAGCTGCGCGTCGGTCAGGGACCGCTGCATGAGGAGCGCTTCGAGCGCCGCTGTCGTCTCGGTCATCCGGGAGCTTCCCTTTCTTCGCTGCGCGCCGGCGCCGTCCGCCACCCCCGCCCAACCTCATAGCGGGACCGGCCTTTCGCCCTAGGCGCTGAAGGGAAAATGCTCCCCTCCCGCTCGCCCGTCAATGGAGAAACGGCCAAACATCGTTGTATTTCATAGCGTTATAAAGACAGACCATATAACGGTCGCGGGGGGCCTCAACCGCTTCGCCCGCCCCGTTGCGTCGGCCTGCATCCGACGCAGGCCGGCGCGGCGGCCCCCGTCAGTTCGCCGCCAGGATGACGTGCGAGGCGTCGATCAGCGCGCAGGCCCGGTCGCCGACCGACAGGCCGAGCTCCTTCGCCGCCGCCAGCGTGACGAGGGCGACCAGCGTCTTGCCGTCGCCGATGTCGAGCGTCACCTCGCTGTTGACGGCGCCGTCCTCGCGGCGGGCGACGACGCCCTCGATGCGGTTGCGCGCCGAGGTGCGGCGCGCCTCGTCGGCCGCCGCGAGGATGACGAAGGAGGCCTTGATCAGCGCCGTCGCCTCGCGGCCGGGGAACAGCCCCAGATCGCGCACGCTGTCGCGGGTGATGACGGCGGTCAGCGCCACCCGGTCCGACAGGGCGAGCGTCACCTCGGCGCTCACCGTCCCGTCGGCGATGGCGGCAACCGTCCCGCCGAGCGCGTTGCGCGCGCTGGTCCGCATGAAGAGCCCCCACATCAGTGTCGCCGCCGACAGGCCGGTCCCGTCCGGTCCCGGCTGCATCGCGCTCAGCGCCCGCGCCATCTCGCCTTCCAGATGATGGAAGACCGCCACCACCCGCGCGCCCTCGGCCGTCAGCACGGCGCCGCCGCCCTTGCGCCCACCGGCCCGGCCGTCGACCAGGGGCCGCCCGAACAGGTTGTTCATGGCGTCGACGGCGTCCCAGGCGGCCTTGTAGGTGATGCCGGCCGCCCGCGCCGCGGCGGAGATGCTGCCCTCCCGCGCCACCGCCTCCAGCAGCCGGATGCGCTCGGCCCCGACCGGCGACCCATTGGCCGCGGCAAAGGAAAGCTGGACGCGAACCGGCATGGCCGACCTCGTGAGCGACGCTGTATGGCAGAACTATATAACCGCTATATTTGCGTGTGTATATCCACCTTTCCCGGCTGTGGACCAGACCGCCGCCGCCCATGGACAATCCGCCGCCGCAAGCTGGGTCGCATGGTGGGTCGCGGGGTGGTTTCCCGGCCCAGGGCGGGCCTGCCGCATTGTGTTCCCATGAATACAAAGGGACTGCGCCCCGATCCTCGCCGATCCCCGCCGGCATTCCGCCGGCGCGGTCGGCCCCCTGCCCTACGTCACGGCCTCCACGGGTCGCGCCGCCGTCGCGGGCGCCGCCGTGGCGGCGTGGCGGCCGGCCAGCCGGCCGGAGGTGAAGGCCCAGGCGAGATGATGGCCGTGCCCCTCCAGCAGCAGCCCGCCCTGCCCGACCGAACCCACCGCGTAGAGCCCCGGAATCACCCCGCCGTCGGCGCGCGTCACCTGATGGTCGCGGTTCACCGTCAGCCCGCCGTCGGTCAGGATGATCCAGCTCTTGACCGGCCCCAGCGCGTGGTACGGCCCCTTGCCCAACGGCGGCCGCCCGCCCGGCGCGGCGTTGTGGGCCTCCACCGCCCCGCGCAGCGCCTGGACCGGCACCCCCATCGAGGCGGCCAGATCCCCGACCGTGGCGCCGCTGTGGTAGAGATCCGGCCGCGTCCGCTTGTAGTCGCCGAGATAGGCGTAGGCGACGCCGGGCGCGGTCGAGATGAAATAGGGCCAGGCGCGGAACTTGCGGGCCACGCTGTCGTCGAACACGATGTAGCCGACCTTGTCGGGCTGGTCGGCCAGCGCGTAGTTGGGCGTGCCGAGTTCGTCGGTGAAACGCTCGCCGCGCTTGTTGACCAGGATGGCGCCCTCGCGGAACAGGCTCGGCTCCGGACTGAGGTAGGTCGTCACGAAGGACAGGATGAAGGGCCGCAGCATCCAGGCCGGCAGCCGTTCCAGGGCGACGCGCATCGCCCCGGTCAGCCAGCGGTGCGGCGGCAGGCGCAGCAGCACGCTGGGCTTGGCCGGCGGCATGAAGCGCAGGTTGGGACCATAGACGATCTCGCCGAACCGCACCTCGGCCCCGAGTTCCTCGCCGAAGCGGTGGCCGTCGCCGACGTTCGTGGTGTTCACCCCGTCCACCGCGGCCACCGCCGGGTTGAAGCGGCGCTTCCAGTCGGGGCTGGAGGAATAGTCGCCGGTCGCCAGGATCACCGCGCGGCGCGCCCGCAGCTCATGCGGCACCCCGCCGATGCGGGCGGCGACGCCGACGACACGGCCGTCCTCGACCAGCAGCCGCTCGACGGCGGCGCCGACCCGCGCATCCACCCCGACCCGGCGCGCCTCGCGCGACACGAAATAGATGTAGGCGCGCGAGTTGGGGAGCACATTGTGCATGCGCGGCTGGCGGTGCGGCGGCTCGGGCATCGGCCCGTGGAAGGTGACGCCCAGCGACATCAGCCACGCCACGCTGTCCGGGACGTTCTCGACCAGGATGCGGCGCAGCTCCTCGTTGTCCTTGGCCGCCAGTTCGCCGGCGAATTTCGCCATGTCCTCGAAATGCGCCTGGGTGTCGTCCTTGATGCCGGCGCGGCGCTGGTGCCAGGTGCCGGTCGATGTGATCGAGCCGATCGACAGGCCGGTGCTGCCGCGCAGCTCCGTGTGCTTTTCCAGAAGGACGACCTTCGCGCCCTCCTGGCGGGCGAAGATGGCGGCGGTCAGGCCGGAGCCGCCGCCGCCCACGACAACGATGTCGGTCTCTTCCCGGACGGTCCGGTCGCGGGTGTCCGTGGTGCTGGTCATGTCACGTCTTCTCCCATGGGGGTGCCGTCCGGCGCGCGGGGTGCGCGCGGCCGGCGGCGAACTCGTCGGTCCGGTCGATAACCCCGGTCAGCCCGCCTTGCGGTCGAGCGTCCGCGCCCGGCGGCTCAGCCACCAGCCGGCCTGCTCGGGCCAGCCGGTGAAATCGCCCTCGCCGGTCAGTTGCTGACGGGCGCGCAGCGGCCAGTTCGGGTCGGCCAGCGCCTCGCGCCCGACGGCGACGAGGTCGGCCTGCCCGTCGCGCAGGATCGCCTCCGCCTGCGCCCCATCCAGGATCAGCCCGACCGCCATCGTCGCCACGCCCGCCTCGCGCCGGATCGTCCCGGCGAAGGGCACCTGGAATCCGGGGTGGCGCGGCACGGCGGCGGCCGTCGCCGACACCCCCACCATCCCACCCGACGAGCAGTCGACGACGTCGACGCCGATCCCGGCCAGCGCTCGGGAGAAGGCGACGCTGTCCTCCAGCGTCCAGCCGCCCTCGATCCAGTCGGTCGCCGAGATGCGGACGAACAGCGGCCTGTCCGCCGGCCACGCCGCGCGCACCGCCGCCGCCACCTCCAGCGGAAAGCGGCAGCGCCCCTCGAAGTCGCCGCCATAGCCGTCGGTCCGCCGGTTGCTCAGCGGCGACAGGAACTGGTGCAGCAGATAGCCGTGGGCGCAATGCAGCTCCGCCACCGCGAAACCGGCGTCGAGCGCCCGCAGCGCCGCCGCCCGCCACGCCTCGACCAGCGCCGCGAGGTCGTCGCGGTCGAGTTCGCGGGGCGTCGGCCAGCCCTCGGCGACGGGGAGCGGGCTCGGCGCCACCACCGGCCAGGGCGGCTCGCCGCGCGCGGCGTCGTCGGGCCCAAGCGGCCCGTGCCCCTGCCAGGGGCGCTGGCTGGCCGCCTTGCGCCCGGCGTGGCCGAGCTGGATGCCGGGCACCGCGCCGAACTCCGCCAGCATCGTCGCGATGGCGCGCAGGCCGGGGATCTGGCGGTCGTCCCACAGGCCGAGGTCGCCCGGCGTGATGCGGCCCTGCTCGGTCACCGCCGTCGCCTCGACGAAGACCAGCCCGGCCCCGCCCATGGCGAAGCGGCCGAGATGGACCCGGTGCCATTCCCCGGCCACGCCATCGACGGCGGAATATTGGCACATCGGCGAGATGACGATGGGGTTGCGCAGCGTCACCGCCCGCAGGGCGAGCGGCGAGGCGATGCGGGGGACGCCCTCTTGCGCGACGGCGCTCACCGGGCGGTGACCTCGCGGCCGAGGGCGCGGGCGGCGGCCTCGGCGGCGCGCAGGCCGGTGACCGCCGACTTGGTCAGGCCGCCGACATAGCCGATGGCGTCGCCGCCCTCCAGCCCGCCGGTGGTCGCTCCCGCCGCGAACAGCCCGTCGATCGGGCTGCCGTCGGCGCGCGTGACCCGGCTGTGGTCGTCGATGGCGATGCCACCCATCGTGTAGGTCATGCCGGCGACCAGCCGGATCGCCTGGAAGGGGCCGGTGCGGATCGGGAAGGGCCGCGCCCGGCCGGTGCCGCGCGGCGGAGCCAGATCCTCCGTGCGGCCCCCGTCCACGGCGGCGTTGTAGGCGGCGACCGTCGCCGCCAGCCGGTCGGGGGGAATCCCGAGCTGGCCCGCCAGCCCCTCCAGCGTGTCGGCCTGGACCACCGTGCCGCCGACGCGCGGCAGGTGCGGGTTGGCCGGGATGATCGATTCGGTGGCCGGCCCGTCCCAGATCGGGCGGTCGAAGATCACGGTGGCGCTCAGCGGGTCGGCGAGCTTGGCGATCCTGTTGGTGACGTAGACGCCGCCCCGCCCCTCGTCGACGAAGCGCTCGCCGTCGCCGTTCACCACGACGCCGGCCATGACGATCTCGTCGAGCCACGGGTAGGGCCAGAGCCTGTCGTTGCGCAGCGCGTCCTGGCAGAGGATGTGGCCGTACACATAGGGCGTGCCGAGCGTCGCCGCCCCGGCCCGCACCGCCATGCGCAGCCCGTCGCCGCCGCCGGTGCCGGCCCCGCGCTGGCGCACGCCGTCGGGCGCCGGGGAGACATGCTCGCGCACCAGCTCCGGGTCGCCCTGGAAACCGCCGTCGGCGATGACCACGCCCGCCGCCTGATAATGGACGCTTCCGCCGTCGCGCTCGGCGCGCAGCCCGACGACACGGCCGTTCTCCACCATCAGCTCGCGGACGCGGACGCCGCGCTGAAGGCTGCCGCCGCGCTTCTCCAGGTTGGCGCCCAGCGTGCGCAGCAGCGTGTCGCCGCCCCGCCCCTCCCAGTTCAGGCCCGGCTGCGGCAGGGCCGGCGGGGCCAGCACGGTGTCCTGCCAGTCGCGCGGGCCGGCCTTCAGGAAGCGGATTCCCTGCTTGCGCAGCCAGTCGACGGCGCGCGGCGCCTCGGTGGCGATCATCGTCACCAGCGGCTCGGCGACGAAGTTGCCGGTCTCATCGCGGATGGTCGCCTTCACCTCCTCCACCGGGCGGTGCAGGCTGCGCATGCCGATGTGGAAGGCGCCGCCGGTGAAGCGCGAGTTGCACAGATAGCGGTCGTCCGTGCCCTTCTCCAGCACCAGCACCTTCAGGCCCAGCTCGGCGGCGCGGTTGGCCGTGACCAGCCCGGCGATGCCGCCGCCGACGACGATCAAGTCGGCGCTCAGATCGGCTTTCATCCTCGTTCCCTCCCAGGGATTTGTTTTTGGGCGATTGCTTGAGCGATTGTTCCCGTGCCCGCCGTGCGGCGGCTATTTCGGCAGCAGCATGTCGGAGATGATGGCGACCAACTCGGCGAAGGCCTTCATCACCAGGAACAGCAGCGGCGCGCTCAGCGCCAGCACCAGGGCGGCGCCGCCGCCCCAGCCGGACAGCAGGGCGACCACGGCGACGAACAGCGGCGCCAGCCCGGCGACGACGGCCAGCCAAAGGCCATATTGGACGACGAAACGAACCGCCGGATAATTCTGCTCTGGCGACATGTCCCTAACCCCGTGTTTGCGGTGATGGCGACGGAAGCGTGGCCCGGCGGCGGAGCGCCCTGTCCCGCGGCGGGTCCCGCGGCGGGTCCGGCCGGGCCGGCAAAACTTCAGACGCCATATTGTTGACAGTTCACAATCATGATGTACACTGATAATACGTATGCTGTCAATATGCGGCGAGAGACGCAAGGCGGGCGCAGCGGGAGGGGACGGGTCGAACCGGCGCCGCTCCCGATCGACGATCCGCCAAGCCGCGGCAGCCTGCGGGCGCCCCACACAACGAACGCGCGACCGCACCAAGCGCGTTCATCCCAAGGGAGGGAAAGCATGAACACCCGCAACTCGGCGCTGGCCCTGGGAACGACCGCCCTCGGCCTGACCCTGCTGGCCGGCGGCCCGGCCTTGGCCGCCTTCACCGACAACGTCGTCCGCATCGGCGTCCTCAACGACCAGTCGGGCCTCTACGTGGACATCATGGGCCACGGCTCGATCGCCGCCGCCCGCATGGCGGTGGAGGATTTCGGCGGCAGGATCGGCGACACGCCCATCGAGGTCGTCGCCGCCGACAACCAGAACAAGGCCGACGTCGGCTCCGCCATCGCCCGGCAATGGTACGACGCCCAGGGCGTCGACATGATCGCGGAGATCGCCAACTCCTCGGTGGCGCTGGCGGTGGTCGACATCGCCAAGCAGAAGAACAAGGTCGCCATCGTCTCCGGCTCCAACACCAACCGGCTGACCGGCGATTCCTGCACGCCCAACCACGTCCACTGGGCCTTCGACAACTACGCGCTGGCCAACGCCACCGCCCGCGCGGTGGTCAAGCAGGGGGGGACCTCCTGGTTCTTCATCACGTCGGACTACGCCTTCGGCCATGACATGGAGAAGCAGGCCGGCGACATCGTGAAGCAGTCGGGCGGCACGGTGGTCGGCTCGGTGCGGGCGCCGCTGAACACGGCCGACTTCGCCTCCTATCTGTTGCAGGCGCAGGGATCGGGGGCCAAGGTGATCGGGCTGGCCAACGCCACCGCCGACTTCACCAACACGGTCAAGCAGGGCAAGGAGTTCGGCATCCTCGACGGCGGCCAGCGCTTCGCCGGCCTGACCGTCTATCTGACCGACATCGACGGGCTGGGGCTGGAGGCGGCGCAGGGAACCCTGCTAAGCGTGCCCTTCTACTGGGACCTGAACGACCGCACCCGCAAATTCTCCAACCGCTTCTTCGAGCGCCACGGCAAGATGCCGACCGCCTATCAGGCGTCGGTCTATTCGCAGGTCACGCATTACCTGAAGGCGGTCAAGGCGCTGGGCAGCGACGGCGACGGCCGCGCGGTCGTCGCCAAGATGAAGGAGCTGCCGACCGACGACGACGCCTACGGCCAGGGCTCGGTCCGCGTCGACGGGCGCAAGCTGCACCCGATGTACCTGTTCCAGGTGAAGACTCCGCAGGAATCGAAGGGGCGCTGGGACTATTACAAGCTGGCCGGAACGATCCCGGTCGAGGAGGCGTGGAAGCCGCTCGACCCCGCCTGCCCGCTCGTCCCCCGCACCTGACCATCCCCATTCGACGGAGGTTCCGTTGGTCGTCGAAGAACGCACCTATGTCCTGCACACCGGCGTCAGCCTCGCCGACTACCTGCGCATCTACGAGACGGAGGGGCTGCCGGCGCAGAAGCCGATCCTCGGCGGCTTCCTCGGCTATTTCGTCACCGAGTTCGGCACCCAGAACCAGCTCGTCCATCTCTGGGCCTACGCCGACCTGGAGGACCGACGGGCGCGCCGGGCGGAGTTGGCGACGAACGCGCAATGGCTGGGCTGCCTGGCAAAGATCCGGCCGATGATCATGACCATGGAGAACCGGATCATGTACCCGACCGGCTTCTCGCCGATCCGCAGCCTGCCGGTGCGGACGGGACAGCCGGACACGGCGCTGGCCTGACCCTTCTTTCGGGGAAAAACGTTGCAGGGGCTCGCCCAGTCCCTGCACGTTCCCGTTGCCGCCGCCGCATCGGATCACTAGGTTACATGAAACCAGCGGAGGGAACGGTGGATGACCGGTCGCCGAACATCGGGCGCCAAGTCGAGCGCCACCACGTCGAACGCCACCACGTCGAACGCCAAGGTGTCTGCGCACCGCAACCGGCTTCGGGCACAGGGGCTCCGCCCGGTCCAATTCTGGGTTCCGGACACCCGCAACGGAAAATTCGTGGCGGAGGCCCATCGGCAATCCCTCAACGTCGCCGCGTCCCACGGTGAGGCCGAGGACCAGGCGTTCATTGATTCCATCTCGATCCTCGACGACGAATGAAGCGGGGAGAGATTTGGACGGTCGCTGGCGGTGGCGGCCCGTATTCCGGCAAGCCGCGTCCCTGCGTGATCGTGCAGAGCGATCTCTTCGACGCCACGACTTCGATCACCGTCTGCCTGCTCACGGGTGAGGACGCCGACGCACCGCTCCTGCGACCGAAGATCGAGCCCGCCTCGGAAAACGGCCTGCGGGAAGCCTCGTGGGTGGAGGTCGACAAGATCGTCACCACGCGGCGCGCTAACCTGGGCAAGCGCATCGGCGTGCTGACGGACAGGAACATGGCGGCCATCGGAACGGCGATGCTGGTTTTTCTTGGAATCGCTTGACGCGGCGCCATCCGCAAGGCGGCGAGCCGGGTGCCCCCCGCAACCGGCGCATGACAGCCACGCCCAACCCCCAACGCCATGGCGCCCGGCTTCGCGGTTAAGCTTCAGGCCCTTAACCGTTCACCGCAACCCTTCACCGCCGAGCCGCCGCCACGCCATGCGCCTGATCCTCCTTCTCGGCCTCGCCGGTTTCGCGAGCGCCTTCTCCCTGCGCACCACCGATCCCATGCTGACGATCATCGCCGCCGACCTCGACGTGTCGGTGCGGCAGGCGGCGCTGCTGGCCTCGGCCTACACGCTGCCCTACGCGCTGATGCAGATCGTGCTGGGGCCGGTCGGCGACGCCATCGGCAAGTCCCGGCTGATCCGGCTGGCGCTGATGGTGCTGACCGTCGGGCTGGCGCTGTCGGCCATCGCGCCCTCCTACGGCACGGTGATGGCCGGGCGCATCCTGGCCGGGGCGTTCGCCGGCGGCATCATCCCGGCCTCGATGGCGCTGATCGGCGACCGCGTCGCCTACGGGGAGCGCCAGATCGCCATCAGCCGCTTCCTGCTGGCGGTCATCCTCGGCCAGATGTCCGGCTCGGTGGTGGCCGGAATCATGGCCGAGGCGTATGGCTGGCGCGCCGTCTTCGGGCTTGCCGCCGGGCTGACCGCGCTGATCTGCGCCGCCGCCCTGGTCGGCCTGCGCGGCGAGGTGGAGGCCCGCTCGCCGCTGTCCGTCGCCGACGCGCGGCGGCGCTACGCCACCGTGCTGACCAACCCGGCCTCGCTGTTCGTCTTCGCCACCGTGGCCGGCGAGGGGCTGCTGATCTTCGGCATCTTCCCCTTCGTCGCCCCGGTCCTGATGGCGCACGGCGCGTCCGGCGCCTTCGAGGCCGGGCTGACCATCGCCGCCTTCGCCATCGGCGGAGTCGCCTACAGCGCGGTGGTGCGGCGGCTGATCGCCTCGCTCGGGCAATGGGGGATGATGCAGGCCGGCGGGCTGCTCGCCGGGCTGGCCTATCTGGTCATCGCCTTCCCGGTGCCCTGGCCGGTGGTCAGCGCCGCCTTCCTGGTCGCCGGCTTCGGATTCTACATGCTGCACAACACCATGCAGACCCAGGCGACGGAGCTGGCGCCGACCGCGCGCGGCTCGGCGCTGGCGCTGTTCGCCTCCTCCTTCTTCCTCGGGCAGGGCATCGGGCCGGTGCTGTACGGCGCCGTCGCCGACCACACCGGCTTCCCGCCGCTGTTCCTGGGCGTGGGGGTGCTGACCGCCCTGCTCGGCTTCGCCTCGGTCCGGCTGATCCGCCGCCCCCGAGCCGCCTGAATCCTCAGGCGGCGTAGTAACGCCCGAAGCGGTTGGCGAGGAACAGGGCGAGCGGCACCTGTTCCTGCCGGACGAAGCCGGCCTGCGGGATCGAGCCCTCGCGCAGCAGGTCGAGGATCGCGCAGATGCCGGCGGCGGTGGTCACCTGGATGGCGCTCCAGGTCTGGCCGCCGCCCATGGGACCCGGGATCACCTTGCTGTAGATCTTGGTCACGAAGGTCTCCTGCCGCAGCTCGCCCTCCTGCATCCCGGTGGCGGTGGCGACGACCAACACGACGTCCTGCAACGTCAGCGGGACCGCCGTCTCCAGAACGTCCTTCAGCAGATGGCGCCGCTCGCCCAGCCGCAGGTCGCGGATCAGCAGGCGGACGATGTCGCGGTGGCCGGGGTAGCGCACCGTCTTGTAGTCGAGGTTGCGCACCTTGCCGGCCAGCGTCGCGCACAGCGAGCCCAACCCGCCCGAGGTGTTGAACGCCTCGTAATCGACTCCGTCCAGGGCGAAGCGCTCGTCGCCCTCCAGCGGCATCACCTCGCGCGGGACGCCGTCGACGATCGCCTCGCACGGGTTGCAGTATTCGTTGATCAGCCCGTCGGTGCTCCAGGTCAGATTGTATTTCAGGGCGTTGGTCGGGTATTGCGGCAAGGCGCCGACCCGCAGATGCAGGTTGTGCAGCTCGTCGAAGCGGCGGGCGAGGTCGTGGCCGACGACCGAGATGAAGCCCGGCGCCAGCCCGCATTGCGGAATCAGCGCGCTGCCGGCGGTCTCGGCCAGCGCCTTGACGGCGCGGGTAGCGGCGACGTCCTCGGTGAGGTCGAGGTAATGGGCGCCGGCGGCAACGGCGGCGGCGGCGATGCGCGGGGTCAGGCTGAAGGGACAGGCGCTGACCACCGCCTGCTGCCCGGCGACGGCGGCGCGCAGCGAGGCGTCGTCCTCGACATCGACGCGCTGAATTCGAAACCCGGACCGCTCGGCGCGGGCCAGCAGCCCTTCGTCGCGGTCGCCGACGGTGACGGCGAAATCGCTGGCGCCGTTGCCGGTCTGCGTCAGCAGCGTGGCGATCATCGAGCCGATCTTGCCGGCGCCCAGAACCAGAACCTTCATCGTGCCCATGGCTTGTGCCCTTCCCTGTTCCCTGGTTGGCGACGGTGACGCCGCACTCCAAAGGTGGCCGGCAGGCACGCCGGGCGACAGCGGGCAAAGCGCCGGATCGCCGGCCGATTTCCGTCGAAATGACGGAACTGCCGACGAATCGCCGGATCATGGTTTCCCCGTCGCGCCGGCCCGGCGGGCGGGTTATGGTTTCAGCCATCCGTTCGGCAACCACGGCACCGGCCATGACCCAGACCGCCCAGACCCGCCAGCTCACCGCCCCGCACGCCGTCCTGCTGGAGGAACCGCGCGACGGCGTTCCCCAGACCAGCGAGATGATCCTCGGCGAGCGCTTCGACGTGCTGGAGGAGTGGGAGGGCTGGCTGCGGGTGGCGAACCGCTTCGACGGCCATGTCGGCTGGTTGCCGCCCGGCACGCCGCACGCAGATCCGGTAACGCCGACCCACCGGGTCCGCGCCCTGCGCGCCGACCTGCACCCGGCGCCGACCCACAAGGCGCCGCCGCTGGCGCCGCTCAGCGTCGGGTCGCTGGTGACGCTGGACGGGCGGGCCGACAATGGCTGGGTCGGCGTCGGCGACGGGCTGTGGCTGTTCGGCAAGGGACTGGAGCCGGTGGAGGCTCCCCCCGTCGCCGACCACGTCGCCACCGCGCTGCGCTTCCTGGAGACCCCTTACGTCTGGGGCGGGCGCAGCGCCTTCGGGATCGACTGCTCCGGGCTGGTGCTGACCGCGATGGCCGCCGCCGGGGTGGTGTCGCACCACAGCAGCGGCAAGCAGCGCCAGGACGGGCGGCTCGGCGCCTGGATCTCCGACGATGGCCGGGACGTCGCCTACGAGCGCGGCGACATCGTCTTCTTCCCCGGCCATGTCGGGATCATGCTGGACGGGACGCGGCTGCTGCACGCCACCGTCTTCACCATGTCGGTGGTGGTCGAGCCGCTAGCCGACGTCGCCGCCCGCGCCGAGAGTATCAACGGCGTGCGCCGCCCCCACGCCCACGCCCACGGTGCCAGCGCCGCGCGGGCGTAGCGCCTCGCCGACCAGCAGCAGCGTCGGCCCCCTCCCGGCGGCGACACCGTCCGCCGCCATGGCGCCGAGCGTGGTCCGGTGTTGGCGCTCGTCGGGGCGGCAGCCGTTCTCCACCGCCAGCACCGGGGTGTCGGGCGGCAGGCCGGCCCCGGTCAGCCCCTGCCCGACCGCGCGGGCCTGCTCGCGCCCCATGTAGATCGCCAGCGTGCCGTTCGGGTCGGCCAGCCGCGCCCAGTCCGGTTCGAACCGCTCGCCGTCCCGTCCATGGGCGGTGACGAAGGTGACGGCCCGCGCGACGCCGCGCCTGGTCAGCGACAGCCCGGTCGAGGCGGCGCAGCCCAGCGCGGCGGTGATGCCGGGGACGACGCGGACCGGGATGCCGAGGCCGTCGAGATGGTCGATCTCCTCGCCGGCCCGGCCGAAGATCATCGGGTCGCCGCCCTTCAGCCGGACGACGCGGCGGCCCATCAGCGCCTGCGCGCCGATCAGCGCGTTGATCTCGTCCTGCGGCAGGGAGTGTCGGCCGGACCGCTTGCCGACGCAGATCCGCTCCGCCTTCGGGTGGGCGAGGTCGAGAATGCCGTCGCTGACGAGGTGGTCGTAGAGCACGACGTCGGCCGCCGCCAGCGCCTTGACCGCCGCGACGGTCAGCAGATCCGGATCGCCCGGCCCGGCGCCGACCAGCGTGACGGAGCCGGTGGCGGGACGGGGCATCCCCTTCCCCACCCGCGCGCTTTCCCCCTCTCCCCCCCGGAGAGAGGGGCGGGGTGAGGGGGAAAACGCCGCCGACAGACGCGCGAAGGTCTGCAACAGGGGGTTCAGCCAGTCCCGCAAAATCCCGCCACGCACCCCCCTCACCCCAACCCTCTCCCCGCCTATCGGCGAAGCGATGCTTCGCCTGTCGGCATCGCAAGCGATGCTTGCGATGGGGGGGAGAGGGAGCGGCTCGCCAAAATGAAGCTCACGCCATTTCGCGCCGATGAGCATGACGAAGCACCTCCTTGAGTTCGGGAACGCAGGATCCGCAGTTGGTGCCGGCCTTCAGGGCGGCGCCGATCTCCTGCACGCTGGTCATGCCCTGGTCGCGGATCGCGGCGATCAGGCGGTTGACGCCGACGCTGAAACAGGAACAGACGATCCGCCCCTCGTCGGCCCTGGCCCCCGGCGCCCGGCCGGCGAGCAGCGCGCCGCGCAGGCCGTCGTCCACCCCGTCCGCCTCCAGCAGCCCGGCCAGCCAGTCGCGGCCCGGCAGGCGGGAGGCGGCGGCCGTGGTGGCGGTGACGAACAGGCAGGCTTCCAAACGGTCGCCGCTCAGCCACGCCTTGCGGTACCCGCCGCGCGCCGCGTCGCTGAATTCGATCACCGCACCGTCAGGCGCGAAGCCCGGCAGCCAGCCCGTATCAAGATCTGCGGGGATCGCGCCGGTGCCGGCCATCTCGATCAGGTGCCCGCCGGCCACCGCGCGCCGCGCCCAATAGCCGCCATGGGCCGGCTCGACCGGCCGGCGGGTCAGCAGGAAGGCGGTCCAGCCGGGCCGGTAAGGCTGGACGGTCGCCGGCATCCGCTTCAGGTCGGGCTGGCCGGATTGCGGATCGACCGCCTCGTCATCGACCAGACGGCCGATCACGCAGGATCCGGTGAAGCGGTCGGTCCAGTGCATCGGCAGGAAGGCGGTGCCCTCCCCCTGCCCGTCGGTGACCCGGACCCGCGCCAGCGCCTCGCCGGCCACGGTGACGACGCGCGCCAGCCCGCCATCCTCCAGCCCGCGCGCGGCGGCGTCGGCCGGGTGGACGTCCAGGCACGGCTCCGGCGCGTGGGCCGACAGGCGCGGCGCCAGCCCGGTGCGGGTCATGGTGTGCCACTGGTCGCGCAGCCGCCCGCTGTTCAGCAGCAGGGCGCCGTCGGGCAGCGAGCGCGGCAGCGCCCGCGTCGTCACCGGGACGAAGCGCGCCCGCCGGTCTTCGGTGAGGAAGCGGCCGTCGGCGAACAGGCGCTGCCGGGGCGCCTCCCCCGCCCGCCACGGCCAGGGGAAGGGGGCGAGCGTTTCAAATTCAGCGTCGCCGATCCCGGCCAGCGCGCCGATGTCGAAGGCGCGCTCGCTCATCCAGTCCGCGCCGTTCTCGAAGGCGGACAGCGCGGCGTGCTCGCGGAACACGCCGGCGGCGCTCTCATAGGCGAAGGCATCCGCGAATCCCATCCGCCGTGCCACCTGGGTGAGGATCCACCAATCCGGCCGCGCCTCGCCCTCGAACGGGCGGAAGGCGCGCTGGCGCGAGATGGTGCGGTCGGAGTTGGTGACGGTGCCGTCCTTCTCGCTCCAGCCCGCCGCCGGCAGGCGGATGTGGGCGAGGCGGCCGGTGTCGGTGTCGCGGATGCAGTCGGAGACGACGACCGTCGGGCAGTTCGCCAGCGCCCGGCGGATCCGGCCGGCGTCGGGCATGCTGACGGCCGGGTTGGTCGCCATGATCCACACCGCCTTGACGCTGCCGCGCTCGATGGCGCGGAACAGGTCGACCGCCTTCAGCCCCGGCTTCACCGCCATGCGCGGCGCGTCCCAGAAGCGGCGGACGCGGTCGACCTCCTCCACCGTGAAGCCCATGTGGGCCGCGAGCTGGTTCGCCAGACCGCCGACCTCGCGCCCGCCCATGGCGTTGGGCTGGCCGGTGACGGAGAAGGGCCCCATCCCCGGCTGGCCGATCCGCCCGGTCAGGAAATGGACGTTCAGGATGGCGTTGACGGTGTCGGTGCCCTGGGACGACTGGTTGACGCCCTGGGAATAGACGGTGACGACCCGCTCGGTCGTTGCAAATTCAGCGTAGAAGGCAGCGACCTCCGCCTCGCTGAGTTTGCAACGCCGCGCGACGGTGGCGATGTCCGGCGCCTCGGCCCTGGCCGCGGCCAGCGCGTCCTCCGATCCGCTGGTGCGGCGGCCGACGAAAACGGCGTCGGTGCGGCCGGTGGCGTGCAGATAGGCCAGCAGCCCGTTGAACAGCACCGAATCCGTGCCGGCGGCCAGCGCCAGATGGCGGTCGGCCCCGTCCACGCTGGCGGTGCGGCGCGGGTCGACGACGACGATCCGCGTCCCCTGCGCCGCCCTGGCGGCCAGCAGACGCTGGTTCAGCACCGGGTGGCACCACGCCAGATTGGACCCGACCAGAACCACGAGCTTGGCCGTTTCAAAATCAGCGTAGGTCCCCGGCACCGCGTCGGCGCCCAGCCCACGCTTGTGCCCGGCCACCGAGGAGGCCATGCAGAGCCGGCTGTTGGTGTCGATGTTGGCGCTGCCGATGAAGCCCTTCATCAGCTTGTTGGCGACGTAGTAGTCCTCGGTCAGCAGCTGGCCGGAGACGTAGAAGGCGACCGAGTCCGGGCCATGCTCGGCGATGGTGTCCTTGAAGCGCGTTGCGACTTCAGCGAGGGCCGTGTCCCAGGCGACGCGCCGCCCGCCGATCTCCGGATGGAGCAGCCGGCCGCCGGCCTCGCCCGGCACCAGCGTGTCGGCCAGCGCCGAGCCCTTGGAGCAGAGACGCCCCCGGTTGGCCGGATGGTCGGAGTCGCCGCGCACGGCAACGCGGCCATCCGCCGCCACGCCGGCGACCACGCCGCAGCCGACCCCGCAATAGGGGCAGGTGGTGCGGACCTCCCGCGCGGCGGCTCCGGAGGCGGCCGGCTCCGCCCCGTCAAACATGGCAGGCGCCCTTGCAGCCGCCGCGCGCCGGCCTGGCGAGGCCGAGCGCGATGGTGATGGTCCGGCCGACCAGCCGCACCGGGATGTGGCCGGCGTTGCCCTCGTCGGGGGCGACGGCCTCGCCGGTCGCCAGCTCGATCACCCAGTTGTGCAGCGGGCAGGTGACGCGGCGGCCGTGGACGATGCCCTGCGACAGCGGGCCGTTCCTGTGCGGGCAGCGGTCCTCCAGCGCGAAGACCTCGTCGGAGGCGGTGCGGAACAGGGCGATGTTGCCGGTGGCGGTGCGGACCACGCGGGATCCCAGCACCGGGATGTCGTCCACCGTGCCCACTTCGGTCCACAGGACGCTCTGGCTGTCGATGTCGGCGATGATCTGATCCATGGTCCTTACCCCACCTCGGCGAGCAGCGAGAATTCGTGACGGTCCTTGCCCTGGGCGGCGCGCTCCGCCCACGGGTCGTCCTGCGAGAAGCTCTGCGAGAAGACGAAGCGCGCGTTCAGCGCCCGGCGCTGCTCGGGGTCGTCGACCAGGACCGCCTTGATGTGGTCGAGCCCGACCCGCTCCAGCCAGGGGGCGGTGCGCTCCAGATAGCGGGCCTCCTCGCGGTAGAGCTGCATGAAGGCGCCGGTGTATTCGAACACCTCCTCCTCGGTCGCCACCTTGACCAGGAAGTCGCAGGCCCGCACATGCAGGCCGCCATTGCCGCCGACATGCAGCTCGTAGCCGCTGTCGACGCAGACGACGCCGAGATCCTTGATGGTCGCCTCGGCGCAGTTGCGCGGGCAGCCCGACACCGCCAGCTTGACCTTGTGCGGCGTCCAGGTGCCCCAGGTCAGCCTCTCCAGCTTGACGCCCAGCCCGGTCGAATCCTGCGTGCCGAAGCGGCACCATTCCGAGCCGACGCAGGTCTTCACCGTGCGCAGCCCCTTGGCGTAGGCGTGGCCGGACACCATGCCGGCGGCGTTCAGGTCGGCCCAGACGGCGGGCAGATCCTCCTTCCTCACGCCGAACAGGTCGATGCGCTGGCCGCCGGTGACCTTCACGGTGGGGATGGCGAACTTGTCGACGACGTCGGCGATGGCGCGCAGCTCCGACGCGCTGGTCAGCCCGCCCCACATGCGCGGCACGACCGAATAGGTGCCGTCCTTCTGGATGTTGGCGTGGGCGCGCTCGTTGATGTAGCGCGACTGGTAATCGTCGGCGTATTCGCCCGGCCAGGCGCACAGCAGGTAATAGTTCAGCGCCGGCCGGCACGAGGCGCAGCCGTCGGGAGTCGTCCATTCCAGCGCCTGGAAAACGTCGGTCATCGTCCGCAGCTCCTGCCCGACGATGGCGGCGCGCACCGCGTCGTGGCCGTGGCTGGTGCATTTGCACATCGGCTTGACCGTCGGGGCCGCCGTGAAGGCGTCGCCGGCGGTCAGCGCCAGCAGCGTCTCCACCGTGCCGGTGCAGGTGCCGCAGGAGGCCGATGCCTTGGTGTGGGCGCGCACCTCGTCCAGGCTGGTCAGGCCCTTTTCGGTGATCGCCTTGACGATGGTGCCCTTGCAGACGCCGTTGCAGCCGCAAATCTCCGCGCTGTCGGGGAGGGCGGCAACGGCGGCCTTAGGGTTTCCGGCGTCGGCCCCCCCGAACCCCTGGCCGAAGATCATGGTGTCGCGCTCGGCCCCCAGCTCGGCGCCGTCCTTGAGCAGCGAGAAGTACCAGCCGCCATCCTTGGTGTCGCCATAGAGCACGGCGCCCAGCAGCCGGCCGTCCTTCAGCACCAGCCGCTTGTAGACACCGCGCGCCGCGTCGCGGAAGACGATGTCCTCGGTCCCCTCGCCGCCGGAGAAGTCGCCGGCCGAGAAGACGTCCACCCCGGTGACCTTCAGCTTGGTCGAGGTGACGGAGCCGGCGTAGCCCCCGCCCCCTTCGCCCTCGGGCCCGGCCGCAAGGTCGCCGGCCAGCACCTTGGCCATCTCGAACAGCGGGGCGACGAGGCCGTAGGTCAGGCCGCGATGCTCGACGCATTCGCCGACCGCGCAAATCGCCGGGTCGCTGGTGCGCATCCGGTCGTCGACGCGGATGCCGCGCCCGCACTCCAGCCCGGCGGCCTTGCCCAGCGCCATGTTGGGGCGGATGCCGACGGCCATGACCACGATGTCGGCGGGCAGCTCGCGCCCGTCCTTCAGGCGGACCGCCTCGGCGCGCTCCGTGCCGACGATCGCGGCGGTGTCGGCGCCGCACAGCACGGTGATGCCGCGCCGCTCCAGCTCGCGTTGCAGCAGGGTGCCGGCCGAGGGGTCGAGCTGGCGTTCCATCAGCGTCGGCATCAGATGGACGACGGTGACGTCCATCCCCTTGACCCGCAGCCCGTTGGCGGCCTCCAGCCCGAGCAGCCCGCCGCCGATGACCACGGCGCGCCCGCCCTTCGCCGCCGCGTCGAGCATGGCGTCGACGTCGGCGAGGTCGCGGAAGCCGATCACCCCCGGCAGGGTCGCGCCCGGCACCGGGATGATGAAGGGCATCGAGCCGGTGGCGAGCAGCAGCCGGTCGTAGGAGAGCGTCCGGCCGCCCATCGAGGTGACGGTGCGGGCGGCGCGGTCGATGCTCTCGACCGGCTCGCCGGTCAGCAGGGTGATGTTGTTCTCCTCGTACCAGGCGCGGCTGTTCAGCACGATCTGGTCGAAGGTCTTCTCGCCGGCCAGCACCGGCGACAGCATGATGCGGTTGTAGTTGGGGTGCGGCTCGGCCCCGAAGACGGTGATCTCGTAACGGCCCGGCGCCTTGGCCAGCAGTTCCTCGACCGTCCGCATCCCGGCCATGCCGTTGCCGACGACGATCAGGCGTTCCCTGGCGGGGGCGCGGGTGTGAGCTTGCGTCTCGTCCTGTCCGACGACTGGCCCGATGGGTGATGAGAGCGGGTGATGCATGTCCATGGCGTCTGCCTCGTCTCGCTGCCGGCCTGCCGAAGGGTCAGGCACGGGGCCAAAAAGAAAGGCGTCCGAACGGGCCCGCAGCCCGCCCGGAAAGAGCGGATGCCAGCCTGTTCGGACGCCGTTGTCCGGGCGGTTCGTCGTCGAACCCTGGCCGAAGTCCGCGCTGCGTCGCCCGGATCCGGCCCTCTCGGCGGGTGTCGGCGACGTTGCCGGCGCCCGCGCTTGTCTCGCCGCTCTCTTCGCAAGCCGCGTGCCAAGCAGGGCGCGATGCGTCCCTTCGGCGGGAACGCCAGCGTTTGCGCCGGGAACGCCGCCGGTTCGGGATCAGCACCTAGGTGCCTGCTTCGGGGCCATACTTAAGTGTTGGTCACAAAACGGACAGGGCGGCCCTTGTGCGCCCCAAAAAACAGCAGTCCGCGCGAACGCCGCAGCGCGGTCAAAGGGTGGGACGGACGCAAGCGGGGTTGCCGTTGCGCTTGGCGCCATCCTGCCTTCCGCGACGGATGCCCGTTCATTGGGCATCTCCCGGTCACACCAAAGGGTCGCGCCGGTCACACCCCCGAGCGTGGTGCCCATCCGAACGCCGGCACGGTGGAGGACGTCGGCACGCCCTGACCACGGGCCCTCTCTCGGGACGTCGGAACGGCTTTTTCTTTTGGCGGAGTCCACGCCGTGCCGCTGGCAATCCCGCCATGTTCCGATTAGCTATAGATACGAACAATTCAGCCGCCCGACCGAAACGAGCGGACAGGAAGGGAGACGCGCCATGTCCAAGGCCATGCGCATCCACCAGGGGCAGTTCGGCCGCGTCGCCCTGCTCGACATGGACAACGCGCTGATCCACCACGCGCATCCCCATTGCCATGTGCTGATCAAGGCGTCGGGGGCCGACACGCAATTCGCCGTGCGCGAGGAGATCCACCCCTTGCTCGACGACACCGCCGTGCTGGTCAACAGTTGGGAGGCGCATTCCTACGCCCACCAGCCGGGCGCGCCGCGCACCGTGATCCTGGCGCTGTACATCGAACCGCGCTGGCTCGGCGAGATGCAGCGGGAATTCACCGCCAGCGGCAGCCCCGGCTTCTTCCCGCAATCCTGCGGCACGCTGACGCCCCGGATCCGCAAGCTCGCCGACCGGATGGCGGAGGAGCTGCTGTACGACGATCCCTCGGGCGACCGGATGGAGCACGCGCTGTTCGAGTTGATGATCGCCATCATCGACCGTTTTTCCGAATGGCGCAGCCTGCGCGGCACGCAGGTGACGATGCCCGCCACGGCCACCGATTTCCGCGTCCGTCAGGCGATCCGCTTCATGGCGGGCACGCTGGGCGAGGAGTTCGACGCCGGCCGGGTCGCAGCCGCCGCCGGCCTGTCGCGCGCCCACATGTTCCGCCTGTTCCAGCAGACCATGGCGATCACCCCGGCGCTCTATTTCAACGTGCTGCGCATGGAGGCCGCCATCGACGCCATGGCCGGCGGCACCGAAAGCGCCACCGAGGTGTCGGGACGCCTCGGTTTCGCGGCGCCCAGCCATTTCAGCCGCTTCTTCCGCAACCACCAGGGCGTGACCCCGACCGAATACCGCCGGGTCGTGACCCTGGTCGGCCGGATGGGGGTGGACCGGGCGCGGCCTCAATAGACACGGCCCCCGCATTCATGAAAATGAGACGCTAGGGTAATTCGCGACACCCCACGGTAAAGGGTCCACGCGCCGTCCGGTCTAGTCTTCCCCCGTAACGGGAGGACAGCATGACGGCAACCCAGACCGTTGAACGAACAGCGGAAAAGTCGCGAACCGGCGACCCCTTCGTCGGCCGCGCCATGCCGCGCGTCGAGGACGCGGCGCTGCTGACCGGCGTGGCGCGCTACGCCGACGATCTGCCGGTGAAACCCGGCACCCTGCATGCGGCGGTCCTGCGCTCGCCCCACGCCCACGCCGAGTTGCTGGGGCTGGACACCGCCGCCGCGCTCGCCATGCCGGGCGTCGCCGCCGTGGTGACGGGCGAGGACGCCAAGCGCTACGCCAGCGCCTTCCTGGTCGGCGTGCGCGCGCCGATGGAGCATTGGTGCCTCGCCGTCGACCGTGTCCGCTACGTCGGCGAGCCGGTCGCCGTGGTGCTGGCCGACGACCGCTACCGGGCGGAGGACGCGCTCGACCACATCCAGGCGCGCTACCGGCCGCTGCCGCCGGTGACCTCCATCGCGCAGGCCCTCTCGCCGGACAGCGAAGCGCTGCACCCGGCGGTCGGCTCCAACATCGTCAACAGCCGCCCGTTCCTCTACGGCGATCCCGACGCGGCCTTCGCCGCGGCGGCCCGCGTGGTGACGGTGGAGGTCGAATACCCGCGCAACTCCTGCACGCCGATGGAGTGCTTCGTCGTGCTGGCCGACTACGACGCGGCGGAGGATTCCTACGAGGTCCTGTCCAACTTCTCCGGCCCCTTCGCGGTGCATCCGGTGATGGCCCGCGCGCTGAACGTTCCGGGATCGCGGCTGCGGCTGAGGACGCCGCCCCATTCCGGCGGCAGCTTTGGCAACAAGCAGGCGGTCTTCCCCTACGTCGTCCTGATGGGCGTCTGCGCGCGGGCCGCCGGACGGCCGGTGAAGTGGGTCGAGGACCGGCTGGAGCATCTGATGGCCGCCACCTCGGCCACCGCGCGGCGGCTGCGGATCGAGGCCGCCGTGGACGCCGGCGGCAAGGTGCTGGCCCTGCGCATGGAGCAGACGGAGGATTGCGGCGCCTATCTGCGGGCGCCCGAGCCGGCCTCGCTCTACCGCAACCACGGCAATCTGACCGGCGCCTACGACATTCCCCATCTGGCCCTGACCAACCGCATCGTCGTCACCAACAAGACGCCGACCGGGCTGAACCGGGGCTTCGGCGGCGGGCAGCTCTATTACGGGCTGGAACGGCTGATGAACCGCGTCGCGGTGGAGCTCGGGCTCGACCCGCTCGACGTCATCCGCCGCAATCTGGTGGCGGCCGAATCGATGCCCCACCGCACCGCGTCCGGCGGGCTGCTCGATTCCGGCGACTACCGCGCGACGCTGGAGGAGGCGGTGCGCGACGGCGCGCTGGACGCGCTGAAGGCCCGGCGCGACGCGCTGCGGGCGGAGGGGCGGCTGTACGGCATCGGCTACGCCGCCGTGGTCGAGCCGTCGATCTCCAACATGGGCTACATCACCACGGTGCTGACCGCCGGGGAGCGCCGCAAGGCCGGTCCCAAGAACGGCGCGCAGGCGACCGCCAGCGTCGCCGTCGATCCGACCGGCGGCGTGTCGGTCAGCGTCGCGTCGGCCCCCCAGGGCCAGGGGCACCGCACGGTGCTGGCCCAGGTGGTCGCCGACGTGTTCGGCCTGCGGTTCGAGGACATCCGCGTCAACACCGACCTCGACACCGGCAAGGACGCGTGGTCGATCGCGTCGGGCAACTATTCCAGCCGCTTCGCCGGGGCCGTCGCCGGGGCGGCCCAGATCGCCGCGACCCGGCTGCGCGACCGGCTGGCGGCGCTCGCCGCCGCCCCGCTGAACACCACGCCCGACGAGGTGCGCTTCGCCGGGGGCAAAATCTTCGCGTCCGGCAACCCGGACAACGCGCTGTCCTTCTCCCGCGTCGCCGCCGCCGGCCATTGGGCGCCCGGCACGCTGCCGGACGGGCAGGAGGCGGCCCTGCGTGAAACCGCCTTCTGGACGCCGGAGCCCCTGAAGGCGCCGACCGAGGCCGATTCCATCAACAGTTCGGCCTGCTACGGCTTCATCTTCGATTTCTGTGGGGTCGAGATCGACCGGACGACCGGGGCGCTGCGCATCGACCGCTACGTCACCATGCACGACGCCGGGCGGCTGCTGAATCCGCTGCTGGTGGAGGGGCAAATCCTCGGCGGCTTCGCCCACGCCGTCGGCACCGCGCTGTACGAGGAATACGCCTACGGCGACGATGGCCGCTTCCTGTCGGGGACCTTCGCCGACTATCTGGTGCCGACCGCCTGCGAGGTGCCGGTGCCGGTGATCCTGCACCGCGAAACCCCGTCGCCTTTCACGCCGCTCGGCGCCAAGGGCGTCGGCGAGGGCAACTGCATGAGCACCCCGGTCTGCCTCGCCAACGCGGCGGCGGACGCGCTGGGCGGCGCCGTGCCGTCCCTGCCGCTGACCCCGGCCAGGCTGGCGACGCTGATCCACCCCGCCGACGAGCCGCCCCGTCCGGCCGGCACCACCCGCTCCCCATCCGCCAAGCAGCCCGTCAAGCCGGGCGGGCGCGGCCTGACCGGCGAGGGCAGCCGCGAGGTTCCGGCGACGCCCGAACAGGTCTGGGCCATCCTGCTCGATCCCAAGGAATTGGCGGCCCTTCTCCCTGGCTGCGAGGCGCTGGAGCGTGCCGGTCCCGACGCCTACCGGGCCGAGGTGGTGGTCGGCATCGGGCCGGTGCGCGGCCGCTACACCGCCGAGGTGGCGCTGTCCGACCTCGACCCGCCCAACGGCCTGACCCTGACCGGCAGCGGGGCGAGCGCGCTCGGCACCGGGCGCGGCACCGGCCATGTCACGCTGGAGCGCACCGACGGCGGCACCCGCGTCACCTACCGCTACAGCGCGGAGGTCGGCGGCAAGGTCGCGGCGGTCGGCGGCCGGATGCTCGACAGCGCGTCGCGCCTGCTGATCGGCCAGTTCTTCGAAAAGCTGGTCGCCCGCGCCGGGGGAGGCGGCGTCGCGACCGAACGCCCCTCCCTGCTCGCCCGCTTGGCAAGCCTTCTGGGAATCCGCCGATGAAGCCCGCTCCCTTCGACTATCTGCGGCCGGCGACGGTCGCCGACGCGCTGGCGGCGCTGGCCGCCGGGGGCGACGACGCCCGCGTGATCGCCGGCGGCCAGTCGCTGATGCCGATGCTGAACATGCGCCTCGTGCAGCCGCGCCTGCTGATCGACCTCGGCGGCCTGTCCGAGTTGCGCACGCTGCGCGCGGAGGACGGCTGGCTGACCATCGGCGCCGCCGTCACGCAGGCGCAGGCGCTGGCCCGCGCCACCTTGAAGGACGAGGTGCCGCTGCTCGCCGCCGCCCTGCCCTGGGTCGGGCATGTCCAGACGCGCAACCGGGGCACGCTCTGCGGATCGGCCGCCCACGCCGATCCCAGCGCCGAGGTGCCGCTCTGCCTCGTCGCGACCGGGGGAGAGGTGGTGCTGCGCAACGCCAGGCGCCGCCGCATCGTCGCCGCCGCCGATTTCTTCCTGGGGCCGCTGACCACGGCGCGCGCCGCCGACGAGATCGTGGAAAGTCTGCGCTTCCCCCTCGCCACGCCCGGTTCCGGGCATGCGTTCCGCGAGATGTCGATGCGCCACGGCGATTTCGCCATCGCCGCCTGCGCCGCCACGGCAACGGCCGAGCGGATCGGCCTCGCCGTCGGCGGGGTCGCCGACCGGCCGACGGCGCGGTCCTGGCCGCTGGCCCCCGGCGGCGCCCTGCCCGCGACGCTCGACACGGATCTCAACGCCTTCGCCTGGGATCTCGGCGGTGACGACGACCAGCACGCCAGCGCCCGCTACCGCCGCGAGCTTGTCCGCCGCATCGGCCGCACCGTTCTTGAGGAAGCCCTGTCATGCCGGTCTTGAACGCCGACGCTCGACACACCGTCACCATCACGCTGAACGGCCGTCCGCGCAGCGGGCAGGCCCACCCACGCCTGCTGCTGAGCGACTTCCTGCGGCATGAGCTGGGCGCCCACGGCACCCGCGTCGGCTGCGAGCATGGCGTCTGCGGCGCCTGCACGGTGCGGCTGGACGGTGTCGCCGTCCGCGCCTGCCTGACGCTGGCGGTGCAGGCCGACGGTCGCCGGGTGGACACGGTGGAGGGGTTGGCCGAGGCCAACCAGGGCCGGATGACCGCCCTTCAGGAGGCTTTCCGCCGCCATCACGCCCTGCAATGCGGCTTCTGCACCGCCGGCATCCTGATGTCGCTGTCGGATTGGCTGGAGCGCACCCCGAACCCCACCGAGGAGGATCTGCGCGACATGTTGAGCGGCCATCTCTGCCGCTGCACCGGCTACGCCGGCATCGTCCGCGCCGTGATGGACGTGACCGGCCAAGCAATCCCCAGCGGGGAGACCGCCCATGTTTGACCTGGGCCGCAGCATCCTCGCCAGCGCCGAACGAAGCCCCGACGCGCTCGCCATCGTCGACGGCGACACCCGCCTGACCTACGCGCAATGGCTGGACCGCATCCGCCGGCTGGTCGGCGCGTTCGACGGCTTCGGGCTCCGTCCCGGCGACCGCATCGCCACCGCCCTGCAAAACACTTGGGAAATGGCGACCATCCATTGGGCCTGCCAACTCGCCGGCATCGCCGTGGTGCCGCTGAACTGGCGGGTGAAGGCGGACGAGCTGGATTACTGCCTGCCCGACGCCGAGGTCCGCCTCCTGGTCTTCCAGGACGTGTCGGCCGAGGCCGTCGCCGCGTCCCCCGCCGCCCTCGCCCTGCCGCGCGTCGCGGTCGGGGACGCGGGACAGGAGTTGGGCGGCGGTTCCCACGCCTTCGCCGACCTGCTGGCCGGCGATCCGGCACCGCCCGTGTCGCGCGCCACGGCCGAGCATGCGTCGCTGTTCCTCTACACCTCCGGCACCACCGGCAAGCCGAAGGGCGTGCCGCGCCGCCACCGCGCCGAACGCGCCGCCGCCATCGCCCATGTCGCGCAGAACTGCTACCGGCGGGGCGAGCGGACGCTCGGCGTGATGCCGCTCTACCACACGATGGGCGTGCGTTCGCTGCTGGCGATGGCGCTGATCGACGGATGCTTCGTCGGCCTGCCGCGCTTCGACACCGCCCGCGCGCTGGAGCTGATCGCGGCGGAACGGCTGACCTGCCTGTATCTGGTGCCGACGCTCTACCATGATTTGCTGGCCGACCCGCGCTTTTCGGCGACCGACCTGTCGTCGGTGCGCAAGCTGGGCTTCGCCGGGGCGTCGATGACCGACGGGCTGCTGAAGCGGCTGGACGCCGCCTTCAAGCCGGAGCTGTTCGTCAATCATTACGGCTCGTCGGAAATCTACACCTTCACCATCGACCAGAACGCCCCGGCCAAGCCGGGCTCGGCCGGCAAGGCGGCGCTGAATCAGCGCATCCGCGTCGTCCGGCTCGGCACCCCCGATCCCGACGCCCTGGCGGCACCGGGCGAGGAGGGCCAGATCGTCGCCGACCTGAGCGGCGACGAATCCTTCGAAGGCTACTGGAAGCGCCCCGACGCCGATGCCAAGGCGCTGCGCGGCGGCTGGTACTTCACCGGCGACACCGGTTTCCTCGACGCCGACGGCGACCTGTTCGTCACCGGCCGGGTCGACGACATGATCATCACCGGCGGCGAGAACGTCTCCCCGGTGGAGATCGAAAGCGTCCTGTCGCTGCACGCGGGCGTGCTGGAGGTCGCCATCGCCGGCCTGCCCGACGAGCGCTGGGGCCAGCGCGTCGTCGCCTTCGTCAAGCGCGCCGAGGGCGTCGGGGCGGCCACGCTGGACGAGCATTGCCGCGCCTCCGGCCTCGCCAACTTCAAGCGTCCGCGCGAGTACGTCTTCCTCGACGAAATCCCGAAATCGCCGGTCGGCAAGATCCTGCGGCGCAAGCTCCAGGCCGGCGAGTTCCAGACCGAACGCCTGCCGGCCGGATCCTGACCCCCCTCATACCATCCATGGAGTGTCTACCGTGACCCCCTACCGCTTCGCCAGCGCCGACAGCCTGCTCGCCGACCTCGACGGCTTCCGCGTGGAGATCGACGAGGCCGTCGAGCGCGCCGACATCGTGCTGGACCGCCCGCCCTTCAACATCGTCAGCATGCGCCAGCGCGAGCAGTTCAGCGCCGCCTTCGCCGCGCTCGACCGCGATCCCAGGGTGCGCGTCATCGTCCTCCGGGCCGAGGGCGAGAATTTCTCGTCCGGCGGCAAGATCACCGGCTTCATGGAAATGACGCCGGAGCATGTGTCCGAGCTGGCGGTCAACATCGCCGCCCCGGAACGCTGCCGCAAGCCGGTGATCGCCCAGGTGCGCGGCTATTGCTTCGGCGTCGGCTTCGAGCTGTCGCTCGCCTGCGACTTCCGCATCGCCTCGGACACCGCGCAGTTCGCCCTGCCGGAGATGCGCATCGGCATGATCCCCGGCTCGGGCGGCTCGGCGCGCCTGCTGCACATGATCGGCATCGCCCGCACCAAGGACATGGTGATGCGCGCCAAGCGCATTCCCGGACGTCAGGCCGCCGACTGGGGCTTCGTCACCGAATGCGTCGCCGATGCCGAGCTGGAAGGCGCCGTCGCGGCGCTGGTGAACGAGCTGCGCGGCTTCTCGCCGCTCGCCCAGCGCACCATCAAGGGCGTGCTGAACAGCGGCAACAACGTCCCGGTCAACGGCGCCATCGAGATCGAGGGCCAGGCCTACGGCCGCCTGCGCGGGTCGGCGGACTTCAAGGAGGGCGTGGAGTCCTTCACCGAAAAGCGCAAGCCGGTCTTCAAGGGCGTCTGACCAGGGGCGTCTGACCAGGGGCGTCTGAAGACCGCCCGTCCAAAGCACAACCGACACAGGGAGGAAACAACAATCATGACCAAAGCCACGCTTCTCGGCACCGCCGCCGCGCTCGCCCTGCTCGGGCTCGCCGGTGGCGCGTCCGCCGCCGACCCGATCCGTATCGGCGTGGTGACGCCGCTGTCGGGCACCTACGCGCCGATCGGCCAGCAGGTCCGCTGGGGGCTGGAACTCGCCCTCAAGGAGGTCAACGCCGCCGGCGGCATCATGGGCCGCCCGGTGGAGCTGCTGTTCGAGGACGAGGAGGCGAACCCGGCGGTCGCCACGCAGAAGGCGGAAAAGCTGTTCCAGGTCAACAAGGTCGATTTCCTGACCGGCACCGTCAATTCCGGATCGACCCTGGCGGTCGGGCAGCTGGCCGAGCGCAACGACCGGCTGATCGCCACGACGGTGTCGTTCTCCGACGCCATCACCACCGACAAATGCTCGCCCAACGTCTTCCGGGTGAACGCGCGGGCGGGGCAGCAGTCGGCGGCGCTGGCGGAATGGCTGGCCAAGGACAAGCCGCAGGCCAAGGTCTACTACCTCGGTCCCGACTACGAGATGGGCCGCTCCACCGTCGCCGCCTTCAAGGCGGCGGCGGAGAAGACCGGCGCCCAATCCACCGGCGAGGTCTTCGCCCCGCTCGACAGCAAGGACTACTCGCAGTATTTCGGCCAGCTCCGCGCCGCCCGGCCGGCCGTGCTCTACACCTCGACCGCCGGCAACGACACGGTGCGGCTGCTGACGCAGATGAGCGAATACGGGCTGCTGCGCAACCTGACCGTGGTCGGCGCCTCGGGCACCGTCACCGCGCAGAACATCGGCGCCATCGGCAAGGCGGCGGACGGCTTCGTCACCGGCGTCGGCTATTCGGCGGAACTCGACACGCCGGAGAACAAGGCCTTCGTCGCCGCCTTCCGCAAGGCCTACAACGCCGCCCCCGACCTGTACGGGGCGGACAGCTACGGCCTGCTCGCCTTCTACAAGGCGGCGGTCGAGAAGGCCGGAACCACCGAGACGGCCAAGCTGCGCGAGGCGATGCGCGGCCTGCAATGGCCGACGCCGCAGGGCCTCAAGACCATGCGCGGCGGCGACCATCAGGCGATCCAGGACATGTACGCGGTGCGCGTCACCGAGGGCCGCTTCACCATCGTCGGCACGGTCCCCGGCGAGGCCGCCATCGGCCCGGACCTCTGCGCGCGGTTCTGACCCCGACCAGTCCTCCCATTCCCGGACACCGACCCATGGCCGAGACCATCGACTATCTGCAATTCATCCTGGCGCCGCAGGCGCTGAACGGGCTGTCGCTCGGCGTCGCCGTCGTGCTGATGGCGTTGGGGCTGACGATCATCTTCGGCCTTCTCGACGTCATCAACATGGCCCATGGCGAGTTCTACGCCATGGGCGCCTTCCTGGCGCTCAGCCTCGCCGGGCTGGGCGTCGGCTTCTGGGCGCTGCTGGTGCTGGTGCCGCTGCTGATGATCCCCATCGGCTGGGCGGCGGAGCGCTGGCTGATCCAGCGGGTCTTCCACAGCCGCGACCGCCACATCCTGACCCTGCTGCTGACCTTCGGGCTGGGCATGATCCTGGAGGACGTGCTGAAGCTGGTCTACGGCCCCAACACGATGCGGCCGGAGACCCCGATCGCGGGCGGCACCGAGATCCTCGGCATGTTCCTGCCCAACTACCGGCTGTTCCTGATCGGCTTCGGGCTGGCGCTGATCGCCGCCGTGTGGGTGGTGGTGTTCCGCACGCGGCTGGGCGCCATGGTGCGGGCGGCGGCCTTCGACAAGGACATGGCGTCGTCGCTGGGGGTGCCGGTGCGCCGGGTCTACGCCGGAACCTTCGCCTTCGGGGTGGCGCTGGCCGGCCTGTCCGGCGTGCTGCTGGCCCCGATCTATTCGGTGTTCCCGACCATGGGCCGCGATTTCATCCTGATGGCCTTCACCGTCGTCATCGTCGGCGGCATGGGGTCGATCCAGGGGGCGGTGGTCGCCGGGCTTCTGCTGACGCAGGTTCAGGCGATCTCCAGCCTCTACATCTCGCCGGTCTGGTCGGATCCCCTGGTGTTCGGGATCATGGTGCTGGTGCTCATGGTCCGGCCGCGGGGCCTGTTCGGGAGGTTGGGCAATGCGTGAGGCCGTCATGACCGCTGTTTCCCTGCCCCGGTCGCCGTCGCGCGGGCCGTTGAACGCCACCCACTGGCTGGCGCTGCTGTTCCTCGCCGCGGCGCTGGTCTTCGCCGCCGTCGCCTGGACGACCGGGAACGGCTTCTACCTGCGGCTGGCGACCGAGGCGCTGATCTTCGCCGGGCTGGCGATGAGCGTCGACCTGCTGCTCGGCTACACCGGCATGCTGTCGCTGGGGCAGGCGCTGTATTTCGGTCTGGGCGCCTACGTGTCGGCGCTGGTGCTGCGCGACGGCGCGCCGAGCTTCTGGCTGGCGACCGGGGCGGCGCTGGCGGCGGGCGCCCTGGCCGGGCTTGTCGGCGGCGTCATCGCCAACCGGGTGAAGGGCGTCTATTTCGCGCTGATCACCTTCGGTCTGGCCCAGGTGGTGGCGAAGGCCGTCTACAACACGCGCGAGCTGGGCGCGTCGGACGGCATCATCGGCATTCCGCAGATCCGCGTCACGCTGGGGCCGCTGGCGCTCGACACCGCCGACCCCTTGTCCTTCTTCCTGTTCGTGCTGGGGCTGACCATGGCGGTCTACGCCGGGCTGGCCTATCTGATGGACGCGCCGTTCGGCCGCACGCTGGCCGCCATCCGCGCCAACGAGAAGCGGGTGCCCTTCCTGGGCTTCAACGCCTGGGGCCACAAGCTGGCGGTCTATGTGCTGGCGGCCTGCGTGGCGGCGCTGTCGGGCGCGCTCTACCCGATGCTGCGCGGCTTCGTCTCGCCCGAGCTTCTGTTCTTCCACACCTCGGGCAACGCGGTGGTGACGGTCATCGTCGGCGGCGTCGGCACCCTGATCGGGCCGATCGCCGGCAGCGTCCTGCTGACCGCGCTGCGCTCCGTCGTCGGGTCCTGGACCGAGCATCACCTGATCGTCGTGGGAGTGATCTTCATGCTGTCCGTCATCTTCCTGCGCAAGGGGCTGGTCGGCGCCCTGCTGCCCTGGCTGGAGCGCCGCGCCGCCGCCAGAGCCCGGCACGGCCGGAGGGCCGCGCCATGACCTCGACCACCGCAACCGCCACACCCGCTCTCAGCGTGCGCGACCTGTCGGTGAATTTCGGCGGGCTCCAGGCGGTCGCCGGCGTCGGCTTCGAGGCCGGGCGGGGCCGCATCACCTCGGTCATCGGCCCCAACGGGGCGGGCAAGAGCACGCTGTTCAACCTGATCAGCGGCGCCATCCGGCCGACCGGCGGACGGGTGACGCTGGACGGCACCGACGTCACCGGCCGGTCGCCCGACCGGATGCTGGCGGGTGGGCTGGCGCGTTCCTTCCAGATCACCAACCTGTTCTTCGAACTGCCGGTGCTGGAAAACCTGCGCATCGCCGCGCAAATCCTGGAAACCCCGTGGCGCGCCATGCTGCCGCTGGGGCGCAGCCGCAAGGCGCTGGTCAAGGCCGACGCCCTGCTGGAGCGTTTCGGCCTGACCGCCAAGGCGGACGCGCTGGCCGGCAACCTGTCGCACGGCGAACAGCGCCGGCTGGAGATCGCGGTGGCGCTGGCCTGCGAGCCGCGCGTCCTGCTGCTCGACGAGCCGACCCAGGGCATGAGCCACGGCGACACCGCCGACACCGGCGACCTCATCAAATCACTGGCCGGCGACCTGACGGTGCTTCTGATCGAACACGACATCGGGCTGGTGATGAGCCTGTCCGACCATGTCGTCGTCATGGCCCAGGGGCGCAAGATCGCCGAGGGCCCCCCCACCGCCGTGCGGGCCAACCCGGCCGTCCAGGCCGCCTATTTCGGACACGCGTGACGCCATGCTGAGCATCGAGAACCTTCACGCGCATTACGGCCTCAGCCATGTCCTGCAAGGCGTCTCGCTGCATGGCGGGCCGGGCGAGGTCGTCGGCCTGTTCGGCCGCAACGGGGTCGGCAAGACCACCATCCTGAAGACCGTCGCCGGCTGGGTGCCCGCCACCTCCGGCAGCGTCCGGCTGGACGGCGCCGATCTGGCCGGGCGGACGCCCGACGCCATCGCCCGGCTCGGCCTGGGTCTGGTGCCCGAGGACCGGCGCATCTTCCCCGGCCTCAGCGTCGAGGAGAATCTGCGGCTCGGCCTGCTGCAATGCCCGGCCCGTTCCCGCCGCGAGAACGAGGCGGCCATCGGCCGGGCCTTCGCCCGCTTTCCCCGGCTGGCGGAACGGCGCCACCAGATGGGCACGACGCTGTCGGGCGGCGAGCAGCAGATGCTGGCGATGGCGCGGGTGATGGTGGGAACGGCGAAGCTGCTGCTGATCGACGAGCCGACCGAGGGGCTCGCCCCGATGATCGTCGACGAGATCTTCGCCATCATCGGCGATTTGAAACGCGCCGGCCTGACCATCCTGCTGGTGGAGCAGAACATCCACCGCGCCCTCGATATCGCCGACCGCTTCTACGCCGTGGAGCGCGGTCGGGTCACCCTGGAAGGCGACGCGGCGTCGCCGAAGGACCGTGCCCGTCTGATGGAGACGGTGTCCGTGTGATCGGGGTTGGGCATCGCCGCTCCGTCACACCACCGCCGCCACCGTGCCGGCGATGGCAAGACCTGCGGTCGTGGGCCTGGGAGGGGACGCCGGAACGCATCCACCATGGCCTCTACCAACGGGTCCGCGAATTGGAAGGCCGCGCGGTCAGCCCGTCCGCCGCCGTGATCGGCAGCCGGAGCGTCCGCGCGGCGGAAAAGGGGGACCGGCGGCGGACCCGGCCGGCTACGGCACGGGCAAGACGATCAAGGGCGTCAAGCACCACATCCTCGTCGACACGCCCGGACCGCTCCTGAACGTCGCCGTTCATCGCGCCGACATCCACGACCGCGACGGCAGTGGCGGCTTGTCGGATACCGCATGGGTAAGTCGAATGACCGCAAGTGGCGTAAAACCGCATCTGTTGAGGCTTCCGACAAGGGCCGCGCTCACTCGGGCAACCCAGCCAGCCGCAGCCCCTCCGCAAACCGCGCGAGATCCTCGGGACGGTGAATCGGCAGCCATTCCTTGAGGGTGGAGACGCGCAGGGACGGGTCGAGCGCGCGCAGCTGCCGCATTGCCTGCCGCGCCTCCTCCGTCCGCCCGGCGAGCGCGTGACCCGCCGCCGCCAAGGCCATGGCCACCAGCAGGCTGGGCAGGTTGCCCAGCGCCTTGTCAGCCCAGGCCGCAGCGCAATCGAAGCGCCCGGCGAAGAAATGCGCCAACGCCGTCCCCGCCTGCATCCGGAACATCTCCGGGTCCAGCGGGCTCAGGCGGGCGGCGTGGGCGAAACGCTCGGCCGCGCTTTCCGTTTCACCGCGGAAGACGCGCAGGTAGCCGCCGAGGAACCAGGCCGGGGCGAAGTTCGGATTGAGCAGCACGGCCCGGTCGATGAGCGCGATGCCGCCGTCGAGATCGCCGACGAAGTGACCGAGCGCGTGCCCGGCTCTCGTCAGCGCGACCGCGTCGTCGCGGCCGAACTCCACCGCCAGCCGCGCCAGCCGCACCCCCTCGGCGATCTCCCGCGGCCGGTCGGTCATCCAGCCGTTCAGCTTGCGCCAGAGATGGCACCAGGCCGCCCCGCCATAGGCCGACGCGAACTCCGGATCGAGGTCCGTCGCCTTGTGGAACAGGGGCAGCGCCGTGTCGATCGCCTCGCGGGTTCCGCTGTGCAGCTTCGCCATGCCGCGGAGATAGTAATCGTAGGCGTCGAGGCTTCCCGTCGGCTTGCGCTTGGCGCGCTCGATCTCCGCCCGCTCCAACTGCGGCGCGATGGCGCCGACGACGCTTTCGGCGATCCGGTCCTGCAACTCGAAGAGGTCGTCGAGCGTGCCCTCGAAACGCTCCGCCCAGAGATGCGTCCCGGTCGTCGCGTCGATCAGCTGCCCGGTGATGCGCACCTTGTTCCCGGACTTGCGGACGCTGCCTTCGAGCACGTAGCGAACGCCCAATTCGCGGCCGACGTCCGTCACGTCCACTGCCCGGCCCTTGTAGGCGAAGCTCGAATTGCGGGCGATGACGAACAGCCAGCGGAGGCGCGACAGGGCGGCGATGATGTCCTCCACCACCCCGTCGGCAAAATACTCCTGCTCCGGATCGCCGCTCAGATTCTGGAAGGGCAGCACGGTGATGGAGGGCTTGTCCGGCAGGACGGGCCTGGACGGCGGCTCCCCCGCTTGGCCGGAGGCGCGGCTGGCGATGCCCGGCCTACCGGGCCGGGGTGTCTCCCCGATCGCGCCGGCCCCGGCCGCCCCGGCTTCGATCGCGCCGGCTTCGATCGCGCCGACGAAGCGGAACCCCTTGCGGGGGACCGTGCGGAGCAGCCGCTGTTCCCCGCCGTTGTCGCCGATGGCCTTGCGGACCGCGTTGATGTGGCTGGTGATGGTCGATTCCGAGACGATCCGCCCGTTCCACACCGCCTCCAGCAGGTCATCCTTGCTGACGACGCGGTCGCGGTTGCGGACGAGATGCAGCAGCAGGTCGAAGACCTGCGGGCCGACGCCCACGGCTTGCCCGCGCAGGGTCAGTTCCCGGCGCTCCTGATCGAGCACGCACTCTCCGAACGTGAACCGCAAGGCCGGCATCTCCCTGGGCCGATCACCCCCGGCTCCCGGTCCGGGTGACGGGCGAACGGTGAGCCCCCTTGATAGCACGGCGGCGCGTGGACGGAAAACCAAGCGTCCTTGGAGGGCAATCCAAGCCCGCCGCAAGGACTTCCCCGGCGCGCGCGGGCACTCTTCCTCCCATCGGCGGCGCTGGTTCGCGTCGAGAAAAGCGGAGAGACCCCATGAAGATCGTCGTCATCGGAGGCACCGGCCTCATCGGAGCGAAGCTGGTCAAGACCCTGCGCGAGCGTGGCCACGAGGCGCTCGCGGCCTCCCCGAAGACGGGCGTGAACACCATCACCCGCGAGGGGCTGGCCCAGGCGATGGACGGTGCCGCCGTCGTCGTCGACGTGGCGAACGCGCCGGTCTGGGAGGACAAGGCCGTCCTCGACTTCTTCGAAACCTCGGGCCGCAACCTGCTGGCCGCCGAAGCGGCGGCCGGCGTCCGCCACCACGTCGCCCTCTCGATCGTCGGCAGCGAACGGCTTCCCGACAACGGCTATTTCCGGGCGAAGGTCGCCCAGGAAGCCCTCATCAAGGCGTCCGGCATCCCCCACAGCATCCTGCGCGCCGCGCAGTTCTTCGAATTCGTCGGCGGCATCGCGCAGTCGGCCACCGTCGGCGAGGAGATCCGCCTGTCGCCGGCGCTGATCCAGCCGATCGCCTCCGACGACGTGGTGGCGGCGCTCGCCGAGGTCGCGCTCGCGCCGCCGGTGAACGGCACGCTCGAGGTCGCCGGTCCGGAGGCGATCCCGCTCGACGAGCTGGTGCGGCGCTTCCTGCGGGCGACGAACGACACGCGCAGGGTCGTGCCGGACATCCACGCGCGCTACTTCGGCGACGTCCTCGACGACCAATCGCTGACCCCCAGCAGGAATGCGCGCCTCGGCGCCATCCGGTTCGAGGACTGGCTCGGCCGGCAGGCCGCGCGCTGAAGGGCTTCGAACACACCCGGCGGCGGCCATGGGCCGGCGAAGCGGGAACCGCACTCTTTTGTTGTCCAAAAAGGCAGACATCATGACACGCATGACTTGGCACGAGGTCGCGCCCGACGGCGCGAAGGCTCTCTTCGGCGTCCATCATTACGTCACGAAGCGCACCGGCCTGCCCGAGGAACTCATTCATCTCGTGTTCCTCCGGGTCTCGCAGATCAACGGCTGCGCCCACTGCATCGACCTGCACAGCCGCGACCTGCGGAAGACCATGTCGGTCGACAAGGTCACGCTGGTGCCGGTGTGGAAGGAGGTGCCGCAGCTGTTCTCCGACACGGAGCGCGCCGCCCTGGCCTGGGCCGAGGAGGTGACCCGCGTCAGCGAAACCCACGCGTCCGACGCCGCCTACGCGGCGGCGGCAGCGGCGTTCGAGCCGAAGGATCTGGTCGATCTCACCATCGCCATCGCCGCGATGAACGCCTTCAACCGGCTGGGCGCGCCCTTCCGCCTCCCGGTGGCCGCCGGGGCCTGAGCCGACGCGACCGACAACGCCCATGTCCGCGGCGATGTGGCCGCGCTGGCGCCCAAGGCCGCCGGCCATGTCACCGCCGTCGAGGTCGAGGTCGAGGCCGCGCGCGACCGCGCGCGGATCGATCTGGAGAGCACCGTGGTGCGCGCGCCGGTCGGCGGCGCCGTCGGCAACCGCCAGGTCCGCGTCGGCCGCCTCGTCGCACCGGGCACCGCCCTGCTCGACATCGCTCCGCTCGACGCTGTGCGGGACGTCATTGGCCCGATGCCGGGCAAGGATGCGCTTCTCAAGCCCCGGCAGCCGACAGCCACGCTGAATTTGAAACAGCTTGCCGGCCCGGCCCGGCGATGCGAGAGTGGCGCAAGCGCTCCGCCCAGCCCAGTTCAGCCCCGGAACGGGCAATCCCCTTCCCGCTCCGGCCGCAAGCTCGCGGAAGCCAACCTCCACTTTCGTATCATTGCGCCCCTCAACCGCTTGGAAAGGCTCGACCGGGGCCGGCGCGCCGGTGGTACAGCCGAATGCGTTCTCGGCCTAAGCCACCCGTCCGAGTCATGAAGGATCCCCCACGATCGCGGTAAGGGAGACCCGATTGCTTCGCGACGCCCGTCATGTTCTGCACGGCACCCATGTCGATTGCGACGTCTGCGTCATTGGCGGCGGCGCCGCCGGCCTGACCATCCTGCGCGAATTGGCGGGAAGCCCGCACAGCGTCGTGCTGCTCGAAGGCGGCGGGCTGGAGGCCGACGGGATTTCCCAGGCGCTCTACGCCGGCCGCAGCGTCGGCCTGCCCTACGAACGGCTGACCACGGCGCGCAGCCGCTACCTTGGCGGCAGCACCAACTGTTGGGGCGGTTTCTCCCGCCCGCTGGAGCCGAACGATTTCCAGCACCGCCCCTGGATCCCCCACAGCGGCTGGCCGCTCGGGCGCGACGGGCTGGAGCCTTTCTACGAGCGCGCCCAGGGCATCCTCGGCCTCGGCCCCTACAATTACGACAACGGCTTCTGGAGCGGGCGCACCGGGTCCGCCCACGCCGCCCTGCTGCCGCTCGACGGGGAGGACGCCGCCTTCGAGAACCGCGTCGCCCAGCTCAGCCCTCCGATCCGCATGGGCGAGGCGTACCGGGCCGACATCGGCCGCGCCGCCAACATCACCGGCTTCCTCAACGCCAACGTCACCGAGCTGGACACCAACGCCGACGCCAGCGCGGTCGAGCGGGTCCGCGTCTCGACGCTCGGCGGCCCGTCCTTCACCGTCGGCGCGCGGATCTTCGTGCTGTGCTGCGGCGGCATCGAGAACGCCCGGCTGCTGCTGCTGTCGAACCGGGTGCAGGCGGCCGGGCTGGGCAACGGCCAGGATCTGGTCGGCCGCTGCTTCGCCGACCACCCGCGTTTCAAGAGCAGCGTGGTGCGGCTGGCCGACCAGCGGCGCCACCGCCCCCTCTACGACGTCAGCCTGTGCCTGTCGCGGCGGCGGCTGAAGCTGCCCCACCCGTCCATCGCGCTGGCGGTGGCGCCGACGGCGGCGCTCCAGGAACGGCGCGGGCTGCCCAATTCCCGCACCTATCTGGTCGCCTCCTACCACGCCAAGGCGCTGGACGCCTTCAAGGCGGTCAACGAGCTGCGCCTGCTGCTGCCGCGCTCGCGCTGCACGCGCTTCGGCCTGCCGGTCGAGAACGCCGCCAGCCTGCTGCGCGACGCGGCGCCGCGCGTGCTGAAGCGGCTGCCGCAACTGGCCCACGCGCTGTTCGACAGCGCGGTGCATCCCGGCTGGTGGCCGCGCGCCTTCACCATGGAAACGGTGCTGGAGCCGATTCCCAACCCCGACAGCCGGGTGACGCTGGACACCGATCGCGACGCCTTCGGCCGCAACCTGCCCCAGGTCGACTGGCGCCTGACCGCGCGCGACCTCGACGCGGCGGCCGAGACCCAGGCTCTGCTGCGCGCCGAACTGAGCCGCCGCGGCCTGATCCTGCCGGACGGTCGGCACGGCTCCGACAGCATCGCCCCGACCGACATCGGCTGGTGCTGGCACCACATGGGCACCACCCGGATGCACGAATCGCCGCGCCAGGGCGTGGTCGACGCCGAGGGCCGGCTGCACGGGGTCGGCAACCTCTACATCGGCGGCAGCTCGGTGTTCCCGACGATGGGCTCCGACCACCCGACCATGACGATCGTGGCGCTGGCGCTCCGGCTGTCCGACCGTATCGCCGGGCTGTTGCAGGATCAGCGTGCCACGCCGCCGCCGCCCGCCATCGCCGCCTCCGGCTGAAGGACGGCCGCCAATTCCGCGCTCTTGCGGCAGCGGCGGCGATGCGCTGAAATCGACACATGGACCGCGACCTTCTTTCCGGCCTTCCGCCGGAAGCCGCCCCCACCCTGCCCGATCCGGAAGGCCCGCTTCCCGACATCCTGGCGCCCGGCCTCGACTGCCTGTTCGTCGGCTTCAACCCCGGCCTGCGCTCGGGCGGGCTCGGCCACCATTACGCCGGGCGCGGCAACCAGTTCTGGCGGCTGCTCGCCGTGTCGGGACTGACGCCGCGCCTGATGCGCGCCGAGGAGGACGCCAGCCTGCCGGCGGTCGGGCTGGGATCGACCAACCTCGTGGCGCGCGCCACCGCGTCGGCCGCCGAACTGAGCCGGGCGGAGCTGCGCGGCGGGGTGCCCCGCCTCGCCCGCATCGTCGCCGCGGTGCGGCCGGCGGTGCTCGCCTACACCGGCAAGGGGGTCTATCTGGCGGCGTCCGGCCGGCCCGACGCGCCCTGGGGCGTGCAGGACTCCGCCCTGTTCGACGGGGTGGCCGACGTCGTCGTGCCCTCGCCCAGCGGCCTCGCCCGCCTGCCCTTCGAGGAGAAGCTGCGCTGGTACAAGGCCGTCAAGAACGCGATCGACCGCCGCCGGTCCTGAGGAATCAGGCCAGAAGCTGGTCGAGCAGCGCGTGCAGCCGCCGCAGTTCCGTCCAGTCCTGGTCGCTCAGCCGGCTGCGGTGGTCGCGCAGGTCGCGGACGTCGACGCTGGAGAAGTCGCGGGCGATCCGCTGCGCCGCCTCGACGAAGCGGATCACCGGCAACGCCGGGGACGGAACAGGGGAAGGGGCGGGGGCGGGCGGTTCGGCGGCGGCCTTGGCGGCGGCGCGCGGGGAGGGTGACTGCTCCCGCTTGGCCTCGCGCAGCGCCTTGACGGTGCCGCCCTCCTTGATGAGGTCCCACAGCTTCTGTTGCGTCGCTTCGTCCTCGACGGCGGCGATCTCCGTCAGGATGCTCTTCGACACGCCGCGATGGCGCGTCTCGTAATCCTCCAGGATGGCGCCCGGCAGCCGCAGCAGCGACAGGGTGCGCGTCACCTCGGCCTGGCTGCGGCCGATGACCTGCCCCAGCGCCTCGTGGGTGTAGTCGTGGCGCTCGATCAGCCGGGCGAAGGCGCGGGCCAGCTCCAGCGCGTCGAGATCGACCCGCTGGATGTTCTCGATCAGCGCCAGCTCGTCCGGATCGCCGTCGGTGGCGATGGCGAAGATGGTCCGCCGGCCAGCCAGCGTGCAGGCGCGCAGACGCCGCTCGCCGGCGACCAGACGGTAGTCGCCGTCGCCCATCTCCTGCACCAGCACCGGCTGCTTCAGCCCGTGCCGCTCGATGGAGGCGGCCAGCTCGCGGAGCTGCTCCTCGTCGAAATGGCGGCGCGGCTGGTCCGGGTTGGGGTGGACGCGGTCGATGTCGATCTCGATCAGGCGCGGAAAATCGGCCGACAGCCCGAACAGCGCGTCGCCGCCGCGCTGCGCCGCCTTGTCGAGAATCTTCGCGCTGGTGCGTTCGAGCTTACGCGGCGCCATGGCGGGCCTCCACCGGGCGGGCGATCAGATGGCCCGCGACCTCGCGCGCCAGTTCGGCGTAGGCCTGGACGCTGGCCGAGTTGGGATCCGCCTCGATGGCCGGGCGGCCGGCGCCCGACGCCTGGGCGAACAGGGTGGCGCGGGGGACCGCCCCCAGCACCCGCGTCCGTCCATCATAATGGGACTGGATTTCCTTCAGGCTGGCCTGGTCCTGGGTGAGGCGCGACGAATACATGGTGGGCAGGATGCCGAAGATGTTGAGGGAGGGGTTGGAGCGCCGCCGGATCTTGGCGATCGTCTCCATCAGCAGCGGCACGCCGAGCCCGGCGAACACCTCGGTCTGCACCGGGATCAGCACGAGGTCGGAGGCGGCCAGCGCGTTGATGGTCAGCAGGCCGAGGTTGGGCGGGCAGTCGATCACCACCACGTCGTAGCGGCTGCGTAGATCGGCCAGCTTCTCCTTGAGCACAAGCGAATTGTCCGGCTCGGCCACCAGCTCTGTTTCCGCCGCCGCCAGCCCGATGCTGCTGGGCGCCAGGGTGAAGGCGCCGTTGCACACCGGCTGGAGAATGCCGTCGAAGGCCGCCCCGCCGCGCAGCACGCTGTAGAGACCCTTGCGCGCGGTCTCGACCTCGCCCGGATCGATGCCGAGATGGACGGTGGCGTTGGCCTGCGGGTCGCTGTCGATCAGCAGCACCGACAGGCCGAGCGTCGCCAGCGCGTAGGACAGGTTGACGGCGGTGGTGGTCTTGCCGACGCCGCCCTTCTGGTTGGCGACGGCGATCACCGCGCGGCGCACCGGCTTCAGATCGGCCGGCAGCGCCGGCTTGTCCGCCGGGGCGCTCTGCTCCTTGAGGAAGCCGGCGACCTGCTGGGGAATGCGTTCCGCGCCGCTTTCCCAGCGGCTGATGCGGGAACGGTCGTAGCGGCGGTTCAGGGCGCCGTTGAGCCATCCGGCGAATCCAAGCTGGTCTTCGCCGCGCCGCTCACGCAGGGCGCGCAGTTCGTCGCCGGTCATGGAGCCTCCGGGGGTGGGTGATGCGCGCAGACTGTACGGATGTGACGCAAGCGGTCAAGCCGAACCGCATCGCTTGCGTCATGCGGGCGCGCCGGTCCGCGTGGAGCCGCTTTCATACGACGTCGTATGAGACAGATTTCCCATACGACGTCGTATGAAGGAAGAGCCTGGAGCCCGGCGGCCGGCGAGTTCCGCCGGGGCCGCGAGACGGGGTGAAGCGGGGTTTCGCCGCGCCGATTCAAATTCAGCGCGGGTCGCGCCGGCCCGTCCCGATTCGGTCATTGATTCATCATGATTCCGCCGTTTCAGAGTCAGCGATGGGCTTTCGAGTCGCTCCGAACGCCGGATGTTTCAAATTCAGCGTGTCTTCCCGAGTCGTTGCCCGAGTCGCAAAAGCTCAATGATGCCAAGGATTTGACGGTCGTTTGTTACCAATTCAGCGTTGGTCGGCGTCGTCGTGGCGCCGACCGGGGAATGGATCCCTCGTATCAATTTCAGCGTCCGGAGAGCCCGGAAAGCCGGCGCGGAGACGCGAATCGGTGGGCGAACGTTGCGACTTCAGCGAGGGGAGGCGTCAATCGTGCCGGGAAAGCCCGAAAAGCCCGGTTTTCCGCGCTCCCGTGCGTGTCGCCAGCGCGCGACCGGACTCTACCGGAGAATCATATAGGGACTCTTATATAGGACATGGTTGCAAATTCAGCGTGGAAAAGCCCGTTTTACGATTCGACTTCAGCGTGGAAACGGCCTTGGGGCGATTCGATTTCAGCGATCGCTCCGTTTCGTTTTCTGCGTGGATTTCCAAGGGCTTCGCCGCCGCCGTTGCGGAGTCAGCGTGGAAAAGCCGGTCGATCTGTGGACAAACCGGCGGGCGGCCGCGGTTCCGCTGGAGTTCCGGCGGACCGGCCAACGCTGAATTTGAAACGCCCGTGTCCGGGGTCCTGTTCCGGTCCCGCCGGGGGCTTCGCTGAATTTGAATCGGAATCGTCGGCGAACGTTTCAAATTCAGCGAATCTGGTATCGACACGGCTTCACAGGGCCCCAGATTTTGTGTTTCCTGGGTTGGTCCGTTGCTGAGCAAGGCCGTGCCGCAAGGCTGCGCCGAGAAGGGAAACAGAGGGTGTCCATGGCCAAGATTCACGAACAACTGTCGCTTGAGGGCTTCGACGCGGTGATGGCGCGGACCGAAGACCCCAAGGAGCGGCGGCGCGTGATGATGGCCCATGAGGCGATCTCGAACGAGATCGACGCCATCGGCTACCTCCACGCCGGCTTCTGCCAGGCCTCGCTTCCCCACCGCAAGCCGAAGGACGAGCAGGCGCCCTGGGTGCGCAACAACGGCCGCTACCAGCTCGTCGTCCGTCCCGGCATCCTGCCGCTGCGCGACGGCACCGTGCTGGACGTCGGGGTTCCCTATGGCGCCAAGGCGCGGCTGATCATGATCTATCTCCAGACCGAGGCGCGCAAGACCCGCACGCCGCACGTCGATCTGGGGCCGAGCATGAGCGCGTGGCTGCGCCGCCTCGGTCTGGCGCCGACCGGCGGCGAGCGCGGCAACTACAAGCCGGTGCGCGAGCAGGTGCTGCGCATCGCCCGCTGCGAATTCACGCTGCGCACCACCACCGGCAGCTCCAGCGCCGAGATCTCCGACCAGCGCCTGATCGACGGCATCAAGCTGTGGCGCGACGACGAGGACGCCCCCGACCTGTTCCGCACCGGCGGCGAGTGGGTGCGCTTCGTCCGCCTGACCAGCTCCTTCTTCGACCATCTGATGGAGCACGCCGTCCCGCTCGACGAGCACGCCATCGCCAAGCTGAAGAACTCGGCCCTGGCGCTCGACGCCTATGTCTGGCTGGTCCACCGCCTGCACCGGCTCGACAAGCAGACCCTGGTGCCCTGGCACGCGCTGTCGCAGCATTTCGGCTCGGTCAGCGAGCACCGCGTCTTGGCCTTCCGCCTGAAGGAAGCCCTGAAGGACGTGATGGCGGTCTATCCCGACGCCAACATCGAGCCGACCTCCAAGGGCCTCGTCCTGCGCCCGTCGGCGCCCGCCGTGCCGTCGAACAAGCACGTGACCCTGCGCCCGGTCGCCCTGCGCGGCTGACCCGGAGGGACGCGGCGCCTCAGGCCTCCGCTCCCTCCAGGCGTTCCGCCGCTCCATCCGCCGTGTCGAGCGTCAGGGCGGCGGAGCGGATCGTCACCCGGCTGCGCCCGCCGCCCAGCGGCACCACCCGGATCTGCACGCCGATCCGCTCGACCAGCGCCGGGACGTGGCTGATGACGCCGACCTGCCGGCCGGCCGCCTGCAAGGCCTCCAGGCAGGACAGCGCCACGTCCAGGCTGTCGGGGTCGAGCGTGCCGAAGCCCTCGTCGATGAACAGCGTGCCGATGCTGCCGGCGGTGCCCGCCGCCATGGCCGACAGGCCGAGCGCCAGCGCCAGCGAGACCAGGAACAGCTCCCCGCCCGACAGGCTGTGGACGCCGCGCCGCTCGTCACCCATCTCGCGGTCGACCACCTGGATTTCCAGGTCGGCCCCCGCCACCCGCTCCAGCCGGTAGCGGCGCGCCAGATCCTCCAGATGCCGGTTGGCGTGGCCCAGCAGCATGTCGAGGCTGAGGCTCTGCGCGAAGTTGCGCATCTTCTGCCCGTTCGCCGAGCCGATCAGCTGGCCCATTCTGGCCCACAGCCCATGCCGGGCCCGCTGCTCCTCGATCGCCGCCGTCAGCCCGGCCAGCCGCGCGCGGTTGCCCTCGTCGGCCTCGCGCCGCCCGCGCGCGCTTCCCGCCCGCAGGCGGTCGGCGGCCAGCGCCTCGCCGATGCGGGCGGCGTCGGCCGCCGCCGCGTCCGCTTCGCGGCCGGGGTGCCCGGCGGCGTGGTGGTCGCCGCGCCGCCGCGTCCGCTCGGCGGCCAGCAGCGCGGCCTCCCGCCGCGCCGTTTCCAATTCTGCGAGCGCCTTCTCCTCGGCGGCCAGCGCGGCTTCCGGTGTCGCCAGCCGCTCTCGCGCTTCCTCCACCGTCACCGCGCAGGTTTCGGCGGCGCGGTCCAGCGCCGCCGCCGCCGCCGCCGCGCGGTCGCCGCAGGCCCGCGCGGTCTCGCCACGGGTTTCGGCGTCGCGCTCGGCGGCCGACAGGCGGGTCAGCGCCTCCTGACGCGCCATCGTCGCCTGCTCCAGACGGGCGCTCGCCTCCTGCCGACGGTCGGCCAGATCCTGGCGCAGCGCCGCGACCGTCCGGCCGTCCAGCAGCCCGGACCGCTCGGCGCGCAAATCGGCCAGCCGCCTGTTCAACCCGTCGGCGCGCTGGAACGCCTCGTCCGCCGCCCGCCGCGCCGCCTCCTGGTCGGCGCCGCGCGAGGCTCGCTCCGTCACCGCCGCGTCGAGGCTCTGCCGAGCCCGTGCCAGCCGGTCTCGCTGATTTTGAAACGCGGCGACCCGTGCGGCGATGTCCGCCCGGAAACGGCCGCCCGCGTCTTCGCCGCTCCCGTCCAACCCGGCCTCCAGCGCCTCGCGCCAGCCGGCCTCGCCGGAAAAGGGTTCCGCCAGCTCCGCCAGCGCCGCGTCCCGCTCCTCGGCCTTGCGGTCGCGCAGGGCCCGCGCCATCGCCTCGGCGTGGCGGGCCTCGCCCAGCCGCGGCAGCAGAGCGTCGAGCGTCCGCGAATGGCGGACCACCTCCTCGTCGCACGCCCGCCGCCCGGCCTGCGCGGCGTCGAGCCGGCGGCGGTGGTCGAGCGCCAACGCTTCGTCCGCCGCCGCCGCCGCCAGCCGCGTTTCAACATCAGCGAGCCGTACCCGCACCGCCTCGGCATCCGGCAGCGCCGGAAGGTCGAAGTTGCCGGCCAGTCCGGCCCAGCGCCCGGCCAGCGCCTCGGCCTCCCGCCGGTCCGTATCCCGCCGTGCGTCGAGCGGTTCCAGCGCCGCGCGCGCCGCGCGCTCTCCGGCCGCGTGGGCCGCGTGGGCCGCCAGCAGAGCGGCGGTCTCGGCTTTCAGTGCGGCGACCCGGTGTTCCTGGTCATGGACGACGCGCAACAGCGGCGCCCGGTCGGCCGGCCCCCAGGGATGCGCGGCGGATCCGCAGACCGGGCAGGGCTCCCCGGCAACCAGCCGGGTCCGCAGCGATTCCACATCCTCCCGCTGGGCCAGACGCAGACGTTGCAACGCCTCCTCCGCCTCGTCCAGCGCCGCCTGCCGCAGCCGCAGGACGGCTTCGGCGTCGCGCGCCGCCGAAGCCTCGCGCTCCGCTTCCGCCGTCAGCCGGCTCCGCTCGGCGTCGGCACCGGCGAGCGCGGCGGTCAACCGCGTCGCGCCGTCGGCGAGCGCGGCCAGGGCCGTCAGCCGGTCGCGCCGCTCCGTCGCCTCGGTCCGTTTCCGCCGCGTCTCCTCCAGCGAGGGCGCCGGCTCCGCCTGCACACGGGCGAGGCCGTCATCGGCGCGGGCCAGCCGGTCGCGCGCGGCGGCACGCTCCGCCTCCGCCCTTGCGGCCTCCGCCGCCAGCCGGTCGGAATCGGCCGCGTGGCGCCGGCTGTCCCCGGCCGCCGTCCGGTGAGTCCGCACGGCCTCGGCATGGCGGGCCAGCAGCGACTCCCAGCGCCCCCACTGCGCGACGACCGGCTCGAACGCCGCCCGCTCCTTCAGCCAGCCCTCCAGCCGGGCGGTCTCGTCGCGGGCGGCGTCCAGGCCGCGTTCGGTGTCGCGCAGCCGCTCCCGGCTGGCGGCGGCACGGCCGGCGGCGGCGGCGCGCTCCCGGTCGGCGGCGTCCAATTCGCCGGCGAGTTCGGTGATCCGTCCGTCGAGATCGGCGGCGCGGGCCAGATCCGGTTCGGCCTCCTGCTGCTCGCGGCAGACGCGCTCGAAGCGCAGCCGGGCATCGGCGTGGCGATTGGTGCCGTCCTCGACCGCCGTCCGGGCGCCGGCCAGCAGCGTCCGCGCCCGCGAGGCGAGGCTTTCGGCCTCCCTGGCCTCGGCGGCGGCACGGTCGGCGTCGGCCAGCAGCGGGCGCAGCGGTTGCAGCCGGCGCAGCGACGCGGCGGCCTCCCGCCGGGGGG